>NZ_LKBA01000007.1 GCF_001307765.1 Aliiroseovarius crassostreae
GAGCGAATAGAAGATCGGGAAAAGTTGCTCGATCTAATCACGCTTTCAGAGGTGTTCGCTGAGAACACGGGCGAAAAAATATTCAGAAAGCTGGCAGAACTCGCTGGTGTGGCGGTAAGCCGAAAAACCTCAATTCACTTCTATTTTTGACAGATTAATAGGTCCTGACCCTAGATGCCATCAATTCGTCAATCGCGGTCAGACGTTCCTTCGGCGAAAGGTCAAGAAGTGCTTGAGTGGCTTCATCAAGAACTCTCCCGCCTGCATGCTCACTCGCGGCTTCCAAATCATTTGGGGAGGGCATCGATTTCTCAGGATCCAAGCGAGATGCACCGTAGAAGGCCAAAATACGGGCTGCATGCTGAATGCCAGGAATCTGGCGCACAGCCGAAAGGGCTTGTCTTTGATTGGGTTTGGTCACTTTCAGCCCCTTATTTTTTTGAAGCCGGACGTGCGAAACTGCCCGTGTTGTATGTCGTGATCTGGCAGTCGCCGGCAACGACGACTGTGATCTGGTCGCTACATACTCAGCGCTCTGGACACAGCTACCACCGGCGGAAGAGTTTTTGCGATGAATTCACTCTCATCCTGGCCAGCGATAGGTGAATGCACCGAAACACCAGCGATTGCATCTGACCCTTTCGTTACCGGACTTGCCAACGTTATTGTCCCCGCTGACGTTTCTTGCTTCACAACCGCAAAACCCAATTCCCGGCACTTGGAAATCTCTACCAGGATTTCTTCGGGGTTGGTCTTTGACCAGGGAGTAACAGCAGTCAGGTTCGTCACGTTCAAGAGCTGGCGTACTTGCTCATCATCTTGCAAAGACATTATGCAACGGCCGCTAGCCGACAGATGAATGGGGACTTTCCGTCCGGGAAGGGTGTTTTCAAAGTTCCCCGAGTATCCAGGAAGGCGATGAACATAAATCATTGTGTCGCCGGCTGGAACGGAAAGCGAAACGTCCAGTCCAAGGTCTTCCCGCAGCTTCACCAAATGTGGCCATGCCCGTTTGGCGAATTGGTTTCGAGAAAGATAGCTGAAGAGTAGATCCACTGTCTTGACTGTCGTTCCGTACCGTTTGGAATTCGCTTCTTTCTCAAGGTATCCTGCTTTGACAAGTGTGGCGGTCAACCGCTGCAGAGTAGGAACTGTGAGGCCAGTATTCCTGGCGATTTCGGTAAGCGACATTGGTCCCGTGCTCTCTGACAAGGCGTCCAGTACCAGAAATCCGCGTTCGACCGAACTGAGGAACCTGGGATCTTCCTTTTAGCACAGACAGCTGGCATCGTCGCCCCATGAGTTACATCTCTATGATATGCGTGGCACGGCGGCGACTGAGTTGCTCCGTGCAGGGTGTTCGCTTCAGGAAATTGCCGTCACCATGGGGTGGGGGCTTCGCCATGCTGGTAACATTATCGAACGTTATGCTGCTCTGGCCGCGCTCGAGCCCACCGCTGAGCCCGACATCGACACGGGGGTCACTGTGAACCCCGTCCAGCCTGAACCCGGTACGGGGTCCACGCTGAACGGGGTACGGGGTTCAGGGTGGACCCCAAACCATCCTAAAACCATCCTTAAACCACCTACGCGCAGGCGCGAGGCGGCGGAGGGGGTTGAAGATCTTGAAGCTGAGAAGATCTTGGCGGCCTATCCGGAAGACAGGATCCGAGACGGGCGAACCAGTCTGCGCCTGATCGCTGCGGCCCTGAAGGCAGGGGTAGAGCCTGATGACCTGAAGCAAGCGATCAAAGCCTATGCCAAGGAAAGCGAAGGCTACACGCGCAGCAAGGTCTGTTTCTCGGACAACTGGTTCAAGATGCGGCGTTGGGAGAAGGGGCTTGCCCAGATCCAGGCGGACCGAGAGAAAGCGCGAGAGGCCGAAGCCAAGGGGCGCGCCAGCCTCGCCGAGTGGATCCACGAGCGCCATCCGCTGTGCCGCCACATCACCAACCGGCAGATCGAGGATTTGATCGCGTCAAAGCTGGTGACGCCCGAACAGGTGCGCGCTGCGGGGCTGCAGGCATGACTTTCGAAGGAAGGCAGCGCAATCGTTTCGTTCGGGCAGACGCGTTGTATGAGTGCGGTGAGGTAACCAGGCCATGTTTCGGAATGGTAACCTTAATTCTCTTAATGTTATATTGAGATAACATAAGTCGTGGCGCGAGCAGGGGCGTTGGATCGTCAGGTTGAGCGGCGAAAATTGACATTAATGTTTTCTCAGTGTACCATATAGCCGCTTAGTGTCGCTTGGAGATATCATTATGGCTGTTCCGATCAAAATGCCCAGGGCAGCGCGCAAGGAGCTCGAGACACTTGGGGAAAACATTCGTGTTGCGCGACTGCGCCGCAAACTGACCGCTGAGATTGTTGCTCAGCGTGCTGGCACAACGCGGCAGACCATCGCCAAGATCGAAAGCGGGAACCCAGCGGTCAAGATCGGCACTTACGTGGCAGTACTGCAGGCGCTCGGCCTTTTGAAAGGTTGGGGGGATATCGATGACCCGGTTGGCGAGCAAATGGCCCTGGATGAGCTCCCGCAGCGTGCGAGATTGAAAAATGGTTGAGGTCTGGATCGACTGGAAGGGGCTGAAACAGGTCGGTACGCTCCACCGCACAGCGGGGCGTGGCCGAGAGCGGGTGTCCTTTACCTATCATGACGATTGGCTTGCCGACGAAAATGCCTTTGGGCTTTCGCCGGACATGCCACTCGTCAAAGGGCAATTCGCGCCTGAAGCCGGGCAAGATATGCTTGCACCGCTTGGGGATTCTGCCCCCGACACCTGGGGGCGAACGGTGATGCGGCGCTATGAGGGGCGCATGGCAGAGGCCGAGGGGCGACGTCCGAGAGTGCTGCAAGAAACCGACTACCTGCTTGGGGTGAATGACGAGACCCGTTTGGGTGCGCTGCGCTTCAAGGTTGATAGCGAGTTTCAAGCGCGCGAAGGCATCGGCGTGCCTGCGCTCGTAAGCCTCGGGGATTTGCTTCATGCGTCTCAGCGCGTTCTGCGCGGGGAGGAGACCGCTGAGGACCTCAAGATGCTGTTTGCACCGGGAAGCTCGCTAGGTGGCGCACGGCCGAAGGCTAGCATCCTTGACCAGCACGGACGTCTTTCTGTCGCCAAGTTCCCGAAAGAGACGGACACCTATTGCGTGGAACGCTGGGAAGCCATTGCACTGGAGCTCGCAAGACGCGCCGGAATTACGGTTTCGGACCACACGCTTGAGATGGCAGGCGATAAGCCGGTTTTCCTGTCCCATCGGTTTGACCGGAACGGTGACGGCAGGATCCCGTTCATCTCAGCCATGGCGATGCTGGGCGGCAAGGATGGCGAAAGCTACAGCTATTTGGACCTGGCGGATGTTATCACTTCAGAAAGCGTCACGCCTGACCAAGACCGCGAAGAGCTCTACCGGCGGGTTGCCTTTTCCATTCTCGTCACGAACCTCGATGACCATATGCGCAATCACGGGTTTCTGCGGGGGCGGGGCGGCTGGCACCTCTCACCGGCCTACGACATCAACCCAGTGCCGAACCAACCGCGCGTGCTCAAAAGCTACGTTGATGACGACAATCCGGACGCCAGCATTGCCCTGCACCGCGCGCAACATGAATCCTACCTTCTCGAACGCGGCAAGGCAGACCGTATCATTGCAGAGGTAGCCGAAGCAACTATGGCTTGGCGTGACGTTGCTCGGGCTTTGGGGGCTCCGGCGAGGGAAATCAAGGAGATGGCGACAGCCTTCGAGCACGAGGAAGCGGATTTGGCGCTAGCGTGAGCTGGGGCCGCTGTGGAATTGGATTGACCGAGAGCCGTTTGGCTGCAGCGGGATTTTGAGGTCTTTGGTCATTTCGACGCGTGATGACGTGGCAGGTCGATTTTTGAGTGCCGAACTCAAACCCTCAACGCTGTGTTTCTGATTGCTGAACATAAGCGGGCAGCCGTGCCGGACGCGGTGCAGGCCCCGCTTCAACAAGAAAGTTCCCCTGCGCAAGCGCATTCCTCGCGAGGCAAGTTTCTCGCTGACAGCCCCTTGGTGCCAGCTTTGGTCATGTTCATCGAAACACTCAAAATGAGGATCAAAAAATGGCCACCCAAACTCTGAAACTGAACGTCAAATCCGGCGAAAAAGACGGCAAGAACTTCTGGGACCGCTGCGGCGTCCTCTTCGTCAACACCCACGACAGCGGCAACATCACCTCGATCAACGTCAAACACAGCATGTTCCCCGATGTCGAAATGGTCGCTTTCCTCGCCGAATTCTCTGCTATTGGAACGAATGGTTGTTTTCTGGCCTGGTTGAGAGGGCATAATTGCCAAAACAAAGAGAAAATGGCTACTTTTAAGGATCGCGGCGCAGCATCGGCAAAACCACCAAACGGGTGGTGACACGGTCTAGGTCGGTTGGGCGCAACCCCTTTGTAGGTCGCAGCATGTCTGAGCGGACAGAGGAAACGGCGCTATTGCCGGAAGACGAGGCGCGGCGCATGAATCTGGATGACATCGTTCTCGTGGTTGACGCGCAAATGCCGGTGCGAGCCAAGCGGATCAAATATTATGAGGACCGGTTCTTCAAAGAGACCTTTGACAGGCAATCAGGGGATTTTCCGTATCCATCGACCTCGGATCAGATGCGTGGCCTGCAGGGGCAAATCCACGCGTTGGATCAGAAGATTGGGTCGGTGCAAATGTCCTCTGGGAAGAAAGAAAAACCCGCCAGGCGCTCTGAAATTGATGCGTTAGCTGCTGAAGATGCCGGTGCTGAACCGCAGTCGGTGCCAGCCGTTGAGGCTTATCAGGACGCGTCAGCACGGGTCGATCAATTTATGGAGCGGGCGGCAGATGGATGACGTCAAACCCGCCATTTCGCTGCAGCCGTGCGTATGGCTGCTTCACCCTGCATTTGGGTCGGACAGCCGGAGTGACGCACGCCTTTTCCAAATCGCAATGATCAGTGCTGTGGTAATGCTCTGTGCGACCGCGAAAACAAGCATTGCGCTCAGAAGCCCAAACCTGTCCGCTAGAAATCCGCTGGCGATAACCGGCAGTGAAAACCCAACGTAGGCATAGACAAACAGACCTGCCGTTGCGCGCGCACGGTCATTCGGTGCGCGCAGCGAAACTTCAGCGAGCGAGGCAAGGTAGGTAAATCCGTAGCTGGCGGCACTCGTGATGCAGGTTCCCAAAAGAACGAGGATCAGGAGCTTCAGCCATACCCCGGCCAGTAGCACGAAGAACCCAAGTGGGATCATGACAAAGCCAAGCACCAAAGCCTGTTCGTTGGTCATACGACGCGCAATCGGCTGACACAGGAACCCGACGAAGATTGCGAGGAAGATAACCAGCCCGGTCCAGCCGCCCAGATTATTCGCAGCCAGTTCCAGCGGCACCACTGCAATGGTCATGCCAGTGGTGGACCATGCGAGGGCCATTGCTGCGCCGAACACCCATGTGCCTGCCGGAAACACCGGGAGGCGCAGCAGAGAGACAGTACGGGGAGTATCCACGCGCGGCAGAGCCAGCGCGGCCATCGCAAGGACGGGCGCAATGACAAATAAGACCATGTAACTGACAGGCAGCAATGTCGGGCCTTGGAACCCCAAGCTTATCCCTGTCGCCAATGCTCCACCACCGAAGCCGAGAGATGTGGCCGAGGTCACGATCAATGCAGCCGTTTTCGCCCGATCTGCGCCGAGGATTTCTGTCATATAGGCGGTTCCAGCGGTTGTCGCGAGACCGGTTCCTACCCCAAGCGTCAATCGGGCGATCACAAGGCTGGTCCAACTGGGCAATTGCACGAGGAGAGCTGTCGCTGCGGCCCCGAGGATCAAAGCGAGAGCAATGGGAACCCGTCTGCCAATCCGGTCGGACAACCCACCCAGCAGCAGCAATGTTGGCATCAACCCGCCCACATACGCTGCGAAAGCAATGGTCACAGCCGTTGCCCCAACATCGCTTTGTGCTGCATAGGCATCATAGAGCGGAGCCTGAAGGTTTACGGCGAAGGTGACGGTGAACAGACCAAGTGCAAGCAATGAGATGGGGATCAGTTTGGGCATAGGGGGACCTCGGGGTTGACATGGATCCGCAATGCCATGATGACTGGTGTATGACAATTTTTCTATTGTACTAGGTACAGTTCATTGAAGAAGAACCCCCGATACCTGCGTTTGGCGGACATGCTGTCTGCCGCGATCAGCGAAGGAAAGTTGGCCCCCGGAACAAAGTTGCCGACGCATCGTGCCTTTGCCGAGCAATGCAATGTGGCTCTGGCGACGGCAACGCGGGTTTACAAAGAGTTAGAGCGGCGCGCTGAGGTCGTGGGTGAGGCAGGGCGCGGTACATTCGTGCGTGATCTTGGTCTGCCGCCGACGCTTGGCGTTCATCAGGCTGATACCGAAGGCCTAATTGACCTTGTGTTCAATATGCCAGGTGGCGCGGGGGACGCTGAAATACTCAGGGGCGGGCTGCGGCGACTTTCATCCGCTGGCGATCTTGAAGCAATGTTGCGCTATCAGCCACATGGCGGGCGCACGCACGAGCGCCGGATCATTGCAGAAAGTCTCAAGCCCACCCTTGGTACAGTCCTGCCTGAAAATCTGCTGATAACCTCTGGCGGTCAGCATGGCCTCGCGACCATCGCTTTCGGTGTGCTCCAGAGAGGTGAGGCCATCGCAGCCGACACTTTGACCTACCCCGGTTTCAAATCTGTCGCTGCGCTTCAGGGGGTGGATGTCGTTCCGGTGGAGGGAACGGATGGTATCATGGACCCGGACGCGCTGGACAGACAATGCCGCGTGCGCAAACTGCGTGCAGTCTATCTCATGCCAACTGTGCACAATCCGCTAGGCTCGGTCATAGACGCGACCACACGGCAGCGCATTGTCGAAGTTGCACGGGCGCACGATCTTCTTGTCATCGAAGATGGGGCTTACGCATTTTTGGAAAGTGATCCGCCGCCGAGCTTTATCGAACTTGCACCCGAGCGAACAATTCATGTCGGAGGGTTTTCCAAGAGCCTCGCAACAGGGCTGCGCCTTGGTTACCTCGTGACTCCGTCGCGGCATATTCCCAGCCTCCTTGAGGCAATCAGGGCAACGACATGGAATGCCCCAGCAGTGATTTCCGGTCTTGTTACGAGTTGGATTGAAGATGGAACATTGGCTAAATCCGAAGACGACCGCAAACGAGACGGCGCAGAACGCCAGGCTATCTGCCGAACGTCATTGCCGAACTTGTCGCTCAGCGCCCACCCCAACGCCGGTTTTTCCTGGGTCTGGCTTGGAAACGGAGAGCGCGCCGAGCCGATTGTCGCTGCATTGAAAAAGCGAGGGATTTCGGCATCCGGTGCGGAGCCATTCGCGACAACAACCGCTGTTCCACAAGCGTTGCGTCTTGCTTTTGGTGGTATTCCAAAGGCTGATTTACAGAGAGTTCTTGAAACGGTTCGCCTCACTGTAGAAGAGATAGCGCAATAAAAAGGCTTAGCCTTTCGCATTGCCGATCCGACATTCGTACAGAGCACAGCAGCGGTCAAAGTGGCTGCTACCGTTTAAAAACACTGAATTTGCAAAACTTTACCCCAACCGTTTCGCCCGCTCCGCCACCCTCTGCGCCAAAGCCGCCGCCCCAGACCCCGTCTGTCTGATCCCAGCCCCAGCCAGTTCCGCGTTCGTCCTGGTCCCAAACCGCGCCCGCGCCTTGGACCCTCTGGTCCCCACCAAACCTTTCGCAAATCCCATCGGCCCCGTCATGCTCGGCGGCCCAGCCATCAGGAAGTTCCCGGAAATCGTACGTACGATCAGTGGCGTGGCGATGATCATCCCGCCTGCGAGGAACATCATCATGAAGAAGGGCACCAGCGCGCCGATATTGCTTGCCCCAGATGGATCGCCGAGTTCGCCCATGAGCGAGCGCCCCATGCCGATGACCGTGGAAAACGCCCCTGCAATCACCAGCGGATAGAGGGCGTAGGAGACCGTCGCTGATAGCCAACGGTGGAAGTAATCCTTGCTGACGTCAAAGAGGGAAAGGGCAATCATGATGGGGGCAATGCCGATCATGAAGGAGATCATAATTTTTGCAAAGATGAGGATTAAGCCGCAGAGGGCACCGATGACACCCAGAAGGAATGCCCCGATCGCACCAATCATTGCGCCAGCCATCCAATGCATATTGTCGCCTGCGGCGTTTAGATATGCCAAGGAAAGCGAGGGCTACACGCGCAGCAAGGTCTGTTTCTCGGACAACTGGTTCAAGATGCGCCGGTGGGAGAAGGGACTCTCCCAGATCCAGGCCGACCGCGAGAAGGCTCGAGCGGCCGAAGCCAAAGGGCGCGCCAGCCTCGCCGAATGGATCCACGAGCGCCATCCTCTATGCCGCCACATCACAAACCGGCAGATCGAGGATTTGATTGCGTCAAAGCTGGTGACGCCTGAGCAGGTGCGTGGTGCGGGGCTACAGGCGTGAAAGGCACCTGCTTCGAAAGCTCGTTTCTTACGCTCAAGCTCGGAGTAAAATGAGCAAATGCGGCCATTGTCGGGCTACAGGACAATCCAAAACCGCTTAGATGTACGGTGAAACGAAGGCTAGAAAATGCACGTACCAAGAGGATGTTTTCATTGGCAGAACTCGGCCAAAGAGCGTGATAGCTCAATCCGGCAAAACACCAACTCCATGTGCGAACGAAAGTTCATGGTTGCTTTCCAATTCGGCTTAGTCAAATCTTTAACTGGAAAAAACATTCTGACCGACAGGTACGGCACTAACCCAAGCAGATCACGGAGTAATGGTCGAGGCAAACAGACGAAATGAAAATTCTAGTGATTGGCGCTGGTTTGTCAGGGCTGACAACTGCCACGATCTTGGCGCGGCAGGGCTACGAAGTCACGGTGATGGCAGACAAAATTGCGGTGGACTCCGCGTCGATTGTTGCGACAGCTATTTGGCATGTCTACCTTGTTGATCCTGATGATAAGAGGATCTTAGACTGGTCGTCACGGACACTCGAAGTCTTGGTCCAATTGGCTGAAACGGAAGCAAAATCTGGAGTTGAGCTAATTGAAGGGGTGGAACTCTACAGGAACTCCGAAGAGGCGTTGCCTCCTTGGTTTAGCATACCTCCAAAGTTCTCGATGCTACCGTTACAGGTCTTTTCCCTATCTGACGAAGGTGAATCCAATGGATGCGACAAATGGTACAGGGTAGCCTTGGCAAGAGAGCACTGCGAATTCTTGCGCGCGATTGATCAAATTAACAGAGCGACTAGTAGATATGTTTCCAACTCGAAGATCTAATAACAAACACCCAGATTTTTCCGAGAATTTCCGGGGTGAAATTGTTGAGCCGGGTACCAAACGGTATGAAGAGCTGCGGCTACTCTTCAACGGGCAGATCGATGTAAGGCCCTCGCTTATTCTGTTGTGCCATGGGGTCAGCGATGTTTGTGAGGCTTTGGAATATGTTAGATTGAATGCATTGCCATTTGTTGTCCGGGGGGGAGGCCATAGTGTTGCTGGTCGAAGCACAATAGAGAATGGAGTTGTAATCGACTTACGTGACATGAGGTCGGTGCGTGTCGACCCTTCTAGGTCCCAAGTATCTTGCGAACCGGGTGCCACAATTGGTGATTTGGATAGGGAATGCTCGCTATTCTCACTAGCTACGACTGGTGGGATAATATCGTGTACCGGAGTTGCCGGGCTCGTCTTAGGCGGCGGACTTGGCTGGCTGATGGGGCGTTATGGTCTTTCATGTGATAATTTGGTCTCTGCACTTGTTTTGCTCGCGGATGGTACGATCGTTGAAGCCAGCGAGAGTCAAAATAGTGACTTGCTCTGGGCGCTGCGCGGTGGAGGTGGGGGAGTGGGAATTGTCCTTGAATTTACGTTGCAAGCCTATCCGCTAAACAAAGTATATTGTGGGTCTACTATTTTTGATTTTTCCGAGGCGAGTAGAGTATTATCTGCCTATGCTGAGTTTGTAGAGACTGCATCCAATGATCTGACTTTGGATTGCGTCCTTTTTACGGATGTCGATGGTTTGAAGCGGATCGCAATAGATGGGTGTTTCGCCGGTGAGGATACTAGCTCTGATCCAACAATTGAGAGCATTAAAAATTTCCCAGGGTCCATTTCGAGTGATTGGAATTGGCAAGAGTATTGGAAATTTCAGAGATCGAACGATGACGACTTGAGAGAAGGACGTCGTAGTTATTGGAAGTCAGCTTATATTAGAGAGCTTAACGATGACTTTATAAGTAGTGTAATTTCTGCGTTCGAGAGCGTTCCTTCTGTACATACCATTTTTACGTTTGATCACTTGCACGGAAGAGTCATGGAATTTGATGAATCCACGAGTGCCTTTGGCCATCGAGATTGCAAAAACCTTTTTCTCATAAATGCAAACTGGGATAGTGATGCAGATGACGAAGATAACTTCAGATGGGTTCGAAAAACATACGCTGAGTTAGGTATTCTCGAGGCGGACTCCAGCTACATCAACTATCTCGGCTGTGATGAAGATGGACGAGATGCAGCTGCATTCGATCCTGGCATTCGAAAGAGGCTTTTGGAGGTTCAACGAAAATATGACAAGGAATCACTATTCTCCAGAACTGTCTGTATTGATTGAGGCCGCTAAACTTGCCCAACAGAGGCAAGCGTCCTGGCTGAAGCCTTCACCCACGGTTCGGTCTAAGAAAATCGAAAATTTATGGTTTAAGTGTGAGCAGTTCCAAAGAACTGGCTCCTTTAAGATACGCGGCGCACTTAATAAGATTGCCAGCATACGTGGGGATGGGTGTACTGCCATAGAAGTAATCACTGCTTCATCAGGAAACCATGGAATTGCTTGCGCGCAAGCTGGTCTATGGTTTGGTGCAAATGTAACTGTAGTCCTTCCGATGGCTGCGGATGCCGAGAAAGTAAGAAAGCTCCAAGACCTTGGTGCTAACATTTTGACATTCGGCGATGAAGCTGGTCAGTCTGAGGCGTGGGCTCGGGAAGCTGCCCCTTCAAGAAATGCTATGTACGTTTCTCCTTACAATGATTGGGATATAGTTGCAGGACAGGCCACAATAGGATTGGAATTGCTTGAACAAGTGCCGCTTGATCGGCCATTAAACATTTTTGTTGCGACGGGCGGAGGCGGGTTGATTGCCGGTATCGCAGCAGTCCTCAAAGCCAATGTTCCAGAAGTAAATATTTGGATGGTTTCGGCCGCAAATTCATGTGCGATGCACAAAAGCCTTATTGCCAAGAGGATTGTGGATGTTGAGCATTTGGATACCTTTGCCGAGGGCATTTCTGGTGGCATAGATAGCGATACAATCACTTTTGAACTCTGTCAGGCATTGGTGGACGGCTTGGTTTTGTGCACCGAAGATGAAATATTGGCAGCATATAGAGACCTTGCGTGCTCTGACGGTCTTCTGGTGGAGGGGGCTGCAGCGCTTGCGTATGCTGGATTCCTCAAGAAGAAGTCAGCGTTAAGTACTGAAAGCACGTCCATCGTAGTCCTGTGCGGCGGGAACATTGATCATAGCGCAATATTTCAAGTGGTCCAAAGCCAGTGTGGAGCCCGATGACCTGAAGCAAGCGATCAAAGCCTATGCCAAGGAAAGCGAAGGCTACACGCGCAGCAAGGTCTGCTTCTCTGACAACTGGTTCAAGATGCGCCGGTGGGAGAAGGGACTCTCCCAGATCCAGGCCGACCGCGAGAAGGCTCGAGCGGCCGAAGCCAAAGGGCGCGCCAGCCTCCCCGAATGGATCCACGAGCGCCATCCTCTATGCCGCGACAGCACCAACCGGCAGATCGAGGATTTGATTGCATCAAAGCTGGTGACGCCCGAGCAAGTGCGCGCTGCGGGGCTGCAGGCATGAACGCGGCTCGAGTGATACGCTGTAGCGTAAAAAGTTGATATTTACGTTGCGGCGTAATTTTTTTTCATTTACGCTGCGCCGTAAAAGGAGCCGCATCATGGACCTCACAGCACGAACGGCCGAGCAGATCGGCGAGGCACTCCGCCGGACGCGCAAAGCGCGCGGCTGGACCCAAAGCGATATCAGCGCGCGCACGAATTTGCGCGTCGCGACGATTTCGTCGCTCGAGAATGGCGACGCGGGAACCAAGCTCGCCACTGTGCTCGCTGTCATGGCGGCACTTGGGCTTGAGTTCCGATTGGTTGAGCGCGGTGGCTCGCTTGAGATTGAGGATATCTTCTGATGGCGAAACGCGGGCGTAGCGGCACTATGCAGGTGCTTCTGAATGGAAGGCTGGTGGGGGCTTTGCGTCTTGCAGGCTCAGGCGCAATCAACTTCACCTATGATCCGGACTGGCTGTCGTGGCAACACGCCATGCCCATCTCGCTTTCGCTGCCTTTGCGCGAAGAGGCGCACCAAGGTGGTCCTGTCATTGCCTATCTTGAAAATCTGCTGCCGGACAATCAGGCGATACGTGAGCGCGTAGCCGCTCGGGTGCGTGCAGGCGGTACGGACGCCTGGCACATGCTGGAGAAAATCGGGCGCGATTGCGTAGGGGCCTTGCAGTTCGTCTCTGGTGAGGTCCCAGAGGATGGCACACTCGAGGGAGAGCTCGTGTCTGAGGCGCAGATTGCCGATATGCTGCGCAACCTCGCGAGCGCTCCGCTAGGCATGGACGAGGAAGACGACTTCCGCATTTCCATCGCAGGGGCGCAGGAGAAAACGGCGCTTCTGCGCCATGAGGGCGCGTGGATCCGTCCATCGGGGCTCACCCCAACGACCCATATCCTCAAGACTCAGCTGGGTGTTTTACCCGCAGGGATTGATCTATCCGACAGCGTTGAAAACGAGTATTTCTGCATGAGCTTTTGCCGCGCCATGGGCATGGATGTGGCGAAGGTCGAGATTGCCGACTTCGAAGACGTGCGAAGCCTTGTCGTGACGCGGTTCGATCGGCGCTGGACCAAGGATGGCCGGTTGATCCGCCTGCCGCAGGAAGATTTTTGCCAAGCGCTGACTGTCCCACCCAGCCAAAAGTATCAAATGGACGGCGGGCCAGGGATCACCGAAGGGATCGGATTACTGACTGGAAGTGATGCCCCCGAGGCAGATCAGCGCGCCTTCTTTCGTGCGCAGGTGCTGTTCTGGCTCTTGGGCGCGACGGACGGGCACGCAAAGAATTTCAGCATCGCATTGCGCCCTGGGGGTTTCCTTATGACCCCGCTTTATGACGTGCTGAGCGCCCAGAAAGCCGTGGATGACGGTCAAATCCGCCAGAACCGGATGCGCCTCGCAATGGCGGTCGACGGGCACTATCGGATCAATGAGGTGGTGCCGCGCCATTTCCTGCAGGCAGCGAAGGCGGCAGGTTTTGGTGTCGCGCTGGCGGAAGAGGTCTTGTCGGATATTGCGACAGAGCTTGAACCCGCCTTGGACAAGACACTTGCAGACTTGCCGGATGGGTTCCCACAGCCATTGGCCGAAGCCGTTGTTGCTGGCGCACGACGTCGCTCAGCTGCCTTTGATGCCGTATGATCCGCAGGTCATATTTCCGCTTTATGATCTGTGGATCATATTGAATGCAGAGCTATCTGTAGACCCAGTACAGGAGTTGCTGCGTTCCAGGCCAGCTTTGACGGACCAACCCGGAGATTGATGGCCAATTCAGATCCTCGACGCCGTGTTTCTGATTGCTGAACATAAGTGGGCAGCCGTGCCGGACGCGGTGCAGGCCCCGCTTCAACAAGAAAATTCCCCTGCGCCAGCGCATTCCTCGCGAGACAAGTTTCTCGCTGACAGCCCCTTGGTGCCAGCTTTGGTCATGTTCATCGAAACACTCAAAGTGAGGATCAAAAAATGGCTACTCAAACTCTGAAACTGAACGTCAAAACCGGCGAAAAAGACGGCAAGAACTTCTGGGACCGCTGCGGCGTCCTCTTCGTGAACACCGATGACACCGGCAACATCACGTCGATCAACGTCAAGCACAGCATGTTCCCTGACGTCGAAATGGTCGCCTTCCCGCGCCGCGATGAAGAGCCGGTCACCGAATGACCTCAGCGCCAGGGCGGGGTTCCTGCCCTGGCTTTCTTCGGGGGCGATAGAGCTAAGCTGTAGTTCGGCTTTCAGGTGAAATTTCGTAGGCATGGCCGATTGATTTCTACCTTCTTCACTTCGCTATCGGCCGGACTGTAGGGATGTATTCGCACACCGTCGCCAGTGCCCTTGGGTTTCCGATCATGGTCGGCTAGGTTTTCGAGATGTGTAGGAACGCTGCTGATTTCAGATTTGTCGATGTACATCCAAGAGTACTGCTGGTCGGGGCCTGTCCTGGACGTGAAGAAGAACGGGACGGACGGCCTTTCGCAGGGCAGTCCGGACAAAATCTTGAAATCATGCTGCGACGCTTGCAGGTCCTACATCCGCAGGTTTTTCCATCGCCGCAAATAGATGCCTACAGCTTAGTCAATGCACACTCACTGCCACGATATCCCGAGCGCGAGGGATACGATGGGAGCACGCAGCCACGCAAACAGGATGTTCTGGCACCCGAGAACCGAGCTAGGCTCATTGCCCGTTTGCAACGCGTTCAGCCCGAAATCATCGTTTATCTGGGAAAGGCGGCACAGTTCGCCCACGAAGTGTTTGAAGCGCATATGCCTGAGATAAGAGCCTACCGAACAGGGCACCCATCAGCCCAAGCCTGGAATATTCCGCGCCAATATCGAGGCATGCCGCGAGAAGAAAAAATCCGTTGCTGGGCTGAAGACCAATTCGCTGCAGTTGAGTGAAGTCGGCGGACGGCCCAAAGCGTGCGAAATTGCGCTGCCTCTGTTCTGAGTTCGAACTCCCGATATGATTCCCGACGTCGAAATGGTTGCCCAGTGCCCGCTTTTCTTGGCGCATGTTTTTTGGGCCAATCGGCGCTGGAAGAGCTCGATTCATACATCGCCGAGCTCTCCAAGGTCGATATCTTTCCTCGCTTTGATTAGATCGTAAATAAGGTTCGTAAGGATGCCGAGGCCTTGTTTGTCTTCCTTGAGAAGATGCGTGGCTAAAGCGTTGTTCGAACTCATGGCACGCACCACCGCGCCTTGAACCGCGCCGGGAAGGCTTCCTTTCAACGCTTGGTCTTTAGAGTTTTCCTCAACTTGCGCTCTTACGATGCTGTTTTCACGGGTAATCGAAACGATTTGGTTTACGAAGCTTGCTTGGTCTTTGATCGGAGCGGCTTCGCCAAAGATACCGTTCAATCGTTCGATCAGTTCTTGGAGGTAGACAGGAAGCTTACCGGGCGCATTTGAACCGCCCGGTCCAGTGGGCTTTAAGTTTGGATCTGGGTCATCACCGTTGTTGCCCTGGTCATCGTTCTTTTTGATATCGTATCCCGTCAGGGAAATGCCTCTGAGATCTACGTGCTCGGGAGGAACGCCATTGAGGCGGTTTGCCAGAAGTTTTGTGAAAGCGGCAAAATTCTCCATGCTGGGATCTCCCAGATCCAGCAATTGCGCAATGTAGGTGTAAGTTCTGGAGAACCTGGACAGACCGGATTTGAACTCGAGCATCCGCCCGATACTTTCCTCCACCTGCATCCTTTCATGCTCGGCCTTTTTCGCAGTGGCATCGTCTCCCCCCTCGGTAGCCTTCAGGAATTCAACTTCACATCGAGCGGCTTCTTCGCGGAGCGCTTTGAGGCGGGCGTTGAACATGTCTGTCGGCTTTTGGGTGGCCGCAAACATCGCCTTATGGTGATCTTCTTCGGCGGTGTCGAAAGCCTTGGCGGTTTCAAAGCGCGCTACCTTGAACGCCTCGATGTCTTCGTCCGAGTAGATGCCTTGTTGGTCAAGGGTATCCTTCATGTCGTAGACAACGTTTGGGTCTTGAACCTCCGTGATCTGCGCGCCGGAATCGTATTTTTTGCACGCAGCGCGGATCGCTTCCGGGTCGTTGACAAAGTCCACAATGAAGGTCTCTTCCTTGCCAGGGAAAGTGCGATTGAGGCGCGACAGTGTTTGAACAATCTCGACTTCATTCGCGATCTTCTTGTCGACATACATGGCAACAAGCTTCGGCTGGTCGAAGCCGGTCTGGAACTTGTTGGCGACCAGCATTACCCTGAATTCCGGCCGATCAAATGCGATCCGCAGGTCCTTGACCTCAACGCCCGCATTCATGTTGCTTTCAGTGAATTCCGCATCATCGTCACAAACGAACAGATCCCCTGAAATTTGCGCGTCATCTGAATGCATGACGTCCTTGCCGCTGAGCTTCCCCGAGAAAGCGACCAGCGCACGAACGTCTTTGTACTGCGGGTTCGCAATGACAAAAGCATCGAAGGCCTTCTTGTAGCGAACAGCCGCCGCACGCGAGCTCGTCACAACCATTGCCTTCGCCTTTCCGTCAAGGAGAGGCGAAACGTTGTGCCGGAAGTGCTCCATGATGAACTGCACCTTCTGGGTGACGTTCGTGGGGTGCAGGCTCATCCATTTGGCAAGCGCCCGCTTGGCCGCCTTGCCGTCCACGCGTTTTTTGTCTTCCAGCTCTTTTCCCAGGTTGAAGGCCGTCTTGTACGAAACGTAGCCCTTGAGCACATCGAGGATGAAACCCTCGTCGATAGCTTGGCGCATCTCGTATTTATGGAAGGCACGCGGCAGGTTGTCTGGGCCTGCCGGACGGGACGTGTCTTGCGGCCTTCCAAACAACATCAATGTCGAGTGCTTTGGCGTCGCAGTAAACGCGAAATGGGACAGGTTCTTTGGCCGGGCACGGCTCTTTTGGATCTCGGTCAAGAGCTCTTCGACGGTCATATTGGCAGTGTCTTTGGCCGACGATAGGGCGAGCGTCGCCTGCAGCTTCGAAGCCGTGCTGCCGGTTTGTGATGTATGCGCCTCGTCGATGATCACGGCAAAACTACGGTCCTTCAACGACGTTTCCGTCAGGATCGCTTCCATCGCATGCGGGAAGGTCTGCAGCGTCACCACGATGATCGGAACGCCTTTCAGAATAGCTTCCGCCAACTGCGCCGTTTTCGTCTTGGAGCTTGTCTCACGATCAATCGCAGCGATCATGCCCTTTCGGTGGTCGATCTGTTGAACGGCATCTTGCAGCTGGCCATCCAGCACGGTCCGGTCCGTCACGATGATCACGGTGTCAAAGACCGCCTTGCCATCGTCATGGCGCAGCTTGGTCAGGTCGTGGGCTGTCCATGCGATTGTCGATGTCTTGCCCGATCCCGCACTGTGTTCGCACAGATACGCATGTCCAGGGCCATTCTCCTTGGCGTCCGCGATCATCTTGTTGACCGCGTCGTGCTGGTGGAAGCGCGGGAAGATCAGCGTTTCCTTGACCGACCAGTTGCCCTTCAGGTCCACCACATCCTTCTTCTCGACATAGACGAAGCTGTGGAAGATCCGCAGGAAGGCATCGGGCTGGCAAATCTCTTCCCAGAAATAGGCAACGGGGTATTCGCCGTCGTCACGGGGCGGGTTGCCGCCTTTGCCGTCATGGCCACGGTTGAAGGGCAGGAAGTAGGTGTTCTCGCCCGCCAGTTTCGTCGCCATCCAAATCTCGCTATCAGACATCGCGAAATGCACGATGGCACCGCGTTTGAACGTCAGCAGCGGGTGTTTGCGCCCGGTGGCGGGGTCTTCGGGCAGGCGGTCGCGCTTGTATTGCTCGCGCGCGCTTTCGGCGGATTGGGTGAAGTCAGTTTTGAGCTCGACCGTGGCGACGGGCAGCCCGTTGATGAAGAGGCCCAGATCGATCGCCAGCTCTCGGCCGGGATGATACTTCAGCTGGGGCACCACGCGCAGCCGGTTAGCGGCGTAGTGTGCGATGATTGTCTCGTTGCGCTGATCTTCGGGCGCGGCTTCGGACATGTCGATCTGCCCGCAGCCTGCGATGGAAAATCCACGGCGCAGGACTTGAATGGTGCCTTGTTTCGCCAAGGCGGCATCGAGGCGGGAGAGGAGTGTTTCGCGGGCGCGGTCACCGTTCAGGGCGACCAGCTTGTCCCACTTCGGCCCTTGGGTCTCTTGGATCCAGGCCTCCAAATCCTCGGTGTAGACGGCGGTGTCCTGGTCAAAGCCTTTGGTGTCGCCAAGCAGCCAGCCCTGTTCCGTCAGCTTCTTGACGATATAGGCTTCGAGGTGTTTTTCGTGGTGCAAATCGCTCATGCTGCGGCCCTCACATCAATCTTACCGGTCACCGCCGCCGTAATGAGCGCCGCGCGTTTTTCTTTCAAAAGCGCGATGGAGCGCTCAGTCTTTTCAATCAAACCCCGAATTCGATCCAATTCGCGGTCAATCCGGTTCGCAATAGCTTCCTGTTCATCCATTGGTGGCAGGAAAATCGGCAATTCTAAAAATTTCTCTGGTTCCATACGCCATTGATCGGTCCGAATACCGTTGGAAATCAAGCGATAAACCCAAGGCATCGGTCTCGCGCGAAGATAATGGTGCATGTATCTGGGGTTGTGCTCGCCAACTGGCTTCATCACCACATAGTCGGGCGATGTGATGCCTAAGAAGGGCGAAATCCCCATCGACCCTTGCCATGCTTTCATCTTGTTGATTGCCAAGTCGTTTGGTTCGACCAGCTGATATTTGGACAGGTCTTCCGGCGTTTTGTTGATGTTGTCGCTTCGCGAAGCTTTCTCGATGACGCCAAACTCACGATAGACGGACAGCACGGTCAGGTCGTCAAACCCTTGGCGTTTGACCTGTTTGAAATGGTTCTTCATGCGCGCACGTTGCCAATGGGCAGGCACGGCCCCCCGCCATTCGACGCCGCTGTCCTTCGTTGGTGCGCTGGCATCGATGCCCCGACGAACGAAGTGGGCTATCATCGCTTTTTCTTTGTCGTCCAGAACAGCAATGAAGCGGGTCTTTTGTGCGATCAACCCATCAATTCGCGCGGTCTCGCGGTCGAGATAGTCGGCGATTGCGTTTTGGTCGTCTTGAGACAAATCTGGCACCGGAAAGTTCAGGAGTTCCGTTTGGCTCAGGTTCTGACGGATACCGCCGCCAAGACCATTGAAAATGTTCCCGATGTAAGCGGCGTAGAAATACCAGTAGTAGAACTTGGAAACCACAACATCAGACGTCGGAACCAGACGAATGTATGCAGGGCTCATGATTCCGCGACGAGGAACCAAGCCGACGCGGCTCGTTTTAATGTTCTGAAGGTCGATCAGTTTGAAGGCCAAGTCACCCGGTTCAAAGATTTGGTATGAACCGTAGTCAGACGATTGAAGCCCCTCGTTATCGTCTAACGATCGATCGATGACGCCCTTCATGGTCAAGGCCAGACGGTGGCTTTCCTTCATCCCAGTGTTTGGTTCTTTCGTGTACTTGAAACGATGCTTTGCGGGCAGAGTTGACCACAGAGAAGTGCCGACAAAATCGTCGAGGAAATCCTTCGGGGTCATTCCGTCACCTCAGCCAAGACTTCGGCGATGGAGGCCTCGATGGCCTTCAGCTCTGCATCAATCTCGTCCAGATCGCGCGGCGGCACGTATTCATAGAAATAGCGGTTGAAGTTAATCTCATAACCGACGACCCCGATGTCTCCATCAGTTTCGTCCACATAGGTTTCGTCGATATAGGCGTCATGGGCGTGGGGCGTGACCTCGGTTTCGAGGTAGTCATGGATATTGGTTCCCATGGGCACGTTTTCATAATCCGTCAGGTCATCGTCGGGGATCAGGTTGTCCTTCTTGTCCTTCACCGGGTCCAGATCTTCGTCCCGCACGCCAAAGGCCTTTTGAAACGCTTTGATCAGCGCCGCGTCGGCTTTACCGAGGCTCGGGTCCTTCTTCGCCGCCGCCTTGGCAAAGCTTTCGATCCAATGCCAATCATGGTCGGTGCCTGCATGCTCTGCCAACACCTCGCGCCAGCCTTGCCGCTGATCATCCGTGCGCTTTTCCCAAGCCTTGTGTTCGGCCAGTGCCTCGAACCCCGCGTCTGACACAAGGATCTTGTGGCGTAGCGGGCGCAGCACCTTGATACGGCGATAGCCAAAGTCCTGCGCATCGAGGATGAGGCTTTTCTTCGTGGGCTCGAAATCGGCATAGAGCTGCACGATATCGCGGATTTGGTCCTCGCCGATCTTACGGCGCTTGTTGCCCTCGCTCTTGCGGAGCGGTTCAAACATCTCGGTTGCGTCGATCAGCTGAACCTTGCCGCGCCGGTCAGCGGGCTTGCGGTTGGACAGAACCCAGATGTAGGTGCCAATGCCGGTGCGGAAGAAGATCTCGGTCGGCAGGGCGATGATGGCCTCGACCACGTCCTGCTCAAGCAGGTGACGGCGGATTTCGGATTCACCCTGCCCGGCGTTGCCATTGAAGAGGGGAGAACCGGACAGCACAATCGCCGCGCGCCCGCCGCCTTTTGCAGGGTCTTCAAGCTTGCTTAGCAGGTGCAGGAGGAACAGCATGGAGCCATCGCTGACACGGGGCAGTTTGGGGCCAAAGCGCCCTTCAAATTTCTGGTCGCGGTGTTCGCGCACGACGTCGGCCTGGTCCAACTCCCACTTCTTGCCAAACGGCGGGTTGGAGACGCAGTAGTGGAATTTGTCGTGGCGGAATTTGTCGGCCGACAGCGTACTGCCAAGCTTGATGTTCTGGGACAGGTCGCGACCAGGGTCGGATTTGAGCGTCTTCAGAAGCATGCTCGCCAGACAGACGGCGTGGGTTTCGGATTCCAGTTCCTGGCCGTAGGGAACAAGGGTCGGGGCGGTGCCATAGCGATCTTGCAATGACTGAACGTGCTCCATCCCGTCCGAGACAAAGCCGCCGGTGCCGATCGTCGGGTCGTAGAGCGTGCGGATGATGCCGGGGTTGTCGATGAACATCTGGTCATCCGGTTCGAGCAGGAGCTCGATGCCCAAGTGGACAACGTCGCGGGGCGTCATGAAATCCTCGGCTGCTTCGTTCACTTCGGCCCCGAAGCGGCGGATCAGGTGTTCATAGACATTGGACATGGTCCGCTCTGGAACCGCGTCGGGGTGCAGGTCGATGGCGGCGAAGTTCTGGCAGATCTTGTAGAGAACGCCCTTCTTGTCCATCTGGCTGATCGTGTTGATGAAATCGAACTGTTCGAAGATCACGCGGGCATTGCCGGAGAACTTCGCGATGTAGTCCTCAAGGTTCTGGCGGGTGCGGCCAGACCCGAGCGTTTCCAGGCTGTAGCTTGACGTGTTGTAAAAGGGGTAGCCGGTTGCCTGACGCAGGATGACATCGACGTCGAGCCCGTTTTCGACGGCCATTTTGTGCATTTTGGCGGCTTCTTCACGAGTAGGCTCAAGGACGCATTCCAGGCGGCGGAGAAGCGTGAAGGGCAAGATGATTTTGCCGAAATCGACGTGTTTGAAGTTGCCCCACAGGTCGTCCGCGTTCTTCCAGATGAAATCCGCGAGTGACGTGTGGGTGTTGTTGGCTTTGGATGCGGGTGATGCATGTGTGTTCAAGGGTCAGGTCTCGTTCTGATTGGGTGCTTCACGCTTGGCGTGAAGATGAATTGAATTGGTCTGGGTTGAAAGCGGGCGGTCAGGATTCCTCAAGGTGCAGCTTTCGGCTTGGCCAAGAGTTTGTGCGCTCGGCTTCAATCTCGGCCATGATTGCTTCGATCTGAGAATGCCGCTCTTGCCTAAACTGAAATGTGTGTTCTGCGCGTTCGGCGTCGTCGTCGGAGGGAATTGGAACTCGGAAAGCCTTCAGGTCTTTGATAGCGATTGATTGGATCGCTGCACCGCCAGCAAGTGTGCGTAGTGCTTCAACGACTGTTGGATTTGCCAGGTATTCATAAAGAACCACACCGGATATTCCTCCGCGTTTCGGGCGCAAAATCATGAAGGATTGCCCAGCCGTCCAAAACCCATCTTCGTCGCCAGTCGGCGCATCGGCCGGAACGAGTCCTGCGGTGCCGATCGTACCTTTGACCGACAAGACTACATCGCCGGGAAGTAAGCGTTGGTTGCGAGCTTTGCGCATCTGCGCGCGTTCGAGCGTCGATATTTTGTTTGGTTTCATCAGTAGACCACTATCGCCAACATCTGCCGGTGACGCCTCGAAGATAGTGAATTCGCCGTCATCCGCTTTGCCCAAGCTCAGAGGCCGGATCAATTCGAGAGCATCTTCCAACTCAATCGTGCTTGAGCGTTCTAGAAAGCTATCAAGTGCGGCTGCAGCTGGCGGAAGCAAATACCGGTTTATGCTCAAGATGAAGTCTTTCTCCTTGATCTCTCTGAGCGAGACATCCTTGGCGAAGGTTTCATCGATTAAGGTGCTTTCCTCAAAAAAACTGGCCCAGTTTGTGCCCGGAAGTATTTCAGGGCGCCCCCTAAGGGTTCTCCCAGAGAACTGTGGATGAGAAAGATCGAGCATTCTGACCTCGGGATAATCTTTGCCCGAAGGGCCGAGAACCAAAACGTCTGTATTAATCATTGTGTTTGGGAAAATCATGCCACCGGGTACCGCAAGGATCCCTTTCAGACGGCCGGACGCGACGAGCGCTTCGCGCGCCAAAGGTTCAACGCCAACTCCCCGAAACATCAAACCGTCGGGCACACAAAGGATAGTAAGGCCGCTGGTTTGTGCCAGCGCGTCCGCTAGAGCAAGTGCATCTTCGGTTAAGCGTTTTTTCCCTTCCTCTGCGTCCAATACCGCGAGTGTGCGTCGCGGAAACTGGCTTGTGTTTGCGGGTCTAGTGCCGAAAGGGGGAAGGGCCACTTCTGCGTCAAAAGCGGTGGTATTGTTGCGCGCCAAAGGATCAGCGTTTTGGACCTTCAATTCGCACTCCAAGAGAACGGTAAGGCTTTGTGCAAAGTCACAAATGTCCTTATTTTGCGACACGAAGAGCACTGCCTTGCCGCGCATTGCCAGCAAAAGTGCTGTGTGAAGGGAGGCCTCGAACGAGCAGCGTACGGAACTGGCGCTATCGACAAATTCTGCAAAGCGCTTTGCTGGGGTTTTGGGCAGCCATGGCTCGTGGCTCCCATGACTAGGTGCCATCAATTCGTCAATCGCGGCCAGACGTTCCGTCGGAGAAAGATCAAGAAGTGCCTGAGTGGCTTCATCAAAAGCTCTCCCGCCTGCATGTTCACTCGCGGCTTCCAAATCATTTGGGGTGGGCATCGATTTCTCAGGGTCCAAGCGAGATGCGCCGTTGAAGGCCAAAATACGGGCTGCATGCTGAATGCCGGGAATCTGGCGCACAGCTGAAAGGGCTTGTCTTTGATTGGGTTTGGTCACTTTCAGCCCCTTATTTTTTTGACGCCGGACGTGCGAAACTGCCCGTGTTGTATGTCGTGATCTGACAGTCGCCCGCAACGACGACTGTGATCCCGCCCTTGCACTTGGCGCGCTCAAGGAGCTTCAGCGTTTGGCGAAGTTCGGCCGCGACTTCGTCGCAGTCCTTGCGGCGCAACACGATTTTGTCGCCTTCAAAAATGCCATGTTCTAACGCAAGGTCTACCATCTGCTTGTTGATGCCGCGCTGGTTCATTCTGCAATCCATGTGGTTTGTGACTTGCATCGACTTGCTCCTCTTGATGACCAAGAGATACGAGCGCCTGATTTAAAAATCAACCCCTTATTTTATTTTATTGTCACGAGGTCCTGTTAGGACGAGGCGCTAGCTTCAGCTTGTTGCCAGTCATGGTAGGTCTGCTTCGATCCTTTGACCTTCCACTCCAGGCGTCCGTTGCTGTTTCGGTCCAGGACGACAGCAGCGGCGGCTGAAGGACTATTGAATGACCAAGGTTTCGTGAAACGGAGTTTTTGATTGCCGTCGGCGACCAGAGTGCCGTCGGATATAAGCTTTTCCTTCAAGCTGCCATAGCTTTGTTGGACATAGCCGGTCTCGGTGAGCGCCTCAGACCCTTCCAGTACAACAAATTCACCATCTTCCTCGACAGCGGTCGCTTTGACACCACTCTTGTGGCGGATCTCAAACTGCACTTCACCTGCGGTTCGTTCGTCGACTGGCTTCGCTGTCTGTGTCACCGCGCGCGGTTGTGGCTTGAGCATATCCAGGCCGATTACGGGCAGGATGATCCGCAGGTTTGATAGAAACTGCTCCATGTTGGCTACGTCGGCCTCGGGCAATCGCCGCCTGCTGGTGTCCGGCTGCGTGCCGTTATCCAATGTGACGCGGCCTGCTTGGGCGGCTTGTTCTATGAGCCGCGCCTCCAGGTATTCCGCGTGCCCTTTGGAAAGGTCATCGTCACTTGTCGTAATGGTGATGGCAGTTTCCCAGAAGTCTCTTTTGATCGCGCTTTGCTTGATCCTCTCGGCCACGGAATTTCCGGAGCCAATATAGGTGCGGGTTGCACCGGCTTTTTCGGGATCAGGACCCGATAGGATATAGATACCGGTCCGATCAACTTCTTCACGAGCGGTCAGGTCGCCGAAAGCTGAAGCTCCGCTTACAAAAAGCAAACCGGTCCAACCATGGATTGTCGCTTTTCGCAGCCCAGTTGGCTTCCCGTCGACGAGAAAAAGCTGGATTGTTCGACCGAATGAGCCCTCTGCTTGCACGATTTTTTCCCTGAAAACATGATTCTAATAATTTCTTGTACAGCACACTTTAACCACGAAATTACATGATTGTCGTCCCGTCGGGACGGCTTTTGCAAACGGACTGCACCGAGGTTCAACGGGCCGTTGGCCCGCTCACCCCGATCCAGACATCATTCTTTTTGTTTGGTCCGCCCAACATCCCTGACCGTGGCGGTCAACCTTAGTCCATCACCAAAATCAGCCACCAATTTCCCCTGTCTCGCGAGCGAGCCATTCCTCGCGAAGCAAATTGGCGTCTGATTTTGGCGCAGACATTTTCTTCGCAAATGTGACCGATTGACAGCCCCGTTCAGGGCCGTGGGTCGGGCTGTGCCCTCTCCCACTCTGTTCCGCCGAATACATGCGTATTCGGTCAGATCAGGTGGCCGAGGCGCAGCCCATCGGCGGAAAGGGGCGTGAAGCCTCTCCCGCGTCACTTTGAACAGGAGGCCACAAATGGCACCGAAATTTGATGTTTATGCCCATGTCACCGACACCATTATTGCAGAGATCGAGGCGGGCACGCCGCCTTGGCGCAAGCCGTGGACCGGAAGCGCGTCGGGCATTGCCCTGCCAACTCGACACAACGGCGAGGAGTATCGCGGGATTAATATCCTGATGCTCTGGGTCATGGCAGCAAAGCATGGCTATGTGTCCAGCCGCTGGATGACCTACAAGCAGGCGCGAGAGCTGGGCGGCCAAGTCCGCAAAGGCGAAACGTCGTCGACCGTGGTCAAATACGGGACGTTCACCCGAGAAAACGAACTGGGCATTGAGGAAGAACTGCCCTATGCGCGCGCATACCGCGTCTTCAACGCGGATCAGATCGAAGGTTTGCCGGAGGAGTACTACATCCGTCCCGAGGCCCCGCGCGATCTTGGCACTGAGGTTGATCCCGACGGTGGTCGAAGTTCAAGAGGGAAGGCATTGGCGAGGAATTTTGGATGGCAAAATCGTCTGCCACAAAAGCACAGCACTATACGGCAGCAGTGTGAGTTGTAGTTCTAACCCATAGATAAATGCATACGATTGCCAAGTGCCAGAGTCGCTGGCGCTTGGCTGGCAAGTAGTGATTAGCTTTACTTGCACGTGTGCTTGTTTACTAATTCGCCAAGCCGCCGCGCTTGGCACTGAAGAACAGGGGAGCATGGGGTTTGCTGACGTGACGCGGAGGCGTCTCTTACGGCCCGTGCTCCAGCTGGCTTTGGAACAGTGACGACGGGATAAAGCAAATCGTCAGTGAATCGTTTGAATCCAGTTGAGTTGCGAAAGGCTCACTAGCCAATATTGCAACCTAGCGCTAGTAGACTGGGCCCTTTCTTTGAAAAAACGGATGAAAGCTCACATCATTTGTTGTCAGCGCTGTGTAGTTGAGTAGAGTGCACTCTATGGTTGTCTGATTTGGGCCAAAATTGTGAGTAGTTTTAAGAATAAGCTGGAAACCACGCCGCCTAGAGAAGATAGCGGTGCGCCAACAAATAGTAGATACCATTACCAAGCCTTATGCGGTCTGGTTCTTGTCCTGGAGCGACACAAATTGGATGGCGACTATGCTTTGGTGTTTGAATATCATGACGATATAGCTGTTTTTGACGACCAATGTGCGCCTCAGAGCGTTCAGTTTTATCAAGTGAAGTCAAAAAAAAGCGGCAACTGGACACCAGCATCGCTAACCAAGCGTGACAAGGAAAAAGGTGACTCTGCGCGTTCGTTTTTGGGGAAAATGTATGAAAATGTGATTTCATTTGGCGACAGCGTGGAATCAGCAACATTTCTTTCAAATGCACCAGCAAACTTTTCGCCAGCGAACAAATCAAATTTTTGCCTGAGCGAGTGCGACGACGAAAGTCTCAAAAAAATCACTAAAAAACTTGAGGAAGAATTCTCAGGTGAAGACACCATTAAGAGTGAGCTACTTTGGGTCTCACAAACAGACCTAAGTTTGGAAGATGCGGACGCGCACGCGAAAGGTAAGTTGGATGCCTTCGTGGTTGAAAATTTGGGTGAGGTCGAGTTTTCTTTGGCGGCGTTGTTCAAAGCGGTTTCTGAGGAATGCGATAGAAAATCGCGTGCCGCAGATGTTGATCTAAGCGATTTCGATGAAGTTGTGTCGCGCCGCGGCATAACTCGAGTTGACACAGACAGTTGGTTGCAAATCGTTTCTTCTACTGTGAACTGCCCAAAGTGGGAACAGATTGCACCTGATATTCAATTGCCAGCACTGCAAAAAATTCGCTTGGGGCAGGAATGGAACGCCTATCGTGTTGCAGTTCTAAATCCAAATGAGGCAGTGCGGAAAGTGCGTCGCATGATCTCAAACTATATCCAGGACAACGACTTGGATGCACTGAGTTTGAACGAGCTAGTAAACCAAGTTTATGCAGCGGTCGCATCAGAAGCTCGAGCGGAGCTAAGAACAGCCACGGACCAACGAATAAGGGCGATGATTTTATATGAAGCGTATTCAATCGACTAAGCTTGAGAACTACAAAACTTTAATTCGAAATCTGAGGAAAAAGCGGCATGAAAAGGCTGAAATTCAGAAAACTCTGGCTGCTATCAAGTCGCGAAAAGAAAGCGAGAGTTGAGGATTTTAGCAACCTGACAACAGCTGTTGTGGCTGACAATGACTTTGGGAAATCTAGTCTGGTAAAATCTTTATACGCTACGCTGGGTGCTGATCCTTCCAGAACGCCAGAACCTTGGAAAAATGCCAAAGTCGAGTCTCTTCTTGAGATTGAAGTGGACGGGAGCATATTCTTTGTCCTCAAGCAAGCAGGGCGCTTTGCACTGTTTGATGAGGGGGGTAAGCTTACTTGGACAGGAAACTCAGTCGTCAAAGCGCTAGCTCCAAAGGTAGGGGAGCTTTTAGACTTTGAGGTGACACTGAAGCTAAAAGGGGGAAAGAATGCTGTTCCTCCACCAGCCTTCTGCTTTCTGCCATTCTATCTGGACCAAGAAAAGGGGTGGGTAGATACTTGGGCATCTTTTTCTGGGCTTGAAATGGTCAGCGCCTATAAGGACGATATCGCGCGTTACCACACTGGTATCCGACCAAAAGAATACTATCGATCCAAGGCAGCAAAGGATGAGGCAACAGTTGAAAGGGGGGAGCTTGCTCAGGAAAGAGCAGCGCTTACCAAAGCTAGGAAGAGGTTTAAGGATAAGCGGAAACATGTTGGAATTTCATTAGATGTGGGTACTTTTGAGGACAGAATTAAAGCGCTGTTGAAAGAACAAAATGCGCTGCAAAAATCTTATGATGAAATTCGCAATGAAATTTCACATTTGCAGGCTCAAAGAACCGCCTCGCAAGAAGAAGTGGAAATTGCCGCTAGGGTTTTGTCTGAGCTGGAAGCGGACATAAAATTTTCTCAAAAGTTAAGCGATGCTGAGATTGTATGCCCTGTTTGCAGTACTGTTCATGAAAACGACTTTGCAAATCGCTTTGGTCTGCACAATGACGCTGACGCGTGCAGGATTGTTCTTTTGGAGTCGCGAGGGAAAGTTGAAAAACTGGAATCTGAAATATCGCTCCAACTGAAGAGTATCCCAGCACTTCAAACCCGTATTGACCAAATTCAGTCCATACTTGAAGAGACAAGGGGACAAATCAAACTTGGCGACATGTTGCGCGACGAGAGCGAGCGCTTGGTAGATGGTACTTTTGAAGAAGAAGAGCGCGCTATTGACGGCGATATTGGCGTGCTGAACGAAAAAATTGCTGCGGCCAAGAAAGAGATGAGTGCTTTCGAAAAGAAAGAACATAAGGACAAAATAATAGAATTCTACGCGGGCAAATTACGAGAATTTTGTACGAAACTTGGTGTTGAAAACGTTCCAAGCAATATGTGGGATAATATTCGCCCCACAATTCGAGAGACAGGAAACAGGGCGCCGCGGCTGATACTCGCCTACTGCTATGCCGTTTTGCATACGATCAATGAGTTCTCTACTTCGTGTTTCTGCCCAATCGTCGTGGATACTCCACTTCAGCAGGATCCAGATCCTAAGAATTCAGAACGAATGATCAGTTTTGCGATAAATGAAAGACCAAAGGGAAGCCAGTTGGTTCTTGCGACTGGAAGTTTGCAGGGAGTGAATTTTGAAGGGCGGGAAATTAATCCTGTGAACAAAGAGCAGTTGCTACAAGCTGAGCAGTACGAGCCAGTTCGCAAGTTTATGTTGCCGTTTCTCAACGCAGTTCTCACGGACTAGAGAAGAGACTGCTCGCGGGCAAAGTTCATGCTGGACTAAATTAATTCAATTGCGTTGCGCAGCTTGCTTTCATTGTAATCAATATAGCGTTGCGTAGTGCTAATGTCCTTGTGCCGCGCCAGTGCTTGTATCACACGCACATTAACACCCTTGTCTGCAAGCTCCGTCAAAAACTGCCTGCGACCGCTATGACTGCTTGCACCTTTAACGTTTGCTAAGTCGTAAAACCTGGCGAACAAGTTCACTATCGTTTGCGCGCTAAAGCCACCACGTTTTGCGCTGAAAAATAACGGCGCACCGGGCTTACTGATATGACGGGGGTAGGTTGCAGCATATGAAGCAAGAGCTGTATTTAATCGCTTGCTCACAAGCACAGTGCCAGCTTCATCTCCCTTTGTTTGCGTAGCTGCTAAATAAACCGTGTCACGCACGTTGCCATGTTCATCAAACACGTCGCCAACCTTCAGCGCAGCAATCTCACATGCACGCAGTCCAGCAAAAAAGCTGAATGCAAAAATTGCACGGTTTCGCGCGCTGTAGCGATGAGCGTCAATGACTGCGTAAACGCGTTTCTGTTCTGCTTGTGTCAGTAGCTTTGCGTGTTTCATGTCTCACCTAAAATGTATGCTTCTGTCACAAGTCATTGTAAAATCACACATTTTGCAAAGCGACCTAAAAAGGCAGTGAAGCTAAACCTTTGTAGTCAAAAACAGATTTGCTGAAATGTTAAACTCTACACAATTCATAACATTTTGGGTTTTCGCACCTCTACCGGAACCACAGATAAAATGCAGTGCTTGTCTCTTAGGTGGGCTTCCAAGCAGGAAATAACGTCTCGCAGCGTTTCAATTTCAGCATCTATGGCGCTACCCAATCGTTTCCTTTGAAGGTGTGAGATAATAAGTCTGGCTTGGGAGCGTCGAAGGCAAGCGACAGCAGCTTGCACGCTAAGATCGCTATTGCTGCATTTCTGAACTGCATACCAGCTGCGGCTTCGATTGCACCATTTCTGACTGAAGGCTTCTGCATTTTCGACTAAAGATTCAGCCTTAAGTTTTTTGTAAATGCTTTCCATTAGTAACATATGATTTCTCCTTAAATATGTGGATTGGATTGAAAGTGGATTTATGTTGATGCTCTGCATCAACAGCTGAAGCTGTTCTTAGCTACGCTTACGCTTCGCATTCACAGCATCAGCATTCTTCGAATTAGATTTCTGGACATAATATTGGTTTAAAAGATATTGGTTTTTTTGAAGGGCTTTACTCAGAGCAAATAGATCACGCCTCTTCTTGGCGCGATCTAAAAGCGCAACTTTACTCGTCGCGTAATAGGCTACACTCACCAAACCACTAGGGAAGAGCAGGTTTTGCTATCATCTCAATTACAGGGGCATCATACGCACGCACTGGAGCTGGTGTAGCAAAGCTGGGTCCAATGCGATGACGGGTACTGCAATGCAGCGTGTCATTCCGTCTCACTCAAATTCGCGCATTTCTGCGCTACAACCATTCCGACAACAGTAAACGCGGTTCCGCATTGGCGGCGCGTTTTTAGTGGCATCCTGCGCGTGATGGCAGGGTAGACTGTTGAAGCGCATAACTGACAATGCGTTTGAGTTGACCGTCTCACATCAGAACGGATTCTCAGCACGATTATGAACTGGCGTGCCAACCTTATGGTCAGTTTATGGACAAGCAGCGTGTGCCTTAGCTTGCTAAGTTATTTATCATCTGCGAGCCGACGACCGGTGATTACCCGGATATCTATCTTGAGTGAGCTAAGGAGTTTCATTTGCGGGGGTATGTTGCCTACTAGATAGCATTTCTGTTTGCAGAAACGGTTCAGCGGATACTAGGGAAGTTTAGGTGCACGAAAACGACCTTTAAGGACAATTAACTTATCCGGTGGTGATGAAGACTGTGGGGTTGAAGTGGCAAGTGAAGAAAAACGCGTCGCTAAGCTGAAATCAGTTTTGGAGAAGCTTACAGGTGGAAAAAACGTGCAAAACCGTCAATTGCGCTCCCTATTAGGTGAAGAGGCCTATGCACGGTTTGAGGACGACTGGCAGCAACAGATTGAGCTACGCGAGGTGCTGGAAAATAAACCCAAAGAGGTTTTGAAGTACGAGAAACTATTAAAGCAGGCGACTTTTACATACGTCAAAGCAGAAACTGCGAGCCAGCAAGGCAGGCATAAGATTGCAAGGGAGCTTCTTGATAAATCTGATGCTCAGTTTTGTCGGGTTGCTGAGTATCTTGCAGAAAATGTGGTCGGCAATCCTTCTCTAGAGGGTTGGTTTGATAGAAACGTTCATTTTGACGCGAGCAATACGCCACATAGTTGTCCAGATGACTTTCCTTGTGTCGTTACTTCGCGTGGTACACGAAATCGGGGTGGGGGATTGCTGAGATTAAGGCGTTCGAAACGACAAGTCAAAATCGATGCAATTGAACGGGAGCTAGACAAACTGGTGGATGGAGAGATTAGGGAAAGCGATATTTTGCAACGAATTGCGTCTAAGAAGGCTTTAAGAAAGCTGGCCTCCAATTGAAGCGGTAAGAAATGCTCAGCAGCGCATATCTAACCGCCCACAATTCTCAGAAGCGTCTCGCCGCAAATCAAATCATCACGCTTAGCCTCCAATGCTCTTAGCCTCAGTTCTTCCGTCACTACATAGCCTTCACGTTCAACGCCAAGCGTCGCTAGCAACGTCTGCTGGTCCAATTGCCCCGCAGCGAGCATGGCAAAAGCGGTGTCTACGACGCTTTGTGCGCCTTCCATAGCCGTCTTGTTGTTTTTTCCGCGTAAGTGACGCCCGCTATGAATGTCAGCGTTTAGAATGGAGCTGTATTTGCTGTAGTGCTTGTCGATCATTGCGGTGCTGTTGCCCAACTGTTTGCTGAGCGCATGAATTTCAACACCGTGCTTCAGTTCTCGCGTCGCGTAGTAGTGCCGCAAGCTGTATAGCGTTCTTGCTTTGCCGCCAGCGTCGGTCTTCAGATTCAGATCTGCTAGCAAGGAATTAAATGCTCGGTTTAAGCTTGCTATGTTGGCCACGTTTCCAAGGCGCGTTGTAAACACAAACGCGTCGTTCTTCGCGGCGATAAGTTCGTCGAAGGTGCCGCTTTGTGTTGCTGGGTTTAGCTTCCGCTGTCTGTCTAAATAGTCTTCAACTTTGTCTCGGACTACAGCGCTGCGCTTGCTTGTTTTGCCGTCGACGTTAACGACTAAATAGCGCTGTTTATCCTTTTCCTGCCACTCAATGTTTCGCCATTGCAACCCAAGCGCTTCGGTGCCGTGCCGCACACCGCTGTTGGCTAGGAAGAGTACGTAGTTGCGCAGCACTTCGCGCGTTGCCGCAGCTTGAGTGTTTTGGGTCTTTTTGTGCCAGGTGCGAAGAGCAGTAAAGATTTTCCTGTACTCATCGTCGGTGAAGCTGCCCCTGCTTTGGCTTTTGATGCCCTTGTTTAACAAGGTAGGGCGCATTGATTGTACGAGCCAACCTTGCAGCACAGCTTCGTCGAATACTCTGTTTAAGGCCGCGTTGTGATTGTTGATGCCGCTTTGCGAGAATGGCCTTTTGTTCGTTTCCGTGCGCCATAAGTCAAACGCAGTCAGTGCAGCCAAATCAATCTTATCTACATCTGTTTTCTCAAAAAACGGGATAAGCCAAATGCGCAGTGCTGAGATGTAATCCTTGTAGGCTTGTTTGCCTGTGCCATTTTCCAAAGCATCTTGCATTCTCTTAATGGCGTATTCTGCTACGTGCTTGAATTTACGTGTTTGGGCAGGGAGGTTGTTGGCAATGCGCGCTTTGGTGTTGTGGTAAAGCTCAATCGCGCGTTCTTTAGCTTCCTCCAAATCATCCGTTTTGGTGCTTTTCACGATGCGCTTGCCGTTATCAAGCGTCAGCCGTGCATACCAGTTGTCACTGCCGTTTCGCTTATCCAGCTTCAATTTCTTGTGCACAGTTACTGTGCCTACACCGTAGCTCATCACGCAGCTCTTTTGTTAAGTGACTGTTATTGAACACTATAGGGTAAAGCATGGCGAAATCGCAGCAAAAACTGCACGCGGACTGTGTACGAATTGTGTACGGTAGTGAAATAGCCGCATATGCGCTTGATTTGCGCATATGTTGTGTCGGGGCTCTGGGGGTATACTAGATATTGGAGGCGAGTACCGGAATCGAACCGGTGTACACGGATTTGCAATCCAGAAAGAGCGTAAGCGAAAACAACGACTTAAGGGTGCAAAATACCCCCTGACAAAAAGTGAACAAAAAGCGAAAGTTTCAAAGCCAAATTCGCCGGTTCAAAACGAAAAAGGCCCCGTCACAGCGGCAACTGTGAACCGGGGCCAAATAGAAAAAGCCTGTCAGCTTTCGCAGTACGTTAGCATGAGCAAGCGCCACACCGCAAACGCTCAGTCCGCTTTTTCGCGGCCGTTGACCGGTGAGGTGGTCCAATGAGCTGGCGCATCGCAAATGAGTGCGCCGAGCGCCGTTTTGGCAGCGCTGCGCGCAAGCAGATCATCATGTTCCTGGCCGATAAGGCGAGCGATGACGGCTCAGGAATCTGGTGCTCCAAAGGGACGATCCAGCGCCATACAGAGCTCAGCGAGAGCACGGTGAAGCGCACCATTATCGACTTCCTGCGCGAAGGCGTTCTGATTGAGACTGGGCGGCGGCAGTGCAAGAACGGCTACACCGTCATTTACCGCATCGTTCTAGAGCGCGTGGCCGCTCTTGAACCGACGGCTGAGCCCGACATTGAGACGGGGGTCACTGTGAACCCCGTCCAGCCTGAACCCGGTACGGGGTCCACGGTGAACGGGGTACGGGGTTCACGGTGGACCCCAAACCATCCTAAAACCATCCATAAACCACCTACGCGCAAGCGCGAGGCGGCGGCGGAGGTTGAAGATCTTGAAGCTGAGAAGATCTTGGCGGCCTATCCCGAAGACAGGATCCGAGACTGGCGGACTACTCTGCGCTTGATCGCAGCAGCTGTGAAGGCCGGGGTGAAGCCCGATGACCTGCATCAGGCGGTCAAAGCCTATGCGAAGGAAAGCGAGGGCTATACACGCAGCAAGGTCTGTTTCTCGGACAATTGGTTCAAGATGCGTCGATGGGAGAAGGGGCTTGCCCAGATCCAGGCCGACCGCGAGAAGGCGCGAGAGGCCGAAGCCAAAGGCCGCGCCAGCCTCGCCGAGTGGATCCACGAGCGCCATCCCCTGTGCCGCCATATCACCAACCGGCAGATCGAGGACTTGATTGCCTCAAAGCTGGTGACGCCTGAGCAGGTTCGAGCTGCGGGGCTACAGGCATGAGTGTGTCTCGATTGTTACGCTATGGCGTAAAAATTGAATATTTACTTTGCAGCGTAATTTTCTTTGATTTACGCTGTGCCGTAAAAGGAGCCACATCATGGACCTCACAGCAAGAACGGCCGAGCAGATCGGCGAGGCACTCCGCCGGACGCGAAAGGCGCGCGGCTGGACCCAAAGCGATATCAGCGCGCGCACGAATTTGCGCGTTGCGACGATTTCGTCGCTCGAGAATGGTGACGCGGGAACCAAGCTTGCCACTGTGCTCGCCGTCATGGCCGCGCTTGGGCTTGAGTTCCGATTGGTGGAGCGCGGTGGCTCGCTTGAGATTGAGGACATCTTCTGATGGCAAAACACGGGCGTAGTGGCACGATGCAGGTGCTTCTGAATGGAAGGCTGGTGGGGGCTTTGCGTCTTGCAGGCTCAGGCGCAATCAGCTTCACCTATGATCCGGAATGGTTGGCATGGGAACATGCCATGCCCATCTCGCTTTCGCTGCCTTTGCGCGAAGAGGCGCACCAGGGCGGACCTGTGATCGCCTACTTGGAAAACCTGCTGCCGGACAATCAGGCGATACGAGAACGCGTTGCGGCACGTGTGCGTGCGGGCGGCACGGACGCATGGCACATGCTGGAGAAGATCGGGCGCGATTGCGTGGGGGCCTTGCAGTTCGTTTCGGGTGAGATACCCGAGTTTGACACGCTCGAAGGAGAACCCGTATCTGAGCCGCAGATTGCTGATATGCTGCGCAACCTCGCAAGCGCTCCGCTCGGCCTGGATGAGGAAGACGACTTCCGCATTTCCATCGCCGGGGCGCAGGAGAAAACAGCGCTGCTGCGCCACGAGGGCGCGTGGATCCGTCCATCGGGGCTCACTCCTACGACCCATATCTTCAAGACTCAGCTTGGAGTTCTGCCTGCAGGGATCGATTTGTCCGACAGTGTTGAGAATGAGTTTTTCTGCATGAGCTTCTGCCACGCCATGGGTTTGGATGTGGCGCAGGTCGAGATCGCCGACTTCGAAGACGTGCGGAGCCTTGTTGTGACGCGGTTTGATCGGCGCTGGACCAAAGATGGCCGTTTAATCCGCCTCCCGCAGGAAGATTTTTGTCAGGCCCTATCGGTCCCACCCAGCCAGAAATATCAAATGGATGGCGGGCCTGGGATCACCGAAGGGATCGGTTTGCTGAAGGGCAGTGATGACCCAGAGGCAGATCAACGCGCCTTCTTCCGCGCGCAGGTACTGTTCTGGCTCTTGGGCGCGACGGACGGTCACGCGAAGAATTTCAGCATCGCACTGCGCCCCGGCGGTTTCCGTATGACCCCGCTCTACGATGTGCTGAGCGCGCAAAAAGCCGTGGATGACGGTCAAATCCGCCAGAACCGGATGCGCCTCGCGATGGTGGTCGACGGGCACTACCGGATCAATGAGGTGGTGCCCCGCCATTTCCTGCAGGCAGCGAAGGCGGCCGGTTTTGGTGTGGCGCTGGCTGAAGAAGTCTTGTCGGACATCGCGACGGAGCTTGAACCCGCCTTGGACAAGACACTCGCAGAGTTGCCAGATGGGTTTCCACAGCCTTTGGCCGAAGCTATTGTTGCTGGCGCAAGACGTCGCGCAGCTGCCTTTTGCGCCGTATGATCCGCAGATTATATTTCCGCTTTATGATCGGCAGATCATATTTACTGAGAGCAATCTGCAGGCCCGATACAGTAGTTGCAGCGTTCCGGGCCAGCTTTGATGGACCAGCCCGGTGAACCGCCCCTTGTTTGCCGGAGACCCTGAAGTAAGGATACTGGGTCATGGGAAAGACGAAGAACGGAACACGCTATCCAGAGGAACTGCGCGCGCGAGCGGTGCGGATGGTCTTGGATCACGAGGAAGAATACGCGAGCAGATCGGCGGCAATCTTGTCGATCTCTCAGAAGGTTGGGTGCAGCAGGGACAGCCTGCGGATTTGGGTCAAGCAGCATGAAACAGATACCGGCAAACGTGACGGTATGACGACTGCCGAGCGGGATCGCATCAAGGAGCTTGAGCGCGAGAACCGGCAATTGCGTCAGGCGAACGAGATTCTCAAAAAGGCGTCTGCTTATTTTGCACAGGCGGAGCTCGACCGCCCATTCCGCAAATGATTGCCTTCATCAAAGATCATCGCGGGGCGCATGGGGTCGAGCCGATCTGTAGAGTTCTCCAGATTGCCCCTTCGACGTTCTATGAGCGCCTTGCCATCGAACGTGACCCCAGCCGAGCTTCAGATCGGGCCAAGCGGGATGCGTATTTTTGCAAGGAGATGAAGGACGTTTGGGAGAAGAACCGTTCCGTCTACGGCGCGCGGAAGCTTTGGCACGCGATGAAGCGTGAGAAGATTGATATCGCCCGCTGCACCGTCGAGCGATTGATGCGCCAGCTTGGCATTCAAGGCGTCCGGCGCGGCAAGAAGGTCAAAACCACCCAGGGACAGCCTGCGGACCAATGCCCGCTGGACAAAGTCAATCGCCAGTTCCGAGCCTCCATGCCGAACGAGCTGTGGGTATCGGATTTTACGTTTGTTTCCACCTGGCGCGGGTTCGTCTACGTGGCCTTCGTGATCGACACCTTCGCGAACCGGATCGTGGGCTGGAAGGCATCGACAACGCAGGACACGCAGTTTGTCCTGGATGCTCTTGAGCAAGCAATCCATGCGCGCAGGCCTACTGAGAACCTAATCCATCATTCAGATCGCGGGTCTCAAGGCGGATTCAACCGGTCGTCGCAACACCTTCGATCATATCCTTTTTGAGCAGCCGGTCGAGAGCCTCTGCTGGTGTTTGCCAACCGAGTGTTTTGCGAGGGCGCGTGTTCAGGGCGTTGGCAACGGCGCTTAACTCGTCAACATCATGCTTGCTGAGATCAGTGCCCTTTGGGAAGTACTGGCGGAGCAAACCGTTAGTGTTCTCATTACTGCCACGCTGCCATGGGCTTTGAGGATCGCAGAAGTAGATCTCGAGACCTGTATCAATCCGCAGCTGCGCGTGTTGGGCCATCTCCGCACCTTGATCCCAGGTCAGCGAGCGCCGCAATTGAGCAGGCAGGCTACTGATCGTCTCGGTGATGGCATCGCGCACGGCTTCGGCACCGTGACCAGCGAGAGCTGGTCCGTTCTTGACTGGTTTGCCTGTACCGTGTCCCTTCATGCGTGGCAGGTGTAGGAGCATGGTGAAGCGGGTCGTGCGTTCGACCAGAGTGCCGATCGCAGAGCTGCCAAGGCCGAGAATGAGGTCTCCCTCCCAATGGCCAGGAACCGCTCTGTCGCTGATCTCCGCTGGGCGGTCGCTGATCATCAACGCGTCAGTGAGGAAGGATTTGCCACGATTGCGTCCGCGTTCGCGCGGCAATCTGAGAGCACGGCCGGACCGTAGACACGCTGAGAGCTCTCGTTTTAGCGCGCCGCGACCCTGAATGTAGAGAGCTTGATAAATAGCTTCGTGGCTGATGCGCATCGTCGGATCCTCGGGAAAGTCCACCTTCAGCCGCTGCGCGATCTGTTCAGGGCTCCAGGCAGACGACCAGCGACGGTTTTGCCGGTGAATGGCCCGCCGCCCTTTCCATACCACAAAAGGACCATGATGCACGATGCCGTCTGGTGTGGCGATGCGGCCGGAGAGCCGATCTTGCACATAGTCTCGCAAGGCGGGATTGAGCGTGAGCTTACTCGCTTTTGGCCGCTTCGCCGCACGGTCAGCATGCCATTGTGCATTAATCGCGCGATAGTCGAAATCTCCACCCCGAGTTGCCGAGTTACGCCTGATCTCTCGGGAAATCGTGCTGGGTGATCTCTTAAGCTTCCTAGCGATGGCACGGACACCTGCGCCTCTCGCACACTCCAAAGCTATTTCCTCACGTTCTGCGAAGGAAAGGCTACGGCTCTTTGGTATGGACGCCGATGGCGCAAGATGTGTGGGAGGCATTCCACCAGAACTCCTAAACCAACGGGTTCCGACAGGAGCAGAGACACCAGCTGCAACGGCGGCATCCTCACTGGATAACCCCTCTGCAACCGCCCGCCAGAACCGACATAGATTCTCACGCTGCCACACTGGCGGCCTTCCTGGAGAGTTCAATTTGTCCCGGGTCGAACGTTCGGACTTTCGTCTGCCTGTTTTTGTCATCCACAACTCCATCAATGAGGTGTTGCGACGACCGGTTGAATCCGCCCAATACGTATCGATCAAGTACACAGAGCGCCTCGCAGACGCAGGGCTGGAACCCTCCGTCGGCAGCGTCGGTGACAGCTATGATAATGCACTGGCCGAGACGATCATCGGCCTGTTCAAGACCGAAGTCATCAATCGACTGGGGCCTTGGAAATCCAAGGATCAGGTCGAATGGGAAACCCTGCAATGGGTCGATTGGTTCAACAAAGAGCGCCTGCTTGAGCCTCTCGGCTACATCACACCAATCGAAGCAGAGGAGAAATACGAACAAGCCTTGAAGTCAGACAAAATCGCAGCTTGAAATACGAACTCAACAGTCTCCGGCAAATCCGGGGCGGTTCACGGAGATTGATTGCCAATCCCAGATACTCAACGCCGTGTTTCCGACTGCTGAACATAAGCGGGCAGCCGTGTCAGACGCGGTGCAGGCCCCGCTTCAACAAGAAAATTCCCCTGCGCCAGCGCATTCCTCGCGAGGCAAGTTTCTCGCTGACAGGCCCTTGGTGCCAGCTTTGGTCATGTTCATCGAAACACTCAAAGTGAGGATCAAAAAATGGCTACTCAAACTCTGAAACTGAACGTCAAATCCGGCGAAAAAGACGGCAAGAACTTCTGGGATCGGTGCGGCGTCCTCTTCGTCAACACCGACGACGGCGGCAACATCACGTCGATCAACGTCAAACACAGCATGTTTCCCGATGTCGAAATGGTCGCCTTCCCGCGCCGCGATGAAGATCCGGTCGCTGAGTGACCTTAGCGCCAGGGCGGATTCGCCGCCCTGGCCTTCCTCGGCGAAAACAAGCTTGTCAGCTAGGTCGCTTCATCTTGCGATCGAACCTGCCGATTCAGGCGCGCTAGCGGTTCGCTGAAAGCCGCTTCCAGTTTTTGGATATGAGCTGCAAGCCAACCAATCATCTCGGGCCACGCTTCTCTGTTGAAGCCTTCAAAAGGTTGAGCGTAGACGATGCGGCTTGCCTTCTTATCGTCCATGCGCCGCCAATCGAGTTCGGCCCCAAAAGCTGCTTCGATGGCATCTTTTTGACTATAGAGCTGATCGAACAACCATTTATTCTCGGCGGTTTCAGAGCGCTGCAAGCTTATCTCGACCCTCGCTTCATCTCGCGAGAAGATCATCTGATAGGGGCAAGACCTAGTCCCAGACCCTGCGCTGAGCCAATGATCCTTGGTCGGGCTGATGTTCTGGTAAAGTGTAACGCCGTCGACACGCAGCTGTTCAAGGGCCGCTTCCCAGAAGTCTAAACGCAGCTTATGCCGCTTCTTCTGTGTGTCTTGGATGGCTTTCTCTTCGTTTTCTTTGCTCGACATCCCGATCATGAAGTCCGCCGCTTCCGGCGTCGGTATAATCTGCTGAATATCGACCATCAGCTCATCGCCAAACGCGTATGGTGTCACCTTGAAGCACTGCGCGCGAATTCCGCGGCTGAGGAGCCATAGGACCGTTGCTGTCACCTCGCGCCGAAAATTGGCTGCGATGAAGATCATCCTTTGGTCATTGCCTGGGTTTAGGACGGTCTCTTCCAGCTCTTCAACTTCCATAAACTCGCAGATCCCCACAGCCGCATTGCCACCACCCGCATAGCGGTCGAGGTATTGCTGATAGATGTCGACGATCTGCGTCTTGGTCAGGCCCGAGACGTAGGCGGTGTACTTCAGCGCCTGCCACGTCACATCTCTCCCGCTATCATCAAGCTTGTTCTCGATCACCACGAGGTTGCCGTCCTTGTCGAGCGCCAAGAGATCCAGGCGTTCACGGGTTTCATCAAACCCGTCGAACTCCTTCTGAATGATCAGCAATTCTTCACCGAGGGCGTCAGGCTGGTTGGCCAGCCACTCCTGCAGATGGTCGCGCTCGCGCAGGTTCAACTCAGAAAAGCGCTTTTGGGACAGGCGGGACAAACGGTTTTTGTTCAAATCAACGCGGAACATCGGCTAACTAACTCCAATAATGCGGTCGGCGGCGTTCAGTCCGCTGAGGTTTCCTCCTTGCCGACGATTGAATCATAAACTCGTTTCACTAGGCCGTTCGCAGCAGCCTCCCGAAACCGATCATCGTTCATTAATTTGGCAAAGATCTCTTCATTGCCTTCCATGCGTTCAATGAACATGCCTTCAAGCATGGAGTTGAAAACCAAGGAAAAATTGTCCAGCGTGTTTGCCCGCGCGGCTTCACGTAGCTTTTCTTTACCTGTTGCGACCTCAACCACTTGATCGAAGAACAACTCATCAGCCTTGTCGAATTCGGTTCCAAACCGCTCATTCAACGTGTCGACCAGCAAACTAAGCTGGACAGCTTCATCTTTAGAAACCCCTGATCCTACTTCCGTTGGCCCTTTCAATGGTTCAGCTTCACCTTGTGAAAGGTCGATGCCACCTTCGCTGATTTTCTGCAGGCGGTAGTATTGCAGCTCTACCTCGTCGCCGAGTTGGAATGGATCGTCCTCGGCGCGTTTCGGCAGTTTAGGGATAAGGAGACGAAGGTAGGTGTAGAGCTTCTCTTGGTCTGAATCCTGATATGGTACGACCTGGGACAAGAAAGCATAAAGGTTTCGGAAACTGGTGAGTTTGCCACGCAGTAGCTCGCGGTCGGCATCTTCCAGAGCCGCAAAGCGTTCAACGGCCAAGTCGATCAAAGCATTCATGTTGCGATGGTCGGAAGCAGTCGGTTCTTTGCGATTCTTGAACCAGATTTCACAAACCTGATCAACTTCATCGCTGCCAAAAATACGCCATTCTTCGATAGAGTGCTGTAATTCGTAAAGTTGGTGCGGATCCGGCGCTTCTCCCGCGTCGGTGGTTTCGTAATAATCTTTAAATGATTGGAAAATCTCGTCGCGTTCGTTGACGAAATCCAAGACGAAAGTGTCTTCCTTGCCCGCTGTCCGTCGGTTGAGGCGAGACAGCGTTTGGACCGCCTGAATGCCTGACAAGCGCTTGTCGACATACATGGTGTGAAGCAAAGGCTGGTCGAAACCGGTCTGATATTTGTCGGCCACAAGCAGCACCTGGTATTCCTCCGTGCCGAACTTCTCGGGCAATTCGCTTTCTTTGATGCCCTTGTTCATCCCAACTTCAGTGTATTCCTTGTCGGGGAAGTCCGGATCCTTCACCGAACCGGAAAACGCCACCAGCGCCTTGATGTCGCCGTAGCCTTTGTCTTTGACATATTTGTCGAAAGCCAATTTGTAGCGAACAGCATGTAAGCGCGATCCGGTGACCACCATCGCTTTGGCGCGGCCACCAATCTTATGCCGCGTATGATGGCGGAAGTGCTCGATGATGACTTCCACCTTTTGCGCAATATTGTGCGGGTGCAGGTTCATGAACCGCGCGAGCTGCTTGGCGGCCTTCTTGCGCGGCACTTCAGGGTCGTCTTCGATTGACTTGATGAGCCCGTAGTAGGCTTTGTAGGTCGTGTAATTCTTGAGCACATCCATGATGAAGCCTTCTTCGATGGCTTGTCTCATGGAGTAGTGGTGGAATGGGGGCTTCCCGTTCGGTCCCGGCTCATTGAACACAGCCAGCGTCTTAAATTTAGGCGTCGCGGTGAAAGCGAAAAAGCTGATGTTCTTCTGGCGTGGGCGTTTGAGCATCTCTTGGAACAGGGCTTCCTTCGCCTCGTCCGAAAGATTCTGCTCCTCTTCGTCATCGATGATCTGTTCGGCGATGGTTGCCGCAATGCCCTCTCGGTTCAGTACCTTTCGCAGTTCCATGGCTGTCTCGCCACTTTGGGAACTGTGCGCTTCGTCCACGATAACGGCAAAGCTCTTGCCAGACGTATCGATCTGAACACCTTCGCCCTTTTTGGACAGCGTGTCCAATGCCTGCGCGATGAAAGGGAACTTCTGGATCGTGGTGATTACGATCGGCACACCGCCTGACAGCGCCTTCGCTAGCTGCTGAGTGTTCTCGTCGATCTTCTCGACCACGCCTTGCTTATGCTCGAACTGATAGATCGTATCTTGCAGCTGTTGATCCAGCACGCGCCGGTCTGTGATGACCACCACCGTGCTGAACACCTTCTGGTCATTGTCATCATGCAGGCTCGACAAGCGGTGCGCCAGCCAAGCGATCGAGTTGGACTTGCCGGAACCAGCCGAATGCTGGACTAAGTAATTGTGGCTCGGACCCTTGGCTTTGGCATCGGCAACGAGGCCACGCACGACGTCCAGCTGATGATATCGCGGGAAGATCATCGTTTCCTTGCGCGATGTCTTGATCCCGCGCGCAGTCACGACCTTGGTTTCCTTGACCTCCAGATGAAGAAAGCGGGCCAGGATATCCATCAGGCTATCCTTGGTCAGCACCTCTTCCCACAAATAGGCCGTGCGGTAGTTGTCCTCATCCGGCGGATTACCCGCGCCGTGCCCATGCCCTTTGTTGAACGGCAAGAACACCGTCTTTGATCCGCTCAGCCGCGTGGTCATCGAGGCCAGATCGGTATCGACGGCAAAATGAACCAGCGTCCGTTCCTTGAAACGGAAAATCGGGCAGGTTGGATCGCGGTCAAACTTGTACTGCTTCTTGGCGTGTTCGACCGTCTGGCCGGACATCTGGTTTTTCAGCTCCATCGTCACGATGGGCAGGCCGTTAACCGACAGCACCAGATCGAGCGACAGGCCCTTTTGCTTGGGGTCGAAATGCACCTGCCGCGTGGCGGTCAGGTGGTTGGCGGCATAATCAGCCAGCGCGTCGGGGTTCATGCCAGAGGCTGGCGCAAAATAGGCCAGCTTCCACGTCTTGCCGAAACACTTGAACCCGTGGCGCAGCACATGCAGCGAGCCCTTGCCCGACAGCTCCTTGCAGAGCGAGTCCAGCAGGGTGCTCTTGGCGCGGTCGCCGTGGAACTCCTGCAGGCTGGCCCAGCGTTTGGCCTGTGTCGCCTTGATGAAAGAAATGACGTCATCAGGGAACAACCCGCGCTCGGCGTCAAAGCCGTAAGGATCGCCCAAGGCATATCCGCCCGTCGTGGTCAGGCTTTCGGTGATGGCATCTTCAAAACGGATTTCGGTATGTTTGCTCATAACTTACAATCTATACGATAACTTTTTGCGTGTCGTTTTCCAAATCTTCGAGCGCCATTCCATCAACGTCACTGAACAGGTAGTGGCGAATGTCGGGGTAATCCTTCAAGTATTTGCCTTCCGGGTCCAAATCGGGTCCAGGGTTTTGGCAGTCCGTGAAAACGTACTTGGACACCTCCAATTGAGCATCCTTGTTGGAATAGGCTGCGATCAGCTTGTGCAGCTGAAGCATGACGTCGGAGGCTGGGATGAACGTCCGCGCCTTCTTGAACTCGATGCAATAGGCCTTCAGCCGGTTTGCATGCGCCTGAAACAAGACAAAGTCGCATTTGCGCATCCAAGGGCGTTTGCCGTCGTCATCGAGGAAATGGAAAAGTGGGTTCTTGCAGGCATCGAGGCGCAGCCCAAGAACACGGCCCGAAAACGTCAGCTTGGCTTTTAGGCGTTCCTTGGTTGTCTCGTCCGTATCGGCCAATACAAACTCGTTGGCTTCAAGCCCCTCGCGTTCTTTCGCTCGGCACAACTGACCGTAGTGCGGAATGTTGCTTTTCCCAACGCTTTCACGAGTGTCGAGGAATGTCTTCAAGTGATTGAAATAGCCATCGGCGTTTATTGGCATCGCTACGCAACCTTGATCTTTCCGGTCACAGCGTTGGTGATCAGGGCAGTGCGATACTCTCTAAGCTTCTTGATAGCCTTTTCTGCAGCCTTTTCCACATTGGAAATTTCCAATGTCTCTCGCTTGATGTGTGTAGCGATTTCTCTTTGTTCCTCAATCGGCGGAAGCGGGATGCGAAGTTTTGCAATATTGTCGACGGATAGCCCCGGCTGAGCAGCAGAAACTGAGTATTGGTTCAAGTTCATGGCTCGCAATAGCTCGCCCATCCAATCGACGACGAATTCACGCAGTGGGTTGGCAACTAATGCATGTTCAGAGGCCCAAAATTTGCCCGAGGCATAATTGACGTTTCCGCACAGAGCACCTTGCCTCCCCACCAAGACGAAATCGCCTTTGTGAGTATATCTGTCGGAATACCCACGAAACCCGTTGCCCCCATACACTGGAAAGTCGCCCGCGTCCGCAATGCTCCCCGAGGTGATTGCTTCACCGCTCCTTAGTTGAACGACGTGCTGAATTCTCGGGTTGATCCAATGTTGCGGCATCTCATCAAGCCAATCGATGCCGCTGGGTTTCATGGGTGCGTTGGGGTTGAGGCCTTTGGTGACGGCGTGGGTGATCAGCGCGGTGCGTTGTTCGGCCAGAAGGCGCAGAAGCTCTTCCTTCTTGGCGATCAGATCATCAATCTCGGTCGTCTTCTTATCCAAAAAATCCGCGATGGCGGTTTGTTCTTCGATAGGTGGTAGAACGAGATGAAGGTTTCCAGCTTGCTGAAAGTTTAGGCCCTCCCGAGATGTCCCATTTTCATTGGAGGTGACTTGCTCTTTGCCAATCGAGGAACAGAAGAAGGCGTGCAGAAACTCTGGGACGATTTTGGTTCTTTGGGGCCGAAAAATGCAAACGTGCTGATTTACATTCGCTGTTGGCAGATCGTCAGGAACGATCGAGCTACGGCCAATTGAGGCCCCAGTGATGTTCAAAAGCACATCGGCAGGCTGCACTCGCGTGTTGATTTGCTGTGCTTCGACCTCGGGCGTGACGTAAGCAACGTCTTTAAGGCGTAGACCATCGTCATAGACGTTCTGGCTTCTCAAAATCATGATGCCATCGTCGGTGTAGATTTCGGCTCCGCCACGTGGTGTCTTGCCACTGCCGATGTAGTTGACCAGATACTTGATCTTTTTGGGCTCCCATCCCTCAGGCACTTGCCCAAGCCACGGGACGCCGCTGTCCTTGTATGTCGGATAAGGGGCGTAGCTCATGCGGTGATACCCTTTAGCATCTCCATGATGTCGCGAGTGACATCCTCGATATCTTTTTCGATCTTCTCGAGCTTGCGTGGCGGTTCGTAGACATAGAAATGCCGGTTGAGGGGGATTTCGTAGCCCATCTTGGTTTTCTTGTGATCGACCCAGGCGTCAGGCACATGCGGATGCACCTCGGCGGCCAGATAGGCCTCGACGTGTTCGTGCACGAGATCGGGCAGCTGATCATCGGTCAGCTCGCCTTCACCCGCGTTCAGCATGGGCAGCTCGATATCCTTGGGCAGCGGCACCAGTTCGGTATCGCGCAGCTCGGTATCCGGCTCGGGGTTGCCTTTGGCGTCGGTGCAGGTGTCGGCGGTCTCATCCCGTTCCGACAGCGCGCTAAGGATCGCCTTGCGGATCGGCGCTTCGAGCTTGATGCCCGCAGATTTGAACGCGACGTTCAGCGTTTTGGTGAAGTCAGCACGGTTCTTGACCAGCGTATTTGGCATGCCCTCCAGCACAGCAATGATCTGGGCCTGTAAAACCTTGCCTGCCTCTTCCTCCGCCGCGATGGCGGCACTGTCCTTGCGCTTCTTGCTTTCGGACAGCTTGGCAAAGGCGGTTTCGCCCGCCAGCCGTGCGATGCGTTCCGCACTGGCTTGGAAGTTCAGTTTGAGCGGGCGTTCGACCGTGATCTTGAGATACCCGAAATCGCGGTTGTCGAAGATCTTGGAACAAATCCGCTCTTTGGTTTCGCCGTCGATGATGACGCTCGAGGTGTCATCGTGTTTGAAGGCGGCATAAAGGCGGGTGATCTCGCCGATATGGTCTGGCTTGCCATCTTCGCCATCGCCAAGCTCATTGCGCTTGTTACCCAGGCTCTTGCGCATCTTCATGAAATGCTTGGTGCCGTCGATCAGCTGCACCTTACCGCGCCGCTCGGGCCGTTTGCGGTTCGAGACAATCCAGATGTAGGTGAAAATTCCGGTGTTGTAGAACATCTGATCCGGCAACGCGATGATCGCGTCGAGCCAGTCGTTCTCGATGATCCAGCGGCGGATATTGCTTTCGCCCGAACCGGCGTCGCCCGTGAAGAGGGGGGAGCCGTTGAAGACGATTGCGATCTTGGAGCCGTCGCCGCCGATCTCGGGGCTGGGGCGCATCTTGCTGATCATGGTTTGAAGGAACAAGAGCGCGCCGTCATTGATGCGCGGCGTGCCCGCGCCAAAGCGGCCCGAAAAGCCAAGCGCGTCGGCCTCCTTCTGCACGATGGATTGCTGGGTTTTCCATTCCACACCGAAGGGCGGGTTGGCCATCATGTAGTGAAATTTCTTGTCTGGGTGTCCGTCCTCAGATTTCCCGTCACCAAGCGTGTCACCGAAGTGGATGTTGTCGATCGGTTCATCCTTGATGAGCAGGTCAGAACAACAGATCGCGTAGGACTCCGCGTTGTATTCTTGGCCGTAGAGGATCAGGTTGGCCTGTGGGTTCTGCTCGCGGATGTATTCCTCTGACACCGAAAGCATACCGCCGGTCCCGCAGGTCGGGTCATAGATCGTGCGGGCGATGCCGGGCGTGTAGACGTCTTCATCCTCGGTATACATGAGGTGGGCCATCAGGCGGATGACCTCGCGCGGGGTGAAGTGATCCCCGGCTTCTTCGTTGGCCTGTTCGTTGAACTTACGAACCAGCTCCTCGAAAACGTAGCCCATCTGCAGGTTGCTGACGCGGTCGGGGTGCAGGTCAACTTCGGGTTTGGCGAACTCTTGGATCACCATGAACAGACGGTTGGCGTTGTCGAGCTTCTCGATCTCGGCGTCGAAGCCGAACTTTGAGAAGATGTCCTTGGCCTTGGGGGAGAAGCCTTCGATGTAGGTAACTAGGTTGCGCGCGATGTTATTCGGATCACCGAGCAACTTTTCAAAGTCATATTTGCTGACGTTGTAGAGCGGTTGCTCCCGGTCATCGGTTGCGGTCTTGCCGAGGATCTTGTGGATCGCGTCTTCACTGTGGCCCTGGGCCTGCAGCTTTTCGTACTGTGCGAGCACTTTGTCTTTGTTTGGAGCGAGAACCAGATCCATGCGGCGCAGCACCGTCATGGGCAGCATGACACGACGATACTGTGGGGGGCGGTAAGGGCCGCGAAGTTTATTGGCGATGCTCCAAATGAGGCCGACAAGTTTATCGTGGTTCTGATTCAAAGGATTTGCCCTCAACTGCTCAAGATTGTTGCAGGCAATTTATGCGTAATTTCGGTCGTTTACCATCCAAATTACGGAGTAGCGTATAAACGCTTCACTTTCTGGTTGTGTGTTTTTGTGGGTGATTGTGTCTGCACCGGGGCTCAACGGGCCGTTGGCCCGCTCACCCCAATCCAGACATCATTCCTTTTCTTTGGTCCGCCCAACATCCCTGACCGTGGCGGTCAACCTTAGTCCATCCCCAAAATCAGCCACCAATTTCCCCTGTCTCGCGGGCGAGCCATTCCTCGCGGGTCAAATTGGCGTCTGATTTTGGCGCAGACATTTTCTTCGCAAATGTGGCCGATTGACAGCCCCGTTCAGGGCCATGGGTCGGGCTTTGCCCTCTCCCACTCTGTTCCGCCGAATACATGCGTATTCGGTCAGATCAGGTGGCTGAGGCGCAGCCCATCGGCGGAAAGGGGCACTAAGCCTCACCCGCGTCACTTTGATCGAGGAGGCCACAAATGGCACCGAAGTTTGATGTTTATGCGCATGTCACCGACACCATTATTGCAGAGATCGAGGCGGGCACGCCGCCATGGCGCAAGCCGTGGACAGGGAGCGCGTCCGGCATTGCCCTGCCGACCCGACACAATGGCGAGGAGTATCGCGGGATTAATATCCTGATGCTCTGGGTCATGGCGGCCAAGCATGGCTATGTTTCGAGCCGCTGGATGACCTACAAACAGGCGCAGGAGCTTGGCGGGCAGGTCCGCAAAGGTGAGACGTCGTCCACCGTGGTCAAATACGGGACTTTCACCCGAGAGAACGAGCTGGGCATCGAGGAGGAGTTGCCCTATGCGCGCGCCTATCGCGTGTTTAACGCGGATCAGATCGAAGGTTTGCCGGAGGAGTACTACATCCGGCCCGAGGCCCCGCGCGATCTTGGCACGGCCGAAGATCCTGAGCTTGAGGCGTTTTTCAACCGAACAGGGGCAGAGATCCTCACCAGCGACGACCCGCGCGCCTACTACAGCCCCGCCAAAGATCACATCCACATGCCGCCGATTGCCACCTTTCACGATGCGGCAGGCTATTATGGGACGTTGGCCCATGAGGTGATCCATTGGACCGGCAGCGAAAAGCGGCTGGAGCGGATCAAGAAATTTGCGAACCGCGAAGCCTATGCCTTTGAAGAGCTGGTGGCGGAAATTGGCGCTTGCTTCCTTGGTGCTCAGATTGGCGTCGCGCCGGCATTCGGTCAAAGCGCCGCCTATGTTGAAGGGTGGTTGAAAGCGCTCAAAGAAGACAAACGGGCGATTTTTCGCGCGGCGTCCGAGGCGCAGAAGGCAGCCGATTTTGTCCTAGCAGCCGCAGGTCAATCGAAAGCGGCCGCAGCATGAGCGGCCCCGCAATCCTGCCCCCGATGACGTGCCGCAAATGCGGCGCGTCAAATCCGGTGATCTTTCTTGCGCCGGTCATCGTGACAGGCAGTGGCACCTGTATTTGCTTGGACTGCGCAGAGGCGCGCGAATGGCTGGATCCGGACGGCAACTTGAAAGCCGGTATTGAGCTTTGAGCACCTGCGCCCCGCCTCACGTGGCGGAGCGTAGGCCTCGGGGGATGAAATGAGAAATTGTGGCCCGTGCTGCTGCGCACGGGCCGCTCTGAGAAACGGACTGTGCGGAGGATCGGCTGGCTTTCAGCCCGCTCACCTCCTTCAGGCTTCTTTCAATTTGATTGGTCCGCCCAACATCCCTTTCGCGTCCCGTCAATGGGCAAGCGCCGCGCGTGCGCGTCGTCAAAGCCTGCAACCCGTGTCCTCGCGCGGGGCGCGCTGCGGGCCGCGCCAGTTGCTGGCTTTGACCCATTGACTGGCCGCTCCGGGGCCGTGGGTCGGGCTGTGCCCCCACCCACTCTGTTCCGCCGAATACATGCGTATTCGGTCAGATCAGATTGGCCGGTGTGCAGCCCATCGGCGGAAGGGGAGCCAAGCCCCAACCGCAGCAGCCAAGAGGAGGCCACAAATGGCTCACAAATATCAGCCCCCGAAATTCTGGACCTGCGACTGTGATCGCACGACCGGCGGTCATATCATCGACGGGCTCTATAGCACCTGCGTCTATTGCGGGAAGCATCGGCACGAGCTGAAGGAGATCGTTGTTCCGTCGGGTTTGGGCGGCGTGTTCTGCGTCGAGATCCTCAGCGTCGAGGATGATTGCGCCAAGGTGAAGGTGGTCAAAAGCTCGAACGGCTTTGACGCGCTGCCGCCCTTCACGGTGCTGTTCAAAGACATCGCTCCGCGTTGGAAGCACAAGGCGGGAGAAATCCGATGACCCCTGACTATCACAGCGATGATTTTGCGACGGCACGTCTGGAAGACACCGTCAGCTTGCGTAGCGCTGCCCGTGAGGCCCGCGCCACGCTTTACGCGGTGTTGAACCGGCTGGAGCTGAACGATCTGGAGGGTGAGGAGCAACCCTATATCGACGATTGTCTTGGGGCTCTCGCAATCCTTGAGGAGGCGTTGCGATGACCTTGGAAGACATCAAAGCAGTAGTGGACGCGGGCAACCGCGTTCACTGGGTCAATAGCGGGTATGTGGTTTCCGATGGTCGCGTCAGCCGTTTTGCTAAGTCAATATCCAGCACAATCGTAATTAAGTGGGGCGCTTAAAGCGAGATGTTCGCCAGTTTTTGCCAGTTTCATCGGTTGCATGGGCGCTCTTGATTTCCAAGTATCCACCCTCTTTTGTGGAGAAGACAGAAAATGAATGAGAGGAGCGAGGAGCGATTTCAACGTTGCCGCGCTCAGAGACCGCCCCATAAATATTCTGCTGACTGCCGCCGTAAGGCATTGTGGCGTTTTTTCTTCCATCCTGAGTCTCAACCCATACGTCTTGCAGATGTGCGGTCACGCCGCCGATATTCCGGACCTTTACTTTATGGGTGATGCAGGACGTCGGAGCGCTAAAGAGCTCTATCTCTGCTGCAGGTGGATTTAGGTGTGCTTGAAACGCTTCTTCGGTCTTTTCTGTTAACACTTCTATCTGAAGGCGGATTTTTGACCCAGCGACAGCGTGACGGTATCGCATGAAATTCAGCGCTAAGGCGATAGTTCCTACAGCCGCCCCATATGTCGCGAGAAGGTTTTGACTGACAAAATCGTAAATGCTCATACTTCGGAAATCTCTTGTGTATTTGTCTTTTAGCACTTGCAGCTGTGTTCGGTGAACCTCGTCAATCACGCCGACCAAACAAAAGCTGAGCAGTACGCATCGGGGAACATAATGGTGTTTTGATGCATGTGTCCATCGTCCACCAATGACAGCGCGCGCCGCTGCTCCAAACGGAATACAGGCAGTTGATGCAATATTATAATATTGAATCAATTATGGCGAAATGCCATAACAGGGCTGCCTGTATGATGCTGGCAAGAAATAGGGGTGATTACTTCACATGGGTCGACCGCGCGCACCACGGCACAAGCGACTGACGCAAAACCAGCGTTTTGCCATCGTGCGCAAGCGTGCCGAGGGGGTGGCGATCGAGGATCTGGCCCGTGAATTCGGCGTCACGCCCCGCAGCATCTTCTACACGTTGAAGGGCGATCAAAGCCGCAAGCTTGATGCGCGTGTGCGCTCTGAGCTGGTGAATGTCCGGCTTACGCCAAAGGAGCTTGCGCGCTTTGATGCCGTGCTGACGCGGCATGATATCGCCAGCCGCGCCGACGGGTTGCGGCGGTTGATCCATGCCTCAAACGATCTCTTCGTCCCCGACGATGAGCTGGCCAACCAGATGCAGGGGCTATCGGCCTCACTCAATCGCACCGGCAACAATATCAACCAAATTGCGCAGCGCCTGAATGAGGCAAAGCGCCAGGGCAAGACGCCGCCCTATGGCAATTCTGCCCATAATCAGGTGCGCGCCTTGGCCGGGCTGATCTTCGACATCGCAGACCAAGTTCAGGACATGGCGCAGCGCCGCCGAAGTGCGCTATCCGGTGAGGTTGCCCGCGTACTGGGAGGCATTGCCGATGGCCCGGAATAGCGCCGTTGCCGCCGCGCAGGAGGCCTTTTTCGATCGCGACTGGAGCCGCATTCGCGGCAACGTCCCGCGTGTGCGTGCCAAGCAGATGGCGCGCGCCGCCATGGGGCATTCGCCCGCTATTTTCAAAGCCATTCGCGACGGCGGAACGCACAACAAAACTCAGCTGCGTAACCAGCTGGAGTATCTAACCACCAAGTCGAGCTTCATCATCGACAGCCGTGGCACCTATGACGGCCAAAGCGTCTTGTCCGTGAAAGAGATCGAGCAGGTCACGCGCCGGTTTTCAGCGCAGTGGAATGAGGGGTTCCATCCCAAACTGGGGCATACCTCGCACCTCTTGATGGCCTTCCCGATTGGCACGCGTGGCGAGGATGTTACTGAGATCACGCGCGAGATTTGCGAGCGGTTCTTTCAGGGCGAAGGCAGCCACTTCGACTACATCGCGGCCGTGCATGAGGACCGGGACCACCCCCACGCGCACATCGTTCTGAACCGGCGCAGCAAGGACGGTGAATTCTTCTTTCTGAAAGAAGGGCACCACTTCAACTACGACAGTTTTCGCGAGGCGATGGTGGAGGTGTCGGACCGCCATGGGCTGCGGCTTGAGGCGACCCGCAAGCTTGATCGTGGGGTCACGACGAAAGGTCCAAGCGATATAGAACAGCGTCGCGCGGAAGCCACGGGCCAGAGGTTGGCCGAGCGTGAGCGCGTGGGGCCAGAGCTTGATCGTGCCTTGGCTGAGGTGGCGCAGAACGCGCGGCTTTATCGCGGATTGGCGGCCGAAGCCTCGCGCGAGAACCAGCATGACATTGCAGCAGCCTTGGGCAAGGCCGCGATGCTTTTGGCGCAGGGCAAACCGATAGAAGCAGATGGAAAGGTATATGGCATGGCCGAAGAACAGCATTCGTTTGATGAGGTCGTGGATGCCTTTCACGACAAGATCAACCAAGCTGAACGCATTGTGGCGGACGCGCCTGTAGAGCGGCGCGCGGCGCTCGAACATGAGCTGAACGACATCTATCGTTCTTTGTCACATCTGAGCCCAATGGGAACGCAGTCCCACACCTTGCTTGAAGACGCGTCCAAGAGTGGGATCTATTCCGCTGCGAACATACGGGTCGAGGCCCAAGGAGCTTTGCAGGATCCAGCGCTCACCGAACGTCTTCAGCAGGCTTTGAAAGGCACCGGCATTGACGTGCAAGAGGTGACGCGCCGCGTTGAAATCGGCGCGGGCAATGCCGCGCTCGAGCGGCAATGGCTTGGACAGGATTTGAAGGCGATTGCGGAGAAGGACGGCTTTGACTTGTCACGCGCTGATGAGCTCGAGAAAGCTATTGACCGTCTTGACCAGGTTCACAGCGATCTGGGCCGTGTGTTGGCCGAGACGCACGTTCTCAAAGACAGTGGGACGGTGGAGACCGACCGGCAGGAAGCCATCATCGACCGGCTGCCTCCGACCACTGCTGAAATCCTGAGCCGTATGAGGGACGACCCAACCGCAGATCCATTCCGCAGCGATCTGGAGCGTGAGACTTTTCGTGCTGAGCTGGAGGATCTGGCCGGTGAAGAAAATACCCTGGACTTGGCAATTGGCGATGAGACCGCGCTGGAGGAACATATCGAAGCCCGCCTGGACCGGCTCTATGCGGCTAAGGCCTATCTGCAGAGCGATGCCGCTCTGGCAAACAGTGTGGCGATGGAACATGTCCTCGACGAGATCGCCAATGAGGAAATAGACCTCCAACGCGAGCGATATGTCGATGCCGACGGCGAAAAGGGTGTGACGCATGGGTAAGGCGCGGATCGCACTCGGTGTCATGAGCTTTGCTCTTCTTGGCGCGGTGCTGGGGTATGTTCTGGCGTCGGCCTTTCTGACGTTCCGCTGGTTCGGGGTCGGGGCGGATATCGATTTCTTGATGCTAGCACGCAGCTATGGGGTTCTTCGAACGACGCATGCGGACGATATGCAGATCGTTCACTTGATCGTGGGGATCTGCACGTGCGCCGGTGTTTTACTCAGTGCGGTCTTGATGAACGATGCGCTGACCAAATTTGGGGAAACCCACTGGCAGCAAATGTCCGAGATGAAGCGAAACGGTTTCTTCGGCAAGCCCGGCCACGGCTTTGTTCTCGGCAAAATGGGTAAGCCCAAGGGTCGCAAACCCTTCGTGATGTCTAAGGTGTTCCCTCATGCCCTGATCGTCGCCCCGACCGGGCGCGGCAAAACGACGGGGTTCGTGATCCCGAACCTTCTGACCTATCAGGGTAGCGCGGTTGTGCTGGACGTGAAGGGCGAAAACTTCGATGCGACGGCGCGCCACAGGGCCGCGCAGGGCGACAAGGTGTTCCGGTTCGCGCCAACAGATTGGAAGGATGGTCGCTCGCACCGCTACAATCCCTTGCTGCGAATATCGGCGCTGGAAAACGTCGACCGCCAGCAGATGGAGCTGCAGCTCCTGGCCTCCCTGTTTCTGCAAGCAGATAACGACCGCGTTCAAGGGCTTCTCGACGGCGGTATCGATCTATTCGTGGCGGCAGGGCTTTTAGCGTTCGAGCGCAAGCGACCCACCCTGGGCGAGATTTACCGCATCACCGCATCAGGCGGGGACAAGCAGAAGGAGTATCGCCGCCGCGCCGATGAAGTGGTCAATCCAGCCGCCAAGCTGATCTTCATGCGTATGGCCTCGACCAACAACGACACGCTGACCTCTTATCTGTCGCTCTTGATGACATCTGGCCTCAAGCAGTGGTCAAACCCCGCCATCGACCGTGCGACCGCAACGTCGGACTTCGATTTCCGCGACATCCGAAAGTCGCCGTTTTCGGTTTATCTCGTGGTCGAACCGCTGATGGTGAAACCGCTGGCGCCGTTGATCCGCTTGTTCTTCTCGGACTTGCTGGCATCGCTGCAGGACCATGAACCCGGCAAGGACGAACCCTGGCCCGTGATGATCATGCTCGATGAGTTCAACCGCCTGGGCAAAATGCCGATCGTGCTCGACAGCATCGAAACCCTGCGGTCTTACCGGGCCAACCTCGCGATCGTCACACAGACCATCCCGGCGCTAGATGAAATCTACGGTGAAAACGCCCGCCGTGCCTTGCAGGGTAATGCGGGCATCAAGCTCTATCTGACTCCCTCAGACGAAAAGACCATCGAAGAGCTCAGCAAGGCTGTCGGCAAAACCACCAAGCGCGTCGTGACCCGCTCGCGCTCAGTCGGTCGCAACCCCTTCGCCGGTCGCAGTATGTCTGAACGGACCGAAGAGACCGCGTTGCTGCCCGAAGATGAAGCGCGGCGCATGGATCTTGATGACATTGTTCTGGTGGTCGACGCGCAAATGCCCGTGCGCGCCAAGCGGATCAAATACTATGAAGACCGGTTCTTTCAGCGGATCTTCGACAAGCAGAGCGGAGAGCTGCCATATCCCTCGGCCGGTGACCAGATGCGCGGCCTGCAAGGGCAGATCAAGGCGTTGGAGGCGAAGATTGGGGCGCTGGAGGTGCCGAAGGATGTTCCTGCTTCTAGTCCCGAAAGTGGTGGGAAACGGCGTGAAGAGATTGAGGAATTGGCGTCCGGCAGTCAAAGTGCACAGCCAGGTGATCAGGCCAGTTTGGGGGATTATCAGGCCGGGACCGGAAGAGTGGAAAGGTTTATGGAAGAGGCTTCTACCAGTTGAGAGCGGAGTCCAGTCTTTCGCTGCATCCGCAGGCTATCGAGCGGCCACCAAGGTAAGCTGATATTGGCGTCGCGCACGTATCCACACACATGGGCTTTTTGCGCCTTTGAGAATCTCAACAGCAAACAAAGGATTAAGCTTCCGTTATTGACCCGGCACTTGTAGCCTTCTGATTTTGAAAACCATATTCTGTGAGAGAGATTAATTCGGTGATGTCGGACAGCGCGAGAATAGAAAAAAACGACGATACTGTCCCTAAACGTATCTTGGCTTGGTCAAAGAGCCGTCCGCTATGGCAACGCGATGCGCTGCGCCGCATTGTCCTGAACGGTTATCCGGATGAAGAGGCGTTCGAGGAATTATTGTCGCTCTGCAAGAAAGAGCACGGCGATCAGACGGTGACGCTGGCAGCCAAGCCACTCTCGAAGGACCATCTGCCGGTTGATCCTGGTTCCGGCGAGTCGATTTCCCTGTCCGGCATCGCAAATGTTTCTGGTGTCAACCAGCTCGCAACCGGCCAGACCCTGAACTTTGAGGAATCGGGCCTGACCATTGTTTACGGGCAGAATGGCACCGGAAAATCTGGCTACACTCGAATTCTCAAGAAGGCGTGCCGCTCACGGCATGCCGGTGAGATCATACCCGATGTTTATAGCTCTTCCCCAACGCGAACAGCAAAGGCCGATCTGAAAATAACACGTACCGGCAGCGCAGCGGAAACGGTCGCGTGGCAGGATGACGGCAGTTCCGCTGAGACGCTTTCCGCGATCACGGTCTTTGACCGTGATGCAGCTTCGGTACACGTTCAGAAGAAAAATGAGGTTTGGTTTCGCCCCTTCGGTCTTGATATTCCGGATGACCTCGCCGGTGTCTGTCAGGAAATTAAGGCGCGCCTGACAACCGAGAAAGAAACACTGGAGCAAAAGCGTAACTCTGTTTTCGTCAATCCGATCTGGTCAAGCCGCTCTGCGCTCGGCAAAGCCCTGTCTTCGCTTCGTCATGATACCGATATCGCCGCCGTAACGCCCAAGACAGCCTTTTCGGATGCGGACGAAGCGCGCCTGATCAAGCTTCAGGGCGATCTCGCTAAAGACCCCGCCGTGGCGGCACAAGGGCAGCGCGACTACGCGGCCCAGCTCGATCAACTGGAATCCTATTTGAAGCGGATCGAGCTGGCGCTGAATGACGAGGCCATTCAGGCGCTTCATGCGGCGAAAAAGGGTGCCGACGACATGCGCATGGCCGCCAACACGGCAGCGCATGATGCATTTTCCGGATTGGCGCTTGAGGGCGTTGGTGAAACGGTTTGGCGGACTCTCTGGGAATCCGCCAGATCATATTCGCAAGTGGCGAAGGAAACTGGGGCGGCGTTTCCACCATCGCAAGGGGATATCTGCGTCCTGTGCCATCAGGAGATCGACGAGCCCACCGCCGCGCGGATGCTTGGCTTTGAGGACTTCATCAAGAACGACACAGAAACCAAAGCAGCTGAGGCTGAGCGTGTTTTCAAGGAAGCAGAACAAAAATTCCGTGATGTGGTCGTTCACGTAAACAAGGTCTCTGCTGCCTATCGGAGTTTGAAAGCCGGCAACTTCGCGCTCGCAAGGCAAGTGCTGCGATTCATCGCGCTTGGGCGGCGTGTGCATGTGCAGACGCTTGCGCAGCTCTCCGGCGAAGATGTTCCGAATCCGTTGACGTTGCCTGAATCCGTCGCAGAGGCCGTAAACACGGAAGCCGCGCAGACCCGCGCCTATGCGGCTTCTCTCGATGACGCATCCGGGGGCGAAGCACGAGAAGCCGTGCTCAACGAACAGGCCAATTTGCAGGATTGGAAACAATGTCACGAGCTACTGGATATCGCAAAAACAGAGCTCTCGAGGCTCGCAGAGCTAAAGCGCATTGAAGACTGCTTGCGCGACACTGCCACCACGGCGATCACGCGGCTCGGGAACGAAATTGCCGACAATTTGATCACGCCGCGTATGCGCGATCGGTTCCAACAAGAGATCGTCGCGCTGGCTGGCAATCGCGTGCGGGTCGAGGTTGTGCGCTCGGGGGGCAAATTCGGTTCACCGCAATACGAGGTAAAGCTCTATGCCAACCCCAAGGCCAAGGTCCATGATGTGCTCAGCGAGGGCGAGCAGACTTGTGTGGCGTTGGCCTCATACCTCACCGAACTAGCCAATGCATCGCATACATCGGCGCTTGTGTTCGATGATCCGGTTTCATCACTCGATCATCGCTGGCGCTCAAAAGTCGCCAAGCGCCTAGCAAAGGAAGCCGGTGTGCGACAGGTTATCGTGTTCACGCATGACATGATATTCGTAAACGATCTGGCGCAATTGGCTTCGGAGCGAAATGCGCCGACTGCGCTGGCGCATCTCACACGCGGGCAGGATGTCGTCGGCATCGTTAACACGGATCTGCCGTGGACGGCTTCCAGCATTCGAGACCGGATTGACAAACTTGAAAAAGAAGCCCGCGCTGCAAAGCGCTTGTTCGAGGAGAGCGACGATGAGGGCTACAAAACGGCAGTATCTTCGCTCTACAGTCGATTGCGGGCGACTTGGGAACGGGCGCTAGAGGACATCGTCTTTGCCAATGTTGTAATTCGTCACCGCGATTACATTGACACTAAGAATTTGAAGCGTGTCACAGCTTTGGAAGAGGCCGATGTGCAAATTTTCCAAAATGGGTTCAAAAAGTGCTGTGACTTTGTTGATGCACATGATCCTTCCCGAGGCCATGATCCCGAGCCACCGGAGCCATCCGAAGTTATGGCTGACATTAAGTCGTTGAAGGACTGGTCTGAAGAATTACGGAGTAAGATGAACGGGGTCGCGTGAAACCACAACCCTGCAAGAAGAGTCGGAAAGACGACCACGACGTATGGGTGCCGTATAACCTTGGTATATTGCGAGTTGAATCATTCATGAAAATTGACAGTATTGAAATCTATAATGTCCGAAAACTGCACAGGGCCAAACTTGATCTTTCTAGGAAGCAGACGCCACTCGTGGGTCCAAATAACAGCTGCAAGCCGATGAGATCGTGCGAGCGCCTCTCGTCTAATTAACATTGAAGAAATTTGTGGGCCCCCAATGGATAATACTAGCTCCGAAGAACCTTTGGACGACAAGCAGTGGGGTGATGCATGTCTGTGTGCCGAGACCAGAATTCGCTCAGACATTGCTCGAAATTACGGCCTCAGATTGATATTTGAAGACCTCTGCCTCCGCCTAGAAGAGGGTATCCCCGACGACGTTCTTGCCCAAGCGTTGAAACATATAAAAAAGTCTTTCGATGTGGAAGCAGAACACAAGGAGTGTCAGGAGTTTCTGTCTAAGAAAAGGAAGGAAGCCGAGCATCTCTCCGCTCGTACAGCACGCCTACCTTCTAGTCATTCTCGGGCATGGAAGCGCGACGATTCAAGGCATGTTTTAGGACATCACCGATATCAACTACCGGTCGGTCAGGGCGGCTTCCACGTCGGCACTCTCCGGAACCTTGGAGTTGATGAGACTGTCTGGCGGTCGTCCCTTGTTGAAGACGCGATACCTTTGGCCGACTTCATGTATGTTTATGACTGCGGTTCGATCCCTATCGAGGGTGTGGTTAAGGCGGTACGATCGATCGTATCTCGGCGGGTATCGCGCCGTCTCGACATGCTTTTAGTGTCGCACTTCGATCGAGATCATATCTGCGGCATACCACACCTGTTACATCAAAAAAAAGGGCTACAGGTCGATACGATCGTGATACCCTACCTGGACGATATTGAGCGGATTATTGCATTTGGAAGAAGCTCGGCGACAAGCGCCGAACCCCGTGCGGAACGTTTCCATGAAGACATAGTTGTTGATCCAATTGGAACAATGACCCAGTTCGGTCCAAGGCAGATCGTGATGGTCGCATCAGATGAAGAGGACGATACTGACTCGGGCTTTTTCGAATTTCCGCCCACGGAACCTCCTCGTTCCGATCCAGACGGTCAGCCATGGAAGATTAAAGGTTCTGGAGGCCCTAGAAGTGCGCCACCTTCTGCCCGCCGGACGCCCGAGGGTGCCATTCTCGTCCATAAAATTGAATTCAACATTGTCGACGAGATCAAAGGCGGATGGCTTTTAAAGCCACATGTGAAAAAGGCACCTCTGCAAGACCGAGAGGCCTTCTGCACTGCTGTTGAAGTGATGCTGAAATGGCCGAGGGGTAGTTTTCGTAAAAAAGCGCAAAGTAAGAAAGTACGTCGGTCATTGGTAACGAAGCACCGGACCATCCTGTCTCGAGCCTATGCCTGGGCGTTCGGCGACAAGAATGAAACCTCAATGTCCTTATATTCTGGTCCCGCAAATCCAGAGGAGGCTGGTGCCGTAGTATATAAATCCAAAAAGTTCGATTGCGCCCGCGTTGGTTGGTTGGGAACCGGGGATGCGTGCTTTCTGGATCCCCAAACGGTGCGGAAATACCAAGATCACTATAGTGAAGAGTTAGAATGGGTCACCACCTTCATGCTTCCTCATCACGGATCCGCGCACAATTTTGATCCCGATCTGCCAGTAGTTGACGCAGAGCTCTGGGTAGCAGCGGCCCAACCGAAAAATTCGAGCTGGAAGCATCCGGCGCCGGGTATTGTAAAGGCGATCAAGGCAAGCGGCGCTAAATTCCGCAAGGTGGGTTCCTCGCCGAATTCTCTGCTATTGGAACGAATGGTTGTTTTCTGGCCTGGTTGAGAGGGCATAATTGCCAAACCCGTTTATCCACCAAAGAAAGCAGCGCATTTAGTAAGCCGCTGATAATGCTAAGGGTTTAGCCTTTACTTCCTATTTTCGCGCGAAAAGGCCGTCTCTTCACTTCGTCGAAACCTCCTCTGACCAAGATTATCCGGTTGGCAGAACGAGGGGGCTTTGATGATCACCGAACTCAAGTCGATCCCGGACATCTGGAAGCGGATGCCGAGCGAAAGGCACGCACGACGGTTCTTGGAGGGTATCATATGGTCAACCGGAAGGCACTGTCCGCATTGCGGGTCGGTCGCCTCGTCGGCTCTGCGTGGCCAGACTTGTAGGCCTGGCCTTTATCAATGCCGGGACTGCCGTCTCCAGTTTACCGTCACCACGCGCACCCCGATGCACGGCACCAAGCTTGATCTTCGGATCTGGATCTGCGCGATGTTCCTGATGCTTACATCGAGCAAGGGCATTTCCTCCGTGGTGATGGCGCGTCTGCTTGGTGTGAACCAGAAGACAGCTTGGAAAATGGGGCACGCCATCCGGGAAATGATGGATGACCGGAACGGCGAGTTGATGCCGCTGGAGGACATCGTGGAAGTGGACGAGGCCTATGTCGGGGGAGCACCGAAATCGCTGTCAGAGGCCTATAATCCAAGGGGCAAGGGCACAGGCAAGCCGATGATCTTCGTGGCAGCCTCACGCGAAGGACAGGCGCGCGCAAGGGTCGTTTCCGATGATCAAAGGGCGACACTCGAACCGGTTCTCTTGGAATGGATCGACCCTGAGACGACCAGTCTCATGACGGATGGAAGCACGAGCTATCGCGGCTTGGGAAAGACTATGGCTGCCCATCAGTATGTGATCCACAGCAAGAAAGAGTATGCGAACCCGGAGACCGGTGCTCATGTGAACACGGCCGAGGCAGTCATCTCCCAGGTGCAGCGCGCCCTGGTTGGCGTGTATCACAATCTCGGCCGCCAGCACCTTCAGCGATACCTCGACGAGATCGTCTGGCGGTGGAACCATCGGGACCCCGTCCGGGAAGTGGTCAAGCAGTGGACCACGAAAGCTGGCGTCGACCGAGAGAAATCGACAACAATCTGGCGTCCGATCCCAGTGGTCGACCAGATGCGCCTCCTCCTTCAAGGCGCGGTCGGCAAGCAAGTTCGCCGCTCGAAGGAATACGGACTATGCTGGCCGTGATGTTGCTTTCTTTGGTGGATAAGCGGGTTGCCAAAACAAAGAGAAAATGGCTACTTTTAAGGATCGCGGCGCAGCATCGGCAAGTCTTGGTCAATGGCCGAAATGGGCAGTTCACTCCAGACGCTTCGCCCGTTCAGCGACCTTTTGAACAATCGAAACAGTCGCACCGCCCGCCAGGCGTATCCCAGCCCCGGCGATCTCAGCATTTGACCTGGTCCCAAACCGTGCCCTCGCCCGTGAGCCTTTGGTGCCGATCAAGCCCTTTGCGAACCCACCAGGGCCGGGAATGCTTGGCGGTCCGGCCATCATGAAATTGCCTGAGATTGAGCGGACGATCAGCGGGGTGGCGATGATCATGCCGCCTGCGAGGAACATCATCATAAAGAAAGGCACCAGCGCGCCGATGTTGCTGGCACCGGATGGATCTCCGAGCTCGGCCATTAGCGAGCGCGACATCCCGACGACGGTGGAAAACACTCCTGCGATCACGAGGGGGTAGAGCGCGTAGGAAACCGTGCTGGACAGCCAGCGGTGGAAATAGTCCTTGCTTCCGTCGAACAGCGAAAGCGCGATCATGATGGGGGCGATGCCGATCATGAAGGCCAGCATGATCTTGGCGAAGATCAGGACAAGCCCGCAAAGTGCGCCGATGACGCCCAATAGGAATGCGCCAATCGCACCGATGAGGGCACCGGCCATCCAATGCATGTTGTCACCGGCCGCGTTCAGGTAATTGCCAAACTCTTCGATGAGATCGTCGAAGGCCTCGGCAAAGTAGGACGCACCTGCACCGCCGCCGCCAAGCCCCGCCACCATGCCGCCCGCAAGTTGGTCTAGCCCATCGATAAGGGCGCTGGCTACTGCGTTGAATTGGACCCAGTTCATTGCAAAGAGGGAGATCAGCATGAGCTTGAGGGCGAACCTGAACGCGGTCCGCCCATCCATGGATTTGTACTGAAACACCATGTTGAGGAAGACGCCGATCACCGCGAGCGTCGATGCCACGGCAATGACGCCTCCAAGCTGCCCGGCGACGTTGCCAAAGGTGGTTTGGGCCGCGTCTTCCAGAAAGTTGTCGGTTGTCTCAACCATCCAGGTGACGACGCCCATCGTGTCCTCCTCAGGTTGGCTTTAGGCGCTCGCGCCCGTGCGCCGCTTCAGGAAGGCCTTCAGTATGTGTTCGCCGTCAAAATCCGGCACCACTGAAACCAGTTCCCAGCCTTCTTGGCCGAGTGCGGTCAGCTGCGCTTCGATCTTTGGCGGCTTTGTCTTGGCGGTGTTAATCTGTTCAATCTTGTATTCAAACATGGGCTGTTTCCTTCGCTTGGGCCGGATCAATCGGCAGGTAGAATTCGGTAATGCCGCGCGCGCCCTCATGACGACCGGCCTGAATAATCACATCGATCGAGCGGGTGATGTAATCGTTCATGTCCTGATAGGTCATGGGCACGTCGGTTTTCAGGGCGGCGATGGCGAGACGCTGAACCGCCAGCTGAGGGGTTTCAGCATGGAGCGTAGTGAGTGAGCCACCATGGCCGGTGTTTATAGCCTCAAGGAAGGTCATGGCCTCCTTGCCGCGTACTTCGCCCAGGACGATGCGGTCCGGCCGCATGCGCAGGGTGGAGGTCAGAAGGACATCAGCGCTGCGCGTGACCTCATCGCGGTCAGACATCAGCGTGACGACATTGGGCTGCGTTGGACGCAGCTCCGCAGCCTCTTCGATCGTGATGATACGCTCGTCGGCGGGCACGAAGGAAAGGATCTTGCGCGCCGTGACGGTCTTGCCGGTCGAGGTGCCGCCGGACACGATCATGTTGAGTTTGTGCGTTACGCAGAACTTGATCGCGGCGTCGATGTCACCGGTGGCAACGACATCGCGCAGCTCGGCATTGCGCTTGCGTCGTGCGCCCTCGTTGCTGCGCTCTTTGCCGAAAAGATAGGATAGCTTGATCTGATCCAGTGGCAGGTCCGCAAAGAACCGCAGTGAAATCGCGTAACCGCCATCAACGGCGGGGGGCTGGATGACTTGCGCGCGGATGGGGCGGTCTCGGTAGGCGATACTGACCGACACAATCGGCTTGATCCGGCTGAGGGTGGTGTTCGCGGCCGAAGCAATCTGATTGCCGAGGTCTTTGATCTCATTGGGTGAGAGCCGTCGATTGACGGACCGCATGAAGTGATCCCCCTGAAACTCGGCCCACAGCGTGCCGTCGGGGTTGATGCAAAGCTCGATCAGCTTGGGGTCACGCGCCTCGGGGATCTTGTCCATCGAGCTTTGCAGATAGCTGGCCGCCATGATCAGAAAATCTCCAGATCGCGATCGACCATCACGGTAACGCGGGCACCTTGATCGACATAGATCACGGGCGAGACGGAGAGGTATTCTCCAATCACGCTTTGCGCGCTGTTTTGCAGGTCTTCACCAATGCCCTCGAGCACATCAGAGGTGATTTCATCTTCGGTGTTCTGGGCGGCCACGGCGGGCAAGGCTCCGATCAGGGATATCAGGGCGGCAGAACCGAACCGTGTGCCAAAGCGGCTGTCGACGAAACCAGTTGTGCCGGAGCGCCCAAGTTCATCACCACCGAAGGCGCTGATTTCTACGGTCTGGTTGCTGGGCAGAATGATCCTGTCCCAGGCGATCGTCACGCGTTGTTGTGCGATATCGTGGCCAGATTGATAGCGCCCGATCAGACGCGCGCCGCGCGGGATCAGGATCCGCGAGCCGTCATAGGCGTGGACATCTTCAGACACCATCGCGCGGACCTGACCGGCGAGCGAGCTGTCGATCGCTGTCTCGAGCACGGCTTGGATCATCGTACCCTGAACAACCGTGTTTGACGGGTTCACGATCAGCTGGGCCTGCGTCACCTCAGCGGGTTCAGCGCCGTTGCGAACAAAGTCTGTATCGCCATCAAGTCGACGCTGCTCGGCGGCGGTATCATTGTTGCCGCTTCCAGTGCCGCCAAAAGCGATAATTGGGCTGGCAATACGCGCTTGCAGTTCCTCAAGCTCGGCTTGCCGCCGCCGCTTGAGCTCTTGCATACGCAGCTCCTCGGCCGTGGGGCCGGTTGGTGCGGGCGTGCGCGGGGTTTCCAGGCGCGCAAGCTCCAGATCGTTCTGCAGTCGCTGTATCTGACGTGCGCGTTCTTCCAACTCTTCGCGCAAGGCGGCTTGCGTAGCAGCGGCCTCACTGCGCAGGGCATCGATCTCTGCGCCCAATGTGTCCAGCGCTTCAGTGTCGACAACTGGGGCTTCGGGCGCTGGTGCGTTGCGCAAGGCTTCAAGCTCGGACCTCATGGCATCCATTTGCGCACGGAGCTCTTCTGTTTCGCTGTCTGCTGGCGGCTCCGGCGGCGGGGTTGTGTCAATCGGTGCAGGCGTGGGCTCGAGCGCACCAAAGCCCGGTCCTGCCGCTTGGAACTCATCTGGGGAGGCGGTTTCCAAGCTGTCGGGTTCAGAGCCGCCAGAGAACAACAGCAATAGGCCGCCAAGAGCCGCGATTGCCCCAATGCCTAGGGCGACGGCGACAATTGACGGTCGTGCCTTTGAGTTTTGTGCTTTACCTTCAAGCGCTTCGAGGCGTTTCTTAAGCTCAGCTGTTTCACTCATCGCGATCTTCCTCGCTCATCTCTTGGACACAAATCTCGTCCTCGCCGAGCCTGAGTACCCAACGGTCACTGACACCTGAAACGCGGATAACGCCGTCTGGCCGCGCGAGCGCATTCACGCTGCGCTCGTTGCCACCGTTCCAGCGAAAGATCGCTGGCAGCGGCGCGTTCGCGGCAAAGCGGAAATAGGTGAAGGTGCCGTCGTCCCAGATTTCTCGCGGGGTGATTTCGGACCGTGCGCTGACGCCGTAGGCGTGGTTTGCTGGTTGGTTTGTTGCCACACGGGATTGCCTAGGGGCAGCCTCGGGATAGGTGAAACGAATAACGTAAAAGGTCGGCGAGTTCGCCTCGGTCACGTTGAAATAGTAGCTGCGCCGGTTGGTGTAGACGGTGATGTTGGTGTGTGCTCCGCGTGTGACGGGCTTGATCGCAAAGGCCTGGCCACCGGGAACGCCGTCCAGAAGGAAGCCTTCGGTATCGCCCGCAATGATCGAGCGGATGGTCTCGCCCTGGCCAAACTCAATGCTGGTCACATGGGTCAGGCTGGTGCGGATGCGGTAGACCTGCCCATCCTGATAGGTGGCCAGCCTGACGCGGGCATCATAGGGGCCTTGGCGCGGCTGGTTTTCTGCATAGGTGGTGCCAGCAAGCGGTATTAGGAAGGCGAGGATCAGGAACAGGCGGCGCATGGGTTACTCCAAACGATCCGAGCGGATCGCATATTCGGTGACGGTGAAGCCGAAAGGGTTCTGCCAGACATCATCGATCGACCGGCTATTCTCGGGCTGAAATTCGAACATCAGCGTTGCGGTGAAGAGCCCGTTTTGACTGCCGCGCGGCGAGTTCAACCGCTTGCGCAGGCGCACCTGGGCGCGATTGACGCTGATATGGGTGATCGACAGAACCTCGACTTCAAGCCGCGCATCTGTACCGTAGCTGTCCGGCGGATAGGCCTCATGGCCGCTGGTCCAAAGCGCGCGCAGCCCTGCAGCGGCCGCGCCGTCCGACTGATCCAGGACCCGCCGCACGCGCACATCATTGTCGAGCTGATTATATGTCTCTCGATCAATGACATAGCGGTAGACCTGTGCCTCGATGATAGCGGGGCGTTCCGTGAGTGAGACCGCTTCAACCCCGGCATTGGGGAGGGCCATGCCGGTTTCGCTATCAAAGGGCACGATCATGGGCGGCGGGTCCACGTCGAACAGGGCAACGAGGGCGGCGGCGAGGCAACCTGCCATGCCAAACGCCACGCCTGTCAGCCCCAGTTTCTGCCACATGAGCTCGCGTCGTCGTGCGCCGTAAACGAGCTCTTCTTCGATGGTTTCTGCCTCACTGTTCATAGGATCAGTCCGCGCGCAGGTCTGGCAGGGTAAAGTCCATGTAGCGGCGCTCTTCGGCCAGCGTGGCGGCATCCACCACGCCGGACTGGCCCGCGCCGACGGTCTGAATTGCTTCAAGCTCCCACATGCGCGTCATGGCAATCGCCAGTTCGGCTGTGACGCGGGTATTGTGATCGACGGCTTCTTTGAGCGTTTCCATGTCGGGGATCAGCGAGACCAACTGCTCGACCCGTTCAAGGGATTGCGCGGCCTCTTCATAGCTGTTCTCGGCGGCAGCCGACATCACCGCTCCGGTGCCCGCTTGGCTAGCGATGCGTTGCGCGCCCGGATTGCCGCTGCTGGCCATGTCGGACAGGCTGTCTTGGTCAAAGCCTGCATCCTCGAGGGCCTGCGTCATGCGACCCTCCATTTGAGGCGCTGCGTTGCCAATCAGGCCGCTGAAATCACCGCTTTGGATTTGCCGGATGGTGCCTAGGAGATCGCCGAATTCCTGATCGAGAAGCCCGTCGAGATCACCACCCATGGCCATTTCGATGATATCCGTCGCACCAGTCAGAGCCGCGTAGGTCTCATTGAGCGTGTCGAGTTGCTGCTGCACCAGGTCGAGCTGTTCGAGAAGCGTGTCGAGCTGGTCGGTTTGGATCCCGAAATCTTCAAGCATCTGCTGCAGCTGACGAATTTCCTGCGCGATATTGCGGGTGTCGACCGTTGGCACGCCTTGGGCAGACAAGGGTGAGGCAACCAGCAACGCGCAAGTGGCTACGGTGGAAAGAAAACGGATCATCGGAGTGCCTCCAGATCGAATTGCATGAAGTCTTGTTCGCGGGCCTGCGCGGCTGCCATGGCCAGCTCTGCCGCACTAAGAGGGCGGGTATGGGCGGCCTTGAGCCGCGTGCGGATGGCGATCAGGCGAGCGAGTTCAGCCCGCGCATAGGTGTTGAGCAACATGGCCGCGTGAATGTCGTCGGCTTCGCCAATGCGCCTGATGATGTCCTGCACGCGCTGCGCGGCCGCTTGCACCGACACCAAGGAGTAATCGCCGTAGACCCCTGCGCCGAAAGAGGTCAGGCTCATCGTGGAGTTGGCGAGCAGAACCGGATCAATCGTGCCGAGCGCATCAACACCGCCGACGCGTGCAAGGTAGAGATTGTAGCGTTCGGGGATGACCTGAACGTAATGCTGGGTCTCAGCAAAGGGCGGCACGCCGCCGTAGCGCTGCACATTTCCGGGACCGGCATTATAGGCCGCCAGCCCGTGAATGATGTTGCCATCAAACATGGCCAGCATCTGAGCCAGATAGCGCGCGCCGCCGGTGACCTGGATGTAGGGGTTTTCATAATAGGCCGGGTAAATCCCGAGATCCTGCGCCGTGCCTGGCATGATCTGGGTCAGGCCGAATGCACCAACAGGCGAGCGCGCGCCGATGGTGAAACGGCTTTCTTGCCAGATCAGCGCCTGCAACAGACAGCGCCACTGCTTGGGCGACAGGCCTGCAGCGCGCACACCGGACATATGGTGCGTTTCTTGGGCGGCACGAATGATCAGCTGTTCAATCGAACCGGAGGCATCGCCGAACATCTGGGCTGCGCCGGGGTTCGGATCGACCGAACTATAGAGCGTGCCTGCGGCGCTTTCAGGTGTTGAACCAGCTTCTAGGCTTGCGACCAGTGTGCTGGAATTCCCGCTGGCCAACGTCGTGGCATCGAGGATGTCTTCCAGTGCCTGGAGTTGTTCCTGCTCGAGCTCTTCAAGCTCTTCCTCTTTGGTCAAACGATCCCGCTGCAGTGCCAGATCTTGTTCGCCCTGCTGCAACACGCGCTCGCGCTGCAAGAACATGCCTGCATCGAAGGTTGGCACGCCTTGGGCATAGGCCACTGGCGCGGCGAACCACACCAAGCCCGCAAGGATATGCGGACGGATCTTACTCACCCAGGCCACCAATCGGTCCGAGCAGTTCAAAATTGCAGTTGCTGCGGCTGACCTCTGCAAAGGAGTTGAAGCATTCAGCTTCGGACGGCCGGTATTCCGCGCAGGCTGTCAGGGTCAAAAGGGTGAGGGTCAGTACGCAAAGCCTACGCATCAATCTGTCTCCAAAAATCGGGGTTTTGGCGATAATCTGGGCCAACCAGAGCTTCGCCTTTTTCCATGCCACCAAGGATCGTGAGGTAGGATCCAAGGGCGCTGAGATCAGCGTCGATCACCACCGAACCTTGATCATCGCGCACCAACGCCAGACGGGAGTTGCTGCCGGTGCCGAGCAAAACGCTGAGCTCTTTTTCAGTGAGGCCCAGCATAGTGTAATCGCTGGCCGAAGCGCGGATGTTAGGAAGCAAGAGTTGTGTCGGCACAGCCTCGACAATCGTTTTGCCAGTGCGAGTTTTCTCGAGCTGGCTTGCGTATTGGGTCATCATCACGACAACTGCGTTCTGTTTGCGCGCGGTCACAAGCCAGTTGCTCAGCCGATCCGCGAAATACGGGTTGTCGAGCGCCTTCCAGGCCTCATCGATGATGATCAGCGTCGGTTTGCGATCCTCGATCACGCGCTCCACCCGCCGAAACAGGTAGGACAGGACGGCCATGCGTTCCTTTTCGCTTTCGCTGTCGAGAATACCGGTAAGGTCGAAGCCCACGACATGACCATCGAGCGAGAAGGTATCCTCAGAGCTTTGCCCGAAGATCCAGCCATAGCGGCCATCGGCGGTCCATTCCTGGATCCGTTCGAACAGATCCCCTTCATCCGCCCCGGCCACAAAGAGGGAGGCCAAATCCTGCCAGTTGCGCAGGACGGCATCGCTCGCCCCGGCGTTCTGGCGCACCACTTCCTGAATTCGGTTGATCTGAACCGGGCTCAGGGGCTTGTCGGCACGATGCAGCAGCGTGGCCAGCCAATCGGATAGCCAGGCTTGGCCGCGCCCATCGATTTCGGTGCGGAGCGGGTTGAGGCCGGTTGCTTCACCCGCCTTGATGGCGCTGTAGCGCCCGCCATTGGCCCGCACGGCCATTTCCATGCCCGCGCGATAGTCGAAAACGAAGACGCGCGTTTCGCAGCGACGGGCTTGGGTCATGAGGAAGGCCGACAACACAGATTTGCCAGAGCCAGGGCGGCCGAGGATCAAGGTGTGCCCGCCTGTCGGCTCTTTGTCCGGCTGCCCCGTCTCATGGTAGTTGAAGAGGAAGCCCGAACGCTCCGGCGTCGGGAAGAGAGTGATCGGCTTGCCCCAAGGCACTTTGTGTCCGGGTTTGCCCAGTTGACCGCGATGAAGCGCGGCGAGGTCGGCAAAGTTCGTATTGGTGATAGCGGCCTTGCGGCTGCGCATCTGTCCATTGCCCGGATGCTGCGCGAAATAGTGGGTCCGCTCCGCAAAGCTCTCATTCACCAGATTGACCCCTTCACTGGCCGCGATGTTGCGAACCTCGGCGGCGATTGCTTCCAGCTTTTCCTCGGTTTCGGCGAAAACCGTCACCGTCATGTGATGATCGCCAAAGCTGAGCCGTTTGGATTCCAGATCGTCCAGCGCGTCTACCAGTTCTTCGGCGAGTGAAATCGCGCCGTCATCGCTGGCCTTCATCAGGCGCTGTTGGCGTTTGATCCGGCTGGCCATGATGTTGCTGTTGATCGGCGTGAAGGAGTGTGTGACCACCATGTCGACGGGCAGGTTCAGCTCATCGAACATGGTGCAGTTGGTTTTGGCTGGATAGGTCTTGATCGCAAAGCTGGTGCCGAACCGTTTGCCCGCCGTCCCATCGTGGAGCACAAAGCCTCGCCCCTGAAACGTGACGCGCGTGTTAGCCACATCCTCGGCAATCACGCCAAAGCGGGATTTTGCGAAAAGCGGCCGTTCCTGACCAATGTTGAGCGCCCCGAGGAACCCGAGTAGCTCGCCACTTTCAGCTCCAAGCAAGCGCGGGTTCATCTCGGCAAAGGACGACTGCAGAAACCCGACTACTTCCTCAAGCTTGCGTAGCTGCTTGACCGTCTGGTCTTTCAGCTGCGCGATGGAGTCTGAACGTTTCAGACGCAGCCGCGCGCCGAGGGGAGGGCGTTTCAGCACCGTGAGCGTGAGCGTCTTGTCCCGCAGGCCCGCCTGCGCCATGGCCGCTTGCCAGCGGTTGTCTAGCGCTTGGGCAAACCCCGCTTCAGGTACCGGCGGTAGCGCGGTCTCAATCGCTTTTGAGACCTTGTGGACGTAGAAACTGTATTCTGGCCCGATCTGCGCAATGATCGCCGCGAAGAGCGCGCGGATCTTCTCCAAATGTAGGTCATCGCTGGTCATACTGTTGACGCCATCAAGACGGATGCACTGGAACAGCGCATTGCCGCGCGTGCGGATTGTCACGTCATTCACGAGGCTGACATAGGGCAGCATGCTAGCCATCGGGCGCTCTTTGCGCGCCCAGTCTGGCAGCACGGCAAGATCATCCGAAGGATCACGGAGCATAGCTGTCCCCCGAATGGATCTTGCGGTTCGGGGTGGGCGGCGTTTCTTGCAGGGCAGTGACCATCACCTCAAGAAAGGCCGGATCCCAATCGGCCGCTTTCCACAGCGCGGGGTAGGCCAGAGCGGCGATGATGATCACCGGCCAGCTCTGCACCCAGAGAAACAGCAACACAAACCCGAAAAGCCAGACCATGGCGTACATGATCGGCAAGCCGATGAGCTTTGGCGGCCGGATCAGACCGAGGAAGAGGCGGGTTTGCGTTGCCATGTCGATTTTACGCGCCCCAGATGGCGGTCACGATGGTCGGTGCAGCTGCGATGCCTGCAATCGCAACAAGCACCCAAAGAGCTTGGCGGAAATCTAGAATGCCGAAGAGCCAGGAGAGAAACACACCGATCAAGGCCAAGGTGCCGATGACAATGCCCAGGGGGCCTGTGATCGTGTCGACGATGCCTTGCAGCAGGTTCTGCACCGGGGAGAGGTCGATGCTCTGCGCAAAGGCGGGATTAGCAATCATCAAACTGGCCAGGGCCAGCGACAGGATCGTGCGGAATTGAATGTGCATCAGGAGGCTCCAGTCATTCGGTCACGTACGGCCATGACGCGGCGCACGTGATTTTGGGTTTCTCGATAGGGAGGAATGCCGCCATAGCGTGCGACGGCGTCAGGCCCCGCGTTGTAGGCAGCGAGCGCGAGTTCGGGTGTTCCAAACTGCGCCAACATCATCAGAAGGTACCGGGCGGATCCATCGAGATTGGCCTGCCAGTCATTCGGATCAACGCCGAGCTGTGCGGCCGTTGCAGGCATCAATTGACCGAGGCCGATCGCACCTGCAGAGCTGCGCGCATTCGGGCGATAGGCGCTTTCGATCTCGATATTGGCTTGAAAGAGCGCCTGCCACTCCGTCACCGAGAGACCGGCGCGGCGCAATGCAGGGTGCCCGCCATATCGATGCGCCGTGCTTTCAATTGCTGACAGGATTTCGGGACGAGGAACTGCGCGGGCGGGTGTAGGTGAAGACGCTTCAGGTTCAGGCGCTGCAAAAACGATCAGCTCTGGTGGGTTTGCACCAATCCCGTCGACATAGCTTTGTGCAAAACCTGATTGGGGGGATTTGGTTTCCAGCTGCCCATCGGCTCGCATGGAGAGAACGAAGCCTTCAGAATAGGCGGGTGCAGCAAGGAATGCTGCGAGGACGGCAAGTGGCTTAGCCCGCGTCGTCCAATTTGTGCGAGGCAACCTGGCCTTCGAGCATGGGGATCGAAACGATCGAGACGCCCAGCCCTGCAAGGAAGCTGGATAAGCCGTTGATTGTCTTGAACTCTCGGGCGGCCATGTTGTTGCGTGCAGTGACGAGCAGGCGACGCGTCTCGCCATCAGGCGAGACGCAATGCACGGTCCAAACTCCGGACCACTGAGCACCTGTACGTTTGGGCGTAACCCGGCACACAACGTCTGCCGAATGACCCTCGGCAAGCAGCGTGCGCAGCCCGTCTTCACTGACAACATTAGGGGCGTCTTGCATCAAATTCATAGGATCGAGCCTTGCAGAATTATGCATTGACCCGGCAGTCCCTCATGGACTACCGAACCGATACAATATTATAATCTTGCAATCAATAGGTGCAATTTGAGTTATTGCGCCATTCATGCGTTGAAACAAATTTACTGCAACGGAGTGGCTGAGCCAAGATAATATGGCGCTTTTGAAACAAACATGGGCGGTTATGGCCGTTTTGAGTTGGGGGTCTGCCGCGATCGCAGGAAGTTGCCTACTGCCTGCGCCGCCCTGGATGCCGACCGATCCCGATGATGTCAGGGCCTATGCGGACCTTTTGAGACGCGATGCCGAGACGTATTTTGACGATGTTGAGCGGTACTTCCGTTGCCTAGATCAGGAGCGAAGGGAGGTTTTTGAGCAGGCCCGCGAGGTTGGTGAAGACTATGCGCGCGTTCTGGAGTTCCTAGATTACATGAGGAATTGATACCCGTCTTCACATAAAGAAAACGGCCTTTCGAAAAGGCTGCACCGGAGGTGGGATAGTGGACAAATCTGCTATTCTTTCTGGGTGGAACAAGTCCCCGACCGATCGACAATTGTGAGGCCTCAAAGTGGCAGTAAGCCAGTGTGGCTTTTGGTTCGGCGCGGTCATCCGCTAAATGAGTACGGAGTAAAGCCGCTAGGACTGACAATCGTCTCGCCAAGCTGCCCCAAATTCAAATGGGTGGGCGACCGCTGGCAGCGCTCAATCGTAGCACCGGGCAAACATCAGCCGTCGTCATCTTTTCTGGAAACCCGCCCAAGTCTTGAGAGCATACGTGCCCAATCATCGACATCAGTGGAGAGCCGAGCTGCGGGTTCGGAACGTGGTTTGTGGGTTTTTTTGGCTGATTGCGAAACCGAATTGCCAAACTGTGTTCTAGATAAACGTGGGCGCTTCTTTACGCGTGCATGTGGTTGCGGCTTCTGAGCCTTTTGAGGTTTGTGACGTGCGGTTCGTTTCTTTTGCTTAGCTGGTTTTTCTTGCGAGACGCCGGATAGGGCAATCAGAAAATAGGCAAGGCGAGGAGTCCAAGGCGAACCATCAGCAGTCACACGGCCTGTTTCATTCAAATAGTGAGAAACAAGTTTGGCCCCCACGATCTCCTTCTTGACGAAATCTTCGAGTACAGAACGTAGAGTTCCTGACACTTTGGCAGATCCGCCGCTTCCTGACCCAAAGTGCCTCCTCTCGGATGGCAAAAGCTCTGAAACATCACCGGGAATTATGCTAGGGTCGATATCCTTTTCCAGCGCTTCGAAGTCGACCAGCCGGTCCCCGTTGACAACGGTAGTATCTTCAAGTGACTGCGGGTGGAGAAATGAGAACGTCTCTCTACGACGACTGACGAGGTCACCTTCAACCAAAAGCGGCTGGTCACAGTAGATGAAAAATCGAAATTTCTGATGATTTTGGCTTGAAAGGTCTTCAACGTGAACTTCCATCCCGAAGTCGGCAAAGTGGACTTCAACCACCACCGCAAGCTTCCAGGAATCTCGTCTCGCTTTCCGGCCTACAGGTAGTATTCTCTGTTCGATCTTTTGTTCCGCACCGAGAATTTCTTTGATTTCGGCAACTGGTCGACTGGAGGGGCGAGTACGCACAGAGACAGAGGCAGTGCGCTCGTTGTCCGTGCAAGGGTGCTTCGCCCAAGGTTTTCCGAGTTCATCAAAGAATACACGGCTGCCGTGTTCATTGGCATAAAAATAGACGGGCTGACCGCAGACGGGGCAGAATGCATTGGGATTCACGAAGCAGCGAGAGTAGCTTGTTGCGCCGTAGCCTTTCAGTGTTTGCGTCGCTTGACGCTTTTCATAATCGGAATAGACCGGCTGAAGGGACTTTGTCGCTGGCGCAGCGGAGACGCCTCCACCGTTTCGGTTGCCTCCACCGACGCACCATCCGCATGTGCACCATGGGTAATGATTGTGTCCTGTCAATTTAACACCAATATGGTTTTGGGAATTTCCGTAGACTGAACCAATATTGCTCCGTTAGGTAGCCCTTTTCCCATTTACTAAGAGCCTCAAGCCGCAGAACAAGGCGACGTTACTTTCCAACGAGCGAAATGTTTGATTTGGGCGGCGATACCGACGCGTGCGCGTGAAGCATGGATCCGTTCTGGCGAGCGCATTTTGAGCGGTTTTCAACCACTAGCCGCGTTTTGCGCCAAGGTTCGGTTCAGTAACCTGATTTCGGAAGCTTGGCGGTTTGCTTGATCCGTCTACATAAAGCGCGGCCTGCGTCTCGCCGTTATCCCACTGATACAGCAGACCGATTTCTTCGCCTGTTTGGATGCATGAAATACGACCGATGGCTTCGGCCGTTGAGCGAAAACTCTCAAGTTTGGGCAAAACTAGCCCCTCTCGTTAAACAATTCCTTGGGATCGACCTCGAGAGCATCCGCGATCCGCTCCAGAACATCGATTGATGCTGAATTTTTGGCGAGTTCAATCTCGCTGATATAGCTGCGATCTACATCCGCAGCCAAAGCTAGCTGTTCTTGGCTCAATCCTCTGGAACTTCTTAGATTCCGGACATTTAACCCTACTCGTTCCCGTAATTTCATGGCCTGTATTCGGCCAGATCACAAGAACCGCTCTACGGAATATATTCCACAAAACGCGCGCGAACATCACAAACACTATGCTCGCATATGGTGTGAGAGTCGGGGTTGGATGTAGTGTATCAATAATGCGGTAATGTAGTCATAAGGTAATTAATGATATGTGGTGCAGACTTATCAGAAATTGGACCGCCGGAGCTGGCTTGGCTTTGCTTTCTACCGTGGCCCCGCAGGCGGCTAAGGCCTATCAGGTTGACTGCGCTATTTTGCTTTGCCTGGCAGGTGGGTGGCCTGCTTCAGCAGAATGTGCCCATGCCCGTGCCGTGTTTATCCGCCGGATCACGCCCTGGCCGATTGAGCCGCCTTTGCAAATCTGGCGCTGCCCTATGGGCGTTTCTGAGCGCACGCCTTTGCAAAGCGTGGCCCCAAAGATCTGGGAGGCCAGCAACCACAATGGCCAGACACTCGCCCAAGTTATTCAGGCTCAGGTGGCTGAAGGCGGTGCCGATATCGATATCAGCGGTCTGGAGTTTGATTTTGTCCGCTCGATCCGCGTCTGGGATGTGCGGTACTACAGCCATCGCGATCGCGGTCGCGACGATGATTGCTCTGAGAGCTACAACATGCGCCTCGGGACCTACGGTACGCAGGGCGAATTCGGCTGGCAACGCACGACACCAGCCGCCGCCCCACAATGGGTTCTGCCGTCGCGGCGATGTTCATCATCAAATTGGCGGCGCGGGGTCGGTGTCGAATGGGAAGATCACGAGGGCAACCACGGATATGAATGGGTGGCCTACTAAGGCCTAGTGCCCCTTTTTCCGTTCCCGTTTTGCCGTTTGGTGACTTGTGCTGTTGTTCGACAACGAGGGAAGGAGGAGCACCCAAGGAAAGGTTCGTCATTTTGCCCCAGTCGGAGAACCATGGTGCCTTGACTGCATGTTGGACATTTCGCCCCTTCAGCTATGGGGTCTTTTAGTCGAATGGATTTCGCCGCAGAAGCGCCGCCTCTACCAACCGAAAGTAGTCGCTTGGTATAATCACATTCTGGATGCGCGCTGCACGTTTCAAACGGTCCAAATCGTCCGTTCTTTTGGCTGAGTGTGCCAGCCCCGCATTTTGGGCAGACCTTCAACGTAGCCTTTTCGCTTTTGATCTCGGTGTGCCCGTCTTTGGCGAGCTCGACGACAAACCGCGAAGGCTTGTCCTGCAATGTATAGATACGCGTTTGTCGGCGGGCGCGTGTCAGGGCAACATAGAAAAGGCGGCGCTCCTCAGCCAGTGGGAAGTCATCGGGCTCTGGCATCGCGAGCTGCAATGCAGGGTCGTCAACGATTTGGCTTGGAAAACCCATCAAGCCTTCGGTGACGTTGAGAAGCATCACATAGTCAGCCTCGAGGCCTTTTGCGGCATGGGCAGTAGAATAACTGAGCTCAAGTTGATCGCCATAGGCGCGCTTCCAACTGTTGAAGCTGGCGGGCTTATCCTTGTGATAACGGCCCAAGAGCATGATGGTGATTTTGTTGCCGTCGGGCACGTCAAGCTGGCCATTTTTGGCGGCACCATGCAGCTGCCTAAGATCTTTCTCGATGCGCTCAAGAGCGCCACTCATCGTCTCGGCTGCAAATGTATGAAGCCCGGCTCTTTCATAAGTGTTGGTGGTTTCAACAGACTTTTTTATTTGGATCGGATTCTTCTGGATGAAGTCGCTGGATGCTTCGCACAAAACCTGAGGGCATCGGAACGTTTTGCTTAGTGTGAGCTGTGTGGCGTTCGGGAATGTTCGGGCGAAACCGGTCATAACGGAAATATCGGCACCAGCGAAACGATTGATACCTTGCCAGTCGTCGCCAACAACGCACAAGCTTGCGGAAGTCCCTGCGCTTTCTATGAGGGCTTTGAGTAAACGCAACTTAGCCTGAGAAACATCCTGAAACTCGTCCGCAAGAACCATGTTGAAGGGGCTTTGATATGTCCCTTCTTTCAGGTGCTTGATTGCATCGAGCAACATGTCATCGAAATCGATGCAGTTTTCGGCAGCAAGACGCTGCTGCCATTCCTCGGCGACTCTTTCGTAGAGTTTAACGAAGCGCGTTAGCCGGTCGCGGTGGCCACGCTCATGATCAGCAATCTTCCGGTGCAAGTTCTTCGGGCTCAGTCCATTGCTTTTGACATGCTGCTGGAAAGCACGGATCGTCGAGGCTAGTTGCTTGGTTGGAATTGGCTCTTGGCCGGTGGATTTGCGGTTTTCGTCGAACTCCAGAACTTCGCCGTGTTTCTCCAGTTCGGATTTCAGCCGATCTAGGTCGTTACCGTTTCGCAAGCCATGCGAGGTGGTTTCGAATAGCTGGGTTCCTTTTTCGTCGTGTAGCTCCCTTTTCCAGAGGACACCCGAAACATAATCGCCGGAAAAATGGGCCGGTGCCTTGCCATCCGCGTCTAGCGCAAAATGCTCGTGATAGAGGTTCAAATGGGGGTAATAGAAGTCAGGATGGTATTGGGAGTGCTCTGCTGTTGCAGTGTCGTGTTCGTATACTCGTTCGTACTCATATGGCACGCCGTGGTAGAAGAGAAAATCGCAGATCATGCGCTCTTCTTGGCTCTTAACCAGTTTCCCGTCTGCGGTTGGAATGCTGCCTTTACCTGTTACGTCGGTTTGCGGTTGTTTGAGGTTGTCCCACTCATCGATGCCGCGACCGTAGACCGTTCTGAACAGGTCCCAGTCAAGCCGGAAGCGGGGATCGCGTTGGCGAAGGTCTTCTACAATGTCTGAGATGGCCTGAACGTCATTGCCAGGTTCAACCCAGTCAGCCAACCTCGGCTTTCGCCCGGTGCTCTTTCCGATTATCTCCAGGCCGAAAGCATTGAATGTCTTTACATTAATGCGTTGAGCATTGGGAAAACCACCAAGCCGTTCTTTGATGCGAGCTTCCAGTTCGTCCTTTACGGATCGGTTGAACGCAAGAATCAAAATCTCCTCAGGTGGGGCCAAGCCTTCCTTTAGCGCATACCCGACACGTGCAACGATAGTTGATGTTTTCCCAGATCCTGCAGCGGCAACGATTTGGAGCGCGTTGTCCATGCAGATGCAGCAATCCATTTGCTCATCGGTGAGAGGATTCCGCTCGACTGAAGAAAAAAATTCGCTCAATCGCTCTTTCTGTTTTTTGCCAAAAGCGGCGTTGGCCGCATCGAACTCCCTTGCAAGAGCCTTCTGAAAATGTGGATGCTGCGAAGTGGGTTCAGCTTCTTCGCTCCCGTTCTTAAATGGTGGAAAGCGTCGGATAATGCTCTCGGCCGCACCTTTAGGTACCCACCTATCTGGGTCAACTTCGCCTTCCCACTTTGCTCGCCAAGCGGAGTATTTAGAGTCTTTGGCTATTGTAAGCGCTGGCTCCACTAGCTTTAAGCTAGTGCGTGCCAATTTGGGGCTGCGGTCCTTCGATTGCCCTTTGCCGCCAAATAGCAAGCCGCCGAGTACGGCCGTTCCAATAATCCACTCAATCAATTCGAGCTCTTTCCTGCGTGCTTAGCCGCGCTCGTTCTTCGCATCGCCGCGTTCAATAGCGACCATCCGAGTTACTATTTCGTTGGCAATTGTTTCGTAGAGCGTCGCTTGGCGCTCCCTGGCCGACCCGGGTTTGGGCGTTCTGCGTCGTATTCTTTTGGCAAGCCAATAAAGAAGCCTTGCAGCAGGATCGGTGACGTTTTCCGGCACAGGAGCCGGATAGTTTTCTTCGAGGAGGGCAACGACCTCAGCATTCATGCTGCGATGGTTAGCCTCAGCCGCGAGGCGTATTCGATCGCGCAGGCCGTCTGGCAGACGCACGATGAATTTATCCTGATTTTGAGAGCTTTGTTCTGGCATAGTGGCACTGTGCCATAAAAAGCAATTGACGCAATAGTGGCTAAGTGCCACTAACAGGTTGTGGTTTCAACCTGGAGGCGTTTCATGAAGAGTCGTAAACCAATGCAGCTTCGGCTTCCGCAAGAGCTCAAAGAGTGGATCAAGGCGGAGTCAGATCGCAATGGAAACTCCCAAAATTCAGAAGTGATCCGCGCCATTCGCGCGGCAAAGGACAGACGTTCTGAACCTAGTGCATTTGGAAAAATCACTATGGATCAGGGTGATAATGCGCGTTGTTAATGAAGTGAGAGGGGTGCCGATACGATGACCAAAGCAAGTGTACAGACAAAAGCGAAACAGGCAGCCTCGGCCTTCATCCGCGAGGCGCGGGAAGCAGGTTGGCAGCGCGCGAAGTTTGAGATCAAGCCTGATGGCAGTGTCATCGTCGATGCCAACATGATCGCGCCCGAGGCCGCAGACGACTTTCTCAACAGTGACTTGAGAATGGGCGAATGACCCGCAAGAGCCTGCCAAAATACGTCTATAATGACAGGGGGTATCTCCGGTTCATCCGGCGATCGCGCGGCATCTCGGTCATGATGCAAGAGGAAGCGGGCACGCCTGAATTCTGGGATCACTACAATCGCTTGCTGAAGGGAAAACCAGCGCCAGCGCCGGTGAAGCGCAATTTTGAGGCGCTGATTCTTAGCTACTACGAGAGCGACGCCTATAAGAAGCTGAAGCCTCGGACGAGGTCCGATTATCGGCGGTATATCAGCCACATTCGTGAGATCTGGGCCGACAAAGACCCGGCCAGGATCGAAACCCATCACATCTACGAATTGCACCGCGCCAATGCGGATCACTGGCGGCAGGCCAACTATCTCGTCCAGGTCATGGTCGTCTTGATGAACCACGCACGATTGATTGGCTACATCAAGAAGGAGCACGGCAATCCAGCGAAAGGCATTCCGCTCTTCAAGCAGCAGAGCGACGGCTGGGAGCCTTGGCCAGATGATGTTCGCGCAGAGTTTGAAGCGCTAGCTTCAAAGCGGGCACGGCTGGTCTATGAGCTTTGCGTTGGAACAGGCCAGCGCATTGGCGATGTCGTGAAGATGAAATGGGAGCACTTTTCCGATGAAGGTTTCGATTTCACGCAGGGCAAAACCGACAAGCCGTTGTGGATCCCGCTAACCGACCGCCTCAAGGCCCATCTCGACGGAATTGCGCGAACAGACGGCACTGTTGTGACCGACGCGAAGGGGCGGCCAGTGAGCTACCGGATCGTTGCGGAGGAAATGCGCACCATCAAAAAGAAGATGAAACACGAGAAGGCGAGCTACTACAAAACGCACGGGCTGAGGAAAAACGCGACGATCGAACTTTATCTGGCTGGATGTGATGACGAGATGGTCAAGGCCGTCACCGGTCACTCAGGCGTTGAGATGCTGAAAAAATACGGTGGGCCGATCCGGCAAAGAGAGCTCGCGAAGCGCGCTCAAGAGGCTAGAAATCAAATGGAACGAAGCAAGACCGAAACGTGAAAGTTTCAACGGTTGTTTCAAAAGTGGCAGTGAAGGAGAGTGAAGATGACGCAAGTCATTGATTTTATTGGAGGCGAGTACCGGAATCGAACCGGTGTACACGGATTTGCAATCCGCTGCGTCACCACTCCGCCAACTCGCCATTCCAAGGACAATGAAGCAGCCCGTGGTGCAGGCTGTTGATCCTGACGCACTTACTATTTGTCTTCTTCCATGTAGGCAAGACCAAAATGTGCCTGTTGGTTTGCATTTTGCGGCTGGCAAAGAATGCCTGTCAGGCATGCGACGTCCAGCAGGGCAGTCCGGCGAAGAAATCGGTCATGACAATCGGGTAGGGCCATCGGCCAGAACTATTGGCCAGGACGATCGAGCAGAGAAAATTTTCAAAATTCGCTCAGAGATGAAAGGTTTGCAAAATAAGGCGGGTGGCGCGACAGTTCGCCCCTTGTGGGATTGCCCGTTTATTCTATCTATGGCAATAGGAACGGGATGTTCCAGAACAAGAAGGCTCGACCATGACCGACTTTGCCGCTCGCCGTACAATGATGGTGGACACGCAGGTGCGCCCCTCTGATGTGACCAAGTTTCCGATCATTGATGCGATGCTGTCCGTCCCCCGCGAAGATTTCGTACCGGATGCCAAGCGTGAAGCTGCCTATATGGGCGAGAATATCGACTTGGGTGCTGGCCGCGTGGTGCTTGAGCCGCGTACACTGGCCAAGATGCTGGACGCGCTGGATATCCAGTCGGATGAGCTGGTTCTGGACCTGGGCTGCGGCCTTGGCTACAGCGCCGCGGTTCTGGCCCGTCTTGCCGATTTTGTCGTCGCGGTGGAAAGCGATGAAAGCATGGCAGCGGATGCCCAGTCCAAACTGTCGGAATTCGGCGCCGATAATGTTGCCGTCATTCAGGGGGAGCCGTCCGAGGGGAACGCCAAAAACGGCCCCTATGACGTGATTATCGTTCAGGGTGCCGTTGAGCAGGTTCCGGATGCTCTTCTGGAGCAGCTCAAGGATGGCGGGCGTATGGCGGCCATTTTCGCCGACGGAAAACTCGGCACCGTGCGTATCGGTTATAAGATGGATGGCTCCATTGTTTGGCGCCACGCGTTTAATGCAGGGGCGCCGGTGGTGTCCGGGTTCGAAGCGGTCCGCGCCTTCGTCCTCTGACCGACCGCGGCAAAGGTTGCCCCTTACCAAATGCAAACTTGAGAAAAGTGAATATATCATGGGTTTCAAAGGAAAATTTGCTGGGGTAACTGCGGCCGCAATTATGGCCATGACACAGGGGGCCTGGGCTGAGAGCCTGGCGGACGCCATGGCCTCTGCCTATAAGAACAGCGGCCTTTTGCAGCAGAACCAGGCCGTGTTGCGGGCAGCGGATGAGGATGTGGCAATTGCCCTCTCCGCGCTGCGACCGGTGATCCAGTATTCCCTGTCCCATGGTTGGAAGGACATTGATGGGGCAGGACCTGCGCCCAGCGGTCGTGCCAATAGTGCGGAACTGAGTGCAAGCTTGCTGCTTTATGATTTTGGTCGCAGCCAGATGGGTGTCGAGGCGCAGAAGCAGATTGTGCTTGCCACCCGTGAGGCGCTTGTCGGGGTCGAGCAGAATGTTCTGTTGCGGGCGGTGCAGGCGTTTCTGAATGTCCGTTCCGCCAATGAGAATGCAACCCTGCAGGCTAATTCTGTTCGGGTCCTGACGCAGGAATTACGCGCGGCCCAGGATCGGTTCGAAGTCGGAGAGGTCACGCAGACAGATGTGGCCAACGCACAGGCCCGTCTTGCCTCGGCCCGCGCGGATGAAGTGGCTGCGCAGGGGCAGCGGGCCATCGCCCGCGAGGAATATCGCGCCGCCATCGGTCATTTGCCCAACAGCATGCCCGGCACGCCCCCTTTCCCGAAAACCGCAAAATCTCTGAGTGAGGCGCAATCCATTGCCCGTGCTCGGCACCCCAATATCCGGGCAGCCCAGTATCAGGTGGCCGCCGCGGATCTCGGGATCGAGCGGGCGAGGGTTGCGATGAAACCCTCTTTGCGCGTTGGGGCATCAACCACATTGACCGACCGGATTGATGATGGCATCGGGGCCAATTTCAACAATGAGATTGGTCTGTCCCTTAGTGGGGACCTTTACGCAGGTGGGCGCCAGTCCGCGACCTACCGTAAGGCGATTGCACAGGCTGAACAGGCCCGTTTAGCATTGCAGCTGGCCCGTCTTGCCGTTGATCAGGAGGTCGCAAATGCCTGGTCGCAGATGGCCATTGCCACTGCCAGCCTTGAGGCAACGGACCGTCAGATCCGGGCAGGCCGGGTTGCCTTGCGCGGCACCCGTGAGGAAGCTACGCTTGGCTCACGCACGACGCTGGATGTGCTGAATGCCGAACAGGCGCTGCGCAATGCCGAGGCCGCGCGGATCTCCGCCCAGTCGAGCCGCTATCTTGCGGCGTATTCGCTGCTCGCCTCGATGGGGCTGTTGACGGCGGAACACCTGAACCTCGGTGTCGTCAGCTATGATGCAGAGGCCTATTATAACGCTGTGCGCAACGCACCCGTGCGTAAGATCAGCCCTCAGGGCGAGCGCCTGGATGCGATTATTTCGATCCTTGGGCGGCAGTGATTGCACTGTCCAGGTTGAAACGGCCAGATTGATAAGCGGTGCATTCCAACATTTTGGGCGCGGGGAGCTGCGCCTAAGCTCTGTTGTGAGAATCAAGCCCGCCCTGTAAACTGACCCGGTAAATCCCGGCGGGACCGGGAAAAATAACAGTTTATAGCAGGTAGTCAGGCATGTCAGATCCCGTTTCCAACGCAGATATCGAAGATGTCCTGTCTTCGATCCGTCGTCTCGTCTCGGAAAATCCGGCCCCCCAGCCTGCAGGCCAGAATGGATCCGGCCTGAATGGATCTGGCCTGAATGGATCCGGACAGAGCGCCCAAGGCCAATCTCAGGGGCGCGTGCCCTCAACTGAAACTGTCGACAAACTCGTCCTGACACCTGCCTTTCGCGTGCATGAGAATACAACAGGGATGGATGCGCCAGAGCGCACGGAAACCCCGGTGTCGGAAGACGCGATACATGAGGTGATGGAAGACGCCTTTCTGGTGGACAGTGATGAGGTCGCGGAGGGGCGAGGCGATGCTGAGGACTTCCCAACCCAGACCGATGATGATGTCATGTTCCTGCATCGCCCCCTCAACCTTGCGCAGGAGGATGGGATCGCAGACACGGTTGAAGATCCCGGCGCGGAAGAGGGGGATGTTCCCACGGATGAGGCGTTTTCGGACCCGCGCCTTGAGGCCGGGATGGAGCAGAACGGTCATGAGGTGACGCCAGAGCCTGCGGTTGAGAGTGATCAGGGAGAGGGCGGCGTTGGTGTACTGGAGCAGTCTCCGACGGATGCGGGCGACCTTGCCGAAGATCACCCCACCTTTGCGGCCCCGCAGGGTGATGCGGTTGAGGGAGCGGAAGGCGGTGAGAGCCTCGATCCAGCTGAGGACGCATTTGTCTCGACCAGCGCACAGGCTGAACCGGAGGCATCAGAGGAAACCACTGTCGTCGTGGCGAGTGTGGAGGACATGACGTCTGACGCCGCGGCCAGTGAGGTCGAGGATAATTCAGGCTTGGAGCATCGCGTGGCGGAGCTTGAAGCCGCGGTGAATGACAGCCACGTCGAATTTGAACCCGATCTGGGGGATGCGGTCGAGGATCTGGGGCCGGGTATTTTCCTGCGCCGCCGCGCGCAGACCCACATGGATGCGGCACAACCGGACAGCGCGCCCTCTCATGAGCAGGACGAGACGCCGGTATCAAATCAGGACTTGGACGACTTGGACGCGGAACTTGCCGCCTTCATTGAAGAAGACAAAAATATCGACGGTGTGGCCGAGGCGGCTTCTGCGGATGATGAGGACACGACGCTCTTTGCAGAGGATCAGGCGGAGACCGACCTGATTGACGAAGATATGCTGCGTGACCTGGTGATGCGTCTGGTTCGTGAAGAGCTGCAGGGGGCGGTGGGGGAAAAGATTACCCGCAACGTGCGCCGTCTGGTGCGCCGCGAAGTGGAACGCGCCCTGACCCTCCGCTCTCTTGAGTAAGGCGTTACTGCGCCAGATCGTAAAGCATATCGAGGTCCAGATGAGCCTCGACATGATCAGCCAGAGCGTCAAGTGTGGCCTCTACCTGCGCTTCATACCCGTTCGGCGTCACTGTTGCGCCAAGCGATTGCAGGTAATGGCGTCGGAAGCCATCCGCTGAAAACAACCCGTGCAGATAGCAACCGCGCACCCGCCCGGTTTCATTCATCGCCCCCTCGCGGCGTGCACCGATGTCCAGCCAGGCCCGGTTGCAATCCGCGCCATCGGTTTGGCCAAGATGGATTTCATATCCCTCCACCGTTTCGCCGCTGATCCGGTCCATGGCGGTGGTCAGGGCGAGGGTCTTTTTGGGTTCCAGTCGGGTGACAACGTCCAGATGGCCAAGCCCCGGAACCCGTCCCGGAGGGCCTTCAATCCCATCGTCATCCCGGATTTCGCGTCCCAGCATCTGATAGCCGCCGCAAATTCCCAAAACATCGCCACCGCGCCGGATATGGGCCGATAGATCAATGTCCCAGCCATGTGCGCGAAACTCGGCCAAATCCGCGATCGTGGATTTTGAACCGGGGATCAGGATCAGGTCGGCATCAAGGGGCAGGGGTCGGCCCGGCTCGATGATCTCAACCGTGACATCCGGTTCGTTTACCAACGGGTCGAGGTCGTCGAAATTGGCAATGCGCCCAAGTTTCGGGACCACGATTTTGAACGTGCCGCCCTGACGGGTGGTAATGTCGAGCACATCTTCGGCAGGCAGGCGCCAGGCATCGGCAAACCAGGGCAGGGTGCCGAGATCGGCCCATCCGGTGCGGTCTGCAATTTCGGCGGCACCCTCGGCAAACAGGGTCACATCCCCGCGAAACTTGTTCACCAGAAAAGCCTTGATCCGGTCACGGTCTGCAGGCGGCAGAACCGCATGGGTGCCAACCAGTTGGGCAATCACCCCGCCGCGGTCAATGTCACCGGCCAGCACCACCGGCAGGTCCGCCGCTTCTGCAAACCCCATATTGGCAATGTCGCCCGCGCGCAGGTTGACCTCTGCCGGGCTTCCTGCACCTTCGACAAGGAGAAGATCCGCCTCTGATTTCAAACGGTTGAAGCTTTCCAGAACCTTCGGCATCAGGCTGGATTTCATCTTGCCATAATCCCGTGCCCTGAGCGTGGTCAGACGTTTCCCCTGCACAATCACCTGGGCACCAGTGTCGGTCTCCGGCTTCAAAAGCACCGGGTTCATGTCCACCACCGGGGGAAGACCGCAGGCCCGCGCCTGCAGCGCCTGGGCGCGACCGATCTCTCCGCCATCAATGGTGACGGCGGCATTGTTTGACATGTTTTGCGGTTTGAACGGGGCGACCCTGAGGCCTCGTTTCACAAAAGCACGTGCAATCCCTGCCACCAGCATGGATTTGCCAACGTTTGAGCCCGCGCCCTGGATCATGATGGATTTTGTCATGCCAGATCCTTAGGGGGTTTTGGCCGCGCTGCCCAGCCTTTTGGCGACGGGCAAGGTGAAGAGAGCGACAAAAGAAAACGCACCCCCGAAAGGGTGCGTATTTCCAAGTCTGAAAGGCGCCAGATCAGGCGGCTTCAGCGGCCAGCGCGTTGCGGCGCTCGCTTTCTTCGCGTGACAGGGCAACCGAGGTGCGGATCCCTTTGCCAACAAATTCCATCAGGCCCTTGACCACCCGTTCATTCGGGTCGATGCCGGCACAGCTCAGCACTTCACGCCCGTCCCGCGAACGGGCCCAGCGGGCGATCTGATCCGGCCCATTGCCGTATTTCTTGTCATCTGCAATCGCATCGTCGAGGGCAGCCAGAACAACGGCGGCAAAAAGTTTGCGCGCGCGGTTGCCCTGTTCGTGGTTGAATGCAGTACCGTCTACGGAGTCCAACATGCGTTGTCCTTTTTTATATTCTTGCTCTTGCGCTCCCAAGGCGTTCGGCCAATATGGCTTTTTCGCCGCGATTCGGTATCCCTTGTGGCGCATGGCTGCCATGCTCTTGTCGCATGGCTGTTACAAAGCGTTAAACATGTGCAGGATTGCATGCCCCGCGCCCCAGATCAGGATATCGTTGTCTTGCATGGGCAAGACCGCCAAGATATAGGTGCACAGCAACGAATTACAACCTCTTAAAGGTCAATTAACATGCCCAAGATCAACGGTAATGAAATTCGCCCAGGTAATGTGCTGGAGCATAATGGCGGCCTTTGGGCGGCTGTGAAGGTCGATCACGTGAAACCCGGAAAAGGCGGCGCGTTCGCGCAGGTCGAGCTGAAAAACCTGCGCAATGGCTCGAAGCTGAACGAACGGTTCCGCTCCGCGGACAAGGTTGAGCGCGTGCGCCTTGAGCAGAAAGACCAGCAGTTCCTCTATGAAGATGACGGCATGCTGATCTTCATGGACACGGAAACCTATGAGCAGAACCAGATCCCGGCGGACCTGCTGGGGGAACGGCGCCCGTTTTTGCAAGACGGCATGACCATCGTGGTGGAGTTTTATGAAGCTGAGGCGCTGAATGCGACCTTGCCTCAGAAAGTGACCTGCACGATTGAGGAGACCGAACCGGTCGTCAAAGGTCAGACTGCTGCCAACTCGTTCAAACCCGCGCTGCTGGACAATGGTGTGCGCGTGATGGTGCCGCCCTTCGTGGGAACCGGCGAGGCGATTGTGGTCAACACCGAGACCATGGAATATTCGGAGCGCGCCTGAGCCTTCGCGTGATGACATGCAAGAAAGGCAGGGCTGTAGGCCCTGCCTTTTTGGTTTTTGAGGACCGCCATGACAACCATCCTGTTCAATAAACCTTTCAACGTCTTGTCGCAATTTACCGACAAAGGCACTGAAGGCAGTCCGCGTGAGACCCTGTCGACCTACATCAATATCCCCAAGGTTTACGCGGCAGGGCGTCTGGATCGCGACAGCGAGGGCCTGCTGGTGTTGACGGACAATGGGGGTCTTCAGGCCAAGATTGCCAATCCGAAGTTTAAGCTAGAAAAAACCTATTGGGCGCAGGTTGAAGGGATCCCGGATGAAGACGCGCTAAATGCACTTCGGAAAGGGGTTGACCTGAAAGACGGGCGTACCCGCCACGCCAAGGCGCGCCTGATGGATGAACCCAAAACCCTCTGGCCACGCATCCCCCCCATTCGGGAACGCAAATCCGTCCCCGATAGCTGGATCGAACTCACCATTCGAGAGGGGCGAAACCGCCAGGTGCGACGGATGACAGCAGCGGTGGGACATCCGACCTTGCGCCTGATCCGCTATCGCATCGGTGATTGGACGCTGGACGGCATTCCCTCGGGGCATTGGGCCTATGCGCCGCAAACGCCACGATTTGGGGGCTCCCTCTGATCACTCCTCACCACCGGCGCCTGCTTTTTTCTTGCCGGAAATACCTCGGGGTGAGCCTCGAAGAGGCGAGGGGCAGCGCCCCTTTGCCAGATTTGCTGCCATACGTGGCGTTCAGTTGCTCCACAGGATCCTGGCATCCCCGGCCTGCATCTCACCTTGGGCGCGGTCAAACCGCAGATAGGCAATCGCCCGGTCACCGGATTGGGTGAACAGCGTACCGGCCGCTTTTCCGTCCGAGGTGATCTCGCTGCCCACGGGGGCGGTGCCCGTGATTGCGACCTGCACCAGCCCTTTGCGCAGCTCGGTCTTGTGTTTCATCCGCGCCGTAACCTCCTGGCCCACATAGCAGCCTTTGCGGAAATCCACCCCATGCAGCCGTTCGAAACCAGCCTCAAGGATATAGCTGTCCGGCCCTAGCTCAATGCCAGTTTCCGGGATGACATGTGCCACGCGGATTGCATCCCAATCCACCTCTTCCGAGGGGCGGCCATCATAGCTGCGCCAGCCCAGATCCGGGTGGCGCGGATCGACAAAGCCCCCCTCCGGGGCCGGGCCCAGACCGCGAGAGGGAGAGAGGGAGGTCTCTTCGATTTGGACATCGGCGCGCAGCCGATACATGTTCAGTCGCTGGGTCAGAGCTTTGGCAAAATCGCGGTTCACATCCAGAAGAATGCTGTCACCGGCCGGGATCAGCAGGAAATCGGCAATATATTTGCCCTGTGGGGTCAGAAGGGCCGCATAGACCATGCCATTTTCCAGCCGGTCCACGTCATTGGTGACAAGGTTTTGCAAAAAGGGCACCCGGTCCGCGCCGGAAATGCGCAGCACCGTGCGTTGGGCAGAATTGCTCATGTTGCGTCCTTTAGCTGCGCCCAAAGCCAAACAGGCGTTTGAGGCTGAATCTTTTGGGGGTATCCACCTTTTTCTGCTGGCGGAGCTTGCGGGAGGCGGCCTCTTCAGCTGTGGGGCCGCTATCCTTGAATTGCAACGCATGGAGCTGGGCGTAAATACCACCCCGTTCAAGCAGCTCTTCATGGGTGCCCTGATCCACCACTTGTCCCTGATCCATCACGACAATCTTGTCCGCCGCCTGAATGGTAGAAAGACGGTGGGCAATGACCAGGGTGGTGCGGCCCTGTGACAGCTCGTCCAGAGCCTCCTGCACCAGCTTCTCGGACTTCGCATCCAGTGCCGAGGTCGCCTCGTCCAACAGCAGGACGGGGGCGTCACGCAGGACGGCGCGGGCTATGGCGATCCGCTGGCGCTGACCGCCAGAGAGGTTGGAGCCACGCGGCCCGGCCTGCGTATCAAGGCCGTTCTCCATACGGGGCAGGAAGTCATCCACATGGGCGGCCTTGAGGGCGTGGTTCAGCAGGGCTTCGTCTACGGTTTCACGCCCCATCAGGATATTGTCACGCAGGGTTTCGTCAAACAGAAGGGCCTCTTGGCTGACCACGGAAAACAGCCCGCGCAACTGCTCCAGCGGCAGTGAGGTGACATCCGCCTTGCCAATGGTGATGGCCCCGCTATCGGCGTCGGCCAGTCGGGTCAGAAGGTTGAAAACCGTGCTTTTCCCCGCCCCGGAGGCCCCGACAAGCGCGGTGGTCTGACCTGCCTTGGCCGTGAAGCTTGCACCGCGCAGAACCGGTGTGTCGCCATAGGAGAAGTTCACGTTTTTCAGCTCAATATCCGCATCACGCGCGGGGTGCGCCAGACCTTTTGGCGCCGCGGGCGAGGTGATGGTGGGTTTGGTGTCGAAGATTTCCCGGATCCGTTCAAGGCTGGCCAGTGCCGCCTGCCAGGCGCCGGACACCTTGCCAAGATTGCGCAACGGGTCAAACACCAGCGCCATGGCGGTGAAGAAAGACATGAACTCGCCCACGGTCTTGTCGCCATCCACGATCTGCAGCCCGCCATAGAACAGCACGCCAAAGAAACCGACAGCGGCAATGATGTCGACCATGGCGATGATGCCGGAGCGGTTGGCCTGGCTTTTCAGATGCAGCCCCGCATATTTCTGGATATTCGTGACGATCCGGTTTTCTTCCCGATCTTCGGTCCCTGTCAGCTTGACCTGATTAATACCGTGAAACAGTTCATCCAGGCGGGTCGAGATCTGCGCCGCCGCCGTGCGACTGTTACGTGTGGTCTTGCGCACTTTCTTTTGCAGGATGTTCATGGGCAGGATCAGAATGGGGGCTGCGGCCACGGCGATCAGGACCCAAAGCCAGTCAATCCAGAGCGCAACCCCCAAAAGTGCAATCAAGGACACCACGTCGCGGGCGAGGGCGGACAGGATGACCTCCCAGATATTGGCGGTGGCCTGCACATCCCCACGCACGCGCTCCATCAGGGTGCCGGGTGAATTGTCGCGGAAATAGCTGCTGTCAAGTGTCAGCATATGCGCAACCATGTCCCCCTGCAGCCGGGCTGCCACCTGTTGACCCACATAGACCATCAGAACCTTGTGCCCGAAGGCGGAAATGGCGCGCATGATGAAAATGCCGGCAACAAGGATCGCAACCAGCGCAATCGACCCGGTGGTTCCGCCAGAAAAAGCGGTGTCAAACATGGGTTGGATCATGTAACTCAAGGCGCCAAGGGCCGACCCTTCCAGCGCCATCAGCAGGACGGCCACAATCAAAGGAAGGCGATAGGCGCGCAGATAGTCGCGCCAGAGCCAGCGGATCATCGGATCACGGGTGGTGTCACTCATCGGTTGGGGTACATCTTTCGGTTGGCCTGAAACGAGGCGGTCAGGGTTTCAGGGTCATAGTGATCCCGGATCCAGTCACGGATCGGCATGGGCTGAGTTTTGATATGTGCAGCATAGGCGGCAATCATGTGATCCAGAATACCGGCCTTGGTCCAGCTTTGATGCGCATATTTGATTGAAAGCTGTCTGGCAGCCTCTTCGACCGGGGCCCCCATATAGTCGATCAGGTAAAAGGCGGCGGCCAGACCGGTGCGGTCTGCTCCTGATTTGCAATGGATCAGCATCGGCTTTTCGACCTTGTCCATCAGATCAAATAGCTCCAGATAAATCTCACGCGACAAAAGGCGCTTGGCATTCAGCTGCAGGTCATAAAGCGCCATGCCATAATCGGCGCAGGCCTCTTTTTCGAAGGAATAATAGGGATAGGGCCGCGCCCCGCGCAGATTGATCACCGATTTGATGCCGATTTCGGCCAGGCGCGGAAAATGCACAGGGTCAGGTTGGTTGGAGCGCCAGGCCTCGTCGGACAGTTTGTAACGGTTCGGGATGAAACGGCGAATGTAGGAATGGTCGATCACCGCGCAATAAAGCCGCCCGTTGCGTCGCAATGCGGGGGTCGAGATATCAGGGCCGATGCTGCGTTTCCACGCCCGGTCTCTGGATCTGATCTTGGCATATAAACTCGACAGCATCGCCTGCTCCGTAAACTCGTATCCGGTGTAGCTTTTTCATGAGGGGCAGACAAGCGCGTGCGCATCGCAGAGATTGTAAACCGCTCAAACGGGTTTGCATGTTTGAGCAACACAACTGTGTCGTCCTTGAAGCAAAGGCGTGTATGGCAATGGAATGGCGCTCAGCTCCCCATGTTGAAGACGCCCGCGCGGGAATGTGCTTGCTGGGGCAAACGACCCTGATTTGGGGCACGGACCCGCCGGGATGGGCTGGATCAGGTGTTTTGCAGCGCCTGCAAGGCATCAGGCAGGGCTGCTCCAAACGCGTCAAGGTCTTCGGGGCGGCCGGCAGAGACGCGAATGCAGCGGTTTTGCGGCGCGGCAAAAGGCATGCGGACAAAGATGTCCCGTGCGATCAAAGCCGCTACCAGATCCAGGGCAAATGCGCCATCATGCCCACAGTCAATGGACACGAAATTCGTGGCCGAAGGCAAGGCGGTCAACCCATTGGCCACCGCAATGTCACCGATGCGACGGCGGGCGGCCGCAACATTGTCCAGAGTCTGCCTGAGGTAGTCCTGATCTTCAAGCGCGGCCAGCGCCCCCGCCTGACTGATCCTACTCATACCGAAATGGTTGCGGATCTTGTTGAAGGCTGTGATCAGCGGTTTGGCTGCAATGGCGTATCCCACCCGCGCACCTGCCAGCCCATAGGCCTTTGAAAAGGTGCGGAAACGAATGACGCGCGGATCTTCGGGGACCAGATCCGGCATCATGCCGTCCGGCCCGAACTCTGCGTAGGCCTCATCCAGCACCAGCAGGCAGCCTTCCGGCAGGGCCTCAATCATGGCCTGTACACGGGGGCCGTCATGCCAGCTCCCCATCGGGTTGTCGGGATTGGCAAGATAAACCAGCTTGGCCCCGGTTTCAGTTGCCTTTGCCACCAGTGCCTCCGGGTCCTCATGATCATCGCAATAAGGCACCGTGACCAATGCGCCGCCAAATCCGGCAACGTGGTAATTAAAGGTCGGATACGCCCCTTCTGAGGTGACAACCTTGTCACCCGGACCGATCAGCAACCGGACCAGATAGCCCAGCAACCCATCAATCCCTTCACCAACCATGATGTGCTCCGCCGCGATCCCATGATGCGCTGCCAGTGCATGGCGCAGCTCATGACTTTCCGGATCGCCATACATCCAAGCCTCGCTAGCAGCCGCCTGCATTGCCGCAACGGCCTTTGGCGAGGGGCCAAAAACATTTTCATTGGCCCCCAAACGGGCCAGAAATGCCCGCCCGCGCGCCCGCTCCTGCGCCTCCGGCCCGACAAAAGGAACAGAAGCAGGCAAACTGTCGGCGAGCGGGGTGAGGCGGGCATAGATTTTGGTCATGCCCCAGTTAGAGCAGCCGCAACGATTGGGGACAAGCCCTGCTTTCTTCTTGGCTCAAATACTCTGGGGTGAGCCTCGAAGAGGTGAGGGGCAAAGCCCCTTGAAACAAACAAAAAGCCGGGCGCTAAACCCGGCTTTCTAGATATTCTTGGTAATTAAAGCGTTTCAGTTATTGCTGTGATCCAACAATAACCGGAAACGCCTTAGTCGATCTCTTTCAACCGGTCGAGCGCGGTTTTCAAAACCTCTTCCTCGGCTTCGCGTGCCGCGAGGTTCGCGCGGGTTTCTGCCACCACCTCTGCCGGGGCGCTTTCGGAAAATTTCGGGTTTTTCAACCGACCGCGCAATCCGCCGAGTTCTTTGCCGAGCTTGCCCAGCGTCTTCTCCAGCCGCGCAATTTCCTCATTCACGTCAATGATATCGGCAAGGGGCAGGGCAAAGGTTCCCCCGTCAACCGCCACCGTGATGCAGCCTTTGGGCAGGTCCGCCATTTCGGTGATGCTGTCCACGCGCGCCATTTTCTGAACCAGGCCGATATTCTCTGCAAGCGCCTTGCGCCCCGCTGCATCCAGTTCCTGCTGGATCACCGGGATTTTCAGACCGGCGGGGACATGCATCTGCGACCGCGCCGAGCGGATGTTTTCGATCAGCGAAATCACCCAGTTCATTTCACGCGCAGCGTCTTCATCCACCAGTTCCGCGCCATATTCAGGCCAGTCGGCATGGATCAGCATCGTCTTGCGCGGAGCAATCTGCGTCCACAGCTCCTCGGTGATGAAAGGCATGATCGGGTGCAAAAGGACCAGACACTGGTCGATCACCCAGGCCATGGTGGCGCGGGTTTCGGCCACCACTGAAGGGTCTTCCGCATTCAAGAGCGGCTTGGAAAATTCCACATACCAGTCGCAGACCTTGCCCCAGACATAGGCATACAAACCATGCGCCGCGTCGTTGAAGCGGTAAGCGGCCAGCGCTTCGTCCACATCGGCACGGATCTTGGCCGTTTCCGAGATGATCCAGCGGTTCACGGTCTGCGTGGCCGTTGCAGGATCAAACTCCGCACTCGGTTTGCATTCATTCATCTCGGCAAAGCGTGCAGCGTTCCAGATCTTGGTGCCGAAATTGCGATAGCCCGCCACGCGGTCCTTCGACATTTTCAACACGCCCCCGATCGAGGCCATGGCGGTGTTGGTGAACCGCAAAGCATCCGCGCCATATTCGTCAATGATCTCGAGCGGGTCGATCACATTGCCCGTGGTCTTGGACATTTTCTTGCCCTTCTCGTCACGGACCAACCCGTGCAGATAGACCGTGTGGAACGGGTTTTTGCCGCAGACCGCCTGAGACATCATCATCATCCGGGCCACCCAGAAGAACAGAATGTCCTGACCCGTGATCAGCACGTCGCCAGGGAAATAGGCATTGAGCTCATCTGTGTCCTGCGGCCAGCCCAGCGTGCCGAAGGGCCACAGACCCGATGAGAACCAGGTGTCGAGCACATCCGCGTCGCGCCAGACCGGGTAGACCAGTTTGGTCGGGTCCTGCTCCATCTCGTATTGGGCCAAGGCTTCTGCAAAGACGTGGATTGCAGTGGCGCGGTCGTCTACTTCAACCACGCGGGCGGCGTTCAGGGGCGTGGGCAGACCGGCAAGGCCATCGGCAAACCGATTTGCCACGTCGTCAAAACTTGCCGCACAGGCGGATTTCTCATGACCGGGCAGGAAATCCTGCTCCAGCATCAGCCGCCCCATTTCCACGATGTCAATTGCACCGTCCTGTTCGTCATCCACATACCCGTTGGCGGTCAGGTCAAACCCGTACCAGACGGGCACCTGGTGACCCCACCACAGCTGGCGAGAGATACACCAGGGCTCGATGTTTTCCAGCCAGTGATAAAAGGTCTTCTCGCCGCTTTCGGGCAGGATTTTCACGTCGCCGTTGCGGACCGCGTCCAGTGCGGGGCCTGCGATCTTTTCGGCGTCCACGAACCACTGATCGGTCAGCATCGGCTCGATCACAACCTTTGATCGGTCGCCAAAGGGCTGCATGATCGGCTTGTTTTCCACGTAAGGCACGGTTTCGGTGATCAGGTTGCCCTCATCTTCGCGGGTCTCCTCGATCATCACGGCCAGACCTTCCGTGGTGATCTGCTCCACAACCAGTTTACGCGCCTCGAACCGGTCCAGGCCACGGAACTCATCAGGCACCAGGTTCATCGCGGCGATCTTTGCTTCGTCGAAATCTTCTTCGCCATTTGCAATGCGCTGGGCAATCTCTGCTTCTTCGGCATAGGGGCGCCCGTCGGCGCGCATATGGCCGCGCGTGTCCATCAGCGAATACATCGGGATCTCGCCCCGCTTGGCGACCTGATAGTCGTTGAAATCATGTGCGCCGGTGATCTTCACCGCGCCCGAGCCAAAGTTCATATCTGGATATTCGTCGGTGATGATCGGGATCAGGCGGCGATGCTCTTTCGGACCCACGGGGATTTCGCACAGTGTGCCCACGATGGGCGCATAGCGTTCGTCATCGGGGTGCACCGCAACCGCGCCGTCGCCCAGCATGGTTTCCGGGCGGGTCGTGGCGATGGAAATGTAATCACGCTCTTCTTCCAGCGTGACGTTCCCGTCCTCGTCCTTCTCGACATAGGTATAAGTCGCGCCACCGGCCAGCGGGTATTTGAAATGCCACATATGGCCTGCAACTTCGATATTCTCGACCTCAAGATCAGAAATCGCGGTCTCGAAATGCGGGTCCCAGTTGACCAGACGCTTGCCGCGATAGATCAGGCCCTTGTCATACATATCGACGAAGACCTTCAGAACGGCGTCATGGAAGTTGGCCGAGTTCTCGTGGCCCACGCGCGGATCGCCCGGCGCACCGGCCATGGTGAAGGCGTTGCGCGACCAGTCGCAGGTGGAGCCAAGACGTTTCAGCTGTTCAATGATGGTCGAGCCGTATTGGCCTTTCCATTCCCAGACCTTCTCAAGAAACTTCTCGCGGCCCAGATCGCGGCGGCCGGGTTGCTGAGTTTCGGCCAGCATCTTTTCGACCTGAAGCTGGGTGGCGATGCCTGCGTGGTCCTGACCGGGCTGCCAAAGCGTATTGTATCCGCGCATCCGGTGCCAGCGGGTCAGGATATCCTGCAGCGTGTTGTTGAACGCGTGGCCCAGATGCAGCGCACCGGTCACATTGGGCGGCGGGATCATGATGGTGAAACTGTCTGCTCCCGGCTTGGCATTGGCGCCCGCCTTGAAGGCCCCTGCCTCTTCCCAGTTCCGGTAAATCCGCGCTTCCGCTGCGCCTGCGTCAAATGTCTTGTCCATGGCCATGGGTTCTGTCCCGTCATTTCATGTGTTGATTGGGGTTTAGCGGCTGAAAGCCAAAAGGGAAAGAGGGCGCGGGCCCGCTCTCTTTTCCTTGTCTCAAATATCCTTGGGTGAGGGCGCAGCCCGAGGGGCAACGCCCCTTCGTTCAGCTGATCACATCGGGGCCGCTGCGCCCCGACGCCTGCCGGATCCCCGCAATCTGTTCACAGGCGGCAATCACACCCGCAAGAGCGTCCTGCGCATCATGTGAGTGATCCCCCTGCGGCCCCTCGTAGCTTTCCAGATAGACCCGGATGGTTGCCCCTTCCGTGCCGGTCCCCGACAGGCGCATCATAAACCGTGCGCCGCACTCAAAACTTATGATTAATCCCTGGCCGCTGGTTTCACTGCCATCCACCGGATCGACATAGGAAAAGCTTTCGGCGCGCGCGACTGTCAGTGCTCCAAATCTCTGCCCGGCAAGGGTGGGGAACTGAGCCTCAAGACCGGTCATCACCCGGTTGGCGATGGCGGCATCCACTGCCTCGTAATCATGGCGCGAATAATAGTTGCGCCCGAACCGCGCCCAATGCGCGGTCAGGATGTCGGCGACAGGCTGTTTGCGAACGGCGAGAATGTTCAGCCACAAAAGCACGGCCCAAAGCCCATCTTTTTCGCGGACATGATCCGAGCCGGTGCCTGCGCTCTCCTCTCCGCACAGGGTGGCACGTCCCGCATCCAGGAGTGTGCCGAAATACTTCCAGCCGGTTGGGGTCTGAAATGCGTCGACCCCCAACGCCTCCGCCACGCGATCCGACGCGCCCGAGGTGGGCATGGAACGGGCAATTCCCCTGATGCCGCCCGCATATCCCGGTGCCAGATGCGCATTGGCCGCCAAAACGGCCAGGCTGTCGGATGGGGTGACGTAAATCCCGCGCCCCAAGATCATGTTGCGATCCCCATCCCCATCGGAAGCGGCGGCAAAGTCCGGGGCATCCGGCCCCATCATCAGATCATAAAGAGGTTTTGCCCAGACCGGGTTGGGATCAGGATGTCCGCCGCCAAAATCCTCGCTGGGGGTGCCGTTCAGCACGGTTTTGCGCGATGCCCCCAGCCGGTTCACCAGGATCTCATGGGCATAAGGGCCGGTGACCGCATGCATGGCGTCAAAGCGCAACGAAAACCCGCCCGCAATCAGGGCGCGGATTGCGTCGAAATCAAACAGGTCTTCCATCAGGGCAGCGTAGTCGGATACCGGATCGACCACCTCGATCTCCATCTCTCCAAGCTGGCTGATGCCGATTCCGGAAAGGACCGGGGCGTCCCGGTCAATCAGATGATATTCCGAGATATTTTGGGCCGCCTTAATGATGGCATCCGTCACCGCCTCGGGGGCGGGACCACCATTTGCGATATTGTATTTCAGACCAAAATCACCGTTGGGTCCCCCCGGGTTATGGCTGGCCGACAGAATGAAGCCGCCATCAGCCCCGCATTTGCGGATCAGGTGGCTTGCCGCCGGTGTGGACAGGATGCCATCTTGCCCGACAATCACCTTGCGCACACCATTTGCTGCCGCCATGCGCAGGATCACCGCGATGGCCTCTCGATTGAAGAACCGCCCGTCCCCGCCGACCACAAATGTCTTTCCCGCAGCCCCCACCGCATTCAGCGTGGCCTGCACATAGGTCTCCAGATAGCCGGGGGCCGAAAAGACCGCCGTTTTCTTGCGCAGGCCCGACGTGCCGGGGATCTGACCTTCGATCGGAGAGGTGGGGACGGTGATAATCATAAGGTGGCCTCGTTACGGAATGACATTGTTTTTTCGTGGTTTACCCCAGGCGATCTATCCGCGTCGAGAGGTGGATCAGGCTTTCTGACCCCTTGACCCCGTCGATTTCGCCGATGGCATCCAGGGCGAGATCGAGCTGCGTGGGCGAAGATGCGGCCAGTTGCAGGACCATATCAAACCGCCCGGAGGCCGTATGGGCGCGTTCCACCTGGGGCAATGTCTTGAGGCGGGCGACCACGGCCACTGTCGATCTCGGCTCGATCGAGATCAGCACCGTGGCGCGAATCAGATCCCCCCGTGCCTCGTCGCCAAGTTTCAGCGCATAGCCTGCGATGATCCCCTTTTCCTCCATCCGTTCAATACGGGCCTGTACTGTTGAGCGCGCAAGCCCAAGACGGCGGGCCAGGGTTGCCACGGGCAGGCGGGCGTTTTGCTCAAGTTGCGCTATAAGTTCGCGATCGGTCTCGTCCATTTGTTTCCTCAAGGTGTCATTTCGCCCGTTAATTAATGCCACATTGCTCAGTATGACACTAGAATCTGACGGCGCACAGCGAAATACTTAAATCAACTCGCGCAAGAGGATCACATGAGCAAGCAACCTTCCATTTGGACAACAGTCCTGTCACATCTGAAACTGGAGGCTCCCAAAGGGCCCGTCCTTTATTTTGCCCCTGCAGTTCTTCAGGCAACTGCGCGTCGGTTTGTTCAAGGTTTTGATGGGGTTGTGACATATGCCGTCAAAGCAAACGATCTGCCGGTGGTGTTGGAAAACCTCGTGGCAGCCGGGCTGAGCGCCTTTGATGTTGCCAGCCCGGCCGAGATGAGGGCGCTTCGGGCGGTCTCACCGGATGTGGTGATGCATTACAACAATCCCGTGCGCAGCCCCGAGGAGATCGACTTTGCGGTTGAAATGGGGGTGGCGTCCTATTCGGTGGACAGTCTTCGTGAATTTGAAAAACTGCGCAGGCGCGTCCCGCCCGAGGGGATCGAGATGTCCGTGCGTCTCTGCCTTCCCGTGGAAGGGGCCGCTTATCATTTTGGCGAAAAATTCGGCGCGGACCCGGAACTGGCGGCGGAGCTGTTGAAACAGGTGGCCGCGGCGGGGTTTGTCCCCTCGATGACGTTCCACCCCGGAACGCAATGTGCCGATCCCGCCGCCTGGGTGCATTATATCGAAGTCTGCGCGGATATTGCCGAGGCGGCCGGTGTCACGCTGTCACGTTTGAATGTGGGGGGCGGATTTGCCGCCAACCGGGGCGTGGCTCCGGATCTGGAACGCATCTTTGATGCCATTCACGATGCCGTCGAAAAAAGCTTTGGCGCAACACCCCCGCAGCTTGTCTGCGAACCGGGGCGGGCGATGGTGGCGGATGCCTTTACGCTGGCCACACGGGTCAAGGCGGTGCGTGACAACGGGGATGTGTTTTTGAATGACGGAATTTATGGCGCACTGGCTGAGGCCCCACAGATCGGCACGGTGAACCGGATGCGATGTCTGCGGGCCGATGGGACGGGATTTGAGGATGCCCTGACACCACGTGTGATCTATGGGCCAACCTGCGATTCGATCGACCGGTTGCCGGACCCGATGCCTTTGCCGGAAGGATTGGCTGAAGGCGACATTGTGCTGTTTGACGGCATGGGCGCCTATTCCTTTGCCATGGCGACACGGTTCAACGGGTATGGGGTGTTGGATCTTGTGACGGTGCAGGATCTGCAGAACTTATCGTCTTGGGGGGGCTGAGGGGTTTCCGGGGGATCAGGCCCTTTTCATGATGATGCAAGTGGTGGAGCCGGTGGCGTAGAGCCGTCCATCGGCCACGCCGCGCAGCTCGCCAATCGCCACACCGGTTGATCGTCCGCTATGCTGCGTGATGCCAATTGCCTCCACCTCGGTGCCGGGGTGAATGGGGCGGACGATATTCACCTTGTATTCCAAGGTGGTGTAAACTGAACCTCGTGGAACTTTGGTCATCACGGCGCAGGCCATGCAGCTGTCCAGAAGTGTGCCATACCAACCGCCATGAACCGTTCCCATCGGATTGCAGTGATCAAATTCGGGGGTGCCGCGAAACGCGACTTTGCCGTCTTCGACACTGTGCAGATGGTAGTTCAACCCGGTGGAAATCGGAGGCCGGGGCAGGGTTCCCTCAAGCATTCCTTGCATGAACTCTAGCCCGGATATCCGGGTCAGAGCCTCTCCGGTCAGGAGCCCGTCCATGGAAGTCGCTGTATACATGATGGCTCCGTCTCTCACATTTTGTCGGTAATCCTGTTGCGGTTTCAGAGTGGGAGGTTGGGCGTGCAAGAGGCAAGTGTGACGCAGCGGCGCCGGATACAGGGGCGCATGTGCAGGCGGATGTCATCGGAACAGATGCCGGAAGAGACACTGAAAGTGACAAAGGGCGTCACAGCACATGTGACGCCCTTCATGGGGGGCTGGATCGCCCTCCCAGCAATGAACTAGCCCGATCAGGCCACGTTTTGCAGCTGCACCTTGGGGGTCACACCCAGCGCATGACAGACGTCGCGTGTCAGGGCAGGTTTGTTCAGCGTGTAGAAATGCAGGTCCTGAGCCCCCTCATCCAGCAGGTCAGAGCAGAGCTCGGTGCAGAGCGCCGTTGACAGCAGATCCTCACGCCCGTCCCGCTTGGCCTTTTCAAACGCGTCTTCCAGCCAGGCCGGAACCGATGTGCCACAGCGGGTTGCGAATTTCTTCACCCCATTCCAGTTTTCAATCGGCAGGATGCCGGGAATGATCGGTGCGGTGATGCCGGCCTTTTCACAGGCATCGCGGAACCGCAGGAAGGTGTCTGCTTCAAAGAAGAACTGGGTAATGGCAGAATTCGCCCCCGCGTCGATTTTCTTTTTCAGCCAGTCCACACAGGCCTGCAGGCCATCTGCTTCGGGATGCGGTTCCGGGTAGGCGCCGACACGGATATGGAAACCCCCCGCATCCGCAAGGGCTTCGACCAGTTCAACCGAGCTGGCGAAACCGTCCTGATGGGCGGTGAAGCCCTGGCTGCCCTTGGGGGGATCTCCTCTCAGGGCAACAATCTCGGTCACGCCGACCTTGGCATAATCCCGGGCGATCTTAAGGGTGTCTTCGCGGGTTGCGTCCACGCAGGTCAGGTGGGCGGCGACATTCAGGCCATATTGCTTGTGGATCACCCCCACTGCGTCATGGGTAAGGTCGCGGGTGGTGCCCCCGGCGCCATAGGTTACGGACACAAATTTCGGGTCCATCGGGGCCAGATCGTGCACAGTGTCCCAGAGCCTCCAGCTTGCTTCCAGCGACTGGGGCGGAAAAAACTCGAATGAGATATTCGGCGTGGTCATTTTGGCCTCACGATATTGAGAATTTCGATATCCGCCTTGTGCCCGAAAATTATTTGTGAGACAAATTCATAATTCTCAAAAAGAATATGAGGTTCTTGCATGTATCTGGAGTTTCGACACCTGCGGACCATCCGCGCGATCCATCAGGCAGGAAATCTGGCACGGGCGGCGGATATGCTGCATATCACCCAGTCGGCGTTGAGCCACCAGATCAAGGGGTTGGAGGATCAGGTTGGGATGGAGCTGTTTCATCGCCGGACCAAGCCGATGAAGCTCAGCCCGGCGGGAATGAAACTGCTGCGCCTGTCCGAACGGGTGCTGCCCGAGATTGCGGCGGTGGAAGAGGAGTTTCGCGCGTTGCAGGAAGGCCGCTCCGGGCGCCTGCATATCGCCATTGAATGCCACGCTTGTTTCGACTGGCTGTTTCCGGTGCTGGACAAGTTGCGCCACGCCTGGCCTGAAGTGGATCTGGATATCCGGCAGCGGCTGGCCTTTGACGCGATCGAGGCGCTGCGACGTGAGGAGGTGGATCTTGTGATCACCTCTGATCCGGTGGAGATGCCCGGCATCACCTTTTCACCACTTTTTGACTATGAACCGCGATTTGTGGCGGCATCCGGCCATCCGCTGGCGGACCGCCCGTTTATTGAGGCGGAAGATTTCGAAGAGGAACTTGTGCTGACATATCCCGTGGAACGCGCCAAGATTGACCTGTTCACAGCCCTTTTGACACCGGCGCGGGTTGAACCGCGCGCGGTGCGACAGGTCGAGATGACCGAGATGATCCTGATGCTGGTCGGGGCAGGGCGGGGGGTTGCGGTGATGCCGGATTGGGTCTTGCGCAGTGCCAAGACAAACCCGGATTTCGTGACCAAACGCCTGACGGCAAACGGGCTGTTCAAACGCATGTATGCGGCCACACGCGAAGAGGACACCATGGTGCCCTTCATGGCACATATGCTGCGCCTGTGCCGGTCCGAGCCGGTGAAATTGCAGCGCTGAGGGGGGCTTGTCATGAAACGCATAGCTCTTATGCGTTTTTCACGGCACAAACCGCATAAGAAAACTTGGCAACTGGCCCGTCAGGGCTTATACGCGCGATCTGATACAAAGGAGCCCTCCCCATGCAATTCAGCGCCAACCTCAATGTGATGATCACCGCCGCCCGCAAGGCGGGTCGCAGCCTGGTGAAGGATTTCCGCGAGGTCGAGAACCTTCAGGTGTCGATGAAAGGGGCGGGGGATTTTGTCAGCCGTGCCGATATTGCCGCCGAAAAGATCATTCGTGAAACGCTGATGGAGGCGCGGCCGAACTATGGCTGGCTGGCCGAAGAGGGCGGAGAGATCGAGGGCAAGGATCCGACCCGTCGCTGGATTGTTGATCCGCTGGATGGCACCACCAATTTCCTGCATGGTCTGCCCCACTGGGCGATTTCCATCGCCCTGGAACACAAGGGTGAAATCGTCGCCGGTGTGATCTTTGATGCCGCCAAGGACGAGATGTTCATGGCGGAAAAAGGTGCTGGCGCCTGGCTTAACCAGTCGCGTCTGCGCGTGTCCGGTCGGATGCGGATGATCGAAGCGATCTTCGCCACTGGCCTGCCCTTTGGTGGGCGTTCGGACCTGCCGGAAACCTTGCAGGATCTGGCGCGCCTGCTGCCTGCCACGGCCGGTGTGCGCCGGTTTGGTTCGGCGGCGCTGGACCTCGCTTATGTTGCTGCCGGTCGGTATGACGGGTTTTGGGAACGTCGCCTGCACGCCTGGGACTTGGCAGCGGGCCTGGTGATTGCAAAAGAAGCCGGTGCGCTGGTCGAACCGATCTCCCCCGATGGGAACATTCTTGACGATGGTGAACTGGTTGTTGCTAACGAAGCCCTGTTCGAGAAATTTGCCAAAGTCATCCGCGACGTTTGATCAAGCCGATCTTTGCCGTTTGTCTGAACCTGCGCTGGATGAGATGTCCCGCGCCGGGGATGTGGATCCTGGATTTCCTTGCCTCAGGCTGAAAGCGTATTCAGGTCAAGGTGCATCTTAAAACTTCCGCAACCGTTTCACAGTTTGGCCCCATTTTGACGCCATAAATTGCGGTATGACTTATTTTGCCCAAACCCCTGCGTGCTTGCGCCGCCTTTTGCAGAGCGAAGATGGTGCCGTTACTGTTGATTGGATCGTTCTGGTTGCCTTGATCGGGTTGATTGGTATGGGGGTGGGGACTTCGGTCACGACCAATGTGCCGGGCAAAGCCGAAGAGATCAGCGCGTTCATCTCCAAGCATGATTTTGGTCTGGACTGATCCGCTTTGGATTGGAGCAGTCTGGATTTAAAGCGTTTCGACTTTAACCTGAGACAGGGGAAAATCGAAACGCTACAAGAGGTATCAATGTTGTGTACGTTTCGGAATAAACATGTGTGTCAAGTTTATCCCGAAACGCTTTAGATAGAGTGAACAGCCTGACGGGCAGTACTGGGCGGGTCGCGCTCTGGCCAGGCCCTTTATCGGTGTTGACCTGTGGCAGGTGGTGTCCCCGTGGCTTATTGCTGCGGGTTTTTTTGATGGGGAAGCCATGCTCCGCCAGCTGTCACCTTTTATCGCCTCGCTCAGATCGCCGAACCTGTGGGATCCGGCTTTTTTGAAACCGATAATGGGCGACAGGATGATCCGGGTGGCCGAAGGTGATCCGCCAGTACTCGGGGCCGCCCAGTCGATACCAGAAGGGCAGCATGGCAACGAACCCCACGGCAAACCCACCGATATGCGCCCAATAGGCAACGCCCCCCTGAGCGTTGAGACTGGCCACGCCACCCCAGAGCTGCAGGGCCAGCCAGATCAGCAGCATCAGCCAGGCCGGGAAAGGGATTACCTTGAAAAATATGACAATAATGAAAAGAACATCGACCTGTGCGCGGGGAAATAACAGCAGGTAGCCTCCCATGATCCCGGCGATTGCCCCAGAGGCGCCGACAATCGGAATGGTGCTTGCGGGATCGACCAGCACCTGAAGCAAGGTCGCCCCAACCCCGGCGGCCAGGTAAAACAGCAAAAAACGCAGATGCCCGAGGATATCTTCCAGATTGTCTCCAAAGATCCACAAAAACAGCATGTTCCCAGCGAAGTGCAGAAAACCCCCATGCACAAACATCGAGGTGAACAGGCTGCTCCAACCTTCCCCCTGCAAGATCGCATGGGGCACGGCGCCATAGCCGTAATAAACCTGCGCCAGGGCGGCCTCGTCGCCGCGAAGTGGCCACATGGCCAGAAAGACCACCAGATTCACTCCAAGCAGGCAGAAGGTGACATATGGCACGCGCAGGGAAGGGTTATGGTCGCGGATTGGTATCATGGGGGGATACAGGGGGTTTTTTGAAGGAGGGTCAAGCCCTTTCCCTTTGATTTCCCCACAGTTTCCTGCTTTGACGATACTGTGATTTGCCCGGATATACCTGTGTGATAAGCTGTCCCTATGCGCTTGGGGACCTGTCTTCTTTTCTGTTTCACACTTTGGCCCGCTCTTGGGCAGGCCCAAAGCTGCCCGCCACCCAATGATATTTCCGTCAAGATCGACGGGTTGCTGTCTGAGGTGCAATCTGCGCGTTCCGACCGTGAAGCGGGGCCAATTGTTACGCAGATGTGGGTGCTTTGGAAAACGGCGCCCGATGCGCGGGCGCAGGCGTTGCTCACCGAAGGTGTCGAGGGGATTCGCCTGACGGATTATCGGGCTGCCGAAACCGTTCTTGGCCAGTTGATCACCTATTGCCCGACCTACCCTGAAGGGTTCAATCAGCGCGCGTTCGCCCGGTTTCTGTCCGGGCGCTATGATCTGGCGTTGGAGGATCTTGATGCGGCGCTTGCGCTTGATCCGCGCCATGTGGCTGCCCGGGCCGGGCGGGTGCTGACGCTGCATGCGCTTGGGCGCGCGGACGAGGCGCAGGATGAATTGCGTGCCGCGCTGAAGCTCAATCCCTGGTTGCCTGAACGGCATATGCTCATGCGTCTCCCCGGGATCGAACTGTAACCCCCAATTGCGCTTGCCCTTGCCAGCCAAATCGGTATTGTCGCGCCACCAACGCGGATGTGTCTGACAGACCTGTCCGCTATCCCGCGGGACCGCGTGGTGGAATGGTAGACACAGGAGACTTACAATCCTTGCGTCTGTGCGTTAAAATGCATACGGAACAAGGCGTTGCAACGAGAAGACTGTTTTCAGGCCCGATATAGGCCCGGAACTGAAAATTAAAGACAACGCCAGATGCGGGCGTGATGGAATGGTAGACATACCAGACTTAAAATCTGTTGGGCAAATGCCCGTGTGGGTTCGAGTCCCACCGCCCGCACCAAGATATTGATTTTTATTATATTTTTGCTTTTTGGGTAGCAGCCAACGTCATTGCAAAAAGATGGCAGTACGCTAGAATTTAAATAGTTTTCCAAGTGGACAGTTCATGACGCTAGATGTTCGAGGCAGCCTCAAAAACACCAAGTTGAGCAAAAACCCTTACGTCGTCTTTGAGGAACTGCTTTCCAACGCAATTGACTCGTTTCTCATTCGGAGAGATGCCGATACGGCAGTATCAATCTCGAAGTCACATTCGCCGTCGAATTCTGGCCTTCTGATCTTTTGGGAGACGAGATTGACCTCAAAGTGACGTGTTCGGACAATAGATGTGGTTTGGGTGGCGAACAGGCCAACGCCTTTCTGACGAAGGATACTTCATACAAAGATGATTTAGCCATCTCTGGTATCGGGAAGTGCTGAGCCTCCCCCTTTGAAGTGGTCCGCCCCTATAGTTAGGCTCAGGCCCCATTAATCGGCTTGAGATCGCATTGGTCGCATGCTTCACCCCCCCAGACTTTCAGGGGGTATCATGAGCAATCTTTTTTGGCTGACCGACGAACAGATGGCGCGGCTGCGACCG
>NZ_LKBA01000008.1 GCF_001307765.1 Aliiroseovarius crassostreae
AAGCCCCATAGTGCTGATGGTCTGTGCGGACCCATTAGAGGCATAGGTGGTGGTGGAGGAGCTGCCACCGGCCCGGGGTTGAACCGCTTCAAAGGTTTGTTGGCCTTTCAACCCTCCCCCTTGGCATCACACCCCTGCACTTTTTGCCAGTTTTGGGACAAGTTATTGTTTTTATTACCATTTTTCGCCCTCCTTTCTGACTTTTTCGCGTTTTAGTGGCTAATTTCTGGTGTCTACATGTATATGTATACCTGATCCCGCACCCTGGGTCAACCCCCTATTTTCATTATTACATATACTTTATTTCTGGTGTATATGTTTATTCCCCTTGTGTTAGTCGTGGTGTATATGTATAACCGTATGTAGAGAGACGGAGCAAGCACATGACCGGATACAGAGCCACAATCGCCCAACTTGTCGAAATCGACGCCGCCGAAATTCAGGCGACAAAAGACGTGAGCGGTTCCCGCGTTAACATCATTCTCCGCAAAATCCGTCGCTATAACCAAGCGCAGGACGCGGCCCCAAAATTCGGCCTCCTCGGCGTTGGGATCATCAGCTTTGCGGACAGCCGTCTCGCCAAATTCTCACAGCGCATCGAGCCAATCGTGGGAACCAAACAATGACCCCTGAAACCGAAAACCTGATCGCCGAAGGCATGACAAACATGCCTGCCGAAATCCGCGAGATGGCCGACCTCGGCGCTCTGTTTGTAGTGAATCATAGTGCAGGCAAGGACAGCCAATCCATGATGATCTACCTGAAAGAAATCGGCATATCACCAGAGCAAATGCTCGTAATTCACGCCGATCTGGGCGAAGTCGAATGGGCCGGAAACTTGGACCACATTCGCAACACAGTAGGCAACGTCGAAATCATCACCGCCGAAGCGAAAACCAGCTTCTTCGAGATGGTTGAGCGCCGCCAGATGTTCCCAAGCCCATCGCAACGCCAATGCACCTCAGATTTGAAAAGGGGGCCGATAGAGCGCGAAATCCGTCGCTATCTGAAGGCACACCCTGAGTTTCGCGGCCTCGTGGTCAACTGCATGGGAATGCGGGCGCAGGAAAGCGCGTCTCGCGCGAAAAAAAGCGCGGTGCAGTTTTCCAATCGCAACAGCAAAGCCGGACGCCATTGGTTTGACTGGCTCCCGATCCACCACCTCACCACAGCGGAAGTGTTTCGCATGATCGAAGATGCTGGCCAGCAACCCCATTACGCCTACCAGATGGGCATGACGCGCCTGTCCTGCTGCTTCTGCATCATGGCCTCAGTGAACGACCTTACCGTTGCTGCAAAGGCCAATCCCGAACTCTACGCCCGTTACGTCGCCACTGAAAAGCGCCTTGGACACACCTTGAGCATGTCCAGAAAGCCGCTCGAAGAAATCACCGGCATCAAAGCCGCTGCATAAGGACCGTCACCATGAAAATCGAACTGAAATCCGTCAAACACGCCGCCTTCGCCAGCGAAGAAACGCAGTGCTACAGCGCAAGCCTCTGGGTTGACGGCAAGAAGATTGGCACCGTGTCCAATGAAGGGCGTGGGGGCTGCGATAGCTTCAACGGCGATAGGGGCGCATACAGCAAGGCCGATGAATGGTGCAAAGCCAACCTTCCTAAGTGGGAAGGATTTGACGGCAAGATGATCGAAACCGACCTCGAAATGCAATGCGGCAACCTCTTGGACGAATGGCTCACCACCCGCGACCTCAAACGGGCAATGGGCAAGAAAATCCTGTTCCGGAAGCCTGACGGCAACGTCTACGAAATCGCTCACAAGGGGCAGAAAGACGCTGCAATCGCGATGATCCAGCGGGATCACCCGAAGGCTGAAATCCTCAACACAATGCCTCTGGAAGACGCTCTTGCGATCTACCGCACCATTGGCGCGGCATAAGGAAAACCACCGTGAAAAATCAACCACCAGCACCATGCAAAGAGGGTGATCGGATCGAACTAATCCAGATGGCGTCTGACGATCCATGCCCAATCCCAGCGGGAACACGCGGCACCGTTATCTCGGTCTGCTTCTTTCAGAACAGCCACCAGATCACGGTTGATTGGGATGCACCCCGCTCTTTGTCCTTGGTCTGCCCACCGGATCAATTCCGCATTCTACCGCCTGAGCGCGAATACACGATGGATGTGAAGCTGTTCACCTCAATCCGCGTCAAAGCAACCAGCCAGGAAGAGGCCGAACGCATGATCCAAAGCGCCCTCGACGGCGCAGAGGCCAACTTCGGAGCATGGGAGACAAGCGGCGACCCAATCCTTTCAACCGTGTCCACTGATGGAACACCCGATCTGATTGAAATCGACGGCGAAGCCGTCTGAAGGAGCAACACATGGCAAACTATTCACCAGTGCTGCGCAGCAACCCTTTCCGCGTCAAAGACCGTGAGGCCTTCGCTGCGTGGCTCGAAGACGGCATCGAAGGCGAGTTGGATGTGGATTTCATCCGTGATGAACCAGATCAGCTTGTAATGTACGGCTATTCCGATGTTCCCAGCCACGACCAGAATGGCGAGGAAATCGACTTCTTTGCCGTGCTGGCCAGCCACCTGAAACCCGATGATGTGGCCCTTGTCTTCGGCATTGGCTCCGAAAAGCTGCGCTATCTTGTCGGCTTTGCCTACGCCGTCCACTCATCCGGCGACGTGATCGAGGTGAACCTCAACCAAATCTACCGAGAAGCGGCAGAGAACTTTCCCGGCTGCACCATCACTGAGGCGTGGTGAAACCACGCCGCAATAGAGGGTATCTATTATGACCAAGACGCTATCCACCTATGCCTACGGCGACATAGTAAATGCTCACCTGGGCAAGCTGATCGCATTCACACCTGTTGTATGCGAACACGGGATCGCGCTGGGCATCGCGACTGCCAACGAGCCTGGCTACCACCCCGTTTCTCCAACCCATTACTGCGTTCCTGATTGGGACGTGGCATCCGCCGAAGCAGAACGGCTCAACACCCTTTACGGCCACACCGTCGAAGCCGCTGAGCGCATCGTCGCCTCAAGTATGGCCGCGAGCAATCGCAGGAAATCCGAAGCCGCTGTTGGCGGCAAAGAGGACGCATAAGATGGCCTTTGAAAACCAAACCAATGCCGACCGCGTTCAAAAGATGATCGACCTCTTTGGACACATCCTGAAGTCAGCGCGGTCCAATGGGTCCGACAATCAGGCCATGCGGGCCATGATGCTGCCCTTGCTTGAAGTTTTGGCCGCGAACGGATTGCCCGATGCGCTGGGCGAAGGTTCAGCACCCCAAGGGGCTAATATGCCTCTACTCACAGCCGGAGAGCGGGCCGCTCTGCACTTGGCCGACAAATCATCACTCCGGGATCTGATAGCGGCCCTGCTGGGCCGTCTGGAAGCGCATGACGCACGTCTTGCGGCACAGGACACCACGTAGACCCCGCGAAGCCCCTTCAAAGCCCCCACGAGGCCCCTCCGAGGCCCCTACAACCGAAAGGAACCACCATGAGCCTGAACGACAACAAAACCACCGTCACCCTCGACACCCGGCAACTTGCCGCTGTGTTGGCCGGTTTGCGCCTGATCCAGGCCGAACTGCCCCGCAGCGAGTTTCTGCCGCATGGGGTTTCAGAAATCTACGACGATGGCGGAACCATTGACCCGCTGTCAGCCGAAGAACTCGACAACCTCTGCGAGACCATCAACTGCGCCTGAAAAAGGCTTTGAGAACAAAATAGCAACAGGAGCAAAGACATGGGCTGGACAAGCTATTGCACCCCACCTTCTGACCCAAAAGCGGAACTGATCCGCATTATCGAAGCCAGCACGCAAGACGGGCCAACCTTTGAGGTGGTCCAGACCTCAAAGCGCGGCGCGATCTTCTACTTCGCGGTGAAAATCACCCCTGTTGGCACAGACCCCAGCAGCTATGCGCCCTATACGCTCGATGCAGATGGCACCTACACCATTGGGGCGGTAGCCCAAACCAACCGATACCGTGGTGAATGGGGCTACAAGCTGACCGAAGAGACACAAGGGCCGGTTCTGTCGGATGCTCCCATTTCCCTGATCGAACGGCTGTCTGATCTCCCAATGTTCCCCGACCAGGACACGGGCGCAGATTGGGCGACCAAATGGCGAGCGCGTTGCATCAACAACACCAAACAGCGGTCCAGCGGAAAGCTGTCACATGGCGACGTGATCGAGTTTCACGAGGATCTGAACTTTCAACGCGAAGGCGTTGGAGAAAGTAGGAAATTCCTCATCGTCAAAGAACCCACATGGAACGGTCGCAAGCGCACTGTTTTCAAGTGCATATCCACCAATACCCGCTGCCGCATCTATGGCGCACTGAAACGCCCTCATACGCTCCACAAGGGAGGCGCTGGGCATGGATAAGCGCATCTACCACGGCTGGCGCATGTACCGCTGTAGGGTCATGTGCGACGGCGAAATTGGCGTCAACCATCTTCGACGCCCGAAGTGGTTTCCCGCCAACTCCCCCATCAACAGCACATGGATCACCCGCGAGGAAGCAGCCAGGACGCTGCGCCTAGAGCGTAACTTTGAACCCCAAGAGGCCAACATGAACGACGTAATGATCCCCGCACCGACCGACCTTGCCGGCCATATTGAAACACTCGAATCCGAAGATGAAACCCGCGCGAAGCTGCGCAAGGCGCTGGTTGCGCTGGGCGTCACCAAAGCCGAACTCTGCTACAATGGCAGTGGTGATGAAGGGAATATTGAGGAAGCGACCCTTTCCACCGAGCAGAAGGCCGAACTCTCAATTCCATACGATCTGCACATTCGCCTTACCGATTGGGCATGGGACTTCGTGTGCGGTTACCACTCAGGCTTCCAGGACAACGATGGTGGTTTTGGCACGCTGACATGGGACATGGCGACCGGCGCGATAACCCTCGATCACAACGACAATGTGATCGACTCGGTTCAAACGCTCCGCGAGGGCGTGTAAATGGCCCACCCGCTGCACCATGCACAATCTTCAGCTCGACGCTTTGGCGGCGAGCCTGAAGACTATCAGGCTATCCATGACTGGTTTGATGCAACCAAGGAACACATGGCGTTCTTTACCCATCGCGCGGTGCGCCACAACACGATGGGCATTTTTGAAGCCGAGCGGTTGTTTGGCACTGCGATCATAAACAGCGCTGGGCGCACCGTTCCGGTTCGCTTCATCGGAGAACAGCACGTCAAAGAGGATTGCCGTGGCCGCATACCATCGCTGGCCGATTGGCTTAGCCGCATTCAACCTGCGCCGTGGATGGCCAACGGTCATATCGACAACCACCCCAACCCGATCATCGGCGACCCAGCCGCCGCGTGGCGTGACGCCGTTGCGAAGCAAGAAACCAACATGGGTCTGGCCGACTGGCTGGCCATGAAATCAATGGAGCAAGAAGCAGCATGACGCCTTTACCGATTGAACTCGACTTGACGCTGGATGATTGGCAGGCCGAGGACGGCTCCGTCCCGCCAAACCCTATCCAGGCGAAGCTCAAGATCCAGAACAACCGGATCGACCTGGAGTTTCACGACGGTCGATCTGTCTGGATCGAACAACAGGACGGCAAGATCCGCATTCACGGATACCTGTCTGAAGAAACAGGCCACCATGAACCTATGAACCTCGACATTGAAGACACCCAATTCGTCGTCAGCACCGACGCTCCGGGCGATCTCCAGTTTGAGCGGGTCATCAAAATCGAAAGCGACAAAGATGGGTAACACTGATGCTAACACCACTGCTAACACTATTCCTTCTCAGCATGGCAACATCCGGCCATTTCTTGATCTCAGCACGGCGCACCTGCGCTACCCAACCACACAATGGCTTTCCAGCCAGCCAGGCACGTTCGAGAGCGAGACTGGCTATGTGGTTTGGGTGCCAACCGAATTTTCACAGGAAACCACCTATCCAGACGAGCTGATGACCATTTTCAAGGCGGCGCTGGGCGTTGCTGATTACATCATGTTCGATCGGGATGGCCCGATGGATGAAAGGTTCCCCGTATATGACTGGTAAACCTACTGATTTCACAATTCACAGACACCCGGTACTTGCTGTTTATTGTCCGGACTGCCGCAAAGGGCCTGGCGCTTGGTGCGCCCGCCCAAGCGGGCATAAGGCCAGCGATTTCCACAAGTCACGGAAGATCGAGGCCGATAGGCTGTTCGTTGAAATTCACGGTGAAGACGCAAGCATTGAACGCGAAGGGTCTGGCTGGCGGATAGACCCAACTGGACGGGCTGACCAAAAGCCAGAATAGTTGTCATGATTGCGCTAGGCTTGCAGCAGCACCACAGGTAGAATCCTCGAAGCTATTGAAAGGCCCACAATGCGAGCATGGGACTATCCATTTCCTGTAGTCGTAATCAGATGTGACGCCTGCGGTCGCGCCGGGCGATATTCAAAGGCTCGGTTCGTTGAACTTGTTGGACGCGACACACAACTTCCCACCGCGCTGGGCATCATTGCCAAATCCTGCCCCAAGGCCAACAAACCCGCTGACGTTTTGCACGATAGATGCCGCGCGCACTATCCGGAGCTTGGCGAGCGCAAATCGCGCTGACTATAAATTCAAGAGTGATCCTTTGTGACATCGGAAAAGTAGCGTAAACTTTTACTCTGGAGTTTTACCTTAGCGAAGCTGCAAAACTTGCCGTAGGCTGCCCCAGAACGCACGGAGGCCTACCATGAGCCAGCAAAACAACCCGCTGTACAGCGACAGGACCAAGATCCAACGCGGCCTAATGTCTGTTGCAACTAGGGTCGATAGCCCAGACGATCAGTCTTTACTCGTGGATGCCGCGAACTGGATGTCCAAGTATGGCCTGGGCCACGCGGCCATAGATGCCGTCATGGCCGAAGCAAAGCGACTTTGCGACGATGCTACGTTGACGGCGCTTGAAGATGCAAAAGAGAGGGCAGTGCGCAGCGCGATAGAAGGCCGATCTCAAAAATCACCCCACACAAACTCTGAATAGTCACCAATTTATCAAACATGCCGGCATAGCCGCACACCACCGGGAGTTTACCACAGGGCGATCTCTCCGATATTTGAGGTCTCCGATATCGCCATGCTTCGGTCGATCCATTTTCTCCCAAGGTCGAACAATGAACCGACTGGAAAACTCCCGGTGGTGGCCCGTGCCATGACACCCTCGACTAAACCGCGTATTAGAGTTATCTTTTGTTTTGATAGTTAACTTTATCATGCTGAGGATATGCCATGTCGCCCAAACACCCTTTCCTATCCCGTCGATCCACGCTGCTCATGGGTATGAGCGGTGCGCTGCTGCCCACTGTCGCGAGTGCAGACAAGCCCGCCGCATTGACCATCCCTAAAGATGAGGTGAAGCCCGACGGGCCTCCTGCCTTGTCCTGGGAAGATCTCATTCCTCCGGGCACCCCTTATTCGGAGATCATTGCAGAAGGCGAAATCGACCGCGTGAATGATCGCTGGAAGCCAGTATTCGACGAACATGGCACCAAGCTGAACCACAAGTTTGACGGGCAGACCGTGCAGATCTCGGGCTTCATCGTCCCCTTTGGGGTTACCAAGGGTGGCGTCCGCGAATTTCTCCTGGCACCGCGCCAGTCAGTCTGTTCTCATGTCGCCCCGCCCCCGCCTAACCAGATCGTCCTGGCATCGTCTGAAGAGCCGATTCCGAGCAACCTTCTCTGGGCAGCCGTTCGTATGACGGGAACGCTCAAGGCCGAACCCCTGTCCACCTCGATCGCAGAAGTCGGCTACCAGCTATCAGTTGACCAGGCCGAAATGTTCTTCGGGTAAAACGCTATCCCGCCGCTTGGTGGGTCTCCACGTCTGACATTGAAAACAACTCGCCTATTCTTGCCACCACTCCATTCCGGATCTCCGGAACTTCAGAAAATACATCGTGCCTGGCGTTTGGTATCATCTCCAACCTTCCGCCAGGCCACCGCGACATACGATCTCGAACTGCCGAGATCTCGACCACCTCATCTTGCTCACCGCAGAAAGTGATGCACGGTATCTCTGGAGATGCCACTTTCGACAGTGCCTTGGTCTCTTTGAGCGTTTGAAACAGCCATCCCAGACTAGGACCACCGATCTGATGATCGGTCAGTGTCGTCGCCTGCCTAATGTAGTATTCATACATCTCCGCGTCGTTTGTCAGGCGGTTTGCCTCGTAGGGCGTGCTGAGAACGTAGCTGGTGCCATCGGTGCCCGGAGCATAGATATGCCCCTTCCCAAGCGTCTGAGCTGCCCATGACAACGGCCATGCCGCCGCTCGCTTCACAGCAGGCAGCTTGATGTTCCACATCGGGCCGGTGAAAGCACAAGCCGACATTGGGAAGCCGTCAATCAATGCACGCAGACCGATACAAGCGCCAAGCGAATGCCCAATCAGATACCACGGCTTCGGCAGGCTCAGCTCCTCTGCGGCTTCGATCATCGCCGCGACATCCTTGTGATAGTCAGAAAACCGATCCACATGACCTGTCATAGCGTCCGTTGTGGATCTATCGGCGAGGCCCTGGCCGCGCCAATCAATCAAGAACGTGCCGAAGCCTAACTTGCTCAGCTCTGTGATAGTGCGGCCGTATTTTTCGATGTATTCCGAGCGACCCGGAAATACGAAAACTGTGCCCTTTTGCGGGCTGTCAGGTTTCCACAAACCCACCCGAAGACGAACCCGGTCTTTGGCGTAAACCCAATAGGCCGACCCGCCTTCAGGGGCCTCTGCAATTTCAGGGTAAAGTGGTGCTTGGTCCATTATTCAATTCCCGCCGGTTTCCAGCTCTCGAAGTGGTGCCTGTTCAAACATAGGGTCGTACAGGCTGTACACGGCAACCAAGACACAAATGCCTAGTAAAATGGAAAAGCCAGAAATCTGCCCTATTAGCAAGAAGTTCACGCCAAGCAACATTATGACGGCGAGCATTTTCCACCACGGAATGCCACCCCTTACAACTTCGCCAATATTGGGAGCATGTTGAGTTCCGGAACCGCGCTGAACAACAGCGTGGATCTGGACAAAGCAAAAAAGAAAAACGCAACAGGTTGTAAACAGGAGAAGGAAACTGGTGAAGTTTGCCAACGCTCTTTGATCGAGCCAACCGTTTTCGATATCTGTCAGCCCCAATACCGACAGGGTATCGTTCCGCAACCAGTTCAGAATATTATCGCCATCCGAAAGCAAGTAAGTCGCCTGAAGTTTGATGCTGGTGGCAATGAAAATTCCCAAAATAGAACACCGAAAAGCAGCGCTCATAACCCTGGCACCGACGGCTCCAATCCGGCTCAACTGGTCATCCGTCACATACGACTTTGACGCGCGGCAGATGGCATTAAAGTCATGCACAATCATATACAGCAGCACCAAGCCAACCAAAAAAACCCAGCAGATCGCCGCTGTGTAGAGAAATGCCAACATGGAAAGAACAATGGCCTCTGGCGCCGTTATGACATCAGGACGGACAATCGCCATGATGTTCCAATCCACCATGATGTTGCCGGTTTCGCCTTGCAACAGGGCGCGCAAATGAACGCCCGACCATTGGACAACAAAGACGATCACAAAGCAGACGAATGTGACCGTCCAAAACGAGACTGCAAACGCCTCTACCTTGTCCTCCCAACTCTCCTCATTGTCAGCACCACCACACGCCGCGACGAGCGCTGAACGTCCCTCGTCTTTCCAAAAGGTGAGCAGATTTATCAATATGACCAGGAAAAGGGGCAGTATCACCAGCTCCAAAACTGTCCAGTTCGGTGCCCAGAGGAATCCGACCTGCTTATGCAGCCCGACAGATGGGCTGTATGTGACGCTATGAACGCCCATGATGTACGAAAGAACGCCAAGAGTGACGCAACCAGCCCATACTGAAGCTGGTAGATTCAATGGGGACTTTCCGCTGAAGAGTGACTCCGAAGCCCTTGCTAAGCTGAAGCGCCGACGTTCGGCCTGGTCATTGTTTACCACGGCCTCGGCGGGTCGCTCAGCAGGCTGATCGTCTACTTCAGGTGTTGCCGAAGCACCCGCCGCCTTCTTCCGTTTCCATCTCTTTGCGGCAAGACGCGCTTGAGCTTCGCCCAATGCTACCTGCCAATCACTCGTGGCTTCAGGATCATCGCAGCCGAAGACCCTGGCCAGCCAGCGGATGTTGTCGGGGCGAACCCCCCTATCGTTATCCTGAAACCATGTCTGGACAGTTCGCAGATCCACCCCGGCATGATTGCTTTCTATTTCCGAGATTGCCTCGGCAAGACTATATGGGGTCCAAGGTCCGTCGGGAAAGCCGTGTTTATCTAATGGCCGACCTGCACCAACCGAAGTCAGGTGCTTGAGCAATTCCTTAATATCACTCTCACCTGTCGGTGGTGGGACGTAGTATTTGTTTGGATTAATCACATGACTATCCGCGTACTCGTATTGAAATAATTTCGAAACCTATAATGTATGTATCGGAAAACACTTTTGAAACCTCGCGCTGGGCGTAGTGCTTTATCGCTTCACAGAGTCGTTCTTTGGCCTTGATAAAACGCCCTCAGGTGTGATGGACGAAATCCGCTCCGGGGTCGAACTGGACAGTTCCTCACCATCAGCAGACATCATCGCACGCGAGTATGGCGTCTCCTTCAGGACAAACCCGTCCGCCTCGATGTAGGTAGTATCGATCTCCGTTTGCCGCTTCACTCCCCCATCGTGACCAACCCTGATCCAGGTGCCCCCGACCTGGACATGAACATCGAACTCACTGACCACGATGCCTTTCCAGTAATCATCAGCGTCCCGCCGCAGGACAATTTTGTCCGGATGCAGCTTTATCTGAACGTCTTGGCTCCGATCACCAGCAGCGCTGGACACAACGCAAAAGACCTCCGTGTCCTTCGGATCATCTTTGATCGTTGCGCTTGCGTTCTTGGGAGACCACATTTTCGGCTCAGCTCTCAAGATGCCCTCCGGATCTCGGTGAAAGCCAATAAACAGCCGCACACGCCCCCAGGTGCGCTGAATACGCTTCGCCACCGAATTGCTCATGCCTTCATCCTTTGCTTGGCGTCACTACGGGAAGCGATCACTGACGCAAGGAGCTCCCCCACAGTGTCATTGTTGAACTCAGGAGGAACCTCGATCATGGGAACATCAGCTTCCATCAGAGCACGCCGCTTTTGACGATCTCTGCGCTGGGCATCGGTGCGAGATCTACGGGAATTTCCGTAGTGGCCTCCCCCTTGGTATTCGATTACCGCGACCGGTACGAAGCTTGCATCACACAAAACGAAGTCCGCTCGTTTAGCGTTGATACTGAAAAACTTGCGGCTGCTCTTGCATCTCAAAAATTCGCCATAGGATACCTGGCTCATGACGTGCCAACCGCGAGGTGCGAGTTTCACCAAGATCCAGAACAATCGGCGCTCGCTGCGATTCAACAGAGCTCTCGACGAAAATCTGGGTTGGCTCAGCTTTCCCGCGACGACGACAAGAACCGCGACGACGGCCACAAACACGGCCGCTATGGGAGCTAGATTTTGCATTGGCTGATATCCTTTGGCCCTCGTAGTGATCCCCAAAAGAACAACGGTGCGTCTTTCTGTGTCAGTGGCCGGTTGTCATGCCGCGACAGGTATTCGCGCTGGGCGGTGAGCCACGCCTGATATCGCCACCCTTTTCGCTCCCCGAAAGGATAGCCGGCACGAAGTGCGGCGCGGCGCTCCTCATAGGAAGCATCTGGGCCGAGTTCCGCATCGAGCTGGGCAATGTGCTTAAAGGCACGATCTGTCCATGTTTCTTTCGCCATTACCCCTTTTTGTCGCATTGCTTAAGTTAATTTGCAATTTGATTTTTAACGCTGAGAAGGGTAGTAGTGGGTCATGCTGGATGAACCTCTAACGCCACCAAAGCCTAAGAGCTTTCGATGTCCTTGTGACTTCGCCGCGAAAACTGGCAAAGATCCACGGGCGATGCGCCTTGTGGGTTTGGCCGACACCGTTCTCTATAATACAGTTCTGGTGACCATTGATCCTACCGAAGCTCCAATAAACCGCTTCGGAGACCAACAGCATTATGAGTTTCAACCTTGCAAACAAAACTGCAATCCACCGCCTCCTGGTGAGCTGCCCAAACCACCCTCTGATTAACGGATAAATCCTATGCCTTCGCACACAGTCGAACTTGAGTACGGTGGAACGATCCACACCACCTTCACTGCAATGGATGTCGCCGCTGGTACGGCCCAACCCATGAAAACGATCGACGACGCTGAATATTGGTTTGGCGAGCAATTCACAGACGAAAAAGGAGCGCTGGGCACCGCAACAGATCTTCAGTCCGGCCAAAAGACCTACTTCGCATGTTGCGCAACGTCATGGGACCGCTCGGGCAGTGCCGATGAATGGGAAAGCTTCACGACACAAAATCGCGCCGAAGCTGACCGCTTCATTGCCCGATACGCAATTCTTAATGGCTTAACTGAGCAAAGCGCGTGACACGCCACGCGCGGCCAGATGAGGTTCAGTTCACCCGGCGACGATAGAACGTGTAAGATGTTGCCGGAGGCATATTGCCCCAGATCTTCTGAGATCGCGTCCAGCCGAGCTGTAGCTCTTCTCGGACCACCTTCCGGATCGGCGGAAGCGGCCCATAGGTGAACTGGATGTATAGTCCACCAGGGCGAAGATTCTCGAATGCTGCGCCAACAATCTTCATCTGTGTTTCTTGATCCATCGACAACAGCGGAAGGCCACTCACAACAGCCTTAATGTTCGAAATTCCATGACGGCCAAGATGTTCGGCGCGATCACGATAGACGCGCAGGCCGGGAATTTCCGCCTCAAGGTGATCGCAAAAGACCGGATTGATCTCAAAGCTATGAATGTCATCCAGCGACACACCTGCCCCCAAGAGCGCGGATGTGATCTTACCGGTCCCCGCCCCAAGCTCGATAACGCTTCCTTCTCCTTCGGGCACCGCCTCTGCCATGCGCTGGGCCAGTGCTCGTGACGATGGCGCGACCGCGACCACTTCACCTGGCTTGGTAACAACTTGCTTCAGAAAGAGTCCTAGATCCGACATTCACCAATCCTCAATTAGTTATATATCGTTTCTATAATTAACTTTGTAATCCGTCTAGTGGGCACAAAAAAGCCCGGCAGGACTAACCAGCCGGGTCACAATGCAAACCAAAGAGGATAACTTCGGTTAAATCATTATTCCGTACCTACGAAAATGCTGTCCTTGGCCCACGTTGCCCCACACAAGTCTTTCACGGCTACCATACCATCCAATGCGATATGCGCCCCGTGCGAAGCACGACCTCGCCGTGAAGATCCGCTTACTGCCGCTACCCTTTCCAGAACCGCTTGTCGGTCGGTCTGGTCCGCCTCGTTGTAAACTGCAGTCAATAGATCAATAGCGGCAACGAGTTTGGCACAATGATCAGCGTTGATTTCGTCCGCTACCTCCGCTGTCGCGGGCGATCCAAACGACAACGCCAGTGCGACGACGCATAGACGTGGGTTCATATCGGAAACTCCTATTCTTTGATTTCGTTGACCATCCAACCCAAGTCGCCTTGGTACACCCGCGCTTTGACATCCGGAATCTCGTCCAGCATCACGTTGGCCCCATTGATGGGCGTCATATTATAGAGGCATACGAACCCGGTATCGTCGTCCTCTTTCTCACAACCCGTGAGCTCGACCTTTGCTGTGGTCTCGATCATACCCACCAAAATTGGGGGCATGTTGTCGCGAGTTCCATAGTCCGCCAGTGCGCGCTCCATGTTGACTTTGACCAGGTTGCGATATCCTTCTTCGATATCCGCCGCTGTCGGTTCTTCGTCGTTGCAACCAGCCAATAAAGCCGCCGCCATTACCATCATCAATGCTGTTCTCATAATTCACCTGTCCAAGGCCTGCCTAATCATCACTGTAGCAAAGACCGCTGCAAATCGTAACGTAAATCTTCAAATCACCTACTAACTCGCCGTAAGATTGCCGACGATTCGTTTAATGGTCAAAATTTTACTTGCTATGTTTTATAACGGTCATTATTTAGACCATTATGAAACAACAAACCTACACACCTGCTGTTCGTTCCACCTTAAAGACCTTGGGACGCAACATCCACATCGCTCGGCGCAAGAGACGACAGTCTCAACAAGATTTCGCCGACCGCATGGGTGTTTCTTTAGGTACGCTGAAACGGTTGGAGAAAGGCGAACCGGGCATCAGCATTGGGACGTTATCAATGGCCTTCCTTGCGCTGGGCGAACTGGAACGCCTGTCAGATGTGCTCGATGTCGCAGCTGATGACGCAGGCCTTCTGATGGACCAGGACACACTGCCCAAACGGATTAGAAAACCGAAAAAGACGAGTAAGTCTGGGTCTGAAAAACCAAACACCATTGACCCCAAAGGTATGACCCTATGAGCACCGAGAAATCAAAGATACGAGTAGCCATCGGCGCAAGCCTCATGCCAGTAGGAGAGCTGATTTTCGAAACCGACGGCCGTCGCCAAACCAGCGTGTTTACCTATGCCGACGAATGGCTAGAAAACCCTAACAGTTTCGAACTGGCCCCATCTCTGCCACTCAACGAATACCCTCAGATCTCGACGGGAAATCGGGAGAACCGCCGCACCGCTTTGCCAGGCGCAATCTCGGATACGCTTCCTGATAGCTGGGGGCGCGGGATCATTGCTAAGGTTCTCGGAGGAACACCAACGGAACTCGACTTTCTGGTCAGCGTCAACGACGCCACCAGGATCGGAGCGCTGAGGTTTCTTGACGATGACGGTATTCCCATGGCGCAGTGGACTGATCCCGTACCAAGGTTGAACCAACTTCCGGATCTCCGCAGGCTGGGTGCAGCCTACGAGTCTCAGGCCAAAAACATCAAAGAGGTTGCTTGGGAAATACTCGGCTCATCTGGCGGTCTGGGCGGCGCACGCCCCAAATCCGACTTTGACGACGACGGCACGTTGTCGATCGCAAAATTCACTTCTGTCCGCGACAACCTCCCTGTTGAACGAGCGGAGGTAGCAACGCTGAACATGGCCCGTCTGTGCGGTATCAACGCGGCCGAAGCTCGTCTTGAATTGCTCGACACCGATCACCCCGTAGCGATCATCAAGCGCTTTGATCGGGAAGGTGAAGGACGTAGGCACTATATCTCCGCACAAACCTTCCTGCAGGCTGGCCACCGCGACCTTAAACACTACACTGATCTGGCCGACTTGATGCGCGAATATGCCGCCGAGCCTTTGGATCAACTGAAGGAGCTGCATTCGCGGATCATGTTTGATTGCCTAATCAAGAACCAGGACAATCATCTTCGCAACCATGGCTTCCTGTATGCAGGCGGGAAGAACCAATGGGTGCTCTCCCCTGCCTTCGATATCAACCCCGTCCCTTCAAAGGGTCACGAGCTGGAAACAGGTATCAGTGAACTCAGCGGCAACGAAGGATCTGTAGAAGCCGCGATCGAGGCCGCGCCGTTCTTCGAGATCGATCAGGACGCCGCCGCCGTCCGCGCAAAGGAGATGGCACAAACCATCTCGGAGAGCTGGAAGCGCCTTTTCCGTCAGCAAGGAATGACCTCTGCGGCAGTAGCAGCGTACAGCCCTGCGTTCGAGCATAAAGAAATGAAGTATGCGCTGGGCATCGGCAACTCCGCTACAGCAACCAAGTCATCAGAGATAGATGGGCCATAAGCGAAACCCGCCAACTACTGGAGGTACGTTGACGGGCTTCATCTGCCGTGAGTGGTGTTTCGGTTCACTAAGATAAGCATAGGTTGTGGCTCCCGGTCAATAAGTTAATATTCATTTTGACATTTAACACATTTTATTGGATTTTCCGTTACCGAACCCAAAGGTGATGGATCTGCAATGTCTGCTGAAAAGAATGCTTCCGAAGTTCTCTATGTGAGCCGTCCAGTGATGTTTCGGGACAAGCCGTTCCGCTTTGCTTTCTACCTGATTACGACACCAATTCTCATAGGGTTAATTGGCTTCGGAGTCTGGTATCTCGCCTGCCTGGCCAACCGGCTCACCGTTACCAAACACCAGATGACACGCGAAGTGGGTATCTTGAGCAAGGAACGAACCGAAGTGGCCTTGGAAAGCATCAGGTCGGTCAACGTAAAACAATCGCTGATGAACCGGATTTTTGACACCGGGCAAGTATCAATCTCGACCATTGGCGACAATCCGGAAATCGTTCTTTCCGGATTGCCCCGACCAAATGAAATCCGAACGATTGTGAATGACAGCCGCGATAACCACGCTGTTGCTGGAACCGCTTAAAACTCAAGCCGTATTTTCGGCCACAAGCGATCCCCTTCCGGAGCAAAGAGCTTGCTCTGGTCCGCCCCACTGATGGAAATAGACACAATACTCGCCTCTGAACGAGAGGCGAGCCATTGATATCCGGGCATCCACTCTTGCGTCTCTGATGGTCCCACTATCCTGCCCTGAGGAAAAATTGCCACCGAGTCGCCATCCTCCAACTTCTTGGCCAGCGCCCTGATACCGAACGGATGGTTGCCGTTCATTGCCACTTGTTCGCCGAGCCCAACAAGGCCCAGAACAATCAGACCATAGCGGGTGAAACGGATTTCTCTGCTTTGTCTGTTCGAGATCGGGAAACACAGTCGCTCTGGTGACGCAAGCGCGACGATGATCCCATCCAGAAAGGATTGGTGATTGCATACCAGCAACGCTCGACCCTCCCTAAGCTTTGCCAACGTCGCGGGTCGATAGACAACCTCAACACGAAGCACAGACAGCGCCCATCGCCGCCACAACGCAATCCGCGTCATCGATTTACGTCCTCTCGCGCTCGATCTGATCCCTCAAATCGTCCAACTCTACGAAGAAGTCAGCCTGGCGGCGCAAACCATCAGACACATTGTCGCCTTTCATAGTTCCCACGACGGTAACTCGGGCCCCAATCCGCTGCGCCTCTTCCACAGCTGGGGCCAGTGATCCATCGCCAGTGAACAGTAAGATGTGATCAATTCGCGGCGAGTCAGATACCAGCTTTAGTGCAATACTGACTGCCATGCTTCCGCGCAGCCTGGTGCGGCCGGAACCATCGTCATACGGTCGAACAAAGCGTGTATCGACCACAAACCCATTGTAAGCAAGAAAGTCCAAAAGTCCTTTCAGGGCGCGCTCTGCCCCATCTTCACCATCTTCGATTTTCGATGCTGCGAGTGAAAAGTATCGCGCTCGAACGAGATGCGTTTGCTCTTGCACCACCTTCCGCAGCTTTTTGAAGTCAAGGGTCCAACCGACTGCGCGGCTTGCGGCGGCTGTAGAAGCGCCATCGATCATCAGAACAGTCCGATCTGCTACTCGAAGTCCAAAGCCTTTTTGGGATGCCTTATTCATTGGGTCGCGCCTCCTTTTCCGTTGGTTAAACAGATAGGCGTTACCCCTTCTTAAGTCAATTATTGTTTTGACTATTAACTTTAGGATAGCCGCGAGACGCGCGGAAATATTGATCTTGGCAAAGATGCCGCCCACCCGGCTAGATTGATAGCCACATAGGGTTCAGGCCTTCTACTCACCCGAGAAATCGTGTTAACACCTGATTTACAAATTAACGTGGTGAAAGTGAACAAGTATGACCCAGACAAGAAAGAGGTGTATCCAGCAGACAACTACAGCAACCACGGCGCTGCTGCTCACCGCAACAATAACTTTTGCAGGCGGAATTGAACGCCAAGGCGACCCTTCACAGATCCTGTTTGAAGAAGGCAGGAACTACCTCGAATTTTCGGCGATCACCGTGAACCCCACCATTTCAGGGAACCCGCTTCCCGGCATTCCCGCTGGCCCTACGGGCAATATCGCCAATAGCTATCAGACCTATGCCCTCGGATATAAGCACCAGCTGAACGATCGGATCGCGCTGGCCCTCGTCATTGACGAGCCCGTTGGAGCGTCCTTGGCATACACCAGCCCGCTCGCGTTCTTCGGTGGATCAAGCGCAGAGGTATCGTCCATCGCCTATACCGGCATGGCCAAGTACCGAGTGAACGAACGGTTCAGCGTCTATGGTGGCTTGCGCCTCGTGGGCGTTGACGGGGATATTACTGTCAATTCACCCGTCACTATATCCAGCCCTTATAATCTGAGCGTAAGCAAAGACTACCAGGTCGGCTATCTTGCCGGTGTTGCCTATGAGATCCCGGATATTGCGCTGCGTATCGCTGCAACTTACGAATCCAAGACGACTCATGATTTTCGCGACAACACGGGCGCTCCGTTCGAAGTTGAGATCCCGCAGTCTTTCACGCTGCACGCACAAACCGGGATTGCCCCCAAGACCTTACTCTTCGGTTCGGCACGGTGGCGTGAATGGTCGAAATTTAATGTGCAACCGCCAGACTTCCTTACATTCGTTCCTGGTGTTGGCCCCAAGAACAGGCCTGTTGCCAGTGGCACCAGCAATATCTGGACCTATGAGCTGGGCGCCGGGCACAAATTCACCGACAATTGGAGCGGTGCCGCAGCCATTGGCTATGAAAAGGATCTCGGAGACACCGTAGGCAATTTCTCAGGCACTGACGGCTACATCAGCTATGGGTTGGCCGTATCCTATGAAACCGACGACTGGAAAGTGACAACAGGAGTCCGTTACATTGATCTTGGCAGCGCAGATTCTTCGGTCACGTCGTTCTCCGGAAACAGCGCCGTATCAGCCGGTGTGAAAGTCAGCTATACGTTCTAATCGAGCAGCCGGGGCGCGCGCCCTATCGACCGCGCCCTAGCAACTTCTTCAATCTCAAACCGGCGAAAAGGATATGCGGCGGCAGCGCGAGCGAGTAGTGCCCGCAGTTGAGCTCAAGCACATCCGGACTTCCTCCCACCTCCTTCAGCCTCTGAACGAAGCTGTGCGAGATCTGCGGCAGCACCACCCTGTCTCTCTTCGCAAGAATAAGCTGAAGGTCCAGATCTGGACGCACTAGCTGGCGCGCGTAGTTCTCTTGGTTAATCGTTCCCCAAGCTCTCCGCAGGTCAGGCAAGCCCACCTTCCCTTCTAGGCTCTGGCGGATCGCTTGTGTCGCACGTCCGGTCCAAACCATATCCGCCATGCTACCCGCTGTCAGGAACAACGATGCCTTTGACACGGTAGTATCGTGAGCCGCAACTAATCCAGCCACCCATGATCCCAGGCTCATCCCGAGAACAGCGATTTCGCTGTACCCTTCGGCCTTGAGCCAACGGATCAATTTTCGTCCGTCGCAAACAGCTTGTCGCATTGCCCCAACAGTTCGGCCGAGATTCGAACTCAGCATATAGTCCGCATATGAGGAGCCAGGTCGGCTGCGCTCGAAGTGATATGGCAACGCCATCTCAACAACGGTGACGCCACGCCGTGAGAAGAAACTGGCAATCTGGCTTTGCCGTGAACTAGCGTTCCAATGGTGAAACACGACCAATGCCTGATTGAGAGACCCACCTTCTGAAACCTTTGCCCAAACGGTGTTGTTCTCCTCGATCTCAGAGGAAATTGAAGATGGAAATTTTAGCCAATCACCCTCTCTTACGAAACCCTGATCGATGTCACGCTCTTCATAGAAAGTAGGATCAGCAACAGCCTGATCAGCCAAAGCGCAGAATTCTTCAATGCTCGCTGCCGTTGCATCTGGGAAGCCAAGCCCGGCATCATGCGAGAATTTCGTTACCTTCTTCTCTTCTTCGCCACGCTGCGCCCGACGCTCATCCCAGCGATCCAAGCAACTATGATACACTCTTATTGCCCCCCAAATGACTCGACCGTCTGGACCCAAAACCCGGATCAAACAAGCCGTATATCGAAACCAGCACACCTACGCTCAACAGGATCGCAAAACCCGGAAACGCACCGATCATCAGATAGCTGACAACGAGCAATACAATCACTGCCGCCATGATGCCCAACGGCACCTGAAACCGGCTCCCAACGCCCAGCCGTATCGAGCCATACAGAAAGGGCGCACAAGTCGCTAGCGCGACGAGAAGACTCGTGTAGTGCGTCGGCATACTGTAGTTGAATTCAGCGCTCAGCTCGTGGTGCCCATAAACGGCAAATGTCATGTCATTTAGTAACCAGCCGACAATACTTGTTCCGCTGGACGAAAGGTAGAAGCTCTGCAGCTTCATGCAGACCGCGACCAAAACCCCGCAAATAGTACACCGAAAGATCCCGCGCATCACGCGAAGGCCCATTTCGTTGAAGTCCTGGCTGAAATCCAAGTCAGGACGAAGCTTCGAGTCCTCGCCGACCTGCCAAAGATCAAAAGCAACCGTGTAGAGCAATATGAGCCCAACGAAGAACAGGTAAAAACACAGGCACATATACAGATATGCGAAACCAGTGAATCCAATCGCCTCCGGCACCGAAATCACTTCTGGGCGCACGATCGCGAGGGAACCCCAATCAATGGCGTAGTCACCACCTCCCCTTAATAACGGAATCAGCCGAACACCGATCCACTGAAAGAGGCCCGCGAAAGCCAGGCAGATTAAGAAGACCGCCCAATAGGTGTAGGACGACGTTTCGACCTGGCGCTCCCACTCCATTCTGCTTATCGCGCGATCTCGTTCGGGAAAGAACTTTGGGCGCCCCTCATTTTTCCAGAACACAACCAAATCTACCACGAAGGCAAAGAACAGCGGCAGGAAGGCCATGAAAAGGAAGGTCCAGTTCGGAGCCCATATGAAGCCGACCTGCTTTATCAGACCGTCCACACGCTCGTAGAGCACGTTGTGTATCCCCGCAAGATACGACAAGAAGCCTAGCGCCACGGCCCCGGCAAAAACGGTCGAAGGCAAATCCAAAGGTGAACCACGGCTAAAAATTGCTTCTGACCGCATCGCCAAACTGCGCCTGCGCTTTGTGATTGATGCTATAGGCTGCTCAACAGCTGGATCAGTTCTATCGTCGGCCGGAACTGGAGGTGCCGGATCTGCAGTCGCCGCCGATCCATTGCCTGACTGCCTGCGTTTCGCTCTCCGCTTTGCGATCAACTCTGACTGTGCTGCGCTCAGTACAGATTGCCAACCACTCGTCGCCACCTGGTCATCACACCCAAACACCCTCGCCAACCAGCGAATGTTGTCTGGGTTCGGCCCCTTCTCATTGTCCTGGAACCAAAGCTGAACAGTCCGGAGATCAACCCCTTTCTCATTGCCATCCAGCCTTGAAATCGCATCTGCGAGTAGGTCAGGGGTCCAAGGCCCTTCCGCGAACCCATCCTTGTCTACCGGCCGCCCTGCTCCGGCCGTCGCCAATCGTTTGAACACAGCCTTAAAATCGCCACCGTCATGCTGCGGTGCGACGAAAATTTTACCATTCTTGATCAACCGGTTACGCGCCTACTCTTCGCATCTCTTCGCTAGTCTTCGTATCCTATCGTGCAATTGCGACAAATGTAAGTTCAACTGGAGCGTGCTAGCCGTTAGAGTGCCAGCATGACTTTGAATTCGGCAATTTTGACATGAAAATGGCCAGCCAACAGAGAGGGACTCCGAGTTGAATACTGCCATCAGAACTCTGCCAGACCCTGAGACCCTTGTTTTGAGCGACAAAATCAAGGTTCCGGAGGCGGTGACCAAAGACCCGATTATCGGGCAAGAATTAACTGTAAGCGAAGAGGTTAGCGCGGAATCGTGGCTGACCTCGATCCTTCGCAGCCAAGACGTGATTGAAATCGGTTGTGACGTTGGACGCCGCGCCGCATACCTCTCCCAGGTTGCTAGACGCATCGTATGTACCGATACCGAGGCGAAGCGGCGAACTTTCGCCGAACAGACCATCGCGATGAACCGGGTGTGCAACACGGTCGTTGTTGATGACTTGAAGCCGGAAGATCTCGCGCTCGGCGATGTCCTGCTCCTCAATTCGCGCCGGCCGATCTCGCAGAAGCATCTTGATGCAATCAGCGACAGGCCAACACGCATGATCGTCGTGCTGGGACCGTTGAGCAAAGAACTCGCTCGGGACATTTTGAGTGCCGGGTACGAATACTGCAGCGAGTTTTCTCGTGGTGCGGTATTCTGTGCCGAAGCGGCTTGACGCTACTTGTTAGCGTCAATCCACTTCGAGATCTTGCCCATTTCGGCCAGGCATTCAGCTGGTACGGTCAGCCCTTTTTTCTTCGCGATTTTCTGAGCAAACGAAATCTGTTTAGGAGAGGGCTTACCCGTTCCGCCTCCGCCTTTTTTCGGCAGCGCATTCTTGTTAGCATCGATCCAGGACTTCATGACATCTCTGTTCTGCAGGGCCTGCTCTGGAACTTCGGTGTCAGCGGCAGCCGCTATCTTGTTTGCGAAAGCTACCTGACCTTCGGATGGCGGGTATGACCCGTCAGCGTTGGCTTTGGGCATCGGCCCCAAATACTCCGAACAAGCCTGGAAACTGGCTGATACGCCCTTGGGCAACTTCTTACCTTGCCGTTTGGCTTTGGCGCGCGCTGCCTTCAGCATATTGGCCGTGGGTCGCCGCGCTGCCTGCATATTCAATTGCGGGCCATTCGCGGCCGCGCGCTTTATGCCTTCAATCGCTGTCTCCGCTTGGCCGATAATCTGCTCAACGGTGTCTGTTGCTCTGACCTCACCCTTCTGCACTTGGTCCAACAACATCTCCATCCTTGCAGTTTGAGCCACGTCCAAAAGGTTTGGAGCGTTCTGCTGCAGGACGCGATAAAGCTTCAGGCCGGTGTCGGTCGCGAACAGCTTCCCGCCCTCAGTTTTGATGAATCCGCGGTTAAGCAAATTCTGCACGATCCCGTTCCTGGTGGCTTCGGTGCCAATGCCCTTGGCTTCCTTTAGCCGCTGAGCCTCAACCTCATCATCCACCAATTTCCAGGACTGGATCATAAGCTCGATCAGAGTACCTTCGGCCAGTCGCTTCGGTGGTGTGGTTTTCTTGTCCTCAACAACCGTCTCAACAACCCGCACAGGATCGCCATCCTTGAAAGGCGGCAGTGCGCCCTCCTCTTCCCCATCGTCGTCAGACGCAGAGCTCGCCGCTGCGCCCCATGCCTCTTTCCAACCAGGTTTAGTTTCTACCGAGCCTGACGCCCTGAAAGTCGCTTCATTTATAGTAATTGAAAGGGTCGTGCTGTCATATTCCCGATCCGGGCCCATCGCCGCAAGATAACGACGGGCGATCAGCTCAAATAGCTTCTTCTCATCTCCGGACATGCGTTCATAGCAAGACTTCCACTTGTCCACTGTGTTGATGTTTGGAACCACAGCGAAGTGGCTTGCCCCCTTCAAGTCTTTGTCGCTGAAGTATCCCTTCACCTTCCGGATCACTGGATCATAGCCAACCGTGCCGAAGATCCCCTGAATGCCCTCCATCATCTGCGGCACGTTCTCAATTTCCGCCTCTGGCAGGCTGACTTCTGAGGATCTGGGATATGTCGTTACCTGATAATTTGAGTAGAGCGCCTGCAGAACATCCGCGACCTTGTTGGCACCCCACTTCCATCTGCGAGATGCTTCAACCTGCAGCGTGGACATCGAGAACAACCGGGGTGGCTTCTGGCTCTTGCCCTTTGTCGTGACACTGATAGGGCCTGAATACCCCGATGCTGCTGCTGCAAGCGCTTCCGCATTCGATCTATCCAAGATCCTATCGTCTTCACCAGAGGGCATACGGAGGGCAGTTCGCCCAGCCTCCCCCTCAACGGTCACCGCAGGGACAAAGTAGTCTACTGGCTTGAACTCTGTGATCGCGACCTCTCGCGAACACACGATCCCCAAAGTCGGCGTGACAACACGGCCGATGCTGACGACACCCCCGCTCGAAAGCAAAGTCGTCGCAGCGCGGGTCAATGATAGATTGAAAATATGATCGCTCTGCGCTCGTGCCTTATAGGCGTTGTATAGCTGCTTGAACTCCTCGATCGGCCGCGCGTTTTCAAAAGCTGACCGAACAGACTTAGCGTCTTCCCCCAACGGCAAGACACGAACGACCTCCCCTGAGAAGTTGATGTCGTTCTTAAGCTGGTTGAGGATGTCCTGTGCAATCCCCTCACCTTCTCTGTCAGGGTCGGTTGCAAGGTAGATCCTGGTGGCTCGTTTCGCGCCCTCTTTGATATCCTTGTACCGCTTCCGTATGTCGGCCTCATCCTTGAGCTCTGACGGATACCAGCCTTTTGCAGGACGAAGCAGCGCGGCGGACCACTGCGCCCATTCTGGATTGAGCTTTTCCGGGTCCAGCAACTCAAACAAGTGACCTCGTGCCGCGAAGACCTGGCCAAATGATGTCCCGATATGCTTGGAGTACATTCTCGCCTGAGACGGTTTCTCGGCGATGACAATAGAAGATGGGGCCATGTCTATTCCTCTCGATGCTTCTCGAAAGAATAGCCCGCATGGCCCGCTAAGGTAAATAGTTAAATCTATTAGTTACTTTTCAAACTCACCCATTCCAGCCAAGACCGCCTGTAGATTACCCTGGCTGATCTCGAACAACTGATTGACGTGATACGCTTGAACCTCGATCGCGCTTCGCCCTGCGACGTTCACATCAGAGATCTTCGAAATCCCAAGGTCTCGAACGACCGTCCAGGTAACGTCGATACCGTCTCGCAGTCCGTCCACGGGCGCTTTCAAGACGGAAGAGACCGAAACCTCCCCGTCTCCAATGCTTTCAGAACCTGTAACCTCGATGGTCTCGGTTCCTTCCAATGCTGCCCCCAATACGACGGCCGTCGAGCTGATCAAGCTTTCCTCGGCCGCGTTAACCTGCTGAGAGCTCATCGCCTCATAGTGAGCGCCGAAAACCGCTTCAGTCACTGCGTCAATATCCATGCGTTCGCGGAGAAGGTCAGCAAGAGCAGACGTTTCCGATGAGCTGGTCCCAGATTGAGCAATCCTAATCATGTTGTTCGCGAGATCTCGAACCAATCGTTCCTCGCCCGTACCGGCTAGCGCCGGTTGTGCGATGCTAGCCGCAACAGCAAAAACCCAAAGTGAACACTTCATCTCTAAGCCCCCAATGCAGTGCAGATGGCGTCAAAACCAACATCGAATCCAAATTCGTTGCCGACCACATCAATCAGATCGTCGATGAAGAAACACCCGATACCACCGATCAAAAACATCGTCCCCGTGCGATATCCTTCTCGGTGAAACCCGGTTGCTCCGTCATTCCAGAGCAAGAATCCGCGATAGATAGCGATCGCGCCGAATGCCATGAAACCCAATTGAATCGCTCGCGCAAAGTTGTCACATCCGGTCAGCGCTCCACCTCCCGACACGTATGTCAGCAAGTCCCCGGCCGTCGAGTCCCCACCATCGAGAAATAGATTGGCCGCGTGCCAAAGCGTGACAGACGGAACGACCATCAGCCCGCCAATAAGCAATTGGACCATGCTGCCGGTTTGAGTTGGTCCGCCTGGCTGCGGCCCGCCTTCGCTGGCTATCTCGTACATATTCTTGAGACCGAACCCGATCACAACCACACCCGCCAAGGCCAACAACACCCAGACAAACTGGATGATGTTCGGGAAGATCCCTTCGCCGAGGCCCGTTATTACGTCTTGGATATCCATTATCTGATCACTCCCGCGTCCTTGAGGAGATCCTCAAGTCGCTGTCGTCGCTCCTTCTCGGTCTGCAGCCGTTCAACTGCGATACCCAGAGCTTCTTCAAGCCGCTGCACACGCAGTTCTAAAGATTCAAACCTTGCATCCGCGAATGGTGATGATTCCGGCGCGACATACTCGCGTGTGCCTTCCAGCTCAGCTTGTCCATCAGTGATCGAGAGCTGTTCTTGCAAAACAGTCCCGCCACTATCGGTCGGCTGCGCTTCCTGAGCCCAACCAGGTGATACAGACAGAGCAACGACAAAGGCAGCTAGTTTATATACGACACGTTCCACTCAGGGCCTCCGTTTGTTTCGCGAGCTCTTCCGAGATCGGTGGGCGAACAATTTCCCAATCACCGTTGGGCTCCAAGGTCATCGCCATGGCGCGGTCAGCGGAGAAGTCTTCGCGATATGAAATGTGGTCAATAACAACGATGCTCTTCGGACCAGCGGGTTCGATCAGCTCGCAAATTGTCGGGGCTTCCCCCGCATCCAAACGAAAGTTGGCCTGCAGCTGCGCAACGATTTCTTCAGAGGCCGGGACATCGGGTGAGACCAGGATTGAAACAACCAGGTCGCGCTCCGCCAACGCGACAAGAGCATCAAGAAGATCCGGCTTCGGCTCCTCTGCCAGATAGACCTCGACTTGCTGTTCTGCCGCAAGAACAAACTCTTCAGCCTGGGCCTCATGAACCATATCTTCTAGGCAGGCAGCTATGAACAGACATTGGATCATTCTGTCATACCCGCCACAAGACCAGCCCAGCCAAGGGCTCGGTGTGAAGCACCCACCCCATCGTTCGACCGGCTAACCAGGTCACCAACCGCCGCCTGTGCGACATTGATAATCGCCTCCTTCCGTTCTTGAACGGCCGCAGCAACAGCCTCGTCGGCACCCTGGCGCGCGAATTCGGACTGAATGCCATCGGCGGACGAAACGCCACCGTTCGAGCTGCGGGCAGCGGCCATATCAAAGAACTCGGTGCTGGGCGTGCAGGTAGGCTCCAAAGTCAAGTTGTCTGGCCGGATGACGCCCTGCGCCTGATAGGCAGCCGGCACGTTGAACTGAATGCGATGGTGCAGGTAGGTTTCCGGATTCACGAAATAGTAGTCGTTGGGGAGCGCTCCCTCGATTTGCGATGCCGACAGGGGCGAAGTGCCCTTCGTGCCGACCCAACCATGAGAAGTCCGCCAGACACGCCCGGTATTTCCGTGCGCTCGAAGCACATCACCGCGCAGCAGCGAAGAGAGGTGAAGGTGAACGGCGCTGTAACTGACGCCAGTAGATCCTTGAATTCCTATTTGGGTGTCAGGTGTTACGGTGTCACCAACACGAACGCTGTAGGAATCCAAATGGAAGAAGACAAAACGCTGCGTACCGTCGGTACTGGTGATACCAACTTTCTTACCGCCACTGCCATCCTTCGCGACGAATACTGTGCCGTGTATCCCGGCAAAAATCGGGTCTCCCCGACCGGCCGAGTTCACGATGTCCAAGCCCTGATGATATCCCGAAGATGCACCAGGCCGCGAGCTACGATCGACCCCATAGGGCGACATGATCCGCTCGCCAGCTTCGGACATCACCGGAACCGCCAAGCAGCTCTCCGTTGCGCCCTTCGTAGCTACCATGATCGGCAGAAGAGCAATAAGGCCAATGCGCGCCATCTTAGGAAACATCTTCACACCTCTAGAGTTAATGTCTAAAACAATTTATAACATAAGGAATTGATAACTCAACCACGAGGAAGAAGCCCATGAGCTATGATGCTGAACAGCTTCGACGGGGCCTGGAATTGGCAGACGCACCAAGCTTCTTGGTAGCTTTGACGCACCTTGAGGATGGTCAAACCTCGATCGAAACTGAAACCGGTGCTGAAGCACGAATTTCAATCGACACGTTCGACGGAGTTCGCTCCGCGACCTGCGAAGTGACCGAAGGGCGAATCCTTCACAGGATCACTGCGAAGCCTGACCACTTTCTGTACGAACAGATCTCGCTTGCAGACGGAGCCGAAACCCTACTGCAAGAGCGGTTGGACTTCGAGCGGATCTGCGAGCCAGACCCACGCGATGCAATTCATGAATGGTTGGAGTTTATCGAGCTATGACAAAAAGGAAGTTCTCGCTGTTCAAACCTCGCCTGCCCCGTGTTTCTGGCCTGGGCGACACAACAAAAAGCTCAGCCACATGGGCAAGGGAAGCTTTCTCGCGATCGGGATCTCGGTGCCCCATAGAGGGCTGCGGAGGAACGCTCACCATCCTTGACGTGATCGACGGTGAAGAGGGCGACGCACAGGCCGTGAGGAGCCTTGTCTGCCAAAAGTGCAATACCAGCCAACCTATCGACCACTTGATTGACCGTGCGGCCGCACAGATTGACGGCCTAAGATCCGGTGAACGCATTTTCTTCATATCTGGGATGGCGTTGTTCATAGTCTTCACCGTCATGGCGTTCCTCAACGGCAGTTTCCTTACATTGTTCGGCGGTGCTGTTTTTGCCCTACTGCTGATCATGCGTGGTTTCGTGTTTCGGTACAAAGCATGGCAAGCTACCAATCGTAAGATGTTCGAGGATCGTCCCCCCGTCTTAGAATGGTTGCGTGAGGAGTTTGGAAAAAATGTGATAAATGACACCTGATCGTTCCTTTGCGACAGGTTTTTTCCTTATTGAAAGTGCGGTCATGAAAGACTCAGAGAGTTGGTTAGAAAAAGCATCGCGAGAATTTTTCGAAAGCCCTGAGTGGGAACGCAGTGAAGCGTTGCTCGCTGACATAGGCTCACGAACAGATTTTGAGAATATACTCATCATCACTGATTCCGGCCCGGCGCGGCTTGCAGATCAATCATCGCAAGCGTCAGATCATCCAGACGGTGATCTTATAGAGATTACCGGCACGTTGGGCACAACGGTAGAACAGGTTTTGAACACTTATGCCCATATTGCTCATGCGATCATTCCTGACGATCACACAGTAGTTCCTTGGTCAGCGATTGTAGACAACAAGGGGAACGGGGTTTGGCTAGAATGATGGCTGAAAAAGAAAAAAGGCTTGGGTGCTACCAACACTCCAAGCCCATTTCGATGTCATTTCTGGCCACCTAGTCTGATCCGAGTATTAGATATTTAGACGAAACTGTCAATGGATGGAGAAGTAAACAATGACAATCGAAGACGTATTATCCAAGATGAAGGCTGAAGACACTGGCGATATGTGGCAGGGTCGCGCGATCAACTTGCTCGAAGCGCTGGTCGAGACTGACATCGACTTAGCCCAAACGAACGATGACCTATTGAACAGCATGGAAGCTGGGCGTGAAAACCACCCACAAATCGACCTGTTTCTTTCAAACCTACCTGGATACCCAAACAATCGGGAGCACGCTCTGGAAATGCTTGGATACCTAACCATGCAGCTTCATGCAGCTGCCGGTCAGAGGGCAAATTCCAGCGTCGATAAAGGAAAATCAGGTGTCGTCTGATTTCGCTCTACCCCAAGCAAACGAGGCGTTCGCGCCGTAACCAACGGAACGGTTTCTTCCTTTTTTCAAAAGCCAAAAGAAGATAACAGCTTTGGTAAAGCCACAAACCAGACTTCCAGCGAAGAGTCTGGCTCCAACAAAGGTGCAGACAAATGCAGAAATTTATGCCGTTCAAAGCCGACCCGCCAAATGGCCCGCATGAAGCCGCTTTTCGGCGTGGCTACCATCACGGCGCGGTAGCTATGATAGAAGCGATGAAAGAGGGTGTTTCGGTCGAAGAACTTGAGGGCTTTGTTAACGCCGAGTTGCGTGCATGGCGCGAAGATCACGCCGTTCCAGCCTTTCCACCGGAGCCGGGCAAAAGCAATCGAGTTTGAACTCAAGAAGGGTGTCGAATGATGACTGTTGGTGCCGCTAGACTTGCAACCCTATCAGAGGCCGCAGACTTGGTTTTGAAGGGTGGTGGCATTTTGGCAATCGCGAGCGTTGTCGGATCAACTGCCTTCAAGTTTGCGGCTTGGAATCTAACATCCTTGATAATTTTTGTTCCTATGTTGTCCTCGGCCTTCTTATTATGGGCTTTCGCGGGTTTTTTGTTGATGTTGGCGTCTTTGAAACTGGAAGACGCCTTTCAGTTTGGTCAATCTTTACCTGCAGCAGCGCCTACTATTTTGGGATATACTCTCGCCACCTTAATTGTATTCTCAATGGGCGGGCTCCTTATTGATCTGGCGGCGGGAGTAATGCGGCAATGAATGGCACAAGTATAGACCAACAATGATCATGAATTACCGCAGCACCGCCCGCACCCATTGCCAGACCGCCAAAGCACTCCTATCGAGCGGCACAGACGACGACGTGTTACTTGCCGCGCTGAAGCTGCGCATGGCCTTGGAAAGCATCACCTACGATAGATCCAAAGGCTTTGCTGAAGATCTGGGGCCCGAGGCCATGAAGACGTGGCAACCCAAGAAGCTCATGGAACGTATGCTGGAAGTCGATCCACAAGCCGATGCTGACGCAACGCTGTCCTTTGGCGAAGAACCGTCGCTCGGCGAAACGCCAGAAACCATGCAGCTCCTCGGCACAGATCACGTCTTGAACCTGCGGACGCTGAAGAAGCACTATGACGCCCTCGGCTCATACCTTCATACGCCGACACTCGCCCAGATCGAGCAAGGCAAAGTCCACGATTTTGCGAGGCTTAGCCAGCGGTGTTCCAAGATCATCGACGCCCTTGACGCCGCTCTGGGCTCCAAGGTCTGGAATTCCACCTTCGCAACACGAGGCGTTATGGATTGCAGCGAGTGCGGGTCAACCATTCGACGCCGCTTGCCAAAGAGCATGGCCGAGCGCGTGGTCCAATGCTGGTCATGCCCAGCCAGTTACACAATGACCGAGATCGAAGACCAAAAGGTGCGCTTTGAGCCACGACAGGTCCGGGCCACATGCCCTAAACCGGATTGCGGCGATGAATCCTATATCTGGGAGCGTAATGTCGAACGGGGAAACTCGTGGCCCTGCGACGGTTGTGGCTCAAAGCTGATGTTCGCACTCGGAGTTGCCGTCGCGCCTAGCGACAAACCGTAAAGACCAGCCACTGATTTGTCCGCCGTAGAATATCCAGCGAATTTGCTATAGCTATGCCCAAAAAAGCGAAAACCCGCGAGGACCGATGAAGGCTGTCGCGGGCATCTAAGAGGTTGAAGACCTAAAGCTGTCTTCGATTGATGTGAATATAGGGTGATTTCCACCCGAATGTCAAGAAAAACGGTCTAGACCCATTAAGGACCGAGCGGAGCAGTAAGGCATTGGTTGTAAATATAATTTCTCAGGAGCGCCTGACAAAGTACCTTAGAGAGGCTGGTCACGATCAGCAGCGGGCACTGGCGCTTTATGGATGGAACATCCAACTGAGCGAAGCATTTTTCCCGGTTCTGAGCGCTTCTGAGGTCTGCCTTCGCAATACCATCTGCACACAATTAATCGCCCTGTATGGCCAAACGTGGTGGGATGACCCAGCTTTTCTCCTTCAGATCAAGAAGAATGGCACGCGGATTGTAAAGACAGCCCGTGACAAACTCAGAACCCGTGGTCCTGTCACCTCGGGCGGAATGACAGCTGAACTCAACTTCGGGTTTTGGGTCAACATGCTCCTACCAAGACACGAACCTGTGTTTTGGCAGAACCTGAATGCTGCCTTCCCAGATCTGCCACCGGCAGTCACCTACGCCGCCCTCTACAAGAGATGCGATGATGTCCGTGAGTTTCGGAACCGGATTTTCCACCATGAGCCGATCATGCACCGCAACATCACCAAAGAATACAGTCAGATCATGGAACTCATCGGTTGGCTGAGCCCAGATAAGGCTAAGTGGATCAAGCCATATTCTCGGGTGATGACAGTGGCACGACAAAAGCCTTAGAACGCCAGCGCGACGAATCAAGCATCCTCAGAAGCTCCAGTTACACGTTTCGGCCAACTCCCCTAGCACCCCGCGCAGCCCAGATATATCAAAGATCGCGGTGTTTGGGTTCTCACCATAGGGAATGATCTGAAGAACAAGCCTGTCTTCGTCTAGGAGTTCCTTCAGGAGGTTTCCGGCCCAGCTGGGGGCAAAGGTGGCGTTGCGGTCTGTGGACACACCCCACCGCTCTTCTCTCGCCTGCCCCGCGCCGATCCGGACGGTGACGCGCTTCCACTCCGAATACACATCGTTGGAATCGTCACCGAGAAAGTCGCCCCAGACGACATAGGCCTCCGTCGTATTGGATTTGCACCGGGCGATGAACGTGACGGGATCTCCGGAACGCGAAGTGCCGGTCTCGGCCGCAAGCGACAGTGTGATCGTCTGGGTATCGTCGATCGGGTTAGTGGCCGTCCGCACACGCCATGCGCCCGTTCCAGCGCTTTCGTTCATCGATGTGACCGGCTCAGCTGGCACGGCCGTCTCGTCGATCACCGCGCCGATCTCATAGGTGAACGTCCCACACAGACCTGGACTGTTGATGTCAAACGGCGGCTCCACCGACTGGAAGACCGCCATTGTCAGCGTCGGATCGCCGCCAAAACGGCTTTGCTGATAGAAGACGACATAGAGCGGTTCTGGATTTCCACCACCGCAGAGCATGTTCCCATTCTGCAAAGAACCAGGATTCTCAGAAAGCCGAAACACCTCGGCAGTCTGCTTGCCCTGCCCGCCAACATCCCACGTCCGCCAGGATGCACCCTCGGAAGTCAGATCCACGGCAGCGCCGCTCTCAAAGGTCAGGCCCATCGAACTGCCTTCAGTTGCAAACTCTGGATTACCCGACAGCGCAATCTCACCCGTGATAGCACTGGCCGTCCGGCTAATCGGCGCAAACGACCCCGCCTCCTGCCAGACATGCCGCTCGATCGCTGATTGAGAGTAAGCTGGCGTAGACAGAATTACGATCGAAAGGAGTAGAGGGCTTAGATTCATAGGACGTTCCACAGGTGTCGATAAGACAGGTTGCGAGATCACAGGTATCAAAGGAAAATATCACTGTCGAAAGAGGAAAAGTCCATGTCGCAAGCAGTGTCGCATATGCCAGTAATTTATGGTCGCACATATGAGGTCAAAGGAACGGTCTCGTGACGTTTCACAAAATTCTCGTGAGGCAAGCTAACTGGTGACCTGGCTCGCGCTTCTCCTAACATCCGCCATTGCCGGTATGCTCTACTACAAAATCAAAGTTCGCCCTCGGCGGGTGCGAATCTCGTTTTATGTGGGCGTTATCCAGCTTGGACTTGGATCTCTTTCCGCCCTGGCGACTACAATAGCGCCCATCTCTCCGATCAGCTGCGTAATTGGTGGGGTTGGCGTGTACATCAACCCGATCATCACCCTGATCGATGTCGTCATGCTCTTGTCGGTCATACCTACCAAACTCAGAGCGAACGATCGGCTTCAGATCCTGATCTACGTTGCCTTCATCGTCGCGCGGATCGCGCTGCACATCATGGCGGGTGCTGTACACTATTGGGCGTTCAGCTACTGCACTATCTGATCCATTTAGAAACGAAAAAGGGCCCCAGCGGGGCCCAATTCCGTGTTTGTATAAATCTTCAGCTAGCGCCGTATTTGAAGCGGTTGTGCTTCGAAACCGGGCGACCAGTCATCGGGTCGATGATGTAGCCAGTTTCGGTCGCGGCGCTGCGAACCATTTCTTCCATCTCTTCGACGCTCAGAAATGCAGGGCGAGCCTTGCCTTCTTTCTTGGTGGGCAGTTCACCACGCACGGGAACTTCGAAAAGATCGCCTTTGCGGTCGATGGCCCAACCATAGAACGACAGACGGGCATTCAGCTTCGAGAGCGCCATATGCGCGCCCGCTTTCGCCAGAAGACCCTTCACGCCGCCCTCAGGATAGATCTCCGCGAGTTTGGCCTGGGCATACGCCTGAAGGACGTTGAACTCTGCCGAACCGCGAGCTACTTTGCCTTGCTTCAGTTTGTCGATCATAGCGTCCTCCTTTCATGTCATTGCGCTTTGTCTCAATACTCATATAAGCATTCTTAGGTTAATTTTCAACCCTACCCTTTACAAAACCCCCACCGCCTTACGGGCGTTCTCTGCCACGGCATCAACTTCTGCGGGTTTGGCCGGCAACTCTTGGCTAAGGTCATCCAAAATGTCGCGAGCTGCATCTCGCACATCATTAGATCCGAGGTTTGCAAGAAGCGGATCAGCAACTTTGCCCACGATTTCTGTTCTGGACGCGAACTCACTGGCACGGCGATTCTTTTCCCGCTGCTCAACCGTGTCCTGGACGAATTGCGCGATGTCCTCACGCTGCAATTTGCCCTTGGCAATCTTCCGAAGCATCAGGCCGATCATATCGTTCTCAACCTTTTCGAAGAGCTCGTATGCTTCAGAACCCTCTGTCCCGACCTCAGCCAGCGTGCGTGTGACCCCTGCCCTAGCTTCAGTACGAACAATTTCACGTTGACGGATATTAGGTCCATCAGCAGGTGTCAGCGGCTTTACCCCGACAAAGGGATTTCTCCGCCACTCCTCGACGCTGGGAATCGAGCCCGTGTAGAATGCGAGCATTCGAACAATGCGCGCGCCACCTGTCTCTCGGCCGTGTCGATCGAGCGTCTTTGAGCCCGTCACCATGTGGAACTGACCATTCTCTTGCTCAACAAGGTCATCGTATTCAATTTGGGCCACCTCCTGCAGGGATGAGCCCTTTTGGACCCTCAGACCTGAAGCAAAGGCATCCTTCTGGTATTCCATCTCGTTAGCGACTTGGACATGTGCCTTGCCCCCGATCTGGATCGCGGCGCGGGCAGTATCCGAGTCCTCGGACGACACCAAGCGCCCGAACCACTTTACAGCCGTGTTATCGAGAATGGCCTTTCCTTCGGCCTCCGAGCCTTTCATCAACGACGAAATATCCTGAGTTCCGAAATACACAGCAACTCCCAATGAACGCGCCTGCGCCGGGATCACCGAGAGGCCCTTCACGATGTAATAACCAACCTCATCAAGCACAGCGCCGAACGGTATCTTCGAGTTCGACGGGCTCGCGTCAATGATCTCACGCTTGGACCCTTCGGACTCGGTATTGAGCAAGGAACCCAAGGCTGACTTCAGTGACAGAATTGTCAGCTTGCCAAGCTGCTCAAGGTTTTCAGGCGATTTTTCCAGTGATGGGAGCAGAACAACAAGACTACGGCGGTTGAGTACAACATCTTCAAACGAAATCTCGGAAAGCTCATTGTTGTAGATATAGCCGTAGTTGAAGGATAAGTTTACCACCGCACGAACGAGCTGCATTGTGATGTATCCGTGTTGCTCTTCGACCTTCTGACGGCTCTGATCGTTCGGATCTTCCTTATCAGGAATATCGCTGTATTTCGCCTCAAGGTTTGCATAGACATCTGCGCCCATGCGGATGTGCTTCACGACTTTCTCAGGCTTCGACAACGCATAGGACGGGATGTTTTCCAGATACCGCCTCAGAGCTACCAACCTCTTTGTCAGAGCCGTCCAGTCCTCCGGGTGGTCTTTCTGCAGATCGACAAATCGGCCGTGCATGTCTTCAATCACGCCGAACCAGGCTAAGTTTTCCAGATTGGTCAGCAGGAAATAGTCCGCAAGCAAAGACGGGTTCAACAGGATGTGGCCACGCTCTGCCAGGAACGCCAATGGTGGCATAATTGCTTCCATGAACGAGATGGCCCGGCCAGCCCACATATCGGCACCGTCTCCGGTGTCCATCAGGGAAACCATTGTTTCACTCATCTGGGCCGATCCGCCAAACCCAAGCGGATTGTACCCGTGGCTTCGGCGGTGCTTTTGTGGGCCCTGAATATCTCGACCACCGGTAAGATAGTCAGTGACGAACAGATCCTCGTCTCTCCCTAGCAGGCGGGAGATCTTATAAAGAGAGTCGAACGTGTTTACCGATGCCTTCCCGTCAACCAGCAGCACACCGGAACCCAATGCAAGCAAGCAAAAGGCTTGCCCCATAATGTTCTCGGTTTTGCCCGAACCTGTGGTCCCGATCATCAGCGCGTGCTTGTTCACGTCGTTGCTGCTCATCCAAACTTGCTGCCCGGTTTCTTGATCCATGCCTGCAAAAATGTTTGCCGCAGCCGGTTTCGATGTCGAAGCATCAATGACCTTGTGACCCATCAGGCCATTAATCCTTTGAGGCAGCCTGAAGGCTCCCTCCCACTTCTTCGACTTCAACCGATAGCACCGGAAAAATACCACCAGCGCCGCCACAAAGATGATCTCGGGAATGAAGGGCGCCCATGAGAACAACAGACAGGCTATTCCGAGCGTCCCGAAAACCTTGAAGGTTCCCTCGGCTGTAGAACAGCTGTCTTCCATGCGCTGCCAGAAGGTCCGCACGTCATCACGACGCGCCTGGATGTTTACCTTCTGACCTCGCTTGACGCCTTTGACGACCTTCTGCGACATGGCTTATCCCTTCGACAGACGTTTGACGGCCGCGCCGGACAACTTTTTCCCGCCAGCGGCACCAGCATTTTTGGTAACTCTTCCGATATTGCTGACCTCATTCAGAACACGACCAGTTGGCCGCGCTGTCTGAGAAACATTGTCGCCGATGTTCAGTTTGCCGATGTTGGACAGCATAATGCCTGCGCCAGCCATCGCGCCGTCACCAAGCTCAATGATCAATGATGAAGCCTGCATAATCAGGATCAGCGTCGTCACGATGTACATGAAGATCAGCCCGATCATGATGATGATCGTGAACCAAGAGCCACCCGCAGTCATGAAACCCAAGAAACCTGAGAACAGCAGGAACAAGAAATCCATGCCGATCCGCATAAGGATGAGGCTCGCGATAAATCCGATGATCGTGAAAATCGGCCGCAAAGCGATACCAAACAACGTCAGAATGATCTTGTTTGCTGGGCCGATCAAAGTCCCATCACGCGCAGGGGCAAAGTACGCCAGCACAGACAATGGAACGGCAAACATTGCCTCGATGCAGAGCAGAAGCCAAGACAGCACGGCCGCAAAGAAATACACCAGAGGAATAGCTGGAATGATCGAAATGAGAACAAATCCCGCTATCAGCAGGAACCATCCCACCGGATATAGCAGATAATCGGCGACATATCCCGTCACCGCCCCACCAACGACACCACCGAAGACCGCGCCACCAACCTCAGTCACTGCCCCAGCTGCCATGATAGTACCGCCCACGGTCGTGATCTGCTTTCCAACAGCGATCACATCAGCCATAGGATCGAGATAGGCGGCGGTTGCACCACCGTCTGTTACGGTGAAGACCTCAAGCACAACTTGATAAAGAGAGTACAGCAGGCCACCGCCATCGGCATCACCGCCATTCGTTACTGCAGCCGTTGCGCTAGGCCTATGCGTTCCGAGTTCCTGGGCATAGCCATGAAACTGGTTGAGATACCCAAAATCGTCCACGACTTTGACGAACATCCCGCGATCGACGCCCGAAGAGCGCCCACTCAGGTAAGCACCGAGACCGCTGAAATAGTCATCAATCGAGTTTTCCGGGTTGGCGTAAATCTGTAGCTCTGTGGCAGCGGAGTTTGCGGAATAAGAGGCCATCGTAATCCCGCGATGCCAGCTCATAGCAAACGGCCAACCGAGCGTGTCTACTTCATCGAGCAATGCTTCGTGGAGATCTTCATATTCTCCGCTTGTGATCCCGCCACCGCTCACCCCGCTCATGTAGTTTGTGAACGCAGCAGCCACCGCATCGCGCATAATCGTCTCGATCTGGCTGCGATTTCGTTCACCCGCGAAAACGCGGTTCGCGATCTGCTCCGCTGCCGGAACCAGGTTCGTGGTTATTGCCGTGTCCGCAGCATTGAAGCGGTTAAGAACGACAGCCGAGCCAACACGCTCGGCGAAATCACCTGCCCCGGTCGTTGCAGCGGTCAACACTTCTGCTCTGTGTGAGATGCTTCCACAGAGATTGTCGGCCTCACCATACGAACCGCCAACATCGGAATAATAGATCTTCCGATGGTAGTTCGTGTATGAGGTGCCGGCACCCCAGAGACCCATTCTGGTAGAGGTGTCCGTCTCCAAGGTGGCTTGTCGATTCACATCAGCCGCTGGATTGCTCGCCAATGTCGCCAGACGCTCCATTTCACGCTGACAAAGCTCACCATGCGCAAGCGCATATAGGGCATTCGAAAACTGCTGCCTGACAAGAAAGTCTGTCTCAGAAAGCGGGTCGGTCGCGGCCAAGACAGGCTCGTCCCTCAACGCGCCATCTGCGACCGCACGCCACGCGACATCTCCTAAAGCCGACCCTTGTACCGTGAGCCAAACCAAAACCAGCTGCGCCACAGTAAGACCGCCCTGGATCGGAACAAAGGCGATCGCGCCCACCAAGATGCGAACGATGGTGTACTTCGTGTCCGATTGGTTGCCGAAGGTTTTGCCGTCTGCGGCGGTATCAAAAACCAAAACGTAGGTCGTGTAGCTTCCGACGACCAACGCAGCCAGCAGACATGCAGTGTTGAAAATCGAGATCAGATTGGTCAGCAGCGTTCCATCTGTCAGTGACCCCCCTTCCCCAGAAACGAACTCGACAACACCGCCGAAAACGCGCGACAACAGTCCGACCGCATAGTCGTCTGTTGAAAGGTCAAAGAGGTCTGAAAAATCCACGGCAATGCTCCCCTATTAAGGCTCAACAGAGGCCGCTACGACCTGTCGTTTTTCGTGTTTCAATGCTTGCTTCTGATCCAGCAGCTCATTCAGTCCTGTCAGGAACTTCTCTGTCAGTTCTGGATCTCCGACCGGCGAAAATTCATCGCCGGGAAAGCCAGCCGCGAACCCGCCGACATCCTTAAGAGACCGGTCATCTTTCTGCAGGGCCCGATTTAGGATCGCCGCTTCGAAGGTTCGCGCGAAGATCTCAGTATCTGATCGCAGGTACTCTGCCATCTTGTCGTCGATCAGCTCTTTATCAAGAGCATCGCGGACAGCACGGAAAGCGCGGCCACGTACGCCGCTGCTTTCGAGAATGTCTTTCCGCTCTTCAACCGTGATGTTGTACGCGGATTCGACCAGGTGCCCGGTCTCGTGGACAAAAGCACCGCCATAAGTGGCTGATACGGCAACAGCGGATACGCTGTCCAAATCGTCGTCATCACCGCTGGCATCCACGCTCACAGATGCCCTCACACCCAATTTCCGTTCGTCGGCCATCGCCGATTTCCGCGAAACCCGGAGAACCACACCTCCTTGACCAGGCACAACGGAGCGCGGGTCTCTATTGAGAGCATCCGCAATCGCTTCAAGGCTCACGCGCATCGATATAAGAGAGTGCCTGTACTGAGCTGTCGGCAATGATTTGTCGCGTCTTACCGACATTCCCAAATCTGCTTCCAGCTCAGCTGTTTGCTTTGGTGAAGTCCGAAGCTGCTCCAACGCCAGAACGGGCGTGCTGTGTCGCAACATACCAAGAGCCGCCTCATAACGAGAGCCTTTGCCATTGGTCATGATCTGATCTGACTCCATGTACTGATCAACATGGCGCTCGACAACATCGACAATATGCTCCGATACGAGCGAACCCAGCTTTTCCACTAAGTCAGGAAGTTGATCACTGTCAGCGTCCGCGATTTCGACCATCACCTCTTCAAGTGCTGGCGTCTTATGAGGTCGGATCGCATCGATCACACTCGCAACAGCTAAACCTGGACCGGCAATTGAATGCACCTTGTCCGCGATTTCCAGGCCGCGCCCTCCCAGAGGTTGCGCAACAACTTGCTTCTCCATCTCTCGGACTTTGCTCTGCGCCCGCAGAATGGATGCCTTGATACGCGCAACATCTTCGCCGTCCACACCTGCCATGTCTTGCTCAAAGTCATCCATCGTCGCCATATCGCGGGTCTTCAGACCTTCGATACGTTCACCTTGGATGAGCTCATTGACCGGCCGGTGGGCTTCTCGGATAACCTGCTCCGGCCAAAACACCAGAAGACTTTGCGCAACATCAGCGGCCTTCAAAATCGCTCGATGGTTCTCAAAGCTGATCCGGCCCTCGACCACATCCCGAGTGATCCACCCGTACATCTCAAGCTCGTCGGGTGTGGTCTCCTCAAGGATCGGGTTTTCTGCGCTCATTTCCAGCAAGAGGACATGATGCCCTGGCCCGGTGCGAACCCGCTCCAACTTTGCGGCACTGTCAGCAAAATCAAACCACTTCATGTCAGCTCTCCAAATCGCCTGAATACAGGGTCGCCCCGTTTACAAAACTGTTGCGAAAACCGGACAGAAACGATTGCAGCGCGCGCTCAGAAAGATCGTCCATCTTCCTAAACTCGCCATCCTCGATCGCCACCTTGCCCGCTGTTACGAATGTCACTGGCGCCGTGGACTTGACCACGGCCAACCCGGCACACGTCACATCAACTTCGTTGTCTTTCGTGATGGTTCCGGACGCGATGATGAACCGGTCACCATCTTTGAACTTTTCATTGGACCACTCACAATAAAGCCAGTTTGCGATGTCATTTCCGGTCGCGCCTTCATCACCCTCAGACGATGCAAGTTTGCGATCAAAAACAATCTGAAAGGTTCCCTGCCCCACCAAACCGCCATCCGCCTTGCGCGGAGGAAAGCTGAGATCCTTCAGAAGCCGATCAAGGTAACCGGGCTTTGTCTCTTGGAGCGCGGCGGCAGCACTAGGCGCTACTTTGCGAACTTCTTCGCCGTGGGATTTGGTGATCAACCCTTCCTGTCCCATCACATTCCCCCACCACTAGGAGCAAAGTCGCCCAATGCCTGGTCTGTTTCGGGGACTGGATCACCAACCTCGACAAGTTTCTCGACCGGCTCACCTGGTGTCACATCACCAGACAAACTGGACAACAGAGCCAGTAAGGGCTCAGAATCGTATTTGTGATCTGCGCTCGCGCCCAGCTCATCAACAAGATCCTTTACCCAACTTGTCTCGACAAACGTCATTCACCGACCTCTGTTGCTAGGAGCGTCGCAAGAACAGCTTGTTGTCGGTCAGAGCTTTGATTGCGCTCAGTGGTTAGAGCCAGATTGATCGCGCGCAGGCGGGCCAGTTCCTTCAGCAGGCCGGTCTCGCTTTTTGTGACCAGCTCGGCCATCCATTGTTCGTATTCGTCACCGCCGCCATACCGATCAACTAGCCAGTCGATGGTCTCATCAAGTGAACGGTTGACCGCACCCGACACGCCGCCGCCACCAAAATGCCCCGGAGCTTCATAATAGGCGCGAACAGATGCAAGAGACGCAATAGCCGGAGAACGCAACGCCTCGGCCTGGCGAGCCCTCATGAATTGAATGCTATCTTCGACACCATCCAGATCCGTGGGCTTCTCGACCGGCATCCCGATCACATTGTTCATGAAGGTGTCTTTTACGGCCGCCGAAGTACCTGGATCTACGAACGCAACAGCGCTTACCACATTGTCGAAATCTGTCGATGCAACGTAGGAACGACGCGAAAGAGCGGTGTCCAGATCGATTGTTGACCCCGGCCTGGTATCCAATCCACCCGACATCACGATCTCTGAAGCCCGCTCCTCAACCGCGTCCAAAGCAGTATTCATCACCTCGATGTCGCGAACAAAGTCACAGCTGCCAACCGCCTGCCCCGGAGGGCCGTACGTGTTGTGCGCCTCTAGAAGTTCTTCCGCCGTACGCTGTTCGACATAGGTTTCCGCTGCAGCCTTCATAGCTTGCTGTGATCCGACCGCTTCGGTGTTTGCTCCTGCAGAAGTTTGCTGGGCCAACACTTTGATCGCAGACACGATCTGTTGAGTGGTAAGCGTCGAGTTGGCCGCAAAAGTTGCAACCATAGCGTCGATGCCTGTGGTGATAGTTGTCTGAGAGGACGTGTGACCGGCCCGCCATATCGGATCTGCAACAAGGCAAACAGCGCCGCCAGCAGTGGCAACCTGAGGGACGCTTAACAGCGCCCCAGCCATAATCATGGATCTGAGTTTCATGGCCGACCTCCCAGCCCTTGCCAATCACCAAGTCGGCGATCGGTGTACGAAAGAGCAAATGTTGAAAGAGCAAATTCCTCACGGAACTTTTTCCGGAGTTCCATCGCCGACGCCGTTATGTTCGCGGCCTCGATCCGCGTCAGATCCAGCAACGCCGCTCGGCCTGGACCGGCGGCTAGTGTCGCGGACCATTCTTCTCCGCCATCATCACCTAGCCAGGTATCGCTTATGGATTCCATTTGATCGGTGATGAGCCGATCCGCCGCGATGTCCGCGATGACCTTGGTCACAACGCTCCGGCGCGACGTGTCCTGCATACGGACGATGGTTTCGAGACCAGAGGCCGTTCCACCACCCCCGATCGGCGGTGAAGGTGGTCCAAGCACCAATCGCGCAAACTGTTCAGCTGCGGCTTGGTCGCCTTCCAAAACATCGGTAGCCGTAACCGTTGTCGCCGTCTGTGCAAGATTTGACCAATCCTCGACAGCAGCGTCATGCTCAGCCTGAGTTTGGATGCCGTAGTTCGCGATGACCGTGTTGTGGATGTCCGCTGAGGCGGTGCGCGCGGTGTCACGAGCCGTCCGGAGCGCCACCCCTTCAACAATCAGATCGCAAGCGCCATAACCCGTATGGCCGAACTCCTCGGCCGCATCAGCAATTTGCGAAGTGACACTTTCCTCAACGATCGTCTGACCAAGGGCTTTTGCGGCCGCTTGTTGGGCCGACACCTCTTGATCAAGGCTCACGTCCTTTTGCTCCGCCAAAACCCGAAGGCTACTCATAATGAGCTGGCGTTCCACGATCTGCTGAGCGGTATAAGTTGTGGTTGCTGTCGCAATCGCGGATGTCACCGCAGCCGTCAGCTGAGACGTGCGGGCATTCACCCTTCCCTCTACTCCGGCGCAGGATTGCGCAATGACAGCTCCTGGAAACAGGCCAACCATAATGGCAACGCCCAAACGTAGTTTGATCATTACTCTCCTCCTTCCAGGCCGCGAGCCAGAACATCTGCCAACGCACCTCTTGCAATTGACAAGCTCGCCATCTCTTGCAGGGCATTCAGGTTGCGAATGGCCTTATCAACATCGGCGGCTGCTTCGTCCGGTGGAAACATGGTTGGGAACGCGGTTACTGTGTCGATGTAATTCACACCGTTCACCGCCTCGGCACTGCCGTAACTGCGGTTCAACAACCAATCGGACGCATTTGTATCCCCGGCTGGCGGAGAAGCCGCCTCGTTGGACGCTCCGGAGTTTGTTCCGCACAATCCGGCCTCAAATTCTGCGTTTGAACAGTAGACTTGCTGCCGCATTTCCAAGGCAAAAGAAAATTGCTCAGCTGCGTCTCCGCCGTTCTCACGCCACGCCACCCCAGCGGTTTCCACACCTTCACGAACAATGTCCGCTACATCCTTCGCGCGCTGGTGGCTCACGCCAACATCAGCAGCACCACATAACGAAGCCCCGCTGGTCAAAGGCGACGAATACTCGTTAGTGGCGCGTGCAACCGCTAGGTTCGTTTCGAATTCAACAATAGTACGAGCGGCCGCTTTGAACGATGAGGTTTCTGTGGCTGAGATCTGTTCAGCCGACACAGAACGCTGCTTGGTTGAAACCGCGAGTCCCGAGATTGCTCGCTCTGTGTTTGTGAACCACGCGGCAATCGCTGGGCCCAATGCTTGAGCCGAAGACGCTGAAGGCGCTCCGATCGTCAGAGCCACCACCAACCAACCTGTAGTTCGGCCGATCACAGCGACAAGCCTTCCCACCCGTTCTGCAGGATACCGTCCAAATCGGAGGTCAGTGTTGAACTGTGGTCGGAGATGGCAGTGTTAACTGATCCAACGGTGTCGTCGATCGTGCCCTGGATAGCCTGACAAATCTGCGTCTTTGCATCGTTGATTGCGTTGTTGATTGCATCCGTCACGGCTCCGGTCACCAACGACAGAGGGTCGATAATCAGATTTGACAGGTCGAAGCTGTTCAGCAGGTTCGGATTGATGCAGCTGCTGGGGCCGGTGAAAATGTCTTCGACATCCACTGCCGACGACTTGATGATTTCGACCTGACGATCCAAGGCCGCTTGTGCGGCATCATCGACGATGCACTGCGCCTGAGCCGAGTGCGCGGCCACAATAAAGAGGGTCGCCCAAAAAGCGCGTTTCACTGTTGAGAACATTGTTTTCTTCCTTCCGCGAGAATTGAAGCCACTTCCAAAGCATCCGGATCGAGAACCGTTTTTGCTGCTACGGCGGCACGAACAAGTTCAGGATTGAGGAAACGCTCAGACAGCACAGTCGGTAGACCATGCGCGGCCCCGAGGTGACCTAGCGCAAGCGCCGCTTCTGCGGCGTCCTCTTCTCGTTCCTGATCGTCAGCCATATCTCTTCCAAATGTGAATAGTAGTTTCAATATTTAACTTAAGCAGCGCAAAACGCAATGCCGAAATCCGCCAGTTTAACGGACACTCAAGTCGCGTAACGGGGGATTAGGCCTTCAGAAGCTGCTAAATGGCGGAGGAACTGGTCGTAGGTTCTTTGCACATACTGGTTCATGAATGACGTTTTTCCCGTGTAGATCAGCGCATCACCGTCAACGGACAAATCTGCCTCGTGGAACCATGAGCGGTAACTGGCCGGGCTGTGTTCGAAAATGCCGCGACGGATTCGATCAAGCAGACCATCGCCTTTCGGTTCAATTGCCGAATAATCTGGCTTAGGTTCCGCTTTCCTCGTTGTCTTGCTCGCCGTATTCGACGGGTCGAAGCCGTTCACGTATGGGATTTTGCACCATTTCGCGAACTGGAACAGAAGGCCGATGTATGTTTTTCCCGATTTGAGGACAAATCCATCCTTGCTGATCCATTCTCGGAAAAAGCGAAAGATCACATCGGGGTCGATGCCGGGGCGCATCTTTCTGATAATGCCCAACAGCTGTGGTACACAGCGCACCGAACCCGTCACACTCAAAAAATCTTCTTTCGAAGAAAATCGCATATACGTATTTTTCTTAGAATAAGAACCCTGTTTAATAGGGGTTTCAGATGTGACACCCTCCCCAGCCTCTGCTGTGTCATGTTCATCGTCGCAATCGCTACCAGCCGTCAGAGCATCAACAATTTCAGAGACCTTCAGCTCATTCAGCCAAGCGGTGAGCTTCGGAAAAATGTACTCGCTGGATTGCTGACGACCTTGTGGTGAAAACTGTTCGATAGCTACGACCTCGCCAGCTTCGCGCAAACCGGTCAGCCTGCGCCTGATGGTGGACTTACTGACACCCTGGCACTCAGCCATCTTGCCGATACTCAGCGCTATCGATTTCAGTGTTCCGCGCTTGGCGCTATCCCAATGAACCCATGTCTTTAGCAGCTGAAGGAGTGACCTCTCCCCAGCTGACAGCGACGACGTTTCATTCGCGATGTACCTGTCCGCGTTGCCCGAAGTGATAGCCCGAGCCCGCGTTTTGCTCATGGCTTTGCATGAATCATCCATTTCTCTCTCCTCATGGAGAGCGATCAAGCAGACACAAAAACACCGTTCGGTGGCCAAGAAAGCATTGACCTCCGGTCTGCCGGTGACTATGTTCGGAGTTGACAAATAACTGCAGCCGAACACGGTATGTGAAAAAGCCCATGGTAGCGCCAACTACCGGGGCTTTTGCTTTTCTCGCTCTAGGTCATTGTTGAACCTTCTTCTTGTTTTCCATTCAGGCACTGCGAAAGTGCCCACTCTAGCGATAGAGCAGACTGCACAGTAAAGTCAATTTTAGAAACAACCCTTAACATTACATGCCCGGAGAACTAACGAGAGTTCTCTCCTGTGCTGTTATGTCTGGTCTGCCTGCATTGATCTCCGCCGACTGCTCTGTGACGGGGTTATCTTGGAGTTTTTGCAACCCTTTATAGATTCGCTTACCGCCACCGTTCAAAAGTAGCTCATTTTGGTGATACTTGGCAATTGATGACAAGATGTCGGCTAGACCTACCACATCCTGTTGTTCATCAAGGTAGTATGTCCGGCTCAAAACGCCTCTGGGAAGCTTCATATCTCCCAGGTGGTCGGTGCTCTCGCCCACCAGCCCACTGAAGTCCGGATCATCCTTAACAGCGGGGTTCGTCTTTTTGAAGAAAACCGTCATGGTTCCCCTCTCAACAGACGCTGCCACCATGCCTGTTTGTGAAAGGCCTTCAAGCCCTAGTTTGAGCGATCCTTTATCCACGTTGTACGAGAGGACATATCTCTTGTTGTTCCAGTCGTCGCCATAAGCGCCGCGCTCTATGACTTCTGTCGTTGCAGGGTACAGCTCACGTTGTTCGTTGGCCTGGCTCCGCCCTCCGCGCGTGCCGACATCATAGAACCAGCGCCACGGATCACCCCCAGCTGCAATGCTGAGGGGCAGATCCTCGGCCACATTGCCAAGTGACTGCGCAACTTCAAAGACAACCGCATCAGGGCTTTCATCGAACCTGGCGGAGACGGATGCCCATCCCTCCCGGTCCAGCTCGTACATTGCATCAGCGAAGGTTTTTAGGAGATCTTCGCGTTGATCCGCTGACACGCTGTAGTCACTACCGAACGCATGAACGACGCCGATAATCTCAAGATACGCTTGCATCTTGCGGACATCGGACAGCTCTGGCGCGATCACCGCGTTGTTTTGGCTCTTCGACGCCAGCTTATCCAAAATCTCTTCGGTGTTGTTCTCGGACAAGACAACCGCGTGACGGTTGACGCCAGCAGAGTCCGTGAACACCGCTTTTTCGCCTTCCGCCTTCTTACCCGACTGAACGAGCTGAAGAGCGGCAAAGAGGTTACCTTCCAGCACGAACCGTTCACGCAGCCGCGTTCCAGAGGGTACGTGGTCATTCACGGTAGAGAACAGGCGATATCCCAATGGGTTCGTAACGTCCGGCTTCACGCCCTCCGTTCTTAGCTCCTGGGCAGCCTCTGCGATCTCACGCACGACCCCGTTCCACCGCTCGCCATAAACTTTGGCAAGGACATCAGATGATTTCGAAGAACGGCCCATCCAGTTTACAAAAGCTTCGATAGGAACAATTGGCCTATCGCTCTCTTTGTGTGTTCCACTGAAATCAAGACCACTCATCATCGAAGAAAGCGAAGATCCGAAATAGCCCTGTGACCCAGCCGCGACGAAGGAAACATGCCAATTCGAAGGGGTGCCAACTTCATCCTTCGGGAACCGAACAGCGGTAATAACCGCAGGAATAACGCCGTCATCATCACCAACAGCCTTTAGCGCCTTCCCAAACTCACCTTGCATGAAATCAGAAATCGCATCCGGCCTGATACCAACCACTCGTCCCGGCTTTAGGAGATCACGCATACTGGAAAACAGCTCCGCACGCTCCACCGCCCGCGAAATGGGAACCATATACCTTGCCGGATTGAACGCCCTGCCAGACTTGGCCTCAATGTCCCGTATATTGTTCCACGCCTTTCCGGTCTCGCCGTCCGGCGTTCGATCAAGCTCAAACTTCATCTTGTCGAGGAACAGATCTGAAGCGACTTCGCGACGGGTTCGATCCTCGTCGTTTTTGGCTAGGTTCTCAGCTCGTCTCCAAGCGTCGTGCAGCTGCCGCAACAGAAGAGGATCAAGGTTTCGGAACTCTTCACCAGCGGCGGAGCCACCGTGCCGGGCTTCCTTGAATACATCGTGGGCGAAGTTGAAGCCGTATCCGACCCCATCCTTTTGGTAGATGCGATCGAGCCCAAGATAAGCCTCTGGGTCAGATCGATCCCCTGCCCTCTCTGCGTTCGATGCTACGCGCTCAGAAACCTCTTTCGTGGTTTCCCATCGCACATGCTCAACGTACGCCGCCCTGTTCAGGTAGACGGGCTGTTCCGCCAATGCGGTCGCATCCTCGCGACCATCGACCAGGACACTCACGGTCTCTACTTCCGCGTTCCAATCGAACTGAGCCAGGCGAAGCGGATTCCGGCCTTCTCGCGTAAGTTTCTCCATATAGAGGCTGAAAATCGTATCCACCTCGGCAAGCACCGCTTCTTGTCGATCGAGGGGCAAGCACACGATGCGGCCCAGCAACTTCCGGCCGAGGTCGCTACCTTTCGGGTCCAAATCCATGCGATCTGCGATCTCTGGGTTATTCTTGGCAAATGCTGCGACAGCCATATCCCCAACAGGATTGAGCAGGTCGATACCTTCGATGTTCGTTGCATTCTCACGGCTCGCGCTCGTGGAAGATGTGAGGTTTCGGTTTGCACGGTTGAAGAGGTTCGCAAGACGCTCATCGGCCGCAAATCCGGTGCTTGGCGTGTAGTAGATTGGAGCAGATTTCTGCGCAAACCGGTTGATCCGGCCTTCAACTTGACGCTGATCGGTAATGTCCTTCTGGAATTGAAGGGGTATCATTGAGCGCCTGCGTAGGTCCGGCCCAACGGCAGGACTTGCATGAGCTGACAAGCCAGTCGCAGCGCCCTTGTTCAAGCCCAGCACGTCTGTACGCCCGGCACCAAATTCCCTGATGGCTTCAGCCTTCGTCACGGGATCGCGGCGCTCAACATAGAAACGACCATCGCGCTCGACGACAGAAAGGCTCCGTTTCGTGATGTCCCGGAATGTGAGACCGTTCTCATCACAAACCTCGGCAATCAGATCCAATACGTTGATCCGCATACCGGACCAGTCAAACTCATCAACCCGCTCGCAGAACTCGGAATACCAACCTTCGAATTCTGACAGGCGGATGGTTTCGCTGTCGCCCATCGCGGTCTCAATACGCGCATCCAGCAAACGGCTGGCATTTCGCTTCAAGACGTGACCAATGTTCGGGTGACCATCTACTTGATCGTCAAGACTATTGGATTGTGAGCGCACCCATTCAGTCAGTGTGTCTGCTGTTGAATCGACAACCAATGTAGGCTTCTCGCCTTTGCTGATCGATTTCATCATCAGCTCTTCGGCAAACAAGCCTTTCACCGCCAGCATGAGGTATCGTGAGTAGTTGTCGAACTGAGAAACCGGGCTCGTGGTAGTGACATCGACGGTTTTGTCCTGGCCGTTCAGGATGGCACCGCCAAACTTTGCTTTCGCGATCGTTTGAGCGAGGTCTTTCAGCGTTGGCGCAATATCGACCAGTTCAGCAAGGAAGTCCGCCGCCAGGTCGGTCGCCTCGCGAGCATAAAGCATCTTGCGCTCGTTGAGATCGGCCAGCTGCACCATCTCACGCTCGATCCCGGCCGAGCTCATCTCGCGTTCAATAAGGCGTCCACCAGAAGCCATCTCAGCCGAAAGCACTTCCTGCATTGACAGCGGGTTGGCTTCCATCAGCTTCATCAAATCCGATGTCGCAATCCCTGTGTTCGGCAATGCTGCAGAGTAAACAACGATGTTTTTTCCGGACTTCATGGAAGTGGCCGAGGAATAGACAACATCTCCGCCAACTGCCTCTGCTTTATCAATAATTGCCTGTACCCAAACGCCAGTTCGGCTATCGACACCCGCAGCCTTGTGTACCTCATCCAACTGTACAAGGGGCTTCTTGCCAGCGTTGTCATCGAGCCAATTCAGGATCGATTGCAACCGCCAGTGACCCGACTGCGTTTGAAGCTGACTGTAGGTGAGCATGACCAAATTGTGGTCTGGATCAATACGAGAAACCTTCTTAGCAACGCCGCGTTCGGACGCGGACGTATGGAAGATAGTTTCACCGGTTTCAGGGTTCCTGAGACCAGCATCGGGATTCGGATTGAAGATAAATGGCCGGATTTCACCATCTGAGATCCACTTATCAATCGACCGCCCCGAAACATCGCGCAGATCCCGAGATGCAAAATCTGTGAACAGTGTTGGGTCAAGCGTTGAGAACAGAACTGGTTGATCGTTCCGTATTGCGCTGAGAGCCAAGGCCGCTAGCTGGCGTCCCTTACCGACACCCATCTTGTCGCCGATGATCATCGCTTCGCCCTTGGTGCGGCGATATAGTCCCAATGCGATCGAGTCGACTTGCTCAGGACTGAGGATTTCACCCGACATAAGCGCTTGGCGATCAACGCCCAGCTGATCGCTTACAAAATCGTCTAGATCACCCACCTCATCCTGGACCGACTTCAGGGCGCGATAAACAGGCCCTTGAAGCGTCTTCTGAATGACGACTGACCCCTGCCCTACAGCCGAGAACGGCACATAGGGTCTCGTAAAGGCATCATCTTCGATATCGTCATCGTACCAATCGGCAACTTCGATGCCGGTATCCTCGACCTCTTCTGCGCCATCAGCGGCTTCCTGTGGTGTCTCAGCAGGCGCTTCGGGCCGCACTGGCGCCGGAACGGGCTCTGAAGGCTCTACAGGCGCGTCAGGGCGTCTCTCAGGCTCTGAGGGTGCGCTAGCCGTATCGCGTGGCCCCTGAGGGTCTGCAGGAGCTTCTACGGGCTCTGTGGTGTCTACCGGGGCAGGAGGGGCAATGTCAGGCCCTGTGTCCAGTTTAACGGGCATCAGGGACAGGTTATCGTCTGCCCATTCATAGAGCTCATCATAGGAGCCAACAACTTGAACCTCGTCAGCAGCGGCTTCGACCGCTTTATCGAGATCCAGCAGAGTATCCATCTTGCCCGAAAGAAAGTGAACCAAGACTGGCGTGTTCGCGCCCATGGACTTGTAGAGGTTTGCATTGAGCGCAACAGAGCGGACTTCAGAGAACATCCTGTTGAACAAAATTTGTTGCTTTAGCCGGCCGCCATCTAATTTGGCGGGATCAAACATATCGGCTGGCATCACCAAAACGGCGTCTCCGCCACGCTTTACTCTGGCAAGCGATTTAACGGTGACCTCGGCATCCAGAGTGTTTACCGAAAATTCAGCGGTTCCATAGCCCAGAGGAACCTTGATCCCAGAGGCAAGCTTTCCAAATGGCGGATTTATTAGAGCCCCATCAAACTCCTTTGGATGTGTGGCCTTCAATCCTTCATCAAAGTCAGCCGCTTTTACCGATGAATTGGAACCGAGCGCAGCTGCAGCTCGCGCAGCTCGTGGCTTGAAGAGCTCAAACCCCGTTACATGTCCGCCTGCGGATGCAACAGCCGCTGCCAGAACACCGTTGCCAACAGTGGGTTCCAGAATGGTTTTTCCACCAGGCTGCAAAAACTCCGCCGCGAGTTGCCCAACCGCAGGTGGCGTAGAGAACTGCGCAAGAGTCAGCTTCACTCCGTCGCGTTCGGCGAAAGGAGGTAGGCCGGTTGAAAGCTGAGAGGCAGCCTCGCGCCCTGAAACAAAGCCCTTCGAGATGACCGTCGCCATTTCACCTTCGATCAGTTCTCGAAATTCACCAGCGGTTGGTGATTCACCGTCACCGGCTGCGCCTACAGCAAGCAACTCGTCGATTTCTGCTTGACTGACGCGGCCATACTTGGACGCCGTTGCAACAGCGGTACGGGCAATCAAACGCCAATCATTCGCGTTATCGCCATACAGGAAGAGCGAGCCACGCCCCCCTGCCCTTTTGGTTTCACCGTCCTGATGGTTCTGCCACTCCGCATGAACTGTCTTGGCATCTGCGAACGTCCGGCCCAACAACCTTTGGAACACATCCTTGCCTGAAAGGTTCTGCCCGATGAGACGAGGTGTGATTGCATCGCCCTCAAAGCCGTAGCGCGGAGCATCACGATCGAACAACTTTGTCACCGTTGCTTTGTCAGCAAGGTTGATCAGGTTCTCAGGGCGTCGAATAACTCGACCAGGGATACCCAAGGCTTCAAAGAAGCCCTCTGTGTCTGAAGGCAGGGCCACCACAACCATTGTGTGGCTATTAGAGGATAGAGAGCCAGCAACAACAGTGCCGTTGTGGCGGGCTACTTGGCGAATACGAGCGGATTGCGAGCGCTTCTCAGAGTTCGGAACGACGATCGCAAGAGCTTCATGCGAGCCATCGTATCGATCTGATGGGACGATAAGGCCAACTGGCCCCTCACCGCTGCGTGGGACGAACAATCTCATGAATAAGTTCCTGACAGGACAGACCTACCGGGCAACACAACGGTCACCCGACAGATCGAATTGAAAAGGGGATCGCGAAACGACCCCCTCATTTCACATTGCTGGCTGGCCGAATTCTTGGCCTGCGGTCCGTGATCGTTCCTGCTCATTCTGCATCTTCTTGGCTGCTTCGAGTTCAGCTTCTTGTTTCGTCAGCGCAACGTCAGAAATACGCGCGGCAACTTCACTGACATAGACTGCCATGAACCGATCATCCGTTGTCTTTGTTAGGAACCGTTCGGTCGGCAAGATCTGGCGAATACCAGCAGTGTATGTCTTGTTGGTGTCGGGAATTTGCCCGCCCTTTTCAACGCCGATATGGGCGGGAAAATAACCGCGATCGGACAGGCGCGAGCCCTTCCCTATCTTTTCCCGCTGTTCGCTGTCCATGACATCCTCACGAACATACTGCATCAAATTCCCTTGCAGCGTCGGCCCAACCGAAACGTCGGCATTCGAGTCCAGAATTGCGTCATACAACGAGGCTAGATACTCAGGATTGTACCCATCATCGGCCTTCTCTGGCGCTTGCAAGTTCTCGAATGGAATCCCGACCTTAGCGGCCAGGAGAGTTTGCGCATTCGCCTCTCGGAAGTCGTATGGCTGCCGGAGAATGTTTTCTCGAAGCCCATTGATCGGCTCCCTCGCCTCGTCATCCCAACCTGTCATGAGGCGGAAACCCTTGGCCTCTTCCTCTGTAGAGACCGCGACAGTGACACCCGATTTGGCGTCAAACGCGAATGGGAGTGATCCGTCACGGTTGTTCGATAGCAGGCTTTCGAGCTTGTCGAGGTTCGCCTCCCCCGGCACGAAGGAATCTTCGACGAATACAATGTTCGCCGATCGCCGAGGGTTTGTTTCGTTGTCGTTGTACGGTTTCCGAACCTCGACAAGCGCTGTAAATCCTGCCTGGTTTTCGGGGCTTGTCGTAACGGCCTTGCCCCAACGGGCCACCAGCTCATCGTTACGGTTCTTAACGACGTTCTGCATTTGAACGATCGAGCCGGGTTTGCTTTTTTCTGCCATTGACTCTGCAGATGGCTGCTTCCGCATCTGACGACGGGCTTCGTTCTCCCGCTTTTCATCCGTATCGAACTTATCCTTGTCGTACACGAAGAGTGCCGCGAATTCTTTCGGGGAAGACGGAAAACGTACGGTGACTGATTCGCCGGTGTTGATATCATGTCCATGGACTGCGTTTTTCTCAACGTCGAATTCATCGACCTGCATAGCAACATGCCCTACTTGGTTGTTTTGGCGCGGTTTTCCGTTCCCAGCCTGCAGTTTGAAAGCCATCTCTAAATCTCCTTTTAGGTGCGTGCGCTCGGCACCGAGTGCGCCAGCGATAAGTTAAAAGTAGAAACAAAAACTAACTGTGTCAATTCGCTTTGGTTTGTAACCCTTTGGGATCACACAACTTCTAACAGCCGACCTAACAGGGGCGCTCACAGAAGCGTTAACAGAAAAATGTTAGCGGCCTTGGACTTGTGTTGCTAACACCAGTGCTAACATGAAAGTGTGACGGTGGATGAATCGTGGTGGTGGCAATGCTAACACATAGGTGTGAGCAGATACTAACAGTGCGGTGTGACAAAATGCTAACAGGACCATGTGAGTAAGTGCTAACATGGTGGTGTGACAAGTGCTAACACGACTATGTGGCGAAATGCTAACAGGCAGGTGTGAGAGTAGCTAACATAAAGGTGTGGCGAAATGCTAACAGGCGTATGTTAGAGATTGCTAACAGGACGGTGATAGCGTATGCTCACACAAAAGTGTGACAAGAGGTGTGAGCAAATGGCAGTAATTGCATTCGTGAATCCGAAAGGCGGTTCCGGAAAAACCACCCTGAGCATGGTGCTTGCGGAGCAATATGCGAAACAAGGGTTGTCCGTGGCCTTGATCGATACCGATCCGAACGGGTTTCATAAGATCTGGTTGGAAGACCGGCCCGAAGAGTTGGGCGATCCGGGTTTCACGATCATGTTTGAACCTGAAGAACTAAATGTTATCAGGACGTTGGAAGATGCTGCGGAGAAGTTCGACCTTGTGCTTGTGGACACCGAGGGGACATCCAGTAAGACCGTAACTCGTGTCATTTCGAGGACGCACCTGGTCGTTGTCCCGATCAACCCAAGCACTATGGACGCCAAGCAAGCGAGCAGAGCCGTCAGGCTGATCAAGGATGATGCCCATATGCTCGGCCGGGATATTGAGTTCCGCCTGATCTTTTCCCGCACGAAAAACATCAGAAGCCGAACGCATCGAAACCTAGTTAGGGACTTGGAAAACGCTGGTTTGCCAGTCCTGGAGACGCAAATGACCGAAAGGGCGGCTTTCTTAGAGATATTCGAGTACAGCGCCACCATCCAAGAGCTGATTGAGGACGCGCAATCCGACCTTTCTGAAGCGCAAACGGCGCTCGACGCACTCTTAGAGGACAGCCAAGAAGAAGAGGCCGTCCAAAAAGAAAATAAGAAGCAAGCAACTAAGCAAAAAGCAGCGGTCACAGCGGCGACGAAAAAGATTGAATCCCACGGGAAAGCGGCGGTGAACGCTCAAGCTGTAGCTGCAGAGATAACCACCGTTCTAACCAGCATGGCGGAGGTCGCGTGATGGCACTTAAAAGATCCTCAGCATTCGCGGATAAACTTGAACCGATTAAGCCTGATCCAGCGAAAGAAGAGGCTTTTCTCGATAAGGCTGCGGAAGGGGCTTGGCACGATCGCAACGTGAAGCCAGAAGGGCAGGGGGGCGATGAACCGAAGGCAAACGCGAAGCCGGAACCCACCCCTAAACCGGCCAGTAAACCCAAGGCGGCCAAACCCAAAACTAAGGCTAAACCTGAGCCTGTAGTAGAGCCGAAAGTCGAGGCCGAAAAACTGGCTGCAACGGCTCCGAAAAAGCCTGCTCGCCCAGCGCCGGTATCAGCCTCATTTCCCGAGCTTGTGGAGCAGTACACCGAGGCCATGAGGGCAGGGGAGAACTTACCGCTTCCACCCAACCCTTTCTTCCAGAAGGTGGACCGCCACAGGGTCTACACCATGTGCCCTGTTCACACTGCGGCAGCCCTTCAAGCTTACTCTGATGCCAAAGGGTATAACCAGATGTGGATGGCCATTGACGATCTGCTGCGTAATGCGGAGCTGTACGGCCCTGAGGGCGCTCAGTAGGCCGCTACCGCGCCTTAGGGCCGTTCACGCCTTCAGGCGCCCTCTCAGGCCCTCTCAGGGCGTTTCCGGGCCTCTCGGGAGGTGTGGGTACATTCAGGTTATCGACGGCCTCTACTGACGCTGCTGAAGGCCTCATCATCACGCCGGAACGTCCCAGCTGTCTGCGGCCATAGCTATCTACCGCAGTCCGCGCAGAAGCGTGTCCAAGAAGCGCCGCAGCTCCACCCGTCACCGTACCCAAATTCGCCTTGGCGTCTGCCGCTGCCTGATGCCTGAAGCTGTAGATCGTCAGCTTTAGAAACAGCCTTTGAATGATCCCATTTTCGACCAGTTCCAAAAGGCAGTGATCAAGCTCGCGCCTGAGCCCTTTCTGACACCTTTTCCAAGGCTGTTCTTCTTCGTATTCCAAGAGCTCCCGGATGTCTGCCAGAAGCACTTCGGCCTCGTCTTCTTCGGCATCAAAAACCAACTCACGATAAGGCCCATTTCCACGCCTCGCTGTGGGCATGGTAGACCTGCTGTTTACAGTGCCCGGAGGAACGTATTTCCCATTCACGACGCGCAACCGAAAAGGCTCACCCGTAGGCAGCAAGATCGAGGTGTCAGACCACTCCTTCGGCCTCAAACCAGTTGCGAGTGTGCAGCATAAAAGCACAGCGAGGTGGCGGCTAAATTTGCGCTTCGACCGATGCGCCGTTTCGATCACGGCCGATCCGACATCGGGAGGAACAAACTTCAGCACATGCCGCTTCCTCGGATCAGGACGCTCCACCCCATCCAGCTCAAAGTCGAAGCTTCTTAGCGCTTGGTCATTGCCGCCGTCTTCGAGGCACCACCGGATTGCGGAGGCATACTGCTTAAAGCTTGCCAGCCCCAAATCGCTCTCGCCTAGACCAGCTGCGAGGGCTTGCCCGAGGGAAGGGCTATCATCTTCGCCGTTAACCAACTCACGAGCCTGTTCGAGACGATTGGCAAAGATGACCCGATATTTTTCCGCCGTGTCCGAGGTAACTGTTTGTTCCGATTCCTCAAAAAGATCATCCATGCCAAGTCTCCGTTGCGGGCCATCTGCCACCAATTCTCTCACCGCTGCTAACACCATCGCTATCACTACACCCCAGCGATACACCCTCGAAATGTCCGTTAAACTGTATGTGAGCCACAAACCAGATAACGGGAGCGCGTACCGCTGGGGGATGTCAGAAGTGCTAACACCTATGCTCTCATTACGTTGACACGCGGAATTCGTAAAGTATAAGGTAGAAACAACCTTTAACTTAACGGATGATCACCATGCACAAGCTATCTCGGGTAACATTCCTCATCCTCGCCGCTGGCTCCCTTGCCGCGTGCGCTGGCAACTACAACCCCCATCGCCCTGGCGACCTCGTGAATACGGACACCTTTGTTTCGAATGTTCTTGAGGAGCACGGTGTGATCCGTCGCCAGAACACGAAGCCCATTCCTGGCACCAGCACTGACGAAGAAGAAGTGCCAACAAGCTAAGCGAAGGGCGTCCCAATGATAGGACAAAAAGGCGTCATAATTCTGTGGTCGGCGATCATTGGAACCCTCTGGGTGTCTACCGTGATTTGCGTGCTGGTCATCAGAAGTGAGGCCAATGCGCTCATCGAACGGGCGCGTTTAACTGACCCCAGCATTACGGAACACACTGCGCTCATCTCAGGAAACGGAGGGTTGGGGAAGTTCCTTCTGATCCGTCTCGACGGACCAGTGACAGAGGTGTTCGAGAGGTGCCCAGGGCTGATCGAAAATGCCATCTGCATGAGGCTGAAATGAGAGCCGTTTTAATCCCCTTCGACTTGGCTCGCAAAGCCACATCCTGGGCCGTCACATCACCTACCGAACAGGACATCTGTGCCACCGTTTTTTGCGCTCAGATCATCAGAGGTTTTGACGGCCGGAAAGACATGGACCCCGAGCACTATTTTGTCGGGAAAGATGTCACCCAGATTTCACTCGATGAAGTGTTCACCGTTCGCTCTGAAGACGCGGTTCCAGAGCAACGCAAAGGGGCGCACTTGTCACTCTTCAATGAGATCCGTTCAGCAGAATTTTCAGCTCTCCTCACACACCTAGTTCATGACGCCATGGTGACCGAGGATGTCGCCCTAATCTTCCCCGATGCAGTGAGCTTTGAGTACGGTGATCCGGCTACCTTCATCGCGGCGAATTCTGTCAGTTTGAGGTTGGATGCTGATCTCAATCCTCTGGGTGAACCCGTCAGCCCAGATCGCTTCACAGTCTTCGGCATGGGCGAGTTACTTCTGCTCGATCATGTGCTTCAGGTCTGGGATGACATTCCTGATTGCGCCGCGCCAAATGAGGATATCTGCGGTAGCGACTTTGGAAAGGTTCTGACCGCTCGTGTTGTCACTCAGGGGCACGAAGAAGGAGAGAGAACGGTCTCGCTTTTCGAAGTGACGGTTCTCGAAAACGAAGTTCAGATTTCGATGACAGAGAAGCCCGAAATCGTTCCGACTGAACAGGCGGTCGGCGGGGATGAAGACATCGTTCTGGTCCCCTCGGAATTTCGCGAAGACGGGCAGGTGGTGACCACAGACGGCGAGGTTTTGAACCCGCTTCTCGGTCTCGCAAAAAACAATCTCGCAGGACAAGACGAGCAACAAGAAAACGGAGGCGGCGATGACAGCAGCGGGCAGACCACCCAGCAGTCAAACGAGTTGGATTAAGGTGCAGGAATTTCGCTTTGATCCGAACGACAGCAACGACAAGAGCTTGGCCGTTTTTTTGCGCCAGGCTCCGAAGCGCGGCGTTCGCAGCCGCATGAAGGAGCTGATGGTTATCGGATACCGCCAGCACCTTTTGGCAGTCGAGAAAGAAGTCGGAGAATATGACGAGCCCAAGGGCCGTAACAAGATTGGGGTGATCGGCAAGTTCTCTTTCGATCGCACAGACCCCATTGAGCGCGATTTGTACGAGTACCTTAAGCGGACAAAGAACCGTCGGATGATGGTGAAAGATCGAATGCAGACTTTCATCCGAGACGGCTTCGCTGCGCGCCATTCCACCAAGAAACCCACGCAACAGACTGACGAGGTTAAGTCATGATTCAAGGAACCCTTAAAACGGTCAGCGCAGTTTTGTTGCTGATCACTGTCGCAACCGGTGCCACGGCGCAGTCCACGCCGCAGCAGCCCTTACCAGTCGATATCCGTGATGTCGTAAACCGGCCAACACCGGAGTTCGATCGCAATGATATCGTCAACCCCGACAGCCGCTTTTACCAGAACAACGGGACATTCGCTGCGAGTGGTGCTCGTCGTACACTGATTGAAAATGCTGCCCGTGGGGTTGGTATTCGTGCAGGCTTTGCAGCTGAAGCAGAGCAGATCAATGCGATCGTGATGCAGAAATGGCGTCGGATTCTTGACCAGCACTACAATTTCCGGCCGCTGCTGATGCAGAATGGTGTGGTCGTGCCGCCCGTCATCACCCGTATTCAAGGTGTGCGGGAACTCCCCAGCTCACGACTGCTCTACAGTGCGCAGATCCAATACGAGATTGTCAAAGAGCCCCGGCTGTCAACATTGCCGCCGTCGTGGATGGATTATGCCTTGCTGCCAATCCGCGACGTTCGTCCTCCGAACAACGTCTCGTTCGAGAACAACGCCGAGAAGGATCTGTGGCGCTCTGCTGCGCGGGCTGGTTGGGACGAGGGTGTAAGGGAAGCGCGGCTAGCCTTCGTGGATGCCTTCAATGTTCTGGCGCGAGACTATGCTGGGATGCAGCTCTTTCACGAGCTTGCTCGTAGTGGTTTCGTAAGCGTTCCTCGTGTGGACATTTCGCGTCAGGCAACGCGCATCGACGAAAACGGTCGTCGGGCCTTCGTCAACGAGCAGGCCGTGCGCCTGGTCGCGGGTTCGCGTTTCCGGCTCAGAAACTGATGCCATCTTTCTCCCTTGCATCAATCACGAATGAGGACTTGAGTAATGTTAGACGGTAAGCGCGACGATCACGTCTTTGATAGGCACATTCAGAATTCGGATGACCTGAAGGCGTTTCTCAATCACGCGATCCGGACACAGGTGTCGGATGTCTTCATCCAGGCAGGGAAGCGGATCAGAGGCCAGGTGCATGGCCGTCTGGTCTTCCTAACTCGCTACTCTGTCCAGATCGACCAGATGAACCTTCTTCTACGGCTGGTCATCGGGAGCGACGAGATCCGGACGGCGCTGGCGGCTCAGCGCGACTATGATGCGGCGTTCTCAATTCCAGATGAGACAGAGACGGATGGTCACGGTGTCGCGAAGAAACACCGGTTCCGCCTCAATGCTACAGCGGTATTCAATGTTGGTGCGGACGGGGGACAAGTCGTGTTGCGGCACATTCCGTCCGAACCGCCTTTGCTGAGTGCAATCGGCTTTCCCGAACACCTGATCCCTGAGTTCACCCTTCAGCAGGGGGCTTTCATTATTGCTGGCGAAACCGGGTCGGGGAAAACGACGACGTTTGCTGGCTGCATCCGTTATGTGCTGACGAACGACACGCCCATCAAAGGCAACATCGTAACCTATGAGTCGCCGGTAGAATATCTGTTCACGGGCATCGAAAGCGATCACTGTATCATCGCCCAGAGTGAGATACCGCGCCACTTGCCGACTTTCGAGGATGGTGTTCGCAACGCAATGCGTCGGAAGCCAGCGCTTGTGGTTATCGGCGAAATGCGGGACGCCGAGACGATCCAAGCCGCCGTCGAGGCAAGTAATACCGGTCACCCGGTGTTTGGCACGGTTCACGCCTCACACTCTGGAATGATTATCCAGAGGATGGTTCAGCGTTACCCGTCTTACGCGCAGCACCAAGCCTTCACCGACATCGTACAGATCAACCGCTTGTTGATGAGCCAAACCCTTGTCCCGCGTGTGGGGGGAGGGCGTGTCTGCTTGCGCGATTGGATCGTCATTACACCGGAGCGCCAAGAGGAGCTTTTGGCAGCTGGATACGAAGGACACGCCAGGCTGATGAAGGAATGGATGCAGAACGGCGACCACGCCCAGGACATGCTCACAACCATCAGCAAGGAATTTATCGCGGGCACCATTGATGAGGTAACTCGGGATGAGGCCCTGAAACGCTACGGCGGAACAATCACAACGAGGAGCTGACTGCCAGTCGCTGAGGAGAACACACTATGCTTAACCGAAGAGCTTTCATGACTACCGGGTTGGCCGCAGCTACAAGTGCGTTGGCCGCCCCTGCTATTGCACAAGTCGCATCGTTGTCGGGCCGAAAGGTCGGTCGCGACAGGATATGGATGCGCCGGGCTGGCATCGGTGAGGAAATCTCGATCCGCCTGCAGCATAGGACTGTGCCGGAAGCTCAAGCGGCGATGGCAGAACTCAGCTGGTTTTTCAGGGATTGGAAAGACGATGATAGGGCTCTCTGGATTGATCCGGATCTCATTCATCTGATTTCTGGCATCCAGGTTCGGGCGACACGGCTCCATGGATCTGAAAGGTGTGTGATGCTGACCAGTGGTTATCGGACACCAGAGCGCAACGCCACACTGGAAGGTGCTGCTTTGAACTCGTTTCACCTGAAAGGGCAGGCAGGAGACATCTACTTCAATGGTTTCAATTCACGCCAGGTTGCGCACATGGCCCGTCTTTCCGGGGCAGGGGGCGTCGGCACGTACACAAGATCCGGTTTCACTCATGTCGATACCGGCCCACGTCGAAATTGGGGAAGCTGAGGAGGCTTTACATGAACAATGAATACCACACGATGTCGGATGTTGACTGGCGCTGGTCCAGTCAAAGGGTCAAGGTGTTTGGCCTCGATCCGACGGTCTTGCTCGTTTTTCCCGTCTTGATCCTGTCGGGGATCAGCACTCTTTCGATGGTGTTTTGCGCGTTATGGGTGGCCTTTCTCGTCTATATTGCAGTCCGGACAAAACATGGTTCTGTTGTTGGGTTCCTGGCTGAAAGCCGCACACGTTATTTTCAGAGGAACAAATGGGAAGTTCTTTAACCCAGACCGACCACTTGGTTGAGCTGACCGGTCGCGCGGTCAGCCTGATGACCGTTAGGCACTTTCGGAGTGAGGCCAGCGTAACGATGTTCCGGGCAACATTGGCACGGGAATTTGTCCGGCCAACCGCTGCACAATCACTGACGGCAAATGATCGATTTCGGAGGACCATTTTTCCGTTCAAGGTGGAAGGGGATCGGATTCAGGATGCAGTCAACCCGATTTGGAGCAACCCGGCATTCATCTTGCCTGCGGTTGCTTCCTTGGCCTGGCTGTTTGACGCGATCCTGTCTCCATCGCGCCACGCCACATTCCGGCCGGTTGTCGAGCCCAGCGCGGACGCCCTGTACAAGAAGAGGCTGACAGGAATTGAAACAGGTGATCGATTTAGCGAGGCACGTTTCAACATCATGATTTCGGGAGCAGCAAAGGCCTATCTTGGGGAGCCTGATTTTTTGACCCTTTCACGATGGGCTCTCGCAAGTCTCAACTCAGAGGGTTCCGCGCCTTCTCTCGATCGGATGGTTAGGGATGCTGGGTGACAAACATGGCGACCGTCTTTTGCAGATGTACTCGGAGCGCGTTTGTGTAGCTGAACCTACTGTACAGAAATCGCCCATGATCGGGCACAATAGGCCCCCCAAAGACGTTAAAAAAAAGGGGCCTCAAGCAAGTAAGCTGTTCGGTTTGAAAGCGGCTTGGCTGCGATTTGCAAAAGAGAGAGAGTTGGCGCGTCTGGCAAAGCTGCATGTACGCATTGAACTGAAAGAACGGGCGCTTAAGGATCTGCGCGCAGAGCGCACCATGATCATGAACCGCTGTATTCGGCGTATGAGGCGATCAGCTGGAAAGGACTGACGCCCGTTCACGACTTGTCACCAAGTCCGACCTAACGATAAGACATCTCGTCAAAGTGTAGATTAATAACTAACTATCTGGTAGTTACACTGTGTTTATTCACACGCTGTAATCGCTAGGGGCACCAGGTGGGCTCCGAAAGGTCGGATCGAGGAACCAATGAGAGAAATGAGATATGGGGTAACAACCCGTGTTTTGGACAACATAGACGATACCAGGGTACAAAAACTCCTGAACCGTTACGGCATCGATCCTGACCAAGAAGACAGTGAAATCAAAGAGGCTTTGACCTCTCTTCCCGAAGACGAGTTCAACCGACTTGGTGAGGATTTTCGCCGGACTACGGAATCTGACCTCATTGCCGAGATTTCGCTCAAGATCGAGGATAAGGCGAAAGCTCTTTGGGACCGTCAGATACGAGATCTCGACGACAGGTCTGCGACTCTTCGCAACAAGACGATTCCCGACGCCCTAGCGCTTTACGACAAGGGTGATCGACCTGCGTTCGAAGAGGCCTTGAAAGACATCGATGCTGAATCGGTTTCGATCGTGACTGATGTTCATCAGCAGCGGCTTAATGTCCGAGAGGAGCTTCGCCGGTATGCGCTCGAAATCTCGCCTCACCTCTCACGCCCAGAGCGCAATCAGATCGTGAATGAGAAGGCGAGCGCCGAAGATCTGGCGAACACTGCCTTGTATACGCCGCCCTCGTCTCAACAGCAGGCGCGTGCAGTCGCGGAGCTAAAGCGCAACATCAATCGCCGAGATTTGGAAAGCGACCAGGATATCGATCTGCAGATGGCTGCGAGACGGTCTCACGACCCCAGACCGTAGCAATTCCTTAAGTTAAAAGTTCTTTTGACTTTTAACTTAGCATTGACACTCTGAAGACCCTACAGTTAAAAATGAAACCAGACATTAACTTTTGGTTTCAGGAGAGAGCTGTTGGCCTCAGAGACGATCGCACCCGCCGAGACGGGACACTTCCGCACCTTCGCAATTGCGCTGTCAGTTATCTCTGTCGCGGCCGTCACCGGTCTGACGGTGGTTTCAGTGTCAGCGCTCCGTTCGCCGGCAGGTGAGCCTACCTTCCAGCTTGTACAAGGGGCATCAGTTCCGCAGGTCGCGCAGGGACAACAACCACGCATTGTTCAAGAGCCTTATGTTCCGGCTGCACAGCAACCTCAGCAGGCCGCTATCCCCACACCGCCGACCGTCACTGGTCCGTCTGTCGAGGAGATGGTGCGTGCAGCGCAGGCAGCCGCGATTGCGGCGAACCCGAATGCTGGTGCCAGCGGCGCAGCACCTGAGTTGCAGCCGGTTGTCCAGGCTCAGCCGACCGGTCCAACTTTGTCCGATCTTTTGGCTCACCCTGAGAGTGGTCCTCAGATCGTCGATTCGCTCAAGCTTGCTGCAGGTATTGAAGCGCCAGGAGAGATCGACAATGGCACTCCGATATTTGCCTTCTTCGATCCACGGTGTCCGTACTGCCATGCGGCCTATGAAGACCTGAACGGGAAGTATCGTATCAAATGGCTGCCAACTCTCGCCCTTGGAGTTACGCCAGAGGGTGAAGCAACCATCGCCACCCTGTTGGGTGTGACCGAAGCGGCGATGGAGGGGGATCGGATGATGGCAGCGTCGTTATCCGATGATGATCAGCGGCTCGAACGTCTGAATGCCGTTCTTTCTGGCGGTCGGCTGGACGGTGGGGAAATTACCGAAGCCCAGCGCTTTGTGATCAATGATAATCTGCAGATCGCGTTGCAGCTCTACGAATATCACAATGAGCCATTTGGCGTTCCGACGTTCATCATTCCGAAACCTGATGGCACGGCTGTCTTGGCTCGCGGATGGGATGCGCGCAGCACTCTTGAGACCATCAGCTCAGCATATGGCACTGGCTCATGAACCTTTTCGGACTTGGCAAAAAGAAACAGGTCGCGGTCACACCTTTCGGTGGTGAACTGCGGCCACCTGTCGTTGCCCCGCAACGTGCCATTTCCGGATTTGCTGTGCGCGAGTTCATCATTCTTCTGATGTTGGTCATAGCAATCGTACTGACCATTCTGAATGTCGGACTTGCCTTCATCGCCCAATCAAGAGCGGACGCCACACCTTACGTCGCCGACGGTTCACCGTTCGGTTGCGAAGTCCAGGAGATGCGGCAGTGATCAAGGGGCTTACCACCATTACAATGACTATGGCGGTTCTCGGGACCGTCAGTGCGGCTGTCATGAATTGGATTGCTCTCTACCAGCAAGATCCGGTTGAATACACATGGATCACCACTGGTGACGACGGCAAGCAGACCGTTGCTTGCCCCGCTGTCGTGCTGGATAGACCGATCATCAACAATGCCTCGATCACGGCATTTGCACGAGACGCTGTTCTTTCTATCAACGACTTCACATACCTCTCTTGGGATGTGACGCTGCCAGATGCGCTTGAAGCATATTTCACGCCATATGCAGCCAAGCTGTACCTGCGCGACTTTGAAGCTTCGCGACTACTGACTGCCGTGCAGCGGAACTACTACCGCTCGTCAGCGCTTTCGACGCACCCGTCGGTCATTGTGGAAGAGCTTGACACCTCAGGGCGCCGGGAATGGCTCGTCCAGGTTCCCGTCATCATCAATTATTCCACCGGCAACGTACGGCCAACCGATGACACAGCATCTCGGCGGACGGCTGACAGTCGTTCACGTCGTTCAACATACCGGATCTATACCGTGCGGCTTGTCGAGCAGAAGCCCACGCACCGCAATTTCAGAGGGGTGGCCGTGGTGGACATGACCTCTGTTTCGGTGCGTGGGCCACAAGAGTTCTCCAAGCCCAAGAACCAACTCAACGTCATGGGAACACGTCTATGAAACTTCAAGCTGACATCGACGTTGAAATGCAGGTCTCAGATTCTCTGGCGAGAAACCAAAAGGTTGTATTCGGCCTTTCTGTCTTCCTGCTGTTTGTCGTCATCATCGCCAATATTCAGGTTGCTTCGGCTCTCCTCAATCGGTTCCCGCTTCGGCAATACATCTACACTCAGAACGCTGCGGCCGTTTGCACCTTCGCGCCTGTGGAAGAGCCGGGCATCGTCACAGATGCGATCGTGACGAATTTCGCAGCGGGGATTGCTCTGGAACTGAACTCGTTGGATTTCGCTAACTGGCGGAAGGACATCAACGACATCATGGATGCTTCTTTCACGAAGAGGGGGCGACTGGCGTATCTGGAAGCGTTGGACGATTCCAGCATTCTCAAGACTGTTCTGCAGGAACGGTACGCAATGGCGTCAATCATCCGCGAAGATGAGATGGTCGTTGTCACCGCCAAAGGCGTCGATGGTGGCCGTTATGTCTGGCGGGTCACTGTGCCGGTCACGATTGGTTACGCCACAGACAAAGACTACCGCCCAGAAAACCGGGATCTGGAAATCATCGTCGTCCGCGCTCCGGTGACCGCAGACAACCCATATGGACTGCTCATTGATGCAGTCTTTTCAGCACAAACACTCGCAAATGATAGCGATCGCGCCAGCCTGGCCGTCACCGCTGAACGCGATCAACCGTAAGGAGTCCGCCATGCGCAAATTCATTATGTTGGCTTTGTTGAGCGCCACCGCCATTCCGGCAATGGCCCAACAGGGGGAACAGCTCACACCGGAAGAGCTGAAGACCCTTCGTGAGTTGGCCGTCCAGGCACAGGTCGAGCAGACCAACACCCCGACTGAAATTGAGCAGGTTCGCATCCCTCAGCTTGAAGAGGAGCGGGCGCGAGACACTATCGGCTACCAAAACACGACTCGCCGCGTTCTGCAGCAACGCTCGGTACACATTGTGTCTGGTGGGCCAACAGAGCTCTATCCCATCCAGCCGATGACGCTTTGGCAGGGGACCACCTCATCAGTGGCGTTTTTTGATCATCGTGGGCAACCGTGGCCGGTCCAAAGCGTCTCTCACGAGCGTCAGCTGGTCAGCGTGAATGATGGTGGGTGCGCCGGAAACGGCGGTGGTGATGGCGAGATGCTTCAGGGTGTAGACAACATCATCACATTTACGCCCTGCAGCTTTTGGACCACCACCAGCGCCCAGGTCGTGCTTCGTGGCGAGACCAAGCCGATAGTCTTTGATTTGTCGTCGGGTTCCGACGCCGAAGAGGTCTATGTCGATTCCGGTCTCTCGGTATCTCTGCAATCGTCTGTCGGTCGGCCCTTCGGGCGAACTCATTCGGGCGACGTGGATCTGAGTTGGATTCAACCCGCCGCTCGCGCGCTTTCCATTGATCCGATCGACACTAGCCGCGACCGAACCGCCAATGCGATCGTGCTGGCTCGCGATGTGACGACGGACATTTCGTTTATGGACAGCCGTCGAACACCGTGGCCGATCTCCGAAGTTGTTTACACGAAGGGTATCGTCGCCATTAACGGGGATTGCGCCGACGAGGTTGGCGGGCTCGCAACCTATAAGCCTGAAGAGGGCGTATCGACGTTCTGGGCCACACTTTGCAAGCCAACACGCAACACGATTGGCGTGAAGCTCGAAGGAAGGGCAGGGGCGATCTCGCTTCTGGCCTTGAACGCTACCGGTCCAAGCCGACAGCCGGATGGCACTCTTTCCATCACTGTAAGCGGAGCGTCACCTTCGACCGGGCCGTCGTCTGCAGGTGAGGCGGCAGTTGCCGGGGCTCCTAGAACATCAGCAGCCTTCAACCCGGATGCCGCTCTGGACGACTTCCTGTCTGGCGCACCGCTGGAAGGCTCGCAGCGCGTTCGCATCGGCGGTGGTGGCGATGCAATCCAAGGCTGGATCTACAACGGAGCGCTCTATGTGCGCGGCGCATTCTTCGTCGTGAACCCCGCATACGATGGGACGGCTCGAAGCACGGATGGGACCATGCGGGTCTGGAAATTTGATCCCCCTGTTTCTCGTCTGCTTGTCCAAAACGCACACGGCGCTGAGGCCGTGCTCAGCATTCAATACTGATCGGAGGACATCATGAATATCAAACTGATGCTAGCAGCCGTGGTCGGGATTGTTCTTTCGGTCGGGATTACCGGTGTGGTCCTGGTCACGAGCAAGGACGCCAAGACCAATGAATATGCTGCGATCGATCTTCCAGATGTGAAGGTCAATGAGTACGCGCCGAACTCCAATATTAACCCGATGACGCCAGTGGAAGAGGCGGAGGCTGATCGTCGGGCGACATTGCACGGCGAAAATGCGGATCTGGCTCGGGAAGTGGCTGCTTCGGACGAAACGAAGACAGCCGCTTTCGTTGCAACTCCCGTTGTCGAGAATGTTCTGTCTCTCGGCCAACCAGGTGATGCGCTTGGCGGGAAGCTCTTCGGCAATTTGTTCACACCGGAGCCGGTCGAGGAAGAGATCGAGGTCGTTTTGCAAGAGCCCGAACCCGAGCCGGAACCTGAAATTGAACTTGTCGAGGAGCCGAAAGTCGAGGAGGTCGTGGAGGCGCAGCCTGATCCCCGGCGCGATCTTCTCGTACGCGGTTCGAAGATGATGGAGCAGCTGCAGGTTGCTCCGATGGACTATTTGCCAAACCCTACGGTCAGGATGCTTGACGAACACTCGTTCAACATCCCCGCCGAGTTGCTTGGTCTGGAGTTGGATCAGTTTGCCCGCACGTCTGTTTTCGATGACAGTCGGGCTTATCTTGTGGCCGACGGTACGAACACGATCAATCTGACTGATCCAGTGGTTGTGCCACCACCCTCCTATACGACGGACATCTACAACGGCCTCAACCCCGATGAGCACTCACCGGCTCGGCCCCAGCATGTGGTGGTTGAGCCAGGTGGCACTTATGCCCGCAATGGCTTGCCTGGCCTGCCGCGTTCGGATCGTCAGCTCAGTGGAACGCTTATTGAGTTTGGCGAGATGCGCTTTGCGTCTCTTTCCTACGGTTTCAACAACAAAGAGCCTTTGGGTCTGCCCATCATCGCCACCATGACCGACTATGACGCGAACGGTCGGCCCGGTCCTTTTGATGGCGCAACGCTGCGCGGTGAGGTCCAATACTCAGAGCTCAATGCAAGCATCGTATTTGATACCGCACGGCTGAAGACAGGCGAGGTGTATTCCATTGAAGCGATTGCCGTCGCGGGTCGCAATGGGACAACCGGTGTTGCCGAACGGGTGAACAAGCACACGCTCGCGCGATACGGCAGCCTGTTTCTGGCCGGTCTGATTGAGGGCATTGGTGAAGCGTACCAATTCCGGCTTTTGAACGATGCTGAAAATAGCCCGGTCATCGTTGTTGATGGAAGCGGCAACACCATTGACGCTTCCAACAGTGATGAGCCGACGGACGGCGAGATCCTCGCGGGCGCATTGAGACCGGTAGGACAGAACCTGTCCAACGCAGCGGCGCAGGGCTTCAACAGGCGTCCGACGATCTCCGCAAGGGCAGGTATGCCGTTTGCAGTCGTCTTTGTTGAGACAGTTACCGTTGAGGACATCCAGCGGTGACACTCAGCGAGCTCATAGAGCAATGGACAGGTTATCTGTTTCAGGCGGCTAACCTGGTCCTGATCTTCGCTGGGTTCATTGGCGTGCTCTTGGTCGTTGTTTCGATGCAGCGAGCCTACGCGGACACGCGCGACGGGCGCAGCCCCGTTCGCCATTACATCGCAGCCGGGATTGCCGGGGCCATCACGGTCCTCGGGGTCATTGTCGGATTAATCAGCAATTTAGTCGTGGGATAGTTATGGCAGCAACTGAAGTTTCTTTCATGGCCGGAGGGCTTTTCTCGCAGAAAGACGGAACGGTGACATCTCGGAAGTTCACCTCGGAAGAGCGGGAAGACATTCGGACAATGATGCGGGAGCTGGCAAAGACCGCCCCGCAACTTGCGCGAGCAATGATCGAGCAGCGCATTGTGCTGGCCAATCATGCGGTAGCTGCGAGCTTGTCCAGCGAAGGCGGGAACAATTCGTTCACGGTGGCGGGCCAGAAAGACGATGTTCTGGAAGGTCTCCCATATCTCGAAAAAATTGATGACCTGGTGGACGAGCAGACGATGGAACTGCTCGACGCTGCGGCAGATGTAGGAGTTCACTAATGGCAAAATCTGTCGCTCAATACTGTGATATCGCGGGCATGTCCTTTGCGGCCGATAAGCCGTGCTTTTTTGCTCACGATGGATCGACCTGTTCGCTTATCCGGGTACACGGCACCCCCACGATCCTCGCTGAAGACGAGCTCAAGGAGAAGCTGATCGATTTCGCTGACCTGATTGGCCCACAGCTGGGCAAACGCGGTCACGGGCTCACTATCAGCTACGAACGCAGTGGCAACATTGCCGAAGATCTAGATCGGTTGTTTGATCCACTTGCGCAGGCCTCAGAGCGGAAGGGGCTCAAGATGGAGGCGGGCCTGCGTGAAACCAGGGCTGTGCTTGAAGGCGAGGCCATCGCTGAGCGGGTATTGATTGCTGTCTGGACCTATCGGGAAGCTGCTGTGCCGGAGCAATTCAGAGAGGAAGCAGCACAGCGCCGTTCCAAGATGGGATATCTGCCGGTCTCTGATTTCATTCAGGATGGTGAAGGTCCGTATGAGGTGATCGAGGCCACACATTTTGCGGCCGTCAATTCTGTCCTTCAGGGGCTGAAGACTATCGGCATCATGGCAAAACTGCTTGGCGAAGGGACCAAAGAGGGTACTCGCGAAGATCTGGCAGAAGTGCGCCGGGGTATCCTTTTCCACGAAACGCCGATGGCATGGCAACCGCCGACAGCACCTTCGTTTCCGATGGTTAAGAAGAAGCAGAGCAGCGACGTGTCCTCGCTGTTTGCACCGTCCATCAACAGCGTTCTTATGACTTCCGCAGCGCGTGCGAGCAATGACCTGCGGACCATCTCAATTGGTGGTCGGAGCTATGCGATCGCACAAATGACGATGTTCCCGCGTGAAATGGATCAGTTCGGCAACCTCATCAAGTCGATTGGGACGGGGATGGATCGGAACGCCAAGATGCCATTTCGCGTTGCCATGCACTTCGAAGGCGGGGCTAAGGTGAACGGCTTCAAACAGGCGATTGCCACGATCCTTTCGGCCCTCGGAACGGCCAACAAGAACATCTACCGAAACCTCGAAGCCATCGGCAAGAAATTTGCGCAGGATCAGGACACGTTTGTGAATGCGCGGCTCATTGCAACAACGTGGATCGAGCCAGGAGAGCTGGAAAGCACCCTGAATGATCGCCGTTCGACGCTGATGCGTGCAATGACATCATGGCGTGGCCCTACAATGGCGGACAGCGCCACAGACCCGATGCGGCTTCTTTCGGAAACAGCGCCGGGAATGACGGCCGTGTGCCGCTCCGCCCCGGCAGCCATCGCTCCGATCAGGGAGCTGTCTTTGGCGTTCCCGTTCGGCCGTGATGCCGCGATCGAAGATCAAGGCGAGACGATCTTCATGACGATGGACAGTAAACCAGCTCCATTTCGGGCGCACTCACCGTTGCAGACTTCCTGGCTGAACCTGATCTGGGCACCGCCTGGTTCCGGTAAGTCTGTCCTGATGAATGCGATGAACGTGGATTTCGCCGCGTACCACAATTCAGCCAAACTGCCGTTCATTGGTGTGATCGATGTCGGGATCTCCTCGGACGGGTTCATCAAAACGCTTCGCGCGGCCCTGCCTCCGGAGCGCGCAAAGGAAGTCAAGTACATCAAGCTTCAGAACGAAGCCAACGCCCGCGACTATTTCATCAACCCGTTCGATATCGGTTTGGGCCGGAGAAAGCCGCTCTCGCGCGAAGCTGCTTTTGTGAGCAACTTCCTTGCTGAGATTCTGGGTGCAGTTTCAGATCCAAAAGTTAGCGCTTTGATCGATGCCCTCATCGCCAATCTTTATCGGAACTTTTCTGACCTTGAGGTCACCAATAACTGTCGCCTCTGGCAGCCTGACAAGGACTCTGAGCTGGATGACGAAGTGCGCGGTCTCGGCATTGCGCTCCATGACCACAAGCCATGGTGGGAGATCGTTGACGAGTTGATGCTTGCTGGCCGTCCAGACATCGCCGCGCGCGCACAGCGCTATGCGATGCCCACTCTGAACGACGTGATCACGCTCCTGGTTGAGAAGACTTTGCGGGATCGCTTCGGGGATCTCTGCGAGACCTGCAAGGTTCAGGTCGAGTCCGCGGTTAACCGTTACCCTCTCTTTTCGAACGAAACCCGACTGGATATCGGAGAGGCGCGGATCGTCGCTATCGATCTGGAAGCGGTTGTTCAGAAGTCACCTAACAGTGATGCAGACCGACAGCGGAACACCCTGATGTTCCTGACGGCTCGCGATTTGTTCGTGCGGAAGGTATCCGGATCATCTGACGAGATCGATGCGATGGATCTTCCTCATGATCCGAAGCTGAGAGACCTCTACAAGAAGTATTGGGCGCAGGTCTTCAGCGAAGTCACAACGATCCGGAAAAGGTTCTGCATCGACGAATTCCACATCACGGGTGCGTCGTTGCCCATGGTCAACCAGATCAACCAGGATGTTCGGCACGGTCGAAAGTGGGGATTTGAGATGATCCTTGCTTCCCAGCTGGTCGAGGACTTTTCGAACCTCATCGACATGGCCTCCAACGTGTTCATCCTCAAATCGGATACCGAACAGTCGCTGACTGAGATGGAGCGGATCTTGAACATCTCCTCAGCTACCAAAGACGCCGTGCGTAAACACGTCAACGGGCCTTCCGCAAATGGCTCAACGATCTTGCTGGGGCGCCGGACCAAGAACGGCGACAGCTGGCTCTTGCTGAAGAACAAAATTGGCCCCGTTCGTCTATGGGCCCTGACAACCACATTTGAAGACATGCGAATCCGCGACGCTTTGTACTCGCACACTGGCTCTGTGGATCTCGCTCTCGAAATTCTCGCCCAAAGGTTTCCCACGGGGACAGCCGTTACTCACTGGAACGAAGTCACTTCCAGATCCAGCGCGGGCGAGGATGTACCGGTCAAAATAGCGACCGAACTACTCCTGCAGCACAATGCTCAACAACACCGGGCTGCGTGATGTGCTGTTCCCAAACCAACTGAACTGAGAGGAAAGATCATGTTCAAAACAACCAAACGTGCCCTGGCTGCCATCGCTGCAATGCCTCTGTACGCAACCACCTACGCGATGGCACAGGTCGCAGACGTTCGCGGTGCTCTGGAAATCAACCGGGACGCCTTGGACGAAGTTGCAGCATCCCAGATCAATGAAGACGGTATCGAAGGCGGCATCGTCGCCATCGGTAACATCGTTCTGATCGCAGCGGGCTGTATCGGTGTCATCATGGCTGCGTTCGGCATTTCCAAGCTCTACGCACACTACAAAGAAGGCGAGCAGGCGCGTGGTTCCACCGTCGGCTATTGGGCGATGGTCGGTATCGGTGGTCTGATGACCATTGTTGCTATCGTCACTGCCTTCGTTCCGACCCTGTTCCTCGACGGCGTGTAATGCGTCCTTCGTGGTCCAAGTTCCTCGCCGCATTCGCGGCGGGGATCGCATCACTGGTGGCGGCTGCAGCTTCGGCTCAGTCGCCGCTTGATGTCGTCTTAAATGGGCGTGCTGCAGCGGATAGCACAAACATGACTGAAACAGGCATCACAGCCTTGCTTACAAGCGGTGGGAACCTGGTTCTTTTGGGTGCCGGCCTTTTGGGCATCATCCTTGGAATGGGCGGTCTTCTCACCATTTATCGCGGTCACAGCGATGACGACGATTCCAAAGTTCGAGCAGGATGGATCATGACAGCAATAGGAGGTTGCGTAACGGTTCCGGCCATTATGGCGGCAATTGTGCCGTTTGTGATGGGCGTGTAGGGTAGATTTGAAAATTAACCTTTGAGGGCAACATGACCAGCAAAAAAAAATCCGCCAAGGAAAGCTACCAAGCGCCTGAGGAGTTGACGCGAGAATACTATGAAAGCCGAGGGCTGGAAGAGCCTGAAGGCCGTCCTGGTGACCTTCTTAAGTTCTGCCTTCAGCACACTTATGGCGTACGTGGATATCAAACGGAGATTTCCGACTACCTTACGATCGTTCGCCAGACGGTTTACCAATGGATCAAGCGCGGGATACCGCCAGAGCGTTTGGAAACGGACAAAAACAAGGACGAAAAGCAGTTTGCTGATTTCGTTGCGGACAAGAAAACACGCTTCCAGCTTCCAGAGAATGTCACCCTGAGCGACTTCGAGCGACCTCGGGAAGAGAGTTCCAGGTCTTCGGTTGCGAAACGTAATCAGACCCTGATGAATTTCTTGGTCGATATCGTTGCCTATCGCGGTGATGATGGGAAATTCGGTGTCGAAACTCTCGAAACAATTTCCGTGCGAATGAAGAACGTGACCTCGCCGCATCTGTTCTGGAAGTGGGCGTACACGGATGGTGGCATTCCAGTGACTTATATCGAGGAATGGCTGCGATATGCCATTGAGCTCGAAACCTATCTCATCCTTCCGCCAAAGTATCATGACTCGCAGGTCTTCGGAGCGCTCGTGCGCCGCAAGATGTGCGTGGATGAGGACTACTACAAAGAGTTCTACAAAATCGACGAACAACCGGCTTCGGAGGCGGCGCAAGCGCCCGTCACAGCTGAAGCGGGATAAGTCAGCAGCTTAAGAGGAACAATCATGTCCAACCCCAACGGGTCAAACCAATCTCAGTCTCCAACTGTTGCCATCATGATTGGCATGGGCATGATCATGTTCTTTTGTACCGTGCTGTGGCTTGCCGCACGTCGCCAGATGGCCAACATCTATGGCCTGATAAGGTCGGTGGAGTTCCCTTTCATCTGGGAATATCTGCCCGCAAGCGCAAACTTCAAAACGGAGATCCTTCAGGCGGGGCATAAACCGAGCTTCGCGACGATTTACCTGCATTCCACTTATATCGGCATGTTTTTCCTAGCGATGATCGCTGTCATTATGCTGTTAGCACTGATCCGGTTGGAAAAGTTTGGGATCAAGAAGCATCTGGATATCAAGAGCCCATACGGTCTTTCCCCAGACGATGTGATGACCATGTATGCGGAGGTTGAGCCCAGCGTTCAATTCTTCAAGGATTACCCGTTGTTGGAACTATCGACCACCAGAGGGGACGGTCGTCAGCCAATGAGAGCAATGGAGGTGATCGAGGCAGCCGGGGCTCTGAAGGGCTTGAAGGAAGACTTTGCGTCCGGCGAATTGCCGACACTCAAAGTTGACGAAGGGGCAATGCGGCAGTGGTTTGTTGACCGGCTTGGACCGGAGAACCCGTTTATCGATTTCGAAATCCCCGCCCTGGAAACCGCTCCGGCCGTGGAAGCTGCGATCGACAAACTGCCATGGACCGCCGTGCTCATCCTGTACCCTGCGATTTGGAAGAAGCACTCATTCATTGTCGATTCAAAGGATGGCTTTGATTTAACAGTAGACTTGGTTGACGGCTTTATCGCGGACATCTGGAAGGATCTGAACGCCCTGAAGAGACGGGAAGGGGATCGCCTGGTTCTTGGGTTTGACGACGACGACGATCGAGCCATCAAGAACAGTCTCTATCTGGAAGGTGGTAGCGGGAAAAAGAAGCGGCGCAAACCCAAGAAGGGTGCAGAGCGTCAGGAACTGATCACCTTGGGTGAGTTGCTTGAAGACGAGGGCGCGAACCTTCCTTGCGTTAAGACGGCCACAGAGGGCCTGAAACGCATACTCACACGGCACCTCGGCCGCGACACGAACGAATACCCACTGAGAGAGGGTAGCGACGGTCTGATTGAATATGGACCTGAAGCAAAACAGGCCTCGGAACAGGCCTATATGGAAGCCACTATAAAGAAGCTTACTTTGGCCGCGAAAACGATTTCTTCGGAGACATTGTTTGCGCACCAGTATCTCTATGGTCTCGTTGGTGCTTCCCTTGAGGCGGTACGGAAAACCGGCATCATGCCCGCTCTGAACTTTCGGTGGCTGCGGTTCTACGACAAGCCATTCTGGTACTTTGTCGAAAACCTTGGAATGCCGTCGGCCTTTCCTGAGAATGCCGGGGCCTATGAGCACTATGCGGCCGAGCGCATTGCGAAGATCCGGCTGAGCGTTCCGTACATCGAAACCGCTATTAACGGGTTGCGTATCGAGGCCGAAAAATACCTGGTCGATGAAGAGAAGTCGCGCATTGCCGAGGAATACGGCAGTGAGGCGGTTCGTCGTCGGATGACCGATCTGGATATCGACGGCAAACTGGTCGAGGGATTGATGGGAGCTGCGTCAGGAGGCGTTGGCAACAGCCCTCTGAGCGCTGATGTGGCCGAGGCCGCAGCAAACCACCTTCGCGAAGTCGTGCACGCTTCGAACACCGGCTCAGACGGTGCGGTTGAGGTGGATGACGGTGATGTCTTGGTCGGCGACCGTGGGGTCGATGCCCCCGATCAACCGACAAATGAAACGGCGGAAGAAGCCATGATGCGGGACGCAAAAAGCGGTCTCGGTAAATTCTTCTGATGGGAGCATAACATGAGTGATTGGCAGGAACGGGAACAAGAGCGGCTGAGAGAAGAACAGCGGAAAAAGCAGGAAGAAGACCGGCAGGAGGATCGACGCCGCGAGGCCGAGGCCGCGCAGCGGCGCAAAGCCGAAGAGACTCAGCGCTTTGCAGCTGAGGCCGAGCAACGGCGCAAGTTTGAGGACGAACAACGTCGCAAGGCCGAAGAAGAACAGCGGCGGCGTGCTGAAGAAGAGCGCAAACGTCAAGCTGCAGAAGATCGCCGCAAAGAGGAAGAACAGCGTCAACGACTTGAAGCTGAGGAGACCCGTCGCAAACAAGAAGAAGATCGGCGTCAAGACGCGGCTAAGGCCCAAGAAGAAGAACGACGGCGCGCTGCGCAGGAAGACCAACGCAGACAGGCAATGGCCGCAGCCAACCGATAATTCGTATGTAGTATTAAAGAGGTTTTGAGATGCTGCATGAGGTAGACGTTCGAGTAGGAAAACGTGTCCGCCAGCGCCGCTGGCAAATGGGAATGACACAGCACGATCTGGGAGAAAAGACAGGTGTCAAGTTTCAGCAGATCCAAAAATATGAGACCGGTGCGAACCGCGTGAGTGCATCCCGGCTTTGGGATATCGCATCGGCGCTGGACGTACAGATCACATATTTCTTTGAAGGGATGGACGGGAAGGCAGCCAACCAAAACGGTGAGCCGTGCCTTCCTGATTTCCTTGAAGACAAGGAAGCGATTGAGCTCGTGAGAGCCTACTACAGTATTCCAGAGCCGAGCAGGCGGAAGCTGTACGATTTGGCGAAGGTGCTAGGAGCCTAGCTCAGCAAGGTCGATGGGTTCCAGATCCACCCCTGCTTTCGTGTGCAAGTCCAGAGCAGTTTCGATGGTATCGACGACAACCGGGAAACTGCCAGCATGATTGGCTAAGAAAAACCCGAGATCATCACGACCGGTCAGGATGTAGATCCCTCTGGCTCGTGTGACTTTTATTTGTGGAGCAGGGACCGGTGCCGCGCCGTTTCCAATGTGCGTGTGCATGGCAAACTTGAATGCTGATGTCTTGCGAACCTCAGCGCGCAGTTTGGGTAGTTTGCGCGTGTGCTGGATTGCCGAGCTCGCCCAATAGTCAAAGAAGAGACGACCATCTACGTTGACGAGGAATTGACCACCGTCGCGCCGATCCGCGCGTACATGGGTTTCACCCAAGCCCGGCATCATGACCTTCCAGACACCACCGCCAGTCGTTTCATGATCGAACACTGGTGGCGCGCTGGTATGAGAGAAGCCGCCGTTCAGTTTTGTGAGTTCCGCACGCTGCAGCTCCTTGCGCAGGGCAGTCAGCTTTTCGAGGGTGGTTCCGAGGGCATAGAGGAAAACACCGCCGCCCAGGATCAGAGTTGATGCAATGGCCGCTACATCTGACCGGCCAATGACGAAGCAAAAGATAGCCAGCGGGATCATCGAGCAAACGGCCAGCCCAATCGGGGATTTTACGAAAGCATTTTCGATGCGATAGCGCCGGATTTTGTATTCAGCTTCGTCTAGGAGATCAGGTGTGGCGGGATCTGGCATTCAAGTTTCCTTCCTCAGAAAATTCTACGAGACTGCCGCTTCCTCCCAACAAATGCGAATGTGACCACGGCGCTTAAGAACAGATATAGCGGCAAATAGCCCAAAGTCCTAAACACTGTGTTGCGAGATGACATTGATACTTCTTCGACCAGGACAGCGAAGGTTTCGGCTTTTGCCATGCTGAGCTGTTCACCTGTCTCTCCAACAACCCCTGAAAAAGATGTCGCAACCGACCGGACAACCGGCATACCGAGTTCCATAGAACGGATGCGATGATACTGGTTCACCAGCTCGGGCCCGGCTGTCGTGCCGAACAGAGCTTCGTTAGATAGATTGAGCATCCATTGGCTGTCCCCAACAGCCCGCTGTACCGGGCCGGAGAGCAGGCCTTCAAAGCAAATAGTGATCAGGGCAGGGGGAAGGTCACCTATCCGCACAGGAACAAGCCCCGTGCCTTCTGCCAGGCCACCTGGTGGACCGCCAAGAACGTCATACCCAAGAATGCGGAAGATCCACGGCATGTATTCTCCGAAAAGGACGAGGTGCGATTTCCGATAGCTCCAAATTATGCCGGAACTGTCGAGTAGGTGTACAACATTGAAGGTCTGCACATCGAGACCGGTGTCGATTTCGCCATGGATCTCATATTGTCGCGAACCTGTCAGAAGATAACGACCCTCCGGGATGATCTGAGCGATCTCCGCTGTCAGTTCCGGTTCTGCTGCAAGATCGTCCAGGAATGCGCTCTCAGGCAGCACCACGAGATCGACACCCTTGTCGAAGGCCGTCCGGATAGCATGGATATTGGTAGCAATGCTCTTTTTGTTAAAGTCCTCCCCGGATGGGCCAATGGGTGGGCGAGCGTTTGTTTGGACTGCCGCCAATTTCACCGTGGCAGGGGTGATCTGGTGGTCATCAGCGTACGGGACAACGAGACAAGCTGCAGCAACTGCCGCACTGCCAAGAGCCTGAGGAGTGAAACGGTGCTCACTGACCAGCCTCGCGGTCTCAGCAGCGATCCACACAAGTAGAAATGTGCATCCGTGCAGGCCAATCACTGAATAGATGGGCTCAAACATGGTGCCGGTGATAGACGTACCGAGGACGCCTAGCGGGATGCCATAGAAAAAATCGCTAAGGGCGAGGTCTGCCAACGACCAGAAAGTAGCAAAAAGTAGCGGATTCAGGGCGTTCGAATCAGTTCTTTTCCGACGATATATGTTTATCAATTTGAACAGCAGAACAGCGCCCATCCACCACGGGAAAAAGATAGCTGTGATGCCGATCGAGCCCCATACAGAAAGCCAGGTGTAGGCCGAATGATCAACTGTCAGGCTCTCACCGATCCAATGCAGCGCAATCAGATAATACACGAAACCGGACAACGCGGTTAACCAGAGGCTTTGACTTATTTTTTTGGTACTTGAAAGAACGCTGTATAACAGCGCCATCCCTATGAATGTAAGGGCTAAGCCAGTGACTTCTTGCCATCCAGAGAGGGAGTAGAGACCGCCCCAGCGTGTCTGAGAAAGGTGCCCAGAACCCATGAGCAGTGAGGCCATCAGCACGAAAAAATTTTTGGTGGTCATTATATGTTTAACCCTAACGTCACTCTGTTTTTAATTCTAAATACGATTGACATAAGGAACAAGTGTTATATGTTTACCTCCGACGAAGAAAGAATGATAAGTTGATCGCAAATGAACGCTCTGTGGAGAGAACCAGTGTTACCCAAGGACTATGCCGTTTACGGCGCGATCGATGCTTTTGCAGAATTTGTTGTTTCAACCAGCGCTAAACCAGGTTGGCAGGGCAGGGTTGCCCAGCGGTGGGATCGAGAGATGGCCCACCTGATTGAATATCAGACATCGAAAGGCGGATTTGCGGGCGACCGTACGGCTCTCAATTACGTTTATGGCTTCCGGACCAAGGCTCGGGATCTTCTAGAAGAGCTGCCGTCAGGTGATCCGCGTCGGAAAGTTATCGACGATCTGGACAGCCGCCTTGCAACTCCACAGGTTTTCACGAAGGCCGACGATCGTATTCCGCTCAACCAGTCACTGAAGGAGTTTGCCGAAGAGGCAGCTCGGCTTGTCATTCGCGGATGGAAGAATTGGCTAGATGATCTTGATGCAAAGTGGGTGCTCGAACGAGCTGCCATGAGCACTAAGGCTGAGACGACGCAGAAAAACTACATCTCCCGGTATCGCAAAGCGATCGAGGAAGAGTTCGAACGGAACGAAGATGTTCCTGAGGGCGCGCTGGATGAAGTTTTCAAAGTCGTCAAGCACATCCCGAAAGTGACCAAATCAGTCAATAACGACTACGGTACAACCGTTCGGAAGCAGGTCCGGAACCTGCAGCTGATCGAGAACTGGAAAGAGCTCGTCGAAGTTTTCAACGGGTTTCTGGTCTCCGACAATCCCCGGCTTCGTTTGATCGGCCTGATGGGAGTGACCGGTCGTCGCTTCTTTGAGGTCTGCGTGTCAGGTGACTTCAGTCTTGAGATCTTCGAGTACCCAGAGTCGCATGTCACCGTCAAACAAAAGTGGGTTCTCCGGTTTATCGGGCAGGCGAAGACAAAGGGCCGGGAAGGTACAATGTCCGAAGAGACATATAACATCCCGTGCCTGGCGCCGGCCAAAGATGTTTACAATGCCTTTCAGTGGCTGCGTAACTCGCCTGAAGGCGAGGCATGGAGCCAGATGAATTCCCGCGAGCTCAATGCGCGCGTGAACAACCAGATCAATCGGTATCTCCGGAGCCATGAGGATGTGCAGCGCTTGTGGCCCAAAGGGGTGAAACTCACCACGAAGTGCCTTCGCTCGCTGTACGCGGAGATCGCCTACAAGGTCTTTGCGCCTGGCACCATGGCAAAGGCTCCGTATTTCGCCCAGATCCTCGGCCACAGTGTTGAGGATCTGAACACGGCGCTCAGCTACATGGATTATGTGCTCGACTCTTCTGACGAAGAGGCGGCTCGCAATGACATGCAGGCACTGATCGACGCCACAAACGAACGTGATGCAGCCTATGGCAATCCTTGGTCAGGGAACTTGGACGAGGATGATGACCTGAAGATGGCTGCGAAGGTTGCCGGTGACGGAATGGTCATCGACGACGACGACACCTAGCAAGGGGTTATTCTCATGTCTCCTCATGATGGAAAATTCCGGGTGTCGTTGGAATGGGGAACATCTCCCCGAAACAGCTCCGCGTGCGGGGCATTATCCAAGTCATCATTCGAGAGGACATGACCGTGAATGAAGTAAAATCACCCAACACCTGGACCCTGCGCGGCCGTCTGACTGACGACGCACGGAGCAACGCTCGCAAGCAGGGTGCCGGGAATATCACAAACTTTCGTCTGGCGGTGAACCAACCGGTGTTCATCGGCGGCGAGATCGACAGTCGCGAAAACTATTTCAACGTGACAGTCTATGACGCTGACAAAGCCGACGTGGCCGCTGCCCTGCAGAAGGGCGACAAGGTTGAAGTCATCGGCCTGGCTCAGCTGCGCAAGTCCGAGTGGACCGACCGCGACAGTGGCGAGGCTCGCGAACGCTGGAACATGGAACTCCATGTGACCGAAGGGTTCTCGGAATTCGCCGTCACCCTGCTTGAATCCAAAGCCGCTGCGAAAGATCCGGAACCAGCCGAATAAGCGCAGCGGCAAGCCGCTCCCTCCCTGGCGGCTCGGCCCCCCAATCGCCCCTGGTTGGGGGGCCATATTTTCCAAACCAGTTTCGGAGTCAGAGAAAATGACCGCAACAGCTACCGAACAGACTACCCCTCATATCTCTGAGCAAATCTGGGACATGAAATACCGTCTGAAAGATGCAGAAGGCAAACCCATCGACCACACTGTCGATGACACCTGGCGTCGGATCGCTTCAAGCACGGCCGAGGCCGAAGAAGATCCGGAGCATTGGGCTGATGTCTTCTATGATGCTCTGGCAGACTACAAGTTTTTACCTGCAGGCCGGATCACGGCCGGGGCAGGGACGGGCCGTACCGTCACTCTCTTCAATTGCTTCGTCATGGGCACGGTGCCAGACTCGATGGCAGGCATTTTCGACATGCTGCGCGAAGCAGCTCTGACGATGCAACAAGGCGGGGGGATCGGTTACGACTTTTCGACTATTCGACCAGCTGGTGCGCCGGTAAAAGGCGTGGCCGCTGATGCCTCAGGCCCTCTCTCGTTTATGGATGTGTGGGACGCGATGTGCCGTACAATCATGTCCGCAGGTAGCCGACGCGGCGCGATGATGGCGACAATGCGTTGTGACCATCCGGACGTTGAACAGTTCATTACCGCCAAGCAGGACACCGCCCGCCTGCGGATGTTCAATCTCTCTGTGCTCATCACAGACCCGTTCATGGAAGCTGTGAAGAGCGACGGGAAATGGGAGCTGCGGTTCGACGGTCGCGTTTACAAAACAGTGAAGGCTCGCGATCTTTGGAACTCGATCATGAAATCCACCTACGACTTTGCGGAGCCGGGTGTGATTTTCATCGACCGTATCAACAAGATGAACAATCTCGGATATTGCGAAACCATCGCTGCTACCAATCCTTGCGGCGAGCAGCCGTTGCCTCCGTATGGTGCTTGCCTTCTGGGATCAATCAATCTGGCGCGGCTGGTTTCGAATGCTTTCGAAGACACCGCGAAAATGGATCTCGACGCACTGGATAAGCTGGTCGCTACAGCGGTGCGGATGATGGATAACGTCATTGATGTTTCGAAGTTTCCACTCGAACAGCAACAGCAGGAAGCGCGGAACAAGCGTCGTATTGGGTTGGGCGTTACTGGCCTGGCCGATGCCCTTCTGATGCTCAAGCTGCGATATGGCTCGAAGGAAGCTGCAGCTCAGACGGATCAGTGGATGCACGCGATCGCGCGCTCCGCCTATCTGGCTTCTGTTGAGTTGGCGAAAGAGAAAGGTGCGTTCCCGTTGTTTGACGCTGAGAAATTTCTCGCGTCGGGCAATATGGAAGGAATGGATGAAGATGTCCGGAGTGCGATTGCAGAGCACGGAATCCGAAATGCGTTGCTCACCTCGATCGCGCCGACCGGCACGATATCCCTCTATGCGGGGAACGTGAGTTCGGGCATCGAACCCGTGTTTGCATACGCCTACACTCGGAAAGTCCTGCAGGACGATGGCTCCAGGTCGGAACAAGAGGTCGTCGATTACGCGGTAGAACTGTGGCGGGAGAAATTCGGTGACAAGGAACTGCCGGACTATTTTGTAAGCGCCCAGACCCTCACGCCGAATGATCATGTTGTCATGCAGGCGGCGGCACAACGATGGATCGACAGCTCGATCTCGAAGACGATCAATTGTCCTGAAGATATCAGCTTTGAAGATTTCAAAGAGGTCTACATGACCGCTTGGGATAGTGGCTGTAAGGGTTGCACTACCTATAGGCCCAATGATGTGACGGGCTCTGTCCTGAGTGTGTCTGAGGGGTCTGATACCGCCCCGGAGGCGGATTCCGGAGCCGAGGTGATCTATCTGGCTGAGCCGCTTGAGCGCCCAGAAACAGTCGAAGGGCAAACCTACAAGCTCAAGTGGCCGGAAAGCGATCACGCGATCTACATCACGATCAACGATATCATTCTTGGTGGGCAGCGTCGGCCGTTTGAAATCTTCATCAACAGCAAAAACATGGAGCACTTTGCGTGGACGGTGGCGCTCACACGGATGATTTCCGGGGTGTTCCGTCGCGGCGGCGACGTGAGTTTTGTGGTCGAGGAGCTGAAGGCTGTTTTCGACCCTCGCGGCGGAGCCTGGATGAACGGCAAGTACATCCCTTCGATCCTTGCGGCCATTGGCGGCGTGATCGAGCGGCATATGGTGGCCATTGGCTTCCTCAGCACCGAAGGAACAGGGCTGAAATCTGATCCTGCGGCAGAGTTGAAAATCGCTGTTGGGGAAGGTGCCAGGCTTCCTTCATGCCCGGCCTGCGGTCAGCCCTCGCTCATCAAGTCTGACGGTTGCGAGCGCTGCACCTCTTGCGAGTACGACAAATGCGGAGGTTGACTGCGATCCGGACGACTGTCGCCGTCGGCATGGCCTTTATTGGCACGTTGGTGAGCGCACAGTCATTGATTGAGCGTCCCTTCGAGGGGGCCGCTCGGTCTGTTAATGTCTCTGTTGCCGGGGAACGGGTGAACGTGAATTGGATCTATGGCAGATCCTCGGATGTTGTCCTGACGTACAGGTCAGCGGCGAACATTTCTGATCAAGCGCTGCTGAACGCAGTGTACCAGGCCACAGGGTGCGTGGGGTCCAGTCTCAAGCCATTGAGCCGGTCATCGCAACAAGTGTCCCAGATTTCACGAGCGAACTGCAGAACACGTTGGGGAGATGGGAAGCCACGGGCCATCCAGATCGCCACGTTTCAGTCCAACCGTGCCGCACAGGACTTGTTTTTGCAGCTCAACATCTCGGACGTGCCAGCCGTTGTTTCTCGGCAGCGTTCGGGCGGAAGAACCTACTACCGCGTCACCACGAACAGTTACCAATCACCCAGCCAGGTCGCGGAGCTCTTGGCGTTTGTAAAAGGCATGGGGTTCAGGGACGCATTTATTCTCGATTAGGAGCGCATCGCGCATGAGGTGAACCAATATGGACGGTAGCCACCCTTACACAATCGGAGGAATTAACTACGGGCAGGGCAGCGAAGAACTGCCCCACCTTATCGAAGCAGAACAGCAGCTGCTCGGAGCGCTGCTCACTAATAACGACGTGTTTGACCGGGTTGATGGGATGCTCAAGACAGAGCACTTCTATGACCCGGTACACGCACGCATCTACGACACGATTGCCCAGCGCATCAGGTCGCACCGACTGGCTTCGCCAGTAACGCTCAAAGCATTCATGGAAGATGATGAAGGTTTGAAGGAGTTGGGCGGACCAGCCTATCTGGTTCGCCTGGCCGGTGCCGCGATCTCAAGCTTTGCAATTAAGGATTATGCGCAGCAGATCGTCGATCTCGCTACCCGCCGAGAGCTCATTCTTTTGTCTGCTGATCTTGCCGCGCGAGCTGCAAAGTCGGAAGTGGATGAGACCCCGAAAGACCTCATCGTGGATACCGAGCAAAAGCTCTACCAGATGGGCGAAAAGGGCGAGACTGGACAAGCTTTTCAGAGCTTCCTCAAATCCGTGACTGGCGCGGTGAATATCGCGAACGCAGCGTATCAGAGGGATGGCCAGCTATCAGGTATCTCAACAGGTCTTGTGGATCTCGATATGAAATTGGGCGGGTTGCATCCGTCTGATCTACTGATCCTCGCTGGTCGGCCGTCAATGGGCAAGACAGCGCTTGCCACGAACATCGCCTTCAGCGTGGCGAAGAACTATCAAAAGGGCCTAAAGCCCGACGGGACAGAGGGCGCAGTAGAGGGGGGCTGTGTTGGGTTCTTCTCGTTGGAGATGTCAGCTGAACAGTTGGCTACGAGAATCCTCTCGGAGGTGGCTCAAGTGCCGTCAGAGAAGATCCGCAGGGGGGACATGACAGAGAACGAGTTTCGAAGGTTTATCGAGGCTGCCAAGGATCTAGAAGCCTGCCCGCTGTTTATCGACGACACACCGGCACTGCCGATTTCGCAGGTGGCGGCGCGAGCGCGGCGCTTGAAGCGAACGCACGGCCTGGACGCGGTGTTTGTTGACTACCTTCAGCTCTGCAGAGGTGTATCTGCGAAAGACAATCGAGTGAATGAGATTTCTGAGATCACCCAAGGATTGAAGGCCATTGCAAAGGAGTTGGAGATCCCCGTAATTGCTTTGTCGCAGCTGTCCCGCAAAGTTGAATCGAGAGACGACAAAAGACCCCAGCTTTCTGATCTGCGCGAGTCCGGTTCGATCGAGCAAGACGCGGATGTTGTGATGTTCGTCTACCGTGAAGAGTATTACCGAGAACGCGAGAAACCAGGCGATGATGACCTTGAGGCTATGGCGTCATGGATGGACGACATGGACCGCCTGAAGGGCAGGGCTGAGGTCATTATCGGCAAGCAACGGCATGGGCCCATTGGTACGGTCGATATGGCATTTGAGGGTGAGTTCACCCGGTTTTCCAACCTGGCTCGTAATTACCAGGCCAATCAGCAGAGAGCTTGACCAGAGTGTCTTTGCGTCAATTCGACCAGCGTCCGTTGGCTCATTCTCTCGTCCCACCTGGCTGAGTTCAAACGCCAGCAGGCGATCACGAACATAGCGAGAAGAGTGCAGAGGACTGGACCTGGTGCGATCGGGACAACCCCAAAGAGCCAAGCCGTCGCGAACGCTAGTGAGCTGATGAACAGCGCAAGCACTGCAATCGCCCAATTCCGCGACCGTTGCTTTAGTGCGGAAAGGCGTTCCCGCTTCTGGTTCAGCATTTCGATGACGACATTGCTCATAGTTTGCCCTCCTGATCCTCGTGTTGCAGTCTGCCAATCCGCGTCACTTGTGGCAAGGGCAGGGGCCTGAAGGATCAGTTTGTTGGCAATTCCACTCCGGGGATCTCGACCACCAGGTCTCCAACTTGGATGCCGAGCTCTTCACTAGCGCCACCGGAGATTTCCAGCACAGCGATCACAGGCGACGGTGACGGGCGTGGGGTGAGCGAAAGCGGCCTAGCGTTGGCAGTGATGCCGACGATCCGGCCGGTTTCAGAGATCCAGATCATGTCGAGGGGAATGAGGGTGTTCTTCATCCAGAATGCAGTGCTGACTGGTGTCGGGTAGGTGAAGATCATTCCAGACTGGTCCGGCAGCGCAGTGCGGTGCATCAGACCAATCCGTTGTTCTTCGAACTCATCCGCGACTTCAACTGTGATGGTTCGGATGCCGTTCTCGGTTTTGATCCGGACAATCTCATTTGAAAAAGCTGACGACGCCGCCCAGATCACGCCAGCGGCAATCAAGGCGCTTGCGGCGAACCAACGACGCCGTATTTTTCGACCGAGGATGTTCATTTAGAACTCAAGCTCGACACCGGTAAGTTTCTCGACCTGTTTCTTCATGAAGCCTTTCGCCAAAGCTGAAGCCACTGCTTTCACGTTCTCGATGCCGAAGTTGCCAACGGTATTCATCGTTTCTTTGGTCTTTTCCCAGATCTTGTCGTCGCGCACCGTTTCGATGAACTCGTGACCGTCCCAGGTGATCCTTTCGACCATGATCATTGGTTGCGTTGCCATTGCCTCGACGGCTCTCCGTTCCTCGGGATCAGTGGCCAACAAGATTGTGGATCGGGCGTCGGTGCCGAGGTAGGTGCCGCGCTCACTTGCATTTTGTGCGACTTCCAAAACGGTGCTGCCATCGACACCCCGCAAGTAGTCTGCGTCGAAGAGCAAGCGAAGGTGGTACTGAACTTTGCGCAGATCTTCGTCCGGAACGCCGAAATCTCGATCGGTGATCGTAAAGTGCCCATTGATGTTTTCGTTTGCCTCAATTTCGAGCAGGAGGTTGCGAATAAGATCCATGTCACGTTTCATGCGGGTTTCACCTCTCTATAAAGTTAATAGTAGAACTAATAATATACTTACGATACGATAGAAGCGAAAGCTACAGCGCACTGCATTTGCAAGGTGATTTGATCGACGGAGGCAGCCCATGAACCAGTACACTTCACCTGATGAGTTCCAGCTGCCCGCTGTCGTCCCAGCCCCGTACCTGCCCAAGAGTGAAACAAAGCAACTCAGTGCTGCCGAGGCGGACACACTCAAGTCATTGGCAGAGGGCCTGACCATGAAAGAAATAGCCTACTTGCATGACGTTTCTGAGTCGGCGATCAAGCAGCGGATTTTCCGCGCCAAGAAGAAGCTATCCGCCCGAACAACAATGCAATGCGTGGCAATTGCTGTTGGGCTTGGTCTCTTCCTGTTCAAACCAGCTCAGTAATGCCCGCCATGACAATACTTGCCCCTGTCCTGTCCGCGCTGCCTGCATCAGCTGGTCGCGTTTCGGCGATCGAAGCGAACTGGTGTGCAATACGTGGCGCGGTCGAAATTCATTTCTACGCCTCGGAGAAATTAGTTGCGTCTTGGCTTCTGTTTCAGCGGCCGGAGGACGGTTTGATTGACTTCATGATCGAGCAGGGCAACCCCTATGAACATTTCCGGGCGCCGGTCGCACTCTACGTTGAGTGCCAGAAACAGCACGTCGCGCCCAGCGCGGTCGTGGCACAATTGGAAGTCGCGATCAGCCTGATCTTCGATATCCAAGATCGCAAAAAGCATTGATCTAGAGATGGCCGGCCATTCCACTGAGAAACGCCTGCCTTGCTGCGTCCCTGGATGCAAGAGAACGACCAAAGCAGATGGGAAGTTCGATGAATGGCTATGTGCGGTCCACTGGCCCACGGTTCCTCGAAAACTGCGGGACAGGTACTCAAAAGCCAAGAGACTGCGCAGGAGACGCCCCAGCAGGGCGATGGCGAGGGTTTGTAGCCAAGTGTGGGTTCGGTGCGTAGACGCGGCCCTCTGCGAGGCCTTTGGCCTTGGAAATGCGGACCAAAGACGGAGCTAGCACCATGGCGCAAAACTTGTCCTCTGCGGTCATGCAGCAACGCAGTGAACCCAGCACGTCTTTTGACTACTTTGGAACGCCGCCATGGGCGACACGGGCGCTTCTAGAGCGCCTTCAGATACCCCGCCAGTCGGTTTTATGGGATGCAGCGTGCGGCCGAGGTTTCATGACCAGGCCAATGAGCGAATATTCGGACCATGTGATCGGCTCCGATATTCAAGATCTCGGCTTCGGCCGTGTAATCGACTTCCTGGCTGAAAACGCCAGTGCGATGATCAATGCAAGAAGCAACTGGATCATCACAAACCCACCCTTCAAGCATGGTGATGCCTTTGTGCTTCGTGCATTGGAGTTGGCAGAGGATGGTGTCGCGGTTCTCGTACGGTGCGCCTTTGCCGAGGGCAGAGGCCGCTACGAGAGATTGTTCCGTGATAATCCTCCGACCATGCGGCTTCAGTTTGTCGATCGAGTGGTCATGCACAAGGGTGATCCCCCTGATCCTGATATCCCGTTGCCGGTCTGGGACAAGAAAAAGCGCAAATACGTTATGCGGAAACCGAGCACTGCCACGAGCTATGAATGGATGGTTTGGGACAAGTCCCGTGCTGGCCAAAAGACTGAAACGGATTGGCTCGATACAAAGAGGGCGGAGCTGACCCGTCCTGGTGACTACGATGCACCGAAACTGCCGCTGGCCGCGTGATCAAATCACCAGAACCGATTACAGTAGCCACCCGCTATCAATTGGGCCGCGAGATCTCGGCCGTCTTGCAGCCTACAGTTCCCAATCTTCCTGTCATGGCTCTGGCGGCCGTTTAGATAGCAAGTCAGCGACTGTCCGGACGTGAGGTCTCTCACGCGGCCTGTTGCGGTGCGCCCAGCAGAAGTATCGCGCTCTGGGCAGTCCAGAGATCCAAAGCGGATGGGTGTGCCATTGACTTCAATCGTGTCCCCATCTCGGACTCGTGTGACAGACCCCCATACTCGTTCTAGGCTGCTGATTTCTACAATGGGCCCGGTGAACTCTGGGAACCGTTCGGCAGCCATGAAAAGAAAAAACCCGGCCGCGCCCAGCGCGACCAGGATTGAACGGAAGGGATAGCGTCGTCGTCTACTTCTCAACGCAGATCCCGATGGGCTTGTTGTGGTCACCAGTTTCAGCGGCGAAGGCCTCGATCGCGGCTTCGCACTTTTCCAGTGATGTGAACTCAGCGGACATTCCGCCGCCACCTGGTACGAGCATAAGGAGAACAAAGAGTTTCATGGGATTCCTGTAGTTAGGCGGGGCTCATCCCGCTGTCATATTGTTTGCCCGTGCTAAGAACAGGGGCTTTCTTCATGAACGAGCTTGGCCGCTGTCGCGCAAACTCGACAAGTTGCCGAACATCCTGCAACACAGCAGCGTCGTCATCGGTAATCTGCACAATCCCAAAATCGTACCGCGAAGTGAGATCAGCAAGCATTTGGTTGGCTTTTAATAGAGCGCCAGCGGGAGTTTTCGGATCATCGCTGTGGGCTGTCTTGTCCATGCCTTCGGCGACAAGAGAAAGATAGGTGGCAGCCTTGTCGATGTTACGGACATCGCTTTTGTTTGGCGGACCTGGTTGAAAAGTATGAACCGCTTTTTCCAGGTTCACACTGGCTCGGATTAAGAGATTTTGGTTGGACTGAATAGTTGGCCCATCAAGATCAACTGTGGTGACGCTTTGAGAGGTGTTGGGTTCATCAGAGAAATCCCGTTCAGCAAGGGCAATCACCTGCAGAAGATCTCGATAGGGCAGATCAACCTCAGTCGTCTGTTTGCTGAACAGATCATTATCCCACCAAGTCAAATATGCCGTGTGGGGTTGGTCGGTGGATACGCGCCCTTCGTTTTCGCCGTAAGTGTCGAAAGTCGGCCTGAAGCTGAGCTGGGCCTGTTCGCTGCCACGGCCATGCCAATACAATCCCTGATGCTCATCGTTGAACTTCCATCGGGCATCAGATCGGAACTCTTTGAACGCATCGCGTTCCAGATAGTCGAATAGGGCAAGATGAAACCGTTCGCCAAATACATAGTCGTTTGGGTCGATCTCTGTGGGGCTATCGTGCAATTTGTATGGCATCGGTTCCTCCTTCACATGGATAGCGTGCTGGAAGCGTCAAGGCGCTTCTCACGCGGTTTGGGGTGCTCACCGGCTGTACGCGCGCCTAAGAGGCTGCTGGTGGCGCTGCTGAGCTCATTCAGACGGTTTACGGCAGAGGCCAACAGGTCGCCGTCCTGACGGCTCTCCCCCTTTATTCTGTCTCGGAGGGTGATGAGATCTTCGCGTAGTTGACCTGTTCCGAGATTGGGATCGGCCGAGATTTCTGGCTGGGCCAGAAGCTGAGCTTGATAAAAGCCTTCAGCAAACTCATGGGCGAGCCCCATCTTTATCCTGCGTTCGGCTTCGTCCTGGTAAGTCCACGAGCGAATTTCGCGCCCACCAAATTCGACACGTACCTCATCAACATCGTTGTCGATGACTTTGGTTTTGGTCGCGTCTTGGTCCAGCCATTTTGCTTTTTGTTCTTGACGGGGCTCCGGTATTTGTCCGACGGGGTGACGTTCTCGGAAGAGGCGGCGAGCTGCCATCAGAGAGTTGCTGTTGCTATTCTCAACGCCGTCCAGGAGCTGTGCAAGCTGGGGGTCGGTCTGTACTTCGGTTTGCAACCAGTTTTCCAGTTTCTCGTGCTCAGCTTCAGTGAACGGCCCATAGAGATCGTTTTCTGGAACACCGCAATGTCGAGTATTCCAGCGATCTTGGGCTTCCTTGTATCCCCGCTCTAGGAGCAATTCACGCACGCGCTCGATGTCGAGCTGCAGCATGTCCGTTGTGACCGGCAGTGGTTCACCGCCGCGCCACCGCGCTTCGACTGTATCCATGACCTTCGGATCGATAGGGTGACCTTTGGGATCGGGCAATTTATATGGCATCAGTTTTCCAATCGTTTTGCAGTAGGTCAGGTCGGCCTTACATATCAGGCCCGTCATCACCCATCAGTTTGAATGGCTTCTTCTTTGGTTTATCCGGTTCTTGGGCCGGTGTCGCGGTTTGGGTTGCAACCAGCTGTAGATGCGGCTCAGGCTCTTCCAGCCAATCGAAATCTACATCAGGGTGAACGACCCGCAGGGCGTTTGCTACTTCGGAGGCCTCTGCAAGCGTCAGGTTGTCCCATTCGCGGTAGAGCGGGTGATCTTCGATATGGTCATGGGTTTCAGCATCGCGCACATGAAAGGCTACGTCGTAAAAGTCCGCCTTTTCTCCGAATGTGTCAGCGCTGTTGATCAGGCGGGCATTCCCTTCGCCATCCTCGATCATCGGGAAAACCTGAATTTCGGAGTAGTAGCGAACGCCTTCCGCTGGTTCGACCTCCTTCAGGTCCGCGTCCAGAGCATCGCCTGCAGCTGCAGAGGCGAGCCTGACGGCGGCTGTCCTGTCTTCCTCGGGGATGGGTTCAAGAACTTCATCCGTCGCCTCCTGCAAGGGGGCAGGGACAACGTGGCCGCGTAGAAAGCCTGCCATACTCTTGATGGTTTCCTTGAAGTCGCGTGCCGCTTCACCGAAGCCGATCACTTCTCGATCGTCGTTGTCGATCAGCTGGACCTTGGCATCTATGATCTTGTCTTTTGCCATTCTGAAGAGGCCAGCAACAGACGCGCCCAGCGCTTTGATCCGATCATGGGTATGTTCGTCCCAGAGATGGAGATGAACGTGCCGATTAACGATGTGCTTAATCTCTGAGGTATGTTCGCCGAATTGCAGCTGACGCTCGGCAATCTTGCGGCGGATGTCGGCCACATCCCGGAGGAGATGCGAATCCTCGGGCAAGATGTCTTCTAGAGCGGGGTTAGTTGCTACCAGTGACAAAACCAAGCTGGTTTCATCCATTTCGGCAATCGCCCTGGTGAGGTTGTCTTCTTCCCGGCGTCGATCGAGGATGGCTTGAGCTTTGTCTTCAATGTCGAAGCTGCGTTCGCAGATGTGCGCGCTGCTATAACCCTGACTTCGCATCCGTCGGATGATTTTCTGTATCTCTGCAGATAGCGGATCAATCTGATCAGGCTCTGGTGTCGGTGCCGGTTGTTCCTCGGTCACCAGGTCATCGGGTGCATCGTCGCGAAGCTTATAAGGCACGTCGCTCTCCAAGTTAGGTTAATCTTGGAAGCTATTATTAACTTATTGAGCGGGAATTGCGAGAGGTTTGAATGGGAAGCCGACTAGCGGCCCCCCTGCACTCACACACATAAACTGGTTATTGCGGTCAAATTGAAGACGAGGTGAGGCCATTGCATGGCCGAACGCTGTCAATAGTGTGGAAAAGTTAATAAGAGAAACAGATATTAACAGCGTTGCCCAGCGCCTTTGTCTCGCTCTGGGGAGAGTTATGAGCGCTCTTCTGGACTGTCGAGAGACATGGTGTAGCCACAGCAGGTCGGCCAACCTGTTCTGAAATTTCCTACATCAATTCGCTCAGTGTGGCCGCATTCATGGCACCAAACTGTACCGCGCTTGATCTGCGGGATTTCAGATAGATCGGCGAACAGACGATCAACGCGCTCTGGGAGGGTTTGCAAACTCATGATGATGAGCTTACCAGGCCGAAGGTCAGGTTGTCCAAGAATTGCGTTGCTGCATAGCCTGCCAATGATCCTTGCGTATAGCTGGGTTCAAACTCGAAAACCTTTGGACGCCGCGCGCCTTTTTCGCAGGTGAGTTCGTTTGTATCTGGGTTCACTTTGTCTGTGCCGCCTCGACCGGTGCAGCCGTTGATGAACGCAGTTTGTTGCGCATCCAATTGGGCGGTTCGATTTGCGACGACGCCGTTGGCTGTCAGCAAGCCAGCGACTACTACCCAGAGGAAAATCAAAAGGAGCGCCCAGCGCAGGGGCTTTGAAGGGCTGGTTTTTGTGGTTGATGTCACGATGTGAGTCCTATGAATTTTAGCTGATACTGGCCAACTACGTTTCCGAGGCAGATATCAGCGGCACGGCTCTCCACTCGGATTGTTTGGTTGGGTGCAACGGTGGTGTAATGGGTCATGGCAACAAATCGAGAGCTACGGTTTGTCAGGTACACACAGCCATCATCGTGAATTTGCAGCTCTGCGTGGCCACATGCGTCACCCACGCAGCTTCCGTGGATTTCCTCGGCGGCGAGAGGAGGGGCAATAGCTGAACCGAACAGGCAAGCAAGCAAGGTGCTCTTGAACAGCTGTGTCATCTAGAGTCTCTGCGAATTTGGCGAAGGAGCTCGATGCAGAATAAGGATAGTGACGCCCATCGCGGCCAGCCCGTAAAAAACACCGCGCCCAGCGCTGTGACGGCCAGAAACAGAAGGTCGATCGGGTCTCGGGTTTTGAGGAAGGCGATAATCTTGTCCATTAGTCGTCACCATCCCCATCGTCGCAAGTGCTGTCACAGGGATGAAATGTCGTGCCGTCATCGCTGTAGAAATACTGTCGATTTCGCGGTGCAAAGTTAGGTTGCCAAAGGCCCAGCCGCCACAAAACAACCAACACAAAGAGCAGCAGAACAAGTGAAATGATGCCAAGAATCGAGAGTGTCGTCATGTCATGTTCCTCAGCCGTTGCGACCGCGCCTTGCGTTCCGAGCAGCGACTATACAAAACTCATGTTGCTGCTGGCCTCCGGTCTTTCCATGCAAGTAGTGACCCCACATCCATGTGTCTCCTAGATCGGGCCACCAGGTGGCAATCACAACATGGTCCCAGCGCTCAATAGCGACTGTTACACATACGGCATGGATTTGATGCGATATCACGCGGAACCCGTTAAGCCATTCCGGGACATCGCTTTCGTCACACACACGAGGCCTTTCTTGAACTGCAAGTGTCATTTTTGCTCCTTCGTCGTTCCGGTGTGAGCGAGAAGCAGTTGGGCGTTTTGCTCTTCCAGCTCCTCAATCCTGTCAGCGCAGGCGCGCAGCCATCCAGCGTATCCATCGCCGTCAGGCGCACCGATCTCAATATCGCGCGCCTCGCTCCTTAGCGTCGTGGGGTCAGTTGCGTACGTGCGGTCTGTCATGTCTATCTCGTGGGGTGTCTAAGTGGTCGTTTCTGTCTGAGGCCGCTTGGCGGAGGCAATCCGGGCTGTTGACCAACCTCCGACCTCTTCGTCGGCGATGCTGGCACACAGCTCAGACGGAACCAGGTTGTTGCGTACAGCGCGAGTGGCCACGGCTTGAGATACGGGCTTGTCGAAGGTGATGCGAAGCTCGATCACATGACTTTTTTGCTTTGGCATTTCTTGTTCCGTTCGTAGCCTATGGTGTCGTTTGATGGGGCGAGTGCCATTAAGGAGCCGACAAACCCGAACAGGCCGAGCGCAACTGTCAGGATAGACATCCCAAAGATCATCAGAAGAAGGCTTAGGGCCAGTGTCGCTGCTGTAATTGGCATTGGAGTCTCCGCGCTTGCGTTAATTATTAAATCAATTATTAACGTAAGGAAGGATAACTATCAACTTGAAAATGCCGACACCGGCAGGAGAGTGACCATGGCTGTATGGGTAGCCGACCCACCGGACAATCGTTCCCTAAAGATCGAAATACTGCCTGCGGATTTTGATGCAAACGGGTTCTGTATGCAATGCGGCGGGGCTTTACACATTGACTACACTTGCCAGCGCTGTGGTGCCGACCACTGGCCGGGAGTAAAACGAAACCGAAATAAGAATGGCGCTGACTGATGTCCTATACTGAGTTTGACAAATTGACCGATGAGCGGATGTCTTTGGAGAAGGAAATGGCCGCGCTGGATATGATGTCACATCGCGAAGATATCTCCTTTCGTGAGGCGCAGATTGAGAAGCGTCTGCGCGAAATTCAAGCGCGTCTTGATGAACTAAAGACCGCTTCCAACAACAGTGCTTAGTTGTGCCAAAGCGGGTTCAAATGAGAAGGGACAGGCCGTGGCGACAGGATAATCCTGAGGCCGTGATCGTTGCCAGGCCCAGCAAATGGGGTAATCCATGGCGAGTTGGCGAGATCGACATTCCAGACGCTGAGGAAGCTGTTCGGAGGTTTGCAGCAGCTGTGCTCGGAAATGAATTAGGACCACCCACGGCGCATCCAGAAAGCACTGTCGGAAAAATCATTACAGATGCTCCGAAAGAGCTACGAGGACGTGACCTCGCTTGTTGGTGCCCGCTAGATCAGCCGTGCCACGCGGACGTATTGCTCAAACTGGCCAATGACGAGGTTTGAATGCGCCCAGCGCGTCACGTCTCCTGTTCGATCCGCTGATACGCAGTTGAATCGCGATGCTTGACGGTCTGGTGGCCTTTCTCGGCGAGTAGGAACGCGAAATCCACGGCGCACTGAGTGGTGCAGAAGTACCCGCCTTGATAGGTTTCACCATCCCAGATTGAGATGCGAACGATCCTTCGATCGTGTTTGGGTCCGCCCCATTTGAAGTGGACGATTTGTTGGTTTGTCTGGCGCTGGGCCTCTTCCCGCGTCTTTGGGAAAGCGTCTGGATCATCACCCTCGATGTAGAACCCACGGTGCCGATCCGGGCCGAACTCGATGTACTGCACTGACTTCTTCAGCTTCTTGCCGCAGGTTCGGCAGTGAGCCTGCTTGGCGTGTTTAACAGAGAATAGGGTTGCCATACTGTGCCTCGGTCTGGTTGCTTATGCCGCCATCGGCAATTCTGGGGGTGGAAGTTCATCGCCCCACTGTTCAGCCATGGCCGCAGCGATGCCGGGGAAGAAGGTGCTTCTCTCCTTCCAACGATCGGGACCAGGTGCGGCTTTGTGTACGCTGTCGCGGGCTGTGGTGCCGTCGAGCGTGCCAGTTGGGATCAATAGTTCAAGGTTGCGGAGCCATAGGCATGTGCGCTTCTTCTCATTGTCTGGACCATCCTCGGTTGTCCCAAATTGCCATGGTTGCACGGTTTGCGCTGCAGGCTGAAAGTTTCGAATTCTGGCCTTGGCGTGCTTGTGCATTACAGGATTTTCGATTGCGACACGCTTTATGTGTGGGACGTTCCAGAGATCAGAAAAAAGCTTGGCCCCTTTTTCCAACTCTTCCCACATAAACGCCAGCCGTTGCTCTTCACTCATCACTTCGAACTGCTCGCGCTGCAGATCAGTGTAGTGGGTGGCTTCAAGCTTCTTGGGGGGCTTGATGAGCCAGCGGGCACCCGCATTTGCTAGGCGCGTACAGGGAGGATGCGCGACAAAGAGCAAATCCCATTCTTCATACATCATGACATCTCGGACATCTCCGATGATGTGCCGATTGCTTGGCTTCACAGCCGGTAGCAGATCACAAGAATAGGCATCGTGGCCCAGCGCTACGAAGGCGTCTCGGACGATGCCAGACTGTTCGCAACCTATCAGCACTTTTCCCATGCGAAGGCCCCCGTCAGTAGATGGTCAGGCCGCTATCGACCAGCCATTTCCAGCACAAGCAATCCACCCTTGGTGAGTCCGGCTCGTTTCCAACCGGCACACTCAAAACAGAGACCTGCTCGGGCTGAACGGACGTGTCTCGGATTGACGAATGTGTAATGCCTCTCACTAGGCCAGCATCGATCAGCGATAGCGTCAGCCTGTCGGATAAGGTCTGAGGCGAGATAAGGGCTCTCGTTTCGGAACACGGCACAGTTGATGCCGGTTTGTCCGCTGGCGTCGATGAATTTGCGCCAGACAAAGAGGGCGTCCGCGTGTTGGGTGCGGAGGACAATCTTCTCTCCTGGTCCGCAGAAGAGCTTACGTTTGCGCCCATCCTGGTACTGATATGCTGAGTAGTGTCGTTCATACATTTTCAGGCAAGTCAGATCCCCGTCTTTGGTTATCCACCAGACGGGATCTGGTGTTGTGCCGGCCTTTCTGGTCATGCTGCCATTTGTTGGATCAGTGGTTGGCAATTCGCCTCGACAAGTGCTTGCGCAAGAACGGGTGGAACGGAGTTGCCGCACATCCGGCGCTGTTCGGTGACAGTCAGGAGTCTGCCGTCTGCGCCACGGTCTATTTCGTAGGTGTCAGGAAAGCTCTGGGCACGGAACTGCTCGCGTGGTGTCAGCATCCGCATTCCGATATCCGTGATGATGTATTCGCTTTGGTCGGTATACCGCTGCGCGTCGTCACCATTGAATTTGGTCAGCAGCGCGGCAACCAGAGCGGCGTGGCCACCGCCAGCGCAGATTGTCGTCAGTGGCTCATTGGCTGACCTGGCACTGCGTTTGCTGCCTTTGAGGTTGAGGAGGTGAGCTGCAATGACAGATTGCTGCGTTCCTCTGGCGGTGACGGTGCTGACCGGCTTGCGCACGTCGTGACCAACAACACCCGTGTTGTTCTGAGCCAAGAACGCAGCCACGAGAGCGTGCTTGTTGCCATTGACCATTGTGCCGATCGGGCGATGGAGATCGAGGCAGCGAGGTTTTTGCCCAGCGCGTTCGCCATATCCAGTTTGAACCATCGTCGGTACGATGATGCAGTTTTGGTCTTTTTTGCTGGCAGTGATGGTATGAAGCGGGTCGAAGGCAGAGCGATTCCGGCCGCCATGCTGCGCATAGGTGACAAAAAACGGCTCTTTGGCGTCAATCACAAATCTTTGGATGCCAGCTGCGATCCGGCGCAGGGTATTGTCCACGAGGGGGCGCTTAACCTGAAGGCCGTACATCTCTTTGATGTCGGCTGCCGTGTCGAAGATCGACGGGCAAGGCAGTGACCAGTCGATGATCTCTGCAGCTGTTACCCATGGTTTCAACTTGCCGCTTTTGACGGCAGCTGATGTCGGGCATCCATGTGTCGGCTTTGGCCAAACGATGGGATGACCGTCACAACGCGCAACAACAAAAAGGCGTTTCCTGATCGTTGGAGCGCCGTAGTCGCAAGCGCGCAGTTCTTTCCACTCGACTTTGTAACCCCGGCTCCGCAGTGCTCGGACCCATTTTTTGAAGATTTCGCCTTTCCGCGAAGCGATAGGCTTGTTGTCTGATCCCAACGGCCCCCATGTCAGGTACTCGACAACATTTTCGAGCATTATGACTTCTGGTTTTACGAGTTCGGCCCAATTGATGACCACCCATGCAAGGTCACGGATGTTCTTCTCGACCGGCTTCCCGCCTTTGGCGACAGAGAAGTGCTTACAGTCAGGCGAGAACCACGCAAGGCCCACTCGTTGGCCCTTTTTTACAAGATCGCGGGGATCAACGGCAAAGACACTGGTGGTCAGGTGTTCAGTTGTCGGGTGGTTGGCCTCGTGCATCGCCAAGGCAACTTCGTCGTGGTTGATTGCGACATCCGGGCAGCGGCCCAGCGCGGCAGAGATACCGCTGCTGGCACCGCCGCCGCCAGCAAAGTTATCGGCGACATAGGGCAGATAGGCTGGGTCATGTGAAGGACCGACCGGCAGGTCGAGGGATAGATTATCAAGCACTGGTATCCTCCATCGGAATGACCTCTTGAATTTCATGGGCGCGGACGACGAAGTTGCCCCAACCATGTGCGCGAACAGTCGGCAAACCGTTCGGCCAGAAGCCGTTCACAACGCGGGTGAGCTTGCGATTGCCGTCGCGGGTTGGGGAGCGGAACGTGATCCGGTCCCCTTCTTTGATGTCTTTGATGTTCATGCTGCTTGCTCCGCAGTTTCCTGCGTGGGCGCAGTGGTCTCGAACGTGGCGTCGAACCACAGTTCGGAGACTTCCTCTCCCTCGGGTCCAATCCAGTTGGATGTGTGGGGTTCAATTTCCGTGTTGCAGCTCGGGCAGCGGTCATTGCACTGGCACGACCAATCGTCGGACCATTCCTCTCCGCAGTCGCACTTGTAGTTGTTCTCCCAGACGATGGGTTCGCCTTCGCTATCGCGATCGAGGTTGAAGCCGTGAAGGATGTCCTTGCGAAGAATTGGAGCGCCCAGCGCACCAAGGATTCGAGCACGCAAATCGGTGGAACGATCAAGCGGGAGGATGATGTCACCGTCGCTATCGGTTTCGGTTTGAATTACTTCAGTCAGCAGGGACCGCAGCGCCTTGAACACGGGGTGTTCCTCAAAGCTGATGTCCGAGATGTAGGCATAGTTGTAATCGCCGCCTGAAACCGTCTCATAGGCCTCGTATGGGTCTTCTGGAACAGGTTCATCGTCATGGGGCCAGTGATCGACGCAGAACTGGTGAAACCGTGCGTCACGCTCTTCCGCCGTGAAAAAAGCGTGAAAGTTGGTGCCGTCTTTGTCATCTGTTACGATCAGATAGATTTTGGGTTCTACGGGCATAGCTGTATCGTCCTCTCATTCAAAGAGTTAGTTTTAGAAACAATAATTAACTTAAGAGTGTTTGGCTACGGGTTCAAATCGCGGTTGATCATCGTGATGCGGTGCCGATAGGCGTCAGCTGGATCACCAAAGTATGCGACTATCCCATCGTCATTGCTGACCGCGTGCCAACCCTCTGGGCCGGTGTCGTTTTCCCACATGCCGGGTTCATGAACCTGCCAGCGTTCGAGCGCTGCATCGAGGTCCAGTTGAGGTTTACTATCTGGACGGGTCCAGCCACCATCTTCGCGGGTTTCGTCCCTGAAAAAGTTGCAAGCCACGCGCAGCTCGTTACCAAAGTCAAAGCCTTCACGGTGTGCCCAGTGCATCAGGCCCGCCAGACCATCGCGCAAGGCGTTGTCTCGGTCTGTGCCGGTGCATGTGATGATTTCCTGGATCATGCCTTCGGCCCAATTTGCACGGTTGGTGTTCTCCCCGTCAGGATCATGCCCGCCGTGTGTCGGAACGGTGATGGTTTGTGCTGTAATCATCTCGGGCATAGCTGGTTTCCTAATCGGTTAAGCGTGGTTTCTGTCGGTCAAAAGAAGAAGCCCGGAGGGGCTGGGTGCCAGATTTTTCGGGCAATAGTTTCGCCGTAGGTCATGCAGAGAAGTTCGAAATAGACTCTGTGTATCGGGAACATTTTGTGGTCCTCCATCGTGGTGGAACTGTGTGCGCCGACTGCCGTTGGCTACTTTCTCCTCAGCGCTCCTCAGCGAGCATGACGGTCATGACGCGGTTGGTTTTCTCGGGGTCGGCAGGGTCTTCGGAGAGGCCATTCATGTCCTCGTCGTAGTAATCGATCTTCCAAAAGATCGTGTGCTGTTCGCCCTCGCCTTGGTCCTCGTAATCAAAGCTGCCGAAGTCGTGTTCCTGATACGGATCGTTTTCCGGCTCGAAGTCGTCAAATTCGCGGACGCGGGACATGATTGCTGCGCTCTCGTCGAGTGCTGCGATGCCTTGGGTCAGGATGATCTGCCCGCCGATCTGGCGTTTCCGAAGCAGGTCGTTTAAGCGCCGGATTTCCTCTGTCTTTAGCCGTTTGATGTCCGTCGTGATGTCGTAGGCATCGGCAGCGGCGTGTTCTTTTTCGCTCTCTTCGATCACACGCGCGCCGTCGATGTCCCAACCACCACCGAAGCCCTCAGGTTCGTGGAAGATACCGCCGTCAAGTGTTCTTGCTGCGAGCCGAACGTCGTCAGGATCGGTGCCCTCAGGGGCTTCAACAACCAGAATAAGATCAGTGGTCATTGTCGCGGTGACGAGGAATTTCTGCATCTGTTCAGGCATCGACTGGCTCTTCTTCTTTGATTGTGTAGTCGAGCCACCCGTTGGCAGCGTCTACGCCTGCGAGGAAGGAATCGCGTTCTCTTTCGGTGGTGAACCAGAAGGTTTGGACGCTGCCATATTCGTTGAGCTTTTCGTCATTGGTTTCGCCGTCAGCGTAGCGCTTTGAGGCTTGCTCACCGAAGACGATAGTTGTGCTGAAATTGGTCATTGTTGCTGTTCCTTAGGCTGCTTCGCCTTCGAGGCCGATGACCTCGGAAACGATTGTGTTGCTGTTGCGGTCGAAGATGCGGATCAGTGTGTGATCGGCGTGTTCCTCTGTCTCGATCGGGGCGAGAATGAAGGGGCAGATTTCACGCCCTGTTTTGGCTTCTGTGATGCTGCCATCAGGGCCGAAGACCAGTTGAGATGCGCGGTATCCGAGGCGGTGCGCGCGGATGAGGCGGGTGATTGAGTTGATCAAATTGTTCATGCTGCGTCCTTTGCGCCGTAGGTGCGTGCGCGGTTTTGCCAGTCGGGTTTCAGGGAAAGCCCTTGTTCGGAAAAGCTGATGCAGTTCGCGACAAACCAAGGGGTGAAATCCCAATCGAAGGATTCGGCGATCTCGCCTTGCCGGTAAGCCAGCTCCCATGCGATGTGCAGCGGCTCGATGAAGGGCATAGCGTCGTTGCGCAGCTGTGCCGTGCCGACTGCATCGCGGTAGGCGCCCAGCGCCACGATGTACGCTTCAAGCTGTTCGCCGGTTGTCTGGGCGCTCTGGTACTGCTGAGAGCAATTGTCGATCTCTTCCCAGATGACCATTGCCGCTTCCAGTTCCAGCTCCTTTGTCATGGGCCAAACCATTTGCCCGCGCTCGAAAGGGGAGACGCCTTGCATGTGATGTGTTTGAGTGGCTGTATCGTTCATGGTGGGCCTCCTCATTTCTTGATTTCTTGGAGTTGGTCGAAGGTGCGGCGATAGGCCGGTGCCTCGTCGAAATCCTCACAGTTGCCCGTGTTCTTAACGAGCGCGTCTGTTTCGGTGATCTCGACGATCTTGACCGTGAAAACGCCACCGAGGCCGGAGGGTGTTTTGCAGATCATTCCCACTTTTGCGGTGTCTCTCGTTATCGTCATGGTCGTGATCCTTGCTCCGTCTCTCTATATACAGTTATACATATACACCACGACTAACACAAGAAGAATAAACATATACACTAGAAATAAAGTATATGTAATAATGAAAATAGGGGGTTGATCCAGGGTGCGGGATCAGGTATACATATACATGTAGACACCAGAAATTAGCCACTAAAACACGGAAAAGTCAGAAACCGCCGACTCGCACTTCGTAGTGCAGATGTGGTCCGGTGGACCGCCCAGAGTTTCCAATATCACCGATTCTGTCGCCGCGCGATACCCTTTGGCCCTTTTTCACCCGAATGGCAGATTGATGCGCAT
>NZ_LKBA01000009.1 GCF_001307765.1 Aliiroseovarius crassostreae
CCGACATCGCGACCAACACGACCGACATCGCGACCAACACGACCAACATCGCGACCAACACGACCAACATCGCGACCAACACGGCCGACATCGCGACCAACACGGCCGACATCGCGACCAACACGACCAACATCGCGACCAACACGACCAACATCGCGACCAACACGGCAAACATCGGGACCAACACGACCAACATCGGGACCAACACGGCCAACATCTTGACCAACACGGGTAACATCGCGACCAACACGGCAAACATCTCGACCAACACGGCAAACATCGGGACCAACACGGCCAACATCTTGACCAACACGGGTAACATCGCGACCAACACGGCAAACATCGCGACCAACACGGGTAACATCGCGACCAACACGGCAAACATCGCGACTAACCGTGGAATAGCCGCAGATGGTATCGCTATTGCTCTTGCTTCTAAGACTCCCACCATCATGCCTGGACAGAACTATGCAGTTACGGCGGCACTAGGTAACTTTGATTCGTCTACCGCATTCGCTTTAGGTGGTGCTATGAGAATTGGCGATCAAATACAGGCATTCGGCACAATCGGCACTGCATTTGGCTCAGGGGAAATAGGGACCAGCATGGGCGTTCAGTGGAATTGGTAAAGACGGTAACGTATAAATAAAAGTGATGACCTTGATCCGCTTCGTGACATATATTTGCACCCAAACGATTTTTGTTTGGGTGCTTACCGCGGGCCTTTCTTTGGCTCAAGAAAAGGCACCTGCAGAAGCGGGTTGGGGCGTCACTTGTTTAACAGACAGAGTTTGCGAGCTAAAAACCGAGATTGTAAGCGGCGCAACAGTTGCAGCTAGAGTTAGCATCATTCATGTTCGCGGAGAATTCTGGCTTCAATACACCATACCACTTGGAGTGGATCTCAGGCGTGGTATACAATTATCCATAGATGATGGCGAAAGTTTTGAAACGACGATAACCAGCTGCACGGCTTACGGCTGTACTGGGCGTTTAGATTTAACTCCTGAAATCATCGAAAGTATGCAGCAGGGTAATATCTTAAGAATATTTTTCGTGCGCCCATCTGTTCAAAGGGTTTTCCTAATACCCTTTTCACTGGTGGGATTCACCGCTGGTTTTGTAGGCCTCACTGAACAGCTGTAACGGCATCGCCAAGTTGTTTGTCCTATCTGGTTGCCGTAGGTGGTTTTCATGAAAATTCCGCCTGATATGCCGCGCCTGAAAGGTTTTCGTTTTCCCCGTGAGATCATCGCCTACGCGGTCTGGGCGTATCACCGCTTCGCCTTGACGGCGGATGTTGAGGATTTTCCGACCGCGCCGCTGTCAACTCAACGCAGCTTCATACCGCCACGCCCGCACCGATGCTTTCAACCTCTGGGCTGACTACACCGCCGAAATGGCGGCATGAGACATGCCTTTGCCTGTCCTTCGCAATCTGCCCTAAACAACTTGGCAATACCGTTTCGACTTATTATTGAGACACAATAATGAGGTGAAACGCTCGAAACCTACTGATGTTGCGGGCGTTTCGAAATCAACTTGTGTCTCAAGTTAATCTCGAAACGCTTTAGGGGCGGAGCGCGGCGTGATCGTCAGCCGTGAGACCATCCGCCTATGGGCAACCGGTTTGGGGCGTATTTTGCCGATTGTATCCGTCGCGGACAACCGTGCCCTAACGACAAATGGCACATGGACGAGGTTTTGATCCCGATCAATGGCGGGAAGCACTGGCGGTGGCGTGCGGTCAACGCCAATGGCGACACACTCGACATTCTGGTTCAGACACGCCGCAACACGAAGGCCACCAGGCGCTTTCTGCGCAGGCGATTGCTCAATTCGGCCAACCAAGGGCTGTCACCACCGACAAATTGCGCGGCTCCATCGAACCGATCACCCGCCAGGCACCTGGTGCCGATCACTGGGCCCACAAGGGGCTCAACAACAGGATCAAGGGCAGCCATAGGCCGACGTGGCGGCGAGATAACCGCCTGAGGGGCTTCGGGCAGGCTGCATTCGGCCAGATGAAAACAGCTTGTCAATGCCCTACCAATAGCTGCAAGCAAGCTATTGAGAAGGAGCGCATTCTTGCCTGCACGAATGAAGAAAACCCTTATCGCCCTATTCTGCACTCAGCCGGAAAGACCCCTGTGACGGCGATGCAGCCTGCCGTCCAGTCGCGGACATTCATTGGGTCGGTCCCCTTGCGCGGTCCGCCGTGGATGAAAATGTTGCCACCGGGCGACTTTCCTTGAGCCTGCGCAAAAGCGATGTCTGCCGCGTTGGGATATGAGATGCCACTTGACAGGTGAAAGAGGCTGTCCGGGTTGCGCCGATCAATCACGTAGGAACCCTCCGGCGTACAGCCGTCCCCCTCGAACTGCTTGTGGCCTTCAGGGGCAAAGCCTAATTCGATGGGATAGGTCCACAAGACGTCATCCGCCCCGTCCAGAACCAGAAAGCGCTGTGCCTTATAGATGCGTAGCCGGGTCACTTCGGGTCCGTTGTACGACCGGAACTTGCTGGCCAGCCTTTTGGGTGGGCGGCCAATCCGCCTACCCAAAAGGCGCGTCGTGGAAATCTAGTGTTTGTCACTGCTCGCCCACTGATTTGCCGCCCGACAGCCCGTCCTTGATCCGGTGACCGTTTAAAAGCCGCAGCGCATTGGCGACCACCAACAGGGATACACCCACATCCGCAGCAATGGCGCCCCACATTGAGGCCATGCCGAACGCGGTCAGCCCGACGAACAGCGCCTTTGTTGTCAGCGAGATGGCGATGTTCTGGTGAATGATCGACATGGCGCGGCGGGAATGGCCAATGAGCCACGGCACGCGACCGATATCATCAGTCATCAGCGCGATGTCGGCCGTCTCGATGGCGGCATCCGACCCGACGGCCCCCATGGCGATACCGTAATGTGCCCGCGCCATGGCAGGGGCATCGTTCACGCCGTCACCGATCATGGCCACCATGTCATGTGTCGCGACCAGCTCTTCGATGGCAGCGACCTTGTCTTCGGGCAGCAGTTCGGCGCGCACCTCGTCGATGCCGACCTCGGCCGCCACCGCACGGGCGGTGCGTTCATTGTCGCCGGTCAGCATGACGATTGTCTTTACACCCTTGGCATGCAGCTCCGCCACGATGCCCTTTGCATCGGGACGGATGCGGTCGCGCAGCTCCAGAATGCCGGTCACGCCTGTTTCATCCCCGACGGCAACGAGCGTGCTGCCGGCCCCTTCGATCCGGTCACGCAGATCAGCCGGGATGGCACTGCCAAACCCTCTTTCTTCGGCGAACCGGTCCGAACCAAGCCAGATGGAGCGCCCGTCGGCGCGCCCTTCCAATCCCCGCCCCGGCACCGTGCGTGTGTCTTCGGCGGCAGACTGGTCAATCCCGTCAGCTTCGGCACGCGCCAGGATGGCACGGGCCAGCGGATGCGAGGACCGCGCCTCCAGTGCCGCCGCACGCCTCAACAGGTCTTGTGCCGACGCACCACCCAGCGGGTAGACAGCCGCCACTTCAGGTTCACCCATGGTGATCGTTCCGGTCTTGTCCATCGCCAGCGCGGTGGTGTGCCCTGGCGCTTCGACATAGGCGCCCCCCTTGATCAGCACACCCGCGCGCGCCGAAGCGGTGAGCGCGGCAACAATCGAGACCGGTGTCGAGATGACAAGCGCACAGGGACAGGCGATGACCAGAAGCACCAGTGCATTATAGAACCAATAGTCCCAGGTCCCGCCAAGAAGGAGAGGAGGCAGCACCGCAATGGCGATCGCCAGCAGCATGACGATTGGCGTGTAGATGCGCGCGAATTTGGCAACCCACTGTTCGACCGGCGCGCGGCGCGCATGGGCGTCGCCGACCATGCGGATGATTTTCGCCAGAACCGTGTCCGATGCGGCCTTGGTCGCTCGTACCGTCAGTGTGCCTTCGCCGTTGATTGTGCCGGCATAGACGTCATCGCCCGGCTCCTTTGGCACAAGCGCGCTTTCGCCGGTAATGGGAGCCTGATCGACGGCTCCCGCCCCCGCCACCACTTCACCGTCGAGGGGGATGCGGTCGCCGCCGCGCACAATGAAGCGATCGTTCACGGCGACTTCTGCCGCAGGCACATCGATTTCGCTGCCATCTGATCGGATCACCCGAGCTGTTGGCGGCGCCAGATCAAGCAAGGCCGATACCGCGTTGCGGGCCCGCCCCACACTCCAGCTCTCAAGGTAAAGCGAAAGTGAGAAGAAAAACGCAACCGTCGCGGCCTCGAAGAATTCGCCCAGCCCGATGGCACCCGCCACAGCGACCACCATCAACAAGTTCATATCAGGGGAAACCCGTCGCGCAGAAGACCAAGCCTTGGGCGCAACCAGCCAGACCCCGAAGAGAATTGCCACCGCGAATAGCCCTGATTCCGCGAGAGGCATTGTCGTCTCTCCATGCCCAGCGAACAGCCCGACCGCCCCCCCCATGCCGGTTTCAACGATGTGGTAGAGAAAACCTGCCGCCCAGAAGAAGCCGCTGAGCGCGGTAAAACGCTTTTGACGTGCGAGATGCGCGGCCTGATCTTCTGCTGCGTTGTCGGCGTCCCACGGTTTTGCGCTCATGCCGGTACTCGCGACCAGCTGCAAAACCTCGTTGTCCGAAATCCTGACTGCGGTATCCAGAATCGTCATCCGCCCATTGATAACATCGAACGCCAGATGCTCAGTCCCGCCGACTTTTGGACCGACCACCCTATTCAGGATTGCCACCTCTTCGGCACAATCCAGACCGGAGACTTGAAAACTTCGCCCATTCGAGGGGATGGGTTGTGCCGGTCCCGTGTTGGCTCCAGCACCGCAGCACGCAGCACCTTTTCCATGAGAGTGGGGAGCTACGCTCGTATGTTTGTGATCATCACCATGATCGTGACTGCAATCAGAGCTGTGCTCGTGGGTGTGGCGGTGGCCATTGGAAGACATGGTATTGACCTCGGGATTCGTTCATTCCACATTGAGATAGCCCCTACAGTAACTAGAGCTTCAAGAGCTAAAACAAAAACTTGGTCAAGTAAGGACACCGGCCTGCGGAACCTTGAAACGCGTTGCCAAGTCTGAGGACGCGGCTGACCTGCCAAAGAGTGAGATAGATATGCTTCAAAAATATGCGGTGATCATGGTTGCAACATTAGCCCTGACTGGCTGTGTGGTACCTCTGAAGGAAGACAACGATCCATTCAGGGTCGGGAATATTCCAGAGTCTGTCGCAGCCCTCGCCGCACCCAACCAGGATCTCAACACGGCACAGCTACGTCCCGAAGATAATTGCTATTGGTATGCGCATAGTGGGCCGGTGGAAACGACCTTGGTCCCGTTGCGATCAGCAGGCGGCAATCCCATCTGCGTCGCGCGCCAACCCTGATTGGCGCGTCCGAGCGCCGGATTGACAGCGCAGCTTGGATCAACTCTGCGGCGTCACGCTGTCCTCGGCCGAATATAGGAACGCCGTCGAGCCAATCTCCACATTCGGATACAGATCGTTTATGTGCGCCATGACCATCCGGACGCAACCGGAACTTGCTCGGCCGCCGATGCTTCGCGGCTGTGGTGTACCGTGGATGCGCAGATAAGTGTCTCGGTCACCGACATAGAGATAAAGCGCCCGTGACCCGAGCGCGTTCTCAGGTCCGGGTTCCATACCGTCAGCGATGTCGGCGTAGAGCTCCGGGTCGCGGTTAATCATGTTCTGTGTTGGCTGCCAATGCGGCCACCTGACCTTGCGCTTGATCGTGTAGACACCCGGCTCATAAAGTTTGCCGCGAGCGATCGCGACGCCGTAGCGCATCGCAGTGCCGCCTTCCTCGATATGGTAAAGATAGCGCGCCACGGCATCCACATGAATGTCACCGGCCACAAGACCATCTTTAGCTATAACCCGCTGCGGCAAAAAGCGCGGGTGTAGGCCCCACGGGTTTGATGTGGCTGGGTTATAGCCCGGCGGTGTAACCTGTGCATCCCAAGCAGCTTTTTCCGCTTCAGTGGGCCAGGTGTCAGCAAGGAGCGGACTCGAGATAGACGCCGAGAACATTGCAGCAGTCGTCTGGATGAAGTGTCGTCTTGTCAGCATGTACCGTGCTCCGCGCAGTTTCTAATTTGGTGCTGGATCTGTCAGATCGATTTTCTTTATGCTAAAATGTCTAGCAACTAGAGGTTCAAGGGTTAAATTTTCACTTTTCATCTAATGGAGTGAAGCCCCCGGCTGCCAGCCGGTCCGCTTCAGCGTATTTTTGCTGATCTTCTTCCTCGGAATCTGAAGCCCCGAAGGGGCTTTGTCACGTCGCTATATAACAACCTGACAAAGCCGTTCGTGCGAGTTGCCTATTCAGGCTTCGATCACAGAATTCAAATAAATGCGAAGCCGCTTGGCCGCGTTTGCGAGATGGCGCTCTGCCGCATCGGCCGCCGCCGCTTCGTTCCCTGCCTCCAAAGCGTTGTATATGGCCTCATGCTCCTCTTGAACCGCCTCCATAAGGTCAGCGTGGTTGGTCTTGGTGTTGCTGCGGGCCTGACGGATGATGTTACGTGCGCTGGATTCCAGGTGCTGGCAAAGCGAGACAAAATGCTGGTTATGCGTAGCCTCAACGATCGCTTGGTGAAACTGATAATCTTCTTCATCGCCCAAACGATCGCTTGCGATGGCATATTCCATGCCAATCAGTGCCCGCTTGATCTTTTTCAGATCCTCCGGCGTGCGGCGTTTCGCGGCGATGCGGGTGGCCGCGACTTCAATGGTCACGAGCAGCTCCATCGCCTCTTCGAGCTGACCTACGTCAGAGACAGAGAAGGTCTGAAAGCGGAAAGCATTTGTTGCATCGCGCCGTGTCACATAGACGCCGCTTCCCGCGCGCGCGGCGACAAGCCCGTCGGATTTCAGCTGCGAGAGCGCTTCGCGCACCACCGCACGGCTGACCTTGTATTGCGTGCAAAGGTCACGTTCGGAGGGCAAGCGATCCCCGATCTCCAAGGCACCTGTCGAGATCTTCATGCCCAGGTCCTGTGCGATCTCGTCTGGCAGATGCCCGCTGCGCAAGGGCGCATTTTTTTGCGGCTGGTCCGCTGTGATTCGACTGGATTCTGACATTTCTGCTCCCATCTTTCGGACTATGATAGATGACTGGTCTGACAGGTTGAAGGGATTAAGCTCAAATATCTTCAATAATTGCGGGGCTGAACATCCAATCTCAACAGAAAACTCTACGCGGCAATAATTGGTCTGATCAATTATTGACTGGTAAGACCATTTTGTGTCATCACCTGAATGGCTGATGGGGGGCCCGGCTCTCCTCGCTATTCAGACATGTCAGGGAGGACATTATGGGATTTCAGGAAATCGCACGCGGAACGGCGGCCATGGTGCTCATCCTGGGGGCTGCAACAGCAGCGCAGGCAGAGCCTTTGAAACTCGCGCTGGTGGAAACACTGTCTGGGCCTCAGGCCTCGACGGGACTACTCTATCGGGACGCAGTGAAATATCAGATCGGCAAGATCAACGCAGCAGGCGGTTTCGGCGGCACGCCGATCGAGCTTCTCGAATATGACAATCAGGGTGGCCCGGTGGGGGCTGCGGACCGTGTGCGCGCGGCGATTTCCGATGGCGCAGACGTGATCCTTCAGGGGTCTTCGTCCGCCGTTGCCGGTCAGGTGACCGAAGATGTGCGCAAACATAACCTGCGCAATCCGGGCGACGAGGTTCTTTACATCAACCTCGGCAGCGAGGCGATGGAACTGACCGGTGCCAAGTGCCACTACTATCATTTCCGCACCAGCCCGAATGCCGCGATCCGCGTCAATACGCTGTTGGACGGGATGAGTGAGGCAGGCGTTCTGGGCAACAAAGTCTATGCGATGAACCAGAATTATTCCTGGGGCATCGACGTGCAGGACAACACCGCCGCTGCGGCCGACCGCCTTGGGTTCGAGATGGTCGAAAAGACGCTGCACGACGTCAACAAAATCCAGGACTTCTCGCCCTATGTACAGCGCGTTCAGGCAGCCGGGGCCGACACGGTTATCACCGGCAACTGGTCAAACGATCTGCTTCTTTTGATGAAGGCGGCGGGCAGCGCGGGTCTTGATGTGCGCTTTGGCACCGCTTTTCTTGATCAGCCCGGCAACATCGGCAACGCCGGTGCGGTGGCCGAGGGTCATTTCCTCTCTGCGTCGTTCAACCCGGAAGTGAACCCGGAAAAGACCGACGTATTCATGGAAGACTACAAATCCGTCACCGGCCACTATCCCAGCTATGTGGAACCCACCGCCGTGTTTGGCATGATGCTGCTGCAAGAGGCGCTCAAGCAGGTGGAGCCGACCGAAGACGGTCTGAACGCCTCGGATCTGGCCGCCGCACTTGAAAATGCCTCTGTGGAAACGCCGATGGGCACCCTCTCGATGCGCGGCGCGGATCACCAGGCCATTCTGCCGATGATCGTGCAAGAGGTCAGCCGCGATGCGAAGCACAAATCCGACGGCACCGAATTTGGCTTTGTTCCGGTCAAGGTGATTTCCGCCGCTGATGCGGAACAGCCGGTGCAGGACAGCTGCCAGATGAAACGCCCGGGCTAACCCCGGCCAACACCTAAGCGCACAAAATGCTTGTGGCAGTCGGGGCTTTTCAGGCCCCGACCATCGAGCCGCTATGCCGATGCTTACGGAGGTCAGTGTGGACCAGATACTCTTCGCCTTGCTCAACGGCACCATCTACGGGCTCTTGCTCTTCATGGTTTCCGCCGGTTTGACGCTCATCTTCGGGATGATGGGGGTGCTCAACTTTGCGCATGCCTCCTTCTACATGCTTGGCGCATATTTCGCCTATACGCTTGAGCCCCTGACCGGGTTCTGGCTGGCAATCATCTTGGCGCCGATCCTTGTCGCGGGCACGCCCGACGATTTGAACGCGCGGCCGGAAATCACCGACGAATGGCTGGCTGTGTAGGGGGACATGCGATGCAAGTGATCTCATTTCTGGTGGAGGTGTCGGTATGATGTTCGATTTCACCAACCGCACGCTGGTTCTGACCGGGGCCACTGGCGGCATCGGCCGCGCCGTGGCCGAGCTGTTTCACGCGGCAGGCGCAAACCTCGTGCTGGCCGATCTCGATGCTGACGCGCTGGTGCAATTTGCGGCAACGCTGACCGCACCAAAGGGCGGCTCGGTCCAGACCCTCGCGGTGGATGCTGCCAGTCCCGAAGACGCAGACCGGATCGTTGCGGCCGCGGCCCGGCTTGGTGGGATCGACTTTCTGGTGCCCTGCGCCGGTATCTACATGGCCGAGCCTTTCGCCGGGATGACCGACGATCAGTGGCGACGCACATTGTCCATCAACCTCGACGGGGTGTTCTATCTGACCCGCCGGTCGGTCGAGCACCTGAAGGCCGGATCGGCCATCGTCAACCTCAGCTCGATGGCGGCCCATCGGGGGGCCAAGACCAACGCACATTACGGCGCCTCAAAGGGCGCGATTGGCGCCATGACCCGGGCGCTTGCCAACGAACTGGCCCCGAAGACGCGGGCCAATGTGGTTGCTCCCGGCATCATCGACACGCCGATGACGCGTGATCTGATCGCGACGCGCGGCAATGACACGCTCAAACATACCCCGCTTGGGCGGACCGGGACGGCATCCGAAATCGCCACCGTGATCGCCTTTCTATGCAGTCCGGCGGCAAGCTTTGTCACTGGCGAAACCCTGCATGTCAACGGCGGGCTTTACATGAGCTGAACGGCCACGCGCCGCCACGAACACCTGCCTTTCAACCCGACGGCCCCGCAGGCCGCTCCCAAACCAGAGGAGAACAACCATGACCATCAGGTTCGATTTCACCGGACGCACCGCGCTTGTGACGGGTGCTGCGTCAGGTCTTGGCCTTGCCATGGGGCGCGCTCTTGCTGGCGCGGGCGCAAATGTCATGTTGTTCGATCTGGACGAAGACGGCGTGCGGGCGGCGGCAGAGGGTCTGAACGCCGACCATCCCGGACACGCCAGGGCGCTGGCTGGCTCGGTGACCGACACGGCGGCCATCCATGCGGCCTGTGAGGCGGCGGTGGCCTTTGGTGGCTCGCTTGATGTTGTGATGAACAATGCCGGAATTGCCGGTAATGCGCCCTCTCTCGATCTGGACGAGGCGACCTGGCGGCAGACCATCGACGTCAATCTCAGCGGGGCCTTTTTCGTCGCCCAGGCCGCAGGCCGGGTTATGGCCGCGCAGGGCGGTGGCAGCATCGTCAACACCGCCTCGATGTACGGCGTTGTCGCCGCCCCGGAACGTGCTGCCTATTGCGCCGCCAAGGCGGGGGTGGTTGCCCTGACCAAGGTTCTGGCCATTGAATGGGCCGACCGCAACATCCGCGTCAACGCAATCGCCCCCGGCTATGTGCGCACCGCGCTGACCGAAACACTTGGCCGTGAGGGGCGCATTGATCTTGACGCCCTGACCGCGCGCGTCCCCGCAGGGCGACTTGGGACGCCCGAGGAAATCGCGTCCGCCTCTCTCTTTCTCGCCTCAGAGACCTCCGCCTATGTGACCGGCCAGACACTGGTCGCCGATGGTGGCTGGTCTTCCTACAGCTATTTGTAAAGGACACCTGACATGCCAATCTATGACGATCTGACGCCGAAAACCTTCTGGCGTGACATCAAAGCCTCGGACGAGGAACGCAGCGCGCTTGAACCCACAATCGGGCGCACGATGCTAAGCCAGCTGCACCTGATCCGCGCCTTCGAGGAGAAGGTGCTGGAGCTTGCCGGACAGGGGCTTGTTCACGGGCCTGCCCACTCCGCAATTGGTCAGGAAGGGGGCGCTGTCGGCTCTGCCATGGCGATGCGCGGCTCTGATCAGGTCAACGGCTCGCACCGGGCGCACCACCAGTTTCTTGCCAAGGCGCTGGCCTATGCAGCACCCGAGGGGATCGACCCGGAGAAGAGCCTGGGCGAGACGCTGCGCCATCTGTCCAAGCGTACCCTGTCGGAAATTCTGGGCCTGTCGGAAGGTTTCTGCAAGGGGCGCGGCGGGTCGATGCACCTGCGGTGGGCCGAAAGCGGCAACCTTGGCACCAACGCCATTGTGGGCGGCGGTGTGCCCATGGCGGCGGGTGCGGCATGGGCGCATAAACAGGCGGGCACGGGCGATGTGGTCTATACCTATTTCGGCGATGGCGCGGTCAATATCGGGTCAGTTCTTGAGACGATGAATATCGCCGCCGCGTGGAAGCTGCCGATCTGTTTCTTCATTGAAAACAACCGCTACGCCGTTTCGACACATGTCGAGGAAGTGACCGCGGAAACCCGCCTGTCGGCGCGCGGTCTGGCCTTCGGCATCCCGGCGCTGCGGGTCGACGGGATGGACACGCTGTCGGTTTATCTGGCCGCTGAGGAGGCCAACAAGATCATGCGCAAGGGCGAAGGCCCGGTCGTGATCGAGGCCGATGTCTATCGCTATTTCCACCAGAACGGCGCGCTGCCCGGCTCTGCCTTTGGCTATCGCAGCAAGGAAGAGGAACTCGAATGGCGCGAACGCGATCCGCTGGACGCCATGGCGCGTGACCTGATGGAGCGTCAGATCATCGGCGCACAAGGTGTCGCGGACCTGCGCGGCCAGTGTCAGGCGATGATGGAGGAGATCGCGGGCGAGCTGATCGAAGACGTCGATGGCAAACGCCGCATCGTGCCTGCGCTCTGGCCAGAAGAGAGCTTTCGCGATTTCGGTCTGCGGGGCGATCTTTCGGAATTCAACGGCGCGCGGTTTGAAGAGATGGAAGACCACTCCGGCACGCTCAAGCAGAACGTCAAATTCATTGATGCCGTGGCCGATGTCATGATGCGCCGGATGGAGACGGACGACCGCGTCGTGGTCCTGGGCGAGGACGTTCACCGTCTGAAAGGCGGCACCAACGGCGCCACCAAGGGCCTGTCGGAAACATTCCCTGATCGCTGCCTCGGCACGCCGATTGCCGAAAACGCCTTTACCGGACTGGCGGCGGGCATGGCCGCTGACGGGCGGGTGCGTCCGGTGATCGAATTCATGTACCCGGATTTCATGTGGGTGGCGGCAGATCAGGTGTTCAACCAGATCGGCAAGGCGCGTCATATGTTTGGCGGCGACAGCCCCATGCCGCTGGTTCTGCGCACGAAGGTGGCGATGGGCACAGGCTATGGCTCGCAGCACTCGATGGACCCGGCCGGTATCTTTGCGACCGCCCCGGGCTGGCGCATCGTCGCCCCGTCGACGCCTTACGATTATGTCGGGCTGATGAACGCGGCCTTGCAGTGCGAGGACCCGGTTCTGGTGCTCGAACATGTCGATCTTTATGCCTCCAAGGGCGCGGGGCCAGCGGATGACCTTGATTACATGATCCCGCTGGGCAAGGCCAAGGTTGTGCGCGAAGGGACCCGCGTGACCGTCCTGACCTATCTGGCCATGGTCGAAAAGACCCGCGAGGTGGTCGAGCGTCTGGGCGTGGATGCCGAGATCATCGACCTGCGCAGCCTTGATCGCGCCGGGCTCGACTGGGAGACCATTGAGGCCTCGATCGAAAAGACCGGCAATGTGCTGATCGTGGAACAGGGGGCGGCGGGCACGTCCTATGGCGGCTGGCTGTCCGATGAGCTTCAACGCCGCTCATTCGATGCGCTCGATCAGCCAATCAAACGGGTGCATGGCGCGGAAGCCTCCCCCAGCATTTCCAAGGTTCTGGAAGCAGCGGCCTGTGCGCGTGCGCAAGACATCGAAGCGGGCCTGCGCGAGGTCATGGCCGACCAGGGCTTGCCCCTGGCGGCGGAATAAAGCGAGAGAAGGAGAAAACACATGCCTAAGGAAATCATACTGCCTTCGCTGTCCGCCGGGATGGAAGACGCGGTGATCGCCACCTGGCTCAAAGCCGAAGGCGAGGCCGTCACAGCCGGAGAGGCTTTGGCCGAGGTTGAAACCGACAAGGCGACGATGGAGTTCGAGGCCGAAGCCGATGGGGTCATCGGCAAGATCCTTGTTCCCGCCGGCGCGCGTGCCGATGTGAATGCGGTGATTGCCGTGCTGCTTCTGGACGGGGAAGATGCCAGTGCACTTGATGGCTATGCACCGGGCGGAACGGCCCCGGCTGCGGGCGTTGAAGTGCAGACCGATGCGCCCAGCACCGAGACCCCCAAAGCGGCCCAGCCTGCAAAAGCCGCGGTCAGCGCCCCGGCCTCACCGCTTGCCCGCAGGATCGCCGCACAAAAAGGCGTCGATCTTTCCGGGTTGACGGGGTCTGGCCCACGCGGTCGCATTGTGCGCATCGACGTGGAGCGCGCGGCAGCGGTCGGGACAACCGCCCCCCCCGTTGCGACCCCCGAGCCTGCGACGGCCCCGACCAACCTGGCGGGCATCGGAGACTATGAGGCAATCCCGCACACCGGCATGCGCCGCACCATTGCGCGGCGTTTGCTGACGTCGAAAACCACCGTGCCGCATTTCTACCTTGAGGCCGATTGCGACATCGAGGCACTGCTGGCGCTGCGCACGCAGATCAACGAAGACCGCGAGAAAGCGGATCGGATTTCAGTCAATGATTTCATCGTCAAGGCGGTGGCAAAGGCGCTGGCCAAAGTGCCTGCCGCCAATGCAATCTGGACCGAGGATGCGGTTTTGCAACTCAAGTCCATCGACATTTCAGTCGCCGTCGCCACCGAGGGCGGGCTGATCACGCCGGTTCTACGCGGTGCCGATCAAAAGAGCCTCGGCGCGCTGTCCGCAGAGATGAAGGCGCTGGCCGCCAAGGCGCGCGACGGCCGTCTCAAACCCGAGGACTATCAGGGCGGCGGCTTCTCGCTCTCCAACCTTGGCATGTACGGGGTCAAGAGTTTCTCGGCGATCATCAACCCGCCGCAAAGCTGTATTCTGGCCGTCGGGGCCGCCGAACGTCGCCCTGTCGGACGCGGCGATCAGATCGTGCTGGCCCCGGTGATGAGCGTCACCCTATCGGTCGATCATCGCTCTGTGGACGGAGCTGTGGGGGCCGAATGGCTCGCGGCCTTCAAGGCAGGCATTGAAGCCCCGATGAGCCTGTTGGTGTAAGCGCAATGATCACAGGACATACCAAAACACTGGCGATCCTCGCCGATCCGGTCGCGCATCTTCGCACACCTCAGGCGCTGAATGCGCGATTTGAAGCCGAGGGCGTGGATGCCGTCCTTGTTCCGTTGGAAGTGCCACCCGAAGCACTGGGCGCGGTGATCAAAGGGCTCGCGGGGGTGCGCAATTTCCCCGGCGCCGTCGTCACCGTGCCACACAAAACCGCCGTGCCCGCGCTTTGCGATGCGCTGAGCGACAGGGCGGCGGCGGCGCAAAGCGTCAATGTCATCCGGCGCCGGGCGGACGGGTCGCTTTACGGCGATACGCTGGATGGCGAAGGCTTTGCCCGTGGTCTGGAACAGGCGGGCATTCCCGTTCAGGGAAAACGGATCTTTCTGGCGGGTGCCGGCGGCGCCGCGAGCGCGATTGCCTTTGCGCTGGCCGAACGCGGCATCGCGGCACTGAGTGTCGCCAACCGGTCGTTGGACAAGGCAGAGGCGTTGGTCGCACGGCTGGCCGCACATTTCCCCGATGTGGCGTTCACCACCACCACGGATCCCGCCGGGCATGACATTGCGGTCAACGCCACCTCATTGGGACTGAACCCCGACGATGCCCTGCCCTTCGATCCGGAAAACCTCAGCCCCGGCACCTTGGTGGCCGAGGTCATCATGCAGCCTGAGATCACGCCGCTTTTGCAGGCCGCCGAGACGCGGGGTCTGCCAATTCATCCAGGCAATCACATGCTGGAAGGCCAATTGTCAGAGATATTACATTTTCTGACCCGCGAAGACGCGAAAGAGGAGAAATGACATGAGTGTACGTCTGGAAAATCTGCGCGCCACTGGGCTCATACGTGACGCCAATCGGTATTGCCAAGTTGTTTAGGGCTGATTGTCAAGGACTGGCAAAGGCATGTCTCATGCCACCATTTCGGCGGTGTAGTCAGCCCAGAGGTTGAAAGGTATTGCCAAGTTGTTTGAATGTGCGATGGCCCGTAAATGCAATGCAGGAATATTCCAGCTGACTTGCCGCGCCTGAAGGGTCCAACCCGAGGTCAGGGCTGCCCCGTCGCGGGTGAAGGTGATGACGCCAGCTGCGCTCCTCGAGGGTGAATTCGATACCAACCTGCCGAATACGAGTGGTGGCTTACTTCTTAGGAATTTTAATATTAAAAATAAGTAAGTTATGACTGAACTGCCAAACGGCGGCCCGTGGGTGTTGGACCCCTGGAAATTGCAACTTCCAGGGGTCCACAAGGCGTCAAAAGCTGGTGTATGCGGTCTTGGATGTCGTGAAGAACTCACGCGCGGCGCGTCCCTGTTCGCGCGAGCCATAGCTCGAGCCTTTGCGGCCGCCGAAGGGCACGTGATAATCCACCCCGGCGGTTGGCAAGTTGACCATTACCATGCCGGCCTGGGACCGGGTCTTGAAGTCCTCGGCAAACTTCAGCGAGGTTGTGCAGATACCCGAAGACAGGCCCAAGGGGCTGTCATTCGCGATCGCGACCGCCTCATCATAGTCAGCGGCCTTCAAAACGCTGACAACCGGGCCGAAAATCTCTTCGCGTACGTGCTGCATCTGGTTTGTGCAGTTCGCGTAAACGGTCGGTTCCATATAGAAGCCGGGCGTGTCGCGGGTAAGCACCTCGCCACCACACAAGCGTTCGGCGCCCTCGCTATCGGCGATGCTGATGTATTTGAGGTTGGTTTGCAGTTGCCGGTCGTCCACCGCGGGGCCGATCTGCGAAGCGGGGTCTAGCGCATGTCCCACCTTCAGGGCGCGTGCGGCATCCACCATGCCGGTGACAAGCGCGTCGTGAATACCGGGGGTGGCGATGATCCGGGTGTTTGACGTGCAGCGCTGGCCTGTCGACAGGACCGAGCCGCCAATGGCGCAGTCGATGGCGGTTTGCAAATCGGCGTCATCCATCACGATCAGGGGGCTTTTGCCGCCCATTTCCTGCTGCACCTTGCCGCCGCGTTCGGCCACCCGGGCGCGAATGCCCGCACCGGTGTGTTCGGAGCCAGTGAAGGAGACCGCCGCCACATCAGGAGAGCACACGATCTCTTCTCCAACAACGCTGCCGCGCCCCATGACCAGGTTGAACACGCCAGCAGGCAGACCCGCCCGCGACAGGATTTCGGCCAGGGCCCAGCCACAGCCGGGTGTCAGGTCTGCCGGTTTGAACACCACCGTGTTGCCATAGGCCAAGGCCGGAGCGATTTTCCAGGCGGGAATCGCGATGGGATAGTTCCAGGGCGTGATCAGCCCAACGACGCCCACAGGTTCGTGACGCACCTCGACCCGGACACCGGGGCGGACCGACGCCATGGACACCCCTTCAATCCGCAAGGCTTCCTGTGCGTAAAACTTGAAGACATGCGCCGCGCGCGTCACCTCGCCGATGCCTTCGGAGAGGATCTTGCCCTCCTCCCGCGACAGCAGTTCGCCCAGTTCCTCTTTGCGCGCCAGCAGCTCGACACCGACAGCCTCAAGCGCGTCGGCGCGTGACTGGGGTGTGGATTGCGCCCAGGCGGGGGCGGCGGCTTTTGCGGCGGCGATCGCCTGACGCGTCTGTTGCGCGCTGGCACGAGCATATTGGCCAATCACATCACTTGTGTCCGAGGGGTTGATATTCTCAGCCCAATCGGTGCCGGGGACCCAGTCCCCGGCGATAAGATTCAGTTTTCCCATGGTGCCGTTCCTTAGTTTTCTTTGACCAGCCGGGTCACGTCGTCGAGCGATTTCTTCACGATGGCGAACAGATCATCGACCTGCTGTTCGGTGGTGATCAGTGGCGGGCAGAAGGCGACCGCATCGCCCAGGTTGCGCGAAATCGCCCCGTTGCGCAGCATGGCAGCGTTCATCAGCCCGCCCAGGGCGCCGACCGGTCCGGTTACGGATTTTGTCGCCTTGTCGTTGACCAGTTCCAGCGCCGAGATAAAGCCGACGCCGCGAACCTCGCCAATCAAAGGGTGATCCTGAAGGCTGTCGAGCTTCTTGTGGAACCGTGCCCCCATCGTTCGCGCCTTGGCCACCAGGTCACGCTCTTCGATGATCGCGATATTTTCCAGCGCGACCGCCGCACCCAGTGGGTGGCTGCCGCCGGTAAAGCCGTGCCCCAGCACACCGATCCGCCCGCTTTCTTCGGCGATGGGCGCATAGAAGCGATCGTTCATCATGAACGCGGTAAAGGGCACATAGCTGGAGGTGATCTGTTTCGACATGATCATCACATCCGGCTTCATCCCAAATGTGTGCGATCCGAACATCTGTCCGGTGCGGCCAAAGCCACAGATCACCTCGTCGGCGACCAGCAGGATGTCGTATTTGTTCAGCACCGCCTGGATCTTTTCCCAATAGGTCTTGGGGGGAACGACGACACCCCCCGCCCCCATCACAGGCTCGGCAAAGAAGGCCGCGATGGTCTCGGGGCCTTCGGCCTCGATCATGGCTTCCAAATCGGCGGCACAGCGGCTGGCGAACTCTTCTTCACTCTCACCGTCCTGGCCGTCTTTCCAGTAGTGCGGGCAGGTCGTGTGCAGCACCCGGTCGATGGGCAGATCGAAAGAGCGATGGTTGGTCGGCAGACCTGTCAGGCTGCCGGCGGCGATGGTGACACCGTGATAGCCGCGCAGGCGTGCGATCACCTTCTTGCGTTCGGGCTGGCCCATGGCGTTCGAGCGATACCAGAGCATTTTCAGCACCGTGTCATTCGCCTCGGAGCCTGAGTTGGTGAAGAAAACCTTGCTCATGGGCACCGGCGCAAGCGAGATCAGCTTTTCTGCCAGATCAATGGCAGGCCCGTGCGATTTGTGACCAAAGTTGTGATAGAAGGGCAGTTTCGCCATCTGATCGGCCGCCGCCTTGGCAAGGCGCGGTTCGTTAAAGCCAACCGCAGCGCTCCAGAGGCCGGAGAGCGCCTCGATATAGCGGGTGCCCTCGCTGTCATAGACATAGATGCCTTCACCGCGCTCGATGATCATCGGGCCGGTCTCGGTATGTGCCGCGGCATTGGTGTAGCCGTGGAAGTGATAGGCGATGTCGCGGGCCTCGGGGGAATTGGGGAGGAATTGCTTATCGTTCATAGGGGTGCCTTGTTCGTACAGTGTTAGATGTGCTGACCACCGTTGATCGGGATTTCCGAGCCGGTGACATAGGAGGATTGTGTGCTGGCCAGGAAGTGAACCACCTCTGCCACTTCTTCGGGACGACCGAGGCGCTTCATCGGAACTTCCCGGTCGACGATCTCTTGTGTGCCGGGCGACAGGATCGCGGTTTCAATCTCACCGGGTGCCACCGAATTGACCCGCACGCCCGAATGGCCGAACTCATGCGCTAGCTCGCGGGTCAGGGTCGTGAGGCCCGACTTGGACACGGCATAGGCCGCACCGGCGAAGGGGTGGACCTGATGGGCAGCGATAGAGGAAACGTTGACGACCGATCCTCTGACCTGCCGCAACGGCTCCATCAGTTCCTGGCACAGCATCAGGGGGGCCACCAGGTTGACATGCTGCACATCCAGAAAGGTCTGGATCGGGGTGTTGAGGGCATTCATCCGCCCGCCCGCCGGCCCTTTGGGCGAGATGCCGGCGTTGTTGACCAGGGCATTCAGGCCGCGACCGCCGATTAAGCGGCGCAGATGTGCGGCGGCATCCAAAATAGACTGACCTTTTGACAGGTCCACCTCGATGTGCCGCACAATTCCATCGGCCCAGGGGCAGTAATCAGAAAACGGGGTCCGCGCCAGAGTGATGACTTCCCACCCGTTATTGTGAAAATGCCTGACGATCGCATGGCCGATCCCACGGCTTGCGCCGGTCACGGCGACGATAGGTTTGCGATGATCAGCTTTTATCTCTGCCATATCCTATGCTCCTATATGCGCGGCGGCGGTTGCAAAGGCGCGGGCATCCTTGCTGTCAAACGACAGCTGGGCAGGTGTTCCTTTGGCCATGCTGACCAGCGGGTTACCAGCCCGAAGTTGCGTCACAATCTGACTGCCGTCTGTCAGTTCGAAAATCATCTTCGCGCTGGCGCCGTGATAGATGGTTTCCACCAGCTTTGCCGAAAGAGCATTGGTTGCCGCACCGGTGGCGTTGATGGTCATCCGCTCCGGGCGCACTGACAACACGGCACTTGTGCCCGATGACACGTCCCCGGCGGCAGTCGCGTGGACCACCTCGCCTGTGGGTAGATGCAATGTGACATCCGTGTCGCTGCGCTCTGCGATGCTTGCTGGCAGCATGTTGGTCTCGCCGATGAAATCGGCAACGAACTGGTTGGCGGGGCGCTCGTAAAGCGTTGCCGGTTTGTCGATTTGCTGGATACGGCCATCTTCGAAGACAGCAATCCGGTCGGACATGGTCAGTGCCTCGTCCTGATCATGGGTCACGAAGACCATGGTGATGCCAAGGTTTTCGTGAATGTGCTTGATCTCGACCTGCATTTCTTCGCGCAACTTCTTGTCGAGCGCGCCAAGGGGTTCGTCCATCAGGACCAGTTCCGGGTCAAAGACGAGGGCGCGCGCAACGGCGACACGCTGTTGCTGACCACCCGAAAGCTGCTTTGGGTAACGCGCGCCAAATGATCCCAGCTGAACCAGATCGAGTGCTTTTCGGGCGCGGTCCTCAATCTCGGATTTGCCAAATTTACGCACACGAAGCGGATAGGCGACATTCTCGGCCACGGTCATATGCGGGAACAGGGCGTAGTTCTGAAAAACCATGCCGATGTTGCGGTTGAAAGGCGCGACACTATTGAGCGTTTTGCCGTTCAGCCGGATCGTGCCGCGGGTTGGTGGCTCGAACCCCGCCAGCAACATCAGGGCCGTGCTCTTGCCCGATCCCGAAGGGCCAAGCAGGGTCACAAATTCCCCCTTTGCGATCGAAAGGTTCAGATCCTTGATGACAAGGTTTTCACCATCATAGGTCTTCTGAATGCCGTCGAATTCTACGAAATTGTCCATTTTCTTATCCGTTCTTCTGGCCGCGTGCCGCGGCATATTGCGCCAGTGCCAGGATCGCGATGGAAACGGCGATCATCACGGTGGCCACTGCGGCGATTGTGGGGTCAAGGTTTTCGCGGATGCCCGAGAACATCTGCCGGGGCAGGGTGTATTGCTCGGTTCCCGCAATGAAGAGCGCGACGATGACCTCGTCAAACGAGGTGATGAATGCAAAGAGTGCGCCCGACAGGATCCCCGGTGCGATTTGCGGCATGATCACAGAGGTAAAGGCGAACCACGGTCGCGCGCCCAGCGAATAGGCCGCCCGCCGCTGGTTCTGGTCGAAACCTTGCAGGGTGGCCGTCACGGTGATGACCACGAAGGGTGTGCCAAGGATGCTGTGGGCCAGGATCATGCCGGCAAAGGAATTGGTCAGACCCAGTTTGGTATAAAAGAAGTAAGAGGCCACCCCGGTGATGATCACCGGCACGATCATGGGCGTCAGCAGGAACGCGGTCATCAGGCCCGGAGCTGGGCAATGGCGTCGTGTCAAGCCGATGGACGCCAGCGTGCCCAGGGCGGTTGCCACGACCGTCGATGCCGCAGCAATGACCAGACTGTTCTTCAGCACTTCGCCCCAGATCGGGTTTTCCCACAGCACCCGGTACCAGCGCAGGCTCCAGCGTTCGACCGGATAGCTCAGGATGCTGTCATGGGTGAAGGATAGCGGGATGATGGTGATGATGGGCAGCACCAGAAACCCCAGAATAAGGACCGAGGTAACGTAGGTGGCCAGCACGGTCAATTTCTCGGCACGGGTCAGGGAAGGATCAAACATGGCTTACACTCCCATCGACACGCGGCCATTGCCGGTGATGCGTTGATACAGGGCATAGAGCACCATCGTGACGATCAGCAGGTTCAGCGCCAGCGCCGAGGCCAGCCCCCAGTTGATCGTATTGTTGGTGTAGAATGCGATGAAATAGCTGATCATCTGATCCTTCGGGCCACCGACGAGGGCGGGGGTGATATAATATCCGATGGACATGATGAAGACGAGGATCGCCCCTGCGCTCAGCCCCGGCAGGGTCTGGGGGAAATAGGCGGTGAGGAAGGCATAAACCGGTCGCGCCCCAAGGCTTTTGGCCGCACGCATGTAGTCGCGCGGGATGGCCTTCATCACGCTGTAAAGCGGCAGAACCAGAAACGGCAGAAGGATGTGAGTGAGTGCGATCAGGACGCCGAAGCGGTTGAAGACCAGCGTCAGCGGCGCGTCGATCAGGCCGAGGCCCTGAAGCGCAGAGTTGATCGGCCCTTCCTTTTGCAAAACGATGACCCAGGACGCCGTGCGCACCAGCAGTGATGTCCAGAAGGGAAAGAGCACGCCCAAGAGCATCAGGTTGCGCCATTTCGGGCTTGCCTGCACCAGCGACCAGGCCAGCGGATACCCCAGCACGCAGCAGATCAATGTCACGGCGAGGCTGATCAGCAATGTGCGCAGAAAAACATTGACGAAAAGTGCCTGATCGGGATCCACGCGGACCAGATTGCCCTCGATATCACGTTCCAGATCCAGCGATTTGAGCAGGTAAAAATCGGTGTTTGGCTGTGCCGAACGACGCATGGCAGCCAGATATTCGGGGTCGGTCCAGCGGTCATCGCGCTCCGCGAACCAATCGGCGAATGTGCCCGGTTCCGGGGTTGTGCGGCGGCTGGCGCGGCTGGCGCTTTTCAGCATGGTGGAGAAACCCGGCTGATCCTGATTAAGCCTACGCCCCACTTTGCCGGTGGTGCGGGCCTCGTCTGCTTCGCGGATATCCTGAAACAAGGCTTCGTAGAAGGCTTCGTCAAACGGAGCATCCGCGCGCAGGTGTTCTGCGGAGCGGGGGAAATTATCAGCGTAAGTCGGACTATGCACTGCGCCGGTCAACAATCCGAGAATTGGCAGGGCGAAGAACACGATTACCAATGCAAGCAGGGGCAGGACCAAAAGCGCGGCAGAACGTGTTTTGCGTCGGTTTGCGCGGGCCAATTCGCGCTTTAGGCCTGATGCCGCCGGCCTGGCCTGAAGGGATCCCGCGTCGGCGGGGGAAGAAAGAAAGGTCATGATTGGGCCTTTGGTTCGACGGGTTTCGTGGGCCGGCCTAGGGGAGAGATCAGCCGGCCCTTGAGAGCGGTTTACGGGATTACTGGGAGGCCCAGTTGTTGAACCGCTCGTTCAGCTCTTCGATGTGGTCGATCCAGAAGTCGGTGCTCTGATGCAGCGCATTTCCCAGATTTTCCGGTGCCGTCGGAAGCTGCGACTTGACCTCGGGTGCCACAGAAGCCCCGGCCGCCGGGTGGATCGTGCCATAGGGGATGGTGTTGGACAGAACCGCCTGCCGCTCGGGCTGGTTGGTCAGGTTCACAAAATCATAGGCGGCATCCATGTTCTCGGTCCCGCTGACAATCGCCCAGCCATCAAGGTTATAGATCTGGCCATCCCACACGGTGGCAAAATCCTGACCTTCCGATACGGCAGTGGAAATGCGGCCATTATAGGCGCTGGTCATGACCACATCGCCCGCAGCCAGCCATTGCGGCGGCTGGGCACCGGATTCCCACCACTGGATATGGTCCTTGATCTCATCAAGCTTGGCGAAGGCGCGCTCGACACCTTCAGGCGTGGAGAGCACGTCATAGAGGTCGTCTACGGCAACGCCATCAGCCATGAGTGCGGTTTCCAGCGTGAACTTGGCGGATTTGCGCAACGCACGCTTGCCGGGCCAGCGTTCGACGTTCCAGAAATCTGCCCAGCTTTGCGGGCCGTCATCGCCCAGTTTGGACGTGTCATAGGCCAGGATCACCGAATAGACGATGGTGCCCACGCCGCAATCGCCCATAGGCGCGCTGTCGATGAACTGTTCCTTGCCGCCGAGGCGATCCCAGTCGATGCGCTCGATCAGACCCTCGTCACAGGCGTTCTCCAGTTCGGGCCCTTCCATCTGCACCACATCCCAGGTGATGTCGCCGGTTTCGACCATGGCCTTGATCTTGGCCAGCTCGCCATTATAGGCCTCATCACGCAGCGGGCCGTGTTCGGCGATATAAGGCTCGAAGTAAGCTTTGCGCTGTGCCTCCTGATAGGCGCCGCCGAAGCTGATGACCGTCAGGTCACGTGCCTGTGCGGCGCTGGCCGCCATCACTGTTGTCAGGGCAATGCCGCCCATCAGTTTGGTTCCAAGTTTCATATTTTCCTCCCTTGGATGGTGAATTTATTCTTTGAGTTTTTTCAGGGCGCGCGCGCCGATCTCCTCTCCGATCGGAAAGGCAGAGGTCGCTGCGGGCGACGGGGCGTTGCAGACATGGATCGAGTGGCGCGTTTCGCGCAGCAGGAAATCGTCGATCATCTTGCCATCGGCACCGACCGCCTGGGCGCGGATCCCGGGTTCATAGGGTTCAAGGTCTTCGAGCTTCAGATCCGGGCAGTATTTCTGGCATCGTTTCAGGTAGACGGATTTCAGCAGCGATCCGCTAAGCTCATGAAGGCCAGGCCGCAGGCTGCGCGCCATCAGTTTCCAAAACCCGGGAAACGCCAGCGACCGACCCAGATCCGCCCAATCGGGCCGGTTGCCCGCATAGGTTTCCCGACCCAGCGAAAACATCGCATTGGGGCCAACTGTGGAATAGCCGCCGATCATTTTCGTCAGATGAACGCCAAGAAACGGAAGGGACGGGTCCGGCACAGGATAGATCAGGTGGTTGACCTGTACCTTTGAGCGGTCTGCGACCCGATAGTATTCGCCGCGAAAAGGGATGATGCGAAAGTCATCCGCAACCCCGGACAGGGCCGCGATACGGTCCGCCTGCAACCCGGCGCAGGCCACCACCAGACGTGTTGACAGGGCGCCGCCAGATGTGGTCACCACGGTTTCATCCGTGCGCTCCTCAAGCCCTGTGACGGCCTGACCGAACAGGAAATCCACACCTGAGCTTTCTAACGTCCTGTGCAGCACCCGGCAAATCTCGCCATAATCAACGATACCGCTGGCTGGGGAAAACAGCGCGCGCACGCCGCGCACCATGGGTTCGCGCTCGGCAAGCTCTTCGCGGCTCACCGGCTGGACAACCTGCCCGTTCTGGGTGGCGCGGCGTTCCAATTCGTCCAATGCGGGTATTTCTGACGCGTCGGTCGCAACAATCAGTTTGCCGCAATTCTCATACGCGATCTTATGGGTGTCGCAGAAGTCTTTTGTAGCCTTGGCACCGGCGGTGCATAGCCTGGCCTTGAGGCTGCCGGGCGCATAATAGATTCCGGCATGAATGACGCCGGAATTATGTCCGGTTTGATGCAGGCCGGGTCCAGGTTCCTTGTCGATGACGACAATTTTCCGATCCGGTGCGGATTGGTGCAAAAAATGAGCAGTCGCAAGTCCGACGATCCCCGCACCAATAATTGTCACATCGTATGTGTTGCCCGAACTTTGCATTGCCCCCCCTTTGGTTTCTGAATGGAGGGTCTATACCGTGAAAGTTAGGCTATAAATTTCAAATTTGATGACTTAAGTTAAACAAAACGAAACAAACGATCAGAGTAAAGGTCATTCCATGCGACAACGCTCGCCCTTTAGCGGCAATCTTTCGGACGTTGATGTGTCCTTGCTGCGCGAGTTCATGGAAATTGTGGCCGCAGGCGGCATCACAGCGGCCGAGCCGCGCCTGAACAAAAGCAAGTCAGCGATCAGTATCGGATTATCCAAGCTGGAACAGCGGCTTGGGGTGCGCTTGTGCGAGCGTGGCAGATCGGGGTTTGCGCTGACCGAACAGGGTCGCCTGATCCACACGGCGACAGAACAGCTGATGTCCGAAATCAACCGGTTCTCGGATTTTGTCGGGTCCGCGTCGCATCGGCTTGAGGGCGAAGTCAGCGTGATGATCGACGACAGTTTCATCTTTGAAATGGAACAGCCCATCGCGTCGACCATCGCCAAGATGAACGAACATTATCCTCAACTAGACCTGAAGATCCGGATGACCGCCCCTGATCGCGTTCTGGAATCTGTTCTGGAAGGCAATGCTGACCTTGGATTCACCGGGTTAATTCGGAGCAGTGATGCGTTGAACCTCATGCCGATGTTTGAAGAAGAGATGGGGCTTTTCTGTGGTGCCGATCACCCGCTGTTCAACATACCCGAGGCAGAGTTGTCATATGAGATTTTGCAGCGCTACAGTTTTGTCCGCACCGGCGTCACGCAAACCGAGGAGTTTAGAAACTTCCTGTCTGGCCTCAGTTTTCAAGCCTCCGCACCAACCATTCTGTCCCGGATCCTGCTGATCCTGTCTTCACGTTATCTGGGATTTGTCCCGCTGGCCTTCGCGGCATTCTGGGAGGGCAAAGGGTCGATCCGTGAACTCCGGGTTCCCGGAAGCCGGGTCAAGATCGGGTGCTATCTGGTTCACAGGAAGTCGCGCCCCCTTGGTATGGCGGCAGGAATATTCAAAGACACTTTGAGCGAAGAGGTTAAGAAACACGTCGCAAGCCTGCCGAAATAGAGACGGCTCTTATTGGGGGAAAGGGGCTTTGGGCCGTAGGTTTCGTGCCCCTCACAACGCCGCGACCCTCATCGCCTAACGCTCTGCCCTTCAAGGTCCGGGGCGTTGGCCTCAAGTGTTTGCAGAAACGCGTTTCGTCCCTGGTCGATATCTGCGGAGATCCATTTTTCGGCGGCGTCGCTGTCCCGTCTGGCAAGAGCGTCAATCACCTTGTCATGCACATCATCGCCCCGATAGGTTTCAATCGCGCCTTCGAAATATCGCGACAGCATTGGACCCATCATGACCCAAAGCTGCTCGATATGGCTTACAAGGGTCTCCTCTCGTGACGCCTTATATACCCCGAAGTGAAACTCGATATTGCTGCGATAGGCCGCGCCGCGCTGTTCGGGAAGGCGGGAGGATTGATATGTTTCGTTCACCTCTTTCAGGGTCTGGAGTTCCTGCGGTGATATCCTTTCGGCGGCCAGTCTCGCCGCCAGCTCCTCCAGCGGCGTCCTGACCAGAATGACCGACCGGTAGCGATCCTTGGTCAACTCGGGGACCTGTGCGAACCGGCCCGATTTGTATTCAAGAGCCCCCTCGCTGACAAGGCGCAGGCAGGCTTCGCGAACGGGGGTAATGGATGTCCCGATCTGATCGGCAAGGTCTTGCAGGATCATCCGTTGCCCTGGGGCATACTGCCCTTCCAACAGGCCGGTTCGAAGAACCTGATAGACACGCAACGACAGGCTTCCTTTAGAGATCTTGTTGGGTGCCGCGCCGGATATACGGTGTGTGCCGGAAGAAGAGGGCGCTTGATCGGGTGTAATAGGGTTTCCAATACTCAACTGCGGGCCTCAATGGATTTAATGTAGGTGGCTCATGGGCCCACTACGCTTTCACAGGTCTTTGGCGCAGCACTTTCGGCTTGTCGCGTGACTTCGTTGGTAACTGATAAATTATCAGTTTTCTACACCCCAAGGTTTGTCGGGTCGAATAGGGATGCCCGATCCCTTTATCCTGATCTTTCTTTTTTAAGCGCCAGTTCACCCTCACCTGATGTCCGCGGCCATAAGGTTCAAAGCACTGCTGCTTGCAGAATATTTACAATTTATAAAATATAAAATAAGAGTCCTGCAAAGTAGCGCCGAAAGAAATGCAGACTCGCTGTCACGTGGGGGAAAGATGATTGGTAAAAGAATAAAGTCACAGTTTGATGATGCCCCGATGGGGTGTGATGCCACCGATGTCGTAATCGCCAAGGTGCAATCATGACGTTTTTGACACCCGGGTCCGACCCCGCGCCGCAAGGGCAGGGCATCGCCTATGATGGTACGACATATGTGCCGTTGCAAAACGCGGTCATCTCAATGCTGGATCGCGGCTTCGTCAGGTCGGACGCGACATATGATGTGACCCATGTCTGGAATGGCAGGTTCTTTCGCCTGGACGATTACGTCGAACGTTTCTTCACGTCGATCGCGGCCCTTGGGATGTCCATTGATGAGACCCCGGAGCAGGTCAAAAATGTGCTGCACGAATGCGTTGCCCGCAGCGGCTTGCGTAATGCTTACGTCCAGATGACCTGCACGCGCGGAGTGCCGCCCTCGGGGTCACGAAACCCGAAAGAGTGCAAGAACCGGTTCACCGCTTTCGCGCAGCCCTTTGTCTGGATCGCAACCCCCGAGCAGCAGAAAACCGGTGTCCACATGATTGTGGCTTCCAACGAACGGATTTCCTCCAGGGCGGTCGATCTGCGGATCAAGAACTTTCACTGGCTGGATCTGACCGCAGGCATTCTGGAGGCCTATGAGCGCGAGGCGCTGATTGCGGTCCATCCCGGACCCGATGGCAAGCTGACGGAAGGTGCCGGCTTCAACCTCTTTGTCGTCAAGAACAACACCCTTTCGACCCCGGATACCAACCTGTTTGAAGGAATGACGCGCCGGACGGTCATTGAAACGGCGGACCGGTTGCAGCTGAACGTCGAGGTCCGCCCCGTCGATCGGACAGAGCTTGAGACCGCCGACGAAGTCTTCGTGACAAGCACCGCAGGCGGGATCATGCCGGTCACGAAGATCGACGCACAAGCTGTGGGCGAGGGAACTCCGGGCGCCCTGACCCGCGCCGTGCAGGATCTTTACTGGTGCTTGCACGAGACACCGGAATTCACGACTGCGGTGCGTTACCCCACCGGGATCGGGACTGAACAGGCCCCAAAAGGCACCGATCAGGATCATGCGCGACAGCCCGCAGACCGAGGGGAAAGCAATGAGTAAGACAAAAGTGCCAGGACTTCGCGGGGTCGAGCATATCGGCTTCACCGTACCCGACCTTGATGAGGCCACGCGCTTTTTCGTCGATGTGCTCGGCTGCGAGCAATTTTATGATCTGGGGCCTTTCAAGTTCGACAACGACTGGATGACACGTCAGCTGAATATCCACCCGCGCACCGTCATGAAGAAATTGCGGTTCTTTCGCTGCGGGCATGGGCCGAATTTCGAGGTATTCGAGTATGATGCACCAGACCAGCGCGCCGAACCGCCGAAAAACAGCGATGTCGGCGGTCATCATCTGGCCTTTTATTCTGACGATTTCGACGCGACCCTGACTTGGCTGCGCGCCCATGAGGTTGAGATCCTCGGCGATCCGGTCGTGCGCCATGAGGGGCCATCGGCAGGTCAGACCTGGGTGTATTTCCTGACGCCGTGGGGGATGCAGCTGGAATTGGTCAGTTTCCCGAATGGCAAGGGCTACGAGGCCGACACAGACCTGCGCCTCTGGAGCCCCGTGAAGCCGGAAGCATAAGCCAAAGCACCACTCCGGCGATATCTTTCGCTTGTCCCAGGCGCCCGCTGGGTATCCTCGGCTCCAGAAGCGTGTGGCGACCAGTAATCTTCAGGGTCTTGGTCATCATTCTGGTTTCGATCTGTCCGGGCAAACCGCATTCACCCGAACCTCGGGGGCGATTTCCAATGCAGAGTTTTGGTCAGGCCGATCAACCCGGCCTTTGAAGTGGCATAAAGCGCAATGTCTGGTATTGCCAAGTTGTTTAGGGCAGATTGCGAAGGACAGGCAAAGGCATGTCTCATGCCGCCATTTCGGCGGTGTAGTCAGCCCAGAGGTTGAAAGCATCGGTGCGGGCGTGGCGGTATGAAGCTGCGTTGAGTTGACAGCGGCGCGGTCGGAAGATCCTCAACATCCGCCGTACTCAAGGCGAAGCGGTGATACGCCCAGACCGCGTAGGCGATGATCTCACGGGGAAGACGAAAGCCCTTAAGGCGCGGCATATCAGGCGGAATTTTCATGAAAACCACCTACAGCAACCAGATAGGACAAACAACTTGGCAATACCCGCCCATGGACCAGACGGACAGGTGACAGAGCACCCGCCCTGCCCTATGTTGCCGGGGATTCGTTATGGCCTTCAACCAGGTCTCCATCTGGAATTTATCAGTTGGATCGCAGGAGGATTACAGAAGGGCCTCGGGGGGATTACTGGGAAATCTCGGGGAAATATCTTTGGGATTGCCCTTAATTTTCAGGGCAAAAGGGGTTGCATACAAATGTATGCTGAAATATATCACCCATAGCTAGCTTCCCCCGGCCCGCCAGATTCTGCTCTGCCCCGGCGTCGAAAGCTGAAACCAAACTCTAACGCGTAGGGATCGTCATGAGCTTGTATACCGACTATCTGACCGAGATCGAAACCCGTAAGGCCCAAGGCCTGAACCCCAAGCCGATTGACGGTGGTGACCTGGTTGCCGAGCTGATCGAACAGATCAAGGACACCGGCAACGAACACCGCGAAGACAGCCTCAAGTTCTTCATTTACAACACCCTGCCCGGCACCACCTCTGCCGCTGGTGTGAAAGCGGCCTTTCTGAAAGAGATCATTCTGGGCACGGCCAGCGTGGCCGAAATCACCCCGGATTTCGCCTTTGAACTGCTGTCGCACATGAAGGGCGGCCCGTCGATTGATGTGCTTCTGGACCTGGCTCTGGGAGAGGATGCCGCCATCGCCGCTCAGGCGGCTGAGGTCATGAAAACGCAGGTCTTCCTTTACGAAGCAGATACTGACCGTCTGGAAGACGCCTACAAGGCCGGCAATGCCGTGGCCAAGGACATCCTGGAAAGCTATGCCAAGGCTGAGTTCTTCACCAAGCTGCCCGAGGTGGAAGAAGAGATCAAAGTGGTCACCTATATCGCCGCCGAAGGGGATATTTCGACCGACCTGATGTCGCCGGGCGCCGAGGCGCATTCGCGCGCTGACCGCGAATTGCACGGCCAGTGTTTCATCACCCCCGAAGCGCAGGACGAGATCCGCGCCCTGCAAAAGGCGCATCCCGATGCGCGCGTGATGATGATTTCGGAAAAAGGCACCATGGGTGTGGGATCCTCGCGTATGTCCGGGATCAACAACGTGGCGCTGTGGATGGGCAAGCAGGCCAGCCCCTATGTGCCGTTTATCAACATCGCCCCGGTTGTGGCCGGCACCAACGGCATCTCGCCGATTTTCCTGACCACTGTTGGCGTGACCGGCGGGATCGGCATCGACCTGAAAAACTGGGTCAAGAAGACCGACGCTGATGGCAATGCGGTTCTGGATGAAAACGGCGACCCGGTGCTGGAACAGACCTATTCGGTGGAAACCGGCAAGGTGCTGACCATCAACACCAAAACCAAGAAACTCTATGATGCGGACGGCACCGAACTGACCGACGTGTCTGCCTCCTTCACCCCGCAGAAGCTCGAATTCATGAAGGCTGGCGGCTCTTACGCCGTGGTCTTCGGCAAGAAACTGCAGACATTTGCAGCCGAAGCCCTGGGGCAGGAACTGAAATCCGCTTACGCACCGTCGAAAGAGATTTCGATCGAAGGTCAGGGCCTGACCGCGGTTGAGAAGATCTTCAACCGTAACGCCCGCGGCACCACCCCCGGCAAGACGCTCTATGCCGGTTCGGATGTGCGGGTGAAGGTGAACGTTGTCGGGTCGCAGGACACCACCGGCCCGATGACCGCGCAGGAACTCGAGGCGATGGCCGCCACCGTGATTTCCCCGTCGGTTGACGTGGGCTATCAGTCAGGCTGTCACACCGCGTCTGTGTGGGACAAGAAGGCACAGGCCAACATTCCGAAACTGATGCAGTTCATGAATGATTTTGGCCTGATCACTGCGCGTGACCCGAAAGGCGTCTATCATTCCATGACCGACGTGATCCATAAGGTGCTGAATGACATCACCGTGGATGACTGGGACGTGATCATCGGCGGCGACAGCCACACCCGTATGTCCAAAGGCGTGGCCTTTGGCGCAGATAGCGGCACCGTGGCGCTGGCGCTGGCCACTGGTGAGGCCGCCATGCCGATCCCGGAATCGGTGAAAGTGACCTTCAAAGGTCAGATGGCCGATCACATGGATTTCCGCGACGTGGTGCACGCCACCCAGGCCCAGATGCTGCAGCAACATGGCGACAACGTGTTCCAGGGCCGCATCATCGAGGTGCATATCGGCACATTGCTGGCTGACCAGGCCTTCACCTTCACCGACTGGACCGCCGAGATGAAGGCGAAAGCCTCGATCTGTATCTCGAATGACGAGACGCTGATCGGGTCGCTGGAACTGGCCAAGTCGCGCATCCAGATCATGATCGACAAGGGCATGGACAATGCAGGCCAGACCCTGCAGGGCCTGATCGACAAAGCGGACAAGCGCATTGCCGAGATCAAGTCGGGCGAAAATCCTGCCCTGACCCCGGATGACAACGCAAAATACTTTGCCGAAGTTGTGGTGGATCTGGACCAGATCGTTGAGCCGATGATCGCTGACCCGGATGTGAACAACGACGATGTGTCCAAGCGCTACACCCACGACACGATCCGTCCGATCTCGTATTACAACGCAGAAAAGACCGTGGATCTGGGCTTTGTCGGCTCGTGCATGGTGCACAAGGGCGACATCAAGATCGTGGCACAGATGCTGAAGAACCTCGAAAAGATCCATGGCTCTGTCACCTTCAAGGCCCCGCTTGTGGTGGCGGCCCCGACCTACAACATCATTGATGAGCTGAAGGAAGAAGGCGACTGGGAGATCTTGCAGAAATATTCGGGCTTCGAGTTTGACGACCTGTTCCCGAAAACCCAGGCACGGACCGAGTATGAGAACATTCTCTATCTCGAACGTCCGGGCTGCAGCCTGTGCATGGGCAACCAGGAAAAGGCCGAAAAAGGGGATACGGTGCTGGCCACCTCAACCCGCCTGTTCCAGGGCCGCGTCGTGGCCGACCTGCCCGAGAAGAAAGGCGAAAGCCTGCTCGCCTCGACCCCGGTTGTGGTCCTGTCCGCCATTCTTGGCCGCACCCCGACCCTTGAGGAATACAAGGCCGCCGTGGACGGTATCGACCTGACCAAATTCGCCCCGCCGCAAGACGTGCCCAGCACCGCGAAATCGGTCCATTTCTAAGATCCCGCTCAATATCCCGACGGGACAACAGAACACGGCAGGGGGGCGCATGCGTCCCCCTGTTTCATTTTACCTGTTTCATTTCAAATACCCCCTCTGGGTCAGAAGGCTTCGTCCTTGACCGATTGCATCGACACATGGGTCGAGGTGCTGGCCACAAAAGGCAGGCCGGAAATCACCTCTCCCAGAATGGTGCGATAGGATTGCATGTCGCGCGTGCGCAGCTTCAGCAGATAATCAAACGCCCCGGCAATCATGTGGCACTGTTCGATTTCAGGCGCCGCCTGCACCGCCGCATTAAACGCGCTCAGCGCCGCTTCGGTTGTATCCGTCAACTCCACCTCGACAAACACGACCTGATCCAGCCCAAGCTTCTCTGGATCCAGCATCGCCTTGAAGCCGTGGATATACCCCTCAGCCATCAGGCGCTTCATGCGCAGCTGGCACGGTGTCTTGGACAGGCCCACCCGGTTTGCAAGCTCGGTCACCGGCAGGCGCCCCTCCCCCGACAGAATCTTCAATATTTCCCGGTCATATCGGTCGAGATTCCCATTTTCAGCCATTCTTCATATCCTTTGACCCATTCTGAACGGCAAAATAGGTCCCTTGGGCCACAAACTCAATCACTTTAGGCATTCTGCCTTTTTGTTCTACGCTACACTTATCCAACCTAGAAACCCCGCCGACCTTTGACACGGCCCACTCTCACGAGGACCGCAATGACCAAGCTGACCCATATCCGCTCCACCCTGCGCGCAAATCACCTGCGCGACGAGCGTGCCGTGCTGGCCGACCTGACCGCCGCCCACCCGTTCAGCGCCGCCGAGCGCGCCATGGCCCGCAATGCCGCCACCCGGCTGGTCGAGGACATTCGCGGCCACAGCGATCCGGGGCTGATGGAAGTGTTCCTGGCCGAATATGGCCTGTCGACCAGCGAAGGCGTCGCCCTGATGTGCCTGGCCGAGGCGCTGCTGCGCGTGCCCGATGCAGATACGATCGACGCGCTGATCGAAGACAAGATCGCCCCCTCGTCCTGGGGCCAGCACCTTGGCCAATCCTCCTCCTCTCTGGTCAATGCCTCGACCTGGGCCCTGATGCTGACCGGCAAGGTTTTACAAGAAGGCGAAGGGGTGATTGCCACGCTCAAGGGCGCCGTGAAACGGCTGGGTGAACCGGTGATCCGGGCGGCTGTTGGCCGCGCGATGAAAGAGATGGGCGCGCAGTTCGTGCTGGGGGAAACCATCAAAGAAGCCGTGAAGCGGGGCAAGAAGAAGGAAAAGGAAGGCTATACCTATTCCTATGACATGCTGGGCGAAGCGGCGCTGACCGCCGAAGACGCCAAGGGCTTCCTCACCGCCTATTCCGATGCGATTGCCAATCTGGCCGCGGAATGCCGCTCAGGTGACATTCGTGAAAATCCGGGCATCTCGATCAAACTGTCCGCCCTGCACCCGCGTTACGAAGTGGGACAGCGCGACCGGGTGATGAGCGAGCTGGTGCCGGTGACGCTAAAACTGGCCCAACAGGCCAAGGCCGCCGGGATGGGCTTCAATATCGACGCGGAAGAGGCCGACCGGCTGGAACTGTCGATGGATGTGATCGAAACCGTGCTGCGCGACCCCTCGCTGGCCGGTTGGGACGGGTTTGGCGTGGTGGTGCAGGCCTATGGCAAACGCGCCGCCCAAGTGATCGACTGGCTTTATACACTGGCCGAAGATCTGGATCGCAAGATCATGGTGCGCCTGGTGAAAGGGGCCTATTGGGACACCGAGGTAAAACGCGCGCAGGTCGAAGGGCTGAAGGGCTTCCCGGTCTATACCCGCAAACTTGCCACCGACATCTCTTATATCTGCAACGCCCGCAAGCTGTTGGGGATGACCAACCGGATCTACCCGCAATTTGCGACCCACAACGCCCACACCGTGGCCGCGATCCTGCAGATGGCCGGCGACAACAGATCGTTTGAATTCCAGCGCCTGCACGGGATGGGCGAAAGCCTGCACGACATTGTGCTGAAACAAAACGGCACCCGCTGCCGCATCTATGCCCCGGTCGGCGCCCATCGCGACCTCCTGGCCTATCTGGTGCGCCGCCTGCTTGAAAACGGCGCCAACTCCTCTTTCGTGAACCAGATCGTCGACGAAGACGTGCCCGCCGAAACCGTCGCCGCCGACCCGTTTGAGGCCTATGGCGCAGGGGGGCAGAACGCCGCGGTCAAAACGCCTGCAAACCTGTTCGGTTCGGAACGGGTCAACTCGAAAGGCTGGGATCTGCATGATGAAGACGACCTGGCCGATATTGTGGCCGCCCGCACCCCGTTCAAAACCAAAACCTGGGCCGTGGGCCCGCTGATCGCAGGCGATGTGGAAGGGGACAGCGCGCATAAGGTGATCAACCCCGCCAACCCTTCAGACGTGCTGGGCGAGGTCACTCAGGTCTCCGCCAAAGATGTGGAAACCGCGCTGAACGCCGCCGCCCCCTGGGATGCGGATGCCGCCACCCGCGCCGAGGTGCTGAACCGCGCCGCCGATCTTTACGAAGAACATTTCGGCGAAATCTTTGCCATCCTCATCCGCGAAGCCGGGAAAACGCCGATGGATGCCATTGCCGAGCTGCGCGAAGCGGTCGACTTCCTGCGCTATTACGCAGCGCGGGGTCTGGAACAGAAACTGCCCGCCCGCGGGGTGATGGCCTGCATTTCACCTTGGAACTTCCCACTGGCGATCTTCTCGGGCCAGATTGCCGCAGCCCTGGCAGCAGGCAATGGCGTGCTGGCAAAACCGGCTGAACCCACCGCCATCATCGCCACCCGCGCCGTGCAGCTGATGCATGAGGCCGGCGTGCCAGTCTCAGCCCTGCAACTCCTGCCCGGTCGCGGATCGGTTGTCGGCGCGCGCATCACCTCGGATCCGCGCATCAAAGGCGTCTGCTTCACCGGCTCCACCGCCACCGCCCAGACCATCAACCGCGCCATGGCCGAAGGCGTCGCCCCCGGCGCCCCGCTGATCGCCGAAACCGGCGGGCTGAACGCCATGATCGTCGACAGCACCGCCCTGCCCGAACAGGCGATCAAGGATATCGTGGCCTCAAGTTTCCAATCCGCCGGCCAGCGCTGCTCAGCCCTGCGGATGCTTTACGTGCAGGAAGATGTGGCCTCCCCGTTCCTCAAGATGCTGTATGGCGCAATGGACGAACTGGTGGTCGGCAACCCCTGGAACCTGTCCACCGACACCGGCCCGGTCATCAACGAAGGGGCCCGGCGCGAGATCCAGGACTATATCGAGGCCGCGCGGCGCGACGGTCGCCTGCTGAAGGAACTCAACACCCCGCAAGACGGCACCTTCATCGCCCCCACCGTTCTGTCCGTCTCCGGCATTGCCGATCTGGAAAAAGAAGTGTTCGGTCCGGTCATGCATGTGGCCACCTTTAAATCCGATGAGCTCGACGACGTGGTGGCCGCCATCAACGCCACCGGGTTCGGGCTGACCTTCGGGATGCACACCCGCATCGACGATCGGGTCGAACAGGTGACCTCGCAGCTGAATGTCGGCAATATGTATATCAACCGCAACCAGATCGGCGCCATCGTGGGATCTCAACCCTTCGGGGGCGAGGGCCTTTCCGGCACCGGCCCAAAGGCAGGCGGCCCGAACTACGTGCCCCGCTTCACCCAACCCGACAGCCGCACCCTCGCCGCCGAGGCAGGATCAACCGTGGATCTGGCCCGCCTGCAGGCCGCAATTGACGCAGCCCCCCGCCCCGCCCGGCGGGCCCTGACCTGCGACGCCCTGCCCGGCCCAACCGGCGAAAGCAACATGCTGTCCGTCTATGGTCGCGGGCTGTTCCTCTGCACCGGCCCCACATTGGCCGCCGCAAAAGAACAGGCCGAAATTGCCCGGGCCCATGGCTGCACCAGTGTGATCATTGCCCCCGGCGCCTCGGGCGAACACGCGGTGGACGGAACACTGGATCCCGCAAGCCTCACCGCGCTGACCGGGATCGACGGCGTGGTGTCCTGGGCAGAAGAGGCGCCCCTGCGCGACATGCGCCGTGCGCTCGCCGCCCGCAGCGGTGCGCTGGTGGCACTGATCACGGACGAGGATTTCGGTCCACGCTGCCTGATGGAGCGTCACATCTGTATCGACACCACCGCAGCCGGTGGCAATGCCTCCCTGCTCGCGCAAGCGAGCTAAACCGTCCACCACATGAAAAACCGGGAGCCCCCCATATGCGGCTCCCGGCCCTCTTTTTCTTGCTGAAAATACCTCGGGGTGAGACCCGCAGGGTCGAGGGGCAGCGCCCCTCCCGTCAAACCGCAATCCGGGGGCGCCCCGAAGCCTCGGCACTCACATCCGCATCCAAAAACACCTCGCGCCCATCAATTGTGGCGGTCCGGATATTGCGATCTGCCCGGGTGTGGATCCCCTCCGCCCCCGCCGCTTCCGCCTCAGCCTGCGCTTGCACCAACAACAGCTCTTCCACCCGGGCCATGGCCGCATCAGCGGAAGGGAAATCCTCGGGTCCCTGTTCCAGATGCGCCCGGAACTTGCCTTCGGAGGGGCTTGTCACACTCGCGCTATGGCGAATGGTGATCCGCCCCACCACCGCGCCAATGGCATTGGCCACATGGGCGTGGCGCGGCAGTTTCATCTCACAGCCCAGCCGCGCGCCAACGGCGGGGTAATAGGTCGGCGCCGACGCCCCCAGCCCCACCACCGGAAGGTTCAGACCGGTGTCGATGCGCACAAGCCCACGATGCGCGCCCAGCCCACGCTGGGTCAGCACATGGCGGGCCAGCTCCTCTGGCGACAGGTCAAACCCATCCTCTTCCTGCGCAAAGGCGCTTTCCAGCAGCGCGATCCCGGTCTGGTGTGTCAGCTGATCAATGATCATCCGCGCCACCTCTTCGGCGGATTGCGTCAGCACCTTGCCCGCCCCGGTGCGCTGGCGGCCAAACAGCACCAGCGCCTTTTCCGCCGCCGCCCGGTCCCAGGCCGCATTCAGCCCCAGAACATGGCTCGCATCCGAAGGGGTGATGCCCGAAATCTGCACCAGCCCGCGCTCGATCAGGCGGCGCAGCGCCATATATTCCAACCGCGAGGAGAGCACCTCCCCCAGCGCGTGAATCTCCTCCCCGATCCGGTCCAGCAGCCCGGTTTCCCGCGTGCTCAACCCGGTGCGCAGCGCCCCTTTCACAGGGCGCACGAAACGGGCAAAATGCTCCCCCAGATAAGTGCTTTTCAGCTGTGTATCCAATACCTTATGCACCAAATCAGGGGCTTCTGTGGCAATCAAGGATACCGGCAGGACGCGACGCGGGCCAAGGGTGATCTGGCCCTCAAGGCCACTTTTCACCAGATGCGCCTCACTGTCTCCGCCCAGGCCGGTGGTGCGCATCGCAACCGCTTCGACCATGGTGCGATAGGGGCCAACGCGGGCGCCATCGGGATCAATCGCCGGGCGCCCATCGCGCAGCAGCGCCACATCGGTGGTGGTGCCGCCAATATCGCTGACCAGCGCCTCGGCCACACCCGTCATCCAACGCGCGCCAACAATGCTCGCCGCCGGACCGGAGAGGATGGTCTCAATCGGGCGCTCCAGCGCAAACTCCGCCGAAATCAGCGCGCCATCCCCGCGCACAACCATCAAGGGCGCATCCACACCCAGTTCAGCCAGCCGGGCCTGCGCCCGCGTGATCAGCCGGTTGATCATGCCGATCAGCCGCGCATTCAACACGGCGGTCAGGGCGCGTTTCGGACCGCCCAGCTTGGCCGACAGGTGGTGCGAGCAGCTGACCGGTTTGCCCAGACGGTCTTGAATGATCTCCGCCACCCGCCGCTCATGCCCGGTATTGCGGGTGGCAAATTGCGCGCCGATCGCAAAGGCGGACACCTCATCACCATGCGCCTCCAGCCATTCCACCAGCGCCGCCTCATCCAACGGGGCCGCCTCATTGCCGGCATAGTCATGGCCGCCCGCGACCAGCGCAAAAGGATCGTCCCCAATCGCCTCGGAAAGCCCGTTGCGCGCCATGTCCTTTTCGTCAAAACCGATCAGGACAAGCCCCACCCGCTCGCCCTGCCCTTCGATCAGGGCATTGGTGGCCAGCGTGGTCGAAAGCGACGCGAGTGTCACATCTTTGGGCGACACCCCAGCCTCCGCAAACACCGCCTGCGCCGCCAGACCGATTCCCTCAGCCAGATCGTGGCGCGTGGTCAGGGATTTGGCGGCGGCAATCACCGTCTTTTCATCTTCGATCAGAACCGCATCCGTATAGGTGCCGCCCGTATCCACGCCCAATGCCAATGCCATGTCTCTTCTCCTGTTTCGCCCTTCTCACATAGCGCCCCACCCTGCCCCCTGTCAGGCGATTTCCGACCGCAGGAGTCGTTTTTCACATGTCCCGACACAAAGCACCGCTTGCCTTTTCAAAAACTATAGATAATATCTCCAACCAAATGTCACCTAACGGGGTTTTATCTATAAATGGAAAACGGCAAGAAAATCTGGACCCGGGAAGAGGCGCTCGCCCTGCATGACCAACCGCTGATGGACCTGCTGTTTCAGGCCCAGACCGTGCATCGGGCCAATTTCGACCCCAACAAGGTGCAGATGTCGCGCCTGCTGTCGATCAAGACCGGCGGCTGCGCCGAAGACTGCTCCTATTGCTCACAATCAGCCCGGAACGGCTCAAAACTCACCGCCTCCAAACTGATCGAGGTCGAGCGCGTCCTGTCCGAAGCCCGCAAGGCCAAAGAGGCCGGGGCCACGCGCTATTGCATGGGGGCGGCCTGGCGCGAACCCAAAGAACGCGACATGGACCAGCTCATCGCCATGGTCGAAGGCGTCAAGGCCATGGGCATGGAAAGCTGCATGACGCTGGGGATGCTCGACGATACGCAGGTCATTCGCCTGAAAAATGCAGGCCTGGATTACTACAACCACAATGTCGACACCTCGGAACGGTTTTACCCCGAGGTGATCACCACCCGCACCTATGCGGACCGGATCGACACGCTCAATCGGGTGCGCGAAGCGGGGATCAAGGTCTGCTCTGGCGGCATCCTTGGCATGGGCGAGGAAGGACAGGACCGGGTTGATATGCTGGTGACCCTGGCCAACCTCGAAGAGGCCCCCGACAGCGTGCCGATCAACATGCTGATGCCGCAGGAAAACACCCCGCTGGCAGACCTGAAACCGATTGATCCGATCGCTTTTGTCCGCGTCATCGCCACCGCCCGCATCATGATGCCGCTCTCACATGTGCGCCTGTCGGCAGGCCGCAGCGACATGACGGATGAGATGCAGGCAATGTGTTTCTTCGCCGGGGCCAACTCGATCTTCTGTGGCGACACGCTGCTGACCGCGGACAACCCCGAAGACGACAAGGACATGGCGCTGTTTGCCCGGCTCGGCCTTAAACCGATGGTCGCGGCCGACCATATGGATTGCGACAAGAAGAAAGCCGCACAGCAGCCCCCGATCCCCAACCTGCGCCCTTTTGGGGCCAGCACCGCCCCGGTTGAGGCCGCTGAATGAGCGTCACCGCCCGCCTGTCCGGCGCACTTGACGCCCTGTCCACGCGCCATCGCAGGCGGGCGCTGATCCCGCGCGCAGGGCTGGATTTTGCCTCGAATGACTATCTTGGTCTGGCCGGGTCAGAGCTTTTGCAGGCGGCGGCACGGGACGCATTGTCGCGCAATGTGCCCCTGGGGTCGGGCGGATCCCGGCTCTTACGGGGCAACCACGCAGAGCATCAGGCGCTTGAGCAGGAGGCCGCGCTGTTTTTCGGCGCCGAGGCCGCGCTTTTCATGGGCGGCGGGTTTCAGGCCAATCAGGCGATTTTCTCCACCCTTCCCGCGGCGGGCGACCTGATCTTGCATGACGCGCTGGTCCACGCCTCGGCCCATGAAGGGATGCGGCTGGGCCGGGCTGAGGCGCGCGCATTTGCCCATAATGACCTGTCATCGGCCCGCAGCACACTGGCACGCTGGCGCGCAGAAGGCGGGGCGAAGCGGGAGCGCGCTCAGGTCTGGATTGCGGTGGAATCGGTTTATTCGATGGAGGGGGACGTGGCCCCGCTGAAGGAGCTGGCCCGGTTCGCCGCTAAGGAAAACGCAGTACTCGTGGTGGATGAGGCCCATGCCACCGGTGTGTTCGGGGCGCGCGGCGAAGGGCTTGCCCATGGGGCGGCGGGGCCTCTTGGCGATCACCTGCTCACGCTGCATACCTGTGGCAAGGGGCTGGGGGTATCCGGCGGGCTGATCTGTGGCGCGCGCGTCATGATCGACACGCTGGTCAACCGCGCGCGGCCCTTCATCTTTGCCACGGCCCCGTCACCTTTTGATGCGGCCCTTGTGCGGGCGGTGCTGGCCGGGCTGGCCGAGCACCCCACCCGCGTGCGGGCCGCGCAGGCCCGGATCCGTCATGCCCATGACGAAGCCGCACGAGTGCTGGCCCTGCCTGACCTCTCAAGCCAGATCATCCCGGTGGTGCTGGGGACCGATCAGGCGGCGATGCGGGCGGCGCAGGATCTGCAAAACCTGGGGTTCGACATTCGCGCCATCCGTCCGCCCACCGTTGCGCGTGGCACCGCGCGGCTGCGTGTCTCAATCACCGGGAACGTGACCCACCCGCAGATCACGCAGTTGATGGAGGCCATCGCCGCCACCTGCCCCATGGCACCTCCGCACCCCTCAATGGAGCCCCTCGCATGAAACCGCTTGTCGTGACCGGAACCGATACCGGGGTCGGGAAATCCATCATCGCAGCCGGACTGACCGCAGCCCTTGGCGCGGCCTATTGGAAGCCGGTGCAATCCGGGTTGGAGGACGAAACCGACAGCGCGCTGGTGGCCCGCCTGACCGGCGTCACCCCGCTGCCCGAAACCTATCGCCTGCCCCTTCCGGCCTCGCCGCACCTGTCCGCCGAGGCGGCCGGGGTCGAGATCGACCTTGCAGAGCTGGCCCTGCCCGAGATCGACGGGCCTTTGGTGGTGGAGGGCGCAGGCGGCGTGATGGTGCCGCTGACACGCCGGCATTTCTACCTCGACCTGTTTGCCCGCTGGCAGGCACCGATTGTGCTGGTCGCACGCACCCAGCTGGGCACAATCAACCACACCACCCTGTCGCTGCGCGCCCTGCGCGGGGCGGGGTGCCACGTGGTTGGCGTGATTTTCAACGGCCCGCCGGACCCCGAGGTCGAACAGACCATTTCCGAGATGAATTCCGTCGCCCATCTTGGCCGCCTCGCCCCCCTGGACGAGATCACACCCGACACATTGCGCAGGGGCTTTGGCGCGATCGACATGCCCACCATCCGGAGCGCGCTATGAAAGACACGCTTTCCCCCCGCGCCTTTGACGCCACCCATCTGTGGCACCCCTATACCAACGTGGCCGATCCCGGCCCAATGCATCTGATCACCGGGGCGGAGGGCATCTGGCTGACCCGGGACGATGGCGGGCAGATGATCGACGCCATGTCCTCTTGGTGGTGCACCATTCACGGCCACCGCCACAAGCAGATCACCGCGGCGATGAAAGCGCAGATCGACACGCTGCCACATGTGATGTTCGGCGGCCTCACCCATAACCCGGCGATTGAGCTGGGCCGCAAGCTGGTGGGGCTTCTGCCGGACGGGCTGGACCGGATCTTCTATTGCGACAGCGGGTCCGTGGCGGTGGAAGTGGCCATGAAAATGGCGGTGCAATACCAGATCGCCACCGGCCACAGGAACAAGGTGGAATTTGCGACCATCCGCGGCGGCTATCATGGGGATACCTGGAAGGCGATGAGCGTCTGCGATCCGGTGAACGGGATGCATGGCCTCTTTCACGGCGCGCTGCAGATCCAGCATTTCCTGCCCCGCCCCGCCGTGACCATTGATCAGGACTGGAGCGACGACCCGGTGACAAACGGCCTCGCGGCCCTGTCAAAACTGCTGATCGACAAGGGCGACCGCATCGCAGCCCTGATTGTCGAACCGGTGGTGCAGGGCGCTGGCGGAATGTATTTTTACCACCCGCACTACCTGAAAGAGGCAAAAGCCCTCTGTGCTGCCCATGACGTGCTGCTGATTTTCGACGAAATTGCCACCGGCTTTGGCCGCACCGGCGCGCTGTTTGCCGCCGAGATGGCCGACACGACGCCGGACATCCTGTGCCTCGGAAAGGCCCTGACCGGCGGGCATATCTCTTTTGCCGCCACCGTGACCACACAGGACATCGCCTATGGCATCGGCCGATCAGAGGCGGGCGTGTTCATGCATGGGCCGACCTATATGGGCAACCCCCTTGCCTGTGCAGCCGGGGCGGCCAGCCTGTCGCTGATCGAAACCGGCGCGTGGAAGGCACAAATCGCCGCAATAGAGACACAGATGAAGGCGGAACTCGCCCCCGCCCGCAGCCTGCCCGGCGTGCGGGACGTGCGGGTTCTGGGGGCAATTGGAGTGATCGAAATGCATACTCCGGTTGACCCGCGCGTGGCCCATGCGGCCGCCCCCCGAACCGGGGTCTGGCTGCGGCCCTTTGCCCATAACATCTATACCATGCCGCCCTTCATCATCCCCCCCGACGACCTGTCGCGCGTGACCGCCGCCATGGTCGAGCTTGCAAGGGGGCATGGATGAACGCCCGATGGCTAACCCGAACCGGCGCCCCCGCGCTGATTATCCTTTTTGGGGGATGGGCGCTTGGACCCGAGCCATTTGCGCCACTCACCGGGGGGCAGGCCAGAGATCAAACAGGGGATCAAACAGGGGATCAGGATCTGCTGTTTGTCGATGATTACCGCTGTCTTGACCTGCCCCCGCCCGACCGCACGGCCTATGAAACCGTCACTGTTCTGGCCTATTCCTTCGGGGTCGCTTCGGCATTGCACTGGCTTGATCAGACCGGCTTTTCCCCGGATCACCTTGTTGCCGTGAACGGCACCCCCTGCCCCGCGGATCCGCAAAAGGGCATCCGGCCAGAGGTGGTCCGCGCCACGGCCGACGGGTTGACCGAGGCAAGCTTTGCCCGGTTTTGCCGCCGCGCCGGGATGACCGCCCCGCCACAGATCGACATCGCCCCCCGGCGGGATGAACTTCTCGCGATCCTTGCGCGGGGCAATGCCAGACCACGGCATTTCGACAGGATCTGGATCTCGGCCCAGGACCGGATCATCCCCAGCGCCGCCCAACGCCAGGCCTGGGCCGCGCAGGCAGATCAGATCCGAGAGATCAACGCCCCACATATGCCGTTTGCCCCCGGCCAAACCTGGCAGGGCTGGCTGTCATGAATGCGCTCCCCTCCCCTTCGGCGCCCCCCTCCGCCCGCGTCGGGCGCAGCTTTGCCCGCAATTTCCAGACCTATCACGCCAATGCCCGCCTGCAGGCCGCCATTGCAACGCTTCTGGCCCGCCGGTTGCAGCACCATGGCGCACCGTCCCATTTTGCCAGCGGGTTCGAGTTTGGCTGCGGCACCGGGCATTTGACCGGGGCGCTCCGCGCGCGGTTCACCTTTGGAGAGCTGACCCTGAACGATCTGGTGCCTGAGGCGGCCAAGGTGGCGCGCGCCCATGGGGCCGCGTTCCACCCCGGAGACATCCGTCGCACCCCCTGGCCGGACAGGCCCACCCTGATCGCCTCGGCCTCGACCCTGCAATGGATGCGGGATCCGGCGGCACTGGTGGCGCGGGCGGCGGACCAGCTTGCCCCCGGTGGCTGGCTGGCGCTGTCCGGGTTCGGACCACAGCAATATCGCGAACTGTCCGCATTGGGGTCGGCGGCAGGCGCACCGGGCCTGTGCCACCCCGAAACACTTGCCGCCCCCCTAGAAGGGTTCAGGATCCATGAAGCACGCGGGCGCTGTCATCGTCTTTGGTTCACCTCTGCGCAGGAGGTGTTGCGTCATTTGCGGGCAACCGGTGTGAACGGGGCGGCCCGCGCGGTCTGGACCCGGGCGTGTCTGCGCGACTTCTGTGACGGGTATCGGGCCCGGTTCGAGCAGGATGGGCAGGTCTCGCTGACCTATCACCCGGTCTGGCTGATTGCGCAGAAACCGGCGGCGTGAAGAGGGGCGCGCAGGGGCGGAGCCTGCAAGCAAAAACTTTAAACTTCGCCTCTGCGGCGGTCAGAAACTTTAAACTTTGGCATTTTGACCCGTGTGAAACTTTAAAGTTTCACACCGGCCGGATGTTCAGCCCCGCGCCGGCCCACACCCCTCACAGCACATCAAGAGAGGTCTTGACCCGATCCATCACCACCGCCGTTTTGAACCGGTTGATATTGCTCTCCTCAAAGAAATAATCCTGGGTGAAGGCCTCGTATTCCTTGATATCCTTCACCGTGAGGATCAGCACGAAATCCCCCTCACCGGTGGTATAATAACATTGCTGCACAGCGGGGGCATGGCGCATCTTGCGTTTGAACGCATCCAGCGAGGCGCGGTTCTCACGCTCCATCATCACCTCAACGATAATGGTCATTTCACGGCCAAGTTTTGCGGGCGACAGCACGGCGATCTCCTTTTCGATCACACCGCTGGCGCGCAGTTTCTGGAGCCGCTTCTGCACCGCGGGTGGCGACAAACCGACATCCTGTCCAATCGCCTCTGCGGTCATGCGCGCATTGCCCTGCACAAGGCGCAGGATCGCCAGGTCCTTCTCATCCATTCTGATTTCCATCACAGTTTTGCCAATTTGGTCTGAATTTTATCGCATATTGCCGAAATTGATACGCCATACCTCGTCTATTTTGCGGAATTCTGAACCTACCACAGCACGAGGACCCCCACGAGGACCCCATGGACGACTTCCATCGCCGCCTGACCGCTTTGCGACACGACCTTCACCGGCACCCCGAACTGGGTTTTGAGGAAACCCGGACCAGGCAGGTGATTGCAGACCACCTTCGCGCCCTTGGGATTGAGGTGGAGGAAGGTGTTGGGATCGTTGGTATTTTGCGCGCGGGACGGGGCAACCGGGCGATTGGGCTGCGCGCTGATATGGACGCGTTGCCAATCCATGAAACCACGCAACATGACCATGTTTCGACCACACCGGGGAAAATGCATGCCTGCGGCCATGACGGCCATGTCACCATGCTGCTGGGGGCTGCCGAGCGGCTGGCCCGGACCCCGGATTTCGACGGCACGGTGGTGTTCCTCTTCCAACCGAACGAGGAGCACGGGCTGGGCGCCAAAGCGATGATCGACGACGGCCTGCTGACCCGTCACCCGATTGACGAGGTCTATGCCATCCACAATCTTCCCGGCGCGCCACTGGGTCAGATCTCATCCCGGACCGGTCAGATCTGCGCCAGCGAAAGCCTGTTTGAAATCACCCTCCAGGGTCAGGGCGGTCATGCCTCGATGCCCCATACCGGCGTGGACGCAATCACGGTTGGGGCGGAACTGGTGCTTGCCTTGCAGACCATCGTGTCGCGCAAACTGGCACCCGGCGCCGGTGCCGTGGTCTCGGTGACCGAGTTCCTGACCGACGGGCAGCGCAATGTCCTGCCCGGACGGGCCGTTTTGAAAGGCGATGTGCGCGCCCGCCTCCCCGAAGACCGCGAGGCGGTGGCAGGGTTCATGCATCAGATTGCACAGGGCGTTGCCGCCACACATGGCGTCACGGTGGACGTTCAGTTCAACACCGAATTCATTGAAACCCTTAATGCCGAAGCCCCGACACAGGCGGTCTACCGCGCGGGCGAGGCCGCGGGCTGTGATGTGGTTCGCAACCGCCCCCCAATGAGCTTTTCCGAGGATTTTGCCCATTTCTCCGCCGCGGTGCCGGGATGTTTCCTGCTCCTGGGCAATGGCGAAAAGGGGCCGCATGGCCAACCGCTGCACGCCAGCGATTACGATTTCAACGACGCTCTGCTGCCCATTGGGTCAGAGTTCTGGGTGCAGCTGGTCCGCGACCGTCTGCCCCCCCGCACAGACTGAAAGGACATCTGATGCACAGCGCCTTCTCGACGGCATCCCTCCTCCACACCAAGGGCAATCCGCAGCCCGCCAAAGCGGCGTTTTCCGTTCTGTCAGAACAGGATTTCGCCGCAAGCTGGGCCGAGATCACCGCCTGGCCGGGCTATGCTCCGACCCCGCTGATCTCACTTGCCGGGCTTGCGCGCGAAATCAATGTGGGTGCAATCCACTATAAACACGAAGGACCGCGGTTCGGGTTGGGCAGTTTCAAGGCGCTTGGCGGGTCTTACGCCGCCTTGCGGGTGTTGGCACGTGAACTGTCCGCCCGGCTGGGACAGGAAATCACCCCCGCCGATATCCGCACAGGCCGCTATGCCGACGAGGTGAAAGACATCACTCTGGTGTCTGCCACTGATGGCAATCACGGCCGGTCGCTGGCCTGGGGGTGTCAGACCGTGGGCGCCCCCTGTCGCATCTATATCCATGCCGAGGTCAGCGAAGGGCGCGCCGAAGCCATGCGCGCGCTGGGGGCGGACGTGGTGCGCATCAAGGGGGATTACGACGAAAGCGTCCTGCTGGCAAAATCCGAAGCCGACGAAAACGGCTGGTTCGTGGTCTCGGACACCTCGTGGGAGGGGTATACCGAACCGCCCCGCGATGTGATGGCAGGGTATGGCGTGATGACGCGCGAGCTCTGCGAGGCCCTCGATCAGGCCCCGACCCATGTGTTTTTACAAGGGGGTGTGGGCGGGCTGGCCGCCTCGGTCGCAGCCGGATTGCGGCAGTATTGGGGGCAGGACGCGCCACGCGTGGTGATCGTCGAACCCGAACTGGCGGCCTGCCTGTTTGACAGTGCCAGGGCGGGCAAGGCCACCAATTTTGCCATTCAGCACGAAACCATCATGGCCGGACTGTCCTGTGGGGAACCTTCGGAAATGGCATGGGACATCCTTACGGAGGAGGCCAGTGACTTCCTGACCATTCCCGACAGCATTGTCGCACCAACCGTGCGTCTTCTGGCACGGCCCGAATTTGGGGATGAGGCCATCGAGGCCGGGGAAAGCGCCGTGGCGGGGCTGGCCGCCCTGATTGCGGCCCGACAGGATCCAGCCCTGTCCGACACACTTGGGCTGGACGCCCATTCGCGGGTGTTGTTTATCGGCTCAGAAGGGGTGACCGACCCGGATATTTTTGCAGCCATCATGGACGGGCAGGACAATGTCTGATGAATTGACCCGCGGCTTTCCTGAACAGGAGTTTGCCACCCGCACCGCAGCAGCGCAGGCGCGCATGGCGGAAACCGGACTGGCGGGGATGTTGCTGCTGAGCGAAGCAGAGCTGCGCTATTTCAGCGGGTTTCACACGCTGTTTTGGCAAAGCCCGACCCGCCCGTGGTTCCTGTTTGTGCCCCTTGAGGGCAAACCGATTGCAATCATCCCCGAAATCGGGGCCGCCCTGATGCGCCAGACCTGGGTTGAGGACATTCGCACATGGGCCGCCCCGGCCCCGGACGATGACGGGATCAGCCTGCTGACCGACCTTCTGTCGCCCCTTGCCGCACGGGGCGCAACCATCGGTGTGATGAAGGGCCACGAAACCGCCCTACGTATGCCGCTTGGCGATTACGAGCGGCTGATGGCGCAGCTCCCTGGTCTGCATATCGCCGATTGCACGGCGATTGTGCGCGGGCTGCGCATGGTGAAATCCGAACGCGAGATTGAAAAGCTCACCCGGATCTGTGCCATCGGGTCACACACATTCGCCGAGGTGCCCATGCTGGCCCATGAAGGCCAGGCCTTTGAGGACACGTTCCGCGCCTTTCGCCGCGAAGCCCTTTTGCAGGGCGCGGATGATGTGCCCTATCTGGTCGGTGGGGCCGATCAGGGGGGCTATCATGACGTGATTTCGCCCCCGTCCCGTCGCCCGCTGCAAAAAGGGGACATCATGATGCTGGATACCGGAATGACCTGGGACGGGTATTTCTGCGATTTTGACCGCAACTGGGCAATTGGTCAGGCGGATGATGCGTCACGCCGCGCCTATGATGTATTGTGGCGGGCCACCGAAGCCGGGATTGCGGCGGCCCGGCCCGGCGCCACCTGCGCGGATCTGTTTCATGCAATGCAGCGGGTCATTTCCGAACTGGATCAGAGCGGTGCCTCGGATGGCGATGTCGGCCGGTTGGGTCACGGGTTGGGAATGCAGCTGACCGAATGGCCCTCTCATGTGGCCTGGGACCAGACGGTGATCGAGGAAAACATGGTGCTGACGCTGGAACCCTCGCTGAGCTATGGCGATGGCCGTATCATGGTGCATGAAGAAAATATCGTAGTGCGGGCGGAGGGGGCCGAGCTGCTCTCTCACCGCGCTGCCCCGGAATTGCCGGTGATCTCATGAAACTTCCATTTGAAACCGACATGGGCATTGGCACCCAAGCCACCCTGGGCACCGTGGTCTTGGAAACGGACGAAACGCTGGAGCCGGAATTTGCCCGGATGGTGCCCCGCCCCGGTGTGGCGCTTTACCATACCCGCATTCCGATGGTGGCAGAGATCGCCCCGGACACATTGGCGAAAATGGAGGCAGACCTGCCCGCTGCGGTCCGGCTTCTGCCCCCGTCCCTGACATTTGATGTGATCGGCTATGGCTGCACCTCTGCCGCCACCGTGATTGGATCAGAACAGGTGGCAAAAGCGATCCAGACCGTGTTTCCCGGCGTGTTGGTCACGGATCCCCTTGCCGCCCTGATCGCCGCCGGGCGGAAAATCGGGGCAAGACGGCTTGGGTTTCTGACACCCTATGTGGCCAATGTCTCCAGCCGGATGCGCGGCAGATTGCAGGATGCCGGATTTGAGATCGCAGGGTTCGGCTCTTTCGAAGAAGGGCGCGACCCGGTGGTGGCCCGGATCAGCGAGGCCTCCATCCTGAACGCGGCGGTCACGGTTGCCAGAGCGCAACCCTGTGACGCGATCGTCATCTCCTGCACCAACCTGCGCTGCCTCGATATTCTGGACGAGATCGAGGCCCGCACCGGGGTAACGGCGCTTTCCAGCAATCAGGCCCTGGCCTGGCACATGCTGCGACTGGCCGGCGTGCAGGATCCCCAGATCGGGGCGGGCCGACTGTTTCGAGAGTTCTGACCGGTATCACATCTCGGCCTGTTTCATCCGCGCCATCAGGTTGGTTTTCAGCACAAATTGGTGAAACAGCGCCGCTGCCACAATCCAATGCGTCAAGCGCACGTTTTGCCCTTGCCCTGCCGCGCACAGTAGCGTTCTCTTTCCCGGATTACCTCTGCTGCGGAGTCCCCATGTCACCGACACGTAAAATCAGAATTGGCCTGAATGGGTTTGGCCGGATCGGCCGCTCGATCCTGCGCATCCTGCTGGCAGACCCGAGCGAGTTTGAGGTCGTTTTCATCAACGATATCGAGCCGTTGGATACCTGTGCCTATCTGTTCAAATATGACAGCGTGTTCGGGCCCTGGGCCGGCACGGTCGAAACCGGGCCGGAAGCGCTGATTGTCAACGGCCAGAGGATCCCGTTTCATGCCCATCCCGACATCAGCGTGATGGACCTGTCGGATGTGGATATCGTGTTCGAATGCACCGGCATGGCGGGCAAACGCGCCATGGCCGAGCGAGGTCTGGCAGCGGGGGCCTCTCGGGTGCTGATTTCCGGCCCCTCGGACGAGGCGGACATGACCGTGGTTCTGGGCGCAAATGATGCGGATATTGCTGACCACAAGATCATCTCAAACGCCTCCTGCACCACCAACGCACTGGCTCCGCTGCTGGCAGTGATCGACCGGGAGTGGGGGTTGATCGGTGGACACATGACCACGGTGCATTGTTATACCGGAAGCCAGCCAACCGTGGACAAACCCCGCGCCAACCCGGCGCGTTCGCGGGCCGCCGCCCTGTCAATGGTGCCCACCACCACTTCTGCACATCAGCTGGTCGGAAAAGTTCTGCCCGCGCTTGCAGGTAAAATTGAAGCCCGCGCCATCCGCGTGCCCACCGCCTCGGTCTCCTGCATTGACCTTGTGGTCGAAGTGGAACACGACATTCCCGAGGGTCTGGCCCGCGCCCGGCTGAAGGAGATTGCCCAGTCCAGCGCGGTGCTGGGATGGACCGAAGAGCCGCTGGTTTCGTCAGATCTGCGGATGCGCCCGGAAAGCCTGGTGATTTCAGGGCCTGAACTGTCGATCAGTCCTGGAGGGCTGCTGCGCGTCTTCGGCTGGTATGACAATGAATGGGGCTTTTCCAACCGAATGCTCGACATGGCGCGGCGGATGCGGCAGGGTATGGATTGTTGACAATCCATCCAACCATCGGGCGAGGATCCCATGACCGGCTATCTCACCACCCATGTTCTTGACACCGCACGCGGCTGCCCCGCCGAGGGCATTTCCATCACCCTGTTTCGCCTTATCGGGGATGCGCGGGAAGACATTGCTCAGGCCGTAACCAATTCAGATGGGCGGACCCACACGCCGATCCTGCCGCCTGACAGGTTTCAAACGGGTCAATACGAGCTGGTTTTCTCTTGCGGAGCCTATCTGCGCAAATCCGGGCAGGTCGGCGACTGGACCGGCGATGATCTGTTATTTCTTGATCAGGTGCCGATCCGTTTCGCCATGTCGCAAGAGGCACATTATCACGTGCCCCTACTGCTCTCCCCATACGGCTATTCCACCTATCGGGGCAGCTAAGCGTTTCCGGGCAGATCTGGGTCACAACTGCAACCGGAAACGCCTTTTGTTCAGCTGCGCGACAACACGCTGGCGGGACGCGCCCGGAACAGGGCCTGTGTCAGCAAGCCCGCGATCACCGCTTTCACGATATCCCCCGGCACGAAGGGCGCCATGATCGCCGCGGACGCTGCCACCCCTTTGCCCGTCACAAAGACAAATCCAGCAATGCCAAACGCATAGACCACCACGATGCCGCCAATCATGGCTGCCAGCCCCGCGACCACAGCCAGGTTGCCTGCGCGCATCTTTTCAACAATCAGACCGATGACAAATGCGCCGATCGGGAAACCCACAAGAAACCCAGCGGTCGGTCCGGCGAACACTCCAAACCCGCCACGGCCACCGGCCAGAAGCGGCAAACCGATTGCCACAAGCAGCAAAAACAGCAGCACCGCCAGCGCACCGCGACGGGCCCCCAGCACCGTACCGCACAACATCACCCCAAGGCTTTGCGCCGTGATTGGCACCCCGAACCCCAGCGCAATCGGCGGGATCAGCCCCAGCGCGGCAATCAACGCCGCAAACAGCGCAATCAAAGTCACATTCCGTTCCATAACCCTCACTCCTTCAGGATCGTATTATTTATTTGTGTCTGACATCTGCATGGCCTGAAACCCACCCCTTGCGCGCAAGGCATCGGCCACATGATCCGCATCATCCAGCGCCTGCACCGTAAAAGGTAGCACGATACGCCAGCCGGGCCGGCGGGTCGAACGCGCCTGCCACGCCATGCGCAACCCCTGCCCTTTCTCAACCAGAACCGGTGTGAAACGGATGACCAGAGCGATTGCGATTTCAAGCGCCTCCGCCCGCAGCCCAACCCGCCGCAACGGCCGGGTGATCCAGCGGATCACCGCAATGAAATCCGACAGGCGCGTGGTCATGGTGACAAGATTGGCCAGCCCGACCGCCGTCATCATCCGCAGAACGATCACACTGCCCGCCTCGTAATCTGCGGTGACCAGATGCCAGGCCGCCATCAGGGCCACAAACGGCCAGATCACCCGCACCGCGCGCCAGCCCGCTTTGGCAAATTCCATTCCGGGCAGCGCATAGAGCACCACCATCAGGGCAAAACCCGCCAGCTGCGGTGGGATCGTGCGCGCCGAGAAAAGGGCGACAGTTGCGCCCCCCAAAAGCGCCAGCTTAACCCCGGCGGGCCAATCATGTGGGGGGTCTTAATTGGCGAGGTCAGCGAGATCATTACTCTCTCCTTGCCGCGCCATTTCATCCAGATAGGCAGGCAGCAGAGTATCCGGCGCCCCCTGCCCCACCAAACGGCCCTGATCCAGCCAGATCACATCGTCATACCCGGTCAGGTCCTCTGGCGCATGGGTCACATGCAATAGGTGGCCATCATAGCGGGCAAGACGCCGTGTCAACTGTGCCCGAATGGGCAGGTCCAGACCGGAAAAGGGTTCATCAAGGATCAACCATTTCGGGCGCATCGCCAACACTGACATCAGGCACAAAAGTTGCTTTTGCCCCTGTGACAGCTGACTGACATGAGCATCTCGCCAATGTGTTACCTGATAGTCTGCAAGCCATGTTAGAGCCTGTTTTTCTGCCGCCTCCCTCGTCTCTCCCATCTGGGTCAGACCAAAACACAGCTCTTCCAGAACCGTGGGGAAAATAATCTGGTGATCCGGATTCTGAAACAGGATCCCAACAGCGGACAACGCCGCTTTGCGATTTTTGGAAGGAGAGATGCCGGCGACCCTGATTTCGCCCGTATCCGGGTCCAAAAGGCCGGCCACAAGGCGAGACAGCGTGGTTTTCCCGGACCCATTGCGCCCAACAACCCCCACGCGCCGCGCAGAGACCGACAGTGACACATCCGCCAGGATTGCCTTTCCATCGCGTGCATAAGATACGTCGTCAAACCGTATCCCGTTCATGGGCTGCTGCTGTTGCATGTGTTGCATCGGTCCCGAAAATCTCCCGGCCATCCACCGGATTCGTTCATTGGCAGGGTTTTACGCGCATCGCACCATAAATGCCGCAAGAAAATGCACCAACATCATTTGGGAAAACCTGGGCTGCGCATCAATCATTGAACACCCCTCAGATTGAGACCCCCCGTAATCAGCCTTGATGCACCAATGGATGAGTAGATCCGGGCAGGTTAGAGACTGTTTTTGGACGAATTCTCCCCTAAAACCACAAGCGACCCGGCGGCGGCCAAGGCATCCTCCCGATCATGGGTCACCATCAGAACAGGCAGGTTTTGCGACCTCGCCTGCTCAAACACAACTGCGCGGATCTGATGGCGCAAGGTTTCGTCCAGCCCTGAGAACGGCTCATCCAGAAGAAGGGCCCGCGGCCGTGAAAGCAGGACACGCATCAACGCCACACGTGCACGCTGCCCCCCCGATAGCGTCGCAGGATCGCGGTCTGCAAATCCTTCCAACCCAACTTGTGCCAGTGCGTGTTCTACCGTGGCCCTGCGCTGTTCACGCCGGCCTCCGGGCGCCAGACCAAACGCCAAGTTCCCGCCGACCGACAGGTGTGGAAACAACAGGGCATCCTGGAAAAGGATCCCAATCCGGCGCAAATGAGGAGGCCTGTCGGTAATGTCCTCTCCGTTCAATATGATCCTGCCGCGCAGATCAAAAGCCGGAGCCAAGGATCCGATCACGGCAGACAGAAGGGTCGATTTCCCAACCCCGGATGGCCCCATGAGCGTCAGCACCTCTCCGGGACTGATATGCCGGTCCAATGACACCAACGGCGTTTTATTGTGAGTGATTTCGACCCTATTCAGGCTCAATCCCATGGATTTATCCTTCATGTCGCAACCCCAATCTATTGCGCCAGACCAGCGCAGGGACCAACAGTGCCAGGGCGAAAGGCGCAAGCGCCACCACGGTCTGCAACAACGCAAACACACCAATCGCGCGACGATCGCCCCCGGATGACAGGGCCAGAGCTTCAGTTGTCAGGGTTTCCACCCGGCCGCCGCCCATCAGCAGGGTTGGCAGATATTGCCCAACCGAAACCGCCACGCCGACCGCAAGCGCCGTCAGGACTGGTCCCAACAGCATTGGCAGGCGGATCTGCCAAAACACCCGGTTCGCAGAAGCGCCAAGCGACGCCGCCACCAAAGCCTGCCGCTGATCCCATTGTCGCCACGGATCCTGAAGAGAAAGGCGCATGTAAGGCAACACAAAGACCAGATGAGCCAGCAGCACCCCTGCCCTGCCCGTCTCGATCCCAAACGACAGCATCAAGGTCTGTAAGCCCGGCAGGAACGCGGTTTGCGGCACCAGAAGCGGCAGATACAGAAGCCACATCCCACGGCTGCTCAGACGTTTGCCCTGACGCTCTTCTGCTTCAAGGCATCCTATGGTCAGAAACAGACCCAAACTCACCACAATTCCGGCAATCAAAGCGGTTTCAAGCGTGGCATTCAGGCTGCCCGTGGCATGTCGTTGCCAGCTGCGCAGGGTAAACTGGTCCGGCAACAGGTCAGGAAAGGTCCAAAACCCAGCAAATGACCAAACCAACATTCCCAACAGGCCCAGCATGAGCCACAGAACGACGCTGAACGCCAAGAACAGCCCTCCACCCCGTGCGGCACCATCCACCTCAAACCGAACGCCACGCGCCACCAGAAGGCCACAGAGACCCGCCAACACCCGTTCCAGCCCCCACCATAGGGCGAGCCCCCCCAGAACCAGCCCAAATTGCAGCAATGCGCCCGCAGCGGCGCGCAATCTGAACGCCAGATCGGGGTCCGACATCCAGCGCACAATCTGAACAGAAAGGGTGGACGGCGTGGAAGGCCCAAGGATGACCGCAACGTCAACCACAGACATGGACCATGCCAGCACAACCAAAACCGGCAGTCGAATCCGTTGATAAATGGCGGGGAACACAGCGATCAGCCAACCTGCGACACGCCCATAGCCCAGGGATTGCGCCACAATCAGCCGCCGGTCTCCCCCAACCTGGCCCAACGCAGCAATGGACATCAACAACAGGAACGGAACTTCTTTCATCACCATTCCCGCGATCAGCGAAAGCCCCGCCGGGTCCTGCAGGATCAACAGATCCGGCGGTCGCTCCCACCCGGTCAGACCGGGTGAGATCAGTCGAAACACCCAACCGGATGGCGCAATGAGGAACGCGAACCCAAAGGCTGCTGCCGCATGCGGCACCGACAGTAATGGCGAGAGCGCGCGTTCAACCCAGGCAAACCATCGGGTGCCCGACCACCCCGCGAGAATCAGCGCCACAATGAGCAGTGACAAAGCGGCTGCCGCAAAACCGGTGGTCAGAGACAGCCAAACCGATGCCCCCAACCCCGGCCAGGCCAACAGGTCCCGAAACGGCTCGGTCGATGGGCCGACATAGCCTGCGGCGGGCAGATGGCCAAAAGCGGGTAGGACCACGCCATAGAGTCCGGCAAAAACCGGGCCAAGCAGCACCAGAAGGGTCAAGCCCGGTAAGACAGACAATAGGCTGGCTCGGTTTGACATTCACGCTCCCGACTGACGCATATCAGTCCCTAAACAGGCGAATAGAGACAATTTTACTGCGACACACCGTAACGGGTTTGCCAGTCTTCCGAAATGCGCGTCATCCAGCTCGGATGAGGTTCAGCCTGCGCTTGCCCCAACTCTTCCGGCGACAAGGTCGCAATCCCCAAATCGAGGTCGGCAAACCGGGCTTTATCAGCATCAGACAACGCTGCAACATCCAGCACCGTGCCATATCCAAGCACATTCGGATCCTGGGCTCGGGCCTGCGCTTCTGGGCTCAGCAGAAAGTCGGCCAGAACCATGGCCCCTTCCTTGGAACCGGAATTATAGGGAATTGCCACGAAGGAGGCATTGCCAATGGTACCCTTTTGCAGGACGAATGTGCGGACCGTGTCAGGCAACTCATAGTTTGCAATGGCTGTTGACGCCGCACCTGGGCTGAAGGAAATCGCCAGATCCAGCTCTCCGTCATTGATCAGCTGGATTTGTCTGGTTCCGTTGGGAGGATACGCCCTGCCCTCGCGCCACAGAACCGGAGTGAGCTCTTCCAGATATGCCCAAAGCGGTCCGGTTACGTCGGCATAGGTTTCATCCGACATCGGTTGCGACAACAACGTGGGGTCTTCGATCAGGTCAACCAGCATCTGTTTGAGAAACGTGGTTCCCAGAAAGTCAGGCGGTTGAGGATAGGTAAATCGACCCGGATGCGCTTTTGCCCACTCAAGGATCTGCTTGGCCGACAGCAAAGGCGCATCGATATCTGCAGTGTCATACATGAACACGACCTGCGCCATCGCCCAAGGACTTTCATATCCTTCAACCGGAACGGTGAAATCGGTGCGTACCGTTTTGCCCTCAACATCAACATACCGCCAGCCGGGAAGCTGTTCGGCAAAAGGCCCAAACAACAGGTTTGCTTCTTTCATCGAAGCAAAATTCGCACCATTGATCCAGATAAGATCAATCGCACCATCATCGTCCTTACCCGCCTGTTTTTCCACAAGCACCCGCGTCACCGCATCCGCCGTATCGGTCAACTTCACATGTTCAACCGTCACCCCATATGCTTCCTGCACCCGCTGGCCCGCCCAGGCAATAAACGCATTGGTCGTCGGCGATCCGCCCCAGGCATTCCAATAGACAGTTTGCCCCTCAGCTTTTTGGAGCACGTCACTCCAGTTGCCCGGATCTGTGTCGGCCTGCGCAGAGAACGGGACCAACGCCCCGAAAACGGCTGCCTTCAACATTGTTTTGATCATGGTCTCTCCATCTTTCATATCAGGTCAGAACAGTTTGGACGCGCCAAATACGCGCAACCCGGCCGTGAGGAAGCAAAGGATACCGAACCCCCAGGCCAAAACCGGGAAAATTGCTGGGAAGAGGCAAAGAATTGCAAAAAATGCAATAGTTTCAGTGCCTTCTAGAACTCCATTGGAGTAATATAGCGTTTTCACACCTTGCGCGCGCGTCTCTATGCCAGCTTTGGCCGCCAGAATGGCATATCCAAGAAAGCTGGCGCCATTGGCATAGAAGGACAAAAGCAGAAAGGCCCCAGCAGAAGCGTTGGTCGCGGGGTCCGCAAGGACAAATGCGAACGGAACAGCCCCGTAAAAAACAAAGTCGCAAACGATGTCGAGATAGCCTCCAAATGCGGTCGGCCCGCGTGTTCGAGCCACCGCACCGTCAAGCCCATCCGCCAGTCGAGAAAGCAACATGAAGACAAGAGCAACAGAATAGATTTGCGCAACGATAAGGCCGGCAGCAATCAGCCCCAACCCAAGCCCAATCAGGGTCACCATATTGGCAGAGATACCCAACGCCGCCACGCCCTGCCCCATTTTATTCAACGGAGGATCAATCAGTTTTCGCATGACACGGTCGAGCATCAGTTTCTTGTTCATCTTGTTGGTTTCGGATCTCGTCACCATCCGGTCTAGGAGGAATAACGCCCTTGGTCCATTGCGCAAACAGAAACGTGAGAACTTGTTAAAACGGCAAGTCCGGTCCCGCGGGCCTGAGACACAGGAAGGTTTCGCGGCGAAACCTCCTTCAGTCCGAGAGGAGTGCTGTAAGTTCAGCAGTCAGAGCCTCTATAATGGCTTCGTCCACACCAGCCCCTTCCAACCGAAGAAAAAATCCGCTGGCATCTTTGCCGGACTTTATGACCACAGGCTCCCCACGGCGAAGAGCCTTGAACCGATCTTTGGCGGAAACTGCTTTTCGTGAATTTTTCGGACGCCCCCCTCGAGTACTGTCTTTTGGGCCTTCTTCCGCCGCTTCAATCACCGGCAACAGAGCTGACCATTCCTCCTCAGCAGAGTGCAGCTCTCCATGGGCAAGGCGCTCACGCAAGGCTTGAACATGCCCCATGCGCAAGGCACCCGCTAGACGCAGCCCCTGCTTCTCCGTCAGTTCCGACGCAAACAACATCAGGTCACCCATCTCTTCAAAGACATGTGCAAACGAACGCACCTTCGATCGCTTTGCTTTGGACGCCGACGCAAACAAGGCGGACACTGCGTCCTCAACAGTCTCAAATGCGCCCTTTTGGGTCGAAATCACGGCAATTCTTCCGCGCTCAAAGTGGCTCAGCTGTGAACGCACCTCGTTTTCTTCGACCATGGCGACAAATGCGTCCGGAACAGTCTCTATGGGCTTGATTAGAGCCTTAACTGTCTTGAATTGATCCCGCCCGGTTTCAGCAAGGAGATCTTTGACTGCCAGGACACGCCTAAACCCGGAAACAACGCCAAAACGGTGAGGGTTGCTTGCGTCGTTCAACTCGTAAAGCTCTACGGGCAGTCGAAGCCCATTGGCCGAAATCGAGGTCTTCAGTTCCTCAAGCTCAACTGGGTCGATATTCACGCGATCCCTGATCATATCCTCAAGGTCGATCTTACTCAGATCAACCTCTACCATGACAAGACCTCGCCCTCGGGCGACCCGAAGCTCGTCAGCATCTGCGGCGTCTTTCGCAATTTTTTCCCGCGATGCCGTATCCAGAACGGGGCTTTGACCAGCCGCGTCCGCCGCCACTTGGGCAATCGGCGCCATGGCACCTTTCATGGGGGTTTCGCGGCGAAACTCTTGCTCCAGCCTATCCAGATCAGCTGCTGAAGGGGCTTGTAGTTTCCGTCGTTTTGCCATCTCAAACCTCCTCAGCGTCATTCATTTGAAGATCTCGCCACCAGCAACCTAGGATCAGTTCCTTCACCTCGGCCCATGTGCGATCAAAGGTTTCCCGGCCCCGCACATATGTATCCCGATTAAACTCTCGGTAATCAGCCTCATAAATCCCATTCACTTGCTCACCAGCCTGCCCGACCATCGCCGTAACTTCCTGACGATAGGTGGTCATGAAATCCCCGAAATAAGCCTGGATGACATTTGCCAGATCTGTCTGCTGAGCCGCATCAAACCTGGTGATCAGGGCGCGGACCGCATCCCATTCAAAGCGGACCTCCTCCAGCCCATGCTGACGTCGCATGGCATTTTCTCCCTCTTCGATTGATGCAAAGGTGGAATACAACATGTCAAAAAACCGGCCCGTAGAGTCGAATTCTAGAAAAGACGCGCCGAGCGGGATCAACAGAATATCGGCGGCCGCCAAGGCATTGATGGTCAGATATCCTAGGGCGGGGGGGGTATCCAGGATGATCAGGTCATATTGAGAGAGCAGGTTTTCACTCTCCAGAAAACCAGTCAAGGCGTCCCAAAGCGGCCAGGAGCGCAGTTGCATCCGCCAGACCGGCACCTGAAACTCAGCCCAATACAGGTTCAATTGGGCGCCGATCAGATCGATATTTGGCCAATGGGTGCTTTGAATAACGCGCGTGGCGTCAAATTCCAGCGCCTCCTTGAGTGTCTCGTCAAGTGGTAGGGTAGGGTGCCCGGCAGCGGCACGCACCTTGTTCTCTTCTTCCAAGAACTGGGCATAGTGCTTTGCCATGAGCGGAAAAGCGGTTTGCCATTCATCCTCAACCTGACCGCCCATGATCGACGTCATCGACCCCTGACTGTCGAGATCAATGACCAGAACCTTATACCCGTCCAGCGCTGCGGACATGGCCAGATGCGCCGCGGTTGAGGTCTTTCCAACACCGCCTTTGAAATTCGCAACCGCCAGAACTTTTGCGTCCAATCCTTCCGGGCGCCATGGGCGGTATTCACGTGTCGACACACCTTCTGCGGCGAAATAATCGCGCAATGTCAGAACGTCGGATAATGTGAACCATTTTGAGCCACCATCGCCTTCTCCTTGTGGGAGTGACGGGTTTTGTTTCAGAACTCTTCGAAAATGCGCGGGAGCAACTGGAATGAGGTATTTGCAAACTTCCCAGGTTGAAAACTTACGTAGCCGTTTTCGGCCATCCGGCGCATAGCCCCGCTTGGCCAAATCATCCCGACCACGCGCGGCAAAGCTGGCAGCCTTTGCAAATCTTGCCGTGTTAATTGGTTCGGAAAGTTTGCCTGCGGCCTCTTCTGGGTTAATGTTGAAATACGGAGGAGGAGGTGTTTGAGCTGCTCTAGCCATGGCTTTTCCCATATGTGCGCTTTTTCTGCATTTATTGCGTAAACCATATGACATGACGGTTGCAATGAAAACATCCGATTGGAAAGGGAAGGGTTTCGTCACGAAACCATAAATATTGGCAACAACAATGCTTTATTTTTTTTAAGGTATTTAGAATCTTTCGGGCATAAAACAAACGCAATTCCAAAGGCTTAACTTCATTAGGGGACCTGCTTACAGGAGTAAAGGAACCCTTTGACAGGATCAGGGGCACCAATACCCGTGTTGGAGAGGTCTGATTCGCAGGGAGAAGGGGCCCTGCCTCCAGTTTCTGAGGATAACTCACGCTTTTTGTGGATAACTGGGGTAAATGGGCGCGCCGCAGTCCCGTGTATGGGTACCTAAAACTCCCAAAGGTACCTGTTTCCGGTCCCGCAGAACTTCGCAAAGGAACCCGCTGCCGACTTGTCATAAGGTGCCTATCATGCGATTGTTGGCCAGTTTCAAAGAGGTCGAGCAGAATGGACCCGATTCCCAAAGACCGCCTGACAGGCGCATTACGGCGTGAAAGCGTCAAAAAGAACGTGGCAGCAATCCACGTATCCGGCAAGTTGTCTCTGTTGCAGCGAAAGCTGTCCAACGTGCTGTTGCTGAATGCCTATGATACGTTGACCTCTCAGGCCTGCCACAGGATTGACGCCCGAACCCTGTGCGCGATGATTGGGTATAACTCAAACGATTTCGATACTTTGAAAGCGTCGTTGCGCGGATTGGCCGAGACGGTTGCGGAATGGGATATGCTGGACGAAGCGGGGCGGCAGGAATGGGGCGTTTCGGCGTTGCTGTCCTATGCCAAGCTGAAAGGGGGGGTCTGCGAATATGCCTATTCCCCTGCGTTGGCAGAGAAATTGCATGACCCCAAGGTGTTCGCCCTCATAAACCTGAATATTCAGCGGCAGTTTACCGGCGGGCATGCGCTGGCGCTTTATGAGAACTGCTTTCGCTTTGTGAATACCGGGTCAACCGGATGGTGGACGCTGGAGATCTTTCGCCGGCTGATGGGGGTGGATGACAGTGACTATTACAAAAGTTTCAAACACCTGAATGCCAAGATTATCAAACCCGCCGTGGCAGAGGTGAACAAGGTCAGTGACATCATCGTCACGCCGGAAATCCGCAAGATGGGGCGGGCGGTGACGGACATTCGTTTCCTGATCAAACGCAACCCGCAGCTGACCATTCTGGATATTGATGACGGCAAGGGGCTGCGCAACACGGCGACCTATGACCGCCTGACCAGGCTTGGTGTGAGTGATCGCCTGGCGCGCCAGTGGATCGGCCAGCATGGCGATGTTTATGTGTCAGAGAAGATTGATCTGGTCGAGGCGCGGGATGGGGTGAAAAGCCCGGTCAAATACCTGTCGGCCGCAATTACCGAGGATTACCAGCCACCGGAAACCGGGCAGGGCAGGGCGGTCACGCCACAAACGCGCGCCCGCGGGGCCCGGATTGGGCGTGTGCTGGAGGTGGCCAACAAGCGTTCCCCTACACAAAAAGACGCTGATCGCCGCCTGTTCATGAGCCAATTGTCCGACCCGGATGCGCGGGATGATTTTGAACGGCATGGATGGACCTCGGCATTGAATGTCGAGGCGATCTTTGCCTTTTGGGAAGATATGGTGCCTGGCCTGTTCGAGGATCTGAGCAGCTGACCGAGATTGGGGGCGCTGCACTCAGGCGGCTGATGCGGTGTAAGAGGATTGTCGCAACGCGCAGGGCGTCACCTCATACACGGTGCGGAACCAGCGGGTCAGGTTTGATGTTGCGCCAAACCCCGTGGCAATAGAGATTTCACGCAGCGGCATGCTGGTCAGCGTGATCAGTTGATGCGCCCGTTCAAGCCGCAGGTTTCGATAGACGGCAAGGGGCGTTTCCCCGGTCAGGTCCATGAAACGGCGCTGCAACTGCCGGGACGAAATATTGTGCCGCTCCGCCAGTTCTTCGATCGCCAAGGGTTGCTCCAGATCCGCCTGCATCGTGTCCAATGCCGCGCAGATCAGGCGATCACCCCCGGATTTTTGGCGGATCTTCAGGGCAAATTTGCTCTGGCTGCGCTCAAAGCCGGTTTCCAGCCCGATATAGTCGCCCAGAGCGCCCGCCACATAGTCGCCGTGACGATGGGCAAATTGTTTCAGCAACAGGGTCAGGGCGGCAAAGCTGCTGATGGCGCTGTCGATGCGGCCGGAAGAGGCGTATTTCATGCCGATATCACCGCAGATCAGGCCTTCCTCTTCCGCGGCGGCGAGGAAATTTGGGTGAATGGCCAAGGGCAGGTCAGAGGCCTGACCGGACTGGCACAGAAGAAAGATGGCACCGCCAACGAGGACAGAGCGCCCGGAAAGGCGCAGGATCTGTTGGGCGCGGCCACGTTCCTCGCGCGAAAAGGACCAGCGAGACCGGATATCCCCCAGAAACAGGACGGTCCGGTCGCGCCAGTATAACGGGTCACTTGCGGGGCTGTCGGTAAGCGTATGGGTATCGACAACATATAGGCTGTTCGGCGCCAGATCATTGGCCGCCGAAAAAAGGTCGTTGAACATCTGGGCGCTGGCCGCGTTTGCGCGGGCCGGCAGGATAATGTTCACGTGATGCATGGTCAGGTGGGCCGCGGGGGCGGGCAGGGCGGTCTCATTATCGAGAGCGGCGGGAGAAATCTGGTTCATTTCTGTCTCCTGCTTGGGGTCAGACCCCGCCAGCGAACTGGCGGGGCAGAGTGTTTTGGACGTGCCAGGCCTTACTCGGCGGCGTCTTCGTAGGCCTCCATCGGGGGGCAGGTGCACACGAGGTTACGGTCGCCATAAGCGTTGTCCACGCGGTTGACCGGGGACCAGTATTTGTCGACCCCCAGGGACCCGGCCGGGAAACAGGCTTCTTCGCGGGAATAGGGTCGATCCCAGTCCCCCACCAGATCGCGCACCGTGTGCGGCGCGTTTTTCAGCGGGTTGTTTTCCGCGTCGATCTTGCCGTCGATGATGTCCTGCGCCTCACCGCGGATCGAGATCATGGCGTCGCAGAAACGGTCCAGCTCGTCCTTGGGTTCCGACTCGGTTGGTTCCACCATCAGCGTGCCCGCCACCGGCCAGGACATGGTCGGTGCGTGGAAGCCGCTGTCAACGAGGCGCTTGGCGATGTCGTCCACGGTCACGTGGCCCGCTTCGTCCAGCGGACGGGTGTCGAGGATGCATTCATGCGCGACCCGGCCCGTTTCCGAGGTGTAAAGGATCGGGTAGCTGTCCTTGAGGCGCGCCGCGATATAGTTGGCGTTCAGGATCGCCACTTTTGTCGCTTGCGTCAGGCCAGCACCGCCCATCAGCAGCACATAGGCCCAGCTGACCGGCAGGATCGAGGGCGAACCGAAGGGTGCGGCGGAAACCGGTCCAATGGCATCGTTCAGCTCTGGGTGGCCGGGCAGATAGGGTTCGAGATGTGCACGCACACCAATCGGACCCATGCCGGGGCCGCCCCCACCATGCGGAATGCAGAAGGTTTTGTGCAGGTTCAGGTGGCTCACGTCACCGCCGATCTTGCCCGGTTGGGCCAGCCCGACCATGGCGTTCATATTGGCGCCGTCGATATAGACCTGACCGCCAAAATCATGGGTGATCTGGCAGACCTCCTGCACGGTTTCTTCAAACACGCCGTGGGTGGACGGGTAGGTGATCATGCAGGCGGCCAGCTGTTCGGAATGTTCCGCAGCCTTGGCCTTGAAATCCACCACGTCGATATTGCCGTTCTCATCCGCTTTCACCGGCACAACCTTGTAGCCCACCATCTGAGCGGTGGCCGGGTTGGTGCCGTGGGCCGATGTCGGGATTAGGCACACGTTGCGGTGTCCCTCCCCACGGGCCTCGTGGTAATTGCGGATGGTCATGAGCCCCGCATATTCGCCCTGGGCGCCTGAGTTCGGCTGCATCGAGATCGCGTCATATCCGGTGATCTGGCACAGCTTGTCGGAAAGATCCTCGATCATTTCCTTATACCCAAGCGCCTGATCTTCCGGCACAAACGGGTGCAGGTTGGCAAATTCGGGCCAGGTGACCGGGATCATTTCGATCGTGGCATTGAGCTTCATCGTGCAGGACCCGAGCGGGATCATCGCGCGGTCAAGTGCCAGGTCACGGTCAGCCAGACGGCGCATGTAACGGGTGATCTCGGCCTCGGCCCGGTTCTTGTGGAAGATCGGGTGGGTCAGATACTCGCTTTCACGCAGCGCATAGTCGGGCAGGCGATAGGCGCGGTTGGCGACACTGTCGTCTTTCTTGTCGATGCCAAAGGCCCCCCAGACCGCTTCGATGGTCTCGGCGCGGGTCTGTTCGTCAAGCGAAATGCCGATGCGGTCGTCGCCCACCTTACGCAGGTTCACGCCACGGGCCACGGCGGCCTCCATCACGGTTTTCTGCAGAGGGCCAACCTTGATCGTGATCGTGTCGAAGAACACGGCCGGATCCACCTTGAAGCCGTGCTCTTCCAGCCCGGCAGCGAGGCGCGAGGTCTTGCGGTGCACCGATTGTGCAATCGCCTTGATCCCGTCGGGGCCGTGGTAAACGGCATACATCGACGCCATGACCGCCAACAGTGCCTGGGCGGTGCAGACGTTGGAGTTGGCTTTTTCGCGGCGGATATGCTGTTCACGGGTCTGCAGGGCAAGGCGATAGGCCTTGTTGCCGCGACTGTCGATCGACACGCCGATGATCCGGCCCGGCATGGAGCGTTTCAGCTTGTCACTTGTCGACATATAGGCCGCGTGCGGACCACCATATCCCATCGGTACACCAAAGCGCTGGGTTGAGCCAATGGCGATATCGGCCCCCATCTCGCCGGGAGATTTCAAAAGCGCCAGAGCCAGAATATCCGCAGCGACAATTGCAATGCCCTTGTGTTCATGGATTGCGGTGATCTCGGCGGTGAAATCACGCACATGGCCGTAGGTGCCGGGATATTGGAAAATGGCCCCGAAATAGGCGCCGGGTTCCAGCTCGTCCGGGTCGGCCACGGTCACGTCGACCCCCAGCGGCTTGGCGCGGGTCTTGATCACTTCGATGGTTTGGGCGTGGCAGTTGCGGTCGACAAAGAAAGCGGCGGCATTCGATTTCGACTTGCTGGCGCGTTTCGCCATTGCCATGGCCTCGGCCGCGGCGGTGGCTTCGTCCAGAAGCGAGGCGTTGGCCACGGGCAGCCCGGTGAAATCCGAGACCATGGTCTGGAAGTTCAGAAGCGCCTCAAGGCGGCCTTGGGAAATCTCGGGCTGATAGGGGGTGTAAGCCGTGTACCAGGCCGGGTTTTCCAGAATGTTACGCAGGATCGGGGCAGGCGTGGTTGTGCCATAGTAACCCTGACCGATCAGAGAGGTCAGAACCTTGTTCTTGTCCGCCACCTGTTTCATGTGGAAAAGCGCGTCGCGCTCGGTCATTGCATCCCCCCAGTCCAGCGCATCTTGCTGGCGGATGGAGGAGGGCACGGTGGCGTCGATCAGCTCATCAAGGGTTTTGAAGCCGATCACTTTCAGCATGTCGGCCATCTCTTGCGGCGATGGGCCGATGTGGCGGCGATTGGCGAAATCATAGGCTTCGTAGTCGGTCAGTTTGAAAGCCATGCTGTGATCCTTTGCGTGGGAGGGTCCCCCGCCGGGACGGGTCCGGCGGGGCCGTGAGGGGATGTGGTGGATTTAACCGATAAAGGTTTTGTAGCCGTCCAGATCCATCAGATCTTCCAGCTGCGCAGCGTCGGACAGTTTGATCTTGTAGATCCAGGCACCGCTTTCCGGGCTTTCATTGAGCGAACCGGGGTTGCCTTCCAGATCCTCGTTCACTTCGACGACAACGCCGTCCACCGGAGCATAGATCTCAGAGGCGGCTTTGACCGACTCGATCACACCGATCTCATCGCCTTTTTCAAATTCATCATCGGCTTCTTTTTGCTCGATGAAAACAACTTCGCCCAGCTGGTCGGCAGCGTGTTGGGTGATACCGATCGTGGCGGTGTCCCCTTCAACGGTCAGCCATTCATGTTCTTCGGAATAATAGGTGGTCATAGGGACTCTCCTGTCTGGTAGTGGGGCGCGGCGGGAAAGGTAGTCGCCGCGCCGTTTTCAAAGCGTTAGCGTTTGTAGTTCTGCTGGACGAAGGGCAGGGCAACAATCTCAGCCGGTTGTGCCTTGCCGCGGATGATCAGATTGACCTTCTCGCCTGTTTCGCCATGTCCTTTGGCAACATAGCCCATGGCAACCGGACCACCAACCGTGGGGCCAAAGCCACCCGAGGTGATCTCGCCGATGGTGTTGCCGTCTGCGCATTGGATTTCCACACCCTGACGGGCGGGCGCGCGGCCTTCGGGCTTGATGCCCACCAGTTTGCGGGCCGGTCCCTCAGCCAGTTCCTTTTGAACGCGATCAGCCCCCGGAAACCCGCCTTCTTCCTTGCGGCGCTTCTGGATTGCCCAGCTCAGGGACGCTTCGATCGGCGAGGTGTCATTGTCGATATCGTTGCCATAAAGGCAAAGACCGGCCTCAAGGCGGAGCGAGTCACGCGCGCCGAGGCCTGCGGGTTCACAATCCTCATGGGCAAGGAAAGCACGGGCCAAGTCGACGGCTTTGTCTTCCGGGATCGAGATTTCATAGCCATCTTCGCCGGTATAGCCCAGACGCGAGATGCGGCATTCGATGCCGTTGATGTCAGCCACGGTGGTTTCCATGAATTTCAGCTCGCGCGCAGCGGGGCAAAGCTCGCCCACCACGTCTTCGGCTTTCGGGCCCTGCACGGCCACCAGTGCGCGGTCGAAGATCTCGGTCACTTCAACGCCATCCAGATGGGCCTTCATATGCGGGATGTCCTGGTGACGCATCGAGGCGTTGACCACAACAAAGAAATACTCACCGGCGTTTGAGACGATCAGGTCGTCCATGATGCCGCCGTTTTCATTGGTGAAGAAGCCGTAGCGGGCCTTGCCCTCTTTCAGGGTTGCATAGGCCTGTGGGCAGATGGTTTCCAGCTTCTCACCGATGTTTTCGCCTTTCAGGATCACCTGACCCATGTGGCTGACGTCAAAGAGGGCGGCCTTCTCGCGGCAATGCTTGTGTTCGCCCATGATCCCCATCGGGTATTGCACGGGCATTTCCCAGCCGGCGAAATCAACCATCTTGCCGCCAAGTTCCACATGCAGGTCATAAAGCGGGGTGCGTTTGGGGGCATCGGTCATGTCAGTGCCTTTCCTCTGAGCTCGGCGGGCCCGCCGCCAGTAATGTCGTGTAGGATAGAGTGCCGATGACCGGCACTCGTTGATTTTTGTCAGTCGCGCACAACGGTCACAGTGCAATATGCGTTGCGCACCACGCGGGCCAGGTTCGGGCCGATTTCGTAATTCGGGAAATCGCCCTTGGACGAGGCCATGATGATGTGGTCAAAGCCTTCCTTATGGGCCAGCTTCAGGAGCGGCATGAATTGCAGCATCACCTGAAGCAGAAACCCTACCCCAAGAAACAGGATCAGCGGCTCCCACACGACGCCATTGATTGCACCTACGATATCGTTCAACGCTTCCATGGTTTCCTCTCCATAGCGCTCATCCCGCCGCGCCAATTTCGGCCTGACCCGTTTGGCGCGGTTTGGTCTGGTTCACGTGTCGCTTTTGGTGGTCGGAGCGGCGTCTTTTCCTCAGCGTTACGCGAAGCGCGTTCCTTATAGGAAACTTTTCCACAATGGGCAACAAAAGTATGCCGATGTGCACATGTCGGGATTTTGACATGTAAAGTGTGCAGGGATAGGCTTTTAGAAAATAGGGAGAAAAGTGCCGATGGAATGGATTCCACGTGAGGAAAACATTGCAAATGCGGATGTAGAACAGGCCCCGGATGGTGAGGTTCTGGGTAAAATGATTCGAGAAGCGCGCAAGGATAAAGGGCTGACACTGGAAGAAGCCGCAGGGGCGGCAGGTATTGGCAGGTCGACCCTGTCCAAGATCGAAAACAACCAGACAAAGCCCAGTTTCGATATCATTCGCCGCCTGATGCAGACACTGGAACTGGAAACCCCACAGCTTTTCGTGCAATCCGCCAAGTCCGATATTTCTGGCCGCCGCGATTTCACCCCGTCAGGGCAGGGCGAACACAAGGAAACGCGCACCTATGACCATGAACTCCTGTGCAACGAACTGACGTCAAAACGCATGGTGCCCTATATCTCGACCATCAAGGCGCGCGAGGCGGCGGATTTTGATGGTTGGGTGCGTCACAGCGGCGAAGAGTTCATGTTTGTCCTCTCCGGCACGCTGACACTTTATACCGAACATTACCGCCCCTTGCAGATGGGGCCGGGCGACAGTGTCTATTATGACAGTGGAATGGGGCATGGCTGCGTGTCGACCAGTAAGGAAGACGCCAAGGTGCTGTGGGTGTCGCTGCAAGACTGAGCAGAACATCCGGTATACCGCAGGATGCGGGGGCGCATCCTGCCCGCCACCTGTCGCAACCTGCTGCTTGCGCGTCCGGTATTCTGATAGGTTTCGTCAGACGTGAAACCGGGATGACCAGCGGGGATGATCCATGAATGATCTGTGGGACGGGATGGTGCAGGCCGTGTGGCTTCTGATCTCGCTTGACCGCGATCTGGTCGAGATCACTTTGCGCAGCCTTGCCGTCACCTGTTCCGCCGTGGTGATCGCTTCGGCCATCGCCCTGCCGCTTGGCGCGTTGCTGGCGGTGCGCCGGTTCCGACATCGCCGTCTGACCATCGCGGTTCTGAATGCGCTGATGGGTCTGCCCCCCGTGGTTGTAGGGCTGATCGTCTATGTGATCTTCTCACGTTCCGGTCCCCTGGGGGTCATGGGGCTGCTGTTCACGCCAACCGCCATGATCATTGCGCAGGTCATTATCATCGTGCCGCTGATTGCGTCGATCACGCAGCAGGCGTTGCGAGAGCTCTGGTCTGATTACCGCGATCTTCTGATCTCGCTGAACACTTCCCTGCCGCAGCGCCTGGGCACGCTGTTGTGGGATGGACGTCGCGCCCTCCTGACGGCTGCGCTGGCGGGGTTTGGTCGTGCGATTGGCGAAGTCGGGGCGATCATGATTGTGGGCGGCAATATCGACCACCACACCCGGGTGCTGACAACCGCCATTGCGCTGGAAACCGGCAAGGGGGAGTTTGCCATGGCGCTTGGGCTGGGCTTTATCCTGATTGGCCTTGCCGTCGCGGTGAATATCGCCATCCACACCCTTAGCCATACCGAACAGGAGGGACGTTGGTGATGTCCTCCCAATCCCTCTTTCCGATCAAAGCCCGCGCAGTCACCGTGCGCCGTCGGGGCCGAAACCTGATCGGTCCGCTTGACCTGACCGTAGAAGGGCAGGGGGTCACGATTGTCCTTGGTCCAAACGGGGCCGGTAAGACCACGCTTTTGCGGGCGCTGCATGGGATCGAGCGGCTGAGTGGCGGACAGATCACCTATGGCTGCCCACGGCCCGAGGCGCTGGCCGCCCAGGCATTTGTCTTCCAGACCCCGGTGATCATGCGGCGCAGTGTGCGCGAAAACATGTCCTATCCGCTGGCCCTGCGCAAAATGCCCAAGACTGACATCGCGGCACGGGTGGAAGAGGTGGCGGATCGGGTTGGTCTGAGCTTTGCCCTGAACCGCCCCGCGCGGGTCCTGTCGGGCGGAGAACGCCAGAAGCTCGCCCTTGGTCGTGCCCTGACCCTGCGACCGGAACTTTTGTTTCTTGATGAGCCCTGTGCCTCGCTGGATGGGCGCGCCACCCGTGAGATCGAGGATGTGTTGCAGCACGAGATTTCACGCGGCCGCCGGATCATCATGTCGACCCACAATCTTGGCCAGGCCCGCCGTCTGGCCCAGGATGTCTGGTTTGTCCACAAAGGCCAGATCCATGAGGCCGCCCCGGCGGACCAGTTTTTCAACACCCCCGCCACCGAAGCGGCGCGGGCATTCATAAACGGAGATATTGTCGAATGAAGAAGATCCTGACGGGGTTTTTTGCCCTCCTGTTGCTGACCGGGCTGGCACAGGCGGACAGTATGAAGATGGCGGTCACCACCTCATTTCACAATTCTGGTCTGGCCGAAGTGCTGTTGCCGGAAATCCAGAATGATCTGGGGCTTGAAGTGCAGCTTCTGGTCGTGGGTACCGGGCAGGCGCTGAAGCTTGGCCGGGCAGGGGATGTGGATGCCATCCTCGTGCATTCGCGCAAATCCGAAGAGGCGTTTGTGGCTGAAGGCTTTGCCCCCCATCGCACCGAGATCATGTATAACGACTTTGTGTTGATCGGCCCGAAATCCGACCCGGCGCAGATTGCCGGCGCCAACAGTGCCGCAGATGCCTTGGCGCGTATTGCCAAAGCCGAGGCGCCTTTCGTCAGTCGCGGCGATGATAGCGGCACCCACAAAAAGGAACGCAGCCTCTGGGTGGCAGCCGAAGTGGCCCCGGCCGGGGACTGGTATCGGGAAGTGGGGGCGGGCATGGGCGCGTCGCTCAATACCGCTGCCGGGATGGGGGCCTATATCCTTTCGGACCGCGCCAGCTGGCTGAACTTTGCCAATAAGGCCGATCAGGCACTGCTTTTTGCGGGGGACAAGGTTCTGTTCAATCAATACGCCTATTTGCCGATCAGTGCGGAACGCCACCCGCATGTGAAATCTGAACTGGTCGCAAAACTTGAGGCTTGGCTGGTCTCGGACCGGGCAAAAGCCCTGATCGACGGCTATCGTCTGTCGGGTGAACAGCTTTTCACCTTCAATGCAAAGTAACGGCGGGGGCGCAGGCTTCTCCTCCGCCCGCCTTTTTCGTAATGACCCGAAATTTTTGCCCAAACCCTAAGGGGTTTGGGCTTTGCCCTGAAAAGGGCAGCGCAGGCGCCGCCTCAGATTAATTTGATCTTGTCGCTCTTGCCTAAACCCGTCACTCTCCGCACATGTTTTCGCGCCTGATCAAATCCCTTATGGCCCTTGCGCTTTCCGTGTGCTTTGCGGTGCCATCCGTGGCCGGTCAGGTCACAATCTTTGCCGCGGCCAGCCTGAAAACCGCGTTGGAGGATCTTGCGCCGGTTTTGGAAAATGCCACCGGGCATGAGCTGACCCTGTCTTTTGCCGGCACCTCGGCGCTTGCGCGGCAGATCGAGTATGGCGCCCCTGTTGATATCTTTATTTCCGCCAATCCCGACTGGATGGATTATCTGGAGGCCAAAGGTCTGACCCAGCCCACCAGCCGGACTGACCTTGTTGGCAACCGGCTGGTCCTGGTGGGGCAGGGGGCGGCGGCTGATCTCAACAACAGTTTCGACTTTGGTGCCCGCCTGAAGGGAGGGCGGCTTGCCATGGCGCTGGTTGATGCGGTGCCTGCCGGTATTTATGGCAAGGCGGCGCTGCAATCGCTGGGCAAGTGGGAGGCGCTGATGCCGCAGGTTGCGCAGGCCGACAATGTGCGCGCTGCCCTTGCTCTCGTGGCACAGGGGGCCGCTCCGCTGGGGATTGTCTATGAAAGTGACGCAAAGGCTGAACCACGCACCCCTGTTATCGGTGTCTTCCCGGCGGATACGCATCCGCCGATCCGCTATCCGGCGGCGTTGACCCTGGGCGCAGCTGGTGACGCGCGCGAGGTGCTCGACTGGCTAATGGGTCCTCGTGCGCAGGATGGTTTCCGAAGCCACGGGTTTCAGGTTCCGGGGCAGGGGATGCAATGATGGACTGGCTGGGGCCACAGGAATGGGACGCGGTGCGCCTGTCGCTCAAGGTTGCCTTCTGGGCAACGCTTCTGGCCCTGCCGCCGGGTGTGCTGGTGGCGTTACTCCTCGCACGAGGGCAGTTTTTCGGCAAACAGATCTTGAACGGGCTGGTGCATCTGCCGCTGGTCATGCCGCCGGTGGTGACAGGGTATCTGCTGTTGGTGGGCTTTGGTCCCAACGGGCCTTTGGGCTGGCTGTTCGGGCAGATTGGTGTGGTGTTTGCGTTCCGCTGGACCGGGGCCGCCCTGGCCGCGGCCATTATGGGATTTCCTTTGATGGTGCGGGCCATCCGCCTGTCAATCGAGGCGGTGGATCGCAAGTTGGAACAGGCCGCGTCGACCCTTGGGGCCTCGCAGGTCATGGTGTTTTTCACCGTCACCTTGCCGTTGATCCTGCCCGGCCTGCTGACCGGGGCAATCCTGGCCTTCGCCAAGGCGATGGGAGAGTTCGGCGCCACCATTACCTTTGTGTCCAACATTCCCGGTCAGACCCAAACCCTGCCATCGGCCATTTACGCGTTCTTGCAAGTGCCAGGTGGCGAGGCGGCGGCCACGCGCCTTGTGGTGATCTCAATCGCCATTGCGATGGTTGCTCTTGTCGCCTCGGAAGTGCTGGCGCACCGATTGGCCAAACGGATCGGGGGCGAGGATGCTTGACGTCCGGCTGAAACACCGGTTTTCCGGCATGGATCTGGATCTGGACTTTACAGCTCCGGATGGGCTGACCGTGCTTTATGGGGCGTCTGGGTCCGGCAAGACAACTGTCGTGAATGCGGTGGCAGGTCTGTTGCGCCCGGATCAGGGTCGGGTTGTGGTCGGGGACGAGGTGCTGGGGGATACGTCACGGGGGATCTGGCTGCCGCCACACAAGCGCGGGTTGGGTTATGTGTTTCAGGAAGCGCGGCTGTTTCCACACCTGACCGTGCGTCAGAACCTTGCTTACGGGGGCTGGTTCGGCCGCCGTCCCTCGGCACCCGATACTGTTGCCAGCTTTGATCAGGTGGTCGACATGCTGGCTATCGCCCCGTTGCTTGCCCGTCGTCCCGCCAGCCTCTCGGGCGGGGAAAAACAGCGTGTTGCCATTGGGCGTGCCTTGCTAGCCCGTCCAAAATTGCTTTTGGCGGATGAGCCCCTCGCGGCGCTGGATCAGGCGCGGAAATCTGAAATTCTGCCCTATTTCGAACGGCTGCGGGATGAGATCGCGTTGCCGATCCTCTATGTCTGCCATGCCCCCGAAGAAGTCGCGCGTCTGGCCACCACCGTTGTGGCGCTGGATCAGGGGCGGATCCTCAAAGTGGGGCCGGCAGAAGACGTGCTGGCGGATCCGGGCTTTACCCCGCAAGGCCCGCGCGCCGTGGGCGCCATTTTGCGGGCGCAGGTGGCTGTTCAGCACGAGGATGGCCTGACCGAGCTGGACGCAGGAGGCGTACCGCTTTTTGTCCCCCATATCCAAAAACCTACCGGGAGCAGGCTGCGCCTGCGCATTGCCGCTCAGGATGTGATTCTGGCCCGGGACCTGCCCGGTGATATGTCTGCGCTCAATGTCTTGCCGGGCGTGATTGAAGAGCTGCGTGTGGGGGATGGTCCGGGGGCCATCGTATCCCTGACGACACCCGCAGGAAAACTCCTGGCCCGGATCACCCGCCGGTCCGCCGGCTCCATGCAGCTTGCACCGGGACAGCCCATGAACGCGATCGTGAAAACCGTTGCCATCGCACCCGAGGATGTGGGGCGTTAATTCCGGCTCTTTTGTAAACTTTTCGGCAGGCCGCAATCGCCCTTCTGATAGGCACAATTATGCTGCGCGCTGCTGTTCAAGCCACGCCATTGTCTCTGGCATGACACATGGCCCAACACCAAAGGCACGTTCGATCATGCGCTTTTCGCCGATGGGGTCGCGGGTCAGATTGAACATGCGGCCTTTTCTGTGTTGATCTTACTGGGTTTTTTCCAGTCCTTGCAGCCCTTTATGGCCTTGCCCAGAAAGCGGGTCGCCTTATTATTGAGACACAATAATGAAGGCGAAACGCTTTAGCTGATGCCACAGCGGCAGTCCCACCGACCCGCCCAAAGCACGACCTCACCCGTGAAATGACGCCCTTTGAAAGCACTCATGGCTTGCCTCCTTCGACACCGCCTTGCCAGCTTGAAAAAAGTTGAGAAAAGCTTGCAACAGAGCCCTTGGCATTGCGTAAAAAAATGCCAATCCGCGAGAGATTGCGGCGAGCTGGCCTGTCCCGCAATGCCATCAGGATGTACCTGCTCGAAGGCGCGGTTGAGCTGAAGTTCAAGACGCCAGCGCGGCCGAGAAAACTTGATCTATACGTAGGCCGGCTGTTTGCCTTGCTTCTGGCACAGACACGGAAGTCGCGCACAGAACGCCGCACCGTGAAGCAAATGCACGCTGATCTGGCGTAACTCAGGGTCAGGCTTCAAACCCAATAGATGACGAGTGTCGCGAGGGCGAGGGTCGATCTTTTCAGTCTTCGGATACGGACGGAGGAACGGCCCCTTCCTGCCGGAAATTCGCGACTGTTTTCAGGCGTGAGGTGGTGCCGATCTGTTTGAAGATGGCCGATACATGGGATTTGATTGTGCTTTCGGACAGGTCAAGTAATCTTGCGATTTCCTTGTTGGCCAACCCCTTGCACATCAGCTCAAAGACATCGCGTTGCCGGGGGGTGAGGCTTTGCTCGGGCCGTTCGGAAACATCCAAAGGCACCGGTGTCTCTGCCGTCATCCCTCCTTGCAGATAAGAGCGGGGCAGGAAGATCTCGCCTTCCAGGATCAGGGACACTGCGTGTATCAGGACCTGCGGGTCCGCTGATTTGGGGATGAAACCATCCGCTCCAGCCTCCAGTGCGACCCTGATCAGATCATAATCCGTGTGCCCCGAGATCAGCGCCACCGCATTTGAGGGATCGAACTGCTTGAGGCGGATCAGCCCGTCAATTGCATCGGAATCCGGCAGGTGCACATCCAGCAGAACCAGATCAACCGTGTTCTCTGCACCCAGAAAGGCCAGCGCGTCCGATACCGTCTCGGTCCCTTCGACACGCATGCCCGAAAAGGCACCTTCCAGTAGGTTCTTCGCACCTGCCCGGATCAGATGATGGTCATCCACGATTAACACAATAGTCATTGCCTGCGCTCTCCCCCTATCCGCAGCAAGACTAGCAGTTCAGGTATGCTGTTTCCATGGCTATCAGTGCATCATGACAGAGCTGTCCCGGCCTCCGATCTTGGATGCAGTGTAAATATGATAATAGATGCGTGAAAAATCCCGAAGCAGTTCGTTATGCAACGATGTGGTGCTGATCGAGGACAGGGTGCCCTCGGCAAGGCGACTGAAATGGGCCTGGCGGCTTTCGTCCACCATCCGCTCCAGTTCCTTGCGTCCCTTTTGCAGTGTCTTGCGTACCTTGGCGTCGCCAAGCAGCGCGGCGGACAATGCGAGACGGATACCCTGATGGATCATCTCCAGCATCTCCAGCAACTCGGCGGCTCCGGCATCCGAGAACCGGATCTGCTCTTGCGAGGTCGAGGCTGTCAGTTCGACGGCATTCGTTACCAGTTCTGAAACATGGCCCAAATTGGTCGCGATCAGCAGCAGGTTCATCGCCTTGGCACTGTCACCTTCCGAGATTTCCTCGCGGGTGATATCGGTCAGATAGAACTTGAACTCCTCCAGCATCTTGGCGACTCGCGTTTGATTTTCTTGGGCGCCCTGCACATCGACCTGATCTCGTGCGGCGATGCCAACCGACAGCAGGGCCAGGGAATCCTCGATCCTCTCATTTACCCGGTAAAGCTCACGCGTGGCACTGGTTAGGGCCAGAACGGGCGAAGAGATCAGTTCCTTATCCAGATATTTTGTGACCGGTTCGGCGGCGCCGACGCCGGGATCGGGAAAGACACGCGCCAGCAGGGAAGCGGCGGTCTGTACCCAGGGCAGGAACAGCGTGGCCACCAGCAGGTTGAATGCCATGTGGAAATTCACCAGTGCCTGCGCTGCGCCGCCAAAGGATTGGAGTTGGTCGCTTACCCAGGGCAAGAACGGCAACACCAGCAGGCTGGCAAGCAGCTTGAAACCTGCGTTGCCAAGGGCGGCGTGCTGGCTTTGGGGGCCGGTGCTGAGCGTTGCGATGATCGGAGGGATTGTGCCGCCGATATTGGCCCCCAGAATCATGATCAGCCCGGTGCCAGCGGGAACGATGCCCGCGCTGGCTAGCGAGGCAGTCAGCAGCACCACCGCCAGACTGGAATGCACCAGCCAGGTCAGCACCGCCATCAGGAACAGGGTCAGAAGGGCCTCGCCCTCAAGCGCCGAAAGAACATAGGCCAGCCCGTCGGCTTCTCGCAACGGCTGTGAGGACATGCGGATCAGGCTGAGCGCCAGCAGAACCATGCCCAGCCCGACGATGGCGCGACCGATTTGGCGGGTAGCGAAGCGTCCACCCCGGCCATGCAGGAAAAAGCCTATCAGGATGGCCGCGTAGGCCAGCCAGGACAGGTTGAACGACAGAATCTGGGCCGAGATCGACGTCCCCACATCCGCCCCCAGCATCACCGCAAGCGCCGCTGGCGTCTGTACCAGCCCCTTGGAGGCGAAGGACGATATGATCAATGCCGTCGCGGTGCTGCTTTGCAGGAATACCGTGATCGCCAGCCCAACCCAGAATGAGGTGAACCGGCCACTGATCGCCAGCCCGAGATAATGCCGAAGTGAGCCGCCAAAGGCACGGATGAACCCCGTGCGGACAAGACGAATGCCCCAAAGCATCAACGCTACAGATCCAACGATCTGCACAAGTACAACCGTGCTGGTAATGGCCAATCCTCCCTTTTGGTTCCGACTGAATCAGTGTGACAGGATCTGGCTCAGGAATTTCTGGGTGCGATCCACCTGCGGATTATCAAAGAACGCGGCTGGCGTGTTCTGTTCGACGATCTCGCCGCCATCCATGAAGATCACCCGATCGGCCACCGATCGGGCAAAGGCCATTTCATGCGTGACGCAGATCATGGTCATGCCGGTGTCGGCCAGCTCGATCATCACGTCCAGCACCTCCTTGATCATTTCGGGATCAAGCGCAGAGGTCGGCTCGTCAAACAGCATTACCGAAGGGTTCATGCACAGCGAACGCGCGATGGCGACGCGTTGTTGTTGGCCGCCGGACAGCTGGCCGGGATACTTGTCCTTCTGCGCACCGATGCCGACCCGCTCCAGATAGCGGCAGGCGGTTTCCTCGGCCTCATCGCGCGGCATGTTGCGCGCCCAGACCGGGGCAAAGCACAGGTTGTCGAGGATTGTCATGTGCGGAAACAGGTTGAACTGCTGAAACACCATGCCGACCTCGCGGCGGATATGGGTGATGTTCTTGATGTTCTCGTTCAGCACGGTGCCGTTTACGGTGATCATGCCTTCCTGATGCTCTTCCAGGTGGTTGATGCAGCGGATCAGGGTTGATTTCCCCGATCCCGACGGGCCGCAGATGACGATGCGCTCGCCCTTGGATACGGTCAGGTCGATATCCTTTAGGACATGGAACTCGCCGTACCATTTGTTAACCTTTTGCATCTCGATGACGGTTTCGCCGGATGCGATATGGCTTTCGATTTTGACAGTCATTGGTGTCTCCAGTGTTCGATTAGCGCGTGGAACCGGCAGGTCCGCGACGTTCAAGAGCGCGTCCGTAAAGGCTGAGGCTGTAGCAGATCAGCCAGTAGACAAAGGCGGCGAATACATAGGCCTCAGCCTGGAAACCCAGCCATTCGGGGTCGAGTGCGGCCCCCCGGACCATGCCCAGGAAATCCAGAAGGCCGACGATGATCACCAGCGAGGTATCCTTGAACAGCGCGATGCAGCGTCCGATCAGCGGGGGCAGGACATGGCGCAGTGCCTGGGGCACCACGACAAAGATGATCGTGCGGGCCGGCGACACACCCAGCGCAAGCGAGGCCTCAGTCTGTCCCTTGGGGATGGCCTGCAGCCCGCCGCGCACGACCTCGGCCATGTAGGCGGACGAGAACAGGATCATGCCGATCTGGATGCGCAGCAGGTTGTTGATCACCAGATCCGGCGGCAGGAACAGCGGCATCATCACCGAAGCCATGAAAAGGATGGTAATCAGCGGAACGCCCCGGACCAGTTCGATAAAGGCGACGCAGATTGCCTTGACCGCAGGCGATCCGTAATGGCGCCCCAGCGCCAGCAGAACACCCAGCGGGATCGAGACGATCACACCGACCAGCGCCAGCAGCACCGACAGCATCAACCCGCCCCAAAGCGATTGATCAACTTCTTGCATGCCGAAGGCACCGCCGATCATGATCAGGGCAAAGATTGGAAGCAGCGCCCAGGCTACGATCAGGGCAATTCCGCGGATCCGGTCGGCATATGTAAACCCGGCCAGAACCAGCAGCGCAATCGTGGCGATGGCGGGGCGCCAGGACAGGTCCTGTGGATAGACACCGACCATCAGAACCTCGAACTTCGCTTGCAGGAAGGGCCAGCAGGCACCCGCGTTTTGCCGACATGTCTCGTCGTTGCCGAAGAAGGTGGCGTTGATCAGCAGCCACTCGATCAGATTGGGGACAACGGCCAGCAGTACCGCTAGAAGGGACAGCGTGATTGCGGTGTCCTTCCAGCCGCCGAACATATTGGCGCGCAGCCAGGCGATCGGTCCGATCTGTGACGCGGGTGCCGGGCGCGCGGCTTTGGGCTGGAACAGGATGGAATCTTGAGACATTGCGTTACCTTTCAACAAGCTGCACACGGGCGTTCAGCGTGTTCATGCCCAGCGAGATGATGAGGTTGATGGTCAGATAGACCGCCATCCACATTGCGATAATTTCGATCGCCTGACCGTTCTGGCCGATGATCGTCCCCCCGACCGAAACCATGTCGGGATAACCGATCGCTACGGCGAGAGAGCTGTTCTTGACCAGGCTGGCATAGTCGTTGGTGGTTGCAGGGATCGTCACGCGAAGCGCCTGCGGCAGCAGAACCATCCGCGTCACCACGCCGCTGGAAACACCCAGGGCATTGGCGGCTTCGATCTGTCCGGCATGAACCGACTGGATGCCACTGCGCACGTTTTCGGCGACATACGCTGCGGTATAGAGAACCAGACCGATCAGCAGCGAGGCAAACTCGGGTTTGATCGACAGACCGCCTTTGAAGTTGAACCCTTTGTAGACCGGCAGTTCACTGGTCAGAGGCTGCCCGCTGGCCAGAAAGGCGAGCCCGCTCAGGGCAAGGAAGATCGTCAGCCCACCGCGAAGCCCGGGCACCGAACGGCCGGTACGCACCTTATAGGATTTGGCCCAACGCCAGAACATCACCGCCAGAACCAGCGCCACGGCAGAGGCCCCAAGAAACAGTCCGATCCCGTCTTCGGCAACCGGCCGGGGCAGGTAGAACCCGCGTTTGGACAGGAAGATACCGTCGCTCAGCGCGATGGCATCGCGCGGATGCGGCAATGCGGCCAGCACCACCGTATAGATGAAGAAAAGCGTCAGCAGCAGTGGCAGGTTGCGCAGGGTCTCGACGTAAATGGCTGCGCCCTTGGCCAGCAGCCAGTTGCGCGATACCCGCGCGACGCCGATGACGATCCCCAGCAGGGTTGAGAACACGATGGCCAGAACCGAGACAAAGAGCGTGTTCAGGATCCCGACCAGAAAGGCATATCCGTAGCTACGGGTCGGGGAATAGTCGATCAGACTGTCGCCGATGGGCAGGCCCGCCTCATGGCCGAGAAAGGCGAAACCGCTCTCGATCCCACGGATGGCCAGGTTTTCCTGCGTATTCGTGAACAGGACATAAAGGATCGCGAGTACGACGAACAATACCCCTCCCTGTGACAGGAGTGAGCCCGGGGACCAGGCTGCCGTTTTCTTGGATGAAGGCATATCAGGATTCACCATTCTGTTTCTGAGGACGGTCGACCCAAAAGGCCGACCGCGAGTGTTTCAGATCAAGGATAGGAGCTATCAGCGAACCGGCATCGCATAGAGAATGCCGCCATCGGTCCACAGCGCGTTTACGCCGCGCTCCAGACCCAGCGTTGCGGTCAGGTTGCGCTCATAGATCTCGCCATAGTTGCCAACCGCGCTGATCGTATCGACCATCCACGTGCTGTTCAGCCCGAGGAAACCACCGGTGTCGCCGGACGTTCCCAACAGTCGCTGGATGCTCGGATTGGTCGAGCTTTCCTTCATCTCGGCAACATTGGCCTGGGTCACACCCATTTCCTCTGCGGTGATCAGCCCGTATACGACCCAGGTCACGATGTCCTTCCACTGGTTGTCGCCATGTGCGACAAACGGGGCGAGGGGCTCTTTCGAGATGATCTCGGGCAGGATCTTGTGTGCCGACGGGTCAGCAAAGCCCGCGCGGAAGGCCGCAAGCTGGCTGGAATCCGTGGTCAGGGCGTCACACCGGCCCGAGGCATAGGCCTCGACCGCCTCGCGTTTTCCCTCGAAGACCACCGGCTCAAGGGTCAGACCGTTGGCACGGGCGAAATCGGCCATGTTAAGCTCGGTCGTGGTGCCCGTCGTCAGACAGACGGTCGCCGCGTCCAGTTCCTTCGCACTGGTTACACCAGCATCGGCGCGCACCATGAAGCCCTGACCATCGTAATAGACGACCGAGGTGAAATCGACGCCTTCGGCCGAATCACGCTTCATGGTCCAGGTGGTGGTGCGCGAGGTCATGTCAACCTGACCGCTGGAAACGGCCAGCACCTTTTGCTTGGAGGCCAGAGGCACGAACTGCACGGCGTTTGCATCGCCCAGCGTTGCCGCCGCGACCGCACGGCAGATGTCCGCGTCCAGACCGGTCCAGACCCCTTCGGAGTTCGGGTTCGAGAAGCCCGGCACGCCTTCGCTGACACCACAGGCCAGTTCGCCTGCCGCCCGGACATCGTCCAGCTTGCCCGCATGGGCGCTGGTCGCCATCGCGGCAATCGCTGTTGCCAGGATCACGAGTGATTTTTGGTTCCGCATTTTATCCTCCCAGTTCTGCGTCACGCGCGGCCTTGTGTCCCTGTTGCAGGCATCGACCGGCTTAAGGGCAAGACTAGGTAGAGGCCCGCCATCGGGATATTGGCCTGAAGGGGGAGGCGGGCGGTTTTCGGGCCCTACCCGATCGCCCGATCCGGCACCAGGGGACTAGTCCTTATGGATGAATTCGATTTTAACGTCATATTATCAATGTCTTGTCATCCCCGTTTTGGGACACCACTCCCCGAGTGGCCTCGTCATTCAGGCGTATTGGTCATTCGCCGCGATGGGGTCATACCTGAGGTGTTCAGGGCAGGAGAGGAGAAATACGATGACAAGATTTCTGATGATACCAGGTGAAAACGGTGCGAGCGCGGCCAATTTCGCCGACTTTGTCAGCCATGTCGGCGCCACTGCGGGGCCGGCCACGTCTTCATCGACGCACATATTCGATACATCACCGACCGCTGGTGAACCCGTTGGCGAACGGGCCCGGTTGCGCGAAATGGCCGCACGACAGGGGATGGATATCTGTTTCCTGCGCGGCAATCCGTTCAAGCATCAGTTGCTGGTGGCGGATATGGAAGCGACGATCATTCTCGATGAAATGCTCGACCTTCTGGCCGAGGAACGCGGCCAGGGTACCGAGGTCGCCGCAATCACGGCCCGTGCCATGGCGGGCGAACTGGACTTTGCCCAGTCGCTGACCGAGCGCACCCGGCTGTTGGCAGGAACTCCGCTGGCCCAGCTTGAGGCGCTCTGCCAGCGTATCCGGCTGGCCCCCGGCGCCCGGGCGCTGGTGCAGACCATGCGCACAGCAGGCGCCCGCACGGTTCTGGTAACTGGCGGCTATGGGATCTTCGCTCAAGAGGTCGCCCGGCTTTGTGGGTTCGATCATGTGGTGGCTAACAATCCGGTGATTGAGGGGGGCGTCATGACCGGTGCGCTCGAATTGCCGATCTGTTCCGCCGAGACCAAGCGCGAAGTGCTGTTGGCCGAATGCGCCGCCCTAGGCATCGGACCGGAAATAGCCTGTTGCATTGGCGATGGAGCAAATGACATGTTGATGCTGCGGGCCTGTGGCCTGCCGGTCAGCTATAGGGGGAAACCGGTCGTGCAGGAAATCGTCGATCTTAACATTACGCAGGGCGACCTGACCGCCGCGCTGTTCGCGCAGGGCTTTACTGCAGAAGAGATCGAGAGGCGGTGATGCAGTTTCGCGGTGCGATGATACTTGGTCTTTGGCTGGCGGCTGCGCTGAGCGCACAGGCCAGCGAGGGCGATACTGGCACTGCGATCCGGGATCGCGGCTATCTGCTGTGTGGCGTCGGCAATGATGATCCGGGTTTTGCAACGCTGCGCTATGATGGCGAATGGACCGGGTTCGACGTCGATTTCTGCCGCGCGGTGGCGGCGGCCATACTGGGCGACGCAACGGCGGTGGAATTTGTTCCGTTGGACAGCCTGAACCGGCTTGAGGTTCTGGCCCGGGGCGAGGTGGATGTATTGTTTCGCACCACCACCTATACCTTTGACCGGGACGTGAACGCCGCGCTCGAATTCCCGGCCATCACCTATTATGACAGCCAGAAAGTGCTGGTCTATGCCGATACAGGCGCCCGCACTCTTTCGGATCTGGCCGGCAAGACGATCTGCGCCAATTCCGGCACCACCAGCATCACCAATATCCGTCAAAGGATCGACAGTATGGGCGGCGAGATCGGCATTCAGGAATACGCCTCGCAGGCGGGGCGGTGGCGGGCGTTTTTTGGACGGGAATGCGAGGCGGTGACCGCCGATGGCAGCGATCTGGCCGCGATGATGGCAAGCCGCCCCGGCTATCGTGACGATTTTGTCCTGCTCGGGGACGAGATCGCGAACGAGCCGCTGGGACCGGTCGTGCGCGAGGATGACCGGCAATGGGAGCAGATCGTCCGCTGGGTGATCAACCTGACCCTGGTCGCCGAGACAGCCGGGATCGGACAGACCAGCAATCCGGAAGAGATTGCCAGTCTTCCCCTGCCTGCAGGCTCCGATCTGGGTGTGGTTGACACCTGGGAGGCAGAGGTGATCCGCCAGGTTGGCAATTACGGTGATATCTTCAGCCGCAATCTGGGTGACGGCTCTGAGCTGAGGATGGCGCGCGGGCGCAACGCGCTCTGGACGGACGGCGGCCTGATGTATCCCCTGCCGATGACACCGCCATGATACGCAGGGTGCAGGTAAGTGTTGGGCGGATCGTCTTTCTGGCGCTGTTCTGCATGTCACTTGGGGCGTTGGCGATCGGCTTTGTCTCGGTTTATGGCGCCCAAACCTTTCGCCAGGAATTCGAGCGGCTGGTCGACGAGGACCTGCCGCAGGCGACGGTGGCAACCCGACTGAACGCCGAGATCCTCGGGCTGACCAGTCTGGTCGGATTGCTGGTCTCCGCCGAGACCGAGATCGCTGCGGCCACCACCCTTATTCAGCTTCAGGATCAGCTCGACGCGATCGAACGGCAAAGCCGCGACCTGAGCGGTTTTACCCTGCGGCCCGGCGAATACTCCGATATCGAAACCGCGCTGGCCCAGCTCACCGAAAACCTGGATAGCTTGGTCGCGCTGAACACACTTCGCCTGCGCAGTGAGGCCGGGATGCTCGCATTGTCGGAGCGGGCAACCGGGGTATCCGCCGAACCGGACGCGCGGCTGGCCTTCCTGCTCTGGCGTCAGGACCTTGATGCCGCGAACTGGACGCGCGAGCTCCGTGCGCTGGGGCAGCGGCTTGACGCGTTGTTCGCCCCGGACCAGACCCGCCCGCTGGCGGTGATCGGGCACGAGATGCTGGCAATGCGCCGAACCCTGCTGGAAACGGAAACCGTGCTTCGCGGACGGCTCAAGAACCATATCCAGCTGTCCTATCGGCTGGCCGACAGCACCCGGTTCATGTCCTCGCGCCTGATTTCCGGGGCCAACCAGCGCGGCGATGCCATCCTGTCACTGATTCGGACGAATATGTACCTGATCCTGATCAGTTTTCTGATCTTTGCGACGATCAGTGCGTTCATCTACACTTTTCTGGACAAGCAGGTGGTCGGTCGAGTGCAGAAACTGACCCAGCGCATCCGCGCCTATGAAGGGAGCGGACGCGAGCCTGATCCGGTTGGGCGCAACGAGATTACCCTGATCGAGACGGCCTTTTCGAACTTGACCGCAACGATCGCCGAACGCGAGGGTCGTCTTGTTGCGCTGAACCAATTGGCCAGCGACGCCCGGCTTGAGGCGGAGGAGGCCAACAGGTCGAAGTCAGAGCTTCTGGCCGCGGCCAGCCATGACCTGCGTCAGCCAGTGCACGCCATGGGGCTTTTGATCGGCGGCATCGACCGCAGTGCGCTGGATGTCGCCTCGTGCGAAACTCTGGATCAGCTGGCGCGGCTGACGCAGGAAACGATGCAGCTGTTCAATTCGATCCTCGACCTGTCAAAGCTGCAAGCCGGAACCTTTACCGCAGCACAAGAGCCGATCCGGCTGGCCGAGTTGTTCGGGCGCATAGAGGCCGCGTTCGGAAAACGCGCCGAACTGGCGGGTGCAACTCTGGACATTGCGCGGCCGGCATCTGACCTCTGCGTACTTGGCGACGATCAGGCGCTTTATCGCATCCTGGGTAACCTGATTGACAATGCGATCCAGTATGCGGGCGGCGGGCACATCAGACTTCATTGTGCCATAGAAGGGGAAAACTGCACCATCACGGTCGAAGATGATGGGCCCGGCTTTGTTCTGGATGGCGACAAACCGGATATGTCCGGTCGCAGGCAAAGCAGTGCAGGTTACGGTCTGGGCCTGTCGATCTGCTTTGCCCTGGCGAAGGCGATGCAAAGCCAGATGACGATTGATCGGCCCGAGGCGGGCGGGATGCGGTTCTCACTGCCGCTGCCGCAGGTCGTCCTGACAGAGGCACACCCTCGGGCGCTGCCGGATTCGTTGCTCGGGGGCACCGCGCTTGACGGGGTAAGCATTATCCTTCTCGAAGACGAGCCCGAAGTGCGCGCCGCGACCCTTCAAAGCCTCAGGCGTCTGAAGTGCGACGTCACGGACTGCGCGTCGCGGGAGGATGCACGGCGGCTCATCTCACAACAGACAGGGCCGTTCCTGTTGATCACCGATCTGGATCTTGGACGAGGACATCAGGTCTGCTCGCTCGTTGACGAGGTGCTGGAGACTGCCGCGGGTCTTGCCGGTGTCATCGTCACCACGGCCAGTCCTGCTGCGGTACCAGAGGCCTGGCGCCGGACGGGCAATGTCGCCGTTCTGGAAAAACCGTTCTCAGTCAGTCGACTGGTGCGTCTGGTCCGTTTCCTAGCCAAACGGCGCAATAGTATTAGCGACACCTGAACCGCGCCTCCTATTGGCCATGATGCCAGCGGCGCTGGCCGTAACCTCCGCCCTTATCTTTTCGAGAGATTTCCCCCAGGGTGTTTCCCATGACCTCGTGAACGATTGACACAGGCGGCATATCTAATTGACTGAAGGAGGTTTCACTGAAACGCTCGAAACCTACTGATGTTGCGGGCGTTTCGAAATCAACTTGTGTCTCAAGTTAATCTCGAAACGCTTTAGCGCGCCAGCACATGTCGCACGCCGGATCACCTTTTGACAAAGTAACAGGGCGGGTGTAGTGCCCGCGATCACCGTCTCCTGCAATGATATCCGCACCAGGCCAGTCATAGGTGCACCAACTGCGTCTAAATACCTCCAGAACCCTGGGGTCGTTGGTTTCCTCAGAAAGACGGCGCGCAAAGGACTGCGGCGGACAATGAGTGAAACGGGTGAGGATGTCGTCGCCTTGACGTATGATACGAACTTCGTACCCAGGCGCCCCCGGTGCGTTGAACGGAAACCAGAGCAACATGCGAATTGTCCAGCGTAGACGCCGCCCGGGATCTCGTGTGATTAACCCGATGACGGAAGTGCTGGGTAAGAGCAACCTGCGATAGATGCCCCAGCCGAGGTCACTGACGATTTGAGCAGCAACATTTGGTTCCACCCCAAGTTTTCGCAAAACACGGTCTGCAGAAACTGTGTAGATTGTCGCCTCAACCATCAACTGGTTGCCAAAGGACGGCAGGTTTTCCAGCCCTGCCACCGGGCGTAGCGTGTCCACGTCAGCTTTCATATCTGCAATAAACTTCTCTATTTCCCTCTCAAGCCAGCGGATCTGACGTCCCTCAGCGTCGACAAGCGAGCGATCGACCAAAACACGCTTGGCCGCTTTTACGACAACGCGCCGAAACCTATAGCTGACGATGCGCCATCTGAGCGGCGGGGTGTCCATATTACGTGGCCTTTGCGGACTGGCCATAAATAAGCCAGCCATAGAGCAAACCACCGATAACAGCCGGGATGACCCCGCTCAGTATAAACAAGGTCATGTTTTCGACGCTTCCAAAATAGCCCAATTGGGCATCGATTTTACTGCAAATCCAGGTGCAGTAGCTGCCAACGGAGGCCATCACGAGTGCAGCCCCCAAGATGGCCTTGCCACCATGGAACCGCTCTTCCACCCAGAGATAGGTCAAGGCGCCAATCACCAGCCCCATCGCAATACCGCAGGTCAGGAGCCAGACCAATTTGCCAACGACATGACCTTCCGGAAACAAGTATAATCCCCAAACCATGAAGTAGACTATTCCCGCCGTTGTGGTGAGGGTAACAGCGATTATGAAAAGATGGTGGGGCGTGTGATTGTTGTCACCCGCCATGGCGATGCCCCCCCCTGCGTTCAATTGCCGACAAATCAATTGTTTCGGCGTCGTTTTCATCGAGGCATTGCGTTTCAAGCTGAAGCGTCACGAAGAAGAACCCATAAGTTTCGCGCAGTTTGGAATGCGCCTCTTCCAAGATCGCGTGTTGGGGAGCACCTTCCGCAATGCGCAAATGAGCGGAAAACACATACCGCCCGCTTGTTAAGACCCAGGCATGGGCGTGATGGATGTCCCTGACACCTTCAAGCTTTTCGAGGGCCAGGCTAACCTCTGGCAGGCTGACATCGGGTGGTGTGCCATCCATCAACAGATGCGCCGCCTCCTTAAGGATTTTCCAACTGGCCCAGAGCAAGACAAACCCGAAACCCATGCCAAGAAGCGGGTCGATCAAAAGGAAGCCAGTGTATTGGATCACCAGTGCGGTTACGATGATCAATAGACTTCCGACGAAGGTCTGGATGATGTGCCAGAGTGCCCCTTTGGTGTTGAGATCATCCTTGCTCTGTTTCCACAGCAGGCCAAGCGATATGAACTCGGTAATAAGCCCCCCGGCGGCCGCGATCAGCATCGGGCCTGTCGGAAGATCAATCGGCTCGGATAGGCGCATCGCGGCCATGGCGATGACGACAAGCGCCATGGCCAACAAGAACCCGCCATTGACGAGCGCGCCGATGATCTCGGCGCGATACCAGCCGAAGCTGCGGTTCTCATCTGCAGGCCGTCGCGCCAGATTTGCAGCGACGATGGCGACCAACACCCCCCCCACCGCTGAAAACGTGTGAAACGCATCAGAGATGACGGCGATGGATCCGGTCCAGAGGCCGATCCCCAACTCGATGACGAAGTATATTCCCGTCAGCCAAGCTGAAATGGTCAATCCACGACCGCTGGCAGGCATGTGCCCCTGATGTCCGTTTGCCATAATTCTTCACTCCTTAACCGGGATCAAAGGCGCACACGCCGCAGACGCAACGCATTCGAGATGACCGAGACGGATGACAGGCTCATTGCCGCGGCGGCAATCATTGGTGACAACAAAAGACCAAAGACAGGGTAGAGAATTCCGGCGGCGACGGGAACACCGGCGGCGTTGTAGGCAAAGGCAAAAAACAGGTTCTGTTTGATGTTGCGCAACGTCGCCTTTGCCAATTTGCGTGCCCGGACAATCCCGACCAAGTCACCGCGCAGAAGCGTGATCCCTGCGCTTTCGACAGCCACATCCGCCCCGGTTCCCATGGCTATGCCAACATCTGCAGCAGCGAGGGCAGGGGCGTCGTTAACCCCGTCGCCTGCCATGGCAATATACGCTCCGTTACGGCGCAGCTCCTCGACCAAGGCTTTTTTGTCCTCGGGCAGAACGCCCGCGTGGACGTCGTCGATGCCCAATTTCCCGGCAACGGCTTCTGCGGTCCGCTGGTTGTCGCCCGTGGCCATGATGACGCGCAGGCCGAGCGCGTGCAGCTCGCGGATGGCGCCTTGTGTCGTCTCCTTGATCGGATCGGCCACGGCAACGATTCCAGAGAGCGCGCCATTTACCGATATATACATTGCTGTTTTCCCGTCGCTGCGCAGAGCGTCGGCAGTTTCATCCGCTGATGCCGTGTCCAGGCCCAATTGCTGCATCATGGCGGAATTGCCGAGCGAGACCGTGCGGCCATCGACAACGCCCTGAACGCCCTTGCCGGTGATGGCCATGAATTGCTCAGACTGCGACAGGGTTATACCCCACTCCCGCGCACCCTCGACAATAGCTTCGGCCAGCGGGTGTTCTGATCCGCGCTCAAGCGCTGCGGCAAGCGCCAGGATCTCTGTCTCATCCTGGTCCCCGAACGCGATCACATCGGTGAGCTTCGGTTTCCCCAGGGTCAATGTGCCGGTTTTGTCCACGATCACGGTGTCAACACGCGCCATGCGTTCGAGTGCCTCTGCGTCTTTGATGAGAACACCAGCCTGGGCTCCTCGTCCTGCTGCAGTCGTGATCGAAATCGGTGTTGCCAGTCCAAGGGCACACGGGCAGGCGATGATCAGCACCGAAACGGAAGCGGCAATCGCAAAGACCAGTGCCGGGCTTGGACCAAATGCCAACCAGAACAGGAATGCGGCAATCGCAATGATTACGACGGTGGGCACGAAAATCGAAGAAACCTTGTCGGCAAGACCTTGAATTGGAGCCCGAGAACGACGCGCACCGGCAACCATGTCAACGATCTGGGACAGAACGGTGTCCGCACCGACCTGGGTTGCCCGGATCGCAATCGTGCCGTTCTTGTTGATGGTGCCGCCCGTGACACGATCGTTCTTAGTCTTTTCAATTGGGACCGGCTCACCGGTGAGCATGCTCTCGTCGACCGAGGTCCGGCCGTCTACAACCTCACCATCGACAGGGATACTGTCGCCTGGCCGGACGCGGAGCAGATCACCTTCGATGATGTTTTCAAGCGGAGCATCATATTCCGTTTCATCGGGCAGGATCCGTCGGGCAGTTTTTGGCGCCAGATTGAGAAGGGCGCGAATGGCATCGCCCGTTTGTTCCCGCGCCCGCAACTCCAGCACCTGTCCTACAAAAACCAGTGCGACGATTACCACGGCGGCTTCGAAGTAGGTGCCCACCGCTTCGCCGGCACGGTATTGCTCGGGAAAGAGATCAGGAAGAAACGCTGCGAAGAGCGAGTAGATATAGGCAGCCCCCACCCCGAGCGAGATCAGCGTCCACATGTTGGGCGACATGTTCCTGATCGAATCCCAACCGCGCCGGAAGAAGGGCTGCGCGGCCCAGATTATGATTGGCGTTGCCAGGAGGAACTCCACATAGGTTGAAACCCGGAGCCCGATCCAGTCCCGCACCGGCAGGCCGATCAATTCGCCCATTGTCAGAATGACCAAGGGGATCGCAGCCGCAGCGCTGATCCACATGCGCCGGGAAAAATCGGTGAGTTCCTCGCTCGGTTCGTCTGAAGGCAACATTGGCTCCAGCGCCATGCCGCAGATCGGGCACGCACCAGCTTCGTCGCGGATGATTTCGGGGTGCATCGGGCAGGTCCATTGCGTGCCCAATTGGGTTTTCTGGGCAGATTTTTGGGCGTTTCCCGTGGCATAGAACCAGGGATCACCCGCGAACTTGGCCTGACAGCCATCCGAGCAGAAGAAGAAGTCCTGACCGTCATAGCTAACTGTTCTTACATCGCTCGACTGCGTGACTTCCATTCCGCAAACGGGGTCAGTCGCGGTTTTAACGCCAGGAGGCTTGCTGCCGGACATATGATCATTTCCCGGGTGATGGTGTGTATGGTTGGGCATAGTTGTCTCCTGTCTATATAGAAAACCTAGGGCTTCCAGCCACGGGAAGGTCAAGGCTCAGATCAAAAGAGAAATGTATCATTTTGTATCATGGGTAACCCCCCGTTTTGCGGTTGGTTTCAGGAGCCTAAATTTCCGCTAAGAACTGAGGGAGTGACCGTGTCTTCTGCGTCTGAGAGCGATAACCAATAGTGGTATTGCGGTAAGCAAACCGAGCCCGAGCGCCAGCCATTCAGCTAAACCGAAATCGCCGGACATCGCTTCACTGCCAAAATGGGCCAGCACAAAACTTGCTGGAATTATCCCGGCGAGTGTTGCGAGCAAAAAGCGCCACAGCTGAATACCACTGAGCCCGGCAGCGTAGCTCATGGCATCGAAAGAAATGAACGGAAGCAGGCGGCTCGTGAAGATGATAATTGTCAGGGCATTCTGAGAACCTAAAAGTCCATGATCAAGCTTGCTACCAAAGAGCGTCGACAATGAATCCCTTCCGAGGTAGCGCGCGATCAGAAAGGCGATCATCGCACCCAGCTCTGAACCTATCGCGACATAAATGGCTCCGGCGTAATGACCGTAGGCGGCACCGGCGGCCAATGCTATGGGCGCACTTGGAATCGGGCTTGCGACCACTGCCACGGTCATCAGAAGAACTATGATAACCGGGCCCTTATAGCCTGCGTTTGAGACGAGTTGATCAATGGCTTCGCGATCAAACCGACTGATCTGTTCTGGCGCCCATGTTAGGAAAAGGGCTCCAAACGCAACAAGGGCCAGTAAAGGCAGGATGGGTCGAATTCGCTTGATCAACGCGCGGTCCGGATACATGATTTACTTTCGCAGTTTAAAGTGTTTCGCCTTATTATTGTGACACAATAATGAGGCGAGACGCTCGAAACCTACTGATGTTGCGGGCGTTTTGAGATTAACTTGTGTCTCAAGTTAATCTCAAAACGCTTTAATATTTTGTCGCCTCGCGTTTCAATACGGAGGAGAGCGGCTCTCCTGCGCGCTGAGCGGGATTGGCAACCGCCTTCACGAGGATCTGTAGGTGATCAACACTCATTGCCACAGGTCTTCAACTAATCAGCTATGCCTGATCGACCGCTTCAATCAGCATTTCGCGCACCGTTTCCGCCACTGCTTGAAGATTACGGTTTTGGACTGCAGCCATAGATGCAACGGGATCAACTGCGCTGATTTCGGTTCCACCTTCAAGGCTTCGCAGGACCACGTTGCAAGGAAGCATGGCTCCGATCCGCGCCTCACTGTCCAGGGCCTGATACGCCATGTTCGGATTGCATGCGCCGAGAATACGATAGCCATCCATATCCATGTCGATTTTCGCTTTCATGGTTTCCTGCACGTCGATCTCAGTCAGGATACCAAAGCCTTTCTCCTGCAACGATTTACGGATGCGCATATCCGCGTCGTCAATGTGAACGCCGGCCAACAGGCGATCGTAAGTGTAGCTCATTTCGTTACTCCAAATAGAAAACTGCCCCGATCGAGTGTTCTCGATCGGGGCAGTTGTGTGAGCGCGGATCAGTTTCCGTCATTGCTCATGTTGGTGTCACCCATCATAGTGCCAGGCTTCATTCCATCATGCATCATGTTTCCAGGCTTCATCCTGTCGGCTGGAGCTGTCATTTCCTCTGCGGTCACCTTGCCATTGCCGTCGGCATCAAGGTGCTGAAAGCGGTCGACCATGGAGTTACGGATCATGGAACTGTGCAGCATTTCGAATTCTTCGATCGACAGCGTACCATCTTTGTCAGCATCAAAGCTCGAATGCATCGCCTGAAGTTGCTCGCGCATCTTTTCAGGTGAGGCCGTGCCATCACCCATCATCATGCCCATCACGTTCTGGTCCATCATGCCCATACCGCTGCCGCCCATCATTCCGGCATGCATCTGCATCATCTTCATCATGTCATGCCCGCCACCATTCATGGCCATGCCTGTCCCTGCCTTCGGCGCGTTGTCGCCATGGCCATGATTTGTATCGGCAAGCGCAATACCGACCGAGGCAGTCGAAAGAACGACGGTGGCGGCAAGAAGGGAGATTTTTTTCATTGTTTCCTCACGGGGTTGGTTTCGGTCACTATTACTTCGGTATGAAAATCCGATTTTGAATGATCTACACGGAGTGTTTTGTAATGGTCTGTCGCAAGACCCGTGAGCTGATACAATTGGTGACAAAAATGGCCCTGACCTATCGAAACGGCACTGATTAAAAGGAAAAACATGTCCGAGGTACCGCATATCCTGGTGGTCGATGACCACAAAGAAATACGAGAAAGCGTATCGCGCTTTCTGGAAAAGAACGGCCTGCGGGCGACAGCCGCCAAAGACGCACATGACATGGACGCCAAACTGGCCCTGGGGCACTATGATCTCATTGTGCTGGACGTCATGATGCCAGGAGAAAGCGGGCTTTCTGTCTGCCAACGGCTTTCTGCGGATCGTAAGCTGCCAATTATCTTGTTGACGGCGCTTGGTGAAGAAACCGACCGGATCGTAGGGCTCGAGATAGGCGCTGATGATTATGTGAGCAAACCGTTCAATCCCCGCGAATTGCTCGCCCGTATAAAAGCTGTGCTGCGCCGGTCCGAACGATCGGAAATCCATGCAGGTAAATTCGCGGGTAAAAAGATCCGCTTCGCACATCTGATACTTGATACCGACAGGCACATCTTGATCGACGAGGCTGGTGAAGAAACGCCTCTGACCACTGCGGATTTCAAACTGCTGACGGTTCTTCTCGAAAGGGCCCGCTTGGTTATGAGCCGCGACCAGTTGCTGGATCTGACCGCAGGCCGTTCAGCCGGGCCGCTGGATCGAACAATCGACAACCAGATCAGTAGGCTGCGTCGGAAAATTGAACGGGATGTGCTGCGCCCGAAGATCATTACAACCGTGCGAAACGGCGGGTATTGTCTGGCAGCAGATGCCGAGGTGCTCAAATGATGCGGTGGCGGGCCAACACATTGCGCGTTCAATTGGTCCTGTTGGTTGTTGCGGCCTTGGCTGCTGCACAGATTATCAGCCTGTGGCTCTTTGTTGATGAAAGAAGCCTCGCGATCCGGGCCGCATTCGGGTTTGAAGCCGCTGGCCGAGCAGCGAACGTCGCGCGGCTGATCGAAGAAGCCCCGCCAAACCTGCACGCCTCGATCCTGCGCGCGGCCAATTCCCCCCTGGTGCGTTTCGATATGTCGGACACGCCAAGCGTAAATGATACCGATCATACGGAAAGTGGCCTGGTGGAGGATCGCATCCGCGCCCTTTTAAATGACACCTACAGCCGCGACATCCGTGTTGAACTTCACGAAATTGAGGGGCAGATCCTACCTTTGCCACATTTGGCGCCAGAAATGGCAGAAATGCATGTTGCCATGATGAATGGCGAACTCTCAGCGGTCGAAATGAACCTGTCAATCTCGATCACAGGTGGCCAATGGCTGAATGTTGGTACGAGATTCGAACGCCCTCCGCTTCAATGGCCATTGTTTTCGACACTTACGTTTGCCCTGACAGCTGCGGTCCTGCTAATCGTCACCTTCTGGTTTCTTCTCTCGCGTCTGACCGGGCCACTGCAAAGGTTAGTAAAAGCGGTGGACGATCTTGGTCGAGGCGAAGACGTAGCAGATCTGCCGATGTCCGGGCCGAAGGAGGTGCGCGACCTTACAGCGGCGTTCAACCGAATGCAGGATCGCCTGACGCGTTTCGTGGCCGACCGGACCCGGCTGCTGGCAGCTCTGGGACATGATCTGCGTTCGCCGCTGACAGCACTGCGTGTGCGAGCTGAATTGGTGGATGAACCGGAAACGCGCGACAGCTTGGTGACGTCGATTGAAGAGATGCAGACAATGGTCGAGGCCACACTTACTTTCGCTCGTGGATTGGGCGGATCGGAAGCCGCCTATGAGGTCGATGTCAACGAATTTCTTTCTTCACTGCGAATTGATATGGTTGAGGAATTTGATCTGACTACAGGCCAGGCGATACAGGCGCGCATTCGTCCCAGCGCATTCCGCCGCGCCTTGCGAAACGTCATTGAAAATGCAGTTCGTTATGGACGCAAAGCCCGCGTAAGCTATTCGGTTCGCAACAGCGACCTGCTGATTTTCGTTGACGATGAAGGCTCAGGCATTCCCGCGGCCGAACTGGAGCGTGTGTTTGACCCCTTTTATCGGCTTGAGGAATCCAGGTCTCTTGAAACAGGAGGTCATGGCCTTGGGCTTGCAATCGCGCGCACCATTGTTCGGGCGCATGGCGGCGATATTTCACTGGCAAACCGGGAAGAAGGCGGGGTGCGCGCGACAGTTACCATCCCGCTGGCCGGTGCTGACGATCAAGAAGAATGAAGAGATGCGACTTTTGGCCGGAGTACCTGCATTGGCACCGACATTCGTGGCATGGCTCTTTTGCAAACTTTTCGGCAGGCCACAATCGCCCTTCTGAGAGGCACAATTATGCTGCGCGCTGCTGTTCAAGCCACGCCATTGTCTCTGGCATGACACATGGCCCAACACCAAAGGCACGTTCGATCATGCGCTTTTCGCTGATGGGGGCGCGGGTCAGATTGAACATGCGGCCTTTTCTGTGTTGATCTTACTGGGTTTTTTCCAGTCCTTGCAGCCCTTTATGGCCTTGCCCAGAAAGCGTTTTGCCGCCTTGGCGTCGCGCTGGCGCTGACTGATCGGCCGTGATCGCCGTGAACGGTAGCCACGATCGGTTACTCCAGGCAGGCCGCAGAGCTGGCGCTGGCTGAGTGTACCGTCGTACTGGTCGATGAATGCGACCCTCACGTCTTTTGCCTCGCGAAAAGGCCGTGGCCTTTTTTAGCACGCCCCTCTCCTCCTTCAGGATGCGGTTCTCCCGTCGAAGCCGTTCATTCTCCC
>NZ_LKBA01000010.1 GCF_001307765.1 Aliiroseovarius crassostreae
TTCATGTCGTCGCATTTCTGGCTCACCGAAGAACAGTACAATAAAATCAGGCCCTTGTTGCCCAATACGCCGCGCGGTGTTCCGCGTGTCGACGACCGGCGCGTGTTATCGGTCATCATTTTCTGCATTCAGCGAGGCTATCGCTGGTCCGATGTGCCGCCGGAATATGGCCCCGCCAAGACGCTCTACAACCGCTACAAACGCTGGTCTGAAGCAGGCGTTTTCGAGCATGTGTTCGAAACTTTGGCGCGGGAGACGGCAGATCTTTCCACGCTGATGATCGACGCCAGCCATGTCAAAACCCATCGCATCGCAGCCAATGGTGCCAAAAAAACACCGGCGAAGGACGGGATATCGGCAAGACAAAAGGCGGGTTGAATTCAAAGCTGCATCTGGTGTGCGATGGCAGTGGCAAGCCGGTCCATCTGCATCTGACCTCAGGCATCGAGCCGATATTACCAATGCGAATCAATGCCTTGAGCCATATGTTGCCAGGGGAACCACCGTCATTGCAGACCGAGGTTACGACGCAAATCACCTGCGCGACTGGCTGAGCGACGCCAAGGCAACCGCCTGCATCCCACCGCGCAAGAACCGCAAAATGCAATTCGAATATGACGCAGACCTCTCCAAAACCCGCAACATCGTCGAGCGCATGTTCAACCGCATCAAGGTTTGGCGACACCTATCACGACGCACCTTCCGCTGCCCAAAAACCTTCTTGGCAGCAGCCCACATCGCCGCAACAGTCATTTGGCTCTTATGAGTCTACGCCCTAGACAGTGGTCAGCCCTACACGGCCTGTGGCTGCCTTCGATCCTGTTGTCGAGCCCCTTGCGGACCCGGTGGTCGGCATCAGGTGCTTGGCGTGCGATCGGCTTGATGTAGCTGCGTAGCTTGTCGGTAATAATCACCCTCGGCTGCCCGAATTGTGCGATCAGTCTTGTAGAAAGCGCTTGGCGGCCTTTGCGTTGCGGCGTGTTTGGACCAGGATATCGAGGGTGTCCCCATTCGCGTCCACGGCCCGCCACAGCCAGTGCTTCACGCCGCCAATCGGGATTACAACCTCGTCCATGTGCCACTTATCGTTCGGGCGCGGCCGTTCGTGGCGGATACAAGCGGCAAAATGAGCGCCAAACCGGTTGACCCAAAGGCGGATGGTTTCACGACTGGCGATCACGCCTCGCTCCGCCAATAGATCCTCGACATCGGCCGTGCTGAGCGCGAAACGGTAGTAAGCCCAAACCGCATAGGCAATGATCTCACGGGGAAAACGAAAGCCCTTCAGGCGCGGCATGGGCGATGGGATTTGCATGCCCAAGCCTCTACCCAAGTCGAGCAGCACAAACAACGTGGCAATGCCGCCTGGATTCGTGATGTGAATCCTTTGCGATCAGAGCTCTGTAACAACCCCGGTCACATCATCAATGCCTTTGGCATCAAAAGTCTTGCCAGAACTTTTTTCCCAATGCAATGTAGGGTAGAGTATTGCGCATGTTTCGCATTCCTAATGCAATTCAAAGTGGAGTGTGTGCATGTCTCGCGTTAGTGGCATCCAATGAGGTATTAGTAGTGCAACGTGAAGAACCCGCACCTTGTGTCGTTGAGCGCGCGCCGGCCATCCGGCAGGATCTCATTCAGATAGCGGGCGAAGTGGCCTTCATCCTCTCAGGGTCCGAGCTTCACAATCGTCAGCCCATCCGCAATCTTCATGAACGGTTCATCCGCCCGATCCGACTTGGTCAGGGGCGGATGTTTCGTACGGAACAGGGCGCGCCAGTTGGTGTGGTGACTTGGGCCTGCCTCTCGGAGGCGCTGCACAAGCGCATGTTGACCGAAGGGCCGCAGCAGCTTCTGCCGGATGACTGGCAAAGCGGCCCTCACCTGTGGGTGGTCGAGTTCGCGGTGCTCAGTTCGCGGGTGCAGCCGATGGTCCGGGCCATCGTCGATATTCTGGAGACCGAGTACCCCGACACCCCGAGTGCCCATCTGCACCGGATCTCTGAGGACGGTCAGAACTGGCGCTTGGGGCGCTGGGACAATCGGCGCAGCGCCGCCCGCCGCGCGATCAACGCCGCTCTCGCGGAAAAAGTGCACGCTGCGGTTTAAGCGCGCGTGATCTGCTAAGCCATCAGGAATAAAGGAAGAATGCGATGGGGACGACTCATGTCGAAAACACGGCTTGGTACGATGACGCCGGTAGATCGTTCGACGGCGCGTTTACCGGTATTCAGAGCGAGCTTTATCTCGGTGACGGCAACGACTCAATCAGGACCCACACCAGCTCCAATCTCAAGGTGTACCTCGGCACGGGCAACGATACGCTTGATATATCCAATAGGGCCGTCACTTGGGCTTATGTGAATGACGGCGACGGGGATGACTATGTCCGGGGCGGAGCGGTCAACCTCGATATCGACGCTTCGCAAGGGAACGATACTTACGACATCATCTCAGGCAGCGACATTGACATCTGGCTGGGCAAAGGAACCAAACGCGTCGATATCGGCGTCGTCGGCAATGTCGAGATCATCGAAACCGTCTTTGATGTGCCGTTGACCTGGGAAGAGGCATACGCCGCCGCGGTGGCGCAATATGCCGAATTGCGCGCCGAAGCCAGCAAGACCATGTCACCTGCCGATCTGGAAAAGTCCTTTCCTACGTCGGGCTGGAACTATGAGGACGCGATCAGTTTTGCGACATATGCGTTCTATAATGATAGTCAAAATGGTCGCATTATCAGAATTGAATCCTCAGCCTACTCCAAGGTGGTCACGGGGTATTCTGATGATGTGATCGAAGCGTTGGGCGTGTTCGACATCTACATCAAATCCTACGGTGGAAATAACCTTGTCCGTGCGGCCGGGTTGAACAGTACCGTAATTACCGGAGACGGGAACGACTTTATCGAGATCGCCGCAGCCATTGGGTCGGTGAATGCCGGACAAGGCAACAATCAGATCGTCTTTCGCGGGGTCGCTAACTCCGTTTACGTGGGCGACGGAGACGATACGTTCAAGATTGACGCGGTCGGGGTCTCCGCCAATGCGGGTGGCGGCAATAACCGGATTTTCGTGCGCGCTGCCGGGGCCCGTATCATCGCAGGTGATGGCGATGACTATGCCGACGTGCTCGCGGGGGTCGGACTGCTCGATCTGGGCGGCGGCAATAACACGGTCAACATGTATGCCATCGGCGGAGAGGTTCGCGTCGGTGACGGCAACGACACGATCAACGTGGGAGCGGTCGGCGTGGACATCGATGCCGGTCGGGGTGACAACACCTTCAACGTCAATGCGGCCGGGGCCCGACTGAGTGCGGCCGACGGCGATGACACTGCCGTAGTGAATGCTGCGGTCGGTCTGATCGATCTCGGCGTGGGCAACAATCGGGTAGAGCTGAACGCCGTCGGCGGAGAAATCCGCGTGGGCGGCGGGGACGATACGGTGATCCTGCGGGCCGTCGGGGCCGAGATCAACGTTGGTGCTGGCGATAACATCATCGATGCCCGGGCCGCCGGGGTCCGTGTTACGGCCGGAAACGGCGACGACACTGCCTATGTGGGTGCGGGCGTGGGTCTTCTGGATCTTGGCCACGGCGACAACACGGTCGAACTCAATGCCGTCGGTGGCAGCGTCCGTGTCGGGGACGGCGACGACACTATTCTGGTCAAGGTTCTAGGAGCGGAGATCAACGCGGGCAACGGCGACAATATCATTGAGGCGGCGGGCTTTGGCGTCTCCGCCACGACCGGCTCGGGCGATGACCGGATCTGGTCGCTTGGCGTCGGTGGACAATCCATCGACAGCGGCGACGGCAATGATATCATCACGGCTTATGGCGGGGTGAACATCGTCTCGGCCGGCAACGGCCACAACGATGTTGAGGTCGGAGGCGGGCTGAACGTCATTCAGGCCGGCCACGGGAACAACAATATCGATGCTTACGGCGGACTGAACGTGATCCTTGCGGGGCATGGCGACAACGTCACCCGCGCCTATGGCGGCGGAAATGCGGTGTTCCTGGGTGACGGCAGCAACGACGCGACCGCCATCGGCGGCTTGAACGTGATCGCGGTTGGCGATGGCTCGAACCGGATCATGGCGGCGGGCGGCGCAAACATCATCCTCGCGGGCAACGGCAACTCAACTCTCAACACCCGCGCTCAGGACGTAACCAGGGACGACCGTGGGGCCAATCTGGTCACCAATGGCTCTTTCGAGCTTGGAAACAACTACGACCAGCCGACTAACCTGTCGGTGCCCGATGGCTGGACCGTCAGCGATGGCCTGTCCATGGTCCATGACACCACGCAGGTCGACGGCAGCACACCGGTCAACGGCGTGACCATCGACGTCGGCGCCTCGGGAAAGGGCCGCAACGTGCTGTCGCTCGACCAGGGGGCCAATGCAAAGATTCAACAGGACATAGAGACTCGCGACGGAGCTACCTACGAAATCAGCCTGCTCTATTCCGGTGCGGCGGCCGTCTCTGACGAGAGCAAAGTCGTCGAGGTCTGGTGGAATGGCGAATTGATCGGCATCATTACCGGCGACCACTCGGATTGGCGCGAATATTCCTTCGTTGCAACCGGGACCGACACCTCCCGTCTTGAACTCAGGGCGGCTGGGGCCGCGGACGGGTACGGCGGCTTTGTGGACAATGTCAGTGTGCGCGAAGTCCTTCAGGGGCGTACCGAAGATGTCTCAGACATGCTGACAGAGCGTCCCGAGAGCGGCAATCTGGTCACCAATGGTGATTTTGAAGCGTACACACCTGGCAATGGCGGCGCGCCCGACGGATGGTTCAGGAATGCCTCGATGCCCGGCACCCATATCGAGCGGCTCGACACCCAGATCGTCGGGGACGTGACCGAATCCCCGTTTGGCCGGTTCGGGGTGGAACTGGATTCAGACGCCAATACCGGCATCTATCAGGATCTGCGCACCGAGGCTGGGCAGACCTACGAAATCAGCATCGACTACACCGCACGCGATCATCTCGCGGCGGAGAATAACACCGTCGAAGTCCTTTGGGACGGCAAAGTGGTGGGCACGATCAGCGAAACCCACGGTGATTGGAAGACCTATACCTTCACCGTGACCGGAGCGACGGGCAGTTCCAGTCGGCTTGAGTTGCGCGGCGGAGGCACGTCTGACAGCATCGGCGGCGTGATCGACAATATCCGCGTGGAGAAGCAGGCCGACTCAGTCAATGAAGCAAAATCCACTCAGCCTGATGACCGCTGGGATGGCTCTGAGGGCGGCAACGAAATCCGTGCATATGGGTACGGGAATCTCGTGATCAGCGGCTCAGGCGATGACAAGATCATTGCGGGCAGCCTGCTGAACCTCGCGGCCGAGGCCGCCACCAAGGCCGCCTCGGAAAGCGATTCGGGCTTTGCCAAGTCGCTCTTCGGGACCTCGGATGGGACAGTGCACGGTGAATCAAGCGCGGGCGACATTCTGCTGAACGCGGTTGGCGCCATTGCGAACCTCGGCAACATCGTCATCGCGGGTGACGGCAACAACAGCGTCAAGGCCTATGGCGGCGGCAATTTGATTCAGGCTGGCAGCGGCGATGACGCCATCACGGCAGTTGGTCTCGGCAACCTCATCGTGGCGGGCAACGGCAACAACAGCGCACGCATAATCGGTCTCAACAACGCATACTGGGGGGGCAGCGGCGAGGACAGGGTTGAACTGATCGGCGGCAACAACGTTCTGCTTCTTGGCACCGGCAACAATGTTGTCACCGGGCTGGCCCTCGGCACCAACGTGATCGTTGGCGGCGGCAACGAGGGTGAAACCGACAGCATCGTAATCACCGGGTCGAGCAACCTTCTCCACTTGGGCAGCGGTTCGAACGAGGTGCTGGCGATAGGGGCGACCAATATCATCATCGGCGGACAGCATGATGACACGTTCTTCGCCATCGGCCAGTTCAACGCGATCAATCTGGGCGATGGTGAGAACGCCTTTGTCACGATCGGCTCGACGAACTTTGTGCTGGGCGGAGACGGCAATGACAGCGGGGTGATCCTCGGGGCCAACAACATCGCGCTGCTGGGCGATGGCGACAATGACGTGGTCCTTGGCGGCTATTCCAACGTCGTTCTCACCGGAAGCGGCAACGATACGATCTATTCCGCCGCGCGCTACAACGTCATCGTCACCTCGGGCGGCGACGACACGGTGATCTCGCTTGGTGAGGCCAACGTGGTTCTCGCGGGCAGCGGCAACGATTTCGTCGCGGTCGCAGGTCGCTACAATGTGGTATCCGCCGGAGCCGGCGCCGATGTGGTCGTGGCGGCAGGTCAATACAACGTTCTTCTGACCGAATCTGGCGATGACGTAGTTCTTGCCGTGGGCAAGGACAATTTCGTGCTCAGCGGCAGCGGTGACGACATGGTCGCAGCGTTCGGCAAGTTCAACTTGATCGCCGCGGGCTCCGGCTCGGACATCGTGCTGGCCGTCGGACAGTCGAACTTCGTGGTTACCGACAACGAGATCACCATCTCCATCGACGAACTGCAAAAGTACCAGGACGACATGAAGGCCAAGAAAGAGGCCGCCAAGAATGAGGCCGAGAGCAAGGACAAGGCCCCCGACGCCCCGAGCGAGCCCGAACCGGAAACCTCTTCGAATCTGGAGACCAAAGCCGGCCCCAACGGTGTCAGCGCATCCTATGAGAACAAGGACCTCGGCGTGTCGATTAGCGCCGGGCTCAAGGCGGCGGGCAGCGTTTCGATGCTGTTCCCCGACCTGGAATTCTCATCCGATGCGCCGGACTGGAAGATACCGGGCTTCGACCTGCCCCAGATCGATCTTGAAATTCCCAGTTCGCCGGACCTGAAAAGCAGGCCGGACTACAAATACGGTACGCTAGGCAATTATGGCATCCCGGCGATCAGCCTTCCGAACCTAACGATTCCGGATCTGAACATCCCGGGTCAGACCCTGCCGTCTTTCTCAATGCCGGACGTGACCAAGTTCGGGTTCCGTGATGACGGGCTGACCTTTGATTTCTCACTCGATATCGACGTCAAACCCGACTTCTATAGCAGCCTGTCCAACATCTACAAAGACCTCGTTGGCAAGGAGAGCGCCGAAGGCAAGGGGGGAGTTTTCACCTCCAATAACCTGTTGAGGATCGAACCCGGCAATGGCGATCCCGGATTGCAGAGCTATGCAATCCAGAATGCTGACGTTGGCCCGGCGACGGGCAGTTCCAACAGCTTCTTCCAGGCCGATCGTCTGACGGATACCAGCACCTATTCGGGCACCAGCAAGGGTGGCTACAACACACTCACGTCGGATGCGGACTACGACGCCAAGCTGGAGCCGACTGCGAGCACCTGGAAAGGCCGTACGCTCTTTGGCGCGGCCGGCAGCATGAATGAAGTGCTCACTGCGTTGGGCACGGCAGCGCTGAACCAGTTCGAAACTTACAAGGTGAACCAACTGGACTTTTCCGAGAGCTCCGGCTCCGTGGCGGATTACCTTCAAGGATCGGCTCTGGCCTACACCGGCACAGGTTCAGACGCCAACGACAATGTAATCCATGAGGTTACGGGCGAGATCTACCTCACCGCCGGAACCCACACATTCGAAGTGACCTACGAGGATTATCTCCTGTTCACAATCGACGGCGAGACCCTGGTCAACGCAACGCCGTCCGACGATCTCCAGACCGTCACGGTAAGCTTTACCGCCGAAACCGACGGGATGTATGATTTCAAGACGGTGAGCTACGACACGGATGGGAGCAGCAGCCTTAAGATCGAAGAGGTCATTTCGGGTGCGTCGCCCGGCGACCCCGACACCCGCCAGGCGCTCAGCTACCAAAATTACAAACCCCCGGCGGATTACGTCAAAGAGGTCAAGCTCGAAGCGACGACAACCATCGATCTGCCGACATTCACCCTGCCGGAGCTTTCGATACCGTCCTTCAGTATCGGCGGCATGGATCTTTCCGGTCTCGCAAAAATCGATGACCTTCTCGGCGGGCGCTCATTCTTCGGCCTCACGATTCCAGAGTTCGACATTCCGGAAGAATACCTCAAGATCCCGGACTTCAACCTTGACGATTACGCCAGCCGCGCCGACCTCACCCTTGCGGCGCAGACGTTCAGGATCCCCAGCCTGACATTGCCCAATGTCGTGGGCATTGACTGGAGCACCCGGTTCGGCGCATTCAACCACACCTATGACCTGTTGCAAAAAAGCAAGGTCGATGGCGGCGATGGCGATATCGCAGTCGTGGTGGGCCGCGATAACCGCGCCTATACCGGCGGCGGTGACGATGCGGCCCTGGTCCTGGGAAAGAGCAATATCGTCTATACCGGCGACGGAAATGATGCCGCCGCGCTCTTTGGGACGGAATACAACCTTCTGGACATGGGCGCGGGGGCCGATCTGGCGATGGCGCTCGGCAAGACCAATGTCATCAACGGCGGGGCCGGGAATGACATCCTGTTCGCGATTGGCGAGAACAACACGATCAATGCCGGCACCAACGATATCGGCGACGGTGGCGACGACAATATCATGATCGCCATCGGAAAGGAAAACACGCTTAAGACCGGGCCGTCTGGCACCGACCTGAATGGTGGCAAGGATATCGCCATCGCCATCGGGCAGAAGAACGACATCAGTACCGGGGGTGGAAATGATACGATCCTCGTTGTCGGGGTCGAGAACAAGGTCTCGGCCGGCGGTGGCGATGACATCGTCGTTGGCATCGGCAAGGACAATACGATCGATCTCGGCAATGGCGCGGATGTGTTGCTCAGCCTCGGCTTCAACAATACGATTATTGGCGACAGCTCCGGGCAGTCAAACGGGGCCGACATCATTTTCGCCCTCGGTGGCCGCAATACGGTGAATGCTGGCGGAGCGAATGACGGGGTCTTTGTGGCCGGTGTCTTCAACACCGTGATGGCGGCGGGTGGCAACGATCTCGTGATCACTACCGGTGTACGGAACCTGACGTCGTTGGGATCGGGAGATGACGCGGCCATCGTGCTCGGCGTGGCCAGCCTAACGACTGGCGGGCTCGGCAATGACGTGATTGTCAATGTTGGCACCTTTTACGGCGCGTTTGGCGGTGAGGGCGACGACACCTTCCTTAGTATCGGCAATGGTATCCTGTCCGGCGGGGCCGGCAACGACAACTTCCTGAATTTTGGAATGGGACTTCTGGATGCTCTGTCCGGCGAGGCCATCGGCCTTTTCGGCAAGACTCTGGCAAGCTCGGTTGCTGCAATCGACAAGGTGATGGCCAGCTTCAACGTCGACGGCAGCGCCGCACTCGCCAGCCTCTTCAACTTTGCCGACAACAGCATCCTCCACGGCGGCTCCGGTGAGGACACCTTTGTTGCGGGGTTCGGCAGCAGCTACGCCTATGGCGGCACCGGGGCCGACACCTATATCTACACGCTCGGCAGCGGATGCTTGACGATATCCGACGAATCCAACACCGATCTGATGTCCAAGGTTGGGACCCAGGGCGGCGTGGCGGAAGGGCTTGGCTCCGTGGCTTCGGGCGACGCGGTGGACAGCTATTACGAGAACATCACCGACAGCAATACGACCACGACACAGAGCAGCGACACAACGGACACCTCCTCGGGCACCGGCGATGGATTCGTTGATACGCTGGTCTTCAAAACGTCTCCTTCTCAGGTCTTCGACCTCTCGATGTCGAACCTGCGCCTGTCTGATGATCAGCGCACGCTCGACGTGGTGGTCGACGGCACCTCTCTGGGCCAAGTCTTGCTGGAGACATGGGAAGATCACGACGTGATCCAGTTGATCGATCACGACAGCACCATCAGCCTGACCTTCGCAGAACTCAAGGCGATAACCGCAGTGCAGTCACGCTTCAACCAGTTCGACGTGGAATCCGTGGTGGCACAGGGCCTTCAGGAAACTATCGACTTCCTCAAGGAAGGCTATCTTGCGTCCCAGTCGGCCCCAGCAAGTGCGAACGCAGATCTGCTGCAAGGCAATTACGCGGGGATGATGGAGTACTACACCGACCTGATGGGGATTGATTGGGTCTGAGGGCCCTGTTGATACGTCTCTTTCACAAGAAGAGGTGAGCCTGATGTTGAAACAGGCGGGCTATGCATCAGAACCTGTTGGCGCGTGAAATCGGGCATACCGCCTCAAGATCTTTCCTGAGGCGGTATGTTTCTTTTATTCCGCTCCGGCGCGGGCGTCCGACACATAGCCCTCCAGTACAGATTGCTCCACGAAACCCGGCACCAGGGAATCACCGATCACGAAAGATGGCGTGCCATTGAACCCAAGGTCCCGTGCCAGGCGCATTGATGCCGCAATATGTTCCTTTACTTCCGGAGCTTCCATGTCGCGACGAAGCTGTTCGATATTCAGGCCCACCTCTTTTGCGACGCGCAGGACGGTTGTTTCTTCAGCGCGCCCCTTCATACCCATCAAGGCCCAGTGAAATTCTTCGTATTTACCTTGGTTGCGGGCCGCCAAGGCCGCCTTGGCGGCGAAAACTGATCCATCCCCAAGGATCGGCCACTCTCGATACACAAGGCGCACATTCTGATCCGCGTCGAGCAAGCCCTGCACCTGCGGCATTGCCCGCTTACAGTAAGGGCAGTTGTAGTCGAAGAATTCGACAACCGTCACATCTCCATCCGGATTGCCGAGCACCGGAGCATTCGGATCCTTCTCCAGAAGCTCCCTTTGGTTAACCAGAACTTCAGCCTGAGCGGATGCCTGAGCGGTCGCTTGGCGTTTTTCAAGGATTGCGACCGCTTCCATCACGATTTCAGGGTTGGTGCGAATTGTTTCGAGAACAAGTTCTCTCACGCGCGTCTCATCCAGTTGATCGGCATAAGCAGTGAATGGAACCGCAATTGCCAACGCTAGCGCGCCGATGACGTTTCGGTATTTCATGTTAGTTTCCTTCCCGTTCACTATCAAGTTTTGTGCGTTCAGCCTGAACCTGGCGTTGGCGCTCCGGCCAGGTTGATTGGATGAAACCAAGAATGTTCCAAATATCCTGATCGCTCAGGTCCTCTCCGAAACCTGGCATGCCACTGTCGAACTCTATGCCTTGACTGGCCAATGCGGCTTTGCCGCCGAGTTTCGTGTATTTGAAGAGCATTTGATCCGGATGGTGCCAGGTGTGGCCGGTCTCGTCATGCGGAGGGGCAGGCAACCGCCCGTCATCCCCCGGTGAACGCCAATCCGGTTGCCCCTCAAGGTTTGCACCATGGCATGACGCACAATATTCGCCATACAGTGATTGGCCGGCTTGAATATTGGGGGCAGTTGACACGGTGTTTGTCTGGGCACGGCTGTTTTGGGGCATGATCCACCCCGCTGCCGCCAGGAAAACCACCGCTGCGCCGCCACGCAAGATTGTTGTTTTATTCATGAGACGTCGATCCATGTCATCATACCCGAGGCCGCGTGCGAGAGCATGTGACAGTGAAAGAGCCACTTGCCAGGATTATCTGCGACAAATGCGATTTCTCGTGTCTCACCAGCGGACATCAAGAGGGTGTCCCTGAGCGGCCCCATCAAGCCATCTTTCTGCAATTCACGGAAATGCATGCCATGAAGGTGCATCGCGTGCGGAAAAATCGTGTCATTGTAGATTTCCAATCTTGCGGTTTCACCGCGCGACAATTGCGCAAACGGCGTATCAGTCATGCCCATGACGCCATTGAACGCCCAAAATTGATTGTCCTGAACAAGCTCGCGAAAAGATTTCTGTTCGCCATCCAACACCGCTGCTTTCAAACGGCCCATCGCCCCGCCTTCCATGTTCAGGCGCAACCGTTGTGCAGTTTCAACACCGCTGATTTGCATATTGGGGTTGGGCGGCAGCGGGATCGGATCGGGACGAGAAGTCGATGCCGCATCTCCGTCGACAGTAAACAGGGTCTGGGAATAGGGCTGTTTGTCGTCAATCCGGATCAGATGTGCCGTTTCGCCAACCTCGGCAATGACATCGACGATCAAGTCGATGCGTTGGCCCGGCGCGAGTGGAAAATTGGCTTCGACCAATTCAGGTTGCGGCAGAGGCATCCCGTCATAGGCCACAACCCAGCCCTTCAGTCCGGCAAGGCCCAATTCGAAAATCCGGGCGTTGGCTGCATTAATCAAGCGTAGCCGAAGCCGTTCATTGCGCTTGACCGACAGCGCAAAATCCGACCGGCCATTGGTGGCGACAAAGTTGCCTCTCCGTCCGGCATGGCTGCGGTCTTGGGGGGCTTCGAATTCAGTGTCGATCTGGGCTGTTTCCGGATCCAGCAGCCAATCGTCCAGCACAAGCACTTCATCGCGGTCCACATCGGGGGCGTCCGGCTCATCAACGATTAACGCGCCGTAAAGGCCCCGTGCCACTTGTTCTACCGACCGGTTATGAGAGTGAAACCAATAGGTGCCTGCATCCGGAGCAATGAAGTCATAGTCAAAGCTCTGTCCCGGTTCCACTGCATCCTGGGTGAGGCCCGCGACGCCGTCCATCGCGTTGTCGCTGCGAATACCATGCCAATGAACGGAACTCGCCTGCGGCAGCTCGTTCACAAACCGTCTCGTGACCCGTTCGCCCTGGCCCACTCGGATTACCGGACCTGGCATCTGCCCATCATACCCCCAGATACTTGTTTGCGGATACTGTGCTGGCAACAGTTGCACATCGGCAACTCGTGCCGTCATTACTGTGGCCCTATCCGAAGCGGCGAACACCCTGTTCGGCAGAATACCAACCAGGCTTGCTGTGCCACTTGCACATAAAAATCTCCGACGAGTTAGTTCCATGTATTCCCTTTCTACGTCACGGGCGGCACAAGGCCGCCCGCAATCCTGTTAGCCACCTGTGTGATCATCCATCAAATAGGTGGCGATGGCCTGTCGATCTGCATCGGTCAGAAACTGCGTGCCCTGCAGAACAACTTCGCCCATTGAGCCCCCAAAAGCATCGCCGCTGGGTGTTATTCCCGTCTTCAGGGCGTAGGCGAGCGTATCAACAGTCCAATCACGAGACTGGAGCGTCTCATAGTCAATCGCCGGCGCCTTGTTGCCGCCTGGAAGTGACGGGTTTCCAGCGAAATGCTCGCTATCGGACTTCCGGGCACCCAGGAGGTTCCTGCCTGTGTGGCAAGCCGCACAATGCGTCACGCCTTCGACGAGCTCTCTCCCTCGGTTCCAGACGGGTCCATTGCCTTCGATTGGATCCGTACTCGGCGGCTCAAGAAACGCCGCACGCCACAACTTCAAACCCCAGCGTTGGTTGAATGGAAACGCCAGCTGAGGTTCTGGGGCAGGTTCAGGCACAGCGGGAACCGTCTGAAAGGCAGCCCAAAGATCGGCGATATCCTGATCCGAGAAGTTCGCATAGAACGGATAGGTGAAAGCCGGGTAGTAGGGCTCGCCTTCAGGAGAGACACCCTGCCGGACCGCTTTGGCGAAATCCGTGATCGTCCAGCCACCAATGCCGTATTCGGGATCGGTGGTCAGATTTACAGAATAAAGCGCACCAAAGGGTGTATCCAGCTTCACACCGCCCGCAAGCGGAGCCCCACCACCTTCAAAATCGGTGTGACACGCAATGCAGCCGCTTGCGCGCGCAAGATATGCGCCGCGGTTTACATCGCCAGCCAGTTCGATTGGAGCAGGTTGTGAACCTATGGGCCACTTCACAAGCGCCCCAAGGCCAACAACGCCCAGCAATGCCACTCCGAAACCAAATAAGATGACTCGCTTCATCTTATTTGGAATCCACTCGGAATTTTGTATGGCAGGCAGAGCACGTCTGACTAACCAGTGCAAAGGCACTGTCCACCGGCATTTGCGCGATGTCATCAGCTGTGATGGCTTTCTCAGACTTTCCACCACCCATCAAGTTCGTTCCCGAGCCCATCATCGAACTGCTGCCCATCATAGCGCTGGAAGACATATCATCCTGGCCATCTGCCTTCATGCCGTTGTCGGCAGCTCTTGCCAGCCCGTCAGCATAGACTCTGAGCTGGTCTGACAATTCACTGAATTCACTCCAATTGGTCCAGACCGTGTCCCTGGCTTCAGACGGCGCTCCGCCAGTTCCTTCGGGAAACAGATCTGAGAAATTGGTGCCGGAATGTTTTCCAATCGTTTCGGCGGCCGAACGTATGATCGCAGCGTCAAATTCGGTTTCCCCACGCATCATCGGGGTGATTGCCTTGACAGCCTTTCCTATGGTGACCATGGCATCCATGCGTTCTTTTACGACGCCAGTGGCGCCGCCATGTGCGTAGGCTGCCATCGCGGTCGAGGTGAATATCAGAGCGGTGAGTACAGAAGTTTTCTTCATTGGTTTGGTCCTTGATCTGTATGATTTGATTTCATTGCAATCAGGACCAAATTTTCGGAGGTGGAGGATCAAACAACATCATCCAGCTCTCATGTGAATGGCTCATAAATGAAAATTTCAGGCTGGCTTCAGCTCTTGCAACTTTGATGTTGGGCTGGAAGGAAAGAGCGGCGGTGACAAAACAGTCCTGTTCAGGGTGGCAAAGGTCAGAAATCCCATTAATCCCGGATACATGCACATTCTGATGAGACAGCTTTTCCCCATCAGCGCCAACAGTGTCGATGCCAGAATGCGCACGCCCGATTTCTGGTAGCGCAAGGGAAAAGGTCAATGCCATAATCGCTACAACGCGACATAGGAGCCCTGCGACCTTTCCCCTCTGACCACCCATCAATTGATCCCGTTTTCCCGCTGAAGCTCACGCACGTAGCTGGCAATGTACTTCACGTCGCCCTGTGTCAGACCCTCAACCGGTGGCATGTTGCCGAATGTCCAATGATGCGCCTGCACTCCATTCTTCACAGCCCGAACAAACGCCATGTCTGAATGGTGGCTCGGCTCGTATATTTTGTAAACCAATGGGGGTGCAACACCGTTCTGGCCAGCAGCATTTGTGCCATGGCAAACGGCGCATTTTGCCTCAAATACCCGCTTCCCGATTTCAGCTTCGGATGACAGTTTGGCCGGCACGCGAACCTCAGCGATTGGTGCACCCTGCGCGATCTGACTTATGTCAGGAGGCTCCATGGAATGGCCCTGACTTGCCGGAGCTGGTTGCATGAACTGCCAAACCGCCGCGGCCACTCCCGCCGCAAACACTCCACCCACTAACAGACCTAATTTGCCCATATCCCCAACCTCTTCCAGTGCTTCGTTAGAATTCTCAGATCAGTTTCACTTGTGTTCCGACAGGCGCGCGGTCGTAAACTTCTTCGATCTGCTCGTTAAAAAGGCCGATGCACCCATTTGACGATCGGCGTCCGATTTTGCGTGTGTCTTGTGTTCCGTGGAAACGGTAGTATTGCCACGACAAATAAAGTGCGCGCGTTCCAAGAGGATTGCTGGGGTCGCCGCCCTTGATATACGCGGGCCACTCGGGGTTTCGCTCGCGCATGGATGGTGTTGGTGCCCACCCAGGGTTTTCCCGTTTTTCAACCACCTCGGTGTAACCACGTTTTGTCAGTTCATCCGTTAACGGCACGGAGGTCGGATAAACCCGCATTTCCCCGTCAGAGGTCCAGTGCTGCAGGACCTTGGTGGTCATGTCGGACAACAAAATGCCTTTTCCCAAGGTGTCGAAATGGTCCTTCCAATCATGCAGAACAAACGAAGAGATATTGCGAAGAACGCGTTCGGATCCCTGCGCGCGCAGCACTGCGGGGGTCGCCAGAAACGCCGACACACCCAAAAAGAGTTGCCGTCTGTCGATTTCGCTTTTTCGAGCTCTGCCCACGCCATGCCTCCAACTCAAGGTTTCATCCGGTCTGTTTCCGATTATTTGTCTACTGGAAGGACGTCCAATATCAACCCGACAAGGCGGTGATATTTGTATCGAAATGTATCCTTGACCTTACCACATAAGAGGCCCGCAAATGGGTGCGAGATCAATCTTGTGAGGCACATGAGGCACAGATGAGCGAGAAAAAAATGACCGGGTCAGGCCATTCCAAATTAATGCACTATGGGATGATGGCATGTTGCGCCATTATGTTTTTGCCAATCGTCGGCTACTTGATTGCTGGCGGTACGATTGGTGGGCTGTGGGGCAACTCGATCGCGTTCCTTCCGCTTCTGCTTTGCGTCGGCGCACATTTCGTGATGCACAAAATGATGGGGAAATCCTGTCACGGGGCTTCAAAGAAAGAAGAGAGGACAAACGAAATTCCACCACTCACGGACCAACGGGTGGAAAATACGCAGCGCCAAGGCGTCTGATTTGATTAGGAGATGTCGCTACGTATTGGTCGGTTTGCTGGGATTTGGGATCAGCGGTTGCTCCGCAAACCTTGCTCAATGCGTTAAACCGGATGGCATGGCGCTTTCTTCTAGGATTGCGGCATTGACCATGCCGGAAGGATGCAGAATTGAAGGGGGCTCCGCTGGCTCTGTACAGCGTCTTGCCTGTGAAAACGGACGCCAAGGATATATCATCTCTGACGATCTGGGTAGCATGTTAAAATCTTCCGAGTAACAGCTCGGGCAGCGGAATACTGCAAAATATGATCAGGTTCTCCACTCTCCAAAAAATGGTATTGCCCATAGTGGTTGATTTTGGCCTCTTTGGTCAAAGCCCGATTGCAGCCTGGACCAACTCGGTGAACTGATGCGCAGCTGAATTTGAGGGGGCACGGCGACCGCCTGCAATACGGGCAGCGACCAGCGTGGCGCCTTTGGACAACCCGCGCGCGCCAAAAGATCATCAGATCGCCTTTCCAGTTGCCGAATGGCTGCGATCATTGACCTCTTCGGGTCGGTTCTGAAGGGTCATTTTCTCAGGAACCACAAGGCTGCGGGGTTTCTTGGCATAGCGCGGTTTGCGCTTGCGCCGCCGTTCCAGCGCGTAGCGCGCCAGGACACGACGCTCCACCAAGCTCAGCTTGGTAAAAGTACCGATCATCACATCCTACTGAATTCAAAGAGGGATTAAAGCGTTTCGGGATAAACATGTGTCTCAAGTTAATCTCGAAACGCTTTAGAGAATTTCCCAAATCCATATGTGCAATTCCCACAACCTTTCAAAGGTTGCACCTCGACCCTATGTGACGCCTTTGCAACAGACTTGGCAGCCGGGATCGCTGAAACGCGCCGATGCGACACAAATTCGCCAGCAGCCCAATCGTGGTGTTGCGTGGTGTTGGAAGTTCATAGATATTCGCACAAAAAGGGGCAGATGTTTTGCCCGGGGATCCGTCTGAGACGGGCAAGCGAAAGAGGTCAGGTCAGTGTCGCGAAACACATGTAAGGTGCTTCTGTGTTTGGTGCTATTGGGGCTGTCCGGCTGCGCCATCCCACGCGGGGCTGCATGGTCCTCCGAAATCCTTTCTGAAAACAGCAATGCCACAAAGGACTATCAGGTTGTGCAGGTTGTCCGGGACAACGTTCCACAACTTGCAGATTGGCCCAAGCCTGCTGTTGAACGCCCCCTGAACTGGATCAGCAACAACCGGGGATCTCAGGCCGATCTGGTGCGCGAGGGTGACGAAGTCAGCCTTGTTATCTGGGAAGGACAGGAAAATTCCCTTCTGGCCCCGGCCACCGCAAAACAGGCCGCCCTGCCCTCAATGCTCGTCTCCCCGACCGGGATAATTTTCATCCCCTATCTGGGGGACGTCAAAATTGCCAATCTGACCCCAGAGGCAGCGCGCCAAAAGATTCAAAAGGCAATGGAGAATATTGCTCCCTCGGCGCAGGTCCAGCTTTCGGTTGCAGCCGGACAACGCAATTCGGCGGCGCTGGTCGGCGGCGTATCGCGTCCCGGAAGCTATCCATTGCTCAATCGTGACTACTCGGTGCTGAACCTGCTTGCGGAAGGTGGTGGTGTGCTGCCCGATCTGCGCAACCCGATCCTGCGCCTTCTGCGCCGCGGACGCGCCTATGAGGTCCGGGTGGATAAGCTGTTGTCAAACCCCGAGATGAACACCCCCCTTCTGGGTGGCGACAAGATTGTGGTGGAAGAAGACAAACGGTTCTTTACCGCACTGGGGTCAACCGGGCGCGAGGAGCTGGTTTATTTTGACCGTGATCAGATCACGGCGCTGGAAGCCTTGTCCATGATTGGCGGGTTGTCAGATACCCGCGCAAACCTCAACGCGGTGCTGGTGCTGCGCGACTACGCCCCCTCGGCGCTGCGCCAGAATGGATTGGGACCCGAGAAAGAACAGGTTGTCTTTGCGTTTGACCTGACCTCGGCGGATGGGCTGTTTGCGGCACGCAAATTCCAGATCAGCCCGCAAGATACGGTGCTGGGGACCGAAACAATTGTGTCCTCCGCCCGCACCGTGCTGGGTGTGATTGGCGCAGCCGTCGGCATCGGCACCTCGGTTAACAACATCTCGAACTGATGAAAAAGGTTGAACTCAGACCCCGATGAAATTCACCCGGTTGCCCGGGCAATCCTTTCGACACGGGCAAAACGCCGATCCATGAATTGATTTTGCGCGTGAGGTGTAGAAATAATATGAGCTGAGCAAACCGGCCCCTGTTCTCTCACCACATGGTGCATTCGGGTTCGAGACAAATTTATGAAGGTAAGCGTAATGAACGATGTCGCGAACATTGCTGGTCCCGCCCGGATGAAACCCCGCCATTATCGGCTGATGCAGTCCTTCGCAATCGTCGTGATTGCGCCGATCATTCTGGCGGCAATCTATCTGTGGGGCTTTGCAAAAGACCAATATGTTTCAAGCATGTCTTTCTCGGTGCGCACCGAAAGCCTGCAATCCGCAGCGGACCTTCTCGGTGGGCTGTCTTCGATCACGGGCAGCAGCAGCAGTGATGTTGACATCCTGACCCAGTTCATCGCCAGCGGCGACCTGATCCAGCTCGTAAACTCCGAAATTGATCTGGCCGCGGTATTCTCGGCCGAATGGCCAATGGATTTCGTGTTTGCCTATGATCCATCCGGTGAGTTTGAGGACCTGCAGGATTACTGGCAAAACAATGTCACCACACAATCGGAAAATGGCATCGTCACCCTGACCGTGCGCAGCTATGATCCGCAAACCACGTTGCAGATCACCGAACGGATCTACAGCAACAGCCGCGATCTGATCAATCGCCTGTCCGAAGAGGCAAGACTGGACGCCACCCGCTTCAGCCGCGACGAGCTTCAGGCCGCAGAGGAGCGTTTGGGGGCTGCCCGCGAAGCCATGACCAGCTTTCGCCTGAGCGCGCAGATCGTTGACCCCAATGCGACACTTCAGGCCCAGATGGGGATCCTTGCGCAATTGCAGACCCAACAGGCCGAAGCCCTTATTCAAAAAGACCTGCTCAGCCAGACCGTCAGGGAACATGATCCACGGATGGAGGAGCTGAACCGCAAAATCTCGGCCCTGCAACTGCAGATTGATATTGAGCAGAAAAAGTTTGGACGCGGTGGGGACGGGCCGGGAGGCGAAGATTATGCAACGCTGTTTTCCCGCTACGAACGGCTGGTATCTGATCTGACCTTTGCCGAGGAAGCATATCGCACCGCCCAGCTGACCTATCAGTCGGCCCTGTCAGAAGCCAAACGCAAGGCCAGCTATCTGGTGGCGCATGTCAAACCGACGCTGGCTGAGAAAAGCCTCTATCCGAAGCGCCCGACGACGCTGGTCGTGATCTCTCTGTTCATGACCCTTCTGTGGTCGATCGGCCTGTTGATTTTCTACAGCATCCGGGATCGGCGCTGAACCATGATCGTCTGCGAAAATCTGTGGAAAGTCTATCGGACGCAGGGAGAGGAAAAGGTTGTCGCCCGCGACATCAATGCCGTGTTTCCCACCGGCATCGCCGTGGCCCTTCTGGGGCGAAACGGCGCGGGCAAGTCCACATTGATGCGGTTGATTGCAGGCAATCAGAAGCCCACCAGCGGGCGGATCTGGAGTGACGGAACCATTTCCTGGCCGGTGGGGTTTGCAGGATCGTTCCATGGCGAGTTAACCGGGGCACAGAATGTACGATTTGTCGCCCGGATCTACGGTATCGACACCGACATGCTGAATGATTTCGTCGAGGATTTTGCCGAGCTGGGTCCGCATTTCCACTATCCCTTCCGCACCTATTCCTCGGGAATGCGGTCGCGGCTGGCCTTTGGTGTGTCGATGGGCATCCGGTTTGACACCTATCTCGTCGACGAGGTGACCAGCGTCGGGGACGAACAGTTCCGCCGCAAGGCAAGCGCCCTGTTCAAGCGTCGGATCGGCGCATCCGGCGCTATCGTGGTGTCGCATTCCATGGCTGTCATCCGTGATTTATGCAGCAAGGCGGCCGTGCTCGAAAACGGGCGCCTGACAATGTATGACGATGTGGAACAGGGGATTGCGCATCACATGGAGAACATGAAGTGACCAGTGAAACGCCCAGCCAGGACATTTTGGAACGCGATACCATGCGCGCCCGGAAATTTCGCACCTTCAGGACGGTGTTTGCCCTGATGATGCGCGAGATGTCGACCACATATGGCCGGTCGCCGGGCGGTTATGCCTGGGCCATCCTTGAACCGGTTCTGGCGCTGTCTGCCCTGTCGATCATCTTTTCCCTCGTGATCCGCACCCCTCCGCTTGGGGACAGTTTCCCGCTATTCTATGCCACCGGCTATCTGCCTTTCATGCTGTTCAATGACGTGGCCAACAAGACCGCCACATCGCTGAATTATTCCCGGCCATTGCTGCGCTATCCGGCGGTGACCTTCCTTGACGCTCTGATGGCGCGCGCGCTGCTGCACCTGCTGACCCATATCCTTGTGGGTTACATCGTGTTTTTCGGCATGGTCCTCTTTCTCGACCTGAAGCTGCACCCGGATTACACACAAATCGCCCTTGCCTATCTGGTCGGCGGGGTGCTGGGTTTTGGCGTCGGCTGTTTCAACTGCTACGTGATGATGAGCTTTCCGGTATGGGAACGGGTCTGGCAGATCCTCACCCGACCGCTGATCTTTGTCTCGGGCCTGTTTTTGCCATTTGAAGCAATGCCGCGGATTGCGCAGGAGATCTTGTGGTGGAACCCGCTGATGCATGTGGTGGGGTTTCTTCGCAAAGGGATCTATGCCCCGCTTTACGAGGGCGCCTATCTGTCCTTTACTTTCCCCGTGCTCACCGGGTTGACCCTCATGAGCCTCGGGCTGCTGCTTCTTTACCGCAATCACCAGCGCCTGCTGGAAAACTGACGCCCCTCCCCCGCTGGGCCCCGCACGAAAGGGTCGGCCAATCTCAGAGTTTGCGCGCGATGCAGGCAAGATAGAGGGCAGCGGTGCCTTTCCAGGTCTGGCGTGCCGCACCTGATTTCCAAAGCGCCCGCAGCCGATGCAACACGCCCCCGTTGCGCGCTTCGCCGTATTGGAAAAGCGCCTCTCTGGCCTCTGGTGTCAACCGATGGGAAGAGGCGGTAAGGGCCTTGATATTCGTGTCATTCCATTGCGCAAACTGGCGCCCGGCAACAAAGGCAAGGCGATAGAGCTTGCCACGAACGGAACTGTTTGCCCCGATCACATTTCCCCCGTGCTGGCGATAGTAAAGCAGATGGGATTGCTCTCGGATCACCTTGCCTCCGCACCCGGAAATCACCTGATACGCCCACCAGTCATGCACAACAATCGTGTCCACATCCTCAGCCGCCGCCCGCAAAAGCGCCGTGGCCGCACCGTTCAGCATCATCGTATTTCCGCCGCCGATGGATTGCACCAACGCATTCCCGAAACTCGGCGCGCGCCGCAGGGCGGGTGATTTGACAGATTGCGTCAGGCTCTCATTGCTCACCAGGCTTCCCGCCGCATAAAGGACAGGCTGGTGCTGTGCCCCCTCCCGCGCAAGGACCGCCTGCGCGCGGGCAATTTTTTCCGGCAACCAGACATCATCCTGATCGGAGAACATGAGAAATCCCGTGCCTTCAGGGACATGGCGGATAAGCGACAGAAAATTCTGTGCACAACCTTTTTGTGGGCCGGGCAATAGGGTGACCTCATGCCTGCCAGACACCTGCGCTTTGAACCCGGTCAGGATTTCCAATGTATCGTCAGACGATCCGTCATCTGACACCAGAAGATCCCATTGGTCATTTGTTTGTGCCAGGAAACTGTCCAGCTGCGCACGCAGATACTGACCCCCATTATAGGTGGCCAGCAGAATAAGCGTTCTTTTTGGGTGCTCGCTCACATCACACCTCATCACGATAACGCATCAGACAATCACTCACCTCACCGACCAAGAAAACGGGCCAAGAAAACGGGCCAAGAAAACGGCCGAGCAAACGGATCAGGCAACGGACTGAGCAAGTGGGACAAAAATTCCGCGAGCTCAGGTTTTCCACACATATGCCCCGGCTTACAGCAAGCTCCCCCTGGCCTCAAGCAATCCTCAAACCCATCCGCCACACCCTACCTGTCAGGGCCGATCAGAACAGATCAAGCGCCCCGGCAAAATCCCCGAAATGCAGTGAGCGCAGGTCCCCCACCCGCAGGCCGGGCAGGGAAAATGAGGATGACATGTTTCGACCAGTTTGGTAGGCACCAGCAAGACCATTTTGTTTGAGTGAGTAGAGGAGCAGAGTTTGGAAATCGCAAAGACCGCGCTGAATGGCGTGCTTGTCCTTACCCCTCCACGATTTGGCGATAACCGTGGCTTTTTTTCCGAAAGCTGGAACAAGAAAGCCCTGAAAGCGGCCGGGGTCAACCTGCCAGACTTCGTGCAGGACAACCACTCGCTCTCAACCACTGTCGGCACCATCCGGGGGCTGCATTTCCAATCCCCTCCTCACGCTCAGGGAAAACTGGTGCGCTGCGGTCGCGGGCGGTTTTTCGATGTGGCGGTGGATATTCGAAAAGGCAGCCCGACCTATGGGAAATGGGCCGGTCAGGAGCTGAGTTTCGAAAACGGACGTCAATTATGGATCCCCGAGGGGTTCCTGCATGGGTTCATGACCCTCGAGCCCGAGACCGAGATCATCTATAAATGCACCGATCACTACGCGCCCGAATGCGATGGCGCGGTGCGATGGGACAGCTGCGGCATCGACTGGCCTCTGACAGGGATCACCCCCGTCCTTTCCGAAAAAGACGAAACCGCCCCTTCACTGGATAAGTTTGACAGCCCTTTCACCTATGAAGGAGATGCGTGATGAAGCTCTTGGTCACCGGCGGCGCCGGGTTCATCGGATCAGCCGTCGTTCGACAGGCTGTGGCACAAGGGCATGAGGTGATCAACCTCGATGCGCTGACCTATGCCGCCTGCCTGGACAACCTGGCCCCGGTGGCGGACAACCCGCTTTATACCTTTGAAAAGGTTGATATCCGTGAGGCTGACGCGGTTGAGGCCGTGATTGCCAAACATGCACCTGATGCGATTATGCACCTGGCCGCTGAAAGCCATGTGGACCGGTCGATTGACGGGCCGGGCGTGTTTATCGAAACCAATGTAATGGGCACGTTCAACCTGTTGCAATCCGCACGCGCGCTGTGGGAACGGCAGGGCAAACCCGACGGGTTCCGCTTTCACCATATTTCGACCGACGAAGTCTTCGGCTCTCTCTCTCCGGACCCGTCCGAACAGTTTACCGAAGACACGGCTTATGATCCGCGCTCGCCCTATTCTGCGTCGAAAGCCAGCTCGGACCATTTGGTGCGCGCCTGGCATGAAACCTATGGGCTGCCGATTGTCCTGACCAATTGTTCAAACAATTATGGCCCCTATCACTTCCCGGAAAAGCTTATCCCGGTGGTGATCCTGAATGCGCTGGCGGGCAAGCCGCTGCCGATCTACGGCGACGGGTCCAACATCCGCGACTGGCTGTATGTCGAGGATCACGCCGATGCGCTGCTGACCGTGCTGCAGCGCGGTGAAAATGGACGCAGCTATAATATTGGCGGCGAGAATGAATGCACCAACCTTGAACTGGTGCAGACCATCTGCGCCATTCTCGACCGCAAACGCCCGCGCGACACCGGGTCTTATGCCGATCAGATCACCTTTGTGACCGACCGCCCGGGCCATGATGCCCGCTATGCAATTGATCCGACACGGATCCGCACTGAACTGGGCTGGCGGCCCAGCGTGACGGTTGAGGAGGGGTTGGACAAGACCGTGGACTGGTATCTTGAAAACACCTCCTGGTGGCAGGCCTTGCAAAATCGCGAGGGGGTCGGCCAGCGGCTTGGCACCAAGGCGTAAAACGGGGGCAGACTTCGGGAAAGAACTGAGATGAAAATCCTCCTATTTGGCAAAACCGGTCAGGTGGCCACCGAACTGCAACGCCGTGCCGGTGCAGTGATCCTGGACGTTCACGGACGTGACAGTGCGGATTTTTCAGATCCCGATACCTGTGTGCAGCTGATCGAGACCACAGATGCCGACGCGGTGATCAACGCGGTGGGTTATACCGCTGTAGACCAGGCCGAAGAGGACGAAGCACTTGCAACTGTGGTGAATGGCAGCACGCCGGGCCGCATGGCGCAGGCCGCCGCAAAGCGTGGACTGCCTTTCGTTCATATCTCGACCGATTATGTCTTTGATGGCGCAGGAACGGCGCCGTTTCACACCGATCACCCCACCGCCCCCCTTGGCGCCTATGGGCGCAGCAAACTTGCGGGAGAGCTACAGGTGCGCGCGGCGGCCGGCCCCCACGCGATCCTGCGCACATCATGGGTGGTCAGCGCGCATGGAAACAATTTCGTCAAAACCATGCTGCGGCTCGGGGCCGAGCGGGACCAGCTGAGCATCGTCGCCGATCAGATCGGCGGCCCGACCCCTGCAGCCGACATCGCGGATCTTTGCCTGACGGTCGCACGGCAGCTGATTAACGCCCCCGAGAAAAGCGGGACCTATCACATTTCCGGTGCCCCTGACGTCAGCTGGGCAGATTTCGCGCGTGAGATTTTCCGGCAATCCGGCCTGCCCTGCCAGGTCGAGGATATTCCCAGCGCGGCCTATCCGACCCCTGCCAAACGCCCACTGAACTCTCGACTCGACAACGGCTCCACCCTTGCGGAATTTGGATATTTCCGCCCAGACTGGCGCAAGGGGCTCAACGATATTCTGAGGGATCTGGATAAGATCACTCCCTAAGCCGAAATTTACAGGAAGGTTTCATCATGACACAGCGTAAAGGCATCATCCTGGCCGGCGGCTCTGGCACCCGGCTTTACCCCATCACCATTGGCGTATCGAAACAGCTTTTGCCAATCTATGATAAACCCATGATCTATTACCCGCTGACCACGCTGATGCTGGCGGGCATCCGTGAGATCGCTGTGATCACCACACCTCAGGATCAAGAACAGTTCAAGAACACGTTGGGGGATGGCAGCCAATGGGGGCTGAGCCTGACCTATATCGAACAACCCAATCCCGACGGGTTGTCGCAAGCCTATATTCTGGCTGAAGATTTTCTGGATGGCGCCCCCAGCGCAATGGTTCTGGGCGACAATATCTTTTTCGGCAACGAGCTGTCGCGCATCCTGCAAGAAGCCAGTGCACAGGAGCAGGGCGGCACCGTGTTCGGGTATCGCGTCGCAGATCCCGAGCGATATGGTGTTGTGGGGTTTGACAAAACCGGACAGGTTACCGAGATCATCGAAAAACCGGAGCGCCCACCGTCCAGCTATGCGGTGACAGGCCTTTATTTCCTGGATGGATCAGCCCCGGAAAGAGCCCGACAGGTGCGCCCATCGGCCCGCGGTGAACTCGAGATCACCACGCTTTTGGAGATGTATCTCGGCGAAGGCTCTCTGACGGTCAAGAAACTCGGGCGCGGATATGCCTGGCTGGATACCGGCACCCATGGCAGCCTGCTGGATGCAGGGAACTTCGTGCGCACACTTGAGCGCCGGCAGGGCCTGCAAACCGGAAATCCTGATGAGATTGCTTTTGAAAAAGGCTGGATCAGCGCGGAGCTGCTGCACGAGCGCGCACAGAAATTCATTAAAAACACGTACGGTAAATACCTGCTGTCACTTATGACAGATCACTGAACAACTACGGGCGGGCGCCGGTAGGATCAGCGAGAAGGTCGACCCCATACTGGTGGTCATGCCAATCATGGTCGGGCTGAAATCAAGCAGGTCCTGTGTGCTGGAAAGGGCCGGAAGGGTCGCCCCTGAAAGATAGAAAGCATATTCGACATCGTTCACGTAGTCATACAGATCCAGAACCTGGGCTGCCTGTCCGCCACCCTAAAGCGTTTCGAGATAAACTTGAGACACATGTTTATGCCGAAACGCCCACGACATTGATATCTCTTGCCGCGTTTCGACTTTTCCCTGCCTCAGATTAAAGTCGAAACGCTTTAGGCAATGGTGCCAACGACGGCCTCGATATTGTTGAGATCTGCGCCTCCCAGTTCCACGCTATATGTCGCCATGCGGGTTTCCCCCAAAAATTAACAAAATTGCAGTTATTTTCCTCCAAAAATTATTTTTGACTGCCAGATGAGAATGTTCCGGGGGAAAAGAGTTGGCCTATTGGCGATACCGAAAACAAGAAGACCACATGAATTTGTATATGTGCGTTTTATTTTTTTCTACAGCCTGCGGAAACGGCAGAACATAGGGGTGACATCATGATTGTTGGCATTATGCAGCCATATTTCTTCCCCTATTTCGGGTATTTCCAGCACGTAAATGCCACCGACCGTTTCATCATCCATGACGATGTTCAATTCATCAAAGGGGGGTGGATTGCACGAAACCGACTGTCGAAAAACGGCACTCCCGAATACTTTCGGGTAACGGTGCAAAAGGCCCCTGTCGAGGCGCATATCAACGCGATTGAAGCCCCGCAATTTGCCAAGGACATACGCAAGGTCATCGGCCAGTTTGAAAGCTTCTATGCAAAAACCCCGAACCGCAAACTGGTGCTTGATATCCTGCGCGACATGCCAACCTCTAGCCGGATCAGCGATATCAACGTCCACTACCTGCGCAAAACCTGTGAGGTACTTGGGATTACAACACCAATTGAGCTGTCCAGCGATCTGAACCTGCCTGCGGACCTGCGCGCAACTGACAAGGTCATCGGCCTGGTCAAAGCCATAGGTGGCACCCATTACATCAATCCAATCGGCGGCAAGACGCTTTACTTCAACAATGACTTCTCGGAAGCTGGGTTGAAACTGAGCTTCCTGCGCATGGCCCCGGAGGGGCAACCTGAAGGGTGGGGGAATTTCCTTTCTGTTCTGGATCTAATTGCACGCAATCCACTCGAAGACCTGCAAGCCGCCTTGGGCAACTATACTTTGGAAGAGGCTGAATGGGACCGATGAACCTACAACCCCATCTCCCCCGCAACCGCAATGACAGCATTGCCCTTCTGCACGGCCTGCCACGCAGCGGGACCTCTCTTCTGGGCATGCTGCTGGCCGGGCATCCGGACATTTCCTATCGCTACCAACCACTGGTGTCTTACGAATATCGGGATCGGCTGGGGGAGTATCTTGGTCACGACGGATTGGAAGCGCTTGCCACGGAATTGCGCACCACACAGGATCCCTTCATCCGCCAGTGGCGCCGTGAAGACCTGGACACCCATATCCAATCTGTCTCTCGCCGATCGGCACCTGTCATGTTGATCAAGCAGGTGCGATTTCACAACCATTTGAATGACTGGATGCGCGCGCCGCGTGCTCAGCTTATCTTGCTCAATCGCAAGTCCGAAGATCTGATCGCCTCCCAGCTGACCGCCTTTGCCGAACTTGGTCAATACGAATTGACGGAAAACACCTGGCGGCGTGCCGAGCAAAAGAACGGCAATGATGAAAACAGCTTTTACGGCTATGAAAAGATTGCTGAATTCCGTGAGATTTCTTCGCTGCTGAAAGCCCGTTACCCATCACGGGTGCTGAGCCTTAATTATGAAGATCTGGTCACCAACCCCAAAGCTGTGCTGGCACAGATCTTTGATTTTCTGCAACTGGAACCCGCCGGGCAGGTCACGCGACTGGTCGATTATCTGATGGAATCGACCGAAACTGCGCCTGCTGGCGCCTATCAAAAGCGGCGGCGCATCGCACCGCGCAGCAAGCCATACGCACCGAAGATTGAAGAAATCCGGCAAATTATCCGTGACGAAGAGGGGCATCAGTCATGATCCCAGCGACCCCGGCCCAAACCGCTCCTGCAGACGTCAAATACGACGGCCATGCCGTTGATATTTCGGTTATCGTCACCACTTACAACCACGCCAAAACGGCCTGGCGCTGCATTGAAAGCATCCTGACCCAGCGCACAAAATTCACCTTTGAGATCATCGTGGGCGATGACGGGTCCACCGATGGCACCATTAAATTGCTGGAACGCGTCGCAAAACTCGCGCCGCATATCGTGCGCCTTTACGAAGCTCCACGGTTTGAAAACACCTATCGGCTTGGATATCCCACGGCCCGCCATCTGCATAGTGATCTGATCACCAAGGCACGCGGCCGGTTCATCACCTTTATCGACGGTGATGATTTCTACATGGACGAGCGCAAACTGGACCTTCAGGCCTCTTTCCTCGATCAGGAAGAAGAGTATGTGGCCTGTTGCCACGATACAGGCATCTGGCGTGGCAAACGGTTTCTGCGGCGTCATCTGGAAACCCGACAACGCGACAATGAGGTTACGTTTGACGCGGTGGCATCAGGAGACAAGTATTTCTTCCTGCACAGCTTCATGTATCGCCGGATTTTCCCGATGGGAACCGTTCCCGAACGCTTCAAGGAACCGTATTTCACCGATTACGGCATTGCGCTCTATTTCCTGGAGCATGGCAAATGCCGGTATATGGACCGTCCGATGACGGCCTATAATATTACCGGCGCCGGTGTCTGGTCCTCGCTGACCCAGCTTGAAAAGCTCAGAAGCCGGTTGTGGATCCGGGAAGACCTGATGCAGCTCTATGACGGAGAGAAGAAAACGGCACTTTGGGTGGGCTGGTATCAAAACCTACGCATTTATCGCAATGAGGTGCTAAAAGCCTTGAAGCGCACAAAAAACCCGTTGATCCTCGTCAACCTCGCCTTAACCACATTGCATCTGATGTGGGGCTATCCCAAATACCGCCGGTTTGTCCGGAAATACCGCGAGACTTATCTGGACGGGTCCGAGCTGCGCACGGCGCGGCGCATAAACCTTTTCGAACCGCAATAAAGCCTAAGTGCCAGCAGCGCCGCGCCCACCCTGCTGGCGCTGCTGATCCCTGTCATGGAAAAGGCAATTTGGCTGGCGGTAACGGCACTGTATCGCTTTTGAGCAGACACGCTGTCGCCGTGCCAGCTGGAAACCGGCCCGGCTTTCTCATCGGCCTGCACTCCAAAGGCAACCATTGGATCCGCAAGGCAAACCAGCTTTCCCTGTTGCTGCAGGGTAATCGCAAACATCCAGTCAAAGACCGGGGTCTTTTGCAAAAGCTCTTCATGTTGTTTCAGACTGTTTTGAAGGTATGTGCCGCGGGTCAAGAGGCTTGAAAAACAGTAGCGATTGCCCCGCCAGAACAGGTTTTTGGACCCATCAAACTGGCGCTGCGGCGGCGCCGTCTGCCCGTAGACAGCAGCAATCTTTTGATCTTTCAGAACTTCGATCTGTTTGGCAATCTTGTTTGGATCAACCCAGATATCATCACAATCACAAAACGCGAGAAACGGCGTCTCGCCCACCTGCTTCAGCACGTTGAACAGGTTGCCCCGGCCGGTGACACGCCCATGAATAATCTGTTGCCCGGGCGACATCAGGATCTGCATTGAAACAGACCCCTCTGGGGGCAGCTTTTCCTCCCACGTTTTCAAGACCTCAAGCGTTCGGTCTGCCGAATTTTCATATCCGACAAGGATCCTGACAGGCATATTCTCCGGCAATTTCTGCCAGCGGATCCCATCAAGCACATATTCGATGGTTGCCGCGCATTCGTAGGCTGTCACGACAACTGTCAGCATGGGTCAATCCGTTTCAAGTTTGCTTTGGCGATGTGCGAAAGCGTTTCGACTTTAGCCTGAGACAGGGAAAAGGCGAAGCGCCACAAGAGATATCATTGTTGTGGGCGTTTCGGAATAAACATGTGTTTCATTTTATCTCGAAACGCCTGCGGAACACCAGAGAGGTGCAAGCTCAATACGCGGGGACAACGGATCAAACGATCAGGATCGGACGCGCCCTGTTTACAGGCCCGGTTTCACCGCAAATCACATATCCGACCCGCAGGGATCCGATCAGACAAAAACAAAATCATCCGCAGTTATGGCGGAGGACGCGACCCCCTCCAACAGGATGGATCCATTGTCCCAGGACACTTCTGCGCCATTTGCCGTTTGCGAAATCGAAAGTTCGGCGAAGGTGATGTTCGCCATCTTAAGAACATCGGTGCCATCCTCGAAGTCCGAGATCAGATCGGCCCCGGTATTCTGATCCGCATTCCAGACAAAGGTGTCAGCCCCTGCGCCTCCAGAGGCCCAGTCATCACCGCCCCCAAGGTTGATCGTGTCGTCGCCGAGCCCCCCATACACCGTATCTTTGCCATTGCTGCCGGTCTGGGTGTTGTCAAAGAACGTGTCATTGCCGCCGCCAAGCCAAACTTTATCACTGCCATTGCCGGCCCAGACACGGTCATTGCCGTTTCCACCCGACAGTTGATCCCAGTCCGTCCCTCCGGACAGAATATCGTTGCCTTCGCCGCCAAACAGCGTGTCATTGCCACTACCACCGTAGAAGGCATCATCTCCGCCGCCGCCGTTGATGCGATCCTTGCCCGCACCGCCATAGACCGTATCAACCGCATTGGTTCCGGTCTGATCATTGTCATAAAAAATGTCGTCGCCATCACCCATCCAGACTTTGTCCCGACCATTGCCAGCCCAGATGCGATCATTTCCGTTTCCACCGGTCAACTGGTCCCAGTCAGTCCCACCAGACAGGACATCGTCACCATCACCGCCTGACAATGTGTCATTGCCTGCCCCCCCATAGAAAACGTCATTGCCGCCGCCGCCATTGATTTTGTCATGGCCACCACCGCCATACACGGTATCGGCACCGTTGCTGCCAGCCTGCGCGTTATCAAAGAAGAAATCATTCCCGGAGCCAAGCCACGCCTTGTCACGTCCGTCGCCGCCCCAGACCCGGTCATTGCCATCGCCCCCGGTCAGCTGATCCCAGTCAGCCCCCCCGGACAGCGTGTCATTTCCGGCGCCACCATCCAACGTATCATTGCCACTCTGACCAAAGAGCTTGTCATCGCCACCGCCGGTCTTGATGACATTCCCCACATCATTGCCCGTGACATTATCCTGCCCCGCGCCACCCACATATTTCTCAAGCACCGTGCCCTGCGCGATGACCAGGTTGCCGGTCAGGCCACCAATATCGCTGATACCGCCCGCTGCCATATTGACGGTCTGGGTGCCGCTGGCAGTCGAGAGATCCAGCGTATCAAAACCACCGGTATCAACAATTGTCAGCCCAATCGGGGCGTTTTCATCAAGGATCTGGTTCCGGTCAGCGCCCCCATCAAAAAGAATTGCCGAAACTCCCCCCAGATAGCCTCCGACATTGGAGTTATGCCCCCAGACCGTATTCCCTGCGTTGATATCTGCAGGCGTTCCATAGAGCTGCCAGATCCCCGCGATATCCGCGATCATCGGTGTGATCGGATTGTATTCGCTGCCATTTACAAAGGTATTTGTATTTGCGTTGAAATACGACATGATCGTCATCTGTAGGCTGTCATTGAGATAGGTATTGTCGCTGCCGTAAGTTGCGCTCCCATCATACGGTCCGGCATGCATCAATCCCAGGGCATGACCAATTTCATGCATGTAAGTCAGGAATGAATACGACCCGATTTCGCTCCCATAGGCGTTAATCCAGCTTGTGCTGACATTGACTGTTGATTGGGTGTTTGTCCCGGTGTTTGTGTTGATTTGCCCGGGCCCGGCAAAAGCACCTGGCTGATTATCGTCAAAGATCATGTCGGCAGAGCTGGAGGTTGTGGTCGTGAAACGAAGCGTTGATACGGCTTCCCACGCCTCAAGGGCCCATAGCGCAAGCTGGCGCCCTTCTGCGGTCAGCCCTGTCAGGTTGACCGTGATGTTGGTGTGATCAAAGGCAACGGGTGTGGAAAATCCCCATCCGTACTCAGCCAGCTGATTGACCACCTGATCAACGGTGAACACATCCGTTGCTGCCTCCAGAATATAGTTTCCTGTATCCGTATCGGAGTAATTATCCACTTTCAGATAATAGGTGCCAGAGGTCGCAGCTGTATAGCTGATCTGCGAGAAGCGCACTCCGTTCGAGGCATCAGAATCATCATTGAAAAGGATCTGGCTACCATTTGCATCGTATAGTGTCAGGGTCGTGTCATCCACGCCCGCAGCGCTCCCCCCGGTGCCCCAAACGGTGAAAACATATTTTTCACCTGCGGTGAGTGAGATCCGGACCCAGTCCGCATCACCAGAGCTCCCAAGTGTGCCCCGAAACTCATCCCCCACCGACATGGTGGCAGTGGTCTGAATACCGGCAGCCGCATCCCCACTCTCATTGACAGTCTGGTTCAACACGAGAGAGATTTGATCGGGGGAGGTTTTGGCCATCGCGAAAATCCTTTCTGGCGGAGAGAGCCTATCAGCAAGTGTCGTCAAAAGCTGGGCATAGTTTTATGGCCATGACACCGATCTCACGGCATGCAGAAAAAGACAGGGGTAGCGGGGATCACATAACACTCACACGGGCATCTGCTGCTTCCAGCACCCGATCGCAAATGCGGTCCACATCCTGCATCGAAAGTGAGGAATAGAGCGGCAATGCAATGATATGATCCGCCAGCCACTGGGTGCCATGTAATGGCCCCGCGCATGTCGCCTCGGAAAAAGCAGGCTGTTCGTGCAGACATGGTACAAAGTAGCGCCCGGTCCCGAACTCTTCCTGATTGGTCAGCTTCGCAATGATGTCCTTAGCGGGCAGGCCATCTTTCAAAAGGCAGGGAAAGAACTGATAGGCCGGTTCATGACCATGTTGCGGCATGGGGGCAAGGATGTCATGCAACCGCTCACGATACCGGTTTGCCCGTTCGTGATAGCTGCGCATCAGGGCGGGGAAACGTTCCACTGTGCCAAGGCCGACCAGAGAATGCATTTCGCCAAGCTTTCCGTTGGTGGCATTCACCTGTGCGCAGCGGCTGCCGCGGAACCCAAAGTTCAGGTATGAGCGGATCTGCAGAAGATCGAGTTCATCCCCATTACACACAATCAAGCCCCCTTCGATAGTGGGGAACGGCTTGGTTGCGTGGGTCGAAAAGACCTGAATGCATTTCGGGCGGCGTGTCTTGTGATTTGACGGCAAGGTCAGGCTGGCTGCGCAATCCAGCACATAAGGGATGCCTTTGTCGTGCAAACTGTCCAGAATGGCCGGATCAATCTGATTTCCAAAGGTTTCATACAGGATCAGGGAAACAGGGGCACCTGCCTGAGCATCCATGAAGCCGAGGATCTGATTCAGATCCGGCTGAAACTGCCGGTCCAGATCATAAAACACCACTTTCTTGCCAATCGACAGGGCAGCCAGCCCCGTCGCTGCAAATGTGAAGGACGGGCACAGAACAATTTCTGCCGGCGTGTCGTGAAAGGCTTCATCCACCATCCGCAAGGCGACCGAAAGCCCGACAGTTGCGTTATTCACACCAACAATGTGGTGGTCGGGGCGGAAAAACTGCACTCGCATGGCATCGCAATACTGGGTCTCGACCGGACCAAAGTTAGAATACCAGCCAACCGTCAGTTCGGAAAGACGCTCGCCAAATGAGCTCAGGTCCAGATTGGGTTTCAGAAAGGGGATCATCGTAATAAAGCCTTCCAGAGTTCTCATTACCAACAGGCAACCACCACCCCTTATGCAGCCAAAACATGTAAAAACACTTAATCAGCACCTCCTTTCAGATGAACACGAAGTCATCTGCGGTGATGTTCACAGGGTCTTCATCCAGCAAAAGAACCGACCCTGTCGACCAGGACACCAACGCACCATCAGCTGTCGGGTTGATGGTCAGGTCGGCAAAACTGACACCACTCATCTGCAGCAGATCCAGACCATCCTGGAAATCAGTTATCCGATCCTCACCTGTCGACTGTGTGGTATTCCAGACAAAAACATCTGCATCCGCACCGCCAGACACCAGATCATTCCCCCCTCCCAGATGGATGGTGTCGGAACCGCTGCCTCCCCAGACGGAATCCCCCCCGTTTTCCCCGGTCTGAGTATTGTCATAGAATGTGTCATTGCCATCGCCGAGCCAGACCTGGTCGCACCCATTACCACCCCAAACGCGGTCATCTCCGGCGCCCCCTGAAAGCTGATCCCATTCCGATCCGCCGGACAAAACGTCATCTCCGTCCCCGCCAAAAATCGTGTCATCTCCGCCATCGCCATAAAAATGGTCATCGCCAGCGTCGCCGTTGATAAGGTCCTTGCCGCTGCCGCCATAGACCGTGTCCCGGCCATTCTCACCACTTTGTCCATTGTCGTAGAAAATGTCGTCACCGGACCCAAGCCACGCAACATCCCGACCGTTCCCCGCCCAGACATGGTCGTTACCCACACCGCCAATGAAGCTGTCATCACCATTTCCGCCGTACAAAGTGTCATTACCCTGACCGCCGTCGATCTCGTCTGAGCCATCCAGGCCTTCCAGCCAGTCATCCCCTTCCAAGCCATACAGCTTTTCATCAGCGGAAGTGCCCGTCAGGCGATCATTCTCTGTCGTGCCCATCCTGATCTTTGGCTGATTGAAGGTTGGGGGCGGGCGATAAAGACCCAGAAGATCGTTGTCGATGAAATCCTGATAGGTCAGCGACTGACCATTGACGGTGTGCAGATAAATAACCTCCGTGCCATAGCTCACCCTTGCGCCATCGGTGATGGACACAATCTCCAACTGCGCCACGGAATAAAGGTTTTCCCAGCGGGACAGATCCACCCGATCCTGTCCGATGGTAAAATCCATGATGTCATCGCGCGCGCCATCCGCAGCCAGGACAAACAGGTCTGCCCCCGCGCCGCCGGTCAGCACGTCCTGCCCAGCCCCATCCAGCAGAATGTCGTTTTTCCCCCCTCCTGTCAGGGTGTCGGCCCCCCCGTCACCAACAAGCACGTTCCCAAGAGAGGAGATGTCAATTGTGATATGGGTCAGGCCGGGCACGGATTCCGAAGTGACAAACCCGTGGATCACATCCTGATCAAGACGCAATTCGATATTGGTGACATTGGTCAGCCCAAGCGCATTCGTATCTTCGATCGTATCCAGTAAAACAAGCTGCCCGGTCGGTGTCAGAATAAAAAGCGACAACCCGTCATCACTGCCCCCTGCCAGCACCAGGGTTCTGCCGTTCACCTCGATCGTCTGCAAGACACTGATATCCGCAAAACGCGTGTCCGTGCTGTCCATCACGCTGTGCACTTCACTCAACACCCCGTTGGCCGAGATCTGCAGCACCTTGATCATATCCGTTCCGGCATCCCCGACCAGAAGGAAGTCCTGCCCGTTTACATTGGCAACCAGCATCACGTTGGGCGCGTTCATACCCACCCCCTCGGCCGCTCCGATACTGTGGGTCAAGGTGATGCTGTCATCGGATTTCAGTTCATAGCTGCTGATCCCGGATTCACTTTGCGACGCCGTAAAGACAAAGGTTCGCCCGCCGATTTCGGCGCTGGCCATCAGATAGACATCCGCCGCATAGCTTTGCGCATTGTCACTGACAGAGGCCAGAGGAGACAGAAGCCCATCCGCATCCATGGAAAAGCTCGCAAAGCCCGACATGCCATGCCGCGATGCCAGCAAAATATCTTCCCCACCCACCTGTAACATCATCACGGTGGCCCGGTTGCCACTCCAGCCTTCCTGATTGTGAAACAGCATTTCCGAGCGGTTTTGGGTTCCAATACCGTCTCGAATGCGCAGAAGGTCGGCATGGTAGAGCCAGATCTGGCTGCTCCCGAGATCAAACTTGGTATAGCCGCCTTGCTCAAGCTCAGTGCCCAGCAGGCTCAGCGTTCCGTTGGTCAAGCTGTAGTTTAGATTTGTGTTTCCGCCCGACAGGTGGACCGAAATATCCAGATCCGACCCGGTACCAGAGATTTCAATGCCCGGCGCCAGAGCGTCATGCAAAGTCATGTCAACACTGATGAACTGGCCGCCTGAGAAATACCCACTCATAGCTCTTCACCCTTCCCCAATACCCATGGGAAAGATGGAAAACCAGACAGGAAATTTGGTGGGAAAATGGTGGCGAAACAATGACCTGATGATCAAGTTTTGCTATTATTTTACGAGGTTTTTTGCTGTCTTTTCGTAACAGGCCCTGGCGCCTTAGGATACAGGCAATCCCTCCTGGCCAACCCCGGTCCCTTTAAGAACAGCAAAGCCACGCCACTCACCGTTGAATGGCGCAGCTGAAGAACCTGTCAGTCCGTGCCGGGGGCCTCGATCATGTCAACACGGGTGGCATGACGGCCGCCCTCGAACTCGGCCCCAAGAAACGCATCCACAATCTCAAGTGCCAGACCTTCACCGACAACGCGCGCCCCAATCGACAGGATTTGCGCATTGTTGTGCTGGCGGATCATCCGGGCCGAAAAACTGTCGGAACAGACCCCGCAGCGAATGCCCGGCACTTTGTTGGCCGCCATCATGATCCCCTGCCCGGTGCCGCAAAAGATGATGCCCAGATCGCAATCTCCGGATGCTACACGTTCAGCCGCAGCTGCGCCATGTCTCGGATAATGGGTGCTTTCGGGTGTGGTCGGGCCAATATCCACCACCTCGTAACCTTGTTCCGCAATATGTTTGGCCACGGCCTGACGAAGGTCGATGGCCGCGTGGTCGCTGGACAGAACGATGCGTTTTGCAGACATGAAAAACTCTCTTGCTTTCTAGAGGTTGGGCAAAGGGTGATAAGATCCGGATGTGACGTGAACGGATCCCGGCGGGTGCTGAGGTTAGAATTGCCACATTGCACCGGCAAAGGGAATAGAGACAGACCCATAAGACGCGTATTCTGCACCTAACCTTGAGGTCTCATACGGCATTTCGGCGTTTCTCTGTCTCAGGTCAAAGTCGCGCACCGCTTTCGTTGCCGGGCGCAGCCCCCAACTGCGCGCAGTCCCGCACGGTCTGGGCAATATCATGAAACATCGGCCCCATCGGGCTGGATTTCCGCCAGATCATCCCGATCGTGCGCGAGGGTTGTGGATCCGGGAAATGCGCCACCGATACGGGGGCCGAGGCCGTTTCCACCAATACCGCCATTTCCGGGATCAGCGTCACGCCAATGCCTGCCCCGACCATCTGCACCAAAGTGGCAAGGGAACTGCCATCCAGCATTTCCCGCAACTCAACACGGCCCCCGCCCACCGCACCGGTTGGCAGATTGCAAAAGGACAGGGCCTGATCACGAAAACAATGCCCCTCTTCCAGCAGCAGCAGGCGCATTTCCCGAAGCTTCTCCGGGCTGGGCACCGGGGTCCGGGCCTCCCCTTCCGGGCGCACAAGGACAAAACGCTCATCAAACAGGGCCAGTTCGGCAAAAGCGGGATCAGCAATCGGCAGCGCAAGGATCGCCATGTCGATCCGCCCTTCTTTCAGCTCCTTGATCAAGGTTGAGGTCTGCGTTTCCCGCACATGGATCTCCGCCTCATCATATTCCGTGCTGAGACGCTGGATGATCCGCGGTAAAAGATAAGGCGCAATGGTCGGAATAATACCGATACGCAAAGACCCCACCAGTCGCCCCTGCGAGGTGCGGGCGAGCTGTTCGAGATCATCGACCGCGCGCAGGATCTCGCGGGCACGGGTCAGGAAGGTCTGCCCGAACCGGGTCAGGCGCAGGTGACGCGGGCTGCGCTCAAAAAGCGGCGTGGCCAGCATCTCCTCCAACTCCTTGATCTGAACAGACAGGGCTGGCTGGGAAACCGCGCAGATTTCCGCTGCACGCCCAAAATGCCCGGTGCGGGCCAGCGCATCGAAATAGCGCAGCTTTCTCAGAGTGATATCAATCATAATATAAACTTATCACAGCGATTGAGAAAGGCAATTTCCCTTTATCAGTCTCTCCCCCTAGCCTGATCCTGTCACGGGCAATTTCAGCCCGGAATTCATGGTCAAGGAATGGAGAGAATGATGGACGGAAATGCCAAGGCAGGATGCCCGGTGGCCCATGGCGCAACCTCAACCGGCACGCGGTCAAACAGCGATTGGTGGCCGGGACAGCTGAACCTGCGCATTCTGCACCAGCATGGTGCAAAGTCGAACCCGATGGGCGATGACTTTGACTATGCCAAAGCCTTTGAAGGGCTGGACCTGGAAGCGGTCAAGGCCGATCTGACCGCCCTGATGACCGACAGTCAGGACTGGTGGCCCGCCGATTATGGCCATTATGGCCCGCTGTTCGTGCGCATGGCCTGGCACGCGGCCGGGACATATCGTTCGGCTGACGGGCGCGGCGGCGGCAACACCGGGAACCAGCGTTTTGCGCCGCTGAACAGCTGGCCGGACAATGTGAACCTCGACAAGGCCCGCCGCCTTCTGTGGCCGGTGAAACAGAAATACGGCAACGCCCTGTCCTGGGCGGATCTGTTCATTCTGGCGGGCAATGTGGCCATTGACTCCATGGGGCTGAAACCTTTCGGCTTTGGCGGTGGCCGCGCGGATATCTGGGAGCCGGAAGAGGATATCTACTGGGGGGCCGAAGGCGAGTGGCTCGCCGATGAGCGCTATTCTGGTGACCGTGACCTGGAAAACCCGCTGGCTGCTGTGCAAATGGGGCTGATCTATGTGAACCCGGAGGGCCCAAACGGCAATCCTGACCCCGTGGCCTCTGGCTTTGACGTGCGCGACACCTTTGGCCGCATGGCGATGAATGACGAAGAAACCGTCGCCCTGATTGCGGGGGGGCACACGTTCGGCAAGGCCCATGGCGCAGGGGATGCAGCCCTTGTCGGGCCGGAACCCGAGGCCGCCAGCCTGCAGGAAATGGGGCTGGGCTGGACCAGTAGCCATGGCTCCGGCAAGGCGGGCGACGCGATCGGATCCGGTATCGAGGGCGCATGGAAGCCCAAACCCACCACCTGGGACATGGGTTATCTTGAGGTTCTGTTCAAATATGACTGGGAACTGGTGAAAAGCCCGGCCGGGGCCAATATGTGGCTGGCCAAGGATGTGGACGACACCGACATGGTTGAAGACGCATTTGATCCTGCGAAAAAGCATCGCCCGATGATGACCACGGCGGACCTCTCTCTGCGATATGATCCGGTCTACGAACCAATTGCCCGGCGGTTCCTGGCGGATCCCGAGGCCTTTGCCGATGCGTTTGCGCGGGCCTGGTTCAAGCTGACCCACCGCGACATGGGACCGAAAACGCGCTACCTTGGGCCGGATGTGCCGAAAGAGGATCTGATCTGGCAGGACCCGATCCCAGCAGTCGATCACCCGCTGGTCGATGCGGCCGATATTGCGGCGCTGAAAGCGAAGATTGCAGACGCTGGCCTGTCCACCCGCGATCTTGTGACCACCGCCTGGGCCTCGGCCTCAACCTATCGCGGGTCCGATATGCGGGGTGGCGCCAATGGCGCGCGCATTCGTCTGGCCCCTCAGAAAGATTGGGAGGTGAATGAACCGGAGAACCTGTCTCGTGTCCTGGATGTGCTTGAGGGCATCCGCAGCGCATTCAACGCCAACACCACCGGCGGCAAGAAGATCTCGCTGGCTGATGTGATTGTGCTGGCAGGGTCTGTTGGCGTGGAGCAGGCGGCCCATGCGGCAGGCCACACAATCGACGTGCCCTTCACGCCCGGTCGGATGGATGCCCGCGAAGATCAGACCGATGCGGAGAGTTTCGATGTGCTGGAGCCGGTGGCAGATGGGTTCCGCAATTACCAGAAAGCCCGCTATTCCGTCTCTGCCGAAGAGCTCCTGGTGGATCGAGCGCAGCTTCTGACCCTGAGCGCACCGGAAATGACCGTGCTGGTTGGGGGGCTTCGGGTGATCGGGGCAAACCATGGCGGCAGCACGCATGGCGTCTTCACCGACCGGCCCGGCGCGTTGAGCAATGACTTCTTTGTCAATGTGCTGGATATGGCCACATCCTGGTCCGCCACGGACAAAACCGAAGCCCTGTTTGAAGGGCGCGATCGGGCAACCGGCAAGGTGAAATGGACGGGCACCCGCGTTGATCTCGTGTTCGGCTCCAATTCCCAATTGCGTGCGCTGTCAGAGGTTTACGCGCAAGAAGATGCCGAGGCGAAATTCATTGCAGACTTCGTGACCGCATGGGTCAAGGTCATGAATGCGGATCGGTTTGATCTGAGCTGATCCGACTTGATTTCCCCAATGGAACGGGCTGCCTTTTGGCGGCCCGTTTCACTTGTCAGATATGGGATCGCCCGACTGAACAGGGGTTAAAGCGTTTCGACTTTAACCTGAGACAGGGGAAAGTCGAAACACTGTCAGAGATATCAATGTCGTGGGCGTTTCGGAACAAACATGAGCCTCAAGTTTATCCCGAAACGCTTTAAATATCAGTAATCGCTCTCAAAAAAGATCCCAAGCGTGCTTTCGCCGGTTGACCGCACCCCACCTCGCGCCTTGACCGAGGGGCTGATATTCAGGTTCAGGTTCACCTCGCTGGTGCCATCGGATCCGACAACTACGTCACTATAGATATTGTCCGAGATGTATTTGCCAACGCGCAAATTGGTCACGCCGCTTTCATCTGTCGCGACATCCAGATCATCAAGGGCAAAGGATCCCCGCAGCTTGGCGACAACCCCGTCCCCCCCCTGACCTGCCAAGGTTCGAACCGCCGCTGCCATCTGCAGCGCCTGAAGCGGGGAAATCTGGGTAATGTCCCGACCAAACAACAACAAGGCCAGCACCTCATCCTGCGGGCGATCCGGCACCGCGGAGAACCGCACTTCCGGCGCGGATGCCAGCCCCTCGACGGTGATAAACACATCCGCCACATCCGCCTGGCTTGTAGCAACGAAATACAGCATCGGATCAAAGCTGCCCTGCATCCCGACCTGCCCCGTGGTCAGGGTCAGACGTTTGCCCAGAATGTCCAGCCGCCCCCGCACCAGCTCAAACCGTCCCTGCGGGACGACATCTGCACTTGTGCCCGTAATGCGCAACCGCCCCCCCAGTTCGGCATCCAGACCTCGGCCCCGCACAAAAATCCGGGACGGGGCGTCAATGGTAATGTCGAGCGGATACACCAGACCGGTCTGATCTTCGCCCGGCTCGGATATCATGCCAGCGTTTTTCAATGTCCGCGTCACCGCCGCGGGCCTGTTCACATGCTCAAGGTCAGCCATGATTGGCACAGCACTTGGTCCCGCCTCCGGAATACGGATTTCAGTTGTGCCAAGGGTGAGTTTGGCGCTCAATTGAGCGCCCCCCCGCAACGGGCCAGCCAGATCGGCCTTACCGTTCACCGTCGTATCATAAAGAACGCCATCACTCAGATGCACCTGATCGGCCCGGATCTGCATATCCGCTTGATAAGGGGCGGACAGGCCCAACCTGCCCTGAGCGGTCAGCGTTCCCCCTGACTGCACTGCGGCTAGAACATCCACCTGCGCCTGTCCATTGGCCAGACGGGCCTGCGCCCGGTTCAGGTTCAAAGACACATTGTAAAGCGGCAGGATCAGCCGCCCATTTTCAACATCCACCTGTCCGGTCAGAGAAGACAGGGCCAGAGGTCCCGTCAAGGAAAGATCCAGTTGCGCCGTGCCGGTCATCACGCGTGGCCGGATCAGCGGGTTCAGCAGCGCCATGTGCACGGATCCGTCAATATCCAGATCCGCCCGCGACGCATCAGACGCAACCCTCCCCCTTGCCTTGATATCCGCCTGGTTCGGGCCCTGCCCGTCAATCTCAATCTCCCATTCCGAACCGTTCAGGTGGGCGGTGCCCTGCGCCACTGCGGGCCCCGAAACACCCTCCGCCAACAGGCCCAGATCCCGCAACCGCCCGTCAAAGCGCAGCAAATGCCCCCTGTCGCCACTTTCCCCGGTTGCCATCAGCGTCACTTCTCGCGTTGTCAGGCGCAGGTCATCTAACAGGATGGGTTGCCCGGCCTCTCTGTGCGCGGCAAACGACAGCTGGCTGTTCCCGAGGGTCAGCGGATCCAGCATGGCATTACCGATGGACAGGTTGCGCCCGGTCCCATCGAGCGACACGTCAAACGCGCCACTTTCCACCGCCATATTACCCTGCGCCGAAAGCTCAATATCGCCAGAGACCGGTTGGCCAATCACCCCCTGCAGGTCTGCCAAACGGGCAATGCGCCCTGTCACCTGTCCCTCGATACGCTCTGGCGCACCGTCTTTGGTCGCCACGATACCCGAGAACATAAGCGTCGCCCCACCGGGGCCTTCGCCATCGGCATTCAGGGCCCAACGGTCCTGGGTCTGTTGGGCCGTACCTGACAGGGTGGCGGCACCGGTCAGGCCGGGATCCACCACCGCGACCTGTTTGACCTCCGCATAAAAATCCAGCTTTGAGGCCCCGGTTTTCAGATCCGCACTGGCATGGAAAGAGGCGTGGTCTGAAACGATATCCGCCTTTTGCAGGCGCAGCCCCTCAGCATCGCGCACCGCAATGACTTCCAGCCGGGTCTGCCCCGCCAAAAGGGGATCCACACGCGGCTGCCCCAAGGCAAGCGCCTCTCCGGTCCCAACCAGTCGCATGTCAAACGCGCCGCCCAGAAGGTTGGCCTGCCCGGTCAGCACCAGATCGGCCGCACCGCGCAGATCCTGCCCGACCCATTGGTCAAATGGCGCAAGATCGGATACCGACAACAAGAGCGCCGGGCGGGTTTTAACCACCAATCCCGACGCGAAATCCCGCACAATCAGCTCGCCCTGCAGGCGGGCAATCCCATTGGTCAGATCAAGCCCGGACAGGACCACGGGCGCGCCTTCATGCCAGTCGACCTGTAGCTTGCCCGTTACCTTTGACCCGATCGCCTTGGTCAGAGCCGGATCAACAAAGGTAAGCCCTGCAAGGGTGACGGACAAATCACCGGACGCATATCCCGTCTTGCCCGCCGTCGCAGGCCCAAGCTGTCCACGACCGACGATTGCCGCGGATTCAAGTGAAACATCCGCCTGTTCCACCCTATCCAAGGCCACGCGAAACCGCCAGTCCTGACCTTCGCTGCGATCATATTGAAGGGAAAAGTCACCCGCATTCACATAGGTTTTTTCCCCCGGCAGAGGCAAAAGCACCCGCCCATCCGCGTTCCCTGCAAGCTGCCCGCTCAGCTCAACCTGATCAGGCCAGCCGTCCGGGGACAGGGCTGCGTGCCCCTGCATGGAAAAGGCCCGGGTAGACAGTGCCAGCTGTTCCAGAACCAATGCGCCACTGGCCTGACGATGCCCCAGGCTGGTCAGGCTGATCTCGTCTCCGAAAAACGCGCGGTAATCCGGCAGGAAGACGGGGGCGATATCCCCTGCCAGCTCAACCTTGAACTGTGACAGGCCCTCTTGATCTTCACCCAGCTTCACCTGACCGGCCAACCGTTCCGCACCATCGGTCGACAACTGGATATCGGCCACGAAATCTGTCAACGGCCCGCTACCGCTTACACGCATATCCACGGAAGGAAGCCCCGGCAGGTTGATCAGATTGGCCGCAATCCCATCCGGCGCTTCGGACAGATCAAGGTCCAGCGTCAACTCGCGGGTGGCATTCGTGAACGCCCCTTCCAGCGAAAACTGCCCAGACACTCCGTCTTCACGTTCCAGCACAAGCCGAGCAGACCCGCTGCCCCCATACAAATGTGCCTCGCCCTGCAAAGACATGGTTGCCGCCTGACCGAACACCTCGGCCCCGATGACAATCCGAGAGGCTGAAATTTTCTCCACATCAATTGAAATCGGCAGGTCCGGCAGGGAAAACCCGGTTGCCTCGGGAGAGGGGGCCTCATCGCTTGTGATGGGGCGGCGGGTCAGGAGGATTTCCTCGGCGGAAAGCTCGGAAATATCCAGCACCCCCCCCAGAACTGCGGTCCGGTTCCAGCCCAGCCCCACCTCGTTCAATGTCAGCCAGATCCCCTTTTCATCCGCAACCGTGATCTGGGCCACCTTGGCTTTGGCACTCAGCGCCCCTTCAAAGCCGATGATGCGAATATCGCGCCCCACATCCGAAAGGTTGTCCTCCAGAAACGCCTGAAGATAGCCGCGGTCATCCAGTTCCGACTGCAAACGAGCCTCTTGTGCCCATGCCAGACCGGGCAGCAGCACGGTCACCAGCCATATGAGAAGAATGCGCCTCAAAATGCTTGTCCAATCCCGAGATAGAGTTGCAGCCCGCTGCCAGTGTCCCCTGTCACCGGCACCCCAAGATCCAGTCGCAGCGGGCCGATTGGGGTCTGGTATCGCAGCCCCAGACCTGCCCCGGAATGCCAGCTGTCTTTCCCTTGGAAAAACCCGTCATCCCCCACGTGACCCGCATCAAAGAAGCCGACAACGCCGATCTTATCCGTCACGTCCGCCCGCATTTCAGCCGACAGGGCCAGATATCCCTGACCGCCTGTCATTTTTCCGTTTCGGGTCACGCCCAGAGATTTATAGGGTTGCCCCCGCACGGAATTGCCCCCGCCGGAGTAGAACAGGAAATCGGGTGGTATGTGGCCCGTCGCACCTGCAAAAACCCCTCCCAGCTGCATCCGGCCGGCCAGCACATAGCGGGCATCCGTATCCAGCGCATGAAACACGCGGGCATCCGTCAGCGCCCACAGCCCGGCCCCCTCCCCTTCGAGCGACAGGAAAGGTTTGGCATCTGCCCGCAGATAAAAGCCTTCGGTCGGGTTTAACTCATTGTCGCGCCGGTCCCATGTCAGCGCCCCCGGCAGGGTCAGCAGAACAAACCGGCGATCCCCTTTGAAATCGGTGGTTTCGGCATAGCTCAGCCCGACCCCCAGCTCGCCTGTCAGACTGTCCGAAAAGATCCGGCTGGCGCCTGCCCCCAATTCCACTTTCCGCGAAATGAAACCCGGTTCATCTTCATAGGACAGGGTGGCGAGCAGATACCCGTTTGTATCCGCGCCGAACGTGGCCGGTTGGTCCAGACGCGCGCCGAGCCTGTAATCCAGCCCACCATCCACGCTGCCGATCCCGCTGACCTCTCCATCCACGCGAAAACGTTCTGCCCCACCCAAGAGGTTTCGATGCATCCAGAACCCTGTCAGGGTCAGGCCATCCAACGTGGACAGCTCTGCCCCGGCCCCGAAACGGCGAGGCCTTTCATCCACAAGAGACAGGCCGATATCCATCACATTTCCAGCCCTTAGGACGTCCCCTTCGCTCAGCGATACCGAGGCGAACGCCCCGGTGCGCCGCAAACGCGTCGCCACCTTGCGCAGGGTTGCGGGGGAGAACACGTCCCCTGTCGGCAGGCCGGCAATCCGCTGAATGCGCGCGGCCCGCACACCGCTTTCGCCTTGCTGAACCAATGCGCCAAAACGCACTTTCGGCCCCGGATCAAGCTTTAGGAGGGCGGTCAGTTTTCGGGTGGCGTGGTTTGCCCGCAACGTCTGGGCCGCCAGCCCGACCTTGGCATACCCGGCATCGCGCCATGCCTCGGCCGCCGCATCAAGGGCAATCTGCACCTCGCCGCTTCGCGCCACTTTGCCTGCACGAAAATTCTCCGGCAGGGCGTGACCGGGGGCCAGCGGCGACACCCCTGCCTTGTCGAAGCGAAACAGCGGGCCGGGGTCAATCTGTATGTCGATACGCTGAATTTGTTTGGGCACTGAGAAAAGCGGGACATCCGCCGCCTCTCGTCCGTCCACCCGGATCTGGACCACGCCACCATAATAGCCCTCGCCATAGAGGGCCTCGGTCAGGCGGCCATAATCAGCAAGTGCTGCGGCAAAAAGCTCTCGTGGGGTGCCGTTCTGCGCCCGGTGGGCCTGTTCCAGCAAAGAGGCGGATTTCAGACTGTCCCGAAGCTCAGACGACGCGCCTGTCACTTTGAACGTAAGCTGATCCAACGCCAGTCCGGGCCATGCCAGTCCAAGCAAAAAGCCGGTGCCCAGCACCAATGATCCAATAGCAGAGTGCAGGCGTGTCACGGCAGAATTCCAGTCACCAGAAGGCATCAGACAAGATAGATTGCCCCAACTTAACCGCAATAGAATTTGGCCACCACCCGTATTGAATACTCGGCAGTTTATTGCTTTTTGACGCGAATGCGTTCCGCGAAGCCTTGCAAGACAAGGGGATCAGGCCCTGCATCCCGGGCCGAAAGGCACGAAAGAAACCCATCAAATACGACAAACGCCGCTACAAGCGCCGCAATCGCCCCTCTCGTGACATTGCTGCGCAATGCACTGCCGGGCAGTGATCGAGATCATGTTCGCGCGTCTGAAGGATTGGCCGCGGGTCGCCACCCGATATGACAGATGCCCCAAAGTCTTCCCCTCGGCCATCGCTCTCGCCGCAACAGTTATGTTTTGGTTATGAGGCCTGAGCCTAAGTCTTAGCTGCCATCGGCTGTTGTATTTTCAACAATCCAATCCGTAAACATAGCAAAATATCTTGCACACCAGGGGCACCTCAAATCTTTCTGAAGCGGGATAAGATTCTCCTTTCAATTATCGTAAATATGAAGAATAAACATCGTGTTACTGATTTTAACCTTGGAGAAGACATGACTTGTAACTGTAACTGGAGCTGGAACTTACGTATTTTGTCAGTGACAGCAGGGCTTTTGATGAGTGCTACAACTGGCGCCTTGGCGCAGTCGGCACCTGTAGCGGCGATCGACTGTACTCTTGCTGGCGACGCAAGCTGTGACAGTGCTGAAATAAATGCTGGTGTAATCGACCAGTTTAACGCGGAAAATGTTGCGCAGGACGACGCTCTGGCAACTGCCATTACAGATCAAGCTGTGATTGATGCTGCGCAGGACGACGCTCTGGCAACTGCCATTACAGATCAAGCTGTGATTGATGCTGCGCAGGATGGCCTCATCTCGACCAACACGACCGACATCGGGATGCCGCATTCTGTTTTCTCCGCACCGCGCCAGCGGCCCGCCCGCGGGTCCTCACCCGGTTTCACCTCGGATGTGCAGGGGGCGCAGCCGATCGAGGGGAAACCGCGGCTGACCAG
>NZ_LKBA01000011.1 GCF_001307765.1 Aliiroseovarius crassostreae
CGGGTTGATCATTCGACCATTTACCGCTGGGTGCAACGATATGCCCCGGACATGGAACGGCGGATGCGCTGGCAGTGGCGGCGGCCGATGTCGGATAGCTGGCGCGTTGACGAGACGTATATCAAGGTGCGCGGCAAGTGGACATATCTGTACCGGGCGGTCGATAAGCTGGGCAACACGATCGACTTTTATTTGTCCTCGACACGCAATGCCAAAGCCGCCAAATGCTTTCTGGGCAAGGCTATTCGTGCCTGCAAAGGTTGGGAAAAACCGTCCAAAATCAACACCGACAAGGCTGGATGCTACACCCAGGCGATCCGCGAATTGAAGAAAGAGGGTAAGTGCCCAAAGGACGTCGAACACCGCCAGGTCAAGTATCTGAACAACGTCATCGAGGCCGATCACGGTAAGCTCAAGCAGCTGATCAAGCCGGTCCGGGGCTTCAAAACGATGAAAACCGCCTACGCCACGATCAAGGGATTTGAAGTGATGCGCGCATTGCGAAAAGGCCAGGGCCGCGCCTTCAACCTGACCCGCGATCCCATCGGCGAAAAACGCATGATCGAACGCGCCTTCGGTGTCGGACCATGTGTTATGTCAGAGACCATGACCTGGCTCGAACAGCAACTCGCAGCCTGACTCCGTCCAGCGAGAGGGTCATTGCGGCTCAATAAAATGTTTGCAACAGAGCCCTCAAAGATGCGCTTTGCCGTATGGCGTTGCTTGCGCGGCCGGGTTTTATCCTCGGCCAGCCACTGATCTATCTGGCCCGTGAACGCATCCAGCGCCGTCCGCCTGATCGGTGCCGTTCGCCGATATCCGGGTGGCTCCGAATAGGCCCACATCTGAGCGACACTGTCCCGGCACGATCAGCTCTTCCACCTCGGTCGGATCCGAAACAATCCTGATCTCCTTGCGAATGCCAAGCAGATCGAAGAAATCGACCTGAAACCCAACCATTTTTGATTTGTTGTGGGGGCGTTTGGGGATGAAGATGATCCCTTCGATCTCATCATCTAGCTCGTGATAAGGCCAGAGACGACCGGTGCTTTCGACCAGAAAATGGCGAAAATACATCCACACCACACCGCCCCAGAGCCACTTGCCCTTGCGCTTTTCCTTGGGTTCAGCTGGCGTGAGTTCTTCGGTCAGCGGGCGATAACGCCGCCACAGGCCCCCTCGGCGACATACTGCCCCCGGCTTCAATAATACCTGCGTTCTGGACAAAATTGCTTTCGGTCGCCGGCAGGATCATGGCCTTTTCAACGCGGCGAATATCGACCGACCAGCCCCCATCGGGCATGGGCGGCTTCAGTTCAGATTTGCTGCCCATGGACCCTCATATCTTTACTTTGGACTACGCTTTGCAAGTATTCTTTGTAGCGTTCTGCGGTGCATATTCAAACGCCGTGCGGTTTCAGAAACGTTACGATCGCAAAGTTCATAGACCCGCTGGATATGTTCCCAGCGCACCCGGTCGGCCGACATCGGGTTTTCCGGCGGCGGCGGCAGCTCGTCTGATTTTGCCAAAAGCGCATTGGTGATGTCATTGGCATCCGCCGGTTTCGACAGGTAATCCGTGGCTCCCAGCTTGACCGCAGCCACGGCGGTGGCAATCGCACCATATCCGGTCAGAACCACCACCCGTGCATCCGGGCGTTTCTCGCGGATCACCTCGACCACGTCCAGACCATTGCCATCCTCAAGCCGAAGATCCACCACCGCATAGGCCGGGGGACGGGCGGATGCGATGGCCTTGCCAGCCGTGACCGAGCCCGCCATCTCCGGCTCAAACCCGCGTTTTTCCATCGCACGCGCCAGCCGACGCAGGAATGGTTCGTCATCGTCGACCAAAAGCAGCGACTTGTCTTCGCCAATTTCGTAAAGGTCCTGCTCTGACATGGCACCCTCCCTCGGGTCGCTTGCAATCACATGAATTTATGTAGGGGTTTGCTCCGCCGGGGTCAAACTCTCCGCAGCGTTATCAGACATGCCGTCAGCGCAATCATCCGTTATTTGGCAGCATCAATGAAACAAGACACCCGTTTTGCCATGTCCTGAGCGGTGTCGTCGCGTTTGAAAAACTCCAAAAAACCATCTTCAGGCGTGACCAGATAGGTGAAGGTTGAGTGGTCCACCAGATAGTATTCCGGATCCCCATCCTGTTTGCGGTAATAAGTCTTGTAAGCCTGGCTTGCCGCTTTGATCTGTTCGGGCGTTCCGGTCAGACCAATCATGTCGGGATGAAGGTAATCCGTGAAATCACGCACCTCTTCCACGCCATCACGCTCCGGATCAATCGAGATGAAGGCCATCTGCGCATCATACCCTTCGGCCTGCAGAAAATCGAGCGCCTCTGCATTGCGGGCATTGTCCAGCGGGCAGACATCCGGACAGAACGTATAGCCGAAATAAACCAGCGTCGGCTTGGTAATCACATCCTTGTCGGTCACCGATTTGCCGTTTTCATCGGTCAGCTCAAACGGCCCCCCGATCGACGCAACCCCGGTGCCCACAGCCGAGGCACGACATTGCGCAAACTTGTCCTCGCCCGCCCCGCTGGTCACATACCAAGTTGCCCCCAAAAGAGCGGCCACGGTCACAGCGGCCCCCACTGCATAAACGCGCATCATCGGCCTTCTCCTATCTGCCTGTTCTGTCCCAATCGGCTCGTCACCCCATGCCCCGAAACCGGAAAGCTTCCCCTCCCGTATCAGATTGCACATTTCAGATACAACACCACATAAAAACGCTTTAACAAGAGTGCAGGATGCCGCAACCCCTTGCCGCAGCAAATTTAAGACAGGAGCACCCGCACATGTCTGGCCCCTCTCAAACTCCGGGAGTCGCCCCTGTCGGTGGGCAATGGGTTCGCCTGCGCACGCTGATTGTCCTGCGCTGGGCCGCCATTCTGGGGCAGATCGTCGCCATCGTGGTGGCGATCCGGTTTTTCTCACTCGACATCAATCTGCTGCTGGTCGGGATTGCGATCAGCATGGGGGCCTCGGCCAATCTGGTTGCGTTGGCCTTCTACCCCCGCAATGCCAGGCTGAACGAACAGCAGGCCACACTCTGGCTATTGTTCGACACGTTGCAACTGGCCTTCATGGTGTTCCTGACCGGCGGGCTTCACAATCCGTTCATGGTGCTGATCGTGGCCCCGGTGACGGTGGCCGCAACTGCTCTGTCAACACGTTCGACCATGGTTGTGGGGGGGGCTGCGGTGGCGGCGACAACCATCGTGGCCGATTTCAACCTGCCGCTTCAGACCCAGGCCGGCTTTGCCCTGCGCATGCCCGAGATCTTCGTCTTCGGGCTTTGGGTTGCGGTGGTGGTGTCGATCGGCTTCATCGGGCTTTACACCCGCCGCATCTCCTCAGAAATCAAATCCATGTCCGAGGCATTGCTGGCCGCGCAGATGGCCTTGGCCCGTGAACAGAAACTCACCGATCTGGGCGGGGTTGTCGCCGCCGCTGCCCATGAGCTTGGCACGCCACTGGCCACGATCAAACTGGTTTCCTCCGAACTGGTTGAAGAACTGGACGGCCATCCCGACCTGATCGAGGACGCCCGCCTGATCAATGAACAGACTGACCGGTGCCGGGACATCCTGCGGTCCATGGGGCGTGCAGGCAAAGACGACATGCATATGCGCTTTGTGCCCCTGTCCGCCCTTATCGAGGCCGCCGCCGAGCCGCATATGGACCGCGGCAAGGAGATCAGCATCTCAATCGAAGGGGAGGAAACGGAACAGCCCATTCTGGCCCGCCGCCCCGAGATCATTCACGGGCTGCGTAACCTGATCCAGAACGCGGTGGATTTTGCCTCGACCGCCGTCTGGATCGACCTCAGCTGGACCGACCGCACCATCACAATCCGCGTGATAGATGACGGGCGCGGATATGCCCCGCATTTGATTGACCGGATCGGGGACCCGTTCCTGCGCCGCCGCTCCTCTGACCCGCAGAACCTCCAGCGCAGGGAATATGAGGGCATGGGGCTGGGCCTGTTCATCGCCAAGACCCTTTTGGAACGCACCGGGGCGCGGCTGAGCTTCGCAAACGGGGCAGAGCCCTATACCGGGCGGCCACACCCACGCGAAAAATCCGGGGCCATTGCTCAGGTAAACTGGCGGCGAGACGATTCGGGCCTTGAACAGAAAGAGAACATGCAGGCCCTCGGCGAAAACCAGCAATTCCAATAGCGTAAATTCCTTAGAAAAAAGGGGAACGGCGCCAAGATTAAACGTTCATTAACCTTCCTCCCGCAAGATTTGGACAGGGTTAACAAACCCCGATCTTGGGATGGGAAAAATGCTGAACTCTCTTATGGCCGCCGCAATGGTGCTGACTGCTTTCTGTGTCGCACTCGCCGCTCTCTATGCTCTTACGCTGACCGCCTCCAGGCGACGTAAACCGCTTGGGCAGGTCGCATATACGGAGCGTGATACCGCGATTTTCCTGTTTGACGATCAAAAGGTCATCGACGCAACTGAACGCGGATGGCAGTTGCTCGAGTCCACCGAGCGTCCGGGCAATGCAACGGATTGGCAGCAGATGACATCCCTGTTGCATCGCTACTTCCCTGACCTTGAAACCCGCATGTCCGAACTGGCCGAGTTCGGCGAAGTGGATCTGGCCGCCAAAGATGCCGATTGCCGTCTGCGTGCGCAATGGTGCAACGGGCTGGCCCGGATCGAGTTTGTTGAAGAGGCCCATTCCAAAGGTGTGGACTATCATCGCCTGCACGCCTTGAGCGATGAAGTGGCCTGCCTGCGCTCCACGGCAGACAATCTGCCCTTCCTGATTTGGCGCGAAGACGAAAACCGTGCGATTACCTGGGCAAACCGCCACTATCTGGATCTGGCCGATACTCAGTTTCCGAGCGGGAATGCGAGCTCATGGCCACCCCGCAAACTGTTTGACCGCCCGCAGCCTGCAGAAGAAATCGACCCGGACCAGCCCCGCCGTATCGCGCTGGCGGACGGGCAAAGCGGACAGCGGAAATGGTATGAGCTGCACGAAACCATTCTGGGGAATGAAACCATCGTCACCGCCCTGCCAGTGGACCGGCTTGTCAAAGCCGAAAACAGCCTGTCGGATTTCGTCACCACCCTGACCAAGACATTTGCGCATCTGCCAATTGGGCTGGCCGTGTTTGATCGCAAGCGTCAACTGGCACTGTTCAACCCTGCTTTGACCGATCTCGTCGCCCTGCCGATCGAATTTCTGGTTGGCAAACCCACGCTGTTCAGCTTCCTCGACCATCTGCGCGAAAAGCGGATGATGCCGGAACCAAAAGATTACAAATCCTGGCGTCAGCAAATGTCCGAACTCGAAACAGACGCGGTGAATGGCACCTATGGGGAAACCTGGTCCCTGCCCTCTGGTCAGACCTATCGCGTCACCGGACGCCCTCACCCGGAAGGGGCGGTGGCATTCATGTTCGAAGACATCACTGCCGAAATTTCACTGACCCGCCGGTTCCGGACCGAGCTTGAAATGGGACAGTCAGCACTGGATTGCATCGACGATGCCATCGCCGTGTTTGCCCCCGGCGGTACCCTGGCCATGTCCAACACCGCCTATGCCCGGCTCTGGGGCAATGATCCGGAAACCTCTTTGATGGATGTGACCATTTCGGACGCCTGCATGACCTGGCGCCACAAGTCACGTCCATCAGATATCTGGGACAAAATCCAGATCGCGGTGGCCAACCATGCCAAGCGCGAACCCCTGGACGGAACATGCCACCTGTTGAATGGGCGCGAAGTGACATGCCGCGTGACGCCCATGGCCCGTGGCACCACGATGGTCCGGTTTACGCCCTCTGCCAAGCTGCCAGCCTCTCCGACGCGCAGCCGCACCCTTCAACAAAAACACGGCACGGCACCAAATTCCCGCCCTGCGGTTTGAAACCATAACACCGGGTGAACCGCCCCCTTGGCGCAATCAGGCTTGCACCCGTTGGGGCACAGACCCATAGTCGCGGCATGAGTATTGCCGACCCGATTGATCACCTTTTCGAAAGCGCTGACCACAGCGCCGCCTTTGCGATCCGCCTTGCCCCGATGCTGCACCCGGGGGATGTGATTTTGCTGCAAGGCGGGATTGGAGCGGGCAAGACGCATTTTGCCCGCAGCCTGATCCAGGCCCGGCTTGCCGCCATTGGCATGTGCGAGGATATCCCCTCGCCCACCTTCACATTGGTTCAGACCTATGAGGACGACAGGACCGAGATCTGGCACGCAGATCTTTACCGCCTCACCCACCCGGATGAGGTTGATGAGCTTGGTCTGATCGACGCTTTTGACGACGCCATTTGCCTGGTGGAATGGCCGGACCGTCTGGGCGATCTGACCCCCGAAGGTGCCTTGCTGATTGACTGGTCCACCACCGATACCGAGGGGGAGCGCCGCGCGCATTTCGCCTGCCCAAGCCCGGAATGGGAAATCCGCATTCGTGAGGCGCTGGCATGACCAGAGAAACCCTCAAAGTGGCCTTCCTGAATGAAAACGGGTTGTCGGCCGCGCCCCGCACGCCTCTGGCTGGGGATGCATCCTCGCGCCGATACGAGCGGGTGACCGATAAGGGCCGTTCTTTGGTGCTGATGGACGATCCCAGTGATACGGGCCAAAGCCTCACGGTGTTTCTTCACATGACCGCCCATCTGCGCCAGCTCAACCTGTCCGCGCCTGAAATCATCGCGGTCGATCTGCCTCACGGGTTCGCGCTGCTTGAAGATCTTGGCGACACGGTTTTTGCCCGAGAAGTCCTGCGAGATCCGACACTTGAATTGCCCCTGTATCTTGCCGCCACAGAGCTGTTTGAACCACTACATCACGGCCCGCTCCCAGAAGGTATCCCCCTTTACGGACCGTCCGAAATGGCCCAGGCCACCGACCTCGCCTTTCTGTGGTATCAGACCGACAAGCAATCGGTCCTGAGCACGGAAGCAAAGGCGGCAATGTCAAATCTGGAAACGCTGCTTCGTCATCTTTCTGCCCCGACCGTGCTGTCGCTGCGGGATTATCACGCCGAGAATTTGCTGTGGTTACCTGATCGCGAAGGGCCTGCACGGGTGGGACTGCTGGACTATCAGGACGCCGTTGCAACCGATCCGATTTATGACCTGGTGTCCTTGATCCGCGATGCCCGACGGGATGTGCATCCCGACATCGCCAATCAATGCCTGTCCCATTTTGCCACCATGAAGGGCATGTCAACCAAGGACACCCGCTTCGCCGCCGCCCTGATCGCCGTGCAGCGCAACCTGCGTATCCTGGGCATATTTGCACGCCTGGCGCGTCAGATGGGAAAACCGGGATATGTCGATCTGATCCCCCGCGTCTGGCGCATGCTGCAGCAAGATCTGGATCATCCTGAATTGTCAGGCCTGAAAACCCAACTGCGCCCGCTGCTCCCTGACCCAACACCCGCATTTCTGACCAGACTGAGATCCCCATGCCCAACGCCATCATGATTTTTGCCGCTGGATTTGGCACACGCATGGGGTCGCTGACCGCGACACGCCCCAAACCGATGATCGAGGTCGCAGGCCGCCCCCTGATTGATCATGCCCTTTCGCTGGCAGAGGGGGCGGGGCTTTCGCGTATGGTGGTCAACGTGCATTACCTGCCAGACCAGCTCATCAATCACCTCAGCTCAAAGAATGTTGCGATTTCAGACGAACGGGACGAGATCCTTGAAACCGGCGGTGGACTGCGCAAGGCACTTCCCCTGCTTGGTCAAGGCCCCGTGGTCACGCTGAACTCTGACGCCGTATGGACCGGCCCCAACCCGATCGACACCCTTCTGAGGGCATGGGACCCCGAAAAGATGGATGCCCTTCTGGCGCTTGTCCCCAAGGAGCGCGCCAAAGGGTATACCCGCCCGGGTAACTTTCTGATGCAAGATGACGGGGGCCTGACGCCGGGGGGCGGGCTGGTCTATACCGGTTGCCAGATCATTCGCACCGAACAGTTTTCTACCCACCCAAAAACCGCCTTCTCCATGTGGGAGATCTGGAACCAGATGTTTGCCAAGGGCCGCGTCTATGGCGCGATCCATACCGGCGGATGGTGCGACGTCGGACATCCAGAGGGCATTGAAATTGCAGAAGAATTATTGACCTCAAATGTTTAACCCTTCAGAGTCCCCCCGCCTGTTTGCCCTTCCCCCTGGCGTTGATTTTCCGAAATCCGTGGTCGAAGGGTTGCTGGAACGCTGCTCCGGGATGCGCCCGGAAGACGTCAGCCGGATCGAGATTTTCGTGAACACGCAACGCATGCAGCGGCGCGTGCGCAAACTGTTTGCCGATGGAGGAGCACGGCTTCTCCCACGGATTAGGGTGCTCGGCGATATCGGGCGCGAGCTTGATATGGCAGGGCTGCCCCCGGCGGTTTCGCCGCTCCGTCGCCGGTTGGAACTGGCCCAACTGGTTGGGCATCTGGTCGAGCAGGAGCCGGATCTGGCCCCTCGCAGCCTGATCTTCGATCTGGCAAACAGCCTGTCCGACCTCATGGACGAGATGCAGGGCGAAGGGGTCAGCCCGGACAAGGTGCACGCCCTCGACGTATCCGACCAATCAGGGCACTGGCAACGCGCGTTGAAATTTGTGTCGCTGGTTGAACATTTTCTGGGCGACACCGCAAAAACCCACCCAGACAAGGAAGGTCGCCAAAGACAGGTGATCGAAGCCCTTGTGGCACAATGGCTGGAAACACCTCCGGGGCATCCTGTGATCATCGCCGGTTCCACCGGGTCACGCGGCGCAACGGCCTTATTGATGCGGGCAGTCGCCAAATTGCCCCAAGGGGCGGTGATCCTGCCGGGGTTCGACTTCGACATGCCCGCCTCGGCCTGGGCGCAGCTGGATGATGCGTTGCTTGGCGAAGATCACCCACAATATCGTTTTGCATCCCTCTTGCAGTCGCTGGACATGTCCGCAGAAGAGGTGCGCTCATGGTCTGCAACTCCTCCACCGAACCCCACGCGAAACCGGCTCCTGTCCCTTGCGCTGCGCCCCGCACCGGTGACCGATCAGTGGCAGATAGAAGGACCCCGTTTTGGGGATGTTCAAACGGCCACACGCGACCTGACCCTGATCGAGGCCCGATCTCCCCGACATGAAGCCCTTTCCATTGCATTGGTTATCCGCGAAGCCGTCGAGCGTGACGACCCCATCGCCCTGATCACACCGGATCGCAATCTGACCCGGCAGGTGACAGCTGCGCTGGACCGTTGGGGCATCGAACCGGATGACAGCGCCGGACGCCCCTTGGCCCTGTCCGCACCAGGGCGCCTGCTGCGCCACGTAGGGGATCTGTTTTTGAAGGAGATCACTGGCGATCTGCTCTTGGCAATTCTCAAACATCCTCTGACCCATAGTGATCAGGATCGTGGCAATCACCTGCGCTGGACCCGAGATCTGGAGCTGGAGGTGTTGCGGCGCGGCTTGCCTTACCCCACACCTGACGCGTTGCTCAACTGGGCCACAAAGCGAGAGGCGGATGAAGACCTGCAGGAATGGGTAGGTTGGATAAATAAGTCTCTACTCCAGCCAATAGACACTAAATCACAGTCACTAGAGGACTGGGTTGACCATCATATCGCTCTTACAGAAACCATTGCATGCGGCCCCAAAGGTGAAGGCTCAGGAGCACTTTGGGAAAAAGCGGCGGGGCGTGAGGCTCTGAAAAAGGTCACTGAACTGCAGGCCGAAGCCCCCTATGGCGGGGACATGTCCGTGCAGGACTATATCAGCCTGTTTGCCAACCTGATGAACCAGGGCGAAGTGCGCGATCCTGTCACCCCGCACAAAGGGGTTATGTTCTGGGGAACGCTGGAGGCAAGGGTGCAGGGCACAAATACCGTGGTGCTGGCCGGGCTGAACGAAGGAAGCTGGCCGGAACCGCCAGCGCCCGACCCGTGGATGAACCGTGTGATGCGCCAACAAGTGGGACTGTTGTTGCCCGAACGCCGGATTGGGCTGTCTGCACATGATTTTCAGCAGGCGGCCGCCGCAGAAACGGTCTATCTCACCCGCGCCTCGCGGAATGAGGAAAGCGAAACAGTGCCGTCCCGCTGGGTCAACCGTTTGGTCAACCTGCTGGAAGGTATGTCGGAAGACGGGGCAAGCGCCCTTGCGGATATGAAGACACGAGGCGCCAAATGGACATCTTGGGCCGAGAAGCTCGACACCAAAACAGACCCTATTTCACCAGAAAAGCGCCCCTCTCCCCGCCCGCCCGTCAGTGCGCGTCCGACCCGGCTTTCCGTTACTCGCATCTCAAAACTGATCCGGGATCCCTATGCAATCTATGCGGAGCAGGTGCTGAAATTACGACCTCTGCGCCCGCTTCACCAACCCCCGGACGCCCCGCTGCGCGGCACGGTTCTTCACAAGATATTCGAGCGGTTCATTTCTGAACGCCCCGAGGACGAACACGAAGACGCTGCCAAACAGCGCCTTCTGGCCGTGGCCGAGATCATACTTTCGCAAGAGGCCCCCTGGCCCGCAACGCGCGCGCTATGGCTTGCCAAGCTCGAACGTGTTGCCGATTGGTTTGTTCAGGAAGAGGCCAAGCGCCGGGAGGTTTCAAAAAACATCGCCAACGAGGTGAAAGGGCAGATTACCCTGGAGGAACTGGGGTTTACCCTCTCCGGCACGGCTGATCGCATTGACCAGAATCTGGACGGGTCACTTAGGATTTATGACTATAAAACCGGCAGCCCCCCCACCGAAAAAGTGCAGAAACACTTTGACAAGCAATTGCTTCTCGAAGCCGTCATGGCGGCTGAGGGTGGGTTTGAAGGCATCGCCGAAACTCCGGTCAGCCACGTTGCTTATATCGGTCTGGGGGCCAAGCCCGGCACCAGTGAAATCCCGCTCAGCCCGCCGGAAATCGAACAGATCCGCGCCGAGTTGGTCACACTTATCAGTGCCTATTACAGCCCAAAACAGGGGTATTTGTCCCGCCGCGCAGTTCAGGAACAGCGTTTTGGCGGCGACTATGACCACCTCGCCCGGTTCGGGGAGTGGGATGACAGCCAGGAAGGCAGTGACGAAGAGGTGAGCCTGTGATGTTCAACGAAGCCACGCAGCGCCAGATTGATGCGGCAGATCCCGGCAGCTCCACCTGGCTGTCCGCCAATGCGGGGTCGGGAAAGACACGCGTGCTGACAGATCGGGTTGCGCGTCTGCTGCTGGATGGGGTCAGCCCGCAGAACATTCTGTGCCTGACCTATACCAAGGCCGCTGCCAGCGAAATGCAGAACCGGCTGTTCAAACGGCTTGGGGAATGGGCGATGAAGGACGATGACGCCCTGCAAAACGCCTTGGCGGAGCTTGGCATCCCCACAGCTGCGCGCGACTTACGCCAGGCCCGCCGACTGTTTGCGCGGGCCATCGAAACCCCTGGCGGTCTGAAAATCCAGACCATCCATGCCTATTGCGCCGGGTTGCTGCGAAAATTCCCGATGGAGGCCGGGGTCTCTCCGCAATTCAAGGAAATGGATGATCGCGCGGCAAAGCTTCTGCGAACGGAAATCATAGACCTCATGGCGCAGGAGCAGCCTGAATTGGTTGCCAATCTTGCCCGCTATTATACCGCCGAAGACTTTGATGGCCTTGCAGGCGACATTACCCATAACCGCTCCCATTTTCTGACAAACATATCTGAAAGCGACATTCGGAAATGGTTCGATATTCCTGCCACCCTTACCGAGCAGCAGGTGCTCTATAGGGCGTTCGCACCCGGAGATGGGTTGGTTCTGGAGCGACTTCTCCCCCTTCTGAACCCGGACAATCGAAATGACGCGGCATCAGCGCGGAAATTGGCCACAATCTTGCCGTTGAAGGCGTCAATTCAGTCTCTCATCCAGCTTGAAACGCTCTTTTTATCAGAAAAGGGCGCGGGGGCCGGGCGCCCGAAAAAGACCTTTCCCAGTGCCGCCGTCAAGAAGGACACTGGCAAGGATCTGATGCCACATCTGGAGCAGATGATGGAACGGGTTGCAGATACAAAACCTCTCAGATCAGGGCTGTATTCGGCGCTGAAAACAACTGCCCTACATCAATTCGCCACCCGGTTTGTTGCTCATTACGAATTGGCCAAACAACAACGCGGCTGGCTTGATTTTGATGATCTGATTGTCAAAGCAGGTGATTTGCTGACCGACCCGGCAGTTGCGGCCTGGATCCTCTACCGGCTGGATGGTGGCATTGACCACATCCTGGTGGATGAAGCGCAGGACACCAGCCCGGCCCAATGGCGCGTGATTGACAACCTGTCACGCGAATTCACCAGCGGTCTGGGCGCACGCGATGACGTCAACCGCACCATTTTCGTGGTCGGAGACCCCAAGCAATCCATCTATTCCTTTCAAGGGGCGCGTCCGGACAAATTTGAAGAGATGCGGGATAATTTCCGCGACAAACTTGGGCAGATCGGAAAGCCGTTTCAGGACCTCCCCATGGAGTTTTCCTTCCGCTCTGCCCCGGCCATTTTGCAATTCGTCGACCATGCCCTGCATGATCAGGGAGGGCTGGGGGATGCATTCAAACACCGCGCTTTTTTCGACAAACCGGGGCGGGTTGACCTGTGGCCGGTGATCGAACCCGTGAAGTTCGAGGAAACCCGCGACTGGTTCGATCCCATCGACAAGCTGGGGGAAGAAGATCACCGCATTCAATTGGCCCGCAAGATTGCCCGTGAAATTAAGAGGATCATAGAAACAGAGTCTCTTCCCGCGGAAAATGGCGAAACCCGGCCGGTTCATGCGGGGGATTTTCTGGTTCTTCTGCGCAAACGCAGCGACCTGTTTCATGAAATCATTCGCGCCTGCAAGCAGGAAGGGTTGCCTATTGCCGGCGCAGATCGGCTGCGTATCGGGGGGGAGCTGGCGGTTAAGGACCTGAAGGCCCTGCTCTCATTTCTTGCCACGCCTGAAGATGATCTGTCCCTGGCCTGTGTGCTGCGCTCACCTCTGGCGGGTCTGAGCGAACAGGACCTGTTCAGGCTGGCCCATCCCCGCGGCAAAAATACCTATCTCTGGCGGGCGCTGCGGGATCAGCGTGAGCACTTTCCGACGCTGGTTCAGATGCTGACAGAGCTGCGGGATGATGCCGACTTTCTGCGCCCATATGAACTGATTGAACGGGTGCTGACGCGGTTCAATGGCCGCAGCAAACTGCTGGCACGTCTGGGGCAGGAGGCCGAGGATGGCATTGATGCGCTGCTTGCACAGGCCCTCGCCTATGAACGTCTGGAAACACCCAGCCTGACCGGTTTTGTGAACTGGCTTGAGGTGGAAGAGGTCACCATCAAGCGCCAGATGGATACTGTGGATCAACAGATCCGCGTGATGACCGTGCATGGATCAAAGGGGTTGGAAGCCCCGATTGTCATTCTTCCCGACCTTGCCCGCAGTCAGTATCGCAACCGGGACGAGCTGGTTGAGCTGGACGGCGGCCACGCGATCTGGAAACCGTCGACGACAGATCGCACAACAGCGGTTGAGGCAGCCTTGGCGCGCGACCGTCAGGCGCAGGAAGAAGAGGCCACACGGCTGCTTTACGTGGCGATGACCCGCGCGGAGCAGTGGCTTATTCTGGCCGCCACCGGGACAATCGGGAAAGCACCAACCGAGTGGTACAATATCGCAACCGAGGCCATGGAGCGCGCGGGCGGCACGATTGTTGATTTGGGCGAGAACAGCTTCCGCAGGTTCGAACTCGGGCACTGGCCTGCCCAAATGACGGCGCAAACAAAACCAGCACCCCAGACCGAAGTGGCAGATGGCTTGCCGAAATGGGCGACGGAATCTGCAAAGCTTCCCACCGAGGAACTGCCTCTGGTCTCGCCTTCCGATCTGGGGGGAGCAAAAGCCATTTTCGACCCTAATCAGGCGGAACTTGACGAAGAAAGTGCCAAGCGGCGCGGCCGGCAAATCCATCTGTTGCTGGAGCATCTGCCGAGTTATGCGCCCTCTCTTTGGGCTGAATACGCCCAAACCCTTCTGTCCGCCGGGGACGACATTGCCCCGCCTGAAGACATGGCGGAAATCCTGAGCGAGGCGCGAGGGGTTTTGACCTCGGCTGAGCTGGCACATATTTTCACACCCGACACCCTTGCCGAGGTTGAGGTGACCGCCCCATTGCCCGGATATGACCGGGTGTTGTTTGGCATTATCGACCGGCTGATCGTGACCGAGCACACCGTCACCGTGATCGATTTCAAGTCAAACCGGGTGGTGCCAGCGTCAGCGGCCGACACGCCCGAAGGGGTATTGCGGCAGATGGCAGCCTATCGGGCAGCGCTTTTGCAGATCTATCCACAGCACAACATTGAGGCCGCGATCCTGTGGACCCATCACGCAAAACTGATGCCGCTTGCCCCCAACTTTCTGGAGGAGGCATATCGGCGCCTTGACGTTGGCGGGGCGGCTCCATAGGTTCAGGGCCAACTCGAATTCTCAGGAGATATGACATGGCTACTGTTGCCGTTACCGACGCCACCTTTGACGCAGAAGTGCGCAATTCCGACATCCCTGTCGTGGTGGATTTCTGGGCTGAATGGTGTGGTCCGTGCAAGCAGATCGGTCCGGCGCTGGAAGAGCTGTCAGCCGAGTATGAAGGCAAGGTGAAAATCGCCAAGGTGAACGTGGACGAAAACCCGAATTCTCCGTCTCAGCTGGGTGTGCGCAGCATTCCGGCCCTGTTCCTGTTCAAGGACGGTCAGGTTGTATCAAACAAAGTGGGCGCCGCGCCGAAGGCCGCGCTGCAATCCTGGATCGACGAAAGCATCTGATCCAGGTTGATGTCACGTGGAAAGCCCCGCAATTTGCGGGGCTTTTTGTTTTGCGGATCAGGCCGGCACGCCTGCCCCTTCTTTTTGTCCCAGATAAATCTGCACCACCGCACTGATATTCATCATCACGGCATAAAGCAGCCCTGGCACCATCAAGGCAGGTTGGGCCAGAACGGAACCGGCAACAAACATGGCCACGGCCACGTTCTGCAACGACGCCTCGACCATGATGGCGCGCGCCTGCGACCAGCCAAGGCTTGCCGCACGGGCCGCCATCGCAGCCAACGCCAGGGCGCCAAGGTTCAGCGCGACCACGGCCATGCCGACTTCGGCCAGATTGTCCTGCATCGGCCCCCAGTTCTGCACGAAGGTTGCCAGAACCATCGCCGCAAAGATTGCTTTGGCCACCGGCTCCAGCACACGGGCAAGACGCGCCTGCCAAACCCGGGAAACGGCCCCCAGCCCCATGCCCAAAAGCATCGGCACAATCGACACTGCCAGCATGGCGCCACTCAGCTTGGCAATACTGGCAATTCCCGAAAATCCAGCCACGTCAAAAAAGGCAAGAACAGCCGGAATAGAGACTGATGCAAGCAGGGTCGTGACAAGTGTCATCCCCGTCGACAGGGCCAGATCAGCGCGGGCCAGGTGGGCAATATAGTTTGAGGTCACACCGCCGGGCGCCGCCGCCACCAACACCAGTCCCGCCTGCATGACGGGGGACAGGCCCAACACCTGGCCAAGCAGATACGCCAGAACAGGTAGGGTCACCATCTGCACCAGCAATCCGATGCTCAGCGCCTTGGGATTTCGAAAGACCACGGCAAAATCGCGCGGGGACAGGCGCAGACCAACCACCAGCATCAAAAGCGCCAACCCCAAAGGCAAAAGTTTCGCCAGCAGTTCCGTCATCACCCATACCTTTCTGTGAACATGTTTCGTTTCACTTTAGGGACAAACTGCGCCCCAATCATAACAAATACCAAGGTTTTCGATGCCCTGAACCGCTAATCAGAAATGGAAACTGGAGACCACAACCCCAAACCGCCGTTCCTTTCTTATCACCAGATCAGCTGGCCTCTCTTGGGCTGAGCCTGCCCGCCTGGCAGATACCTCTCAGGATGATCAACCTGTGCGCCATCGCTATCTGATGGAAGACACCTATGGGAACATCGTCAAGGATGAGGACAAACAGCCTGTCGATATTGCCAACTGGCTGGGCAGTTGCCCCAGTGTAATCACTCACTTGTCCGGTGGTCACGAACAGATCAATGGGGCGCCCCTGGCTGTCACAAATGGCGTGCAGCTTGGTGTTCATGCCGCCCTTGGTCCGCCCTCCCTCTCGGGACATTGCTGCGCAATACCCTGCCGGGCAGTGATCAGGCGCCCACGCCCCCCTTTTTGACGCCCAGACTGGACGCTGTACGATGGGCTTTCAGATAGGTCGCATCAATCATGACGGTCTTTTCTTCGCCGTGATCTGCCGCCAGGCCGACCATCATTTGGGCGAAGATACCTTTGTTGCTCCACCGCTTCCAACGGTTGTACAAAGTCTTGTGTGGCCCGCACGCCTTCGGCGCGTCCCGCCAGCGCAAGCCATTGTAATTGATAAAAATAATCCCGCTCAAGACGCGCCTGTCGTCAACGCGAGGCTTGCCGTGGGATTTCGGAAAGAAGGGCTCCAGACGTGCCATCTGCGCATCGGTCAGCCAGAAGAGATCACACATGTTCACAGCTTGGTTTTTGCATCGTGAAACATGCCAAACGTCCGAAATCAATGGGGCCTGAGCCTAGGGGCCGATGATGCCCCAGCCTACAGGTGTATCGTGAGGGTTATCCTTGGTGGCGAGGACCAATGACTGGAAACCGATAATCCGTCCCCCCTCGGAGGTGGCAACGCTGCAGCGGATCGAATGAGGGCGTTTGATGTAGTTCTCAAGCATATGTTCTGCATCGCCGCGCCGGTTGCTGTTCCACCCTCGCAGGATCGGGGTGATCACGGCGCTCATGCCATCGGCATCATCAGGGGTGGCGGGGCGAACGGAGATCATAATTGCAGCAACAATTCCGTATGGCGGGCCGTGAAAGCCTCGCGCACGCTGCGGGGCGGGCGCAGCTGAATATCCAGCCCATGAATGACTTCTGGCTTTGGTGTGCCGAACAGGCGGTTGCCCTCCTGCACCGAAAACCCCGCAATCTGCGTGGCCTCTAGCCAGGCCGAAATTTTGTCGGCGCGTTTGATCGCTTTCTTGATCGTCACAGGGATCTTCGCGGGCAGGCCAAACCGCACGTGGATCGCGGTGGTCAGCCGTTCATCCAGATCGCCATAACCTGCCCCAACCGCCGCTTTGACCGGCGAAATCATGTCCCCGATGACATATTCCGGGGCATCATGCAAAAGTGCGGCAAGGCGCCATTTGACGGGGGCCTTCGGATAAAGACGTGCGTAGATTTTTTCAACCAAAAGAGAGTGTTCCGCGACCGAATAGGGATAATCCCCCAAGGTCTGCCCATTCCAGCGCGCCACAAATGCCAGCCCATGGGCAATGTCCTCAATCTCGATATCCATCGGGGTCGGGTCCAGCAGATCAAGCCTGCGCCCAGATAGCATCCTTTGCCAAGCTCTTGGTTTTGAAGCCATTTTTTGATATACTCCAAACAGGCGAGGGAAAGGTCACGAAACTGTGTCGCCCTGCGACGGGCAGGTTTTCGGAGCAATCCCCATATCTATTACAGACATAAACCACAGATGGGCAGGCTGCCCAAGAGGCGTAAACAACTATCAACAACAGTGCAGCTTGTCCGGTTCATACGGAAAGGAAACTGTTATGTTCAAACGTCTCGTAAGCTCGGCCCTGATCTTCGGAGCGGCCTCTCTGGCACCGCCGATCCCGGCTGCACATGCCATGCCCAGCTGCGCGCCCAGACCTGATCTGGTTGAAAAGCTGTCCGGTCAATATAGGGAAGGGCTGGTTGGCGGTGGGTTGCAAAACCACAAAGAATTGCTGGAGGTCTGGTCCTCACCGGAAACCGGCAGTTTTACCATCCTCGTAACCCATGCAAATGGCGTAAGCTGCATTGTTGCCGCCGGACGCAACTGGCATGGGGGCACGCCTGAAAAGGCCAAGGTGCCTGATCTGGAGGGGTAAGGCCCTCAAATTCTGACCCTGGCCCCGGAACGCGCCCCTCGGCCAACAGGGGCTACTTGGTTTTGACGTCAAAATCGCCCGAGAACCGGTTCAGATAAGGTGCAATGCGCCGGTAATCGAGCGCATGGCGGACAAAGATCCACAGCCATTTTCCAAATTCCGTCCCCGGTTTGGGGCGCTCCGGCATCGCCTTGGCCGCCTCGGGGAAGTGTTTGGCAAGATGGTCGTGAATAACCCGGACATGTGTCGCCGAATAGATCCCGTTCACATCCCGCCACGGTTTGCGAGAACTGAGGAAATGGATGAAGCACGGATCAATAAAATGGGTCAGGAAGAAATAGCGATGAAAACAGGGCCAGTTCCAGACCGGCGAAAGCTCGGCCCAGTCGCCATGAAGCGCGAGGTTCAACGCCCGCTGATCATGTTTGACGCGCGGCCCTTTCTCCCGGTTCTTGGTCCATTCAAAGCTTTTCTCTTCAATGCCCAGCTCAATGAATTTCGGCACATCAATCAGCAACACACCTGAATTGAAATAGGGGGCGACGCTTTTGTTGTTCGCCTTGAATTCCGCGGCAAGGCGATTGGGCGCGCGGTGCTGGTAATTGTCACGCACGGCGGCAACCGCGTGATCCCCGATATCAAGCGCAATCAGCTTTTCGATATCGCCGCGCTGATAGATCATGTCGCTGTCGAGATAGAGAATGCGGTCGTAATCATCGGCCAGAAGCCGCGGGGCGATGATCCGCAGGTAAGCGGCCAGGGTGATTTTTTTCGACGTGGCCAGCCCCTGCCAGCTTTCCGGAATTTCAATTTCCAGCAGCCGCAGGCCCAGTGTTTCAATGATCGGGTGTTGCGGGAAATCGCCGCTATAAAGGATGCAGATGTCAAACTGGCGTTCCGGGAACGCATCCGAGATCTGCTGCGCCAGCAAAGTGGCAAAGGGAAAGTAATTGTCGTCGCAGCACATCAAAATGGTCTGGCGATGTTCGGCGGGACGATTGGCGGTAAACCCGGACATTAAAATCTCCTTTCGCCCAGAGGGGCGTTACGCCCCGGCATCACACTTTCACGGTTGTGAGTCAATGTGGCAAGCCGAGGGGCAGCAAGCCGGGTATTGTCAGGGGGATGACCAACCCGGCGCGGGGTTATTTTTTGATGTCGAAATCCCCGTCGAAGCGGTTGAAATAAGGGGCGATGCGCCGCAGGTCCCACACCTGCCGGATGAAGATCCACAACCATTTGCCAAGGGCTGTTTCCGGTTTTGGGCGGGCAGGCATCGCCTTGGCCAGGTCCGGGAAATGCGTGCTCAGATGCTCATGGACAATACGCACATGTTCCTTGGAATACAGGCCTGTCTTGTCTTTCCATGGTTTGCGCCTGCTGAGGAAGTGGAAAAAGCAGGGGTCCAGGAAATGGGTCAGGAAGTAGGTGCGGTGAATGCAGGGCCAGTTCCAGACCGGCGAAAGCTCGGCCCAGTTGTTGTAAAGGGCGAGGTTCAGCGCACTTTGGTCATGTTTGAACCGGAGGTCTTCATTTTCTGTTGCCGCGAATTTGAATGCTGTTGTGTCAATGTCTTGAGAAACGTATCGCAGAGTATCAATCAACAAAACACCAGCGTTTAGATATCGAGTAGGTGCGAGGCCCGCAGCCTTGAACTCGCGCATAGGTTTCTGCAAGTTGCGATGTTGGAAACTGTCTCTTACCGCAGCTACTGGATAATCTCCTATATCGGCTGACAACAATGCCTGAATATCACCTTTTGCATAGTAGATATCGCTATCGAGATACAAGATGCGGTCATAGTCGTCCGCCAATGCCCGAGGACCCGCAATACGCAGGTAAGATGCTAAAGTGATTTTTTTGGATGTTGCCAACCCCTGCCAGGCCTCGGGGATCGGGAACTGCACAAGGCGCAGATCCAGCTGCTTGATGATCGGGTGTTCGGGAAAGGTGCCGATGTATAGAATGCAGATGTCGAAATTGCGCTCGGGATAGGCTTTTGCGATCTGGCTTGCGAGCAATGTGGCAAAGGGAAAGTAATTGTCGTCACAGCACATCAGGATTGTGTGACGATGATTTGCCGCGCGATTGGCCGTGATCTCGGTCATTTTTAGCTCACATTTATGAAATAGAGGTAGCGACGCCATCCCATTTTCACCGCGTTGTGTCAATGTGAACGCCGGAAGTGCCGGTGTTTTGTTGCCACTTGGCTGATAAGTTGGTAGGCCGACCCAAACACTGTTACCGGAGATAGCCCGTGACCCAGGATTATATTGTAAAAGACATCAAGCTGGCAGAGTTCGGCCGCAAGGAACTCGATATTGCCGAAACCGAAATGCCAGGCCTGATGGCACTGCGTGAAGAGTATGGCGAGGCAAAGCCTCTGGCGGGGGCCCGCATCGTTGGGTCGCTCCACATGACCATTCAGACAGCGGTTCTGATTGAAACACTGGTGGCGCTGGGGGCGGATGTGCGCTGGGCGTCGTGCAACATCTTCTCGACCCAGGACCACGCTGCGGCCGCAATCGCCGCTGGTGGCACGCCGGTCTTTGCAATCAAAGGCCAGTCGCTGGAAGAGCATTGGGATTACCTGGATCGCTCGTTCATGTTCCCCGAAGGGCCGAACATGATCCTTGATGATGGTGGCGACGCCACCCTTTATGTCCTGTTGGGGGCACGTGCCGAAGCCGGTGAGGATCTGGGTGTGCCCGGGTCGGAAGAGGAAGAGGTGATCCACAAGCAGATTGCCAAACGCATGAAGGAAAGCCCGGGCTGGTTCACCAAAACCCGCGATGCAATCAAAGGCGTGTCGGAAGAGACCACAACCGGGGTTCACCGCCTGTATGATCTGGTGAAACAGGGCCAGCTGCCCTTCCCGGCGATCAACGTGAACGACTCGGTCACCAAGTCGAAATTCGACAACAAATATGGCTGTAAGGAATCGCTGGTCGACGGGATCCGCCGGGCCACCGACACAATGATGGCCGGCAAAGTGGCCGTTGTCTGTGGTTACGGTGATGTTGGCAAAGGCTCTGCCGCATCGCTGCGCGGCGCCGGCGCCCGTGTGAAAGTGACAGAGATAGACCCGATCTGTGCGCTTCAGGCGGCGATGGATGGGTTTGAAGTTATTGAGCTGGAAGACGCCGTGTCCTCGGCTGATGTGTTCATCACCACCACCGGCAACAAGGACATCATCCGCATCGAGCATATGCGTGCGATGAAGGACATGGCCATTGTCGGCAATATCGGCCATTTCGATAACGAAATTCAGGTGGCCGCGCTGAAGAACCACAAATGGACCAATATCAAGGACCAGGTGGATATGATCGAGATGCCTTCGGGCAACCGCATTATCCTGCTGTCCGAAGGTCGTCTGCTGAACCTCGGCAATGCCACCGGCCACCCGTCCTTCGTGATGTCGGCATCCTTCACCAACCAGGTTCTGGCGCAGATCGAGCTGTGGACCAAAGGCGATGAGTATAACAATGATGTCTACATCCTGCCCAAGCATCTGGACGAGAAAGTGGCCAAGCTGCACCTCGACCGGATCGGTGTGAAGCTGTCGAAACTGTCGAAAGAACAAGCGGATTATATCGGCGTCACCGTCGACGGCCCGTTCAAGCCGGAACACTACCGCTATTGATCACGTCGCCGTTTTAGAACGGAAAAGCGCCGCCCCAAGGGGCGGCGCTTTGCTTTTTGGGTTTATGTGAGGGGCTTTGCCCCTCGCCTCTTTGAGGCTCACCCCAAGGTATTTTTCAGCAAGAAAAAAGGGATGAGCCGGGGCTTTACCGATTATCGCCAAAGCCGAAGGTTTCGGTGACATAATCAATGTCCTTGTCGCCGCGACCCGACAGGTTGATCAGGATGGATTTCCCCGGGTTCTTGGGGGCTTCGCGCATGGCAAAGGCCACGGCATGGGCGCTTTCCAGGGCGGGAATGATACCTTCGTGGCGCGACAGGGCGTAGAAGGCGTTCAGTGCTTCCTTATCGTCAGCGGCGGTGTAGTTGGCCTTGCCGGTGCGGTAGAGGTGTGCGTGCTCTGGGCCGACGCCGGGGTAATCCAGACCCGAGGCCACGGTGTGCACCGGGGCGGGCTCGCCGTTTTCATCCTTCAGCACCATGGTGCGGAAACCGTGAATGTCGCCGTCTTCGCCATAGGTGATGGTAGCGGCATGTTCGCCCAGTTTCGACGAGGTGCCCATCGGCTCCACGCCGTAAAGTGCCACGTCTTCGTCGTCGATGAAGCCCGAGAAAATACCCATCGCATTGGAGCCGCCACCGACGCAGGCGCCAACCATGTCGGGCAGGTCGCCCGTCAGTTCGAGGAATTGTTCGCGCGCTTCAATGCCAACCACATGCTGGAAATCGCGTACGATCAGGGGGAAGGGGTGCGGGCCAACCACGGAGCCGATGGCGAAGAGGGCGGTATCAGCTTGCGGCACATAGGCGTTGAAACAGCTGTCCACGGCCTCTTTCAGAGAACGCCCGCCAAAGCCCACCGGCACCACGTTGGCGCCCAAGAGCTTCATGCGGGTCACGTTGGGGGCTTCTTTCTCGATATCAATCTCACCCATGTGGATTTCGCATTCCAGGCCGAAATAGGCCGCTGCGGTGGCGAGTGCCACGCCGTGCTGACCTGCACCGGTTTCGGCCATAAGTTTGGTTTTGCCCATGAATTTGGCCAGCAGCCCTTCGCCCATGCAGTGGTTGAGCTTGTGCGCGCCGGTGTGGTTCAGGTCTTCGCGCTTGGCATAAATGCGCGCGCCGCCACACATGTCGGACAGGTTTTTCAGGTAGGACACCGGCGTCGGGCGCCCCTGAAAATGTTTACGGATATGGCGAAGTTCGGCGACAAAGTCGGCGGACTTGGAAATGCGGTCATAAGCTTCGCGGATTTCCTTGAAATGCGGCTCAAGCGGCGGCGGCAACATGGCCCCCCCGTATTCGCCAAAGTAACCATCGCGGGTCGGGGTGGATTTCAGATAACCCATGCGCAAGCATCTCCTGTCAGAATTCTGTATTTGCGGTCATTCGCGCTGATCAGACAGGGAAACGGCGTGAGGCTCAAGGCAAAAATTGCGACATATGAATGTGTGAAGTAATTTTATTACCGGACAAATAAAAAGTGCGACCGGGCGGGCCGGTCGCGCGTTTCGAATCCAGAGGGCAAATTACTGCGGGATACGCAGATTTTGGCCCGGATAGATCTTGTCAGGATGCGACAGCATCGGACGGTTGGCTTCGAAGATCTTTTGATAATGTGCGCCATTGCCAAGGGTCTTCTCGGCAATCGCCCAAAGCGTGTCCCCTTTTTCGACCGTGTGGAACACCGGCTCGTTCTCAAGCTCCGCTTCCACTTCGGCCACGCCTTCGACGTTTCCGACCGCCAGAATGACTTTTTCGCGGTCTTCCGCGCTCAGGGATTCACCGCCGGATACAGTGACTTTTTCGCCATCAAGTTTGATGTCGAGACCGGATGTGTCGATGCCCAGATCAGCCACTTCCTTGGTCAGGGTTTCCTCGGTTGACGTTTCGTCATCCCCGAACAGCGCTTTACCTGCGCCCTTCACAAAACTCCACAGGCCCATGTTTTCCTCCTTGAAATAACTGGCTTGGGGAAACCTGACTGAAATTCGCGCCAATTCATAGGGGGAACTGTCAAGCAATGTTTTCCTTTGTGTTGTCGTTTTTTCCGCATAAGGTTTGGGCGACGAGGCTAAGCTTTTTAACAACTATTAGGAGCGCCATTATGGGTAAGAGAGACGACCTGATTGCCAAATATGCAGAAGACCTGAAGGCAAAATGCGGCCTGACGCCGGATATGGACCTGCTGACCAAAGTAACAATCGGGTGTGGGCCGGCCATCTACAATGACGATGCATCAACCGTGGCTGCCACGCAGGAAAGCGAGTTGGAAACCGTCAAGAACAACTTCCTGATCAAAAAGCTGGGCCTGGCCGATGGTCCGCAGCTGATGGATGCCATCAATGCGGTGATTGACACCTATGGGCGTTCCGAGCGTAACAAGTACCGCGCCGTGGTTTATTACATGCTGGTCAAGCATTTCGGCAAAGAGTCGGTATACAACTGATCGCCACTTCCCCAGCGGAAACATTCTGAAGCGCGACCTTGTTGGCAGGGTCGCGCTTTTTTGTGGCCAGAAGTTAACAATACCTTCCTGTAACGTATTGATTTTGATTTGTTTTGAGCGGGTTATTTCCTTGATGTTCTTGCCCGTTTCCCGCTAGATGATACACGAAGACCAGGACGGTCGGACCTCTTAGATTTTTGAACACGTGTGGTGCTGAGGGAGCACGTGGGGTGGAAGGAGAGGGTCCGACGGGTCGCGGTCCCTCTCCTTTTTTATAGACCGGCGGAGGCCGGTTTTTTTGTTTTGGTGGGGCAGAACAGCCCTCAGAATATGCCGAGGACAAAGCCCGCGACAGCGCATCCACCCGCAGCATATCCGCCATCAAGCCAGATCAGTGCCTTTGATCGATCCGAGAACATCACATTGTTCACGATCCATAGGGCAGCCATGAACAGCCCCAGCCCAAGACCTGTCACCAGACCCTTGCCCGCCCCCTCAATGCCCGCCATCGTAAAGACGTGGCGCATCATGCCTGCGACTAAAGTGTTTCGCCTTATTATTGTGTCTCAAGTTAATCTCGAAACGCTTTAGCAGCGCATGACAAAGGCGATGATGTAGGGTTTGGGGTCTTTTGCATTCAACGGGCGGCCATCTTCACCAATCGCCACACCGGATGCGCTCACCCAGGGTTTGGCCAGGGCCATATACCACAGGGCACCGAAAGCATAGGTCGCCACGGCCGCCACCAGAACGGATAGACTTCCCATTTGCATTTCCTTCCTGTTTGCGTCGTGAAAGGAAGTATGGCCTCAGGGGGTCTCTCCGGCAAGTTCCAGCACGATGGCCCATTCCTCGGGTGTCACGGGCTGGACCGACAGGCGGGTGTTTTTGACCAGCACCATGTCAGACAGGCGCGGATCTTCCTTGCACATCGCCAGTGAGACGGGCCTGGGCAGGGTGCGCACCGCTTTGATGTCCACACATTCCCAGCGCGGATCATCCGTTGAGCTGTCGGGATGAGCCTCGGCGCAGACTTCAACAATCCCGACAATCACCTTGTCTTTCTGCGAATGGTAAAAGAACCCGAGATCCCCGATCTTCATGGTCCGCATGTGGTTGCGTGCCTGGTAATTGCGCACACCATCCCATTCTTCGCCCGCGTCCCCCTTGGCAAGCTGCTGGTCCCAACTCCAGGTCGAGACCTCGGATTTGAACAGCCAGTATTGCATCAGATCACCTTGTTCCACTGTTCCAGCCGGACATCGGAAAACAGGCCGGCCTTGGCATAGGGGTCATTTGCGGCCCAGTCCCGGGCGGCGTCCATATCTTCGACATCGAGGATGATCAGAGAGCCATACATCATGCCCTCGCCATTCAGAAACGGACCGGCCTGAACCGCGCCGGTTTCTTTCAGATAGGCCACATGGGCGTCGCGATTGGCTTTTCGCGTTTCAATTGCGCCTTCCTTGTCTGTGCAAATGACTGCCACCAGCATGATTTATTCCTCCTTCAGGGGGCGGGCCAAAAGGGCCTCAACCGCCTCTTTGATTGTTAAATGTTTGTCCAGAACCGCGACGATCATCTCAGCGATCGGCATGTCGATCCCCTGATCACGTGCCAGGGCCGCCACCGCCTTGGCGGTTGCCTTTCCTTCGACCGTTGTGCCTTCCGGAAGGGTTTCTGCCCGCCCAAGCGCAAAGCCAAACGCAAAATTACGTGACTTCTCTGAAGCGCAGGTGAGGGCCAGATCGCCAAATCCGGACAGCCCCGCCAGCGTCTCGGGCAGCGACCCCTGGGCCACGGCAAACCGTTGCATTTCGGCATAGCCTCGGGTCATCAGGGCCGCGCGCGCGCTTTCACCAAGGCCCGCACCAATTGCAATCCCACAGGCAATCGCCACGACATTTTTCAGCGCGCCGCCGATTTCGACACCGATCAGGTCAGAGGACCGATAGATGCGTAAGTTGCGTGTCGAAAGCGCCTGTTGCAGCGTTTTGCCATTCTCCGTTGCAAGTGTCAGCGCAGTGGGCAGCCCCCCGGCAATATCCACCGCGAAACTGGGGCCGGACAGGATGGCTGGCTGGGCATCGGGGATGTGCTTGCGGATCACCTCAGCCGGTCCCAGCCCGGTTGCTAGATCAATCCCCTTGCAGCAGGCCACAAGGGTCTTGCCGGACAGGCGCGCCCCATTGTCCTGCAGGAACGCGGACAGTTTTTGCATCGGAACCGCCAGCAGAAGGATCTTTGCTTCTGTGGCCCTGTTCAGGTCAGCCGTGGCCGTCAGTCGCGCGGGAAATTGCACCCCCGGCAAACGGCGTTTGTTCTCGCGGGCCTGTTGCATGTCGGCGGGATCGCGCGCCCATAATGTGACGGGCTGGTTTTCGTTGGCCAGGGATATGGCAAGTGCGGTGCCAAAGGCCCCCGCGCCAAGAACAGAGATGCTCATGCCTTTGCTCCTTTCTTGCCTGATCCCAGCATGGCCGGGGCCGAGCGGTCAAGCGGCCATCGGGGACGGGCGGACAGGGTCATGCCGTCGCTTTGACCGGAGCGAAACCGTTCGAGGCCTGCCCAGGCGATCATTGCCGCATTGTCGGTGCAAAGTGCCAGTGGGGGGGCAAGGAATGTTGCGCCAAATGCATCGCAAACAGTCTCTAACCCGGCGCGTAGGGTCTTGTTTGCGGCAACGCCCCCCGCGACGGCAAGAGTGGGCGTGTGGGGGGACAGGGTCATATATTCTTCCATGGCCCGACGCGACTTCTCAACCAGCACGTCCCGTACCGCCGCCTGAAACCCGGCACAAAGATCGGTGCGATCAGTGCGACGCAAACCGCCACATTCGGCCACCAGCCGGTCACGTTCGCGCAAAAGCGCGGTTTTGAGGCCGGAAAAGCTCATATCACATCCCGGTCGATCCAGAAGCGGGCGCGGGAAACGAAAGCGTTTTTCGTCCCCAGTCTGTGCTTCGCGTTCGACCGAAGGTCCGCCCGGCTGTGGCAGGGCCAGCAGTTTGGCGGTCTTGTCAAAAGCCTCGCCCGGGGCGTCGTCGATTGTGCCGCCGAAACGGGTGAATTCTTCCGGGCCTTTGACGATCAGAAACTGGCAATGCCCGCCGGAGACCAACAGCATCAGATAGGGAAATTGCACCTGGTCGGTCAGGCGTGGGGTCAACGCGTGCCCGGCAAGGTGGTTCACGCCGACCAGTGGCAGGCCTGATCCGGCTGCCAGACCTTTTGCACACATCACACCCGCCAGAACGCCCCCAATCAGACCGGGTCCGGCGGTCACCGCAATGGCATCCATATCTGCCAGGCTCATCCCGGCTTGCCTCAGGGCGTCTTCCACGCACAGATCGAGTTTTTCGGTATGCGCCCGCGCAGCAATCTCTGGCACAACCCCACCGAAATCCGCATGAAGCTCGGTCTGCCCCGCCACGACAGAGGCCAGAATTTCGGGCAAAGCGCCGGGAACATGTCGGACCACGGCGGCGGCCGTGTCATCGCAAGAGCTTTCCAACCCGAGAAGTGTCAGCGGTTTTGTCATCACGGCATCTTTCCGTTTGCACAGGCTTTTGGCAGGCAGAGTTGCGATAAATCTGGTGTCGGGGTAACACCCTATCAAAGAGGAGACAACAGGCCCACCATGTCGCCAGACTGCTTCGACCTTCCCGTTTTGCTGCTGACACGTCCTGAACCGGGCAATACGCGGGTTTTGGCCGAGTGTGAAACCGCGTTTGGGGGGGCGGTCCCGGCGGTGCTGTCACCGGTTCTGGAGATTGTGCCGGTGGGGCCTTGGCCGGATCTGTCCCGATACGCCTCGGTCCTGCTGACGTCAGTTCATGGCGTGCGCGGGGATCTCTCGGGTAAACGGACCTATTGTGTCGGGTCGCGCACCGCCCGTGTTGCTGCGGCGTCCGGGGCGCGTGTGGACTGTATCGCTCCAGATGCCGATAGCTTGATGCGGAAAGATTTAAATCCAGAATATCCAATGGTTTACCTGCGCGGTGCGCATGTCTCAACCGATCTGGCAGCGCATTTCGGATGTGAAGAGCGGGTGGTTTATGATCAGGTGCACCGCCCCCTTTCCAAACCCGCTCTGGATCTGATTGGAGGGGAGCGCCGGGTGATCCTTCCCCTTTTTTCCCCCCGTTCAGCGCGCTTGGTTGCAAAAGAAATACCCAAGGGCCGACCCGGGGTGACGGTGATCGCCATGAGTGATGCGGTTGCAAAGGCCTGGCAGGAGGCCCGGAATGCCCGTGACCTGATTGATATTTGCCCCGCTCCGACACAGGCAGAGATGGTGAGCAGGATTGTCGCATCCCTGCGTAACACTTGATTGCCCTATGCTTGGCAGTAAGGTTGCTTGAGGGTCCGGTGGGCGCGGGCTAATCTGATGAAGCGCGATCCTGCTTCATTTGAAATGTGAGATTCGAGAGGTTCAGACATTGGCCAATTCCCGTAAACCTGCGAAAGGCGCGTCCAAGGCGACGGATGCCAAAGCGGGCAAGACAGTAAAGAAATCCGTCGCAGATGCCGTTGTGATTGAAGAGAAAGCTGCGGAAACGGTCAAATCATCTGCTACTCCTGAAAAAACAACTCCATCGGGTCCTTCCAAAGCCCAGACCAAAGCCAGTGCCAAAGCAACCAAGGGGGCGGCTGGAACCCCCGCCAACCCGTCGAAAACTCCGACAAAGCCCCAGGCCAAATCCACCACATCCAGCAAGGAAGCATCTTTGAAAAGCGATGATGCTGAAAAGCCGGTCGGCGAAAAGGCTGCGGGGGAGCGGATGGAACCGAAACCGGATGAGGCAAAGGATACCGCTCAGTCCAAACCCATTGCCAAACCCTCGGCCACCTCCCCTGCCAAAAACACGCCGCAGGCGACCGCTGAAAAGGATGAGAAATCTGCAGCGGAGAAGCCCAAGGCGTCCTCGGATCAGCAGCCCTCGGATCAGCAAAAGACACCTGTTGCCGCTCCGAGCCGCTCCAGCACCGTCCTGCCCTTGCTGTTCGGAGGAGCGATTGCGGCCGTGATCGGGTTCGGCGCAGCGCGCTACCCGGATCAGTGGCCGTTTGTAATGGGACCTGTCGAAGATCCGCTGGCCACCGCCCTGGCGACGCAGGGACAGCGGCTTGAGGCACTGGAAGTGGCAAGCCGCCAACAGGCAGAGACCCTGGCCTCTCTTCAGGCGGATAACAGCCTTGATGTGGCGCGGGGAGAGATCTCGGGCGAATTCGCCCAGCTTCGCACGCAACTGGAAGCGATGAATAGCCAACTTTCAGAGCTCGAAAATCGCCTTCACACGGTTGAAAAACTGCCACAGGGATCCGGAATGGAAGCCGCAGCAGCCGCCGCCACCGCGTATGAGCGGGAACTTCAGCAGATGCGGCAGATGCTGGATGCGGAGCTGGCAAAAATCACCGATGCCAGAGCGGATGCAAAAACGCTGGAACAAAACGCCGCCGAAGCCGCCAAGGCAGCGGGCGCGCGGGCCGCGCTTGCGCGGGTGCTGGCGGCGCTGGATACTGGCCGCCCCTTTGGTGATGCGCTGTTTGATCTAAGCCAGCAGGCCGGGATTGAGGCGCCAGTGGCGCTGTCGAAGGTGGCGGAAAAAGGCGTGCCAACGCTGGTGGCGTTGCAATCCGCCTTCCCCGAGGCCGCCCGTGCCGCACTTGATGCTTCGATCCGGTCGGCTGTCGCCGCCGGTGAGATGGATCGGGTCTCTGCATTCTTCCGCCTTCAACTGGGCACCCGGTCGCTATCGCCAAAAGAGGGGGCAGACCCTGACGCGATTCTGTCACGGGCCGAAGCGGCGTTGAAAACTGGTCAGCTCGAAGCGGCGCTTGCCGAACTTGCGACCATGCCCGAGGCCGGGCAATCCGCCCTTGGCGATTGGATCGCCGCCGCCACCACCCGCAAGGATGCGCTCACTGCCGGTGATGCGCTCGCCCAGCTCGTGAACAGCAAGTAAGGACACGCCGATGCTTTGGTCTCTTTTCAAGATTATCCTTTTCGTCGTGGCGATTGCAGGCCTGACCCTTGGGGCAGGGGCGTTGCTGGAACTTGATGGCGGCATTCAGGTCGCCGTCGCCGGGGTTGAGCTCAACCTTGGTCCGTTGCAGGCGGTGATCCTGTTTGGCGTGCTGATTGTCGTGGTCTGGCTGGTGATTGTGCTTTTCGGATTGCTACGCGCCGTGCTGCGGTTCCTGAATGGCGATGAAACCGCGATTTCGCGCTACTTTGATCGGTCCCGCGAAAAGAAAGGCTATGAGGCGCTGGCAGATGGCATGATGGCGCTTGCCTCTGGCGAAAGTGCCACCGCGATGGCAAAGGCCAACCGGGCCGAAAAATATCTGCGCCGACCGGAACTGACCAACCTTCTTACCGCACAGGCGGCGGAAATGGCCGGGGACAAGCGCAAAGCCACCCAGGTTTACAAAAAACTGCTGACGGATGAGCGCACCAAGTTTGTCGGTGTGCGCGGTTTGATGAAGCAGAAGCTTGAAGAAGGTGACACGGCCACCGCCATGCGGCTTGCTGAAAAGGCGCTGGCGCTGAAGCCGCGTCACGTGGGCACGCAGGATGCGCTGTTGGGGATGCAGGCGGCTGAGGGCGATTGGAGCGGTGCACGCAAAACCCTGACCACAAAGCTGAAAACCGGAAACCTGCCGCGCGACGTGCATAAGCGACGGGACGCTGTGCTGGCCCTGTCCGAGGCAAAAGACGTGTTGGCTGAGGGCAAAAGCGTCGAGGCCCGTGAGGCTGCGATTGAGGCCAACCGCCTGTCGCCGGATCTTGTGCCTGCGGCGGTCATGGCGGCACGAACCTATGTCGAACAGGGCAAGCCGCGTTATGCCACCCGTGTGCTGACAAAAGCCTGGATCGCACAGCCCCACCCGGATATTGCCGCCGCCTTTGCCGAGATTGAGCCGGATGAAAGCCCGCAAGCCCGACTGAACCGGTTCCGCTCCCTGACCAAACATCGTGAGGGAGATGCGGAAACACGGATGCTGGTGGCCGAGTTGAACCTGGCCGCCGGTGACTATGTCGCTGCGCGCAAGGCGCTGGGCAATCTGTCAGAGAGCGAGCCCACGCAGCGGGTGCTGACCCTTCTGGCCGCAATTGAGCGTGGGGAAGGGGCCGAAGACAAGACCGTGCGCGCCCTTCTGGCCCGTGCGCTGACCGCGCCGCGCGGCCCGCAATGGGTGTGTGACAAATGCAATCACATCCATGCTGACTGGGCACCGGTCTGTGGCAATTGCGGCGGGTTTGACACGTTGTCCTGGAGCAAGGCGCCTGAAACCGAAGGGCAGATGTCCGGCGGTGCGGACATGATGCCATTGATTGTCGGTGAAGATGCGCCGGTCGAGGTGGAGAGGGTGAGCGAGGCTGCCTCTGAACCCGATGAAACCACACCGGACATGCCTCTGGAGGGGGAAGTTGTGGCAACGCCATCTGATCACGTATCAACCGAGAAATCGCATTAAAGCGTTTCGACGTTCACCTGAGACAGGGAAAAGGCGCAGGGTCCGGGATCCTGCGCCTTTTTGTTTTTTGTCGATAGGATTTATCAGGCGGGCTTTACGTATTTTCCCGCCGTCAGCCCATTCACCTTTTCCACGATGGCAGCGGCATCAATACCGTGATGGCGGTAAAGATCGCCAATCGTGCCGGTCTGACCGAAATGCTCGACCCCCATCGGGATGGTCTGGTGTCCGGCGACCGACCCAAGCCAGGACAGGGTGGCAGGGTGGCCATCAATTGCGGTGATGATTTTGCAATGCGCGGGCAAATTGGACATGAGTGTTTCGATATGGCTCTGTTGCAAACATTTTATTGAGCCGCAATGACCCTCTCGCTGGACGGAGTCAGGCTGCGAGTTGCTGTTCGAGCCAGGTCATGGTCTCTGACATAACACATGGTCCGACACCGAAGGCGCGTTCGATCATGCGTTTTTCGCCGATGGGATCGCGGGTCAGGTTGAAGGCGCGGCCCTGGCCTTTTCGCAATGCGCGCATCACTTCAAATCCCTTGATCGTGGCGTAGGCGGTTTTCATCGTTTTGAAGCCCCGGACCGGCTTGATCAGCTGCTTGAGCTTACCGTGATCGGCCTCGATGACGTTGTTCAGATACTTGACCTGGCGGTGTTCGACGTCCTTTGGGCACTTGCCCTCTTTCTTCAATTCGCGGATCGCCTGGGTGTAGCATCCAGCCTTGTCGGTGTTGATTTTGGACGGTTTTTCCCAACCTTTGCAGGCACGAATAGCCTTGCCCAGAAAGCATTTGGCGGCTTTGGCATTGCGTGTCGAGGACAAATAAAAGTCGATCGTGTTGCCCAGCTTATCGACCGCCCGGTACAGATATGTCCACTTGCCGCGCACCTTGATATACGTCTCGTCAACGCGCCAGCTATCCGACATCGGCCGCCGCCACTGCCAGCGCATCCGCCGTTCCATGTCCGGGGCATATCGTTGCACCCAGCGGTAAATGGTCGAATGATCAACCCG
>NZ_LKBA01000012.1 GCF_001307765.1 Aliiroseovarius crassostreae
GGCCCAACTGGACCGAGCGTGCAAAAGTGGCCAAAAATCAGAACAATATAAGAACTTGCAAAAGTAACCGACCTTCGCCGCGCCGTGCGTGAACTAGTAAGATGCGGACAAAAAAGCCATTCCCCTCGCTTCCCCTAATGTCTGGTTTGGCGAACCGTTCAACATTCGCTGATTTTTGGAAAGATTTGTACAGTTGCAGCTATTGGTAAGCTGGCGGTGGATTTTCTCCTAGCCAAGTCATCCAATGAACCCAAACATCCACACCGTTGTTCTTTAATGTTTCAAACAGGTCATTTTGGCGATGTCCGATACTACGCACATCGCGATACAGATCGTTACCGACAAGTTCGACGGAGCGAAGAGTTGGCATGGCCAAAAGAGCCTCGGTGTTTGAAACGGGTACGCCGCCTTCAATCACTTCCAACTTATCAAAGCCCGCTAACAGATTTAGATCGAGTTCGGGGATCATCGATGAAGCTTCAAAAACCCGTAGGTTTCGCAAATGTTGAAGTCCCTCAAAGCTCGATATGTCGAAGTCTTCCGTCTCACCATCCCAAGTCGGACTTACGTAGAAATAGATTTCTAGGCCTCCATCAAAGGATAACGTTTCCACCTCATCGAGAAGGCTCTGGCCGAGGGGATATCGGGCGAGGTAATCATACGCCGGTTGAATTATTCCAAACCCAAGGTCCCATGGATCGGACACAGGTTGGTCTAGGACCCAAGACAGGAAATCAGAGCTTTCCCCTAAATCGATGTGCCCTTCCTCAAGAAGCGATGACAGCACCACAAGTTTTAAGTTTGGATCAGCAAATGGCGCTCCAGTTTCACCGCGAGGCTCCGGGTAGGATTGAGCGGTCGCAGTCTGCGAAAGTGCGGCCGCGCCAATTGCTATCGCGCCACTCCATGCCTGCAAACCTTTCAAAATGCCAACGCCCCCCAATTTTCTTTCCATCTCAACGGTTACATTGGCCGGAGAGTATAAAGAGATTCATAGTTCGATCCACCCTTCATCCTTAGACATCAAGGCAAGCATTGCGACACCATGGTGACATTGCCATCAAGTCCCACAATTCCCAAGCCGGCATTCGCTTTAATGAAGAAAATAGGTCAAAATGGGCTCTGACTTTGAAGCCGCCGCGTCCTGAACGAACGGCGGCTTCAGGTTTCGGCATCAGCGAGAGCCCGGTAGACCGTCATTCTGGAAACGCCGAGATCACGGGCGATCTGGGCTTTTGCGGTGCCCTCACCTGCCAGCCGCCGGATTTCCTCATCATCTACAGACTTTCGCCGCCCCTTGTAGATGCCTTTATCTTTGGCGACTTCGATTCCAGCGCGTTGACGATCCCGAATGAACTTGAGCTCCATGTCGGCGACCATGCCGAGGACGGTGATGACCATGCGGCCCATATCCCCGGCGGTGGTGACTTCCGGTTCAAGCACCCGGAGCGATGCGCCTTTGGCATCAAGTTCATGGACCAGATTCAGCACATCGCGAGTGGATCGGCCGAGGCGATCGAGACGATGCACGACCAATTCGTCCCCGTCGCGCAGAAACTCCATCACTGTCGCCAGCTCAGAACGATCATCACGGGAAGCACCAGAAACGGTTTCCGAACGGATGACCTCACATCCCGCCGCATTCAGCTTTGCTTTCTGAATGTCGAGATCCTGGCTTGATGTACTGACGCGGGCGTATCCGATCTTAGGCATGGGAACCTGTCACATTAGGGTGGCTTACGCTTTGATGCTGTACCATTAGTCGTTTGACTACCCATTTGTGACATTTCACTTTGTCACATCAGCCTGTCTCCTGTGGGTGCACTCTTTTGTGCATATGGATCACGCCGCTTGTCGTCCAAAGTCGATCCGCTTGTCCAAATCCACATCAAACCGCCCGTAGGGATTGATGTGCGAATAGATCAATGGGGAGAGACCACGGTAATCGCGCTCAGACAGGCGGTTTGCCCAGGTCGGCTCCGACAGCACCGATTGCACCATACGAGTATTCACATAAACGAGGGATGCCTGAAGCAAATGCAGCGCATGCGCTGAGATTTCCTGATCGGCAATCCGGTTGCTGGAAATCTCGCCGCCCTTGCCGAAGAAGATAAAGCCGTTGGCGCTGTTCCAGTTCTCAACCACATTCAGGCCCTCATGGATTTCGCGGCGGAACGTCTCGGATCGGAGATAACGACACAGGAAGATTGTTTTGATTGCCTGGCCGAGTTCAGCAAGTGCCTTGTAGGTTGGGTGCATGACATCAGCACGCGCAAAGCAGCGGAGAATGGCTTCCGGGTCCGCAGTGCCGTGCTGCATGGCCGCAGCGTATTTGACCATCTCATCATATTGCCGCTCAATCTCATTCCAATCGATCGTACCTGACAGGATTGGCAATAGGTTTGGAAGCTTCGCCCGCATGCCAGCGCTCGGCAGGGCCAGCTTCTGTTCGGCGATCGCTTTCAGCCGTGGGGCAAGCTCAAAGCCGAGAAGGTGACAGAATGCAAACCCAATTGCGCTTTGGCCATGGCTGTCCACATATTGGCGCTGGATCTCCATGTCCGTGCAATGACGCAGCACACCTTCGATCATGGATGCCACTTCAGACGATGAACAGCGCTTCAGCTGAGAATAGATACAGGTCGCTTGCTGCGCGACATGCCAATAGATCATCACCCCACGCCCGCCATAGCGGGCGTGCCATTCCGTCATCAGATTTCGGTCCCAGGCCCCGAACTTGGTGGAGTCTGATGCACAGGCCGTGCCTGCCTCGCCCCAGACGCTGGGATTGCGGATGGCAAGGGTGGCATCTGCAACGCGCGCGGCCGCGGCACGCAGAGAGGCTGGGTCAATATAGCGCCGTCGAATGTGCAACAGCTCGTCATAACTGGTCCCGGGCACCCCAGCAGCAACACGCTTCAAACCCGCATTTGTACCCAGACCATATAAGGAGAGCAGCAAACGTTGATCCCGAATGTCGGCTGGCAACGCCTCTCTGGTCGCGGAGGTCTCAAAGGCATCAAGAAAGCCCGTGTCTAGCGCCGTTTCCTTCAACGTATCCAACAGTCCCGCCATGGGCCATCGCCGATTGACCTCGGATTTGAGGCCAATCAGACCCTTGGGCTCAGGGGCTGGTTTGAAGGGCGTGATGCTGATCCGGTTGTCACCCGACCAGCGCAAGCGGACCATGTCATTGTCAGGTAGCGTGACATTCAGCTCTAGAAGCTCCTGTTCTACTTGCGTGCGAACGGACTGGCTAAATGCCTGTGCGTCCTGAGTGAGGTTCAGCCCGCTGTAATAGGCCGCGCGTTTCTCGGGAAAATCCTTTGGTAGATCATTGTCCGGATTACGATGACGATCCGCACCCTCGATCCAGATTTCCTTTGCCCGAATCCGCTCTCGTAATTGGGTCAGGATACAGAGCTCATAAGATATGAGATTCATCCGGCCTCGTTCATCCAACACAGTTGCACACCATTTGCTCGGGATCGATCCTTCTGGAGCGAGAGAGGCCGGTGCAGTGCGACGCCCTTCTTCGTTGAGGCGGGCAATCAGAGCCAAGGCATCAAGGATCGGTCGCCATGTCTCATTGTTCGACCTAAATCTCAGAACGGATAGTAAGGAAGGCAGCATCGGGCGATAGTGACTGGCATAGGATCCCCGCATCACCGTCTGGATCTGAACATTGAGCGTACCCTTAGCATTGTGCTCATCAATGATGGCCTTCAGCTTGGATGCACCTGCGATGGGAAAGATGACATCCGACACCTTGCCATTCGGCGCCATCATCGCCGCCGTCGCGATATCCACCAGCAATTGTTCCTTGCCGTGTACCTTGTTTATGTCTGCGGCAATTCTACTAATCACCTTGGTTTTTGATCGCGTATCAATGCGATGCACGACTTCGATCAGCAGACGCTCTGATCACATCAAACGGCAGGTCGAGGTCCCGAATGAAGGCAAGCCGATCTGCCGCATTCAGAACATTGCCCAATGTCGCGGCCCCAACATCGTCCTTCAGACGTTGAAAACCATGATCGCCACAAGGATCAGCCAAGCTGGCTTCCAAAGATGTCACGGTTTTTGAAGCCAGCGATCCTGTGATTTTCTTGAACAAATCATCAACAAAAGCGCTCTGGGCGGGTCGAACAGACCGAATAAGAACACCTTCTGCTGGCGGGAGAAGACTTTGATCGCGGAAACAACGAAAGCACTGATCAAGCATATCCACCATGGAGTCGCCACTTGGGCAGATCGCAGACCGCAACCATTCTTGAAGTTCAGCACGATGACACTCCCGGGGTCTGGAAAGGTCCAGATGTCTAGCAACCTCCAGTCTGTATCGGCGTGCAGTGCGGTCAGAAAACAACCGGCTCGGCCGAACCGTCTGGGGCAGAAATGAGAGAAATTCCATATCCTGAAAGGACAGGCTCCAGTCCCGTGCCGCGATACTGTCCATCTGCTTACCCCCCCAAATACTGTTCGAAAGCAAATGGCTACGGCATTTCAAAGTCATTGCAAGACTACTTGTTCACAAATGTTCTGAACTTTGGCCACTTTTACACGCTCGGGCCAGTTGGGCCAATTTGGAGCAAAGGGAAAAGGGGCATCTGGCTCTGTTGCAAACTTTTCTCAACTTTTTTCAAGCTGGCAAGGCGGTGTCGAAGGAGGCAAGCCATGAGTGCTTTCAAAGGGCGTCATTTCACGGGTGAGGTCGTGCTTTGGGCGGGTCGGTGGGACTGCCGCTGTGGCATCAGCTAAAGCGTTTCGCCTTAATTATTGTGTCTCAATAATAAGGCGAAACGCTTTCTGGGCAAGGCCATAAAGGGCTGCAAGGACTGGAAAAAACCCAGTAAGATCAACACAGAAAAGGCCGCATGTTCAATCTGACCCGCGCCCCCATCAGCGAAAAGCGCATGATCGAACGTGCCTTTGGTGTTGGGCCATGTGTCATGCCAGAGACAATGGCGTGGCTTGAACAGCAGCGCGCAGCATAATTGTGCCTCTCAGAAGGGCGATTGTGGCCTGCCGAAAAGTTTGCAAAAGAGCCGGAATACCAGCAATCGCGGCCAAGGCCTTTGACTGACGCAATATAGCAAAGCGGTACACGCTGCATCCTCCCAGTCCGGGTTGGCGCAGCGCGACACCCGCGCTGCTTTACCTTGATAGACTGGTTCCGTCGTGCTGATTGTCCGGCTGCGGTTTCGGATGGTCCTCAGGGCATTGAACGCACCTGTGTCCCGGTCGTTCCGTTGAGCAGCGCCAGCGCATCCTCAAGCCGGCCGATACCGGCAAGCCCTCCTGCCTCCGCGAAATCAGCCGCTGCCACCATCTTGGGGCCCATCGAACCTGCAGGAAGGTCCAGCTTGCGCGCCTCTTGCGGGGTAAGCCTATGGATCGGCTCGGCATCATCGGTTCCGAAATTCCGATAGGCCGCATCCACATCAGTGAGCAGAAGCAGCGCATTCGCGCCGAGACGCTGAGCGAGCAGTGCGCTGGCGGCATCCTTGTCGATTACGGCTTCGACACCGGTCATGCTGCCATCGGGCAGCCGCAGCACCGGAATGCCGCCGCCCCCGGTGCAGATCACGATCACCCCCTGATCCAGCAGCAGGCGCAGTACACGCAGGTCCGGAATGTCCTGCGGCTTTGGCGAAGGCACGACGCGCCGCCATTTGTCACCATCCTGCGCGATGCTCCAACCCGCGGCGGCGGCGCGTGTTTCAGCCTCGTCTCGGGTATAGACCGGCCCGATGAACTTGGTGGGTGCCTGAAACGCGGGGTCGTCAGCGTTGACCACGACCTGCGTCAGCAGCGTTGCGACCGGCTGCACATGACCCAGCGCATTCTCAAGTTCCTGCTCGATCATATAGCCGATCATTCCAACGGATTCCGCCCCCAGCACGTCGAGAGGGAATGCCTCATCTGGCTTGTAGGCCGCGCCCTGAAGTGCCAGAAGCCCGACCTGCGGTCCGTTACCATGCGTCACCACCAACCTGTGCCCGGCGCGCACGATATCCGCCAGCGCCACGGACGCGGCACGTACATTGCTACGTTGATTGTCTGCCGTCAGAGGTTGCCCCCGTTGCAGCAGCGCATTTCCGCCAAGGGCCGCGACCACCAGCATCTCTAGTTCCCCAAGGTGGCGACAAGGACCGCTTTGATCGTGTGCAGGCGGTTCTCGGCCTGATCAAAGACAATCGAAGCCGGGCCTTCGAACACCTCTTCGGTCACTTCCATCGCAGTAATGCCAAAGTGTTCCGCGATTTCGACGCCAACCGCAGTTTCGGCGTTGTGAAAGGCGGGAAGGCAATGCATGAATTTGGCTTGGGGATTGCCGGTCCTTGCCATCACATCAGAGTTGACCTGATAGGGCAGAAGCTGACGAATGCGTTCGCCCCATTTCTCCTTGGATTCGCCCATGGACAGCCAGACATCGGTGTAGATAAAATCGACCCCGTTCACAGCCTCGTCGACATCTTCGGTGATCATGATCCGCGCGCCGGTGGCCTGCGCGATCGTCTGCGCCTCTTCCTGTATCGCGACATCAGGCCAGCAGGCCCTTGGCCCGCACAGGCGTACATCCATGCCCATCTTGGCACCGCCGATCAGCAGGCTATCACCCATATTGTTTCCTGCATCCCCCAGAAAAGCATAGGCAATCTGGTTTAGCGGCGTGTCCGAATGTTCAGACATGGTCAGGAAATCCGCCAGGATCTGCGTGGGGTGGAATTCATCGGTCAGGCCGTTATAGACCGGCACTCCGGCATATTGTGCCAGAGTCTCAACAATGGGATGGCCAAAGCCGCGGTATTCGATCGCGTCATAGACCCGGCCCAGGACACGAGCTGTATCCTTGACGGTTTCCTTCTTGCCGAGGTGCGAACCTGACGGCCCCAGATAGGTGACATGGGCGCCTTGATCGTGGGCGGCCACCTCAAAGCCGACACGGGTCCGTGTACTATCCTTTTCAAATATCAAGGCGATTTCCTTGCCAGTCAGGCGCGGCACTTCATAGCCGCCATATTTGGCCGCCTTGAGATCAGCCGAAAGTTTCAGAAGAAACCCAATCTCCTGCGGACTAAAGTCGCGCAGAGCCAGAAAGTGGCGGTTTCGCAGGTTGTAGGACATGGGATTTCCTTTTGTCAGATTGCGTCGCGGATGGTGGGGCAGCTCATGCAGTGGCTTCCACCCCTGCCCCTGCCCAGTTCGGCGCCGGGGATGGCCAGAACTTCGATCCCGGCGTCCTTCAATGCCGCATTGGTGTCGTCGTTGCGATCATAGCCAATGACAACACCGGGCCGCAGCGCCAGCACGTTGTTGCCATCGTTCCATTGTTCGCGCGATTGTTCGGCCAGATCACCGCCGCCGGTGGGCACAAGATGCAGCTTCTTGAAGCCCAGTATCTCTGCGGTGATCTCGAACAGATGCCGGGCATCGCGCCGGATATCGAGCGCGGCACTGCCGGCGCCGGGACGCAGATCGTAACAGGTGATCGCATCGGCCACTTCCTTGAAGGTGGTCACAACATCATTGCCACAATGGGTGAACACAGTATCCAGATGCATCGCAGCCCGCGAACGGGGCATCTGACAGGCGATGACCCGTGTCACGTCCCCCCCCTGGAACAATGCGTCGGCCAACTGGCCCACCGCCTGCGGGGACGATCGCTCGCCCATACCGACCATCACCACGCCATGGCCAATGGGCATGATGTCCCCCCCCTCCAGCGTGGCGGAACCGAATTCGCGTGTCGGATCGCCAAACCAGACCCGTGCCCCCGTGAATTTGGGGTGGAACCGATAGACGGCAGCCATCAACAGCGTTTCGGGTCGCCGGGCCGGCCAGTACATCGGGTTCAGGGAGACTCCACCATAGACCCAGGCGGAATTGTCTCGTGTAAAGATGAAATTGGGCAGCGGCGGCAGAATAAAACCGTCGAGGCCGAGATAGCTGCCAAACATGCCGGATGGGGTGAAAGGGAGGTCATCGACCATGATCCCGCCGACAAGAAAACGCGCCAAGTCGGCACCGGGCAGCTCTTCCATCCAGGCGCGCAGTTCGTCCCGCATCCCAACACCGACCTCATTGCGGGTGATACGATGATCGAGCACCCAGGTGCGGGCTTCTGCCATATCCAGCGTCTCGGCCAGAAGCGCCATGGCGTCCAGCACCTCGACGCCCTCGCCGCGCATGATATCGGCAAAGACGACATGGTCCTTGATCGCCTGCTTGACCCAGAACACATCATCGAACAACAGATCGGAACAATTGTCGGGTGTCAGGCGGCGGTGGGCAAGGCCAGGCGGTGACACGATCACCTGCCGCAATTGCCCCGTTTCCGAATGAACGCCCAGTTTCTGCTCAAGCATCTGAAATAACTCCTGTTTTTTGTTAAAGAGCGGCGGCCAAACTGATGCTGACCGAGATGAACACGACCAGGATCAGCAGCAAGGGCCACACGAAAACGATCCACCGGTCGAACGACACACGTCCGATCGCCAGACCGCCAATCACCACGGCGGATGTGGGCGTGATCAGGTTCACCAGCCCGCTTGCGGATTGATAGGCCGTCACGACAAGGTCGCGGCCGACGCCCGCAAAATCCCCCAACGGGGCCAGGATCGGCATCGACAGAACCGCCAGGCCGGAGGAAGAAGGCACCAGAAAGCTCATCCCGATCTCGATCCAGAGCATCAGGTTGATGAACGCGATTTCCGGCAGGCCACCGAGGGTGTCGGCCGCACTGTTCAAGATCGTATCAGCGATCAGGCCTTGCTCCATGATCACCACGATGCCGCGCGCCAGCCCGATCACCAGGGCCACCCCGAGCAGATCCTTGGCACCATCAACAAAAGCAGAGGTCAGCTTCTTTTCACCCATCCGGGCGACCAGACCGACAACGATGGCCATACCAAAGAACAGCGCCCCCATCCGGGCCATCCACCAGCCCTGACTCGACACACCCCAGATCATCACGGCGAAGGTGGCAAAGAACAGGATCAGAACCAGCTTCTGTGTGCCGGTCAGCTTCGGCTCGCTGAATTCCGCATCCGTCTCCTTCAGGAAGTACCGCTGGTCGCTGTCGCGTTGTGCGGCAACGACAGATCGCGCCGGGTCTGCCTTGATCCTGGACGCGTAGCGCATGACATAGGCGATGCAGATCGCAAGGCCGCCGATCAGTATGAGCAGCCGCAGCGCCATACCTTCTGTGAATGGAATACCCGCTGCATTGGACGCAATCACCGTGGCAAAGGGGTTGATGGTAGATCCCAGCGTGCCGATACCAGCGCCGATCAGGATGATTGCCACCCCTGTTATGGAATCGTATCCTGCGGCGATGACCACAGGGATTAGCAGCGCGTAGAAGGCCAATGTCTCTTCGGCCATGCCATAGGTGGTTCCCCCCAGTGCAAAAAGCGACATGAGGATAGGAATCATCCATATCTCGTGCCCTTTCAGGCGCACCATGGCCGTCTGAACTCCGGTGTCGATAGCCTTTGTGGCATTCACCACGCCCAGAAAGCCACCCAGAAGCAGCACGAACAGCGCTACGTCGATGGCATTGGCGGCATAGCTGTCGGGGTCATAGAACCCCGCGACAGGTGCCAGCATGACCTCCATGAAACCCTGCGGATTCGCGTCGACTGTCTGATAGGTACCCGGCACCGCGACCTCGCGGCCAACCTCTTCGTTCATTGCGCGGTCGTACTGCCCGGCAGGGATGATCCAGGTCAGGGCCGCAACGGCGATGATCAGCAGAAAAAGGATGGAATAGGCGGTGGGAAAGCGTGCTGCCAATCCGCCCTCATCGGGCTTTTTGTCTATAGATGTATCGGTCATTGTGGCCTCCCCTTCTTTCAATGTGTTTAAGGTGTTTGATGTGTTTGAGGTGCTGAATTCGACGCCTCTTGCACCAGCTTGACGATCTGCGCCAATGCCGTGTCAGCGCCGACCTTGGTGGCGCGATAGCGGAACGCGCCGCTTTTGTTGATCGTGGCACCGATGACGGTATCGCCCCGGGCCTTGCTGACCGGCATCGGCTCGACGGTCAGCATCGACTCGTCCACCAAGGGCGATCCTTCGACGACCGCACCCTTCACCGAAAGCTTGTTGCCCGGCCGGATCACCACGGTTTCACCTTCCAGCACTTCAGAGGTCGGCACCTCTATCTCTGCACCGTTGCGGATCAGGGCAGCCTTGGGTAGCGCAAGATCGAGAAGAGCCCGGATCGCCGCAGATGCTCCGGCGCGTGCCCGCAGTTCCAGCTGCAATGGACCCTTGGAAATGGGGCTGTTGTATCTCATCATCCCAGCCATACATCTAGAAACAACATGATCACGAGGCCGACCGCGAGACCGAGTGTCGCCCTGTTTTGATGGCCGGAACGGTGGGTTTCGGGAATGATTTCATGGCTGATGACGTAGAGCATCGCCCCTGCGGCGAAGGCGAGGCCCCATGGCAACAGCGGCTGCGTGATGCTGATGATGCCAGCACCCAGAAGCCCGCCCACCGGCTCAACAAGACCTGTCAGGGCGGCGATACCCCAGGCGCGGCGCCTGGAATAGCCCTCGCCAAGCAACGAGACCGCCACCGCGAGACCCTCAGGAGCGTTCTGCAGCCCGATGCCAAGAGCCAGCGGCAAGCCGCCCGAAAGTCCGTTGGCCCCGAACCCGACCCCGACAGCAAGCCCCTCGGGGAAGTTGTGGATGGTGATCGCAATGATGAAAAGCCAGACGCGGCGCAGTGAAGCAGCGTCTGGGCCTTCCCGCCCCGTCTTGAAATGCTCATGCGGCAGCTTTTCGTTCATCAGGGCAACCGCGCCCATACCAAGCAGGATCGAAACACAGACGATGGCCGCCGGGAGAGCACCGTTGTCGAACTGTCCTTCGGCAGCGTCGAGAGCCGGGATGATCAGCGAGAAAAACGATGCAGCGAGCATGACACCCGCAGCGAAGCCAAGCAGAAGATCCCGCGTAGCCCGGGAGGGGATGCGCCCGAAAAGAACGGGAATCGCCCCGATCGCGGTCAGCGACCCGGCAGCCAGGCTTCCAAGAAAACCGAGGGTTATTGGGGAAAAGAATTCCAAGGGTTGAGGTCCTGTCGATGGGTCAGTTAGTGACTGAATAGCTGCTAAAGATCTCGGTCGATCCATCGCCGCGGATCAGGGAGACGTCATAAGCCTCACGATCATCCTCCGGTCCCATGCCCGGCGCGCCATAGGGCATTCCCGGCACCGCCAGCCCCGCTGCATCTGGACGCTCATCCAACAAACGCTGAATGTCTGATGCCGGCACATGACCTTCGATCACGTAGCCGTCGACCAAAGCCGTATGGCAGGAGACCATGCCCTGAGGCACGCCATTGTCAAGTTTGAAGCGCACAAGAGATCCCCCGAACATGTCCTCGCCTATCGGCGCGAATCCGCTTTCCTCAAGGTGCTTCATCCAGGACAGGCAACAGCCACAGCCGTTTGTCTTCCGGACGTCAATCTGGATCGCATCGGCGACAGCTTGCGCCGCGGGAAACAAGGCTAGCGTGACTGCAAGGGCGGGAGCCAGTCGTTTCATGGATTAAAGCCTTTCGGTTGTTATTTGCACAAATTCTCTGGTGAGCCTCTCGGCCAGTAGCGAGCGTGCCTCAGCCAATCGCTCAAGTGCAGCCGTGTCATCCGCATCCCGCTCGGCCGCCTCTGCCAGTCGGTCGTCTGAGAGAGGATCGGTCGGGCGACCATCGACCAGAACCTCATAATGCAGATTTGGGCCGGTCGCGGTGCCGGTTGCACCGACGCGACCGATCAAGTCTCCGGCCATCACGCGCTGCCCTTGCTCGAGTGTGTCCGGCACCTCGCTGAGATGTGCGTATCGTGTCAGGGTGTCGGATCCATGCGCTATCTCCACCACCCGGCCATATCCACCACGACGTCCGATGAAGCTCACGCGTCCAGGCGCCGTCGCTTTCACCGGCGTACCTCTTGCCGCAGCAAAGTCGACGCCGGTGTGCATGCGCACATTCCCATAGACTGGGTGTGTGCGACGGCCAAAGACGGAACTCAGCCGCGCTCCTTCCACCGGTTGGGCAAAGACACGCAGGACCTTTCCATCAACATAGATCGTCGCTTTGCCGCTGTCGTCATCCGGCCAGACGATCTCGTAGACTGTTTCACCAAGATCCAGTGCGGCAAAGGCAAGTTCGGGCTGACCGATCCTCTCGCTTCCGTCGCGCGCTTCGCGCCAAAGAAGACGCACCGTCTCGCCACCGGAAAGTTCGCGTCGAAAATCCACTGTGCCGCCCAGCATCTGTGCCATGTCGACCGCAAAGCGAGCAGGGATGCCCGCCTTGTCCAAAGCCGCGAAGACAGAGCTTTCGATCACTGCCTCGCCCGCGATCGTCACCATTTCAGGGTCTGGCTCCAACACGCGGGTGGCAAGCTGTTCGCCAAAGACGGTCTCAATCCGGACACCATCTTCGATGGCGAGTTCTACACGATACGGCGTGCCGTCCGTTGTGGACACCACGGTAATGACGTGACCCGGACGCAAACGACGCAGATCATATTCCGCACCAATCGCCCTGGCGATTTCGGCACGATCCGAAGCCTCCAATCCCGCATCTGAAAGGACCGCATCAAGCGTTTCTCTCGGTGCAATCTCGCGCGACCAGGTCACGAGGGGGGGCTCGATAGATGGCAACGAAATATCAGCCTGTGAGACGGGCAGGAGGGGCACGGGCCTGAGTTCAAAAGCGCCATCCGCCTGGCCGAATAAAGAGCGTACTGAATTGGTTTCGGCGATCTGAGGCAACGAGAGCGGAGCGGGAGACCAGAGAGTCGCTTCAGCAATCGCAGGAGGCACTGGCTCTTTGGAAAGAACGCCAGATATAGCGGTGGCCATCACCGAGAAAGCGCCTGCGACCACAGCGCTCGCCAAAACAGTTCTAATCTTCATGTTTCCCCCTCTACGTCTTCTGTCAGTGCACGCTGGATCTTCGGCACTGCGAATTCTCTTGGCTCGTGATAGTCGATAATGGTGACAAGTTCACCCTTGGCATCGAACAGGAATACGCTTGCCGTATGGTTCATTGTATAGTCGCCGCCTTCTGTCGGGACGCGCTCATACGAGACACGAAATCCTTCTGCAGCGCGGGCAACCTGGTTTTCCGGCCCAGTCCAGCCGCGAATGTCCGGATGAAAATAGCCGACATATTCGGCCATGGCCTCGACCGTGTCCCGCTCCGGATCAACTGTGATGAAGACCACGTTCATCTGCACGGCTTCGTCTCCGAGATCTTCAAGCCAGCCTGAGATATCCGATAACGTTGTGGGGCAGACATCCGGGCAGTAGGTGAATCCGAAAACCACCATGGTCGGGCGTCCGATCAGGGTTTCTGGGCCCACTCCATTGCCTTCGTGATCGGTCAATCGGAAATCCATCGCCGACAGCGAGAGAGGCCTTTGGCCCGCAGTTTTTGGTGCACCTGGACCCTCTACGCGCCACCAGCCGACCCCAAGCATCAGAGCGGCAGCGCCTACACTGGCTGCACCGTATTGGACCACATGCCGACGCTGCATCAGCTCTCCGGCCCGCGGGCTGCGATCCCTAGGATTGGGACCTCGACAGTCACTTCACCACTGTCCGAGAACGTCAGTGTCAGCGGGAAGGTCTCGCCTTCGATCATCGGGTTTTGCAGCTTCATGAGCATGGCGTGCAGCCCGCCCGGTTCCAATGCGACGCTTTGGCCTGGTTCAATCGTGATTTCGTCAGCAGGCGCCATAGAACTGACGCCGTCGGTGTTGGTTTTCGTCTTATGGATCTGGGGCATCAAGGCCAGTGGTGTTGTAAGCCCGGTCAGCGTGACCGCGTCTTCACCGGTGTTGCGCACAGTCATATAGGCGGCACCAGGGCGGTTGACGCCGATTGAAGCACGGGACCACGCGTTTTCGACGACCACGTCCTGCGAACCAGCAAAGGCCGGAGCCGACATGCCCGAGAGCAGTAAGACAAGGGTCAAACGATTGATGTAAGGTATCTTTTTCATAAAGAACTCTCCTGTATCTGGCCGAGCGTCAACTTTGGCTGGCCGCAACTTCCGCCGCCACCAGTCGCCGCAGTTCGTCCTCACCGAACGGATCTAAGGGTTTAGAATTCACAAAAAACGTGGGCGTTTGTCGCACGCCTACCGCTTCGACATCAGCACGGTCCTGATTGAGCACCGCCACGCCACCGGGGGCCAGCATCTGTGTCCGAGCCGCTTCGACATCCAGTCCACCGCTTGCGGCAATCTCAAGGATCAAACCCGGTGCCGGCGTGCCATGGGACGCCCATCGTGGCTGCTCTCGCAGGACCGCTTGCAGCACGGGTTCGAACACATCCTGCATCCGCGCAGCTTCGAGAACACGGATCGCTTCCACCGACACGTCCCCGTGAAAGGCAGTGTATCGAATGACGACACGGACCGCATCGCCGTGCTCGGCCATGATATCCTTGACCACGGGATAGAATGCGCGGCAGGCCTCGCAAGCTGGATCGAAAAACTCGACAATTGTGACAGGTGCCGTTTTGGGGCCGAGGATCGGGGAATAGGGCCGGATCAGCACATCGTTCACTTCGGGCGCAACAGGGACTGCCCCTGCCATGGGCTGGGGGCGGTTGACATACCAGGTCGCGCCGCCAAAACCTGCGGCACCAACGGCGAGAACGGACAGAACAAGGCCGCGTCTATTCATGTTTGTTTTTCCTTCAGTGAAAGGGCCGACAGCATCCCGATCATCGTGAAGGCGACAAGCGCCATCAGCGGAATCGGAATGCCGAAGACCAACTGGTTGTCATCGGCACAAGAAGGACCAGTCGCCGTGCAGGGCTGGATCGCCTCGGGGATCAGACCGACATAGAGGCCGATGTGATACAATGCCACCACCGCCCCCCCAAGCGCCAGTGCAACGCCATAGCGCCCCACACGCGGATCCTGCCACCACAGCCCGAGCCCAAGAACGATAGCCAGGGGGAACATGAAGGCGCGCTGGAACCAGCAAAGGATGCAAGGCGTTTGACCAAGCACCTCGCCGATAAAGAGCACGGCAAGCGATGAGATAAGCGCAATGATCCAAGCAAGAGCAAGGGCCGTTTCTCCGGAAAGTCGTGTCATGGGGATCAGATCCTCTCTCTTAAATCAGTAAGGATCGCCTCTGCGGGCGTGCCATAGGGCCAGGAATCGGCGAAGCCCGCCTGCGGATCAAAAAGGAACAGGTGCGATGTGTGCCCCATTGTATAGCCATCCGGCGCGCTGGCCTCGTCGATCCGTTCGAAATAGATCGGAAAGGTTTCAGCGATCTCCGCGATCTGATCGGATGTTCCGGTCAGACCGATGATGCCTGCGTCAAAGCGCGGCACAAAGTCGGCAAGAGCCATTGGCGTATCACGTTCGGGATCAATCGAGATGAAGATCGGCTGCACTTTTGCGGCATCCTCGCCAAGTCCATCCATGACCGCCGCCACATCTGCAAGCGTCGTCGGGCAGACGTCGGGACAATTGGCGAACCCAAAGAATACAAACATCCAGCGCCCCGCAAAGTCTTCTTCGGTGCGGATCATGCCCGTATGGTCCGTCAGTTCGAACTGCGCAAGGACAGGTGGTTCATTATCGGCTTGGGCACGCCATAGTAACAGCCAGATGAAAACGAGCGTCGCGACGCCCGCCAAAACCCATAGTACTTTTTGAAGACCTGAAAGCTTCACACCGCGACGCCCGAGTTTGATTCTATGCTTTCAGCGCGTTTACACCCTCTAGCAACTGTAGGTTCAAGACTTATAATGGACGGAAGCGCGATGTTCACGGACCTGTGAGATGCTTTGGAAAACTTGTGTTGCACCAAACTTAAAGCTACATGCACTGTAGGTAAATTGGAGGGTTGGATATGTTGACTATCGGTACTCTGGCTAAGAAAACGGGAACGAAGGTGCAGACAATCCGCTATTACGAGCAGATCGGACTCTTGCCCGAGCCCGGGCGATCGGCTGGCGGTCAGCGGCGCTATGGGGATAGTGAGCTTGACCGCTTGTCTTTCGTCCGGCATGCGCGACAACTCGGGTTCTCGCTGGACGCGATCCGTGAGCTTCTCGATCTGAGCGATCATCCAGACAAGTCTTGCGCGGAGGCCGATGCCATCGCGCGCCGACAACTCAAGCAGGTCGAGCAACGCATGGCCCGGCTCGAAGCCCTTCGGACAGAATTGCATAGGATGGTGCATGAATGCAGCGGCGGGCACACGGCCGATTGCCGTGTTCTGGAGGTGTTGCGCGACCATTCCGAGTGCCTGACGGACCACAACGAGATCGGCGCCTGAGATGCCCGCAGTGCTCATCTATCCGCTCGCGGCCTACGGTGGGATCTGCTCGGCACCACTGCATGCTTGTTGGGTGCCGCTATCATTCTCGCGGCACCCCGCGGAGCTTAAAAAACAGCATTGCTCCTACAGTAGCTTTAAAGCGTTTCGGGTTTAACCTGAGACAGGGGAAACCGAAACGCGGTAAGAGATATCAATGTCGTGGGCGTTTCGTGCAAAATGATGCCGAAAGCCGCGTGTCAGAACAAGACAGACTGAACCTGTGGCAGGGTCAAAAGCAAAACGGGCCCCGAAGGGCCCGCTTTTCAGCATAGCACGCTTTCAACGAACCACATAAACCGACGCACCAGAGTGGCGCACGATCCGGGCTGCGTTTGGCCCCAGCAGGTAATCCTTGAAATCAGGGCGATGCGCCCCGATCACGATCAGGTCTGCCGCGTTCAGATCGGCGGTCTGCAGCACTTTTTCATAGACCGACCCAATTGCCACGATATGCCGGGTCCTGCCGTTCACCTCCGCCCCAAGCGTTGCCTCGCACATATCGTGCAACAGTTTCTTGGCCTTGTCCTGAGCGGTCGAGACATGGTGGTCCTGAAGATAGGCGCCCACGATATTGGCCCCAAAATCGGGCACCACGGTGATAATATCCAGCTGGGCCCCATCCATATCCGCCAGTTTGGCGGCCCGTTCCAGGACCTTGCGATCCTCTTCCGGGCGGTTGATGTCCACGGCGCAGAGTATGGTCTTGGTCATGCCGTCACTCCTTGAGCTTCGAGTTTGCGGGCGCGTCCGGTTTGCAGGAACGCGACCAATGCCAGCAGCATCAGCGCCGGGATGAAGATCAGCTCTTTCGGAAGCTGATCGGCTGCGGCCTGCACCCGGGTGATCGCCACCTGATCATCGCCATAGAAGTCAAACGAGCCAAGCTGGTTGGAAAGCTCGGTGCCAAAGGCCGGTTCATCCAGGCGCATCACCTCTCCTTCCGGCACCAGCATCAGCCCCAGCGCCTGCAGGCGGGCATCGGCCCCCTCGGCATCCGGCACGATCAGCGGCACGGTCAGGTCCTTGACGGCAAGCGTATCAAAATCCGGTCCCGAAATCACCGTGCGCAACGTGCTGCCGGGCTCAGCCGCTTCCAGCGCCTGCACAAAACCGGCCGGTTCGATGGTTTCATAGGGCGGCTGGATCTGGTCCATGAAGAACCCCGGACGGAACAGGGCAAAGGCCACAACCAAAAGCGCCACGGTTTCCCAGATCCGCGACCGGGTCAGGAAAAAGCCCATCGTGCCCGCAGTGAACACAAGGATCCCGATCGTGGCAATGATAAAGACGATGATCCCCTGCATCCATGTCACATCAATCAACAGAAGGTCGGTGTTGAAGATGAACACAAACGGCAGGGCCACGGTGCGCAGGCTGTAGAAGAACGCCGTAAACCCGGTGCGGATCGCATCCCCGCCCGACACGGCGGCGGCGGCAAAACTCGCCAGACCCACGGGCGGCGTCACATCCGCCATGATCCCGAAGTAAAAGACGAAGAGGTGCACCGCGATGAGCGGCACAATCAGGCCCGATTGCGCGCCCAGCTCCACCACAACCCCCACCATCAGCGAGCTGACCACGATATAGTTTGCCGTGGTCGGCAGGCCCATGCCAAGGATCAGTGACAGGATCGCCACGAAGACCAGCATCAGGATCAGGTTGCCGCCCGAAAGGAACTCAACAAAATCGGCCATCACCTGACCGATCCCGGTCAACGATACGGTGCCGACAATGATCCCTGCAGTGGCGGTTGCCAGACCGATCCCGATCATGTTGCGCGCGCCATCAATCATGCCTTCAACCCAATCGGTCACCCCGTCCCGCAGGCGACCCAACGGGTTGGTTTCCCCGCGGAAAAACGCCTTCAGCGACTTCTGCGTAAGCAAGATGGCAAAGAGCAGCAGCGTGGCCCAGAAGGCCGACAGACCCGGCGATTTACGCTCGATCATCAGGAAATAGACCAGCACGATGATCGGCAGCAGATAGTAAAGACCGGATTTGTAGATCTTGGCCACATCGGGCAGTTCGACCACCTCGGCATTGGGGTCATCCGGCTCCAGATCATCCGACTGCGCAGCAAGGTAGATGAGGGCGATATAGATCGCCAGCAGCAGGGCTGCGAGGATCCAACCGGACCCGGCGGGCACCATGGCCACGATCAGCCGGACCGGGAATTGCGTCAGATAGCACAGCCCGGCAAACCCCGCGAAAAAGGCAAACATGCCGCCAATGGTCTTGCCCATCGACACCACCTTGTTGCCAATCGTCGGCATGTTGTTTTTCACCGCTTCCAGGTGAACGATATAGACCAGCGCGATGTAGGAGATCACGGCGGGCAGGAAGGCGTGGGTGATCACCTCGACATAAGAGATGCCGACATATTCCACCATCAGGAAGGCCGCAGCCCCCATCACCGGCGGCATGATCTGGCCATTCACCGAGGAGGCCACTTCAACCGATCCGGCCTTTTCTGCGCTAAAGCCCACGCGCTTCATCAGCGGAATGGTAAAGGTGCCGGTGGTCACCACATTGGCGATGGACGAGCCTGAGATCAGGCCGGTGGCCGCAGAGCCAACAACGGCTGCTTTTGCCGGTCCGCCGCGCAGGTGACCCAACGCGCCAAACGCCATCTTGATGAAGTAGTTGCCAGCCCCGGCCTTATCCAGAAGGGCGCCAAAGAGGACAAACAGGAACACGAATTTGGTCGACACGCCAAGCGCGATGCCAAAGACCCCTTCCGACGTGATCCACATATGGCTCATCGCCTTGCGCAAAGACGCCCCGGCCCAGCGGATCTGGTCGGGAACCACTTCGGATGACCCGAAAAAGACGTAAAACAGGAACACGATCGCCAGACCAACCATCACCGGGCCAAGCGTACGGTAGGCGGCGATGAACAGGAACACCAGACCGGCAAGGGCGAAATAAGCGTCTGATGTATCCGCCAGCCCGCCATTTCCGACAATCTTGTCGTAGAAGGCATAGCCATACATGGCCAGGAAAGCGCCCCCCAGCCCAAGGATCCAGTCATACCACGGGATTGTGTCACGGGGCGAGGATTTGAACAGAGGGTAGGCCATGGCAGCCAGGAAGATGGCAAAGGCCAGATGGATCTGCCGTGCGTTGTTGATCAGATCACCACTCAGCACGTAGTTTGAAATCGGTGATGCCAGCAGCACCTGAAAAACCGACCAGATCAGCGCCACAACGGCAATCATTGTGCCAACCCAGCCAATTGGTGCGCGCGCACCGCTGTCACTGGCTGCAACCAGTTCCTGCAGCTCTTCTTCGCTCAGCGCGCGATTTTCACTGTCAGCCATGAACCTTCTCCCCGTTTGAAATTGGTAATTTCCAACTTTTTATGGCCCCATAAGGGGGAAAGGGCCGGGAAGTCCCCGGCCCAGTTTTTGTGGCTTATTCGATGATACCAGCTTCGCGGTAGTATTTCTCGGCACCCGGATGCAGCGGGGCAGACAGACCGGCGGTGGCCATCTCTTTCGGGTCGAGATTGGCAAAAGCCGGGTGCAGGCCTTTGAAGTCTTCAATGTTTTCAAAGACCGACTTCACGAGGGTGTAAACCACCTCTTCCGACACTTTGTCCGAGCTGACAAAGGTTGCGCCCACACCAAAGGTCGCGGTGTCCGCGTCATTGCCGCGATACATGCCACCCGGAATGGTGGCCGAACGATAGAAGGAGTTGTCTTCGATCAGCTTGGCAACGTCATCACCAGACACTTCCACCAGCACACTGTCGCAGGCGGTGGTGGCTTCCTGGATCGACCCCGAGGGGTGGCCAACGGTGTAAACCATGGCATCAATCTGGTTGTCACACAGAGCGGCAGATTGTTCAGAGGCCTTCAGCTCGGTGGCCAGGGCAAAATCACCCGTGGTCCAGCCTTTGGCTTCCATCAGCACTTCCATCGTGCCACGCTGACCGGAGCCGGGGTTACCGATGTTGACGCGCTTGCCCTTGAGGTCATCAAAGGTCTTGATGCCGCTGTCGGCACGGGCCACCACGGTAAAGGGTTCCGGGTGCACCGAGAACACGGCACGCAGGCCTTCAAACGGGCCGGCCTCTTCGAATTTCGACGTGCCGTTAAAGGCGTGATACTGCCAGTCGGACTGGGCCACGCCGAATTCCAGCTCACCCTCGCGGATGGTGTTGATGTTGTAAACCGACCCGCCGGTCGATTCGACCGAACAGCGCACGCCGTGGTCGCGACGGCCCTTGTTCACCAGACGGCAGATTGCGCCACCGGTGGGATAATAAACGCCGGTCACACCGCCGGTGCCGATGGTGATGAATTCTTCGGCCATCGCGGCCGGGGCCATGACGCCCGCTGCGGCAAGACCATATGCCGCGATTTTCAGCTTCTGGAACATTTCGAAATCTCCTGTCGAGTGTTTGTTCTTACGTGTTTGTGGTCGTCTAAAACGACCACAAGGCGACCACATCCCGCGCTTTGGATCAGGATGCGCCGCAAAGAAAGAATGTCCCTATGTGAAAGCGCTTCTTGATGTTCATCGTCTATACGTATCATTACTTATGGTGCTAAGCGGAACAGTCATGAAAAGGTGGCCAAGCTCATTCTGGCTGGGAAAAAAATGATATGGAACGACGGCGGTACTCTTTAAGACTGGTTCTGGCCGTGGCCCTGGTCGGGCTGCAGTTCATCGCCGTGTCGGCAATCATTTTCTTCACCTTTCTCAGCTCTGAACGTGCCTTGCTGCGCCAGTCACACGCGTTGCTGGGCGAAGCGGGCGAAACCGTGGTCAGCCAGGTGCGCAGCTTTCTTGCCCCTGCCCGCCAGAGCCTGGATGTCACCCGTCGCCTGGCTGAAAACCGCGTTCTGGACACAACTGATGACGCCCTGCTGGAAAGCCATTTGTTCCAGCAATTGCTGGTCGCCCCCCAGATCTCGGGGTTTTATTTCGCTGAACCGAACGGGCGGTTTGTCTATGTCATGCGCAGCGAGACCGAGGGCCGTTTCCGCACCAAGATCATTGAACCCTTCGATCAAAGCAGCCCCGCCCATCCCGCGCATTATGTCTGGCGCAACGATCAGTTCGAGATCCTGGGCGCCGCTTATGATGACAACGACACCTACGAGCCCCGCACCCGCCCCTGGTTCACTCAGGCCAAGGCCACACAGGGCAGCATCTGGACCGATCCCTATATCTATTTCACCACCAGACAGCCCGGCATCACCTATGCCGCCCCGGTCCTGTCCGAGGACGGAACCTTGCTGGGCGTGCTGGGCATCGACATCGACATCAACGCAATTTCCGGGTTTCTGGCCGAACTTTGGGCGGATAAGGGCGGGGCTGCGATCATCATGAACCGGAACGGAGAGGTTCTGGCCCATCCCGAACTGGTTCTGATCAGCAATGATTCGGACATGAATCACCCAACCCTGACCATGGTGAACCAGATCACCGACGAGGTCGCCAAAGCCGCCTTTGGCAAGCTGCTGTTCCTGTCGGAGGATGCCACCTCCACCTCTGCGCGCGAGTTGGAATTGCAGGGAAAGCGCTTTGTCTCTCTGCTGATGCCAATCCCCGAACCCAACCTGACCTGGACTGTCGGGATCTATGCACCGGTCGAGGCCTTCATCGGTGAAATCACCAAGGACCGGATCCGCTGGATCTGGGTGGCGGGCCTTGTCGCGGCCCTGACCGGGCTGGTCGGGCTGCGGCTTGCGGACTGGATCAACCGCCCCCTGCGCACCTTTGTCAAAGACACCAAACAGGCCACCCGTGACGGGGCCAGCCTCGATGACGGGTTACACAGCCCGTATACAGAGCTTGAGGGCACGGGCGAAATGCTGGTGCGCGAAATTCGCACCCGGCAAAGATATGAAGCCGCCTATGGGCGCACGTTTGAACTGACCTCCCGCGGCATGGCGCAGATCGAACCGATCTCCGGCAACTTCCTTCGTGTCAATGATCAGCTTGCAGACCTGCTCGGGGTCAGCACCGCCCAACTCGTCACGATGTCACTTTATCAATTTGCCCCACAAGAGGGAAACACCCCGCTTGAAAACTTCTCCTCCATCCTGAGTGAAGACACGGAATTCATTGAAGATATCTGCTTTTCGCTTCCCGATGGATCAACCACGTGGCTGCGGGTGAACGCCATCCTCATCCTTGATGAATTTGGCCAGCCAGACCACGCGGTCGCCATCTTCGATGATGTGAACGCGCAAAAGAAATCCGCCGATCTGACCCAGCAGCTGAGCCGGGAAATGACCCATCTTTCGCGGGTCAACCTGATGGGCGAAATGGCAACGGGCATGGCGCATGAACTGAACCAGCCACTCAGCGCCATCGCCTATAATGCCGACGCGCTGCATCTGGCGCTGAGCGAATTGGACGGCGACACGGAGGAGGTCAGACAGATCAGCGCGGATATCGAACGACAGGCACATCGGGCGGGGGACATCATTCGCGGGCTGCGCGACCTGGTCCGCAAGGATCGTGGCCGCATGGTGCCGTTTGACATGGTCGCCCTTTGCAGCCAGACCATCAAACTGGTCGAAGGGGAAGCACGTGCGCGGTCAATCCAGATCGAATTTGCACCAGCGGGGCAATCTGGCCTGCCCCTGAACGCAACCGGAAACCGCACCCAGGTTGCGCAGGTTCTGGTCAACCTTCTACGCAATGCGATTGACGCGCTGGCCAAGGATGCAGATCCCCATGCAAAGATCACCGTTTCGCTCTCTTTCAAGAAAGGCGAGGTGCAGACCTGTGTTCAGGACAACGGGCCGGGCATTCCCGCAGATTTCGAGTTGTTTCGCAAGTTTGATACAATAAAGTCGGGGGGCATGGGGCTGGGCCTGTCCATCTCGCGCTCGATCATCGAGGCCCATGGTGGAACGATCTGGCACGAAACCCCCTCGCAAGGCGGCGCACGGTTCTGCTTTACCCTGCAAACCAGCCCCGGAACGGAAGAGACTGCACATGACTGATCCTGCCCCCCTGGTCTATCTTGTCGATGATGATGACGATGTGCGGGCCGCCCTGACCCGGTCGCTCAGCAAGCGCGGTTTTCAGATCGAGGCATTCGCTGATGCCAAAGGGTTCCTGAATGCGTTCGATAAGACCCGGCAAAGCTGCCTCATTCTCGATTACGGCCTGCCCGAAATGGATGGGCTGGCGCTTCAGGAAAAACTCATCACGGATGAAGTCATCCTGCCGATCATCTTTATCACCGGACATGGCGGCATCCCGGAATCGGTGCGGGCCATGCAGGCCGGGGCGATGGATTTTCTCGAAAAACCCTTTCCGCTTGACCTGTTGATGGAACGGGTCCAGTCCGCCCTTGCGATGAGCCTGCAATTGCAGGACGAACAGCGCCAGCGCCAGAAACTGGATCTGAAACTGGCCGACCTGACCGCGCGCGAACGCGACGTTCTGGATCATATCCTGACCAACCCGGCCCGTGTCTCCAGCAAGGAAATCGGGGCCGCGCTGGAAATCAGCCCCCGCACCGTGGACATCCACCGTGCCCGTCTCATGCAGAAAATGGGGGTCAAATCTCTGCTCGAACTTGTGCAGCTTTGCATGGTGCCCTGACCGCCGCCAACACCGCACAAACAAATCCACCGGGCCTCAGGGGCCCGGCAGATCCTTTTATACGCCAGGCAGCAGGCCCCACGGCCCGAAACCCGCCACGCGTCAAAGGGCTACCCCGCGCAGCAGTATTTAGTTTTGACGTTTGAGTAGAATTCTGCGGCGTATTTACCCTGTTCTCTTGCACCATAGCTAGAGGCTTTTGTACCGCCGAAGGGGACGTGGTAATCGACGCCTGCGGTTGGGAGGTTGACCATGACCATACCGGCCTGTGCGTTGTGTTTGAAGCTGCGGGCATGTTTCAGGCTTGCGGTGCAGATCCCTGCGGAGAGGCCAAATTCGGTGTCGTTTGCGGTGGCCAGCGCCTCGTCGAAATCGGCGACCTTGATGATCGAGGCGCAGGGACCGAAGATTTCTTCGCGTGAACTGCGCATCTGGTTGGTGGCCCCGACGAACATGGCCGGTGCCTGGAAGAAGCCTTCGGTGTCGCGATTGAGGCGTTCCCCGCCGATCACCTCGGCCCCTTCGGAGCGGGCCAGATCCACATAACCCAGATTGCCGTTCAGCTGGTTTTCTGACACAACCGGGCCGATCTGCGTGGCCACATCCAGCGGGTTTCCCACGGTGAGCGCCTGCATTTCCGCCGCAAGCCGCTCCACAAACGCGTCATGGATACCCGCCTGCACGATGATGCGCGAGGACGCGGTGCAGCGCTGGCCGGTCGAGAAGAAGGCGCCATTGAGGACGGTCGAGACGGCAATGTCCATCTCGGCATCGTCCAGGATCACCATCGGGTTCTTGCCCCCCATTTCCATCTGCAGCTTTTTCATGCCGCGCGCGGCGTCCACAGCCATGTTGCGCCCCACCGGCACCGACCCGGTAAAGCTGATCGCCCTCACGCCGGGGTGATCCACGATGGCCTGCCCGACAACGGAGCCGCGCCCCATCACCAGGTTGAAGATGCCCGCGGGCACACCGGCCTCGTGCAGGATTTCAGCCAGCAGATGCGCCGATCCCGGCGTCAGGTCCGCAGGTTTGAACACCACCGCATTGCCATAGGCCAGCGCCGGGGCGATTTTCCACGCGGGGATCGCAATCGGGAAGTTCCAGGGCGTGATCAGGCCCACAACCCCCACCGGTTCGCGCGACACTTCCACATCCACATCCGGGCGCACCGAGGCAACCGCATCCCCGGTCACACGGATCGCCTCTCCGGCAAAAAAGCGAAAGATCTGCGCCGCGCGGACGGTTTCACCGATCGCCTCCGCCAGCGTCTTGCCCTCTTCCCGGGCCAGGATCGTGCCGATCTCATCCTTGCGGGCAAACAGCGCCCCCGCCACGGCCTCAAGCAGGTCCGAGCGCAGTTGCGGCGAGGCATTCGCCCAGGCCGGAAGCGCCGCATTGGCCGCCGCCACCGCGTCATTGACCTGTTCAATGGACGCATGGGCATAGGTGCCAATCACATCCGACAGGTCGGCGGGGTTGAGATTTGGAACGGCATCCACGCCATCCAGCCATTCACCGGCAATCAGGTTTCGCTTCATCGGCTCTCTCATCATGTTTGAGGGTCAGGGAAAGACGAGGAAAGCCGCAGATGTCAAATCTGGGGGGGATATGTACGGCTTTCCTCAAGGATCCGGCCACCAAGAGGAACAAGTGGCCGGATCTGTTCGACAGGATCAGGCGAAGGCCTGCAGCCCGGTCTGGGCACGGCCCAGGATCAGCGCATGCACGTCATGGGTGCCTTCATAGGTGTTCACGGTCTCAAGGTTCACCATGTGACGGATCACGTGGAAGTCCTGGCTGATGCCGTTGCCGCCATGCATGTCACGGGCCAGACGCGCAATATCGAGCGCCTTGCCGCAATTGTTGCGCTTGATCAGCGACACCATCTCCGGCGCGGCTTTCGCCTCGTCCATCAGGCGGCCAACGCGCAGCGCCGCCTGCAGGCCCAGCGAGATCTCGGTCTGCATATTGGCGAGCTTCAGCTGGAACAGTTGCATCTGCGCCAGCGGCTTGCCGAATTGTTTGCGGTCCAGCCCATATTGACGGGCACCGTGCCAGCAGGCCTCAGCCGCCCCCATCGCGCCCCAGGCAATGCCGTAACGCGCGCGGTTCAGACAGCCAAACGGACCTTTCAGGCCAGAGACATCCGGCAGCAGGGCGTCTTCGCCCACTTCCACATTCTCCATCACGATCTCGCCGGTGATCGACGCGCGCAATGACAGCTTGCCTTCGATCTTCGGAGCAGACAGCCCCTTGGTGCCTTTGTCCAGCACAAAGCCCTTGATCTTGCCGTCATGCGCATCCGATTTGGCCCAGACCACAAACACATCCGCGATCGGCGCGTTGGAGATCCACATTTTCGACCCGTTCAGCACATAGCCGCCGTCGACCTTCCTGGCGGTGGTTTTCATCGAACCGGGATCGGACCCCGCATCCGGCTCGGTCAGGCCAAAGCAGCCGATCCATTCGCCCGACGCCAGTTTCGGCAGGTATTTCGCGCGCTGCTCTTCGGTGCCATAGGCATAGATCGGATACATCACCAGCGAGCTCTGCACCGACATCATCGAACGATACCCACTGTCGATGCGCTCGACTTCGCGCGCCACCAGACCATAGGTCACGTAACCTGCGCCAATGCCGCCGAACTTTTCCGGGATGGTGGTGCCCAGCAGGCCCATTTCACCCATCTCACGGAAGATCTCCGGATCGGTCTCTTCGCGCGCAAACGCCTCGGTCACACGCGGCATCAGCTTGTCTTCAGAGTAGGCGCGGGCCGCATCACGGACCATACGCTCATCCTCAAGCAGCTGGTCTTCCAGCAGGAAGGCATCATCCCAGTTGAAGGACGCAAGCGCCGGCTGGGATTGGGGGGAAAGATCTTTCGCCATATCTTTGTCTCCTGTTCGCGGCTTACGCGGCGGTTTTGCTGATGGCAGCTTCAATCGAAGCCTCAAGAATGTCCATCGCCTCGTCGAGCTGTTCCATCGGAATGGTCAGTGGCGGCAGAAGGCGCACAGCATTGGCGCGGGTGCCGCAGGGCAGAATGATCAGGCCACGCGCCTCGGCCTCGGCCACAATGGCCTGGGTCAGCGCGGGATCCGGGGCGTTGGTGTCACGGTCGGTGACCAGTTCAAAGGCAATCATCGCGCCCAGGCCACGCACGTCGCCAATCGCTTCCATCCCCTGACGCGCCGCCAGGGCGTTCAGACGGGATTTGACCTTCTCACCAATGTCAGTGGCGCGGTCGCAAAGCTTCTCTTCCTCGATCACGTCAAACACAGCATTCGCCGCCGCCACCGCCAGCGGGTTGCCCGCATAGGTGCCGCCGATGCCGCCCACCGGGGCAGCATCGACAACCTCGGCCCGGCCAGTCACGGCTGAGAGCGGGAAGCCGCCCGCCAGGCCCTTGGCCATGGTCACCAGATCGGCGGCCACGCCCGCATGCTCAAACGCAAAAAGTTTACCCGTCCGCGCAATCCCCGCCTGCACCTCATCCGCAATCAGAAGAATGCCGTAATCGTCACAGATCTTGCGCAGCGCGCGCAGGAATTCAGGCTGGGCGATGTTGAAGCCCCCCTCGCCCTGCACCGGTTCAATGATCATCGCCGCCACACGCTCCGGGTCGATCGAGCTTTTGAACATATTGTCCAGGATCGCCAGCGACTGTTCGACACTCACACCGTGGAATTCATTCGGAAACGGCGCATGCAGCACCTCGGGCGGCATCGCCCCGAAGGCTTTCTTGTAAGGGGTCACCTTGCCGCAAAGCGCCATGCCCATCAGGGTGCGCCCATGGAAGGCGCCGGAAAAGGCAATCACACCCGAGCGGCCGGTATAAGCGCGCGCCATCTTGACCGCGTTTTCCACCGCTTCCGCACCGGTCGTGACCAGCATGGTCTTCTTCTTGAACTCCCCCGGCGTCGACGCGTTCAGACGCTCCGCCAGCGCGATATAGCTTTCATAAGGCGCCACGTGGAAACAGGTATGGGTGAACGCCTCGGACTGCGCCGCCACCGCCGCCATCAGCTTCGGATGACGATGGCCAGTATTGTTCACGGCAATGCCCGCCGCAAAGTCGATATAACGCTTGCCATCGGCATCCCACAGCTCGGCATTCTCTGCACGCACCGCATAAATGCCACGGGTGGCCACACCATTGGCAACAGCCTCGGCGCGGCGGGATTTGAGGGTTTCAGTCTTGCTCACGTGAGGCTCCTCCACAGGTGACGGAATGTGTCTCCCCCCAAAAAAATCCGGGATCGATTCACATATTCATTGATTCTCGCATCCTGTATTGCTCAATTTATTGAGCATTGCTAGAGGTGAGTTTGGACAAAACTCGCTGAATCGCCCAATCTGGCAAAAAGCGATGAAAGGACCCAATCCATGGTGGACGAATTTGACGTTGGCGCCCGTTTGAAGCAGCTAAGACAGCAATTCAACATGTCTCAAAGGCAGCTCGCCGAATCCGCAGGCGTGCCACACGGGCAGATCTCAATGATCGAAACCAACAGATCCAGCCCGTCCGTCGCAAGTTTGCGCAAAATTCTGGGCGGCTTCGGAATTTCCATGTCAGAGTTTTTTGAACCCGACGCAACAACAACCTCACAAAACTTCTTCACACCCGCTGAACTCAGAGACCTCACGTCCCTCCTCTACCAGGGAAACGAAGCCGCACAGAAAAAAATAACCCTCAAACAGGTCGGAGACGCAAAACTCCACGGCCTCCAGATCCTACACGAAAGATACGAACCCGGCGCCGATACAGGCGAAACCATGATCGAACATGACGCAAATGAAGGCGGTATCGTCATCGAAGGCGAACTCGAAATCACCGTCGGACCAGAAACCAGAACCCTCAAAGCCGGCGACGCATACCTCTTCAACTCAAAAGAACCACACAGATTCAAAAATAACTCCGACAGAGTATGCAAAGTCATCTCAGCTTGCACTCCACCATACCTATAAAGGA
>NZ_LKBA01000013.1 GCF_001307765.1 Aliiroseovarius crassostreae
TCGGCTTGCCTTCATTCGGGACCTCGACCTGCCGTTTGATGTGATCAGAGCGTCTGCTGATCGAAGTCGTGCATCGCATTGATACGCGATCAAAAACCAAGGTGATTAGTAGAATTGCCGCAGACATAAACAAGGTACACGGCAAGGAACAATTGCTGGTGGATATCGCGACGGCGGCGATGATGGCGCCGAATGGCAAGGTGTCGGATGTCATCTTTCCCATCGCAGGTGCATCCAAGCTGAAGGCCATCATTGATGAGCACAATGCTAAGGGTACGCTCAATGTTCAGATCCAGACGGTGATGCGGGGATCCTATGCCAGTCACTATCGCCCGATGCTGCCTTCCTTACTATCCGTTCTGAGATTTAGGTCGAACAATGAGACATGGCGACCGATCCTTGATGCCTTGGCTCTGATTGCCCGCCTCAACGAAGAAGGGCGTCGCACTGCACCGGCCTCTCTCGCTCCAGAAGGATCGATCCCGAGCAAATGGTGTGCAACTGTGTTGGATGAACGAGGCCGGATGAATCTCATATCTTATGAGCTCTGTATCCTGACCCAATTACGAGAGCGGATTCGGGCAAAGGAAATCTGGATCGAGGGTGCGGATCGTCATCGTAATCCGGACAATGATCTACCAAAGGATTTTCCCGAGAAACGCGCGGCCTATTACAGCGGGCTGAACCTCACTCAGGACGCACAGGCATTTAGCCAGTCCGTTCGCACGCAAGTAGAACAGGAGCTTCTAGAGCTGAATGTCACGCTACCTGACAATGACATGGTCCGCTTGCGCTGGTCGGGTGACAACCGGATCAGCATCACGCCCTTCAAACCAGCCCCTGAGCCCAAGGGTCTGATTGGCCTCAAATCCGAGGTCAATCGGCGATGGCCCATGGCGGGACTGTTGGATACGTTGAAGGAAACGGCGCTAGACACGGGCTTTCTTGATGCCTTTGAGACCTCCGCGACCAGAGAGGCGTTGCCAGCCGACATTCGGGATCAACGTTTGCTGCTCTCCTTATATGGTCTGGGTACAAATGCGGGTTTGAAGCGTGTTGCTGCTGGGGTGCCCGGGACCAGTTATGACGAGCTGTTGCACATTCGACGGCGCTATATTGACCCAGCCTCTCTGCGTGCCGCGGCCGCGCGCGTTGCAGATGCCACCCTTGCCATCCGCAATCCCAGCGTCTGGGGCGAGGCAGGCACGGCCTGTGCATCAGACTCCACCAAGTTCGGGGCCTGGGACCGAAATCTGATGACGGAATGGCACGCCCGCTATGGCGGGCGTGGGGTGATGATCTATTGGCATGTCGCGCAGCAAGCGACCTGTATCTATTCTCAGCTGAAGCGCTGTTCATCGTCTGAAGTGGCATCCATGATCGAAGGTGTGCTGCGTCATTGCACGGACATGGAGATCCAGCGCCAATATGTGGACAGCCATGGCCAAAGCGCAATTGGGTTTGCATTCTGTCACCTTCTCGGCTTTGAGCTTGCCCCACGGCTGAAAGCGATCGCCGAACAGAAGCTGGCCCTGCCGAGCGCTGGCATGCGGGCGAAGCTTCCAAACCTATTGCCAATCCTGTCAGGTACGATCGATTGGAATGAGATTGAGCGGCAATATGATGAGATGGTCAAATACGCTGCGGCCATGCAGCACGGCACTGCGGACCCGGAAGCCATTCTCCGCTGCTTTGCGCGTGCTGATGTCATGCACCCAACCTACAAGGCACTTGCTGAACTCGGCCAGGCAATCAAAACAATCTTCCTGTGTCGTTATCTCCGATCCGAGACGTTCCGCCGCGAAATCCATGAGGGCCTGAATGTGGTTGAGAACTGGAACAGCGCCAACGGCTTTATCTTCTTCGGCAAGGGCGGCGAGATTTCCAGCAACCGGATTGCCGATCAGGAAATCTCAGCGCATGCGCTGCATTTGCTTCAGGCATCCCTCGTTTATGTGAATACTCGTATGGTGCAATCGGTGCTGTCGGAGCCGACCTGGGCAAACCGCCTGTCTGAGCGCGATTACCGTGGTCTCTCCCCATTGATCTATTCGCACATCAATCCCTACGGGCGGTTTGATGTGGATTTGGACAAGCGGATCGACTTTGGACGACAAGCGGCGTGATCCATATGCACAAAAGAGTGCACCCACAGGAGACAGGCTGATGTGACAAAGTGAAATGTCACAAATGGGTAGTCAAACGACTAATGGTACAGCATCAAAGCGTAAGCCACCCTAATGTGACAGGTTCCCATGCCTAAGATCGGATACGCCCGCGTCAGTACATCAAGCCAGGATCTCGACATTCAGAAAGCAAAGCTGAATGCGGCGGGATGTGAGGTCATCCGTTCGGAAACCGTTTCTGGTGCTTCCCGTGATGATCGTTCTGAGCTGGCGACAGTGATGGAGTTTCTGCGCGACGGGGACGAATTGGTCGTGCATCGTCTCGATCGCCTCGGCCGATCCACTCGCGATGTGCTGAATCTGGTCCATGAACTTGATGCCAAAGGCGCATCGCTCCGGGTGCTTGAACCGGAAGTCACCACCGCCGGGGATATGGGCCGCATGGTCATCACCGTCCTCGGCATGGTCGCCGACATGGAGCTCAAGTTCATTCGGGATCGTCAACGCGCTGGAATCGAAGTCGCCAAAGATAAAGGCATCTACAAGGGGCGGCGAAAGTCTGTAGATGATGAGGAAATCCGGCGGCTGGCAGGTGAGGGCACCGCAAAAGCCCAGATCGCCCGTGATCTCGGCGTTTCCAGAATGACGGTCTACCGGGCTCTCGCTGATGCCGAAACCTGAAGCCGCCGTTCGTTCAGGACGCGGCGGCTTCAAAGTCAGAGCCCATTTTGACCTATTTTCTTCATTAAAGCGAATGCCGGCTTGGGAATTGTGGGACTTGATGGCAATGTCACCATGGTGTCGCAATGCTTGCCTTGATGTCTAAGGATGAAGGGTGGATCGAACTATGAATCTCTTTATACTCTCCGGCCAATGTAACCGTTGAGATGGAAAGAAAATTGGGGGGCGTTGGCATTTTGAAAGGTTTGCAGGCATGGAGTGGCGCGATAGCAATTGGCGCGGCCGCACTTTCGCAGACTGCGACCGCTCAATCCTACCCGGAGCCTCGCGGTGAAACTGGAGCGCCATTTGCTGATCCAAACTTAAAACTTGTGGTGCTGTCATCGCTTCTTGAGGAAGGGCACATCGATTTAGGGGAAAGCTCTGATTTCCTGTCTTGGGTCCTAGACCAACCTGTGTCCGATCCATGGGACCTTGGGTTTGGAATAATTCAACCGGCGTATGATTACCTCGCCCGATATCCCCTCGGCCAGAGCCTTCTCGATGAGGTGGAAACGTTATCCTTTGATGGAGGCCTAGAAATCTATTTCTACGTAAGTCCGACTTGGGATGGTGAGACGGAAGACTTCGACATATCGAGCTTTGAGGGACTTCAACATTTGCGAAACCTACGGGTTTTTGAAGCTTCATCGATGATCCCCGAACTCGATCTAAATCTGTTAGCGGGCTTTGATAAGTTGGAAGTGATTGAAGGCGGCGTACCCGTTTCAAACACCGAGGCTCTTTTGGCCATGCCAACTCTTCGCTCCGTCGAACTTGTCGGTAACGATCTGTATCGCGATGTGCGTAGTATCGGACATCGCCAAAATGACCTGTTTGAAACATTAAAGAACAACGGTGTGGATGTTTGGGTTCATTGGATGACTTGGCTAGGAGAAAATCCACCGCCAGCTTACCAATAGCTGCAACTGTACAAATCTTTCCAAAAATCAGCGAATGTTGAACGGTTCGCCAAACCAGACATTAGGGGAAGCGAGGGGAATGGCTTTTTTGTCCGCATCTTACTAGTTCACGCACGGCGCGGCGAAGGTCGGTTACTTTTGCAAGTTCTTATATTGTTCTGATTTTTGGCCACTTTTGCACGCTCGGTCCAGTTGGGCCAAATATCTCGGGGTGAGGGCCCGCTCACAGAGCGGGGGCGAGGGGCAGCGCCCCTGCCGCATTGCGGCTGGAAAAACTGCCGAGCGAAGCGAGGCCACCCCCAAGTGATGGCGATCCTCGCAGAGGATCAGCCGCGCGCGGGAGCATCACCGATGTCGGGAAAAATGCCGGGGTCCTGAGTGGGTAATCATATCCATCGACAATGTGTGATCCATATTGCGCATTCGGTGACGCAGCATCTGTCGGGACATGCGTGCGAGATCCGCCGCGTAAGAGGGGTTGTGCGCCACATTCTCAGTCTCGCCGTTTGCGCGATGGTCAAACAGGATCGGGTCCAGCGTTTCGGCTGCAAATTCAATCAGCGTCAGCTGCTCGTCACGCAGGATCGACAGGTTGGACGTGCTGGGATCTGTTCCGAGCTCGCGTTCCCACCGGGTTGGGTGTTCGGGATCCGCGAAATCCAGTTCGGAAAAGGAATAGCGCCGCCAATCCGATGGGATATCGCCCTGGATCAATGGCAGGAGCGAGCGGCCATCAACGGAGTTTGGCACCTCCTGTCCAACCCAGTCGAGGATCGTGGGCATCAGGTCGATCGACTCGGTGGGCTGGGAAATCCGCTCTCCCGCCCGCGCGTCATTGCCGGGCAGGCGTATGATCAATGGGGTATGATAGGCCGCGTCATGCAAAGTCATCTTCCCCCAAAGGTGATGATCCCCCAGCATTTCGCCGTGATCAGCGGTCACGATCAGCAATGTGTCGTCATATTGCCCGCTGTCCTTCAGGAACTGAATGACCCGCCCGATGTGATGGTCTACCTCGGTGGCCAACCCCAGATAAACGGCGCGCAGGGTCTGGATGGCCTCATCTGTCGGGGACAGGTCAGGGAACCCTTTGACAAAATCCACCACGGTGCTGCTTTTCTGAGCGGGGGTAAAATACGGGTGCAGGGCCGCGTCCCTTTCAGCGCTGTCCAGCCGGTTGGGCAGGGGCAGCCCGGCCGGGTCATACATGTCATTATAGGGGGCAGGTGCCACCAGCGGAGGGTGGGGGCGAATATAGGTCAGATGCGCAAACCAGCCCTGTTTTGCATAGGCATCCATCGTTTCCAAAAACCGGCCGGTCAGAAACGCCGTATCGCTGTGTTCGGCCTTGTAAACTGCGGGATCATTCAGCTTTGGGGGTTTGCCGCTTGGGGAGACCGGTTTGTAAAGATCCCAGTAATCGTCAAACTGATACCCGTTGCGGATCAGGTAACTCTGCCAGGGCAGCGATTGTTCCAGACGCATTTCGAGCATCTCGTGAAACCCGGTCATCGGATATTCATAGCTTTGCACCGCGGGATCGTTGGGGTGGTGAATGCGCGGGTCGCCGGATGTGTCGGTATACCCAAACAGCATCGGCAAATACCCCGCCTTGCGCATTTCCGTCGCCACATTGGGCGTGTCATGGCGCAGCGGGGTGCCATTGCGGACTGAGCGGTGGTTCATTGAATATTGCCCGGTCAGGATCGAGGCGCGTGACGGACCGCACGGGTTGACCACCGAAAAATGACGTTCGAATGAAACGGCATCCCGCATCAGGCTGCGCAGGTTGGGCAGATCGACATGATCTGCCATCGCGCCACTCACGCAATCCGCGCGCAACTGGTCGATGATGATAAAGAGCACGTTTTTTCGGGGCGGTCTCTGGGCTGTCATAGGGTTTCCCGATCGGTATTGATCTCTGTTCCCTCTGAACAGGTCGCATATCTGTGCTGGCGTCAAGATTGGAGTGTGGCACGTGCGTCTTCACGGCGCGGGAAAGGATGATTTCGGTTTGCCGCGAATCAGCCTGACCTGCCAAAGGGGGTCGGGGGAAATTCAATTCAGGTGTCGCAAAACTGTGATCTCCCCGTGAAAAATGAGGTTACGTTGCTCCGTGACAAGAGAAGGAGGGAAATGCTACGCTCAGTTCTAGGGCCAATTGGATCAAAAAAGGGTTTTCAATTGGCGCTATCCGTTGTGCCGGAAATTACCAAAACTAATGATACAATCAAAAAAACAAATCCAACGGGAGTTTGTCATGACAACCAAACAGAACCTTACCCGCCGCTCGGTGCTGAAGGGTGCGACCACAATGGGGGCCGCTGCTCTGGCATCGCCGCTCTATGTGAAATCTGCCCTGGCCTCGTCGGGTGAGATCAATATCCTGATGTGGTCGGATTATCTGCCACCAGAGTTCATCGCGGGTTTCGAGGCTGAGACCGGCATTAAGGTGAATTACACCGGGATCGGGTCGAACGAAGAGATCATCAACAAGATGAAGGCCACCAAGGGTCAGGGGTTCGACATCGTATCTCCGACCAACAACCGGTCCCTGCAATGGGGCCCGCTTGAGCTTCTGAAACCGTTTGACCTGAACAAGGTCAACCTGGATGCGGTCAACCCTGCCATGTCGAAGATCGGCACGGATGCATGGGACTTTGGCGGCAACGGGGCACATTGGCTGCCGCATATCTGGGGCACCGAAGGGATTGCCTATCGCACCGACAAATGGCTGCCGGCGGGTGACGCGCCGAGCTATGGCGATGTCTGGTCGGAAGAGAATGCTGGCAAGACCATGGGGCGTGCGCATTCGATGATGCTGGGTGCCGGTCTTTACATGGAAGCGTCTGGTGAGATGGAGCCGGGCTCGATCTGGGCTGCCTACAACGATGAAGAAACCATGCGCAAAGTCTGGGGTCAGGTGGCGGATTGGTGCATTGCACGCAAGTCGCGCATCAAACTGATCTGGAACGATGCCGACACCCAGAAAAACGGCCTGCTGAACGAAGGTGTTGTGGTTGGCCAGACCTGGGATGGTCCGCCTCTGGCGCTGAAGTCTGCGGGCGAGCCTGTGCATTACCAGGCGCCGGTCGAAGGGGCGATGGCCTGGGTCGACGGCATGTCGATGCCAATTGGCGCGAAAAACGAAGAGCAGGTTTATGCTTTCATCGACTACGCCTATCGCAAGGAACCGGCCGGCAAGGCGATTGACAGCCACGGCTACAACTCGCCGGTGCTGGGTGCCGACACCTATTCGGGCGACACCTATAAAAAGAACTTTGCCGAAGCCTATCCGGGCGACAGCCTGGCGAACCTGAACCCATGGCCGGCTGAGGCCCCGTGGTATGCGGATGTCCGCACCGAGTTCGTCAACAAGTTCAAGAGCGCCTGATCGCTCTGATATATCGGCCCTGCCTGTGACGGGCAGGGCCAACCAACCGTTTTCAACAGGCTCAGCTGTCAACCCTTCACGAGGGACCGAGAAAGCTATGAGCCAATGAGGAGAAGCCATATGAGTGCCGGAGTAGGCGTCGATCTGGAAAACCTGTGGATCCGCTTTGGGGACTTCGTCGCCGTGCGCGATGCCAATGTGAACATCAAAGGGGGCGATTTCTTTTCGTTCCTCGGGCCATCTGGCTGTGGCAAGACCACCATCCTGCGGGCGGTATCGGGTTTTCTTGACCCCAGCGAAGGCAATGTGCTGATCGGTGGGAAAAACATGAAGGGCATCGGGCCGAACAAACGCCCAACCGCCCTGATCTTTCAAAACCTCGCGCTTTTCCCTCTGATGAAAATCTGGGAAAATATTACCTTCTCGATGGAAATCCAAGGTGCCAGCGCGCGCGAACGCCGCAAGCGTGCCGATGAGCTTCTGGACATGATCGCGCTGCCGGGGCAGGGCGACAAACTGCCGTCCGAGCTGTCGGGTGGCCAGAAACAACGTGTGGCGATTGCCCGTGCGCTTTGTGCCGAACCCGATGTGCTGCTGCTTGACGAACCGCTGTCAGCCCTTGATCTCAAGCTGCGTCAGCATATGCGCACCGAGCTGCGCGAAATTCAGCAGCGGGTGGGGATTACCTTTATCTACATCACCCATGACCAGGGTGAAGCTCTGACCATGTCGGACGACATCGCGGTGATGCGGGCTGGTGTGATCGACCAGATTGCCGATGGCAAGACCATCTACAACGACCCGGCCACCGCCTTTGCGGCCAGCTTTGTCGGCGAGAACAATGTGTTCCGCGGCAAGGTCAGCAAAATCATCGGCAATGAGGCGCTGATCAGCACCAACCGCTCAGGCGAACTGCACGCGCGGATTTCCACCGCCAATCAGGGAAAGTTGCAGGTTGGTGATGATGCCATGATGTTCATCCGGCCAGAGGCACTTTCGCTGGCTCCCACCGGCACGCAGGGAGACCATTTCGTGACCGCGCAGGTGACCCATGAGGAGTTTGAGGGCAACACCTATAACATCTTCACCGAGGGCGATGGCGGCAAGGAGATCAAGATCTCCATCCCCAATCTTGGCCAGTCTTTTGAAGATCACACCGGCCAACCCATTACGCTGGAATATGACGTCAACAACGCGGTTGTTGTGCCTGCCGGCGAACTGGCAAGCGAGTAAGGGGGACAGATATGCCTGGCTTCCTGAAAGAATTTTTCAATCGCAACGGCACGCTTATGGGGTCGATCATGTTGGGGCTTGTCCTCTTCTGGGTCGTGGGCCTGATCATACTGCCCCAGCTGTCGATGCTTGATTTCTCATTCCGGCCCAACCTGCCACCCCCGGAGATCGGCGGGCCAAAGGATGTCTATACGCTGGAGAACTACAAATATCTGATCTATGGCCCGGAAGGCGGGTCGCAGGATTACAATGCGGTGGACCTGAAAGTGTTCTTCCGCACGCTGGTGGCTGCGGTCTGTGTGACCGTCTTCAACCTGCTGTTCTGTTATCCGATCGCTTATTATCTGGGGCAGAGCAAAGGCAATCACATTCGCATCTTCGCCTTGATGCTGATCATTCCCTACTGGATCAATGAGATCCTGCGGGCCTTTGCCCTGCGGATCATCTTTGGTGAAAGCGGGGTGCTGAACACGATTTTGGTCGGGTCCGGGATCTTTGACACACCGTTTGATTTTATCCGCAATGACATCGCGCTCTATGCGGGTCTGGGCTATGCCTATATCCTGTTGATGATCTTCCCGATGTATAACGTGATCGAAAGCCTCGATGGCAATCAGATCGAGGCCGCCCGTGATCTGGGCGCGCCCTGGTGGCGGATTCACTGGCGGGTGGTCATTCCTTACGCCAAACCGGGGATCAGCTCGGGCTGCACCATGGTGTTCATGTTGTCCGCCGGTGCGCTGGCGGCGCCCCAGATCCTTGGTGGTCCTTCGTCGCTCTGGTTCACCCAGCTGATATACCAGCAGTTCAACGACAACTCTGACTGGCCACAGGGGGCGGCTTACGCAATTGTCCTTCTGGTCACCTGTATCTTGCTGGTTCTGGCAGTGATGCGCCTGTTCAAAGTGAACATGGGGGATATCGGCAAATGAGCTCTGATAAAATCATCCGTATCTCGATCTGGATCTATCTGGGTATCTTCTTTGCCTATCTGCTGGGTCCGTTGATCATCATGTCGATGACGGCGTTCAACTCGCCGACATTTCCCAGCATGACGCCATGGGAGTGCCTGACCTTCGACTGGTTTGGGGTTCTGTTTCAGGATGAACGTATCCTTACGGGCATCTGGAACTCGATCCTGGTAGGCGCTGGCACGGTGATCCTGTCGGTGTCGATGGGGTTGGCGGGGGCGCTGATGCTGACCCAGATCTGGCCCAAACTTCGGGCCACCTACTACACCATTATCATTGCGCCGATCCTTATTCCCGGCGTGGTGCTGGGGATCTCGACCCTGGTGTTCTGGGATCGCATCAACCGGATGCTGGGGCTGGGGGCGGACAGCTTCCTGTCAAACGGGCTGTTTCTGACCATCATCGGTCAGTCCACCTTTATCGCCAGCTATTGCATGCTGGTGCTGGTGGCCCGTCTGCAGCGTTATGACACGACGCTGACCGAAGCGGCGCTGGATCTGGGGGCCACCCATGCCCAGGCCTTCCGCAAGGTGATGCTTCCGTTCATGTTCCCGGCAATTGCCTCAGCGGCGGTGCTGGCGTTCCTCGCCTCGTTCGAGAACTACAACACCACCACCTTCACCTTCGGGGAATACCCGACGCTGACCATCGAACTGGCGCAGAAAGTGCGTTACGGCATCAACCCGTCAATCTCGGCCCTGGCCTTTATGATTGTCGCCCTGACCGTGATTTTTGCCCTGATCAACGAGGCCAATATCAAGCGCAAGGCCCTGGTTGCCGAGGCGCGCAAGGATGCCACCGTAAGCGAGCTTGCAGGGAAGGTCGAAGTGCCCGGTATCATCAGCCGCAACCCGGCCGCGATTGCGCTGATCGTGGTGCTGCTCGGCATGGCTTCGGTGATTGGCTCTGCGATGGCCTATAACCCCGATCAATGTATCGCTGGTGTGCAGGAGCAAAAGCGCCTGGAAACCGAGCGCCGCATTCAGGAGCTGCGTGACAAACGCGCCAAGGAAGCTGCTGAGAAAGCCCAGCAACAGGGTGGGGCAGGGGCGCAAACGGCACCGAAACCTTCGAACAACTCGGGGTTTGGGAACGTGTTTGCACCAAACACCCTGGGTGGCGATGAAGGCAGCAATGGGGAAGAGGCCGCCCCGTCAGGCAGTGGTGGCAACAATTCCGGGTTCGGAAATGTGTTTGATCCAAACGCACTGAATTCCGACGGGAACTGATCCTCTAAAGCGTTTCGAGATTAACTTGAGTCACAAGTTGATTTCGAAACGCCCGCAACATCAGTAGGTTTCGAGCGTTTCGCCTCATTATTGTGTCTCAATAATAAGGCGAAACACTTCAACAAACCAATAAAACGGCCCGCCCTGTGCGGGCCGTTTTATGTCAGGTGGTTTTGGAATCTGTCACTTTTCTGTTTCATACTTCATTTATTCATGAAATATGGAAGTCTTGGAGGAGGACCGCCTCATGGACAAGTTGCAGATCGAACGCCTCACAGCTTTGGGACATGCAGGCCGCATGGCGCTGTATCGCCTGCTGGTGCGACGCTATCCGGATTATGTCGCGTCGGGTGATCTTGCGGAAATTCTGGGTCAGCGAACCAATACCATGTCGGTCTATCTGGGAACATTGCTTCGTGCCGGTCTGATTGAACAGAAACGCGAGGGCCGCAGCCAGCTTTACCGCTTTGATCCGGAGGGGGCCGATAGCCTGACAAGCTATCTTTACAAGGATTGCTGCCGGGGGCGCCCAGCCAATTGTGCGGTGCCGGAAATCTTCTCCCCGCCGCGAGACAAGCAGAAAGTTCTGTTTCTCTGCACCGGAAATTCGGCCCGCTCAATCATGGCAGAGGTGATCCTGCGCGACCTTGCTGGCGGGCGGTTTGAGGTCCGTTCCGCGGGCACCCGACCCGCCGTGGCGCTGAACCCGGTTTGTTTGCAGATTTTGCAGGACAAGGGACATGATGTGACGGGGTTGCGCCCCCGACACCTGTCCGACCTGGAGGGCGAAGTTTTCGACTTTGTGTTCACCGTCTGTGACCGGGCCGCAAACGAAGATTGTCCGAGCTGGCCGGGTTTGCCAGTGACGGCCCATTGGGGCGTGCCGGATCCGGCAACCCCGCAAAACCACGCGACCCCAGCCGAGATGCTGCTGGGGTTTCAGCGGGTATATGGCGAACTCCATCGCCGTCTGACCCTGTTTGCAGCACTTGATGTCCATGCGCTGGACCGCCTGTCGCTGCAAAACGAACTTGATGAAATTTCCCAGTCTGGAGAAAAGAAATGACCACCTACGCGATCAATGGCCTGGGCCGGATGGGCAAGCTTGCCCTGCGCCCGCTTCTGGAACGCGGCGCAAAAATTGCCTTTCTGAACGATGCGGTCGGCGACCCCGAGATGCATGCGCATCTGTTGGAATTCGACACGGTGCATGGCCGCTGGCCCGCGGCGTTTTCCCACGACGCGGACAGCATCACCATCGACGGCACCCGCCTGCCGGTGACCTGTACCCGCAATCTGGAAGAGCTGCCTTTGCACGGCGTTGACGTGGTGATCGACTGCACCGGTGCCTTCAAAACCGCCGAGAAACTCGCCCCCTATTTCGCGGCAGGTGTGAAGAAGGTTGTGGTCTCAGCTCCGGTCAAAGAAGACGAAGCCGCCAATATCGTGTTCGGTGTGAACGATCACATCTATGACGCCGACATCCACCGCATCGTCACCGCCGCCAGCTGCACCACCAATTGCCTCGCGCCCGTGGTGAAAGTGGTTCTGGACAATTTCGGCATCAAACACGGATCCATGACCACGATCCACGATGTGACCAACACGCAGACCATCGTCGATCGCCCGGCAAAAGATCTGCGTCGCGCGCGTTCTGCCCTGAATTCGCTGATCCCCACCACCACCGGCTCGGCCAAGGCGATCACCCAGATTTTCCCGGAGCTGACCGGCAAGCTCAATGGCCACGCGGTGCGGGTGCCGCTCTTGAATGCCTCGCTGACCGATATTGTGTTTGAGCTGGAGCGTGAGACCACGGCCGAAGAGGTGAACGCGGCCTTCAAAGCTGCCGCCGACGGGCCGCTCAGGGGCATTCTGGGCTATGAGGACCGTCCGCTGGTATCCACCGACTACACCAATGATGACCGCAGTTCGATTATTGATGCGCTCTCGACCATGGTTGTGAACGGCACCCAACTGAAGATCTATGCCTGGTATGACAATGAATGGGGCTATGCGATGCGTCTGGCGGATGTGGCCCTGATGGTTGGGAAATCCCTGTGACACAACCTGCGGAACGGCCCACCGGCATGGCGGCCTATATGGCCGTCACCGCCGCCTATTGGGCTTTCATGCTGAGTGATGGTGCGCTGCGCATGTTGGTGCTGTTGCACTTTCACACGCTGGGGTTTTCGCCGGTTGAGCTGGCCTATCTCTTTGTTTTGTATGAGATCGCAGGGGTCATCACCAACCTGTCTGCGGGCTGGATCGCCGCGCGATTTGGTCTGACATCGACGCTATATGCGGGGCTTGGGCTTCAGATCATCGCCCTTCTGGCGCTGACACAATTGGACCCGACATGGACCGTCACCCTGTCCGTTGCCTATGTGATGCTGGTGCAGGGCGCGTCCGGCGTGGCCAAGGATCTGGCGAAAATGTCGTCGAAATCGGCGGTCAAACTGCTCGCCCCCACCGAAGGGGATGGGCTCTTCCGTTGGGTTGCTGTGCTGACCGGATCGAAAAACGCGGTGAAAGGGCTGGGCTTTTTGCTGGGTGCGGCGCTTTTGGCGCTCGCCGGGTTCAACGCGGCCCTGCTTGGCATGGCCGCTGTGCTGGGCGTGATCCTCGCAGCCATCATGGCAAAAATGCCCACGGGCCTGCCAGCCGGGCGCAAAGATGCCAAATTCCGAGAGGTCTTTTCCAAGAACCGCAATATCAACTGGCTCAGCTTCGCCCGCGTCTTCCTGTTCGGTGCGCGGGATGTGTGGTTTGTGGTCGGCATCCCGATCTATTTCCATGCTGTTTTGTCAGATGGCAGCTCCAAAGGGGATCACAGGGCATTCTTTCTGGTGGGCGGTTTCATGGCGCTCTGGATCATCTTCTACGGCGTGGTGCAGGCCAATGCGCCCCGGCTGTTGCGGGCCAAGGCGCGCGGGGCAGGGGAGTTGACCCGGCTGGCAACCCGCGCTGTCGCATGGCTTGCATTGGTGCCTGCGGTGCTGGCATTGGTGACCTATCTGGCGGGATCCCCCGCGATGTGGCTCACCCTTACTTTGGTGGTTGGACTTTTGCTCTTTGGTGCGCTCTTTGCGCTGAACTCGTCCCTGCATTCCTACCTGATCCTCGCCTTTACGGATGAAAAACGGGTCACGATGGATGTGGGGTTTTACTATATGGCGAATGCCGCCGGGCGGCTGATTGGCACAGTTCTGTCCGGGGTGAGCTACCAGCTCGGCGGATTGCCTGCCTGTCTGGCCGTGGCCGCCCTGATGCTGGGCCTGTCGGCGCTCGGCGCGGCACGATTGTCGCCACAACAGACAGCCTGAAAACGCCCCGGCCTGATTTGACCGGGGCGTCATTTCATTTCTTCTTCATCGCATCCAAAAGCGCCGATCCAAGCCCACCCACCTGAGGCCCGCCCGATGATTTCGGGCCGGAGGGCATGTTGCGCCCACCCGGTTTGCCGCCACGCGGTGGGCGGCGGTCCTGTTGCTTGCCCGGACCCCGTGCATTGCGATCTTCTTTGGCGGACGCCCCGCCGTCCTTGCGCATGGTCAACCCGATACGTTTGCGCGGAATGTCCACCTCGGTCACCGTCACCTTGACCACATCGCCGGTTTTCACCACTTCATGCGGGTCTTTCACGAACCGATCGGCCAATTGGCTGATATGCACCAGCCCATCCTGATGCACCCCGATATCCACAAAGGCCCCGAAAGCGGCGACATTGGTCACCGTGCCTTCCAGCACCATGCCGGGTTTCAGGTCTGAAATCTCTTCCACGCCATCGGTAAAGCTCGCGGTTTTGAAGCTGGGGCGTGGGTCGCGGCCCGGTTTTTCCAGTTCCGAAAAGATATCGCGCACGGTGGGCAGGCCGAAATCACCGCTGACAAAATCGGCCGCTTTGAGCGATTTCAACGCGCCTTCATTGCCCATCAGATCCCGCAGGTCCCGCCCGCAGGCGGAAACGATTTTCCGCGCGATATCATAGGCTTCCGGGTGCACGGCGGAGGCATCAAGCGGTTCTTCCCCGTCCCGGATGCGCAAAAAACCCGCGCATTGTTCAAAGGCGCGGGGACCAAGCCCGGTGACTTTCATAAGCGCCTTGCGCGACGGAAATGCGCCGTGGATATCGCGATGGGTCACGATGGATTGCGCCAGCGATGACGACAGGCCCGACACATGGGCAAGCAGTGGGGCTGAGGCCATGTTCAGGTCCACCCCCACCGCGTTCACTGCGTCCTCAACCACCGCTTCCAGCGATTTTGACAGGCGGCGCTGGTCCACGTCATGCTGATATTGCCCGACGCCGATGGATTGCGGGTCAATTTTCACCAGCTCGGCCAGCGGGTCTTGCAAGCGCCGCGCAATCGACGCGGCGCCCCGCAGCGATACGTCAAGCTCGGGGAATTCCTTTGCGGCCAGTTCGGACGCGGAATAAACCGACGCGCCCGCCTCGCTGACCACAACCTTGGTTGGGGCTTTCACGCCCGCAGGCAGGCGTTTCAGCGTGTCGGCGACCAGGCGCTCTGTCTCGCGCGAGGCGGTGCCGTTGCCAATGGCAATCAACTCGATTTTGTGTTTGGCGATCAACGCAAGGATTGCGGCCTGTGCCCCCTGCACATCCATTCTTGGCTGAAAAGGATAGAGCGTGGCCGTGTCCAAAAGCTTGCCGGTGGCATCCACCACGGCTGCTTTCACCCCGGTGCGAATGCCCGGATCCAGACCCAATGTGGTGAGCGGCCCGGCCGGGGCGGCAAGAAGCAAGTCCTTGAGGTTGCGGGCAAAAACATCAATCGCTTCGTCATGGGCGCGGGCACGCAGGTCCCCCATCAGGTCCAGCGTCATCGACAGCGCAAGCTTTACCCGCCACGCCCAGCGGGCGACGGTGCGCAGCCACTCATCCCCGGGGGTTTGACCGCCAGCCTCCAACCGGGCGGCAACCATATCCACCGCCCGCGCTGCGCCCTCTTCATCGGGCGCAATATCAAGTGTGATCACCCCTTCCTTCGAGGCGCGCAGCATGGCCAGCGCCCGGTGTGACGGGGTTTTTGACCACAATTCCTGATGATCAAAATAATCCGAGAACTTTGCCCCGGCCTGTTCCTGACCTGCGACAAGCTTGGCCGTCAGAAGGGCCTCGCGCTGCATGAATACGCGCAGGGCACCGATAAGTTCCGCATTTTCAGAAAGCTCTTCGACCAGAATGTCCCGAGCGCCATTGAGCGCGTCTTTTGCTGTCGGAACGGCCTCGCTCAGGTAAGCTTCGGCATGGGTCACGGGGGCGATGGTTCGGTTGCTGCGGATTTTGTCCAGAAGCGGTTCCAGCCCGTTTTCCCGCGCGATCATCGCCTTGGTGCGGCGCTTGGGTTTATAGGGTAGATAAAGGTCTTCGAGTGTGGATTTCGTGTCTGCCGCGGCGATGGATCTGGCCAGGTCTTCGGTGAGTTTTCCCTGATCCCGGATGCTGCCCAGAATGACCTCGCGCCGGGCTTCCATCTCACGCAGATAGGTTAGCCGGTCGGCAAGTGTGCGCAGCTGGGTGTCATCCAGCCCGCCGGTGACTTCTTTCCGGTATCGGGCGATGAAAGGCACGGTGGCACCGCCATCAAGCAACTCAACTGCTGCATTAACTTGTTGGGAAGACGCGGAAATATCGGTTGCGATGGTCTGGGAAATGCGGGTGTTGGTGTCCATGATCTCTCCTGTTCGGGTGACCTGTTTAGCGTCAGTTCCGAGGCTGGGGAAGGGGGAATGAAAGGGCGTGCTGGCGGATTATCGCCCGCGTTTGGTCGAGAGCAGCAGGTGGGTTTCGGACCGCGTGATGCCTTCCATCCGGCGAATGGCAAAGAGCACCTGATCCAGTTCTTCCAGGGTCTGGGTGCCGATTTCGGCAATCAGGTCCCAGGTGCCGTTTGTGGAATGCACGGCCATGACCTGCGGAAGGGCAGCGACGCGGGACATGAGCCGTTCGGTGCCGCGCCCCTCGATGCCCAGCATCATCAGCCCCCGAACCGGGTTGGGGGCCACGTCCTGCCGGGTGACAACAGTGAAGCCAACCACCTCGCCCCGCGCCTTGAGGGCGTCAAGCCGGGTGCGCACCGTGGTGCGTGTGACCCCAAGGTGGTCGGCAAGCTCTGACACGGAGGCACGGCCATCGCGATGCAGAAGCGTTAGGAGGCGAGTGTCCAGTTTGTCCATCAATGCTTTCCAATTTGATCGATGCGGGATCATTTTGATCAATTTAATCCCTTCCGGCAAGCCGGATCCTCGCGAATAGATGAGATATGGAACAGAAAAACATCATTCTCGTTGGGGCCCCGATGGATTCGGGCAAGAAGCGTCAGGGGTGCCGGATGGGTCCGGATGCCTATCGGGTGGCTGGACTGGCCGAGGCGCTGACGGCGCTGGGGCATCAGGTGGAAGATATCGGGGATGTGGTCCCGGATCCGGAGAACATGCCCGCGCATGACCATCTGGTTCAACTGCCGGAATGTGTCGGTTGGACACGGGCCTTGAGTCGCACGGCCCAGGCATCTGCGCTACGGGGGATGCCAGTTTTTTTGGGCGGAGACCACGCGCTTGCGATGGGATCGGTGGCCGGTATGGCGGCCTATGCCAAGTCGCAGGGGCGCCCTCTTTTTGTTCTTTGGCTGGACGCGCATACGGATTTCCACACGCCGCAAAGCACCGAGAGTGGCAACCTGCACGGCACCCCGGTTGCTTATTTTACCGGGCAGCCGGGGTTTCATGATTTTCCTGCGCTGGAAGCCAAGGTTGAGGTTGAACATGTGGGCATGATGGGGCTGCGCTCGGTCGATCCTGCGGAACATGCGGCACTGGCCAAACATAATGCGATGCTGGCCGATATGCGGGCGATTGATGAACATGGGATCAAGGCACCCCTGGTGTCATTTCTGGATCGGGTGAAAGCGGCAAACGGGATGCTGCATGTGTCGCTGGATGTGGATTTTCTGGATCCGTCCATCGCGCCCGCGGTTGGTACAACCGTGCCCGGTGGGGCAACCGAACGCGAGGCGCATCTGGTGATGGAGCTGCTGTGTGACAGTGGGCTTGTAACCTCTTTGGATCTGGTTGAGTTGAACCCGTTTCTGGATGAACGCGGGCGCACGGCCATGCTGATGGTGGACCTCACGGCCTCGCTTTTGGGACGGCGAGTGTTTGATCGTCCCACCCGGAGCTTCTGATGATTGCGCTTCAGGTCCTGTCCGCACGCGCCCTAAAGGCGCGGCGCCCCGATCCGATCGCCATTATTGAACAAAGTGCAACGCCGTTGCCGCTGTCCATACCCACAATTGAAACCGCTGGTGGATCCGTGCGCTGCATGATTGCCGGCATCCACCTTGCTCGCCGTTAAGGAGCCATGACCATGCAACCGTCCGACAAGGCGCTGGTGCCTTTTGTATCCGTCGACCACATGATGAAACTGATCCACCATATCGGGCTGGAACAGATGATGACCGGGATCGCGGCCGAGATTGAACGCGATTTCAAACGATGGGAAAGTTTCGACAAGACCCCGCGCGTGCCCGCCCATTCTCCGCATGGGGTGATTGAGCTGATGCCGACCTCGGATGGTGAGGCCTATGGGTTCAAATATGTGAACGGGCATCCGAAAAACACCTCGGAGGGGTTGCAGACCGTGACTGCCTTTGGCCTGCTCGCGGATGTCTATACCGGTTATCCGACGCTTCTGACCGAAATGACGATCCTCACCGCGCTGCGCACTGCGGCGACTTCGGCCCTGGTGGGGAAATACCTCGCCCCCAAGGGCGCGACCACCATGGCGATGATCGGAAATGGTGCGCAGTCAGAGTTCCAGTGTCTGGCCTTCAAGGCGCTTTGCGGCATCGACACCGTGCGCCTTTATGATACCGACCCGGCGGCAACTGCAAAATGCGCGGCAAACCTGGCCGGGTGTGGATTGACCGTGGTGCAATGCAAAACGCCTGAAGAGGTGATCCTCGGCGCGCAGATCATCACCACTTGCACGGCTGACAAGAAAAACGCTACGATCCTGACCGACAACATGGTCGGAGCGGGTGTGCATATCAATGCCATCGGGGGGGATTGTCCGGGCAAGACCGAGTTGCATCGCGACATCCTGTTGCGCTCGGATATTTTTGTCGAATACCCGGAACAGACCCGCATTGAAGGCGAGATTCAGGCGTTGGACGCTGATCATCCGGTCATTGAGATGTGGCAGGTGATGACCGGGCAGGCTCAGGGCCGCAAGGATGACCGCCAGATCACGCTGTTTGACAGTGTCGGCTTTGCAATCGAGGACTTCTCGGCGTTGCGATATGTCAAGCAAGCCATTAAAGGCACGAAGTTTTTTGAAACCCTGGACATGTTGGCCGACCCGGATGATCCACGGGATCTGTTTGGCATGGTCAATCGGGCGAAGTAACGCAAACATACTGCACGGGTGGAAAGCGTGCCCCGCCTTGGGGCACCCTAGGCTCAGGGCCCATTAATCGGCTTGAGATCGCATTGGTCGCATGCTTCACCCCCCCCCAGACTTTCAGGGGGTATCATGAGCAATCTTTTTTGGCTGACCGACGAACAGATGGCGCGGCTGCGACCGTTTTTTCCAAGAGCCATGGCAAGCCGAGGGTTGATGATCGGCGGGTGTTGAGTGGGATAATCTTCATTAATCGCAATGGCTTACGGTGGTGCGATGCGCCCAGGGAATACGGCCCGCCGAAGACGCTCTATAATCGCTGGAGACGTTGGAGCGAGATGGGTGTTTTTGCCAGGATATTTGAAGGGGTGGCTGCGGAAGCGACGGACCTGACGACGATCATGATCGATGCGACCTATCTGAAAGCCCATCGTACAGCGTCCAGTCTGGGCGTCAAAAAGGGGGGCGTGGGCGCCTGATCACTGCCGGGCAGTGATCGAGATCATGTTCGCGCGTCTGAAGGATTGGCCGCGGGTCGCCACCCGATATGACCGCTGCCCCAAAGTCTTCCCCTCGGCCATCGCTCTCGCCGCAACAGTTATGTTTTGGTTATGAGGCCTGAGCCTAGAAAATCCCATGTTTCTGACTTCCTTTGAAGGCGAACCTCATTAATTCGGTCTCACTATTTACGTACTCCGACAGCACCCGAGCGGGATGGCCATGACACGCATAATGCAGTTTATGTTAAATATAACAGCAATACTGACCTAAATCGGATGCCGCTTCTCAGCAAAATCCGCAAGCAGACCAACAAGAAGAAAACCCGTGCGAAAGATGAGGATGAGATGAAGCCGAAGGACATCATGGGCGTGCGTGACACGCTCAAGGACAAGCGCAAGGCCAATGCCGCCACGAAGGACGATGTGGCCCGCGCCTCTGACGCTGCCGGTCGCAAGGCCGAGGCCCGTGTGAAACAGGAAATGGACAAGACTGCTGAGGCGACGGCCAAGCGCACCGCAGATCAGGTCCGACAAGAATTTGAACGTATGTCAGGCGGTCAATACGCGCAAGAACGTGGGCAGTCTGGACTTGTCCCGGTTCAGTTCCGGACCAGGAGCTCTCATGTTAAGCGGCTTTCCGTTCGAAAGTCACGGGGCTTTTGTATCCGAGGGCTGAGTGCCGTCGGCGTGGGTTGTAAAAACCGTTGATGTACTGGAGCGCCAGTTCGCATTGCCGGCGAATGTACCAGTGTTGCCGCCAGACCAGCTCGGCCTTCAGTGTTTTGAAGAAGGTCTGAAGAAGGTCTCAAGGGCAGCGTTGTCATAGCAATTTCCCTTGCCGCTCATCGAGACCTTGAAGCCGCGCTGTTTCAGCGGCTTCTGGTCCTCATGCGAACAATATTGGCTGCCGCGGTCGGTGTGATGGATGCAGCCTTTCGGGGGGGCAGATTGATCGCCGTGAACGGTAGCCACGATCGGTTACTCCAGGCAGGCCAGCAGAGCTGGCGCTGGCTGAGTTTACCGTCGTACTGGTCGATGAATGCGACCCTCACGTCTTTTGCCTCGCGAAAAGGCCGTGGCCTTTTTTAGCACGTCCCTCTCCTCCTTCAGGATGCGGTTCTCCCGTCGAAGCCGTTCATTCTCCCGTGCCAGATCCTGATTGGGCCCGGAAACAACCGCTTCTTCGTCAAAGGATGTGATCCATTTGTTCAGCGTTGAAAGGCCCCCCAAAATCCGCAGAAACCTGTCGCCGCGTCAGGCCGCGCGTCAGCGCGATACGCACCGCATCCCGCTTGAACTCTTCACTGTGTCCGTTTGCCATAGTTCTTCTCCTTCAAGGCAATATTGCTCTCAAAGGGCCGGAACTGAACGACTACCGGCTGGCGCCGGTAGGACGAACGGCCCTTCATCTTGCGCACCAGGTCCGAGATGGCAAGTTTCGGCCGCACCGACACAAACATGTGGATGTGATCGCTCGACAGCACCCCGCGCAAGATGTCGACCTCGTTCTCGCGGCAGACCTGGCGGCAGATGTCGCGCACCCGAAGACGCAGCGCCCTGGGCACGATACTTGGTCGACCAGACGATGTGGTAGCGGTGATAGAAAACGCAGTGTTTGCCGGTATGATCATAAGACGATTCTTTCACGCTGAAGCGGGTCCGACTGGAAGTCGGAGGGTTTAGACCAAAGAGTGGATACTAAACCGGGACAAGTCCAGTTTCCTGGCTCTTTGGCATCCTCGACTTCCGTCAGGCGCTCTGAGTCGTGGTTGCAATCGCGGGCGCGACTACCACGAATACAACATGTCGGTGGATGTCACGCGCGACACCCCGACATGGTAGCCGCCGACCGAGGACGCCGAGGAGATCGTGACCGAGGCGGTGCGTGATCTGGCCCGATGGCTCTACCGCCAACTTAAGGTAGAATACGAACACCTCACCTCTGACGAGGCCATCGAGGAGTGGATCATTGTCAACGCGTATACGTTCACGGAAGGAGGGCGGCGGTTCGGGTAACGGGGATCAAGATGCAGGGTTCATTTGATCTTTACATATAGACCATATGGACTATATTGAAGCCAATGGAGGATACTATGTACGTCGCAGAAAAAATCCGGGAACCCGCAGAGATCAACGCAGTCGCGTTGAAGGCGTATGCGCGCGTGGCCAAAGCCTGGGGTCTCAGCCTCAAGGAAGCGGCGAGCCTTGCCGATATGTCGGAGAGCACTTGGAAGCGCGCCAAGAAGCCGGGTTTCGCGGGGGAGCTTACCAAGGACCAACTGTTGCGGCTTAGTGCGGTGATCGGCATTTACAAGTCACTCGAGCTCTATTTCTCCGAGCCGCTCGCGCGAAGCTGGTTCACTCGACCGAACACTGGTCCGCTGTTTGGGGGCAGCCGTCCAGTCGACACCGCCATTGACGGGGGTCTACCGCAGATCCTCGCGGTGCGGACCTATCTTGATGCGTTGCGTGGTGGGGCATGAAGCAGACCGAGATTTACGATCGTGGTCTTGTTCGCCTCCTGCCCGCCACCTACCACAAGCCGCCATCCCTGCGTGGTCTCGTCGATTCTGATGACGAGATGGAGATCTTGGCAGAGATCGAGGGTCTGACCAGTGGACGTCTACAGGCCGAACGCGGGCGCAACCCGCATCTGGACCCGCGCGAACTCGCTTGGCAGCGCCGCAGCCGCGATCTGCGCATCTACGGGGACAGTCATGTCAATGCCGCCTTCACCTACACCCGCGCCGGCGGAAACCGCTTCAACACCGATGAGCGAGGTGCCTGGTACTGCGCATGGGATGTGATGGTTTCTGTCAGCGAAGTGGCCTGGCACCGCACACGTGAACTCGGCTTTATCGGCAGCTTCCATGACAGCGCTCGCTATGTCGAATTGCTGGCCGACTTCATCGGCGTTTTCGAGGACATGACCGATGAGGGAGGTCATCCCGCGCTGCATCCGGATCCAGGCGTCGGGTATCCCGAGGGCCAAAGCCTGGCCCAGCATCTGCACCGGGGCGGATCCAAGGGACTAATTTATCCTTCGGTTCGCGCTCCCGCGCCCGGCGGGAATTGCCTGGTCTGCTTCGAGCCGCACGCCATCCAGAACGTTCGGCCGGGCGCGTCTTGGGAGCTTGTTTGGGATGGGACGCCACACTACTCGATAACAGCTGTCGGCTGAGGAACTCCAGTCAGACTGCGTTTGGCCAGGTGAAAATAACTTGGCAATGCCTCGCAGATTGATCCGATAGTGTCGAAGACCTCGGTGAAGGTTCTTGCCCCGATCCGTCGCAAGTGGGCTTTCAGCTTTGAGTACGCCTGTTCTATTGGGTTCAGATCGGGCGAGTATGGCGGCAGGTACAGAAACCAGCAGCCGTGATCTCTCAGAGCTTGAGCAGCTTCCTTGTTTCGATGGGGCGCGAGGTTGTCGAGGAAGACGACCGTGCCAGGGGCGATCTCTGGGACCAGCACCTCGCGGATGTAGGCAGCGAATGCGGGGCCATCCATAGCGCCCTTGATGACCCATGTGGCAGACTTTTGCTCCGCCGCCGAGCTGCAAGCGTGGCCGGCAACAAAGTTTTAGTGATGCTGCGATCCAGGCATGCCTCACGCTGAAGGTTCTGTTCGGGATGCCGCTGCGGCAGACAACCGGTTTTGTACAAAGCTTGTTGCGGCTCATCGGCTTGGATTGGTCGGTGCCAGACTTCAGCACCCTGTGCCGCCGCCAGAAAACCCTGAACGTGAGCCTGCCCTATCGTGGGGGCACCGGCCCGCTGAACCTTCTGATCGATAGCACGGGCATCAAAGCGGAGGGTGCAGGCGAGTGGAACACCCGCAAGCATGGCGGCCCGAAACGACGGATTTGGCGCAAGATACACATTGGCATCGACGAGGAAACGCTGGAAGTTCGCGCCGTCGAAGTCACCACCAGCAATGTCGGTGACGCGCCAGTGCTGCCTGAGCTGCTGAACCAAATCCCGCCCGATCAGGACATTGGATCGGTCACCGCTGACGGAGCTTACGACACGCGCAAATCCCATGACGCGATTGCCGCCCGAAAAGCCCACGCCGTCATCCCGCCGCGCATGAACGCCAAGCCTTGGAAACCCACCAGCGCCGGCGCCATCGCCCGCAACGAGGCTGTCAACGCATCACGATATCTCGGCCGCGCATCTGGCGACGGTGGAGCGGGTATCACCACCGGAGCCGCGTCGAGACCAAGATGCATTGTGTGAAACTGTTGGGGCAAAGCCTCATGGCACGGGACTTCGTCCGGCAGGTCGCGGGGCATTGCCAAGTTATTTTCACCTGGCCAAACGCAGTCTGACTGGAGTTCCTCAGGCGGTCATCTCACGGGAATAGTCGGTCCATAGGCTGAGCGCATCTGCCCGTGCCTGACGATAGGATTTGGCGGTGAGACGATAGCGACGGGGTCTAAAGAGGGTGTTGATCTGGTCATGGGCGGCGAGGAACCGCTGCGCCGACCTGGCCGACTTGAAACGGCCTAGGGCGTAGACCTATAAACGTTGATGTGATTCAAGATGTGAAATCTGGGAGGTTTCATGTCGTCGCATTTCTGGCTCACCGAAGAACAGTACAATAAAATCAGGCCCTTGTTGCCCAATACGCCGCGCGGTGTTCCGCGTGTCGACGACCGGCGCGTGTTATCGGGCATCATTTTCTGCATTCAGCGAGGCTATCGCTGGTCCGATGTGCCGCCGGAATATGGCCCCGCCAAGACGCTCTACAACCGCTACAAACGCTGGTCTGAAGCAGGCGTTTTCGAGCATGTGTTCGAAACTTTGGCGCGGGAGACGGCAGATCTTTCCACGCTGATGATCGACGCCAGCCATGTCAAAACCCATCGCATCGCAGCCAATGGTGCCAAAAAAACACCGGCGAAGGACGGGATATCGGCAAGACAAAAGGCGGGTTGAATTCAAAGCTGCATCTGGTGTGCGATGGCAGTGGCAAGCCGGTCCATCTGCATCTGACCTCAGGCATCGAGCCGATATTACCAATGCGAATCAATGCCTTGAGCCATATGTTGCCAGGGGAACCACCGTCATTGCAGACCGAGGTTACGACGCAAATCACCTGCGCGACTGGCTGAGCGACGCCAAGGCAACCGCCTGCATCCCACCGCGCAAGAACCGCAAAATGCAATTCGAATATGTCATGC
>NZ_LKBA01000014.1 GCF_001307765.1 Aliiroseovarius crassostreae
GAGACTGTCAGATATTTTGTGCTCTGACGCGTTTGTTACGTCATCGGGAAGCGTTCCTCGAACATGATCGCGAACTGGCTTTTCACTGCATGCCATTCACGCACGGAGCGCTTCCACTCCTGTGATGTAGCATTCAGGGCCAGATAGATCAATTTTGCGGCTGCCTCATCGCTTGGGAAGTGACCCCGGGTGCGGACGGCTCGACGGATTTTCGAGTTCAGCGCCTCGATTGCGTTGGTGGTGTAGATCAGCCTGCGCACCTCCGGCGGGTAATCCAAGAAGGGGATAACCTCGCTCCAGGCCCGCCGCCAGCTCGGCGCGATCGCCGGGTAACGGGCGGCCAGATCGCTTTCTTCGAACTCGGCCAGCGCGGTCTCGGCAGCTTGAGCGTCGATGGCAGTGTAGATCGCCTTCAGCGCTGTGGCGACCGCCTTGCGGTCCTTGTAGCTGGCAAAGCTCATGGAATGGCGAAGAAGATGGAGTGAGGCATTGGTCGCCATCGGTTCGAGACCGATGCCGAACGCAGGTCTGGACCTGGGTCTGCGGGAAGGCGGCCTCGATGGCCTGGGGGAAGCCCTTGAGCCCATCAACGACGGCGATAAGGATGTCCTGAACACCGCGATTGCGCAGATCGCTCAGAACCTTGGCCCAGAACTTGGCGCCTTCATTGGCCTGGAACCACAGCCCCAGAACGTCCCGCGTACCGTCCGGGAGGATCGCCAGGGCGACGAAGACCGCCTTGTTCATGACCACGCCATCGGTGCGGATCTTGACCCGGATCGCGTCCATGAACACGACCGGATAGCACGGTTCCAGCGGGCGGGTCTGCCAGGCAGTGACCTCGTCCATGACAGCGTCGGTGATCGCCGAGATCAGGCTGGGGGACGCCTCAACGCCGTAAATCTCCTCAATATGGCCCTGGATTTCCCGGGTCGTCATGCCGCGCGCATACATGCTGATGATCTTGGTGTCGAACTCGGAAAACCGCCGCTGATACTTGGCGATCAGCAGCGGATCGAAGCTGCCGTTGCGGTCGCGGGGAATGTCCAGAACAACCTTGCCACTGCCGGTCGTTACCGTCTTTTGGCTGCTGCCATTGCGCCGATTTGGCGGCTGGTTTGCCCCTTCAGACGGCGGATCAGACCGGTCTTCTGTCAGATGATCGTCCAATTCCGCACTCAGGGCACGTTCCGCCAGCGCTTTCGTCAATTCAGCCAGAACGCCATCTTTACCAAACAGATCACCGGGCGAACGCCCATCCATCAGCTGGTCCAAAAGGTCTTTGTCGATGCTCATACGTGGGTCTCCTCATTCTTGAGCTACCACGCCAGAGCACAAAATTCAGGATAGTCCCAAGGCCGTGGCCTTTTTTAGCACGCCCCTCTCCTCCTTCAGGATGCGGTTCTCCCGTCGAAGCCGTTCATTCTCCCGTGCCAGATCCTGATTGGGCCCGGAAACAACCGCTTCTTCGTCAAAGGATGTGATCCATTTGTTCAGCGTTGAAAGGCCCCCCAAAATCCGCAGAAACCTGTCGCCGCGTCAGGCCGCGCGTCAGCGCGATACGCACCGCATCCCGCTTGAACTCTTCACTGTGTCCGTTTGCCATAGTTCAAGGCAATATTGCTCTCAAAGGGCCGGAACTGAACGACTACCGGCTGGCGCCGGTAGGACGAACGGCCCTTCATCTTGCGCACCAGGTCCGAGATGGCAAGTTTCGGCCGCACCGACACAAACATGTGGATGTGATCGCTCGACAGCACCCCGCGCAAGATGTCGACCTCGTTCTCGCGGCAGACCTGGCGGCAGATGTCGCGCACCCGAAGACGCAGCGCCCTGGGCACGATACTTGGTCGACCAGACGATGTGGTAGCGGTGATAGAAAACGCAGTGTTTGCCGGTGTCATATTGCATGATCATAAGGCGATTCTTTCACGCTGAAGCGGGTCCGACTGGAAGTCGGAGGGTTTAGACCAAAGAGTGGATACTAGGGCGTAGACCTATAAACGTTGATGTGATTCAAGATGTGAAATCTGGGAGGTTTCATGTCGTCGCATTTCTGGCTCACCGAAGAACAGTACAATAAAATCAGGCCCTTGTTGCCCAATACGCCGCGCGGTGTTCCGCGTGTCGACGACCGGCGCGTGTTATCGGGCATCATTTTCTGCATTCAGCGAGGCTATCGCTGGTCCGATGTGCCGCCGGAATATGGCCCCGCCAAGACGCTCTACAACCGCTACAAACGCTGGTCTGAAGCAGGCGTTTTCGAGCATGTGTTCGAAACTTTGGCGCGTGAGACGGCAGATCTTTCCACGCTGATGATCGACGCCAGCCATGTCAAAACGCATCGCATCGCAGCCAACGGTGCCAAAAAAACACCGGCGAAGGACGGGATATCGGCAAAACCAAAGGAGCGGCATCAAACCGCGACAGGTCCAGACCACGGCCAAACGATAAGTGGCATTTGGATGAGATAATCATCACAATCCGTGGCAAGAAGCATTGGCTGTGGCGCGCCATCGACGCAGACGGTGATGTGCTCGACATTCTCGTCCAAACTCGACGAAACGCAAAGGCGGCAAAGCGGTTCTTCCGACGGTTGATCACTCAGTTTGGAGAGCCGAGGGGTGTGATCACTGACAAATTACGCAGCTACATCAAGCCGATCGGTGCGCTGGCATCGCAGGCTGATCATCGCGCCCACAAGGCTTTGAACTACGCGATCGAAGTGTCGCACCGGCCGACCCGCAAACGGGAGAAGATATTCGGGCGGTTCAAATCCCACCGGCACGCTCAGACACGCTCAGAGGTTTCTATCTGCGCACGACCAGATAAACTTGATCTTCCGACCGCGCCGCTGTCAACTCAACGCAGCTTCATACCGCCACGCCCGCACCGATGCTTTCAACCTCTGGGCTGACTACACCGCCGAAATGGCGGCATGAGACATGCCTTTGCCTGTCCTTCGCAATCTGCCCTAAACAACTTGGCAATACCCTGTGGATCCAGACCGATGGCAAGGACAGCAACGAGGGTGATTATGCCGGGATGGGCAACAACCAGATGCTGGTGGGGGATCCGCTGACCGGAGAGATTGCGCGCTTTATGACCGGGCCAAAAGGCAGTGAGGTGACCGGGCTGTGCTGGTCATCGGACCGGCACACCGCCTTTGTCGGGATCCAGCATCCGGGTGGATCCTGGCCTGCGGAAACCGGCCTGCCGCGCTCATCTGTCATCGCGGTGAAACGCGAAGATAACGGGCGTCTGGGCTGATCCGGGGGCATTTGGGCTGACCCGTTCTGCCTCAGCGCAGACGGGCGCGCTGAAAGCCCTGCAAGACAGATCCACCCCCGGCCGGTTCCGCTCAGACCAGACTGTCTGAACGGAACTGAGCGGCTCGGGGGTGGGTTTATTTTTCTGTCAGCCAGTGCAGCGTGCGCAGGTCCGGGCTGAGACGGATGAAATCCTTGGCGGCTGTTGGCGGTGCCAGCCCTGCCAGCGCCCGTGGCGCAGAGGTGGCGGCGCGCAGGGCTGCGGCCATCGGCACGCCGACCTCCTCGACCATCACCTGAATGGCGCGGGTCAGGTCCAGATCGGCCCCGGCGAGCGTGCCATCCGCCAGCGTCAGCCGTCCCTGATCCCGCGTGATCCGGCGCCCGTTCAGATCAAACCCCGCCCGGTCACTTCCCGCCACGGCCATGGCGTCGGAGACGAGGAAAATCTCACCGGGGCCAGATTTGGCGGCCCATGCGGTGCGCAAGGTCTGCGGGTGCACATGGATCCCGTCCGCGATCACCCCGGCCCAGAGCCGCCCGTCCCCGAGGGCCGCGCCCACGCAGCCCGGCGCGCGGCTGGCAAGCGGGCTCATCGCGTTGAACAGATGGGTGACACAGCGCGCCCCCGCTTCGACATAACGCAGGCAGGTGTCGAAATCCGCATCCGTATGACCAAGCGAGACCAGAACCCCGGCCTTGGCCAATGCGCGCACCTGTTCGCGGGTGACGTTTTCCGGGGCGATTGTGACTTTCAGCACGGGGAGGACCTGTGCGGCGGCCATGAGCATGTCCAGATCGGCCTCGGTCATGGCCCGGATCAGGGCGGCGTCATGGGCGCCTTTGCGGGCCAGTGACAGGTGCGGGCCTTCCAGATGCAATCCGGCAATGCCGGGCACCTGCGCATGGATGGCCTGTTGCACGGCGGCAATGGTGGCGCGGGTGGTTTCGGGCCGATCCGTGATCAGCGTGGGCAGGAATTGCGCCACGCCAAGCCTGCGGTGCGCTTTCGACATGACGCGCAAAGTGTCGATCCCGGGGGCGTCCCCCAGCATCACCCCACCGCCGCCATTGACCTGCAGATCCGCATAGCCCGGCGACAGGATGTCCCCGCCAAGGTCGATATCCGGTCTGGTCCCATCCTCGGGCAGGAGCGTCTGCAGCGCCCCGTCCACAAACAGGGCCACATGGCTCATCCGCAGCTGGGTGCCGTCGAAAATCGGCCCGCCCGAGACGCGCAACGTGGCAGCGGTCATGGCTGACCCTCCCTGGCAAAAAGATGCGCCAGCGCCAGCGCCCCCTCAAGCGGCGTGGCTTTGGGCGCGATCAGGCTCTGTTGCATCCGGTCGGGCAGATAGGCGGCAAATTCCGGTCCGATCCCACCGGTCAGGCAGAGCGGCTGGCCCTGCTGCCAGCCCATTCGGATCAGCCGGTCGGCAATTGCGTCCGCCCCGGCCTCCATCACCGCCAGCGCCAGCGCGTCACCGGTTTCGGCAAATTGGGTCACGGTCCGGGCCAGTTGCCCGAAATCCGCGGGCGAGGCCCCGGCGGCAAAGCGCAGGATGCCAAGCGGGTCGGCAAACCGATCAAGAAAATGGCTGGCAAGGTCCGAGGGCGCGCGCAGCCCGTCCACCACATCCAGACTATAGTTGAGCGCCGTTCGTCCCACCCACATTGCCGAGGCCGGATCGCCCAGAACCGCGCCCCATCCGCCAATAAAGCGCATCTTTGCGCGGATCTGGGAGGCCACGAAAGATCCGGTGCCGCAATGGGCAAGATATCCGTCCTCTTCCCCCAGCACACCTTTGAGCGCGGCAGGCTGGTCATCTTCGATCTTTGCATGGGCAAAGGGCAGGGCCGCGCGGATCGCGGGGATCTGCGCCGGGCTGATAATCCCGGCCAGTCCAAGATAGCTGGGCAGGGCGGCAAGCTGGTCTGCCGTCTGGCCGGAGCGGTGCGACAGCAGATCCAGACAGCGCCTGATCTCGGCCATCGCGCCCTCGAAATCAGAATTCACATTCACCGACCCGCCTTCGACGTCATGCCGGGAGGTGCCGCAATCCAGCACCATCCGGCATTTGGTGCCGCCGCCATCCACGGCGATGATCGGTTGCGTCTGGCGGGGGGCGGAGGGGGCGGAAGGTGATGTCATGGTCAAACTGTAAACCGCAGATGACGACAAAAGAACAGGCCAAACTCGGACTGTTTGCAACGCCGTGCCGGATTGCAGGCGCCGGTCCAAAGGCGGGCGCGGGTGATGCCGCTTGCTTTCCCAATCGCGCTGCGTATTTTGGGGCGAACTTTTTTGAACGGAAAACCTGCCGTGAATATGATGTCTACCTTCGTCAAACCGATGCATCCCGAGGGGCGTCGGTTTGTTGCAATTTTTGCCGCGATCACCGTGGTGCTGTTTTTGCTGTGGGAGCCGCTCGGCTGGATCGGGGTCGGGCTGACCGTCTGGTGTTACTATTTCTTCCGCGATCCCGAACGCATGTCGCCGGTGCGCGATGATGTGATCATCAGCCCGGCGGACGGGGTGGTATCGCTGATCGAACCGGCGGTGCCCCCGGCGGAACTGGGGATGGAAGACAAGCCGCTGACCCGTGTCAGTGTGTTCATGTCGGTCTTCAACTGCCATGTGAACCGGATGCCGGTGGGCGGCAAGATCGTCAAGATTGCCTATCGCCCGGGCAAGTTCTTCAACGCCTCGCTCGACAAGGCCAGCAAGGACAATGAGCGCAACAGCCTGCGGATCGAAATGCCCGACGGGCGCGACATTGCCGTGGTGCAGATCGCGGGTCTCGTGGCGCGCCGCATTGTCTGTTTTACCGGCGAGGGGCAGCGTCTGGGACTTGGGGAGCGGTTCGGCCTGATCCGTTTCGGCTCTCGTCTGGATGTTTATCTGCCGGAAGGGGTCGAACCGATGGTGCGTCTGGGCCAGACCATGATCGCGGGTGAGACGCTGATTGCAGAGCTGACCGACACGTCCGGGGCAGACGGCAGCGCCGATGCTTGATGACCCCCAAAAGGCGCCCCGCAAGGTTGCCCTGATCCAACTGGTGCCGAATGTGATGACCGTGGCGGCGGTCTGTGCGGGGATGACCGCGATCCGGTTTGCCATTCAGGGCCATGTCAGCTGGGCGGTTGGGTTTATCTTGCTGGCGGCGGTGCTGGATGGTCTGGACGGCCGGATGGCGCGGCTGGTCAATGGGCAGTCCGAAATGGGGGCCGAGCTGGACAGCCTGGCCGATTTCCTGAATTTTGGCGTGGCGCCCGCATTCATTCTTTATTTCTGGGGGCTGCAGGATCTGCGCTCGCTGGGGTGGCTGGCGGCGCTGACTTTTGCGATCTGCTGCCTGATCCGTCTGGCGCGGTTCAATGTGGGCAACAAATCCGAACAGGGCGGCAGTTCTGCGCATTTCGTGGGGGTGCCCGCGCCGGCCGGGGCGCTTTTGGCTTTGGTGCCGATCTATCTGGACCGGGTGTTTGTGCAGTCGGGCCCCCTGCCGGACGGGATCACGGTGCTTTACCTGATGCTGGTGGCGTTTTTGCTGATCAGCCGCATTCCGACCCCGTCTTTCAAAACCACGCGGGTGCATCGGGAGCATGTGAAATACGTGCTGGTTGCTGTGGGCGTGTTCGGGGCGGCCTTTGTGACCTATGTCTGGTTGACGTTGCTGCTGTGCAGTGTGGCCTATCTGGTTCTGGTGGCCCTCGGGGCGCTGCGGATGCTGCGCGACTGACAACGTGACTGACATTGCCACAGACAGCGGCCGTGCCCGGCATTGGCGATTCGCCGCGGATTAGGGTGGCTGCTTTAGGGCCCGTTTTTCTAGGGCTTTCAAACTCGTTTGAATTCAAGGGTTTGCACAGGCTCGCGACCGATTGTCGCCTGATTGCGACCTGTGGGAAGGGGCGCTGCATCTTGACATCCGGGGCGGTGATCTGACATTCAGACCCTGTGATCGGTTCCGCGCGAGCAGAGGCTCTGCGGTAGCAATAGGGAATACGGTGAGGTGTAGCCAACAGGCGCCAATTCCGTGACTGCCCCCGCAACTGTAAGCGGTGAGCGACGCTGAACATGCCACTGGGAAGCCGCCGAAAGGCGCCCCGGGAAGGCCAGTCAAGCTTTGACCCGCGAGTCAGGAGACCTGCCGGACACTGGGCCAGGGAGACCTTGCCCATTTCCAACCGGACGCCGGGGTGAGCGTCTGGCCCGGCGGTCCCAGAACGAAAACCGGACCCACCGTGCCAACTCCCCGTTGTTCATTCTTGCTTGCAGGGCACGCGAAAGACGTGTCCGCACTGTCGAATGAGGACGATATGAAAACGACCCTTCTGGCCAAAGCACTGGCCATTTCCCTTCCCGCATTGCTGCCGGTCACGGCCTCTGCGCATTTCCAGCTGAACTATACCAAGGACGCGTTGATCGAACGCCCGGGGGACGTGCCGATGGGGCTGATCTTCTGGCACCCGATGAAAAACGGGCACGTGATGGACATGGGCCAGCCGCAGGAATTTTTCATGGTGCATAATGGCGAAAAGACCGACCTGATGGATCGTCTGGAGCCTGCGACCTTCAAAGGGGCTTCGAACGAGGCAGCCGCCTATCGGGCCAGCGTGCCGGTCAAACGGTCGGGCGATTACGTGGTGGTGACGGTGCCCGCCCCCTATTATGAGCAAAGCGAAGGCATCTATATCCAGCAGATTGCCAAGGTTGTTCTGAACCGCAACACCCTGCCCACCGATTGGGATCAGCCGGTGGGGCTGCCGACCGAGATCCTGCCGCTCAACAAGCCTTACAACGTGATCACCGGTTCGACTTTCTCGGGGCAGGTCCTGTCCGAAGGGAAACCCGTTGCCGGCGCCGAGATCGAAATTGAATATATGTCGGCCGAGCCGGATCTGGAGCGTTTCGCCACCTCCGACAGCACTGCTCAGCCAATGGGCGGAGGGACCATTGTTGCGCTGACGGATGCCAATGGCGTCTTTACCTTCGGTATTCCGAAATCTGGTTATTGGGGATTTGCAGCCCTGGGAACCGGGCCTGAGACGGAACATGAGGGCAAGGAACTGAGCCAGGATGCCGTGTTGTGGATCCGGGCGGAGGATCTGAAATGACGCGCGCATTCCACAGTCAAAAAGGGGAGGGTGCAGAATGCATATCGTAGATGGCGCTTTGTCCAACCCGGTGGTGATTGGCGGGGCGGTTCTGGCCGTTGGCGGGCTTGCCATGGGCCTGAAGGATCTCACCCTTGAACGCATTCCTGCGGCAGGTGTGCTGTCGGCAAGCTTTTTTGTGGCCTCACTGATCCATGTGCCGATCGGGCCCAGTTCGGTCCATTTGATCCTGAACGGGCTGGCCGGGCTTGTGCTGGGCTGGGCCGCCTTTCCGGCCCTGTTTGTCGGGCTGTTGCTGCAGGCGGTGTTCTTTGGGTTTGGCGGTCTGACCGTGCTGGGGGTGAATGCGGTGAATATCGCGCTGCCTGCGGTGCTGGTCGGGCTGGCGTTTCGCCCGCTTGTGGCGCGGGGCTCTCCGCGTCAGGGCGCGATCTGGGGTGGCATCGGCGGGGGCATGGCCATCGCGGCCACCACCATTGCCGTGGCGATTTCCCTCGCGCTGACCGGGGATGAATTCCTGCCCGCCGCAAAGCTGGTGTTTTTTGCTCATATCCCGGTGATGGTGATCGAGGCGCTGTTGTCCGGTGCTGCCATTTTCCTGGCCCGCCGTGTCAAACCTGAATTGTTCATGGATGTAAAAGGAGGGCTGACATGATCCGGGCGTTTTTACTGATTGTGTTTCTGGCGCTGCCGGTCCTGCCGGCCTATGCCCATAACGTGATTTCTGCCGTCTTCCCGTCAGGGTCGAATATCGAGGGCGAGATCGGGTTTTCCAGCGGGGTTATGGCCGCAGACCTGCTGATTGAGGTGTTTGATGAGGCGGGCACCAAGATTGGAGAGACCAGAACGGATGCGGACGGGTTCTTTCTGTTCACACCAACCCAGCCGATCACCCATGTGTTTCGGGGCGATCTGGGGGCGGGCCATGTGGCCGAGGTGATTATGCCCGGCGCGGAAGTGGCAGAGCTGATGGGGCAAAACCCCACCCCGTCCAACCCCGCCGCCGCGGCGTCGGTGCTGCAGGGCGCGCCTGAGCAGATGACGGCGCCAAATGCCGGGCTGTCTGATCAGGCACGATCTGAGCTTGCGACCATGCTGCGCACCGAATTGCGCCCGCTGCGCAAGGAAATCACCGCGCTGAAGAATGAGGCGAATTTCCAGTCCATCCTTGGCGGGATCGGCTATATTTTCGGCCTGTTCGGCGTGGCCTTCTATATTGCTGCACGGCGCAAGATGGGGAAGGGGCAATGACCTATGTTCTGACCGGCGTTGAAAAACCCCTGTCCGGCTTTGGCGCCTTTCGCGCCGCGGTCTCTGCGCTGGATCCGCGGATGCGGATCGTGATGACCCTGGCCTATGCGATTGTCGTGGTTGGGCTGAGTGACCTTCGGGTCCTGACCGGCGCCATGGGCCTGTCGGTCTGGCTGCTCTGCCTGTCCGGCCTGCCGTTTCGCCAGACCCTGAAACGGATGGCGATGATGGACAGTTTCATCATCTTCATGCTGGTGCTGCTGCCCTTTACCATGCCGGGGACGCCGATCTTCACGATCTGGGGGTTTGCCGCCAGCTGGGAAGGGTTGTGGCGCGCGGTGGAAATCGCTCTGACCGCCAACGCGGTGATCCTTGCGGTGATGACACTGGTGGGCACGATGGAGCCGGTGACCATGGGGCATGCGCTATTTGCGCTGAAAACCCCGGCGCGGCTGGTGCATCTGATGATGTTCACGATCCGCTATATCGAAGTGCTGCGCGAGGAATACCTGCGCCTGCGTGTCTCGATGAAGCTGCGCGGATTTCGCCCCGGCACCAACTGGCACACCTATCGCAGCTATGGCTATCTGGTGGGGATGATGCTGGTGCGGGCGATCGAACGCTCCGAACGCATTCTGGCGGCGATGAAATGCCGGGGGTTCTCGGGCCGTATCCTGCTGCTTGAAGAGTTCCGGCTGAGCCGGTCCGACATCCTGTTTGCCCTATCTCTTGCGGTTGCATTGCTGACACTGATCGCCGCCGAGGTCCTCTATGCCACTCATTGAGCTGGAAGATATCCACTTTGCCTATCCGGGGCTGGATCCGGTGCTGGAAGGGGCGGCGCTGCGGCTGGAGCCGGGGGAGCGCCTGTCGCTGGTCGGGCCAAACGGGGCGGGCAAATCTACCCTGCTCAAGATCATCATGGGGTTGATCACCCCCATGAGCGGCACGGTGAAAGCCTTTGGCAAACCCTGCATCGCCGAGGCGGATTTCCACGAGATGCGCCGTCGGGTCGGGCTTGTTTTCCAGGATGCGGATGATCAGCTGTTCTGCCCGACCGTCGCCGAAGACGTGGCCTTCGGGCCGCTCAACCTGGGCAAATCCAAGCACGAGGCGCTGGCGATTGTGGACCGGGTGCTGTCGCGCCTGAGGCTGATCCATCTGCGTGATCGGGTCACTCACAAGCTTTCGGGTGGTGAGAAGCGACTGGTCACGCTGGCCACGGTTCTGGCGATGGAGCCCGAGGTGCTGATCCTTGATGAACCCACCAATGCGCTTGATCCGGATAATTACGCCCGCCTGATCGAGATCCTCAAAGGGTTGGATCAAGCGATCCTGCTGGTCAGCCATGTGCCGGAATTTCGCTCGGAAATTGCGCCGGAAGGCTATCGGCTGGAAGGGCGCAAACTGGTGCGATTCTGAAAATACCGCGCCCTCCGGGCCTGTCCGGGGGGCGATTTCCCGGAGCGTGTTACAGTTTTTATCAAAACTGCAACCGCTCGTGGCGTGACCGGTTTGCTGCGCGCGGCGCGATCTGCTACACCCTGACAGAAGGTTCGCCGCCAGTTGGAGAATGTGATGAGCAGATTGACAGGTCGCCGTCCGGTTCATGAAACCTATTACACGAAAATCAAGGAAATGATCCTGTTTGGAGAGGTGCTGCCCGGTCAGCCACTGACCATTCACGGCTTGGCAGAGGCGATTGGGGCGGGGGTGACTCCCGTGCGTGAAGCCATTCGAAAACTGACCACGGAAGGTGCGCTTGAAGTTCTGGAAAACCGGCGTGTGGCGGTTCCGGTCATGACCAAGGAGCGGTTTGACCAGATCGAAATCTTGCGTCTTTCAGTTGAGCCAAAACTGGCAGAGATGGGTGCTAAACATCTGGATAAAAACGGTATTGATGGGTTAGAGGAAATTGACGACGCCATGGGCGAGGCGATTGATCTGGGTGATATCCGGGGCTATCTGGAAACCAATTACCGGTTCCATTTTGCGCTATATGCCCCATCTGAGGCCGATATTCTGTTGCGCCATGCCGAGATGCTCTGGCTGCAGATTGGCCCCTCCTTGCGGGTGGGGTGTGGCCGGTTTGGCACGTCAGGTCAGAGTGACCAGCATATGGAAGCGATCCGGGCGTTGCGGGCGAAAGATCCGACAGCCGTCGGGGCTGCCATGGCCGAAGATATCCGTCAGGGTATGGGGTTTGTGCAAAAATCCCTCTCCGCATGACCCCCGCGGGCCGGGTGCGCGGTGAAGGAATATCTTGACGTGCTGCACACTTTTGATCAAAAGTGCATCCAGATCTGAGCGCCCCATGTCAAATGGGCGTCAAAGGAGGATAGATGACACAGGATCGCCGCAGCGGCTGGATAAACACCCTGCCCGAAGAGTTTACCGAATACGCACGCGGGCGTCGCGTGGAGGAGGTGGAATGCATTATTCCCGACCTTGCCGGTACCTCGCGCGGCAAAGCGATGCCCGCGGTCAAATTTGACCCGGACGAGGCGCTGGCGCTGCCGATTTCCCTCTTTTACCAGACGATTTCCGGCGAATATGTGGACATGGAGATCGAGAACCAGTGGCTGGAGCGCGACGTGGTGCTGCGCCCGGACATGTCCACCGCCAATGCGGTGCCCTGGGCCGAGGATGCCACGGTGCAGATCATCTGTGACATGTTCACCCGCGAGGGGGATCCGTTGCCGATTGCGCCGCGCAACCTGCTCAAACATGTGGTGGGTCTTTACCAGGCGCAGGGATGGGATCCGGTGGTGGCGCCAGAGCTGGAATTTTACCTGACCAAGCCCAATCTTGACCCGAACGAACCGATCGAAGCGCCGATCGGGCGCACCGGGCGGCAAGGGGCCAGCCGTCAGGTCTATTCGATGTCGGCGGTGGATGAATACGGGCCGGTGATCGACACGATTTTCGACTTTGCCGAGGCGCAGGGGCTGGAAATCGACACGGTTATCCAGGAAGGCGGGGCCGGCCAGATCGAGATCAACCTCAATCATGGCAACCCGGTCTATCTGGCTGATCAGGTGTTTCTGTTCAAACGCACCATTCGCGAGGCCGCGTTGAAAAACGGCGTTTTTGCCACTTTCATGGCCAAGCCGATGCGGGATGAACCGGGCAGTGCGATGCATGTGCACCAGTCGGTTGTGGACAGCAGCACCGGCCAGAACGTGTTCTCGCGCGCAGATGGCGCCGCGTCGGACCTGTTTCGCTGGTTCACCGGCGGATCGCAGAAATACATGATGGATGTGGTGCCGCTGCTGGCGCCTTACGTGAACTCGTTCCGGCGGATCACGGTTGAAGGGCAGTCGGCGCCGTCAAATCTGGAATGGGCGGCGGATAACCGCACCACCGGGCTGCGCGTGCCCCATTCCGGCCCCGCGGCGCGGCGGCTTGAAAACCGGGTGATTGGCATGGATTGCAACCCGTATATCGCCATCGCGGCCTCGCTGGCCTGCGGCTATCTGGGCATGATGAACAGGGTCGAGCCGCGCGCGGAGGCGACCAAGGAGGTCTGGGAGGCTGAGGAGCCGCTGCCGGTTTCACTGCAGGCGGCGCTGGAGCTGTTTGATGAGGCGCATGAGATCCGGGCCGTGCTGGGGGAGGAGTTTTGCAAGCTCTATTCCGATATCAAATGGGCGGAGCACGAGGAATACCAGCGTGAAATCTCGCCCTGGGAACGCCGTCACCTTCTTCTGAATGCTTGATATCCAACCGGGAAATGCGAGGACATTATGGATCTGCTGACCGTCAATGATCGTGCGGGGGAATATCCGCACTCCTATTATGCTGCCACCGCCACGCCGCTGGATCGGTTCGAGAAGGCCCGGGGAGAGATCACCTGCGACGTCTGTGTTGTGGGCGGTGGGTTCATGGGGCTTTCAAGCGCGCTGCACCTGGCGCAGAAGGGCTATGATGTGGTGCTGCTTGAGGCGCAACGCGTGGGGTTTGGGGCCTCGGGGCGCAATGGCGGGCAGGTCGGGCAGGGGCAGCGCCTCGATCAGGATGATCTGGAAAATATGGTTGGCAAGGCCCATGCGCAGGAATTGTGGGCGCTGGCCAATCAATCGGTGGATCTGGTGCGGGACCTGTCGAAATCCGATCTGGTGCGGGCGGATTTCCACGATGGGGTGCTGCACACCGATCACCGCCGACGCTATGTTGCCCATAGCCGGGACTATGCCCGCAAGCTCAATGACGAATACGGTTATGACAAGATCCGTTTTGTCGATGAAGAGGAATGTCGCCATCTGGTGAACTCGCCCGCCTATTACGGTGGGACGCTGGATCTGGGGGCGGGGCATATCCACCCGCTGGAATTTGCCCTGGGACTGGCGCGGATGGCGGTTCAGGCCGGGGTGCGGATCTTTGAGGAAAGCAAGGTTCGTGAGATCATCGAAGGGGACCCGGTTAAGGTGGTCACCGACGGGGCCACCCTGTCGGCGCGCCATGTGGTGATGGGCTGCAATGGCTATCTTGGAAAACTGCAGCGCCATGTGGCCGAGCGGGTGATGCCGATCAACAATTACATTGTCGCCACCACGCCCATGACCCCGGCGCAGCAGGAAGATCTGATCCGCAACAACTATGCCGTGGCCGACAGCAAATTCGTGATCAACTACTTCCGCTTTTCCGACGACCACCGCCTGCTTTTCGGCGGCACGGAAAGCTATCGGTACAAGTTTCCGTCCGATATCGCCGGTGCGGTGCGGCGCCCGATGGAGGAGATCTTTCCGCAGCTCAAAGGCATCGGCATCGACTATGCCTGGGGCGGCACGCTGGGGATCACCATGAATCGGATGCCACATGTGGAACGGATCAGCGGCAATATCCTCTCGCTGTCCGGTTTTTCGGGCCATGGTGTGGCGCTGGCGACCCTGTCGGGCCAGATCGTGGCCGAAGCCATCGCGGGGCAGGCGGAACGGTTTGACATCATGGCCAATGTGCCGACCCAACGCTTCCCCGGCGGGCCCGCGCTGCGCTCGCCTCTTCTGGTTCTGGCCATGTTGTGGTTTAGTCTCAGGGACAGGCTCTGAGACGCGGCTGAGGGGGGAGCATGCGGCGGATCTATGAAAATCTGGCTTATTCGGATCGCCCGATCCGCGACCGGTATTGGAGCCGCTTCCTGCCGGACCCGGCACCGGAATATCCAGCCCTGAACGGTGCGGCAGAGACGGATTTTGCCGTGATTGGCGGCGGGTATGCCGGCCTGTCCGCAGCCCTCCAACTGGCCGAAGCAGGGGCCGATGTGACGGTGCTGGATGCGATGACCCCCGGCTGGGGCGCATCGGGGCGCAATGGCGGGCTGGTCTCACTGGGGGCCGCAAAGCTCGACGATGGGCAGATCCTGCGCCGATACGGGCCGGATGATGCACGGCTGTTTTTTGACGCTGAGCGGGCGGCGGTGGATCTGGTTGAAACCTATCTGGAGCGGTTTGCGCTGGATGTGGACCGCCAGTCCAGCGGTTACACCTATCTGGCCCATCGCCCCGAGGCGGTGCAGGGGCTGAAAGAATACGGCCAGCAATATACCAGCCGCTACGGGTTGCCTTATCAGTTCATCCCGAAAGACGAGATGCCCGCCCGAGGCATGACCAGCCCGGATTTTCACGGGGCGGTGACCCTGCCGATCGGCTTTGCGCTCAACCCGATGAAATTCGTGCTGGGGCTGACCGGGGCGGCAGAGCGCGCCGGGGTGCGGATCCATTCCCGCGCGCCGGTCATGGAGATCACGCCGGGGGCACCGCATATCCTGCAGACGCCTCAGGGCAGGCTGCGGGCCAGGCACCTGCTGATCTGCACCAATGGCTATTCCTCAGAGGACCTGCCCGACGCCTTGGCCGGGCGGTATCTGCCGGTGCAGTCGAATATCCTTGTGACGCGCCCAATGGCCGAGGATGAGTTGGCGGCGCAGGGCTGGACCTCGGACCAGATGTGCGTCGACAGCCGGACATTGCTGCATTATTTCCGCCTGCTGCCGGATCGGCGCATGTTGCTTGGGTTGCGCGGCTCCGTGCGGGTGACAGAGGCAGAGATGGCCCGCACCGAGGCCACAGCACGGGCGGATTTCGACCGGATGTTCCCGGCCTGGCAGCAGGTGGAGACAGAGTATTTCTGGTCCGGCCTCATCTGCATGACCCGCAACCTCGTGCCGTTTGCAGGGCCGGTGCCGGGGATGGACAGGGCCTGGGCTGCGCTTGGGTTTCACGGCGGCGGCGTGACCATGGCGCCCTATGCGGGGGCGTTGATCGCCGATATGGCGCTTGGGCGCGCTGCCCGTCCGCATCCTGGTTTGATGCAACGACCCTTGCGCCGGTTCGAACTGGGTCGTTGGCGGCGCAGCGCCTTGCCCGCGGCCTTTGCTTGGTATCGGTTACGCGATGAGGGGTTTGGCAGATAGGATATCGCCCCCGGCCGGCATCCTGACCCGCGTGGCGCCTGCCGGAGCGTTCCCTGATCCCTCCGCCCGCTCCGATCCTTTATAGGTATGGTGGAGTGCAAGCTGAGATGACTTTGCATACTCTGTCGGAGTTATTTTTGAATCTGTGTGGTTCTTTTGAGTTGAAGAGGTATGCGTCGCCGGCTTTGAGGGTTCTGGTTTCTGGTCCGACGGTGATTTCGAGTTCGCCTTCGATGACGATACCGCCTTCATTTGCGTCATGTTCGATCATGGTTTCGCCTGTATCGGCGCCGGGTTCGTATCTTTCGTGTAGGATCTGGAGGCCGTGGAGTTTTGCGTCTCCGACCTGTTTGAGGGTTATTTTTTTCTGTGCGGCTTCGTTTCCCTGGTAGAGGAGGGACGTGAGGTCTCTGAGTTCAGCGGGTGTGAAGAAGTTTTGTGAGGTTGTTGTTGCGTCGGGTTCAAAAAACTCTGACATGGAAATTCCGAAGCCGCCCAGAATTTTGCGCAAACTTGCGACGGACGGGCTGGATCTGTTGGTTTCGATCATTGAGATCTGCCCGTGTGGCACGCCTGCGGATTCGGCGAGCTGCCTTTGAGACATGTTGAATTGCTGTCTTAGCTGCTTCAAACGGGCGCCAACGTCAAATTCGTCCACCATGGATTGGGTCCTTTCATCGCTTTTTGCCAGATTGGGCGATTCAGCGAGTTTTGTCCAAACTCACCTCTAGCAATGCTCAATAAATTGAGCAATACAGGATGCGAGAATCAATGAATATGTGAATCGATCCCGGATTTTTTTGGGGGGAGACACATTCCGTCACCTGTGGAGGAGCCTCACGTGAGCAAGACTGAAACCCTCAAATCCCGCCGCGCCGAGGCTGTTGCCAATGGTGTGGCCACCCGTGGCATTTATGCGGTGCGTGCAGAGAATGCCGAGCTGTGGGATGCCGATGGCAAGCGTTATATCGACTTTGCGGCGGGCATTGCCGTGAACAATACTGGCCATCGTCATCCGAAGCTGATGGCGGCGGTGGCGGCGCAGTCCGAGGCGTTCACCCATACCTGTTTCCACGTGGCGCCTTATGAAAGCTATATCGCGCTGGCGGAGCGTCTGAACGCGTCGACGCCGGGGGAGTTCAAGAAGAAGACCATGCTGGTCACGACCGGTGCGGAAGCGGTGGAAAACGCGGTCAAGATGGCGCGCGCTTATACCGGCCGCTCGGGTGTGATTGCCTTTTCCGGCGCCTTCCATGGGCGCACCCTGATGGGCATGGCGCTTTGCGGCAAGGTGACCCCTTACAAGAAAGCCTTCGGGGCGATGCCGCCCGAGGTGCTGCATGCGCCGTTTCCGAATGAATTCCACGGTGTGAGTGTCGAACAGTCGCTGGCGATCCTGGACAATATGTTCAAAAGCTCGATCGACCCGGAGCGTGTGGCGGCGATGATCATTGAACCGGTGCAGGGCGAGGGGGGCTTCAACATCGCCCAGCCTGAATTCCTGCGCGCGCTGCGCAAGATCTGTGACGATTACGGCATTCTTCTGATTGCGGATGAGGTGCAGGCGGGGATTGCGCGGACGGGTAAACTTTTTGCGTTTGAGCATGCGGGCGTGGCCGCCGATCTGGTGACCATGGCCAAGGGCCTGGCGGGCGGCTTCCCGCTCTCAGCCGTGACTGGCCGGGCCGAGGTTGTCGATGCTGCCCCGGTGGGCGGCATCGGCGGCACCTATGCGGGCAACCCGCTGGCGGTGGCGGCGGCGAATGCTGTGTTTGACGTGATCGAGGAAGAGAAGCTTTGCGACCGCGCCACTGACATTGGTGAGAAGGTCAAATCCCGTCTGAACGCCCTGGCGGCGCGTCAGGGGATGGAAGCGATTGGCGACGTGCGTGGCCTGGGCGCGATGATTGCCTTTGAACTGGTCACCGACCGTGACACCAACGCCCCGGATCCCGCGCTGACCCAGGCCATTGTGGCCGAGGCCGAGGCGCGTGGCCTGATCATTCTGCCCTGCGGCACCCGCGCCAATGCTGTGCGCCTTCTGCCGCCACTGACCATTCCGATGGAACAGCTCGACGAGGCGATGGACATTCTTGAGGCTTCGATTGAAGCTGCCATCAGCAAAACCGCCGCGTAAGCCGCGAACAGGAGACAAAGATATGGCGAAAGATCTTTCCCCCCAATCCCAGCCGGCGCTTGCGTCCTTCAACTGGGATGATGCCTTCCTGCTGGAAGACCAGCTGCTTGAGGATGAGCGTATGGTCCGTGATGCGGCCCGCGCCTACTCTGAAGACAAGCTGATGCCGCGTGTGACCGAGGCGTTTGCGCGCGAAGAGACCGATCCGGAGATCTTCCGTGAGATGGGTGAAATGGGCCTGCTGGGCACCACCATCCCGGAAAAGTTCGGCGGCATTGGCGCAGGTTACGTGACCTATGGTCTGGTGGCGCGCGAAGTCGAGCGCATCGACAGTGGGTATCGTTCGATGATGTCGGTGCAGAGCTCGCTGGTGATGTATCCGATCTATGCCTATGGCACCGAAGAGCAGCGCGCGAAATACCTGCCGAAACTGGCGTCGGGCGAATGGATCGGCTGCTTTGGCCTGACCGAGCCGGATGCGGGGTCCGATCCCGGTTCGATGAAAACCACCGCCAGGAAGGTCGACGGCGGCTATGTGCTGAACGGGTCGAAAATGTGGATCTCCAACGCGCCGATCGCGGATGTGTTTGTGGTCTGGGCCAAATCGGATGCGCATGACGGCAAGATCAAGGGCTTTGTGCTGGACAAAGGCACCAAGGGGCTGTCTGCTCCGAAGATCGAAGGCAAGCTGTCATTGCGCGCGTCGATCACCGGCGAGATCGTGATGGAGAATGTGGAAGTGGGCGAAGACGCCCTGCTGCCGGATGTCTCTGGCCTGAAAGGTCCGTTTGGCTGTCTGAACCGCGCGCGTTACGGCATTGCCTGGGGCGCGATGGGGGCGGCTGAGGCCTGCTGGCACGGTGCCCGTCAATATGGGCTGGACCGCAAACAATTCGGCAAGCCGCTGGCGCAGATGCAACTGTTCCAGCTGAAGCTCGCCAATATGCAGACCGAGATCTCGCTGGGCCTGCAGGCGGCGCTGCGCGTTGGCCGCCTGATGGACGAGGCGAAAGCCGCGCCGGAGATGGTGTCGCTGATCAAGCGCAACAATTGCGGCAAGGCGCTCGATATTGCGCGTCTGGCCCGTGACATGCATGGCGGCAACGGCATCAGCCAGGACTTCCACGTGATCCGTCACATGGTGAACCTTGAGACCGTGAACACCTATGAAGGCACCCATGACGTGCATGCGCTGATCCTGGGCCGTGCCCAGACCGGGCTGCAGGCCTTCGCCTGATCCTGTCGAACAGATCCGGCCACTTGTTCCTCTTGGTGGCCGGATCCTTGAGGAAAGCCGTACATATCCCCCCCAGATTTGACATCTGCGGCTTTCCTCGTCTTTCCCTGACCCTCAAACATGATGAGAGAGCCGATGAAGCGAAACCTGATTGCCGGTGAATGGCTGGATGGCGTGGATGCCGTTCCAAATCTCAACCCCGCCGACCTGTCGGATGTGATTGGCACCTATGCCCATGCGTCCATTGAACAGGTCAATGACGCGGTGGCGGCGGCCAATGCGGCGCTTCCGGCCTGGGCGAATGCCTCGCCGCAACTGCGCTCGGACCTGCTTGAGGCCGTGGCGGGGGCGCTGTTTGCCCGCAAGGATGAGATCGGCACGATCCTGGCCCGGGAAGAGGGCAAGACGCTGGCGGAGGCGATCGGTGAAACCGTCCGCGCGGCGCAGATCTTTCGCTTTTTTGCCGGAGAGGCGATCCGTGTGACCGGGGATGCGGTTGCCTCGGTGCGCCCGGATGTGGATGTGGAAGTGTCGCGCGAACCGGTGGGGGTTGTGGGCCTGATCACGCCCTGGAACTTCCCGATTGCGATCCCCGCGTGGAAAATCGCCCCGGCGCTGGCCTATGGCAATGCGGTGGTGTTCAAACCTGCGGACCTGACGCCGGGATCGGCGCATCTGCTGGCTGAAATCCTGCACGAGGCCGGTGTGCCCGCGGGCATCTTCAACCTGGTGATGGGGCGCGGCTCCGTTGTCGGGCAGGCCATCGTGGATCACCCCGGCGTGAGGGCGATCAGCTTTACCGGGTCGGTGCCGGTGGGGCGCAACATGGCTGTGGACGCCGCGCGCGGCATGAAAAAGCTGCAGATGGAAATGGGGGGCAAGAACCCGATGGTGATCCTGGACGATGCCGAGATGGACATTGCCGTCTCGACCGTCCTCAATGGCGCCTTCTTCTCGACCGGCCAGCGCTGCACCGCGTCCTCGCGCATCATCGTGCAGGCGGGTATCCATGACGCGTTTGTGGAGCGGCTTGCGGCGGAAATGCAGGCGCTCACCGTGGGAAACCCGCTGGATGTGGCCACGCAGATCGGCCCGGTTGTGTCAGAAAACCAGCTGAACGGCAATCTGGGTTATGTGGATCTGGCCCGCTCCGAAGGGGCCGAGGTGATCGGCGGGGAACGCCTCAATCGCGACACCGAAGGCTTCTTCCAGGCACCGGCCATGTTCGTCGGGGCCACCAACCAGATGCGCAGTTCACGCGAAGAAATCTTCGGTCCCTGCGCCTCGATCATCAAGGTCGCCGATTTCGACGAGGCGCTGGCCACCGCAAACGACACCGAATTTGGCCTCTCCGCAGGGATCTGCACCGCAAGCCTGAAACATGCCCGCAGCTTCAAACACAACGCACAGGCCGGTATGGTCATGGTCAACCTCCCAACCGCAGGCGTCGATTACCACGTCCCCTTCGGCGGTACAAAAGCCTCTAGCTATGGTGCAAGAGAACAGGGTAAATACGCCGCAGAATTCTACTCAAACGTCAAAACTAAATACTGCGGGGCGCTGCC
>NZ_LKBA01000015.1 GCF_001307765.1 Aliiroseovarius crassostreae
TTCATGTCGTCGCATTTCTGGCTCACCGAAGAACAGTACAATAAAATCAGGCCCTTGTTGCCCAATACGCCGCGCGGTGTTCCGCGTGTCGACGACCGGCGCGTGTTATCGGTCATCATTTTCTGCATTCAGCGAGGCTATCGCTGGTCCGATGTGCCGCCGGAATATGGCCCCGCCAAGACGCTCTACAACCGCTACAAACGCTGGTCTGAAGCAGGCGTTTTCGAGCATGTGTTCGAAACTTTGGCGCGGGAGACGGCAGATCTTTCCACGCTGATGATCGACGCCAGCCATGTCAAAACCCATCGCATCGCAGCCAATGGTGCCAAAAAAACACCGGCGAAGGACGGGATATCGGCAAGACAAAAGGCGGGTTGAATTCAAAGCTGCATCTGGTGTGCGATGGCAGTGGCAAGCCGGTCCATCTGCATCTGACCTCAGGCATCGAGCCGATATTACCCATGCGAATCAATGCCTTGAGCCATATATAGCCAGGGGAACCACCGTCATTGCAGACCGAGGTTACGACGCAAATCACCTGCGCGACTGGCTCGTGCAACGCCAAGGCAACCGCCTGCATCCCACCGCGCAAGAACCGCAAAATGCAATTCGAATATGACGCAGACCTCTACAAAACCCGCAACATCGTCGAGCGCATGTTCAACCGACTGAAGGACTGGCGACAACTCAGCCTGCGAACATTTCGATGCCAACAAACCTTCTTGGCAGCAGCCCACATCGCCGCAACAGTCATTTGGCTCTTATGAGTCTACGCCCTAGATGTTTAGACCAAAGAGTGGATACTAAACCGGGACAAGTCCAGACCTCGGCTGATGGCCGCATAGTGCTATCGCCCGCATCGCCGCTCATGCGTTCTCGCTCTCCCATGCCGCCATGATCCAGTCGCGCTCATCGGTCGGATGCTCGGTGCCGAAGTCGTCGAGCTGACGGCGCAGCTCGTCCTGGCGTTCGGTCTGATCCGCCGGGGACAGCGTGGCCCACCATGCACGGGCGCGGGTGTAATCAGCGTATACACATTAGAACGTCGTTTGGGTCCAGCTGAATGGGGCCAGCGCCTGAATCCCCCTGATAAAGTAGCTAATAACTGGAATATGACTTGTGAATGAAGATCGCCTTTTGGCCCTATCGACCGCGCAATCACAAATCTGAGAGTTATTTATTTGTGTCATGCAGCGTGAATGCGCCACTCTCGATTTGGCTCTGTAGCTCACAAACGTTAGTGCGAGTAAGATTGCACGGACGATCAGTATTCGTTTGCCAACGTTCATTTGTTTTTCTTTATCTGTAACGGGTTGTATTTATAGCCACGGCCACGGCATTTCCAAATTGTTTGTGTCTGCGGGAGGCGGTAGAGGTCTGGAGTTATCATCGCTTCGCGCTGAGTACGGCTGATGTCGAGGATCTTTTGGCGGGGCGTGGCGTTATCGTCAGCCGCGAAACAATACGCCTTTGGGCCAATCGGTTTGGGGCGCATTTTGCCGCTTGTATCCGCCGCGATTGTCCGCGCCCGAACGACAAGTGGCACATGGATGAGGTTGTGATCTCGATCAATGGCGTGAAGCACTGGCTGTGGCGCACGGTCGACGCCAATGGCGACTGGACTTGTCACGGATTTGTTCCGTTCCTTTGACTTGGTATTTTGCCGAAAAGGAGAACGACAATGGCAAACGGACACAGCGAAGAATTCAAGCGCGATGCGGTGCGAATAGCATTAACCAGTGGGCTGACACGGCGTCAGGTTGCGTCGGATTTAGGATGGGCGTTTCGACTTTGAACAAGAGGATCAAGGTCGCGCGGGGCAGTGCACCTATTCGGCCAGCTCGGCCTCGGCTTCGATCTCTGCTGCACGCTGCTCTACCAGTTCCACGATATGCTCAACCATCTTCTCATTGTCGAGCTTGTGGTCCTGCTTGCCCGCAACATAGACCATACCCGAACCAGCCCCGCCGCCGGTAAAGCCGATGTCAGTCATCAGCGCTTCACCCGGACCATTTACCACGCAACCGATGATCGAAAGGCTCATAGGGGTGTGAATATGGGCCAGGCGGTCTTCCAGAGTGGCGACGGTTTTGATCACGTCAAACCCCTGGCGGGCGCAGGACGGACAGGAGATGATGTTCACACCGCGATGGCGCAGCCCCAGGGATTTCAGGATTTCAAAACCCACCTTCACCTCTTCCACCGGATCGGCAGACAGGCTGACCCGGATCGTGTCACCGATCCCGGCCCAAAGCAGGTTGCCAAGGCCGATGGCGGATTTGATGGTTCCCGAGACAAAGCCCCCTGCCTCGGTGATCCCAAGATGGATCGGGGCGTCGGTCGCCTCGGCAATGCCATGATAGGCCGCCGCGGACAGGAACACGTCGGAGGCTTTCACGCTGATTTTATATTCGCGGAAATCATTGTCTTCCAGAATGCGGATGTGCTCCAGCCCGGATTCCACCATCGCCTCGGGGCAAGGTTCTCCGTATTTTTCAAGCAGGTGCTTTTCCAGGGATCCCGCGTTCACCCCGATACGGATCGAGCATCCGTGATCCTTGGCAGCCTTGATGACCTCGCGCACACGCCCGGCATCCCCGATATTACCGGGATTGATCCGCAGGCAGGCCGCGCCCGCTTCTGCCGCTTCGATTGCGCGTTTGTAGTGAAAGTGGATATCCGCGACGATCGGAACCGGGCTTTCCCGGACAATCTCTTTCAGGGCGGTGGTGGAGCCCACATCCGGGCAGGAAATCCGCACGATGTCTGCACCGGCTTCGGCCGCTGCCAGCACCTGCCCCAGCGTGGCCTTCACGTCCGAGCTGTCCGTATTGGTCATGGTCTGGACCGCAATCGGTGCCCCCCCACCGACGGGCACATCCCCCACCATGATCTGGCGCGAGGTGCGGCGTTCGATGTCACGCCAGGGGCGGATGGGATTATGGCTCATGACCGGACCTTTCCGATGATTTTCATGGGGCAAGAGATAACGTGCCGCAGTCGGTTGCACAAGCGCGAGGGGCGAGGATTGCAGCGAGAACGCGCAGACATCCGCACTCCGGCGCGTCATGTCCAACTGGTTGTAAAATGTGGGGATTACTGCGTCGGAAGAAGCTCGGCCACATAGGTGGCCAGTGCCTGATCCTGCGACAAATCTGCCGCGGCGAAGCTTTCGGTGAGCTGGTCAGAGGACAGGGCGATATTCTTGACCACAGATCCGCTGGCCCCCGCCGGACCATAGGCCTGGCCGTTCACCGCAAAATAGATGCCACCTGCATTCCCGGTACGCAGCACAGGGGCGCTTTCCGTTTTCGGCAGGACATAATGCTCGCCTGCATCCATCACTTTTTCGAAAATCACCGACCCGCTGGCCGATTGAATGCGCACCCAGCTTGGGCGCACGGCAACCAGCGCAACCTCGGGCGCGTCGGCGCCAAACACCTGCACGCTGGTCGGCATATCCGCGCTTGCCTCACCCGCAACGCCGGAAATCACATTCTGCGCCAGATCCGCAGCCTCAGACTGCGGGGCTACGGGGGGGGCGGATTGCGCCAGTTGAACGCCCGCCAAAACCCCCACATTACGCGGGTTGAGCGTGGAAATCGGTGCGTCGCGCTGCGTCATCACGGGCACATCAAGCGCCTGCGGACGGTAAAGCCGGTCCAGTGCTTCGGCGGATGGCGGGGCCATGATGGCTCCCGCATCGGCCAGTTCTGGCCCATCTTCGAAAACGGGTAAATCGGCCAGAACTCCGGGCGATTGCTCCACCGGAGCAAAGTCAACCCGTTGAATTTCCTGCAAAACAGACCAGCCGGCGAAGCCCAGCACACCAACCAGTGCAGCCAGGGCAAAAACAGATCCGACCGCGCCGGGTTCAATCCGGGCAAAGACACTTTCGGTTTGGGGAACCCAAGTGGCATTGGGATTGGCAAACGGTTCACCACTGTGTTTCGGGACGTTCGAGACCCGCGCTGTTTGCTTGATGGAGGCGGCTTCGGAAAGACCATGTGCGGTTGCAAAGCCGCTTTCTTCGCAAAACCGGGAAAACGCCCATTCCGGGTCCAGACCGAGGTAGCGCGCGTAAGAGCGCACATAGCCTGCGACGAACCCCTGAGTATCAAAGGCAGAGGCGTCGGCGTTTTCGATTGCGGCGATATAGGTGGCTTTAATCTTGAGCTCGCGCTGCACATCAAGCAGGGATTTGCCAAGCGTGGCGCGCTCTCCACGCATCACATCCCCCAAGCGCATTTCGAAGGAATCGAACCCGGTGGGTTCGGCTTCCCCTTCAACGCGCGTAGATGCCCAACGCCCGATCATTCAACTGCTCCTGCTTAACCTCGCCTGTCCCTAGCGAAGGGGGCGATTCGATACGCCGCCACCTCTCACAGACAAGTTACCATATACTCAACACATTTACAGCAGGTTGCTTACCTATGCGGAAAGCTCGGCGCGATTCAGCTCACAACGCGACCAAAGGCTGTCCATGGCGTTGACCAGCCCGTCCATCTCACCCGGACCGTGGACCGGTGACGGGGTAAACCGCAGACGTTCGGTGCCACGCGGCACGGTGGGGAAGTTGATGGGCTGCACGTAAATACCGAACTCTTCCAGCAACATATCAGACAGTTGCTTGGTATGGACCGGATTGCCAACAATCACCGGAACGATATGCGACCCGTGGTCGATAATCGGCATGCCCAGCCCCTTGAGGCGGGTTTTCAGGATCCTGGCCTGGGTCTGGTGCTGCTCGCGCAGGGATTGATCTTCCTTGAGATGGGCAACCGACGCCGCAGCGGCAGCGGCCACTGCAGGCGGGATCGACGTCGAGAAGATGAAGCCCGGCGCATAAGAGCGCACAGCATCGACCATTTTCGCCGACGCAGCGATATAGCCGCCCATCACGCCATAGGCCTTGGCCAGGGTGCCGTTGATGATATCCAGCCGTCCCATCAGCCCGTCGCGCTCGGCAATCCCTGCCCCACGCGGGCCATACATGCCCACGGCATGCACTTCGTCAATATAGGTCAGCGCGCCGAACTCATCCGCCAGATCGCAGATCTCTTCAATCGGGCCGAAATCCCCATCCATCGAATAGATCGATTCAAAGGCAATCAGCTTGGGGGCTGCCGGATCATCCGCTTCCAGAAGTTCGCGCAGATGGGCCACGTCGTTATGGCGGAAGATACGCTTGGCCCCGCCATTGCGGCGCACACCTTCAATCATCGACGCGTGGTTCAGCGCATCGGAATAAATGATCAGGCCGGGGAACAGTTTCGGCAGGGTCGAAAGCGTCGCGTCATTGGCGATATAGGCTGATGTGAACACCAGCGCGGCCTCTTTGCGGTGCAGGTCCGCCAGTTCGGCTTCCAGGCGTTTGTGATACACGGTGGTGCCCGAGATGTTACGGGTGCCGCCGGACCCGGCACCAGTGGCCTCGATGGCCTCATGCATGGCGGCCAGGACCTTGGGGTGCTGCCCCATGCCCAGATAGTCATTGCCACACCAGACCGTCACGGGCTTTTCGGTCCCATCCGGCTTTTGCCAGGTCGCATGGGGGAAATGGCCCTTGTGACGCTCAATCTCGATAAAGGTGCGATAGCGGCCTTCTTCGTGCAGGCGCTCAATAGCTTCATCAAGCTTTACGTTATAGTCCATCTTCCCCTCCGTCCCCTCCTGCGAGGGCCTGATCCGGTTGCGTGACGCGTCCATAGCATATTGCTAATGGAAAAACACATTCATCATCTTGATTTATGTTAGTCCCTCCGGCCCCGCCCCCCCTCACTTTTGGGTGATCACTGACTGGAGATATGTTCGCGCTTTTGCCCTTTAAAAAACCTTCACATGCTATTTACATTGATCTGGCGCAAATGAAACCGGCTGAAACGCCGCAGCTGCGCCTGTTTGCGGCGTGGTTTTGTCTATGATCGGAAACTTTTCTCCGCTGGACAGCAGACAGGGTGCTGATAGGCTCGCGCCAGAAACATGCGGCCAGACGGCCCATTCCCGACATCTAAGGAGCAACCAAATGACGCTTGAGCGCGTTCTAGAGCGAATCGATCAGGACCTTCCCGCCTCTGTAGAGCGGTTGATGGAGCTTCTGCGCATTCAATCGATTTCCACCGACCCCGCCTTCAAAGAGCATTGCGACAAAGCCGCCGATTGGCTGGTCGATGATCTGAAATCCATCGGTTTCGACGCTGAAAAACGTGTCACCCCCGGCCATCCGATGGTTGTGGGCCATGGCGGGTCAGGGGAGCGTCACCTGCTGTTTTACGGCCATTACGATGTGCAGCCGGTCGACCCGCTGGACAAATGGGACCACGATCCGTTTGCCCCCTTTGTCGAAGACACCCCTAATGGCAAAATCATCCGTGCCCGCGGCGCCTCGGACGACAAGGGCCAGTTGATGACCTTTATCGAAGCCTGCCGCGCCTGGAAAGCGGAGCATGGCGCGCTGCCGGCGAAACTGACCATCTTCTTTGAAGGTGAGGAAGAAAGCGGCTCCCCCTCCCTCGTTCCCTTCATGGAACAGAACCGGGACGAGCTGACCGCGGATATTGCCCTGATCTGTGACACGTCCATGGTCAGCCCCGGCGTGCCGTCAATCGCAAGCCAGCTGCGTGGCATGCTGAAAGACGAGTTCACCCTGATTGGTCCCAAGCTTGACCTGCATTCCGGCCATTACGGCGGCCCCGGTCTGAACCCGCTTCGCGAAATGTCGCGCATCATCGCCAGCTTTTATGATGAAGACACCGGGGCGGTTGCTGTGGACGGTTTCTATGAAGGCGTCACCGACACCCCGAGCCAACAGCTCGCGGCCTGGGAAAGTTGCGGTTTTGACGAGAAGGACTATCTCGACAATGCCGGTTACACGATGAGCCACGGCGAGAAAGATCGCAGCTGCCTCGAGCAGCAATGGGCACGGCCCACGCTGGAAATCAACGGGATCTGGGGCGGCTATAATGGCGCCGGGTCGAAAACCGTGATCCCGTCCGAGGCCCATTGCAAACTGACCTGCCGCCTTGTGGGCGACATGGACCCCGACAGGTTGCGCGAGCGTATCCGCGCCCATGTCGAAGCGCAGCTGAAGCCTGACATGAAGGTGATCTGGGACAATGATCTGGAAGGATCGCGCGCGCCCGTGATGGACATCACCCGCCCGGAGTTTTCTGCAGCTCAGAAAGGTCTTTCGGCGGAATGGGACCGCGAAGCTGTGTTCACCGGCATGGGCGGCTCCATCCCGATCGCGGGCTTCTTCAAATCCGTTCTCGGCATGGAATCAATGCTAGTGGGCTTTGCCAATGACGATGACAAGATCCACTCGCCCAATGAAAAATATGACATGAAGAGCTTTCACAAGGGCATTCGATCCTGGGCAAGGATTCTGGCAGAACTCGCCTGAGCAACATCATGACAGCGAAAAGGGCCCCAAGGGGCCCTTTTTTGACTTACGCTTGTTTGACTTACGCTTGCCGACCTGATCGCATGCGGATCACCTTGATGCCCAGAACCAGCCAAGGGGCGCCATGCATGAAAAGATCAAAGATATCAATTGGCTTCACCAGATCCCCGGCCACCAGCATCCCCATTTTTTCCCACACATGCGGCGGGGCAAATGGTGCAAGCCCGATGGTCAGGCAAAAGATCAAAACAGTGCCGAACGGTATGTCATCAATCAGTTTCATCGGTGTGTGTCTCGGGCCTGAGTAAGGGAGCGGTCATGCACCAGTTTAGATATCTCGCCCAACGCATACCATGCGGTGCGTAGACGCGGCCATTCACACCGAACAGATCGGTTTCGACCGTGTGACATCCTGCAAAGAAGGGGGAAAATGGCGCGGTTGACGGGGCTCGAACCCGCGACCCCCGGCGTGACAGGCCGGTACTCTAACCAACTGAGCTACAACCGCGCGTGAGGGGGTATTTAGGCCGAGTGCGATGGGGCGTCAATGAGAAAATGTGCAAAAGGGCGAAAGTTTTCGCTCTTTTCTCCAATGTGCCCAAAAGAGGTTTCCGTGCAGGATCCCAACCTGCGAAAACCAAAAAGCCCCACCAGATGGCGGGGCTTTTTCGGGTCACTTCGAAGGCAGCAGTGGCGCGGTTGACGGGGCTCGAACCCGCGACCCCCGGCGTGACAGGCCGGTACTCTAACCAACTGAGCTACAACCGCTTGCTGCCAGTCTTGCGACTGTTTGGGCGTTCTAATCCGGGGGGTCGGAACGGTCAAGCGGCAATTTGCCTTTTTTGTCATTTTTCCAAACGAACATGTCCAAGCTCTTGAGAAAGATGAAAAATCACCCCCTGCCCGCCCGGCAGGCCAAGCATTTCCCCGACATTCATCCCCAACCAGCGCGCCCGCAGCACCCGTGACAGAATCCCATGGGTAAAAATGACCGACGGGCCGCGAAGATCTTTCAAAAACGCCTCCGCCCGGCATTCAAGCTCCTGCAGGGTTTCACCGCCGGGAGACAGAAAGTCCATGAGACCGGATCCTCTTCTGCAAGCTGCGCCAGCTCTGGCCACTCCTGGCGAATCTCCGGCAGGGTTTTTCCTTCCCACCGACCAAAGGCCACCTCACATAAGCGCGCATCCTCACAGGCTTCGGGCAAGGGTTGCGACACCTTCCCCAAACTCTGGACCAAGACCGAGGCCCCGCAAGGCATTCACGCTATCGAAGATTCGCCCATACTTGCCGATATCCAAGGCCGCGAAGGTGGCCCCAATGCGCGGAAGGTCCAGCGCCCGCGAGACGCCCAAAGCATAGGTGGACTCAAAGTCTCGAATGATGCTGGGCATCAAGCCCAATTGCCGATCTATGCCCAAGGGCAGATTATCAAAGATTTTGGATTGTCGCTCCATTTCCGCTGCCATGCGGGCGAAAGGACTGTCGATTTTCAGACTGTCCAGAATCGAAGGCGAGAGACCAAATGACGCTTGATCTATGCCCATGGTGAGGCTGCGCAGCCCTACCGGGTCCACGATGCGCCTCAACTGTTCGGACTGGCGCGCCATGTCTGCAAAGATACCCGACGCACCCATTCCGAGTGCCGCTTTATGCGCCGCTCCAAGGCTACCCAACCCAGAAGACAGGTCTTTGAACTGACGATGCAGCCGCTTGTCAGCGGCTTTGCGCTCTTCATCGCTCATTTCCACGCCTAACTTGGAAATGTCGAACCCCTTGGGTTTCTCATCGTCGGAACTCTCATCGCTCATGCTCAACACCTTGCCTTCACAGCTCTACTTTCCACACAATATGGTAACTTCCATAGCCGTTTTACAGAGATGTAGAGGCTAGTTAACTAGGTGCATTTCTAGAGCGGCGTCGGCAGACAGAAAGCCTTCTTCCAAGCCTCGGTGTTGGCCTGTGGCGCAAATGTAGAAATGAGAAGTCAGAGCAATCGGGCCACCTATTGGGAAGCCTATGTCAAGCTAACTGACAAACACGACGTCGCGCTTTGCCGACCAATGTTAACAATGTTAAGTTTTCGGGACTTTGCACCCCGCGTGTCGACAGCCACCACAACGCCGATGCAGGGGTCCCCCTTACCCCCCTTTGGGTCCCCTAGAATCGTCTTGGGTTGAACCTCTGTCAACGCAATCTGCGTGAAAAAAGGCTTAGGTTCTCTGGTACTGTCGCAGCAAAAAGTACAATACAATTCGCTATGTCGTACAATACATTCGACGCGGTTGAATCGGCCAACACACTGATATTAAAGGGGAAGGAAATGGTGGGTCGTGAGAGGCTCGAACTCCCGACATCTTCGGTGTAAACGAAGCGCTCTACCAACTGAGCTAACGACCCGTTCCGTGGATGGTGATTTAAAGTGAGGAGAGAGAGAGCGCAAGAGGAAATTTCGGTTTCCATCAAAAAAATATTTCTCGCCCCATCCATACTAACCCGCTGAATTTTCGAAAATATTTTGCAAAACTTCAACACCTTGACAGGGAAACAGATCCCGCGTCACATCACCACATCACCACATCACGTCGATTACTCGACCATCACTGTGTTGGCAGACACCTACTCCCCCCATTGAGGTGAAACCAGAACTGTCCGCATAGTTCATGTTACACCGCATTGTGGACCCTTTATCTCCAAACATAACCGCAACAAGATTGCCGGTGGTTGACGATGTGAATACAGGGACTACGGCACCGTTAGCGAATGCTATACCAGTTCCACTTGTCGCATTTGCGTATACAGCTTGCCCCTTGAACTTCTCGCCATCGACTGTTGCCTCATACAGATCGCGATCTACCCCTTGTTCGTACTGAAATTGGATGGGAGTGCCTTCCCCCTAACGACACCCTGCATGGTTCCGCCGCAAGCCGTCACCAGCGTCGTTACCCCGATTAAAGCGGCTTTCTTGAAATCCTTCATCTGTCTCTCACTTCATGTATTTTCTGCGAAGCTACGGCGCTTTGGGGGCAGCTTCAAGCTGAAGGTGATCGCCTTATTTTCCCAATAAAGCGTTTCGAGAGTATGCGTCCGGTGTCCCTGCTCTGACGTGGGATAGAGTGTGTTGATGGTGTCCACCATCGATAGTGGACATTATGAGGCGGGTTATGGGGGCGAAGAAGGGCGGGAAGAAGCGGTTTTGGTCGGACGAAGAGAAGGTTTCGATCTGTGCTCAGGCGCGGGCGTCAGGGGGGCGGTTGCGCAAGTGGCGCGGCGTTACGCGATGAACGCCAATCTGATCCATAAGTGGCTGCGTGATCCTCTGTTTGCCCCGGATGATGCGGATGCCGAGGCGGAGGTTGCCGAGTTTCTGCCCGTTGAGATCGAAGGCGTTGCCTCATCCCCAATCGCGTCGCGATTGCCTTCGCCACCGACAGTTTCCGGTGCGCCACTTTCGGTTCAGCGCGTGGACATCACGCTGTCTGATGGTCGGCGGATATTGGTGGAAGGCAACACTGCGCTGTCGGCGGTGATGTCTCTGGTCGAAGGGCTGATGCCATGATCCCGGTGCCAAGCAATACACGGGTGTGGCTGGCCGCCGGGGTGATCTGCTGAAGATCATCTGGTGGGAGTTCGCGCCGGTCCACGGAACGTGGCAAACTGTCCAGTGGACAGTTTGAGGCAAGAACGGGCGGAGCCCCAAGGAGCCTGCCTGTTCAGCAAGCGGCTGGAACGCGGGCGGTTTGTCTGGCCTGCGGCGAAGGATGGTAAGGTCAGCCTGAGCCCGTCTCAGCTGTCGATGCTGCTGGAAGGGGGGGATTGGCGTATGCCGCAAAAGACCTGGAAGCCACTGACGGCAGGGTGATCAAGACCCCATAAAACATGGGCTTTGGCGCTGTTTTGCGTTCCATCGATCGGGGCATTCCGGTATAGATCGCCCATGTTGGATGCGATCAAATCCTTGCCTGACGACCCCGCTGAAGACTGCAATGATTGCGGCGGCCCCCTGCGTCAGGTGGGCGAGGACGTCACTGAGGAGCTGGAATATATCCCCGGTCGCTTTGTCGTGCGCCGGATCATCCGTCCTATCTGAGCGATGGGAGCTTGGAACTGGACAACAACATATGTGAACGCTCGATCCGTCCCATCGCCTTGGGTCGCAAAAACTACCTGTTCATGGGCTCCGTTGGCGGCGGCAAGGCCGCTGCCATCGCCTATACCCTCATCGAGACCGCCAAAATGAACGGCATTGATGCTGAGGCATGGCTCACATGGGGGCTGGAACGTCTGCCGGATCACAAAATCAATCGGATTGAGGGATTGATGCTGTGGCGATTTGCACTCCTCGCTGAAAGGGCGTGTTGATGAGCTTTCGCCAAACCCTGCTCCTGTGTGCATTGATAAAGAGCCGCCCAGCGGGTGAGTATTTCGGCGTTCTCTACCTTGATACACCTGAGTTCACAGCATTTGTGACGTACCGGCAGTCAAAGCTCATGTCGCGCATGAATGCTTTTGCTTGTGAGTTCTTGGGCATTGGCCGAGCCAACTTTCTGAACAGTCGGTTCGAAGCGGAAGATTTGCAAGCCCACCGATCAAGCAACGGTGAAACAGCCGGTCAGTTCACTGATACATACATCGCCTCTGTAAGCCGGGATTTTGCATACAGCGAAAACGTTGAGGACGCGGGCCTCATTCTTCCAGACTATTCTGTCTCAATCAAAGGTTTCCAATCCGGTGCGCTCCTTTACCGGACGGATACGACCTGTCGACGCCAGCCGTTCCCGCCAGCGCGGATGGCTGCGATCTGCCACTTTCTCCTTGCGCAATTCCGCCCCCAGTTCGGGGGTGACCAGCACCAGACTGGCGCCGGAATTGTCCAGTATATAGGCCACTTCTTTCGGGTGCAGCTTGGCGTTGATTGCCCCCCCCCGCACCAGCCGCCCATGCCCCATAGAACCCTGCATAATCAAATACCTGCGTCTTGCCCTGGAAAATTGCCGGTCGATGCCCCTGAACATTCGCAATCCGTTCTAACCACAGCGAAAGGTTCATCTTACCCCCTCCAGGATAGATGCATAGGAGGCAACACCCGAACCGCCCATATTGAAGACCAGCCCCCGCTCGGCCCTGTCGACCTGCATCCCCTCAGCCGCACCTGTAACCTGACGCGCCATCAGAACATGCATCGACACACCGGTGGCACCTACCGGATGTCCTTTGGCCTTCAGCCCACCAGACAGGTTGACCGGGAGCGCCCCGCCACGCTGTACGATCCCATCCTGTAGGGCCTGAGCCCCCTGCCCCGGCTCGGCAAGCCCCATCGCTTCGTAGATCATCAGCTCGGCAATGGTGAAACAATCATGCACCTCGGCCAGGTGCAGATCAGCAAGCCCCATGCCCGCCTCGGTGAGCGCCGCCAGAATGGCCCGCTTCGGCCCTTCAAACGCGGTCAGATCCCGGCGTGACATTGGCAGGAAATCATTCACCTGCTGGCTGGCCGCAAAACGCACCGCGCGCGGCATGGACCGGGCCACATCATCCGACACCATCACCAGCGCCGCCGCCCCGTCGGAGACCAGCGAACAATCGGTGACCTTTAACAGGCTGCTGAAATAGTCCTGCCTCGACAGCGGTTTGAGAACATGATTCACCATCCGGGATGGTTACGGCGGGGGGGGGGATGATGCGCGGAACGGACGAGACGAGCGGGTCGCTGTTCAGCTATGTCGATCTTGAGGAGCGCATCCCGCCGCGACACCCGCTGCGCAAGATCCGGCAGGTGGTGAATGACGCGCTTGCCAGCCTCGATGGCGAATTCGAAGTGCTTTACACGGATTTCGGCCGCCCCTCGATCCCGCCGGAACGGCTGATCCGGGCGAGCTTGCTCCAGATCCTGTTCTCGATCCGCTCCGAACGGCAGTTGATGGAACAGATGGATTACAACCTGATGTT
>NZ_LKBA01000016.1 GCF_001307765.1 Aliiroseovarius crassostreae
CGGGTTGATCATTCGACCATTTACCGCTGGGTGCAACGATATGCCCCGGACATGGAACGGCGGATGCGCTGGCAGTGGCGGCGGCCGATGTCGGATAGCTGGCGCGTTGACGAGACGTATATCAAGGTGCGCGGCAAGTGGACATATCTGTACCGGGCGGTCGATAAGCTGGGCAACACGATCGACTTTTATTTGTCCTCGACACGCAATGCCAAAGCCGCCAAATGCTTTCTGGGCAAGGCTATTCGTGCCTGCAAAGGTTGGGAAAAACCGTCCAAAATCAACACCGACAAGGCTGGATGCTACACCCAGGCGATCCGCGAATTGAAGAAAGAGGGCAAGTGCCCAAAGGACGTCGAACACCGCCAGGTCAAGTATCTGAACAACGTCATCGAGGCCGATCACGGTAAGCTCAAGCAGCTGATCAAGCCGGTCCGGGGCTTCAAAACGATGAAAACCGCCTACGCCACGATCAAGGGATTTGAAGTGATGCGCGCATTGCGAAAAGGCCAGGGCCGCGCCTTCAACCTGACCCGCGATCCCATCGGCGAAAAACGCATGATCGAACGCGCCTTCGGTGTCGGACCATGTGTTATGTCAGAGACCATGACCTGGCTCGAACAGCAACTCGCAGCCTGACTCCGTCCAGCGAGAGGGTCATTGCGGCTCAATAAAATGTTTGCAACAGAGCCGCGTGGGCGGGGAACGCTGGCCGATCCCGAAACTGGTTCAGGTCGCACCCGGTTCATCCCCGCGTGGGCGGGGAACGCTTGCTGGTCCGCATCGCTCAGTTCGCCCCCCGCGGTTCATCCCCGCGTGGGCGGGGAACGCTTCTGTTGGGCCGCTTCGCTTGTGGTCAGCTGCGGTTCATCCCCGCGTGGGCGGGGAACGCATGGGCACCAATATTGTTGCCACCTCTACTAACGGTTCATCCCCGCGTGGGCGGGGAACGCGGCCTTTCTTTACAACGCCTTTCCGATGGCGGCGGTTCATCCCCGCGTGGGCGGGGAACGCGGGGCCGATCCGGTGAGAACCTGAATCCAGACCGGTTCATCCCCGCGTGGGCGGGGAACGCGGGCGCTCCCATTGCCAAGACCGGCGGCAAGGCGGTTCATCCCCGCGTGGGCGGGGAACGCCCGATCTTTTCCCCGTGGTCACTGGAAATGTACGGTTCATCCCCGCGTGGGCGGGGAACGCCAGGGCAATGGTAAATTTACCAGAGTATGTGTCGGTTCATCCCCGCGTGGGCGGGGAACGCTCCGTCAGCGCGGTATTCAGAATGAGATTGCGCGGTTCATCCCCGCGTGGGCGGGGAACGCCTGATGCGGGTAAGGTTCATTTGTGTCAACAGCGGTTCATCCCCGCGTGGGCGGGGAACGCAGCCTCGGTATGCGCCCGGACAAACTCAAGCTCGGTTCATCCCCGCGTGGGCGGGGAACGCTTGCTTGTCCAGCGTTGTTGGCATTGCCCCATCGGTTCATCCCCGCGTGGGCGGGGAACGCACCATAGGGGCAGCGTCCAATCCGCGCGTAACCGGTTCATCCCCGCGTGGGCGGGGAACGCCAAATGTTACTAGGTATTTAGCCATTGGTTTACGGTTCATCCCCGCGTGGGCGGGGAACGCTACCCGCGTGAACACCTCGCAACAGCAGCGGCCGGTTCATCCCCGCGTGGGCGGGGAACGCTGGGGATTGGTTCGTTGAAATGAACGATGGTTCGGTTCATCCCCGCGTGGGCGGGGAACGCCTCTCCCACCTTGCTTGCTGCCATGTATCCATCGGTTCATCCCCGCGTGGGCGGGGAACGCTTGCGCTTGTATGGTTTGATTATGCTAAGTGGCGGTTCATCCCCGCGTGGGCGGGGAACGCTTGCCGCCGATCACTCCGTCAAGGGCATAGTGCGGTTCATCCCCGCGTGGGCGGGGAACGCGAAAGTGGCCGGCCGGCAGCTGAAGAAACAGGCGGTTCATCCCCGCGTGGGCGGGGAACGCTTTGCGATCAAAAACAGCGTTGCCGGTATATTCGGTTCATCCCCGCGTGGGCGGGGAACGCCCGTCGCTCAGATCCCAAAATGACATATTTTACGGTTCATCCCCGCGTGGGCGGGGAACGCGAGTGAGCATCAAAAGACACCTAAAAACAGGCCGGTTCATCCCCGCGTGGGCGGGGAACGCGGGGCTTCTCCGTGCTATTGCAGATCAGGTGTCGGTTCATCCCCGCGTGGGCGGGGAACGCTCGGGTCTGAGGTCATGCGTGATGGCGAGTGGCGGTTCATCCCCGCGTGGGCGGGGAACGCGGCATTCCGGTTGCGGCGGGTCAATCTCTGACCGGTTCATCCCCGCGTGGGCGGGGAACGCGTGAGTTTATCCATGCCAGTTACTCAAAAACCCGGTTCATCCCCGCGTGGGCGGGGAACGCGGCGTACCAACCACAATATGATGCCGGGTAGACGGTTCATCCCCGCGTGGGCGGGGAACGCAACTGGAAACGTATTCCTACCGATGGAAGCCCCGGTTCATCCCCGCGTGGGCGGGGAACGCACGTCACCGGACAGCAGGGCTTTACCGTCCGCCGGTTCATCCCCGCGTGGGCGGGGAACGCGAAAGCCCTGGCCTGCACCAATAGATCTGGCGCGGTTCATCCCCGCGTGGGCGGGGAACGCCTCGGCCTTCATGGTACGAACGCCGATTGGATCGGTTCATCCCCGCGTGGGCGGGGAACGCGCAATCAGCCATATCTGTTTGACGGTGGCCTGAGGTTCATCCCCGCGTGGGCGGGGAACGCCCACTGGATGCCACTACCGGAGCCACCCACCACGGTTCATCCCCGCGTGGGCGGGGAACGCACCTGAATGATCTTGTGGTTATTTCCATCAACCGGTTCATCCCCGCGTGGGCGGGGAACGCTTCATGCCATCCCAGCGCGCCCACGCCATGAGCGGTTCATCCCCGCGTGGGCGGGGAACGCGGAGGATGAAGACTGGCAACAAAAGACGTTATCGGTTCATCCCCGCGTGGGCGGGGAACGCTCCATATCGAGGATAAGAGAGCCGTTAGTCCCCGGTTCATCCCCGCGTGGGCGGGGAACGCTCAAGGGTGGCGCGCACTGGTGTGCATGATTACGGTTCATCCCCGCGTGGGCGGGGAACGCGGGGTAGCTTTCCAGCCGGAAGAGCGCGGAATCGGTTCATCCCCGCGTGGGCGGGGAACGCTCATCACGGGACCGGATCACCTGCATGAAGGCAGGTTCATCCCCGCGTGGGCGGGGAACGCTGCCCATCGGAGACCGCAGAGCAAGCGACGTTCGGTTCATCCCCGCGTGGGCGGGGAACGCCATGTCTCTTTCCCTTCGGTGGTTTTGCCCGGCGGTTCATCCCCGCGTGGGCGGGGAACGCTCTTGTTGTAAGCGATTGTTCTACCAAAGATATTCTAATGTCAAAGAACGTACCGAGAAATTTACGGTTTTCGGGGTGCAAAGCTGACCAGTTTCATGCCGTCGAAATCCACCGGCATCCGGCGGTTTGTGCCCACGGTTTTAAAGTCATACCCCTGATCGGTGGGCGCTTTCCAGATCATCACCGCATCGCCCCTGTCGATATAGGCTTCGACCTGATCCCAGATCATCGTGCGGGTCCGGGCCGAATAGGCGCCGACATAGACCCCCGCGCGCACCTCAAGCAGCCAGGCGGCAAGGCGTCCGCGCAGGCGGGGCGGCGCGTTCGAGACCACGACGACAATCATCCGTGATGCCCCTGATCGCCGGGGGCCGGATCGTCGGGAAAGGCGGGCCCGGCGGCTTCGGTGGGGGGATCGGGCACGGGCAGGTCGCCCGCGCGCAACACCTCTTCAATGCGCGGGATGATCTGCGCCAACAGCCCGGTGCGCCGGAACGCATCGCGACAGGCCAGACGCACGGCGCGGTCGGGCGACATGTCCAGCTTGCCTTTGGCGTATTGGCCGGCGATGCGGAATGCCTCGGGCACGACGGTGTCCAGCTTGAACAGATCCGCGATGTCATAGACGAAACTGCGCGGCTTGCCGGTGTGCAGAAACCCGATGGCGGGGGCATAGCCCGCGGCCAGAACGGCGGCCTCGGACAGGCCGTGCAGGCAGGCGGTGGCGGCTGACAGGCAGCGGTTGGGCACGTCTGCGGCCTCCCACGCGCCGGGGTCGTATTTGCGGCGCTTCCAATCGACCCCATGCTGTTGGGCCAGCAGGGCATAGGTTTCGCGCACGCGCACGCCCTCGATCCCGCGCAACTGGTCGACCGAGCGGCGCTGCGGGGCGTCTTCGTCGAACCGCAGGGCGAACATCTTGCGCACCACACGCAGCCGCGCCGCCGGGTCCAGCGCGATCGAGGCCTGCCACAAAAGGCGATCCGACCGCGCCCCGCCGGGTTGCCCGGCAGAATACAGCCGCACGCCGCCTTCGCCGACCCAGGTGATCAGGGTGCCGGTGCGCGCCGCCAGGGCCACCGCCGCGTGGCTGATCCGTGCACCGGGTTCCAGCATCACCCCCGCCAGCCCGCCGACCGGAATATGGGTGCGGGTGCCATCCGCATTCACCGCCACAAAGGCCCCGTCCTGCACGTCAAGCTGGGCACGTTCGACAAAGATCAGCGACGCCCGATCCTTCAGCGGGATCGGTTTGGGGGGCGGCAGGCCCTTCATGCCCGGCGGATCAGCATCAGGCCGCAGCCAAATGCCTTGGCCCGCCCGAGGCCCTGCGACAGCGTCGTCAGAAACGCGGCCGGATCGGTGACGCGCAACTGCCCGCTCAGGTCGAGCACGCCGAAGGTGACGGGCCTTTGCCCCCGGCCCTTCGCAAAGCGCTGCACCGCGTAATCCTCGACCGTCAGTTGATCAGGGGCAAAGCCGCGCCGGCTCCCCTGCCCGTCCAGCCATGTGCGGGCCACCTGACCCGCGATCTCCATCCGGCGGTCGGCACGATCCGGGCCTTTCGGCGGCAGGGCGTCCATCACCAGGTCGATGTGGCGCTTTCTCTCCTTGCCGCTGGCGGTCCGTTCCCCGGTTTTCTCCGTGCGGGTGGCGTTGACGCGCAGCACAAAGCCCAGCCGGTCGCCCGCGCGCAGGTCGGGGGCAAACTCCTTGGTCTGGGGCGGGTCGAAAAACGGCGTCGGCTGCGGCGGCCGGTGCGACAGCACCAGAAACCGGCCGTTGCCGTCAGCACGCCAAAGGAAATCGCGTTTGGCGTCGGGATCGCCTGCAAAGGCCGACCAGATCAGCCGGTGATGGGCGTCCATCTTTGCACCGCCCTCGTTGGGATCCAGCAACGCGCCCAAGGCCGCGACCTGCGGATCCCGCGCGATCTGCAATTTCGACAGATACAGCGTCATGGCGCCACCTCGGGTGTGATCGCAACCGGCACCAGCGACACCGCACGCGGGGCGAAATGCCAGCGTTTGCGGTCGACCGCGATGTCATGGCGCTGCAGGCTCTGACCCGCCCCCTCGCGCGCGTCACAGGCCATCACCCGCGCCACGGCCCCCCGGTGCCACGGCGGCAGCACAAGCGCCCCCAGCGCGGTCTCTGCGCTGTCTGCGGTGACGATCTGCGGGTGCACGGGGGCCGACAGCGGGCAGGATTTGCGGCCAAGGTAAAGGGGAAACACCGGGGCCGACAGGACCGCGCGCAGCGCCTTCAGCCCCGGCCCTTCCACCGCCACACCATAAAGCACCCCCATGCGGTAATCACGCAGGGTGATCGTCGTGTTGGTGCGCCCCTTCGCGGTGCGCAGCGCGTCGGGCCGAGATTGCGGATTGCGCGCGGCGGCGGTGGGCACGGTTTCGATGGTGTGGTAATCGCGCAGGACCTCGCCCGCCTCGAACACCGCAACCGAAAAGCGCAGGCTCTCCAGCACCGAGAAATCGCCATCGCGCCGGATGCCAAGCGCGGCCCCGCACAGGCCGATCAGCGCCGAGTGCCCCGGCCAGGTCAGGCTGCCGCGCCGTTCATGCCCGGCAAAATCGCCCATCGCGCCCAGGGTCGCGGCCAGGTGGAAGATCAGGAACTCAGCCACGGACCTGCCCTGCCACGAAATTTGCAAGGTCTTCCAGCGTCCCTTCGCCCGCCGGGACATTCAGGGTCAGATGCGCGTCGCAGGCGGGGCCATAGGCGGCGTCGATCCGGTCTGCCGTCTGCCCAAGCGCCGCAATGGACGCCGCAAGGATATCGCCGTCCTTCACCGGATGGAAGAACGCCCCGGTTAGGTCGCGCGGCTGTTGCGTGCCGCTTTCCACGCGCAGGAAGGACGCGCGCGGATTGTGGGCAAAGCTGTTGCGCTTGCCGCCCGGGCTGGCGGTGGCCAGGGCCCGCGTCAGCGCCGCCGCCCCCTGCGCGGCCAGATCCGCGTCACCGGCCAGGTTTTCGATCAAAAGATCGGCGTTGAGACAGGCGTAAAGGTAATAGACCCCCGACCCGAACCCAAGTTCGCCCAGATGCCCCGCGCCCATGTCCTCTTCGCGTGTTTTCAGGTCATCAACGGCCGAGAACCAGTCGTCCTCCGCCAGCACCCGGTGCGTGGTAATCGCGTGGCCCACCTGCACGGCGGCATCGCGGTTGAACGCCGGATCATCGGCCAGCATCCGCCCGAACATGGCGATATCGACCGCGCCGTCCGCGTGTCGCAGCACCAGTTTTTTCAGCTCTTTGTCCGCCGGCACCTCCTCGCCCGCCAGAACCTTCGCCGCCAAATCCTCGGCCAAGGCCCATTCGTCGGGCGAAATGAAGGTCAGCGTGGTTGACTTGATCTCATCCGGCTTGTCCTTCTTGGGCTTTTCCAGCTTGCCAAACAGCGCCGCGACCTTTTCTGCCGCGTCGCGGGCCTGTGGGTCCTCTGCCCCTTCGGCCACCAGCGTCTTGTGCAATTCTTCGCAAAGCCGCTTGGTGCGGGTCCCGATATGGCCCGCCAAATCCGTGCCGAAATAGCTGGTTTCACGGATCGCCCGTTTCAACGATTGTGACGACAGGCGCAGACGCGGGGCGCCGCCCACTGTGGCCTGTTTCGGGCGCCCCTGATCATCACGGTTTGGGTTCGACGGCGGATAGGCGGTCAGAACGTGGAACTGAATAAAGCGCGTCATTCGGAAATCTCCTTAAGCGTCTCGTTAAGCATCTGGGGCACCGCAGCGCCGTGATAGTCGAAAATCCAACGGGTCCGCACACGGTCGGACCAATAAAACAAATCGGCCCCCAGCGCGCCGATATTGCAGGCCCGACCGGCCATCGGCAGGGCGCGGATCAACCCGGTGGTCAGCGCATCGCCCTCGGCCCTGAGCAACCGTTGGAAACGCAGGTCGGACAAGGGGGGCGGGTGGCCTGCCCCAAGGCGATGGGCCAGCGTTTCGGCGACATCGCCGCGCAGATGTGCCAGCACACAGACGATCCGGTGCACCCGGATCGGGTCGGTCAGATCCAGCGCGCGCGCCAGGTCAAAGACCGGGCGCATCGCCAGCGCCTCGACCGGACCGGCGCGGCGCAGACGGGCCGCGAAGCCAAGCGCCTTGCCCGACGGCCGGCCATCAAGACGTTCGCCGATATGTTCGTGCCACCACACCTTGATGATCGCCCCCGGTTTGGAGTGAGTTGCATCGCTCATGCTGAGACCTCTTTCTTGCGTGTTGGTGGAAGCGGCAGCTCAAGGGCCTCGTACGCCTTGCGCCCATAGGTGCCATAGCCCGAGAGGTTGGCGCGCAACCGTCCGTGCGCCGCCACGATCTGCTGCTGGCGCTTGGCGTCCTGTTCGGACAGGCCCGACAGGGCGCGGCGTTCAAAGAGATCAAGCGCGACCCTGCGCATTTCGGCCAACCAATCGGTTGCGGTCTGGGCGGTGTTGACAGCTGTCAACCCGGTCGCCAATTGCTGAAACAGGGCTTCGGTGTGGGCATAGAACGCCTCGCGCACGGCCTCGCGCGCCTCGCCTTCGGCCAGAACCGGACCAAGCGACGCCCGCAACGCCAGCGACATCAGGTCTGCCGCTTCGATCATCCCGATAAGGCACCGCTGCGCCGCGCCGTCCGGGGACACCAGCGGCGGCGCGGCCAGAATGAAATCGCGGGGTTTCATATTGTCCATCGACCACCCGGCCACCAGAACCTGCGCCGGGCGATGACCCGAACGTTGCCCCCACAGCCGCACCATCTGGGCGCGGCGGGTCAGGGTCGCATCGGTTTCGGGTTGTGCTGCGATCACGCCCAGCCAGTGCCGATAGCCAAACGCACCGGGCCGGGGATGTTTCGGCAACCATTCGGCCCCGACCTTTTGACGGTAATAGGGCGACAGCGGGTGCATCCAACCGGCATAATTGGTGCCATAGGGCCGCTGGATCACACCCGTCACCGTGTCGTCGCCCACCAACCGCACCCGGCGCGGCATCCCAAAGAACGCTTCGACCGGGTGGCTTTGTTCGGGAAAGACCTGTTGCGCCTTGTTTGACACGCGCGTGGGCCGCATCCACGGCAGGTGGTCCGTGTCTGCGGGGCGGCCATCCGGCACATTCGCCCAAATCAGCGGCCAAAGCCCCTGCCCTGGATCAATCAGCGTGACCATCGGCCCGCCACCGCGCATCGAGGTGCGGTTGCCCGCCCCGCCGGACGGAGCGAAGCTCTGAAACGTGTAAAGCGCCATTGCCGCCAGGGGCAGCGCCAGATCGCCATAACGCCCGCGCCAGACCATCAGATCGGCGTTGTTGCGCACCGTATTGGCCCCCGCGCTGTCGATGAACAGCATGTCGGGGCTGTTGGGCGCGCCTTCCAACGGCTCAAGATCCTGCAAAAACCGCTTGCCGTCGCCCAGCAGGTTGAAGGCAGGCGCAAAGGGGGCAAGCCGGGCCTTCAGCCGGTCGGGATCGGGGCGTTCACGGTCCTGCCACTCCTCTTCATGCGCGGGCGGATCGGCCATGAACACAAGCCCGATCAACAGTTCAAGACAGGCGACGTTCAGATCGGGGCGCGGCCAATCGGGGAACGCAATATCGGGATCGGCGATCTGCCACGGCGCGATCACGCGGCGATCACCGGAGCGAAGGCGGACCGGGATCCACGGGTCGGTAATGAGGTTGAGGTGCAATGCCTTGGTCCAATACTGCTATTCGCACCCATCTTTTCGATCACTCAACCATAGGTCAAGCCCTTAGGAATCAGACTTGCTGATTATGCGCGCTCACCAAAACACGCTAAGCCATTGATTTTTAACTTTTTTTGTCGGAAAACAATAACCCTAGGGCCGGGTCATAAAGCAACCCGTCGCAAATCTGGCCTGCATCGTCCATGGGGCACACAGTCAGGGTGCGGCGGCGCCAGTCGGGCCAGTCCTGTGTCAGGGCGACGATCTCTGGGGCGGTCTGGTCAGGCAGGTCCAGCCCCGACAGGCGATGTTCGGAAGCGCGCACCTCGGAAAGTTGACAGCCGTCAACTCCGCCCCCGGCATAGGGCACAAGGCCCCCGTCCTGCCAGACGGCCAGCATCAGGGTGCGGGTGGGCAGGCCAAGGCGGGTGGGAAATTCGGTATCCTCGGCCCCTGCCCCGCCATCGCGATACCCTTCCTCCAGTTTGACCAGATTGTGCCGCGCCCGGTTCTGCGCCGCGTACCCTTTGCCGATACGCTCCCGCTCGGCGGGGGCAAGGGCATCGGGCACAGGCATGGGCAGATCGCCTGCGCCATGCACCTCTTCGATCAGGTCGCGCAAGCCACCCGGCGCGACGATTTCACCACGCTGCGCCAAGGCCCGTGCGGTGCGCCATTGCAGGTCGAGCGGATAGACCCACGCACCCCTGTCCAGAACCCGCGCCAACCATTGATCGTCGCGCACATCCTCCGGGTCCGGCCCGACGACCGACAGCACCGGCGAAGGCACGGGCCGCGCGCCGACCGGACGTTCGTCCATGTGCCGCCACAACCGCCCGGCCCGCTGGATCAGCGCGGCCACCGGGGCCAGATCGCTGACCATCACATCGAAATCCAGATCAAGCGAGCTTTCCACCACCTGCGTCGCGACCAGCACCCGCCCCGCCCGGTCCTGCCCGGTCTTGCCGAACCGCGTCAGCGCGGCGGTTTCATGGGCCAGCCGATCCACCATCGCAAACCGTGCGTGCAGAAGGTCGGCCTGCACCCCCGCCGCGCGCAGCGCGTTCACGGCGGAAATCGCGTCATCGACGGCGTTGCGCACCCAGACACAGGCGGCGCCCTGCGCGGCGCGATCGGTCAAAAGCGCCACCGCATCCTCTGCGCTGGCCACACGGTCCACCGTGATCGGGCCGCGCAGTGACGGGCTGGGATCAAAGGCGCGCTGTGCTGTCCCCCCCGCGATGGTCAGCGCCGGATAGGCCGGGTCGCCCTCGTCACGCCCCCCATACCGCGCCAGCAACGCCGCGCGCTGATCCAGCGGCAGGGTCGCGGTCAGCAGGATCGCCGACCCGCCGGCCTGGCGATGGGCGGTCAACAACTGGGCGAGTTCCTCGGACAGGTAGGGTTCGCCCATCTCATGCACCTCGTCCACGATCAGGATTTTCGACGACAGGCCATAATGGCGCAGACAGGCGTGTTTTGTCGGCAGGACGGACAGCAAAGCCTGATCAATCGTGCCAACCCCAACCGTTGCCAGCAACGCGCGGCGGCGGTTGTCGGCCAGCCATTCGGTGGAAACGGGGGCATCCGTGGCCGGCGCGGGCTGTGCCACCAGATCGCGGAACGCGTCCGACATACCCGCGCGGCCATGCGCAAGGGTCAGGCAGGGGGCAGACGCGAACATCCTGCCCACAACATCGCGCACGCGCAGGAACATCGCATTGGCCGTCGCCATAGTGGGCAGGGCGACATAAAGCCCTTGACCCTTTCCAGCCTGAATCATCCGCTGCGCCAGCAAAAGCGCGGCCTCGGTCTTGCCCGCGCCGGTTTCATCTTCGATCACCGCCAGCATCGGCCCATCGGGCAGGGGGATATCGGCAACGGCGGCCTGCATCGGGCGGGGGTCAAAATCAAACAGCGTGGCGGTTGACGGGGCAGGGGCGTGCAGCCCGGCCGCCTGAACAGCGATCACCGCCTGTGCCCGTGCCGTGTCGAGATAGTCTTTGATCGACAGATCGGGTGCTGCGAAGGGGAACCACCCCTCGTTCGACCCGATCCAGTCGGCGGCGGCGATACATCCGGGCAACCACCAGCTGAGCGCAATCGCGTCTTCGCGGCTGAGGGCGTCAAGCGAGGCCTCGGGCCAGAGGGCGGCGAAAGCCCGGATCACCTCGGCGCTGTCGCGGATCGCGTCATCGCCCATGGCCCGCAGATGGCGCGTGTCCGCAAGGCCAAGCGTCGGGGGCCGCCCGTGATGCCCGGCGGTTGCCGCGTAAAGAAAGGCCCGGCGCGTCTGGCGGCCTCCAAGGCGTTCCGCGAGCAGGGCGTCGTGCCGGTGCAAAAGCACCTCGGTCATTTCCCAGTGGCGCTTGGCCTGGGGGATCCGTTCAGACAGCATATTTCGGAACGGCGCGCCGATTTTGCCCAGATCGTGCAGCGCGGTCAAAAGACACAGCGCCTGGCGCAGCGGGGCAGGGTAGGGGGTGCGGGCGAGCAAAATTTCGGCCACCGCGGCCACGTCGAGCATGTGATAAACGGCGGGATGCGTGGCCCCGTTCTGATCCCGCTTGCCCGGCCAATTGGCGATGATGTCCTGCATTCTGCCCCCTTGCATCTGCCGTGCCTCATGCGGCCCGATCGTTTTCCGCGCGAAGCAGCGCCATCACCATCGGACCCGGTGTGAATTGCCCCTCGGCCGCACGGGCGGACAGGGATCTGAGATAGCCCCCGGGTTTCGCGATATGGTCGGCCCTTTGCAGCATACACGCAACCGAAATTGCGGCATTCACGTCGCCCATGATCCGACAGGCTTCGTGCCAGGCGTGTTCGCTAATGCCCAACATGCCACGTACAAAGGCCGCGGTCACGACCAGCTGATGCCAATCCCTGATCCCGTCGGGGGCATAATCGCGCAGATCCGGGGTTGCTTTCAGGACCAGACCCAAGGGAAGCTTTGTCTCGACCTGTCGGTCAGGCTCTGTTGCAAACATTTTATTGAGCCGCAATGACCCTCTCGCTGGACGGAGTCAGGCTGCGAGTTGCTGTTCGAGCCAGGTCATGGTCTCTGACATAACACATGGTCCGACACCGAAGGCGCGTTCGATCATGCGTTTTTCGCCGATGGGATCGCGGGTCAGGTTGAAGGCGCGGCCCTGGCCTTTTCGCAATGCGCGCATCACTTCAAATCCCTTGATCGTGGCGTAGGCGGTTTTCATCGTTTTGAAGCCCCGGACCGGCTTGATCAGCTGCTTGAGCTTACCGTGATCGGCCTCGATGACGTTGTTCAGATACTTGACCTGGCGGTGTTCGACGTCCTTTGGGCACTTGCCCTCTTTCTTCAATTCGCGGATCGCCTGGGTGTAGCATCCAGCCTTGTCGGTGTTGATTTTGGACGGTTTTTCCCAACCTTTGCAGGCACGAATAGCCTTGCCCAGAAAGCATTTGGCGGCTTTGGCATTGCGTGTCGAGGACAAATAAAAGTCGATCGTGTTGCCCAGCTTATCGACCGCCCGGTACAGATATGTCCACTTGCCGCGCACCTTGATATACGTCTCGTCAACGCGCCAGCTATCCGACATCGGCCGCCGCCACTGCCAGCGCATCCGCCGTTCCATGTCCGGGGCATATCGTTGCACCCAGCGGTAAATGGTCGAATGATCAACCTC
>NZ_LKBA01000017.1 GCF_001307765.1 Aliiroseovarius crassostreae
AGGGCGTCATTGACCACCTGTCTGATCTCGCGCAGCGGGTGCCGAGACGGGATGCGCTCCTCCAGATCAACATAGCTGAACAGCGACCCGATCGCTTCGTCCGTCCCGCGCATCATACCCCCCCCCCCGCCGTAACCATCCCGGATGGTGAATCATGTTCTCAAACCGCTGTCGAGGCAGGACTATTTCAGCAGCCTGCTAAGGGCGTCTGAATCTCAACTTGAGCGAATAGCGTAAAAACCTGATCGTATCCGGGGATAAAAGGCGCGGCCAGACTGGCACATAATGATCATCCGAAATTCTTCTGATGGAGATCGAAAATGAAACACCTGATCACAACGGTCGCACTGGTTGCCTCCCTCGTTACCCCGGCTTTTGCAGACAAAGCTTTCACCCTGTCCAGCCCTGACATCGCCGAAGGGCAGCAGCTCGACAACACATTCGTCTTGAACGGCTTTGGCTGTGAGGGCAACAGTATTTCGCCCGCTCTGGAATGGAGTAACGCTCCCGAAGGCACCAAGAGCTTCGTTGTCACGGCCTATGACCCAGACGCGCCGACAGGCTCCGGCTGGTGGCATTGGGTTGCCTTTGACATCCCTGCGGATGTGAACTCGTTGGCACAGGGCGCAGGTTCCGAAGGTGGCAACATGCCTGACGGCGCAGTCCAGAGCCGTACTGACTTTGGAGCCACCGGCTTTGGCGGCGCATGTCCTCCTCCGGGCGAAGTACACCGCTATGAATTCACCGTTCACGCTCTGGGCGTTGAAAGCCTCGGCCTCGACGAAACCGCCAGCGCGGCTTTGGTGGGTTTCATGACCGGCGCAAACTCGCTGGGGTCCGCTGACATCACAGCTGTCTACACACGCTAAGCGATATATTACACTGGTCGCCCGGTCTTCCGGGCGGCTAGGTGCTTGATCCCACGTTTTGAGGCTCTGTTGCAAACAATTTATCCAGCCGCAATTACCCTTCCGCTGGACGGAATCATGTCGCGAGCTGCTCTTCAAGCCAGGCCACGGTCTCTGACATGACACAGGGTCCGACACCGAAGGCACGCTCGATCATACGCTTTTCGCCGATGGGATCGCGTGTCAGGTTGAAAGCGCGGGCCTGGCCTTTTCGTATTGCTGGGCGCACGCGCGCCGCAAGCTCAAGGAAGTGCATGACCGCGATGGATCACCCATTGCCGCCGAGGGGCTCAAGCGGATCAAGGCCTTCTGCAAGATCGAGAAGGACATCCGCGGCCAGTCGGCCGAGGCCCGCCGCGCTGTACGTCAGGAAAAGACAGCACCCCTGATGGCCGACTTCGAGGACTGGCTCAGAACCGTCCGCGCCCGGATCTCCAGAAAGTCCCGGCTGGGCGAGAAGCTCAGCTATATTGCCAAGCACATGGAGGGGTTGAAGCTCTTCCTTGACGACAGCACCATCGAGATGGACAGCAATGTGGTCGAGCGGACAATCCGCCCGATTGCTCTAAACAGGAAAAATGCGCTCTTCGCGGGCCATGACGAGGGCGGCAGGAGCTGGGGCCGCATCGCGTCCCTCATCGAGACCGTCAAGCTCAACGGCGTCGAACCCTACGCCTATCTCAAGGCCACCCTCGAAGCCATCGCAGCAGGCCACCCAACATCGCGGATCGACGAACTCATGCCCTGGAACTTCAAACAGGACGAAGGGCGCTCATGACGCTTACGAAAGAACATGGAGCGATTACACCAATCGCTAAGGAGCCTGTTATCGGTATTATGCCCTTTTGCCACCAAGGGCGCATGACGCAATTGGGTCGTAGCCAGTACCAGTTAGTGAATCAACCAGATTGCCCATAACCCCAGCCCCACGATTACATCGAAGACTACACAGGCAGGAACGTACCATTTTGGCATTTTCATGTTGAAGATCGAGGTGTGATGCAAGAAATCCCAGCCAGCATGGAAAATGTAGCCTAGTGGCAGAAGTATGGGGGCGTATAGCAAGGCCCAACCTGCGAAAGCCACAAACCCGATGGCAACCGAGCCTTCAACCAAAATGCGGGGCAATCTGCCGTCATTGACTGCAAACCCAATGTAGACGCCCGCAATCAACGTGAGCAATAAAGCCGCAAGTGTCTGGGAGGCATCAACGGGTAGAACTAAATGAACGGCTAATGCCCCCAGCCCAATCACACTCCATGCGGGGATCGTAGTCCACCATCTCGTGTGACGTTCACCCATGTCCGTATCCCGCCAATTGCGTGGCTGAGCATGCGATAGAGCAACATCCATCGACTAGCGTTGTCGAATAGACACCAGATCCCATGGATTGAAGAGGAATGGCATAGTCTGAGATGAACCCGTCAATACCATCCAGATCAAGGCCTACGCTTGGGTGATCCGCATGGGTCATGCTGACCCGTGTCAGTCTGATGTCGCCTTTAAAATCCATCGCAATCTCGGATGGCGCTTCCGCAACGGTAGGCTCGTTTGCAGGAATTGTGGCTTCAAGTGGTGAATGCGCAAAGGCACCCGTCGCCCACAAGCCCATCATCGTGGTGAAGATGATCTGTTTCATTGTCTGTCCCTTCATGGCGATCAATTGATCCCGTTGGCCCGTTGTAGTTCGCGGATGTAAGTGATGATCATCGTCACATCGCCACGTGTGATCCCCTCCACGGGCGGCATATTTCCGAACGGCCAGTGGTGTCCTTGAACACCCATGGCCGCTGCACGTTGAAAGCTCTGGTCTGCGGGGTCGTCGCAACACCATGTTCGACCTTGAATGCGTCCATCTCTTCTCGGCTCGTCAGATGACGATCCTCAACCTGATAGCCTTGCCGTTCCAGTAAATCCTTGGACTTAAGGCCGTAAGGGCACATGTGATCAGTCATCACCATACGGTGCAGCGTGGCTGTCTTGGTGGCAGTATCTTTTGGCATGTCATTCATCTTTACATCAGTCGCGGCGGCGACCTTGAACCTACTTGGGCTATCACTTAGGCCTTCCAGTAACCGGAAGGTCAAGGGGATTCTCCATGAACATTTCTGCTGCGTCCAAGGCCGCTGGCTTGCCCGTCAAAACAGTTCGCTACTATAAAACAGCTCGCTACTATGGGGACATCGGACTGGTTAAAGCGCCATCCAGATCAGATGCTGGGTATCGCACCTATAATGATGCATCCGTCCGTAAACTGGTGCTCATCCGACGATCACGCGCGTTCGACTTCACCATCGAAGAGTGTCGCGAGCTTCTCGGCTTGTACCAAGACCAAGATCGCACAAGTGCAGAAGTAAAGCGCATCGCGTCAAAGCGACTAGGGTCAGGACTCATAACCAGAAGATGATTGTTGCTGCGAGATAGATGGCCGATCTGAATGTATGGGCACATCTGTCATAGCGTGTTGCGATCCGTCGCCAGTCCTTGAGCCTGGCAAATAGGTT
>NZ_LKBA01000018.1 GCF_001307765.1 Aliiroseovarius crassostreae
ACCATCGCACCGCCCAAAGCACGACCTCACCGCTGAAATGCCGTCCTTTGAAATCACTCATGGAGCATCCCTCCTGCCTGGCGAAACTTAAAAATGGGGCCGCACGGAGAAGTTTGCAACAGAGCCGTCCGATGGCATCCACAACAGTGGAAACCCTTTCCTCCGGTGTGATTAGGTTGCGTGACTGATCAACCGCGACACGCACATCCTCGGCCGCGCGAGCGTAATCCTGATAGCGCGGTGCCCAATACTCATGAAGGCTCAGAGTTTCGCGCAAACTGCTTATTCTGTTTTCCCACCCGATTATCGCGCTGGGTTCACCGCCTATGTAGAGGCCGAAATCAAACTCGAACCCCAGACTGTTCAGCAAGTCCTGCTCTTCGAAAGACAATTCATTCGGGGTTTTATCCCCGATGATCTCCAGCCAACGCTGCTGCAGTGCCGGAATTGCAACCAATTCCGCATCCAGCAACATGCCAAAAGCAAGTGGAGCCATAATGTCGAACTTGACCGAGACATCTTTCATGTATTCGGACAAATCATTGAATTTCTTGCTCAGATCAGCTGAAACCTCTTCGTACTCGGCCGCCATTGCATACGCTTCCGATAGCTGAAGATAGGTGTCGGACTGCTGAATAAGCATATTCTCAATCGAAGAAACGGCCGCATCATACCCCTGTTGCGTATCCATGACTCTGTCGAAGACAATTGATCGAAATTCATCTTTCAGAAACTGGTTCGGCGGGAAATTGGGATCAATCATGTTTTTTTTACTCTTCATTCACTCAAATGTGGGAAACGGCGTACACTGGTGGCCTGCGCGATAATTTCGACCACGCGCTGGTAAATCTCTCGGGTTTGAACCAAATACTTGGCATCAAATCTTAGCTGAGCGATGCGATTTTCAGGAAGCCAAACAAAAAAGCTGCAGTACGGTCTATCCAACGGTTCTGTCTGGCAATCTCCGGTGCCCAGAATCTCGCCACTTGCGCCCAGAAGCGCAAATGCCTCGTACCCATTTGGGCGCCACGGACATTCCCCGTCAAATGTTAATAAGTATTTCGAATCAGGACCGAATTCCTGTTCAAGGGAGCGTCGGGTTTCACTCTGCTCGGATGGTGTTGCATTGCGCAGAGAAACCAATCCGGGTGCTATCAGCGGACCTTTTCTGCAATCAATATTCACCATTCGATCGCGCACCGACGAAAAAGACATGGCATGATCCATCCCCGGGGCTTGAACCCGGCCGGTCCCATACTCAACTTCCGGCGCCGTCAGCGCGACCCGGATCTTGTCCACACTCCGTTGCTCCCCAAACGGGTCGATGAGGGGACCAAAATCTGGCATGCGCATTATCAGAGTGAGGTTCCAGTTGTTTTTCCAAGCCGGGTCGCGCGCGATCAGCTCTCCGGTCTGGGACACGTCCGGGTTGCTTACATATATGTCCTCGGGAAACTGCAGCACCCAGATCGGGTCATCCTCGGTGCCGCGTTCGCGGTCTGCGCCAAAGTCGATCAGCTGATATTCGACGGACCCATCGGCAAGCGTCACCGGGGGGATGAACAACGGGGTTGGACGGGGCGACCACCACATGGCAATGACCACATAACCAACCATCAAGAAGGCGATCGCAATCAACACTTTCTTCATTGGGAACCTTTGAGTATTTGCACGCGGGAGATTTGTCGGATTAGGCTGGAGTTCTCACAGGTTTTTCAGCCGCTCCACCTGCGACGCGCCCATCTTCTCCAGCGTCTCTTTGTCCACCAAACGGCCGATGATCGGGTGCAGGCGCAGGTCGCCAGTTTTGACCACCTGTTTGAAATTGCCCAACACGCTGGCGGTGGTTTTGCGGTCGGGCGCGATCACGTCGATCAGCCAGCTGATCTCGCCGCTGGTCCAATCCTCGGCTTTCAAGCGCAGCGGCCAGACACCGTTGCGGATCTGCTCGCGGATCTTGGCGTCGACCTCTTCAGACACGCTGGCCCAGATTGCGAGCCCGGTAATGTCGGCTAAATCACCCCGCTCCTTGTCCGCGGGGTATGCAATCGCCAGCCGGTCGCGAATCAGCGGATCGAGCACCAAGTGCTGCAGATCCACCAAGTCTGATAACGATAGCGCGGCAAGGCCATCATCGCCATCACCACTTTACCAAAGCTTTCGCGCACCTGGGCGCGTAGCGTGGCGATCTTTTTTACAACTTCGGGATCAATTTCAGGGGTCGTCTCGGGGCCGGAATTGGCAGAGGCAGAACTGGTCACAATAGCTCCATTGATTAATCGTTAACGCACTCTTTACAATTTGCTATCAACTTACAAGTGTTTACTTGAAACAAAATCCCGCAGGCGGTGTGCCTTTTTGATATCGATCAGAGGCTTGGATAGGCGGGTAATGGTCAATCGTAATAAAGAAGTCGCAAATCCATCATTTGCTCTCCGCATGGCTCTGTTGCAAACATTTTATTGAGCCGCAATGACCCTCTCGCTGGACGGAGTCAGGCTGCGAGTTGCTGTTCGAGCCAGGTCATGGTCTCTGACATAACACATGGTCCGACACCGAAGGCGCG
>NZ_LKBA01000019.1 GCF_001307765.1 Aliiroseovarius crassostreae
TAGGCTCAGGCCCCATTAATCGGCTTGAGATCGCATTGGTCGCATGCTTCACCCCCCCAGACTTTCAGGGGGTATCATGAGCAATCTTTTTTGGCTGACCGACGAACAGATGGCGCGGCTGCGACCGTTTTTTCCAAGAGCCATGGCAAGCCGAGGGTTGATGATCGGCGGGTGTTGAGTGGGATAATCTTCATCAATCGCAATGGCTTACGGTGGTGCGATGCGCCCAGGGAATACGGCCCGCCGAAGACGCTCTATAATCGCTGGAGACGTTGGAGCGAGATGGGTGTTTTTGCCAGGATCTTTGAAGGGTTGGCTGCGGAAGCGACGGACCTGACGACGATCATGATCGATGCGACCTATCTGAAAGCCCATCGTACAGCGTCCAGTCTGGGCGTCAAAAAGGGGGGCGTGGGCGCCTGATCACTGCCGGGCAGTGATCGAGATCATGTTCGGGCGTCTGAAGGATTGGCCGCGGGTCGCCACCCGATATGACAGATGCCCCAAAGTCTTCCCCTCGGCCATCGCTCTCGCCGCAACAGTTATGTTTTGGTTATGAGGCCTGAGCCTAGGGCGTAGACCGCCAACGGTGTCAAAAAAACAACGGCCAAGGGCGGGATATCGGCAAGACAAAAGGCGGGTTGAATTCAAAGCTGCATCTGACCGCAGGCATCGAGCCGATATTACCCATGCGAATCAATGCTTTGAGCCATATATTGCCAGGGGAACCACCGTCATTGCAGGCCGAGGTTACGACGCAAATCACCTGCGCGACTGGCTGAGCGACGCCAAGGCAACCGCCTGCATCCCACCGCGCAAGAACCGCAAAATGCAATTCGAATATGACGCAGACCTCTACAAAACCCGCAACATCGTCGAGCGCATGTTCAACCGACTGAAGGACTGGCGACAACTCAGCCTGCGAACATTTCGATGCCAACAAACCTTCTTGGCAGCAGCCCACATCGCCGCAACAGTCATTTGGCTCTTATGAGTCTACACCCTAGGAAATGCTTGATGATCTCCTGCATGACAAACGCCAGACCAAAGGTCACAAGGATCTGATCCGCATGGGGGCGTTTGTAGAAATGCTTGATCAGACCGCGCTCCATCGCCCAGCCGACAAACAGCATGATCGGCACTGAGAAAAGGATCGCCAATGGCACCGACCAGTCGATGATTGATGCCCCCCATCTCTGGTCCGAACCAGCTTTCCACATAGGGGCACCTTCAGCGGATTTCCAAGAAAGTCCTTCCTGGTCGGGTCCAATGTCTCAAAGCTGAGGCTGAAGATGCGTTGCAGGGTCACGGCACAGAAGGCGCCGAACATGAATAATGCCCCATGGGCGCAATTCACGCCCTCCAATGTGCCGATGAGGCCATGAAAATCGTCGGCAGCGCAACGCCAGCACGGGCACCGGCGCGGGTCTTTAGCAGGCTGCGACGTGTGAAATTCGAATTGGCATGTAATCCTCCCGTTTGGTTATTTTGGGCCTGTGCCTTCTCCGTACGCGCCCATGTTTCTTATTTACAGAATGCGATCGGTTTAAGAGTATATTTGAAAATCAATGAACAAGTTATTTTTAAATAAGGATTTATTTGTTAAGCTCTAAGCTATGCAGTTGCGAAATATGTAAAAACATTTTCCCGCATATGCAGAAAGTGGTTCATAATACTAGGAAAACCCATGCCGCAATCCCGCCTGACCGGCAGCCGTATCCGCGAAAGACGTTTATATCTGGGGCAAAAGCAGGCGGCCTTGGCGCGTGAGGTCGGAATTTCCGCCGCTTATCTCAATCTGATCGAACACAATCGGCGCAGAATCGGCGGCAAGCTTCTGAACAATCTGGCGCGCGCGCTTGCTGTTGATCCGGTGCAATTGACTGAGGGGGCCGAGGACGCTTTGGTCGGTCGCCTGAAGGACGCGGCGGTGCGCCTGCCGCAGGCCGCGGCGGAGCTTGACAAGGTCGAGGATCTGGCCGGGCGCTTCCCGGGCTGGACCGCGTTGATTTCCGCCCAGCACCGCCGGATCGAGGCGCTTGAGCATACCGCCGAAGCGCTGACCGATCGTCTGACCCATGATCCGCAGCTTGCCGCCAGCCTGCATGAAGTCATTTCAACCGTTACGGCCATTCGCTCCACCGCGTCGATCCTGTCCGACAACGCGGATATCGACCCGGAATGGCAATCCCGTTTCCTGCTCAACATGCGAGAGGAAAGCCGTCGTCTGTCGGCCTCGGCGCAGGGATTGGTGGACTACCTTGATGCCGGGGCAGATCAGGAGACCACGCCCCTGGTTCCGCAAGAAGAGATGACGGCCTTTTTTGCCGCGCACCAGTGGGTGTTTGCGTCGCTGGAAGGGGAAAAGGCGGATCTGGGGGCGCAGATAACAACGCTGATTGAAACATCCGAGCATCTTCAAAGCGATGAAGCGCGATTGCTGGCTCGTAGCTGGCTCGAACGCTATGTCGAGGATGCGCGGGAGGTTCCGATGGCACGGTTCACGGAGAAATGGGAGCGGTCCGCGGGGAATATTTCTGCCCTTGCCGCGCATTTTGCCCAGCCGATCGACCGGATCCTGCGCCGTGTTGCAGTCTTGCCCGAAGCAAAAGGCGGTGCGCAAAGCTCTGGATTGCTGATTTGTGATGGGGCAGGGGCGATCATCTTTCGAAAGCCGGTCAGTGGGTTTGCCCTGCCGCGATTTGGGGCCGGATGCCCGCTCTGGCCGCTTTATCATGCATTGTCCCGACCGGGAGAGCCGGTTTCAGCCCTGCTGGATATGGGCGGACGGAATGCGCGCTGCTTCAGGTGCCTTGCAATCTCTCAGCCTGTTGGTGTGCCGCAGTTTGATGTGCCACCACGCAACGAGGTCACGATGTTGATTTTGCCCGAGGATGATGTTGCACCACCTGCAGAGAACCCAATTCTTGCCGGGTCCTCCTGTCGGGTCTGCGCCCGCGAAGGCTGTGCGTCACGCCGCGAACCGTCGATCCTGTCGGGCTGAGTGCTGTGGGGCAGGAAATCCTCTGCCATACCTGCCCGAACAGAACATCCGTTTTGACATATGGCCCGGATTTTCACATAGTCAGGGGCGGCAGGCGGCATGTATCGTCAGTCGGGGAGGACGAATGACAAATTTGACGGATCGAAATGCAGATCAGGCGGCGAGAGAGCAAGGCCGCACAGCCCGGTTGTCGCGTCAGGTTCTGTTGATCGAAGACGAACCCAATATCATCGAGGCGATCAGCTTTATCCTGAGCCGCGATGGCTGGACCGTCAGCACCCATTCCAACGGAGAAACCGCCGTGGAGACCGTGCAGCGGATCAACCCGGATGTGCTGGTTCTGGATGTGATGCTGCCCGGGCGCTCTGGCTATGACATCTTGCAAGACCTGCGCGCGGACCCCGCGACCAAGGATATTCCCGTGCTGATGCTGACTGCGCGTGGTCAGAAAAATGACCGTGAACTGGCGGAACGCCTGGGGGTCAGCAAGTTCATGACCAAGCCGTTTTCAAATGCCGAGGTGCTGGAAACGTTACGACAGATTGCCGGTGACTGAGGGGCAGAATGAGCCTACGGCGTGAACCTTTGTTCCTGGCCCGACAGAATTACCGCCGACGTCGGGTGTCGGATGCGGCGCGGGTGGTGCCCCTGTTCGGGATCGTGTTGTTTTTCCTGCCTTTGCTGTCCGCAGGTCAGGGGCGCAATGATACGGTGGGCTGGCTGGCCTATCTGTTTGGCGCCTGGTGCATGCTGATAGTTGTGACCGCGATCCTGTCGCGTGGCGTTGGGCGGGGCCCGGCCGCGGGACGGGGTGACGAGGGCGGAACGGACACGGGATCCGCCTCGCGAACAAGGTCATCGTGATGGCTTTGCCTTTCAATATTCTGGTTCTGGTCTGTCTGCTTTATGTCGTGTTCCTGTTTGCCGTGGCCTTTGGCGCGGATCGCCGGGCGCGCCACGGGGGCGCCAGCTGGCTGCGCAATCCGATGATCTACACCTTGTCCCTGTCGGTCTATTGTACCGCCTGGACGTTTTACGGTGCCGTGGGCTATGCGGCGCGTTCAGGGTTGGAGTTCGTCACGATCTATCTTGGCCCCACATTGGTGATGATTGGCTGGTGGGGCATTTTGCGCAAGCTGGTGCGGATTGGGCGCGCGCAGAGAGTGACCTCAATCGCGGACCTGATTTCGTCGCGATATGGCAAGTCCAACGGGCTGGGTGTTTTGGTCACCTTGCTGGCCGTGGTTGGGACAACGCCGTATATTGCCCTTCAACTTCAATCCGTTACGCTTTCTTTTGCCGTGTTTGCCGAGCATGAGGCGGCGCTGGGGCAAGGGGTGTTGGAGCGGGTGGATCACACCGCCACCGCGCTTTGGGTGGCAATTGGGCTGGCGCTTTTCACCATTCTGTTTGGCACCAGGAACCTTGATGCAAATGAACGTCACAACGGGGTGGTCACGGCCATTGCGGTTGAGGCGATCGTGAAATTCGTGGCCCTGCTGGCGGTTGGGATTTTTGTCGTCTGGGGCGTGGCGGGTGGTGTCGGGGAGATTGCACAAACCATTTCAGAAAGCCCGATCGCCGCGTGGAATATCAGTGCGGGGCGCTGGACCGGCCTGACCTTTCTGTCTGCGGCCGCTTTTCTGACGCTGCCACGTATGTTTCAGGTTCTGGTGGTCGAAAATGTTGATGAAAATCAACTCTCTACCGCCTCATGGGCCTTTCCGACCTACCTGATGCTGATGAGCCTTTTTGTGTTGCCGGTTGCTGCCGTTGGATTGACCGTGCTGCCTGAAGGGTCGAACCCGGATCTGTTTGTGCTGACCCTGCCGCTGCATTTCGATCAGCAGGGACTGGCGATGCTGTCATTTCTGGGCGGGTTCAGCTCGGCCACCTCGATGGTGATTGTCGCGTCAATTGCCCTTTCAACCATGGTCTCAAACCATATTGTCATGCCGATCTGGTTGGCCGCCCGCCGGGTGGATGAGGCCACCGTGTCCGGCGATGTGCGCCATCTGGTCCTGTCAGCGCGCCGTCTGTCAATTGGGGCGGTCCTGCTGCTGGGGTATTTCTACTACCAATTTTCCGGAGGAGGGGAGGCGCTGGCGTCGATCGGCCTGATCTCCTTTGCCGGTGTCGCACAGGTTCTGCCCGCACTTTTGGGCGGTATCCTGTGGCGTGGGGCGTCGCGCAACGGGGCGGCGGTCGGGTTGATCGCGGGCTTTGGGGTCTGGGCCTATACTCTGTTCATTCCCAGCTTCGGAGAAGCAGGTCTGATGAGTGCCAAAATGCTGGTGGATGGGCCGTGGGGGATTGAATGGCTGCGTCCGCGCGCCCTGTTTGGTCTGGGCGGTATGGATCCTGTTGTCCATGCGTTTTTCTGGTCTATGCTGATCAATGCCAGCGCGTTTGTCACTGTTTCCCTGATGTCATTCCCCTCTCCGCTTGAGCGCCTTCAGGGCGCGCAGTTTGTCAATGTGTTCGATCATTCTGAACATGCCCCGAGCTGGACCCGTGGGGGCGCGGAGGCCGAAGACCTGCTGATCATGGCGCAGCGGATCATGGGGCCGGATGAAGCGCAAGTCTTGTTCCAGAATGTCGCCACGCGGCAGGGTAAAGATGGCTATCTGCCTGATACAACACCAGATTTCATTGCACAGCTGGAACGCGAACTGTCCGGGTCCGTTGGGGCCGCGACGGCACATGCCATGGTCGGTCAAATTGTTGGCGGTGCCTCCGTTTCGGTGGAAGATCTGATGGCTGTTGCCGATGAGACGCAGCAGATGCTGGAATATTCCTCGCAGTTGGAAGCCAAGCAAAGCGAATTGACCACGACGGCGCGCCGCCTGTCCGAGGTCAACGAAAAACTGACCCAGCTATCGATCCAGAAAGATGCCTTTCTCAGTCAGATCAGTCATGAGCTGCGCACCCCGATGACCTCGATCCGCGCCTTTTCTGAGATCCTGCGCATGGGGGATCTGGATGCCGAGGCGCATGAGAAATATGCGTCGATCATCCATGGTGAAGCGGTGCGCCTGACCCGGCTTCTCGATGATCTCCTTGACCTCAGCGTTCTGGAAAACGGGCAGGTGCAGCTCAATCCGCAGCATGAAAGCCTCAAGCAGGTCCTGGATCGCGCCGTTGCGGCGACAAGCTCCATCTCCAGAGATAAATTTACCATTCGCCGCTGGGAGGAAGGGGAGCAGATTGATCTTTATACAGACACGGACCGGCTCGCTCAGGTCTTTATCAATCTCATCACCAATGCGGCCAAATATTGTGACGCATCCGTCGCACGGTTAAAGATCCATGTCAGCCAGCGGCCAGGGGTGCTTCGGGTTGATTTCATTGACAATGGGACTGGAATTCCTGCGGAAAGCCAGACGATGATTTTTGAGAAATTCTTTCGCCTGTCTGATCAGAGGGCCGCGGGGGGCGCCGGCCTTGGGCTCGCGATCTGTCGCGAAATCATGGACAAGCTGGGCGGGACGCTGACCTACCTTCCGGGGCAGGGAGGGGCGGCGTTCCGGGTGTCGCTGCCGTTGGCGACCTGACACGGGCTGAGGCAGGGTTGCCCCAAGTTCCGCCCCAAGGTTCGCCTGTTCTTTTTTGCTGATGTCTTCCTGATCTCAACGATTTGTAAACCCTGTTTGGGCCATCTTGGGGCAGGATGAACAGGCAGATGCGATGAGTGACGCGGACCAGAAAAACGTAAAGCGGCGACTGGCTGGCGAAGGGCGACCCCCGCCGGAAATCGGTCGCATGACGCCAGAGCTTGCCCTGAAACTGGCGCTGGCGCGGGCCTGTGAGACTTCGGTTGCGCTTGAGGTTTTTGCGCAATCGGTCGAAATGCGGCGCCTTGTTCTGTCGACACTGGTGGAGGAGTTGCCGGAAAACGCCCTCGTGACCCTTTTGCAAGGCCCCAAGAACCAGATGGGGCTGGTTCTGCTTGATGCCCAGGCCCTTGCGGGGGTGATCGAAAAGCAGACCACCGGGCGGGTGGTGCCAAATCCCGCCGCTGAGCGGGCGCCAACGCGCACGGATGCGGTCATGTGTGCGGATCTGATCGACGATATTCTTCGCGCGTTCCACGCTGAAGGCGAAGATGCTGGCTTGCCCGGTGCCGCCAATTGGCACGGGTTTAAATATGTGATGCCGCTTGAGGATGCGCGGGCCATTCAAATGACGATGGAGGATATTCCCTATCGTCTGTTTGATGTACATCTGGACATGGAAAAAGGTGCCAAACAGGGGCGCATCTGGCTGATGTTTCCATTTGAGCCGCCGCAAAGCGCGCCTGCCCCCTCAGCGGGGGATGCCGAAGAAGATGGCGCGCTGGCAGAGGTCGTGCAGGGGGCTGAAACCCGTCTGGAGGCTGTATTGCACCGGTTGGAAATGCCCCTGTCTCAGGTCACCGCGCTGGAAGTTGGAAGTCTGCTCCCAATTCCGTCTAAAATGATCATGCAGATCCAGCTGGAGGATATTCTGGGCGAAAAGGTGTGCCACGGCGCTCTCGGTGGCAAGGCTGGACACAGGGCCTTGCGGATCAACCTCTCGGCTTCCGAACCAGATGTGCCGGACCCGGTCAATGCCTTGTCCGATGGGAACCTCTCGTCAGATCCTGGGCTGTTTCCCCAGAAGTCGGAACAGCCTGCGCTGGGGGGCTTGCCTGTCGCGCCCGGCCTGGCTGGGGCGGGTGACGGTGACATGGCTGCATTGCCAGACCTGCCTGATCTGCCCCCGCTTGATCCTGCGGAGGCCGGGGCGGGGATTGGCGATCTTCCTGCGCTCGAAGCGGTTGGGGACCTGCCTGACCTATCCGATCTGGCCTCTCTCGGGGGGCATGACTAAGCTAAGAGGTTAAGGACTTTCCGCCGGGGTTGACCTGTATCAAGGTCAGTTTTCCGTTGGAATGTCAGCATTCTGTAAAAAGGAGTTCTGCCATGACCGACGCAGCAAAATATCGAAAAATTCTTGAGGACCGTCTGAAGGAACTGGATGTCCGGCTCCATGAGATTGAGGATGAGCTTGACAGTCACCAGTCGAAAGACTGGGAGGAGCTGGCGGTAGAGCGTGAAGAAGATGAAGTCCTGGAAGGGCTCGGCACCTCAGGCCAGGAAGAGATTGCCAAGATCAGGGCTGCGCTGGTGCGAATTGACGAAGGGGAGTATGGGGTCTGCGTGAAATGCGGAGACGATATTCCGGAAGCCCGTTTGGCGTTGGTTCCGTTCACGCCGTTTTGCCCAAAATGTGCCTGAGGTCGGGGGGGCTGGCATGGCGTCAGCTTCCTGACGAACAGGAGGGGCTTGTTGCATTTTCGACCAAATGGTCGGGAAAGTTGAGTCCATCCTGAGCACAGCATTGACAGCCCGCAAGTCAGGCCGTTTCTTGTCCGCAAGCCAAGGAGGGGATGATGAGCGAAGCGGTAACCTGTGAAATCCATGACGAAGTGGCTGTTCTGACCATAGCCAACCCGCCGGTAAATGCGTTGTCACATGAGGTGCGCGCCGGATTATGGGAGCATCTGGATCGTTTGGGCGGCAACTCTACCGTCAAGGCGATGGTTCTGAGAGCAGCAGGACGCACCTTTCCGGCAGGTGCTGACGTTCGCGAATTTGGGCGCCCACGCACCCCGCCTATCCTATCTCAGATCTGTGACAGGATAGAGGCGCTTACCATTCCCGTAATTGCAGAAATTCAGGGAACCGCTCTGGGGGGAGGGTTCGAACTTGCGCTCGCGTGCCATTATCGTATCGCAGACAAATCCGCATGTTTGGGGTTTCCAGAAGTCGGGTTGGGAGTGCTGCCGGGCGGAGGAGGTACCCAGAGGCTGCCCCGTCTGGTCGGTGCAGAGCGCGCGCTTGACATGATCATTTCCGGGAAACCGGTTTCCGCCCCGGCTGCGGAAGCCCTTGGCCTGATTGATCGTGCCGTCAATCGCAATCTGCATCAGGCGGCGATGGCCTCGGCGCGCAACCTGATTGCGCATAAGGCCGGCCCGCGACCGACCCGCGCGCGACAGGATGGTCTGCGGGATGTTGCGGCTTTTGGTGCGGCGGTGGCGCGGGCCCGGGAAAAACACGCGAAATCTCCTTTGAACAACATTTCCCGTATTATTGATTGTGTCGAAGCTGCTTTGCTGCTGCCATTTGATGCGGGCATCAGCATGGAGCGTCTGGCGTTTGACGAATGCGAAACCAGCCCGCAGGCCGAGGCGCTGCGACACGCGTTTTTCGCCGAGCGTCGGGCAGCAAAAGTGCCTGAGATGTATGGGGCAGAGCTGCGGGAGATCAAGCAGATTGGCGTTGTTGGTGCCGGCACCATGGGGTCTGGCATTGCCATATCCTGCCTCGACGCAGGTTTCCCGGTTACGCTGGTTGAGAGGCATCAGGACGGTTTGGATACGGGCATTGCAAAGATAGAGAAGAACTATCTTCGCTCCGTGGAAAAGGGGCGCATCACCGAAGATATGCGCGCTGCGCGCATGGCGCAGCTGAACGGAACGACAGAGATGTCGGATCTGTCAAAGGTGGATCTGGTGATTGAGGCCGTGTTCGAGGACGAAGAGGTCAAGCGCGGTGTGTTCGCCCAGCTTGACGCGGTCATGCGCCCCGGCGCGATCCTGGCGACCAACACCTCATACCTCGATATTGACGCCTTGGCCGCTACGATATCTCGGCCCGAAGATGTGGTTGGGTATCACTTCTTTTCGCCAGCCCATATCATGAAACTGCTTGAGGTTGTTGTTGGCAAAAAGACCCACAGGGATGTGGTGGCGACGGGATTTGCCTTGGCAAAGAAGCTGCGCAAGGTGCCGGTTCGGGCAGGCGTGGCAGATGGTTTCATCGGAAATCGCATCCTTGCCGCGTACCGTCTTGCCGCAGATTTCATGCTGGAAGAGGGGGCAAGTCCGGCCGAAATCGACGCCGCGATGCGTGCTTTCGGCTTTCCGGTTGGCCCGTATCAGGTGCTTGATATGGCGGGGCTGGATATTTCCTGGGCTCGCCGCAAACGTCTGGCCGAAAGCCGTAATCCCAAGGACCGCTATGTGGCGGTTGGTGACAGAATTTGCGAGCAGGGCTGGTTCGGGCAGAAGACCGGCCGGGGATATTATATTTATGGTGGTGAAAATGGCCCGGTTGAAAACCCGGATGTTCTGTCGATCATCGCTCGGGAACGTGGGGCAAAAAACATCCGCCCCCGGCCATTTGCCGAGGATGAAATCCAGATGCGCTGCCTGTCAGCCATGGCCAATGAAGGGGCGCGGCTTCTGGAGGAAGGGGTGGCATTGCGCCCGTCCGACATTGATGTTGTAAAACTCTTTGGCTACGGGTTTCCACGTCACCGCGGTGGGCCGATGATGTGGGCGGACCAGACCGGACTTCTGGCTGTCGAGAATGCACTTAAATCTTATCTGCCCGAGGCCCCGGAATTCTGGCAGCCCAGCCAGATGTTTTCCGAAATGATCAAGAACGGACGGCATTTCTCGGATCTGAATGAAGGCTAAGGTAAGGCCGCGCATCCTTCGCGCGGCTTTTCAACCCGCCGTTACGACAGAGAAATTCCCAAGATCACGCACATCAGGCCAAGCACCGACAGCGCCAGCGCGCCCATGTTCAGCACCATCGCCTTTTGTATGCGCGCCCGCAGGGCAGCATCGTCAAGACCGGCGCGTTTGGCCTTCATGACCTTCACGGCAGAGGTGACCAGCCCGATCAACCCGACAAAGGACACAACCGCCCCGACAATGATCAGCCATTCCATCTTTTTCCCCCCAGTAACGCGCTTCGGAATAAACGTGATCGTCAGGTTTGTTCCGAAATGCCCAATACATTGACTTAGCCCGCGGCCGTTTGGCTTTCCCTTGTCTCAGGTCAAACCAAAAAACGCCAGCGTTGGTGGCAAAGCGCCTAACCCGCATTCTAGTCTCGCGCAACCCCTTGAAGGTGAGAACGCTTGTCGATACTCATGTCATCCAACAACATTCGGAACAAAACTGAAACGCCCGAGAGGACAGAATGGACGAATACCATCCCGACACGACCTACCGTGTGACCGCCGACGAACTTCGCCAGTTTATCGAGCGTTTTGAGCGCCTTGAGCTGGAAAAGAAAGATATCGCTGAACAGCAGAAAGAGGTGATGGCCGAGGCGAAATCGCGCGGTTATGACACCAAGGTCATGCGCAAGGTGATTGCGTTGCGCAAGCGCGACAAGGATGACATTGCCGAAGAGGAAGCGGTGCTTGAGATGTATAAGGAAGCATTGGGCATGTCCTGAGCGGCACTTTTTCTGACAGGTTTCAGGCGTCCAGCTTTCAGTTGCCGGGCGCCTTATTTCATGCAATCCCGCGTGAAATGAGATTTCTCAAAGGGAACTTTTGGGGCCTATCGGTGGCGCTGGCGGTGAAAAATAGGGGATTTCTCCGCTGATGGTTCAGATTTTTGCTGTGACCGCAGGTGAAATTGTTTATGGAGCGGCAACGCTCATTTACGGAGAAGTTCCCGTTGCTCGATCTTACGCTCGTCCGCTCCACGCTCGCCAGCCATTATGACCTTGCACCGTCCCCTGATCTTGCCGCAAGCATGCCCGAGATCTATGAGCGGATGAACCGGGTTGTCACGCCAATGGATTTTGCGATCTATGCCCCCTATATCAAGGCGATCAACGAGCTGAAGAAACAGCGCAATGCGGTGATCCTGGGGCATAACTACATGACGCCCGAGATTTTCCATGGCGTGTCTGATTTTGTCGGCGACAGCCTGCAGCTGGCAATGAAGGCGCAGGATGTCGAGGCGGATGTGATCGTGCAATGTGGTGTGCATTTCATGGCGGAAACGTCAAAGATCCTCAGCCCTGAAAAAACGGTTCTGATGCCGGATATGGAAGCAGGGTGTTCGCTGGCTGAAAGCATCACGGCTGCAGGCGTGGAAGAGATGCGTGCGAAATACCCCGGTGCTCCGGTGGTGTCTTACGTCAACACGACCGCCGAGGTGAAAGCTGCCTCGGATATCTGCTGCACCTCTGCCAACGCTGTTCAGATCGTGAACGCGATGGAAAGTGATACGGTCATCATGACGCCGGACCAATATCTGGCGCAGAACGTGGCCAATGAAGCGGACAAGAATGTGGTGTTCTGGCCCGGATCCTGCATTGTGCACGAGCAATATACCCCTCAGGACCTGCGCGATTTCCGCGAATGGAACCCGGGCACACGCCTGATTGCCCATCCGGAATGCACCCCGGCCGTGGTTGCCGAGGCGGATTATTCCGGTTCCACCAGCGGCATCATCAAATATGTCACCGAGGAAAAGCCGGCTCAGGCGATGTTGATCACGGAATGTTCGATGGCATCGAATATTGCTGATGAGCTGCCAGAAGTGGATTTCATCGGCCCGTGCAACATGTGCCCCTACATGAAAAAGATCACGCTGGAAAAGGTGCTCTATGTGTTGCACACGATGGAAAACCAGGTGGAGGTTGATGCCGATGTCGCGGATAAGGCGCGTCTTTCCGTGCAGCGCATGATCGACCTTTCGCGCAAGCTGGGCCTCTGAACCAGATGCAGGTGATCACAACTGACCGCATTGTCATTGTCGGGGCCGGGATGGGCGCGCTTTATGCGGCGCTCAAACTCGCTCCGCTGCCGGTTGTGATGATCACACCCGAACCGCTTGGCGAAGGGGCCAGTTCAGCCTGGGCACAGGGCGGGGTCGCTGCGGCAATGGATGCCGCTGACAGCCCGGAAAATCACGCGGTGGATACGGAACGTGCCGGGGCCGGCACGGTTGATCGCAATGTCGCCAGCATGGTGACTCGCGAAGCGCGTACGCATATTCTCGACCTGACCCGCCTGGGCACCCCCTTTGATCGCACCGAAACCGGCGAATATGTCCTGTCCCGTGAAGCGGCGCACAGTTTTGCGCGGGTCGTGCGTGTGAAAGGGGATCAGGCCGGGGCCGAAATCATGGCCGCATTGATCGAGCAGGTGCGGGCCACCCCCTCGATCCAGGTGCTTGAAGGCACGATGGCGGTGGATCTGCAGGTGGAGCAGGGCCGCGTCACCGGGGTGATGATCACCGAAAGCGACGAAAGCCGCTCCGCACCAATCCTTCTCAAAGGGGCGGCCCATCTGATGGCAGGGGGCGGCTCTGGCGGGCTTTATGCGCTGACCACCAACCCGCCCCGCATTCGTGGGCAGGTGATTGGCATGGCCGCACGCGCCGGGGCGCGGATTGATGATGCGGAATTTGTGCAGTTTCACCCCACCGCCATGGATGTGGGGGAGGATCCGGCCCCGCTCGCGACCGAAGCCCTGCGGGGGGAAGGGGCGGTACTGATCAACAAGCACGGCAAGCGGTTCATGCTGGATGTGCACCCGGATGCCGAGCTTGCTCCGCGCGATGTGGTTGCCCGTGCAATCTTTGCCGAGGTGCAGGCGGGAAATCGTCCCATGCTTGATACACGCGAGGCTCTGGGGCAGGGGATCCTGACGCATTTCCCGTCAGTGGCCGAATATTGCGCCCGGAATGGGATTGATCCGGTGTCACAGCCCATCCCGGTGGCCCCTGCTGCGCATTACCACATGGGGGGCATTGCCACCGACACGAAGGGCCGCGCGAGTATCGGCGGGCTCTGGGTCTGCGGGGAAGCGTCTTCGACCGGGCTTCATGGGGCAAATCGCCTGGCCTCAAACGGTTTGTTGGAGGCTCTGGTCTATGCCCGTATCTGCGCTGAGGATATTTCTGAGGCGGTGGGAAAGCCGAAGAAGGCGCCCGAGATTGTGCTGAAGTTTCAAGGGAGTGGACAGGCCCCGGATGCGCAGGCCGTGGCCCAGTTGCGTCAGACCATGACAGAACATGTTGGTGTGGTGCGCCATGAGGCCGGGTTGAAAACGGCCCTTGTGACACTTGCACGGCTTGAGGCGGAACAGGCGCAGAGCCTTGCCTTTATGAACATGTCTGCCACGGCGACCCTGATTGCCGCAGCGGCGCTGGAACGGCGCGAAAGCCGCGGCGCGCATGAGCGGTCCGACTACCCGGAGCCTGTTGACGGGTTGGGGCTGCGATCGTCGATGACACTGACGCAGGCGCTCGAAATACGGGCGAAGGTTTGCGAGGAAATACAATGAGTTATGCTTCTGTTCCTGATCTCATCCTTGAACCTATGGTGCGCAATGCACTGATGGAGGATCTTGGCAGCTATGGGGATGTGACCACCCGTGCCGTGATTGCGCCCAATGCCACTTATGAAGCGCGGTTGAACGCGCGTGAAGACGCAGTTGTGTCCGGGATGCAGGTGGCCGAAATTGCCTTTCGCCTCGTGGATCCGTCGCTTGAGATCGTGACGCATATTGCTGATGGGCACCCCTGCAAGGCGGGGGATGTGCTGATGGAGATCAGGGGATCGGCGCGCTCGATCCTGTCTGGTGAGCGTGTGGCGCTGAACTTTGCCGGTCGTCTGACCGGGATCGCCACCAAGACCGCAGGGTTTGTGGCTGAAACCAAGGGGACGAAGACCCGCGTGACCTGCACCCGGAAAACCACGCCGGGGCTGCGGATCGTTGAAAAGCTGGCCGTGCTGCATGGGGGCGGGTTCAACCACCGCTATTCCCTGTCAGATGCGATCATGATCAAGGACAACCATATTGCTGCTGCCGGTGGCGTGCGCCAGGTGCTGGAAGCCACCAAGGCCAGCGCCAGCCATATGATGGCGGTTGAGATCGAGGTGGATCGCCTCGACCAGCTGGAAGAGGTTCTTGAGGTGGGTGGGGCCTCGGTTGTGCTTTTTGACAATATGGACAACGACATGCTGCGCAAGGCGGTGGCCATGGTGGACGGACGTATGACCACCGAGGCGAGTGGTAATGTGAAGCTCGATCGCATTGCCGCCATCGCAGCCACGGGGGTCGATTATATCTCATCCGGCGCGCTGACCCATTCGGCACGCACTGTGGATCTTGGTCTCGACTTCTGAGACGGCTCAGGCGGTGAGTAACGTGACGCCGGGGATGGATTTGATTTCGAGCATGTCGTCGTCATAAGATTGCGACAGCTCCTCCATCAGGTCCTGTGTCCAGCCGGGCAGGGTAATTTCTTCCTCGTTCTCTTCCTCAAGGGCGTATTTGTTTAGGAAAGCGGCCAGAACCCGTCGACGTTGGATTTCATTGTGGATCGGATGAGAGGCAAGGTAGTCGCGCAGGCGTCTGATCCCCGGTTTGGTCATGATCTGGGCCAGAATATCCAGCCCCCCCATCAGTTTGACCTCTGGATCCAGTCCGGCCACCTCATGCAGGATTTCGGGCCAGATCAACGGCGTATCTTCGTTGCACCATACCGTGATAGGGCAGTCGGGTGTGGCTTCCCGTATCGCATGCAGCGTGTCGGACCAGTATAGGTGGCGTGGGTCCACACCCGCCAGAAGCTGATGCAACTTGTCCTCGGGCACCTTTGCGGCCAGTGCGGGCAGAAATGTGGAAATATCCCGCATCCCCATGAAAAACTCGACCTGATGCATCGGAAACAGGTTGCGCAGGCGTTTGGTATTTCGCTCCGCCAAACCGTAGAGCACGCCACCTTCGAAGGCCCTGAAGCTGGCGCCGAGGAAATTGTCATGCCCAAAGACGATTCTTTCCGCGTCTTCAAGGTCAACAAAATGCTCAATCAGCATTTCCTGCGTGTCCAGGTCGGCCTTGGCCCCCTGTAGCTTGTTCAGCACATCCGCAAGGACCCCCCGATAGCGGCTGGGGCCGGGCACACAGATCCCTTCGCGCGCAAGAACACCAGAGTTGCGGAGCAAAGATCGCAACAATTGTTCCTCGTCCGTGCAATGGGCGCCGATGTGAAAGGAGATTTTCATCCCGACCTGTATCCTTTTGTCTTGTCAGCGGTTTTTGCCCGCATCAAACCAGAACGCCGCCAATTGCTGCGAGGTGGTGACGGCGGGGTTCGGGGCTGCACCGGAGAATAAGTGTCCTGAACTGCTTTTCCATAAACATAAGCCGCTTTTCTGGACAGGGAAACCCAATAAGGGTAAGGGCAGTGTATGACCGAGCAAAACACTCAGCTAACCGGCCCCAAACCCCTGCGCCATCGTCCTTTGCGTTGGAGCGTCAGCCCCTGGTCCGTGGGGGCGGGGGTGATTGCGCTGTTGGTTTTGATGCCGCTGATGTCCATCGTCTGGATGGCCCTGACCCCCGAGGAAAACGCCTGGCCGCATCTGATGGCCACGACATTGCCGCGTTACACAATCAACACGCTGGTGATCTGTCTGTCTGTTGGGGTTTTATCAGCGGCGATTGGCACCGGATCGGCCTGGATGCTGACCATGTATCGGTTCTGGGGATCACGGGCGATGCAGTGGCTGCTTTTGACCCCGCTTGCCATTCCAGCCTATGTCGGGGCCTATGCGTTGGTGGATTTCCTAGAATATGCCGGACCGGTGCAGACGGGGCTGCGGTCCCTGTTCGGCTGGGAAAGCTCGCAAGACTACTGGTTCCCTCAGATCCGGTCGCGCTGGGCTGCCATTGTCGTGCTGACAGCGGCATTGAACCCATATGTGTTCTTGCTGGTGCGCACGGCCCTGCGTGAGCAATCGGGGGATGCCTATGAAGTCGCCCGCGCGCTTGGGGCAGGGCCCCTGGCGCGGTTCTGGCGCGTGGGGCTGCCACTGGCCCGCCCGGCCATCGCGGCAGGGGTTGCCATTGTCATGATGGAAACACTGTCTGATTTCGGGGTGGTGGATTTCTTCGCGGTGCAGACGCTCACAACCGGGATTTTTACGATCTGGCTTGAAAGCCACAATGCCGGTGGAGCTGCCCAGATTGCCCTGGTGATCCTGGGTTTCGTGTTTCTGCTTGCGGCCATGGAGAAAATCAGCCGCTCACGGTCGCGTTTCTATCGCACCTCCCGGCAAAGTCGCCCGGTTGCGGCGCGGCACCTGACCGGGTTCCACGCGGCTCTCTGTCTTGGGCTGTGCGCGGTGCCCTTCGTGATCGGCTTTGTCCTGCCGGTAGGTGTGCTGGCGTATCACGCCGTCAATAAACCGGAGTTCTGGTTCTCAAACGGGCTGTTCTCGGCGTTGGTGCATACGCTGACCGTGGGCGGCGCGGCGGCCGCCGTTTCGGTGATCGGTGCGTTGTTTCTGGTCTATGGCGTGCGCATGTCCGGGCGCCAATTGCCCCGCAAGCTGATGCCTCTTACCACAATTGGCTATGCGGCACCCGGGGCCGTTCTGGGGGTGGGGATCCTGATCCCCATGGCGGCGGCTGACAACTATTTTGCGGATGGTGTGCTGGCTGTGACCGGGTGGGATCCCGGGCTCTTGATGACGGGCACTGCTTTTGCGGTGATCTATGCCTATTGCGTGCGATTCTTTGCAATTGCCCAGGGCACCGCAGATGCAGCGTTTGAGCGGGTCTCTCCCAGCCTTCCCATGGCCGCACGCTCGCTTGGACGATCAGCCAAAGGGGCATTGGCCGAAGTTTACGTCCCCCTGATCCGTCGATCGGTTGGCACGGCACTACTTCTGGTTTTTGTCGATAGCGTCAAGGAACTTCCCGCCACCCTGCTGCTGCGGCCCTTTAATTACGGTACTTTGGCGACACGCGTCTATGAACAGGCATCCCTGGAACAACTGGAGCAGGCGGCCCCTCCGGCGCTGATGGTGATTGCTGTCGGGCTGGTGGCCGTTGTCATGTTGGCGCGCGCTGGGAAATAGGCTTGAACCCCCCGACAGAGTTGAGTAAAGGGAGGGTGTGCCCCTATAGCTCAGCTGGTAGAGCAACTGATTTGTAATCAGTAGGTCCGCGGTTCGAGTCCGTGTGGGGGCACCATCATTTACCGCAAATGTATCATGTTCGGTCATTGTTTTCCCTTTGCCCCCTATTTGGTCCTGTTTTGGAAAGGCGCGGGAAGTCGATGAACCATCCTTTGCCAATTCAGTTACGACGCGATTACTATTCTGAGCATGGCGACGATTCTCAAAACCGATCATGGCTGGCAGGCTCAAGTTGCGCGGCGCGTAGACGGTAAGTCCGTTCGCAAGGCCAAGACCTTCAAGACCAAACGTGAAGCGCAGGTGTGGGCGCGCGAATTTGAGGTTGGTATTGCCGCAGGAACCGCTAGCAGCGACACGATGCGACAAGTCTTTGACCGCTACGCCCTCGAACGATCCAAGGGCAAGAAAGGCGAACGCTGGGAAGTGATCCGGCTCAACAGGTTTGCCGCCGATCTGGTCAGAGGTAAGGCACTGGGGGAATACATCATTGGCGACGTGACAACCGCCGATCTGGTCGCGTGGCGTGATATGCGCTTGGGGCAGGTCCAGCCCGCCAGCGTGTCGCGGGAAATGAACCTGCTTAAACACGTCTTTGTCACTGCAACAAAGGAATGGGGCTTGTTGCAGATCAACCCAATGGCCGATGTCAAAAGACCCAAGAGGGCCAAACGGCGCACCCGGCGCGTATTTCAGGATGAAATAGATAAGCTGTCCGAGGCATTGGACCTCAATGCAAGCCCTTGGGTGACTGAAAAACAGATCACCGGGGCGATGTTCTTGTTTGCCATCGAGACGGCAATGCGATCCGGGGAAATTCGTGACATTACCAATAGGCACGTCAGCGGCAACACAGTGCATCTGCCAGAGACAAAGAACGATTTGGCCCGAGATGTTCCGCTGACCACGCGGGCGCTTGAAATTCTTGAGGCCGTCAGGGGCAACAAGACCGAACCCGATCAGCATCCATTCGATATTGACGCCGAGAGCCGCGACAGCGTTTTTCGGGCGGCGGTCAAGCGGGCCAAGATCGAAAACCTGCATTTCCACGACACCCGACACGAGGCGATCACCCGCTTGGCAAAGCGGCTGGAAATTCTCGATTTGGCGCGGATGACAGGACATAAGAACCTTAACGAATTGTTAACATATTACGAGGCTTCGGCGGACGAATTGGCCAAACGGCTCAACTCCCCCACTTCCAACGACGACACCAAATAGTGCGCACCATCCCCGCCAGATACGCGGGTGAACCGGCCTTCTTTGATCCAGTTGCGAATTGTCTTTTCACTCTTGCCGAGCCGCTCCGCCACGGTGGCGACAGGCAACCATGCTTCCGGCTTTGCGGTTGCCTTCATTGCGTCCCGCACCGCCTCGCCGATAAGGTTTCTCAGTTCTTCCGGCGCTATGACGACGACATTACTCATGATTGCTGCGCAGCCTCCAGATCAACACGGGCCGCGATCCGGGCAAGAACAGCACCGACGATTTCTGCGCTGCGATGAACGCCGCTCCAGTATGGGTGGCGCTCCTCAAACGATAGTTCGATGGGCGCCTCAAAACGGGTGCTAAAATGCTGCTCAGGGTCGCGTGGCCGGTCCTCATAAACGATTGCAGCCGCTCCGAGGTAAATCTCCGTCGAGATATACACGTTGCCCGCCTGATCAGGTTCCCGGCGGAGAAACCTCAAAAGGGCGACAAGATGTTGCTCAAACGTGTCGCGCTCTTCTTTCAAAGTCCAGCTTTTGGGGAATGTCGAAACAGACGGTTGAAGGGGCAAGCTGGCAAAGAATTTGCAGCGTTCTGCCGCGCCAGCCGCGCCCTCAGATGACATAAGCGCAATGAGAAGCCGGGCGACTTCAAGGTCGCTGACGTGATGGGCGCTCCTGCCGCGCCCACTGGAAGACGGGAGATACTCGGCTTTGCGCAGGCGCTTAACAACGTCTTCAACAACCGAGTGTTTGATGTTCAACTCTTCCGAAAGCATCTCAATTGCTTGGCCAGTGTGCATCATATCGCCCCTTTCATCTGGATGACTACCAGATGGGATTCAGTTTGTCCATACGGAATAAATCCAGATCACACCTCACCACAATCTCGCGCCGCGTTGGCCGGATTGCGCAGGATGTCGTTTGCCCGGTCCAGTGCAGCAACAGCTTTGCGCATCGCGGTTTCCATGCGTTCCGCGATGTATTTTGCGGCGGTCGGATCCCAGCCCATTTCTTTATCGCAGGCCACCAGCATCAGATCGGCAAGCGCGGACGAAAGGTGCAGCGCGTCTTCGATCCCTTCGGGATAGTCGCCGTGATCATATTCCAGATGCCGCAGGGCAAGGTTGATTGCCTCTGCCGGATCGGTAGGAAGCGACTTGCGATACTCGGCTTGGCGCTGGCGCAGTTCGCGGGCGGCAGTCACAGTTTCTTCAAAAAGTGAAGCGTCAGACAGTGCCATCCCATTGACGGCACGGTTTTCATGGATCGAGACGGGTTGAGGGGCGGTGTTCATTGCATTATCCACTTACATTTGTAATTACGTATTGCATTACATATCGCTTACTTGCCGTCAATGACGTATTTATATACGTTCGTCATTACACAACGGAGCGGCTGCATATGGTTGAAAAGAAAAAGCTACTGCAAGTTCGTGCAGATGAAGCGTTTTTGAATGAGTTGGACGATTTGATTGATCAGGTTGCCAGCTTAAAAACCCGAGCGGATGCAGTGCGTTACGCGGTTTCGATAGCGAGGCGATTCGGAACGCCGCGCGAAGCCGATCAGATCACGGTTCGGGATCATTTCTTTGATTACCTCTGGGATGCCAGAACCGAGTTTCTTAAAGGTTTGCGCGAAAATGTTGTGCTTAATCCCGGTGAAAGACTGGCGGATCATCAGAAATAAAAAGGGCGGGCTTCCGCTTGCCCGCCCTAGCGCCGCGCCCACGGGAGGTTCCCAAAAGGATAGGCGGGCCGCGCTTTGTCGGGGTTAACACACTCGCCGACTTGTGGATCACTTTGGGTCGGGATGCCCATCAGGCGATGCCCATGGCGTGATCAGCCATTCCGTTGCCGTGGCGATGCCGTGCCACGGCATTTTACCTTTCCCAATCCACCATGCGCATTGCCCCGGACACGTCAGCGGGCGGTATGCCAGCCTCTTTGGCCTCTGCCATCGTTTTGATGATTGCCGACAGGGCGCGCGCGCGTCCGCCAGCGTCAAAGGCTTGCAAGGGCCGGATGGTATCAATCGTGACCTCTGCCCCCAGCTTGGCCGAGGCTTCATCCGCCAGAAGCGCGGCAATGGGCTGCAAGGTCCAGATCGCCAGTTGTCGTTGCGCCTCTCGCACGACAGGGCCGGTTGCGGCGCGATTGAGGAATGACGGCAGGACGCCATAGGCCATGGCGATGCCCTCACGCGCCGCCGCTAGTGTTTCATCCGTCATGGACTTGGACAGATCAGGCGAAAGCTGATCCGACTTCTGGCCAATCTGGGGATTCATCCCCGCCGCCGTTGCCTGCGCCACGCCTTCGATCACAAGCGTTGAACCGCGCCGCCCTCGGAATGCGCCGCGCATGGACGCCATGTCATCGGCCCCGGTGTCGGGCAGCGGGACAATCTGAGAGCCAAGCGGGGCATTCTCAAACGTCTCACTGAGAGCCGATTCCACCGCGTGAAGCATCGCCCCGGTGAGGCTGGACCGGCGCAACGGCGCGGTGCCGATCCATGGTGTCAGGTGATCAGAGCCGATCCGCAGGTGCAGAACCTCGGCGGCAAGGGCCGTCACCGTGCGCCCGCCCCCAGCTTCGGGGATCGAGAGGCGATAAGCGCGCGGGCGTCCATCGCGGGTTGTCACGTCCCAATCGGTTGCAGGCACAAGTCCCAATTCGGTGATCAGATAGACCGCCTCGCCATTGAGCGCGACGGCGCGGGCGATCATCGCCATGTTGGCCCTTGTCAGCAGTTCGGTGCCGGTCACATCCGCCATGGCAAAGCCGCCTTCCCATAGGCTGACGCAGCTTTGCACCGTTGCCGTCAGTTCGGCCACGCCGCGCCGCCCGCTGATATAGCTATCGCGCGCCGCCATGACTTGCGCGGTGTATCCTGAGCCGCTGGACCGGGTTTCGGTCGGGCGCAACTTGTTTTTGAGCCATCCAAGCATTGTCACCTCCACCGGATCGCGGCGGGGCGGTGCGCCAGACGCTTTGCCACCTCACCAATGGGTTGCCAGTTCCGGGCTTCGATCTGTGCTTGGGGATAGGCGGGTTTCGTGACCGCGCTGATTTCGATCAGGTCCGCCGCCTTGATGGTGCGCAGGATCGCATTGCCGCGTTCCTCTACCGTCTCGCCGCCGGGGCGGACGCGAAAGCCGGGTGACAGACCGCGCACAAGGCCAGCGGCGTTGGCGGTCAGGAAGTCCCGCACATAGCTGACCTGCCCCATGTCAGCACTGATTGTCGCCTCTATGGTCAGCGCGTCGTCATTTTCGGTCAGGGTCAGAGTGCCGGCGGAACGTGACGCCAGCGGCTTGTTGAAGTCATGGCCGGACAGAAAATGCACGTCCTCGCCGCGTTCCAGCCAATCCGCAAAGGCACGGGCTGCGATCATCTCACGACGCTCACGCCCTGCGCCAATGCCTTCGGCCAGCACGGTTTCCCGACCATATGGGAAGGATGCCCGAAGGCGGGTTTCCCCGCCCTCGGTGCGCAGCTCTAGGCTGCCAATGTGAGCGCCCCAGAGCATTATGCGGCTTCCAGTTCGAGGCCGGTCAGCAGTTCAAGCTGAGCCGGGCGCGCAACGGTCACATCCATGGTTGCCAGCGCCGTGATGCGCAGACCGCCGGATTGTGCATCGCTATAGGGATCGCGGATCATGTCCACCGCGCCCCATGCACCGACAAAGATGGGCGCGACACCGCCCGCCGAGGTGGTCAGCAGCGAAGAGGTTGCAGAGGGCGTCCCAGACGGCGCGGCAAGCGCGTTGTTCGTCATGGCGATGTTGGCCGAGGGCAGGTTTTTCACCAGCCGGTCCCATTCGGAAACCGCCGTGCCGCTGATCAACACACTGTCCAGATAGTCCCAAAGTTCGGGCCGGATCAGCGCCCGCACCGCATCCGGCGAACCGGCGGCATTGGCGGTCATGAAGCGGGTGACGGCAGAGCGGAATGCGCCCCAGCTTGCCAGTGCATCCACCGCCGTGGACGTGATGCCGTAGGTCGCTGCCCCGGTGATCACGCCAAGCGGCTGACCATTGGCCCCGGTGCCGAGGAATGCAGCCTGATCCATGGCCGCGCCCATTGCGCCGTTCATGTCACGCCGCACCGCCTGTTCAAGCGCTGCCCCGGACTGCTTGAGCGCCTTGCGGGTGATCCGCATCTGAATGCCAAGGTTGTGATCCGGTGCCATGGCGCGGTCAGTGGTGGCGTAGGTGGTCGGACCTGCCACGTTTGCCGTCTCGCCATCTGCCCAGCCCGCCGTGACGGCCGAGGTCGTCACCGGCCATTCCACCGCGCCAGCGTCGATGCTGATCATCTGCGCCCCCATGCGCGCCGCCACACTGTCCGGGAACAACCGGTCGATGATGGGGCGGGTCTGGATCTGGTTCGGTGTGCCGCCCGCGACGGTTTCACCTGCCCGGACTTCGAGGGCCTGCCACGGAACCGGGATGCCACGGAAACCGCCTGCGCTGCGCAGTTCGGTCACGATTTCCGCCGTTTGCCCGTCAAGCTGACGCCCTTCGTCCAGGGCAAGCGCGACCTGGCGCATCTCGAAACCGGCCATGAGTTCGGCCCATTCCTGCGCAGAGCGGGTTTCCAGTTCGTCGCCAGCATCGCGGCGTTCGGTGTCCTCGGCAATCAGGGCGGCGCGGTAACGGGTTTCGTTGGAACGGTATTCCCGATCCAGTTCATCCATCTTGCGCACTTCGTCCTCGGACGGGGTTTCCTTGCCCGCCAGTTCGGCGAGGTTCTGGCGGATTTCGCTTTGCCGCCGGGCGATCTTCACTGATTCGAGCATGGTTATCCTTTCTGCTCAACAGGGGTGGTATCGGGCCGCGCAAGCGACTCGACTGCTTGCCGCCAATCTCGGCGGTCCTCTCGGGGCGGGGGATGCCCGCACTCGATCCTTGTTTTTCGGGTGTGGCAACCGGGGCAAAGCGCCTGAAGGTTGCGCGGCTCATAGGACAGTTCGGGATGCGTCCTGACCGGCTTGATGTGATCCACTTCCAAGCGCCCGCCGCAGCCGCAGGACTTGCAGCGGTATCCGTCGCGTTCGAGGATTTCAGCCCGCAGCGCCTTCCAGCGTTTCGTTCGGGTGACTTTTCGGGAATGCCGGTGATGCTCTTTGCGGACGCTCATGGCACGTCATCCGATTTGGCGGTAATTTCGAGAAATGCGCGGTTGTCTGGGACTTCCTTGATGCCGTCGATCTCGAAAGTGATTCCGTCATGCACAAGGCGGTCATACCGGGCGATGCTGCGCCCAAACGCCGTGGCGCGGATGATGAAACGGGTCACAAGCCGATTGTCCCAATGCGCCGCGCTGACGCGCTCTGCATCTGACACGTCGCGCCGCCGCGCGAAGATCGGGACGCCAAAATCGGCCCAATCTTGCACCCAGTTTCCGTATCCATCCGGGGTTGATGTTGCCCGCTGGATTTGAATCCGGCGGCTGAGATTTCCGGCGTTCAAAACCATTGCATTCTCGCTTTCGTCTGGGGTTGAGCCGCCACGCGCGCGCCTTGTGCGACGGCCAGCACCGACGCGGCGGCGGCGTCGATCCGGCCCGTGCTGCGCGCCTTGGCGATCTTGATGTTGTTGGCGGGGTCTCTGAGGCAGACGGTATCGGCGAAGGCAGAGCGCAAAAGCAGGGACGGCTTGGCCTTCACCTGCCCGTCAAAGGCGGCACGGCGGAACCGCTCTGCATCTTCGCCACCATCACGGAAGCCCTGACCACGCCAGACCAGCGGCGCGCGGATCCCGGCGCGGGCAATGGCTTCGCCCAATTCAGCCTGCTTGTAGCGGTCCATGGTCAGGGCAAGGATCGGCTGATCCTCAACATGGCGCATGACTTCGACCAGCCACGGGGCAACCGGCACCGTCTTATCGCCGAGGACGCTCAGTTCGCCGCGCTCTTGCATCTCGACATACCGGCCCGCCACGCCATCGGTCTGCCCCCGGTCCAGCAGGTTCGGCATGGAGGGGAAAGTGCCGAGGCATTCGAGACGGCCAGTCGCAGGCCAGTAGAACGCCGCCGCCGTCATGGATGCAGAGCCGCCAAGGTCGATCCCGATCACACAACCACCCTCACGCGGCGGCAGGCTATTGGTTTCGCAGCTAAGCCATTCGTCCAGCGTGATCAGCATGTCGCGGGCTTCACCGGACACGCGCTCATTGCGGTTGTAGAGGCGGAAGGATGTGAGGCTTGATCCGCCCCGCGCAATCGCCCGTTTTGCTTGCGCTTCCAGCCATTCCAGCGATCCGCCGATTCCATGCGGCGCGCCGGGGTTGGCGATCAGCAGGCTTTCGGGGTCATCGGCAGGCAAGCCCGGCGCGGGTCGATGCTCTTGAACGTAGGTGCCGGGCAGAGGGTCGTCTATCCACCGGGAAAAGGGGTGCGTGTCGTCGCTGGCGGATGTGCTGATCAGGAAGGCGCGGCCATCGCGCTTGCCCAGACCGGACAACAGCGCGTGTTCCAGTTCGTCGCCCCGGTCCAGCGCCCAGTGACCGCGTTCGTCCAAGATTGCCATTGTTGGAGCGCCGCCGAGGGCGGACTTGCCATCTGCCGCGATCACGCGCAGCACATGCCCGCCGCCATCGCCCTCAAACTCGATTTCGAGGCGTGGGGCGCGGCGGTAAATCAGACGGCGTTGCAGTTCGAGGGGAAGGGTCGCAGCAAAACCGGCGACAAAATCCCAGATGATCCGGCCCTGATCCCGCGTCCGGGCGGCTGCGATGATTTCGCGCCGGGGCTGGCGATCCCAAACGCCGATCAGACCGCCGAGGGCAAGGCCAGCCGTGATCGCGGATTTGCCGTTGCCGCGCCCGATGCTGAGAATGGCGTTGGCGGTGTCGTCTGCCATCGCCCCAGTGATGAATTTGCTCTGGAAAGGGGCGAGGGAAACCGGCTTTCCGGCGTTCGGGCCTTCCGGGATGCGAAGTCCATGCATGAATTGCATAGCTCGTTCGGCAGGCGTTCCCTCAGCATCCTGCGCGAAAAGAGAAAACTCCCATCCACGGTTCCCCGCATGGACAGATGTTGCGGCATTGGGACCAGTTTCGGGATCGGCTTTGATGCCATCGAACAGATCGGCGCGCGCGGCCTCACGGTCGGACTCCAACAGCGAACCGTCTGCTTTCCTCCACTCTCTTTTTTTCGTTGCCGCGTCTGACATTGTTTCCTCGTTTCGCGCGTAGCGCTTTGTTCAATCGTTGTGCTCTTGTCCCTCTGCTCGATGGTGAGGGTCGGAGCGAAGGGCATAGGACGACTGCCCACAGCGCGCGGCTGCGGCAGTCCCTAAGCCCTCTGCGTGAAGTCACCTGCTCGCCGGAGCCGGGCCATCGCTTGGGCCTGATCAGTCGTGCGTTCCCGCTGATCAGTCGGTTGCTGCTTGCGACACCATGAACGCGGTGCCGGGGATCGGGCCTCAACCTTTCGGACTGCCCTTTGCCTTTGATCCCGCCCGTGGTAGGCTGACCGATGTGGAGCCACCGTTGCTAACCCGTTCCACTACATCGGCCCTGCGTCTGGGGTGGCGCGCAGGGTCGCCGCTTTCGCTACCTCTCAATCAGTTCAAGTTCGTCATCCGGCGCGGTCGCCAGATCGTTGATCATGCGGCGCATGATGTGCGCCTGCTTGGGGGATGGACGCCAAGACTGGCGTTTGCCGTGGCGGGCGATGGACTTAGCAAAGCCCTGCGCCCATTCATCGCCATCGCGCATGGCGCGGCGCATCACGCGCGGCCAATGCAGTGTCAGGATTTCGTCCAGTTCCAGATCGGTCATGCCTGCACCCCGCGATACCGCGCGCCCACGCGGGCCATATGCGGCGATGTGGTGAGGCTCTTGGCGTCTATCGGGGATCGCCCGTCATAGTGCAGTGCAGCCTGATCCATGAGGGCCTGAGACAAGTCAGCCGGTATGTCCGATGCCGCCGCTCCAAAGCCCGCCTGATACTCGATCACGATATGGCTGGGGGCGAGGGTGAAATACGACGACTGCCAGCGGATGTGCGGGCGGTTGCCGCCCACAAAGTCAAAGTCGGTGAAGGCCGAACCGTTGATGGTGACGGTCGGAGTGTCAGCGTCCGCAACCGGGCCGATGGGCAGATCAATCCCGCTGCCATTGCTCAGATCAAAGATGGTGACGCGGATGGTCTGGGTCAGCAGCGCGATCTGGGCAAACTGTTCCAGTTCCGCCGCCGCCGTCAGGCCGATGTTGGTGATCGCGCCATCCTCGGAATCATCGGGCGCGCGGATGTGCAGTTTCAGGTTTTCCAGATCGAAGGGCAGTGCAGCCCCAGACGGAATGCGTTGGGTCAGCATCTTCATGTGGCAATCTCCACTTCGGAAATGTGTTTGCGGAAAGCCATCTGTTCGCGCGGCGAAAGCGCCTCGTAGTGCGCCAGCGCGTAAGCCTTGCGCTCTTTCGTGGTCGCCAACGAGGCGTGCCAGCGCGCATCTGCCAACGGACTGAGGAAAGTCGGCAGAGGGTAGTCAGCAGGTTTAAGAACGGACTCTGCGACCAGTTCGGCCTGTTCCGGCGTGTCCAGCGAACGCATTGCAGCCCACGCCAGCGCCGCGCGCTCTTCGGGCGTCATGCGGGCCATCGCCACCAGCGAAAAGCCTTCCCATGCGTCATAGCCGCCAAGGGTCAACGTGTAGCCCATCATGCGCGACATGCGCTTGTGTTCGGGCTTCATGAATTTGGACAGAGAGGAGGATTTGCGGGGCCTTTTCTTCACCCCATCGCCTGCGCCAGTTACGACTTTATTACTATCTGGCGATGTTAAGGCATTGTTTTTTCTTGTTTCGCGTGTCCGTGTGGGGGCACCATTTCACATTTTGATGTGAAATCCGCTAAAAAATCAAAAATTACAGACACTTGTGGAGTTCGATAACCATTTTGGCGGTCGTATGCCAATGGTGCCTTGAAAGCCGTTTTCAGGATGGTTTTCTTCACAAGGAGCGATCCGTTTTCATAGATATTCCAAGGGTTTGAGAGGAAGTCTCTCAATAGTTCGATAATTTCCGACAGTGTGCTCTTCGGTTTGGTGTTTTGGGATAGCTTGTCTGTCAGCAAAAGCTTGTCCTCTTCCAGCTTCGCAATCTTGGTTTCAAGCGCAGACATGACCTTTGGATTCGAGGTTTCGACCATGCGTTCGACAAGCGCATCCTGCTGCTTATCCAACTCTTTGTGCTGGCGTCTGATTTCAGCCTTTGCTTGCTTGGCCTGATCACCCCGTTGATCCCATGCGTCTTTCAACATCGATATAGCGATATCGAGCATGTTTTTGCTTGGCGTCATCGAGCGGAGAATATTCTCAAACCCATCATCAATTTTTTCAGCGCGGATGCTCTTGCGATACTCCGAACAATCACGGGTTTGACAGTTGTAGTACGGGTAACGCTTCCCCGTCGCACTGCGCGACCAATAGGCCGTCATCGGTTTGTCGCAGCAGGCACAATTGACTGATCCACGCAAAGGAAAGTCCTTGCTGATGTCAGGGCGCTTGGCGGCGATACCTTTGCTGTTTCGACGCTCTTGGATGGTTTGATAGGTCTCCAATGAGATCAAAGCTTGGTGGTGGCCTTGGCGGCGTGTGATGCCCCACTGCTCATGCTCAATGTAACCAGCATAGATCACACGGTTGAGCATGTCCGTCACCTTCTGCGCCCATTCGTTGTGCAACAAGGATACCAAATCAGCGGACTCCCGATCCAATGCTTCCTGATCTTCTCCACAGATTTGCGGAACGGGTTTGATGTCGTATCCGAGGTCAACGAACATCACGACGATAGACCAAAGGGTTTCGATCAGTTCTTGTTGCTGATCCAGCGGCATATCGCTGTCTTCCAGCATTGTGGCGTATGCCTCCCAATCAACGGAGAGGCTGGGGCGTGTGGGCGTATTATTTTTATCAGGCGGACAGGTCATGCACGTGCTCCTTTCTTCAAATTGGTTTTTGGAAAATGTCTTTCTCACGTCGCCAGATACTCGGGGCGCACAGTGAGAACAAATATAGAACATATAACCACATTTCCCTGCGGCCACGCAAGGAAAATCTCTGAATGATCCTATGCGCTTAACCTGTCCCTAGCATGGCAAGGCTGTGGCTATCTCGGGTGTTCAGGGGATGAATACGGGTGTATGAGGAGACATGTCATTTGATCCAAAGAATAAGGCCGACAAGGCGAAGCTATATCCAGTCCTCAAGGCGCTCGCTGATCTTGATCCGCGTAAAACGCCTGAACTCATCATGGATGACGCTGTGGGGTATCCCGTTGCACGAGGGCAGGATTATGTACGCAATATGCGCCGAGGCGAGATCGCCGCCACATATGCCGCGCTAATCCACCAATGGCTGCTTGAGCACTATTTCGATCTGGCCCACCGCCTTGCGCCTGAGATATTCCCTGAGACGCCTGAACAACGATGGCATTCCATCGTAAACGAGCGAGCTATCTCAGATCGTTTCCGCCTTGTGCTTGTCCCACTGACAATGGGCATCGTGGAACGCGAAAGCCAGTTGAAGCCAGCCGAGGCAACCATTCGACTGGGTCAGCGGTTTTGCTTTGAGCTGGATAGTGAAACAGATGGTCATGCCATCGCCATGCAGGGGGTAAGAGGTCATTGGCACAATATCCCGCTTGGCCCCGTTGGCGAGGTAAGTACGCCAATCCAATTAGGTCAAAACCAATTGCCCAAAATGCCCGATGGCAAACTTGATCCATTGACCGAAAACCATGATGAAGGCGTGCATGAGTTTGTACTGATCACGGCCCCGAATGATGACATCCCGACCAGCATTCAAAGCCTCAACACATGGATTGCGGACAGAGCAAACATCCTACATCGCATCACGGTTCAATTTGTGAAGTGACCACCCAAGATCTTTTTAAGGGCTTCATTGCAAGGCCATAGCTTAGCCCATTCCTGAGCACCTTGGGTTTTCAGTTCGCCATATCTTGAAGGATCGCCGAGCTTGGCAATTTCCAAATCCTTGAAGAAATCTTCGGGACTGCCAAGATCATCAGCGATAGACGCTGCGCCCGCACCCTGCCATCACAGACAGATACGGCCTGAACGAGCTGTTTGAATGCCTTCAAGCAGGTGACACACTTGTAGTCTGGAAGTTGGATCGTTTGGGGCGTTCTACCATACAATTATTGCAGATATTGAATGACCTCAGAGATCGCGGCGTCAACTTTCACGCCATCACGCAAGGCATCGACACCAACACAGCAGTCGGACAAATGATCTATGGTCAGCTTGCGGTGTTTGCTGAGTATGAACGTAATCTCATCTCTGAACGCACCAAAGCTGGCATGGCGGCAGCCAAAGCCAGAGGCGTTCACGTCGGCAGCGCATTGTCGATCTCAGCAATCAGGAGTTCGAAGATGATCCGTTTGACCAAGGCAAAAATTACAGTTCGTGGCATCGCGCGCTGGACGGACAGGAAGTCTGGGAGGGTATCGTCCAAGCTATCGACGGTCTTTATGAGGATCAAATAGCGCACCCGCGAAAGTATCTGCCAGCTAACGACCCCGGTGATGATCTACGAGAGTGGATGGCGCAGATTGCCAAAGCAACCTGGTGGTACAAAACCCTAGATCTCGATATGTCGCTAAACTCTCTCAATAGCTGGTTTTCTGGGCGCGTATCGAAAACGAATCCTGAATTGCGAGAGCAAGTCGGTGCTTGGTGGACCCGCGTCAAGTCCGCGGCAGACGAGGCAGAGCGACATTCGGCAGTCGCAATGCGGGACAATATCGCGAATGATGACCGTGAGCGGGACACAGAATGGGACAACGCTGAACCGAGTATTGGCTCTTGGGATACGTGGTGCAAGGATTTGCTCGAAGATGGGTTGTCGGTTGACGAAGTGCGCGAGCGGTTCGTTTCTGAAGGCCTACTGCATGATCAGCATCACCTGAAACTCATTGACCTGGCCGATCCGCAGTCCCCTCTGATAGACGGATATGTCCATGATATCAGCTATATTTGGACGCAGCAGGGCTGGCTCAATCCGGCTGTCATCATTGACCAGTATTCACGACGTGTTGTCGGCTGGGCAGTCAGCAATCGCATGAAGCGCGATTTGGCGATCCGGGCGTTGAAGATGGCGGTAGCATTCAGGACTCCGCCGAAAGGCTGCATCTTCCACAGCGATCGCGGCAGCCAATACTGTTCGCATGACTATCAGAAAATCCTGCGCCAGCATGGCTTCAAAGTCTCCATGAGCGGAAAAGGAAATTGTTATGACAATGCAGCCGTCGAGATGTTCTTCAAAACCAACAAGGCCGAACTGATCTGGCGACGGTCATGGGAAACACGACGGCAGGCTGAGATGGCGATCTTTGAATGCATCAACGGGTTCTATAATCCGCGCCGCCGTCACTCAGCACTGGGCTGGAAAAGCCCCGTGGCATTCGAACGGAAGCTGGCTTAAACGAGCACCTGGGGCGGCACGAAAGCGCGACAGGTCCAGTGCCTTGCCAAAGGCAAGGTCACGAGAGGGGCGCGTCCCGAGCAACTGATGCGGGGCTTCGGCTAAAAAATCCCGTTCCACCACCAACTGGCCGATCTTCGAGTGCAGCTTGTCAACGTCGGCGGCGCTCACCTGTTCTGGGGGCGAACCCCGGCGGGTAAATGCTGTCGCCATGTTCTCTATCGCTGCGCGCTTCCACGTTCCGATCTTTGTCGGATGGACGCCGTACTTCTTGGACAGCTCAGCCAACGTCATTTCTTCGCGGATCGCCTCAAGCGCAACCTTGGCCTTGAACTCGGGCGAATGGTTCTTTCTTTTCTTCATTTTGGTTCATCACTTTCGTCATACGATCCACCTTAACGACTGGCCCCAATTTCCGCGACCACCTCTCTGTAAGTAATCCGACCATCTTGCATCTCTTTGACGATCAAGAGGAATTGGGTCGCAGATTTGTGATGGGAAAACTCCGCAGGAAAAATACTCGCGGAGTTTCAGCATTTACCGACAGGGGCTGGGCCATTGGGCGCCCTTTTCATATTGCAGGCCCTTGGCGCTTGTCCTATACCGGCCTCAACGCACCTATAGCTCAGCTGGATAGAGCGCTGCCCTCCGAAGGCAGAGGTCGCACGTTCGAATCGTGCTAGGTGCACCATTTCACATTTTGTTGTGAAATCCGCTAAAAAATCAAATATTACAGACACTTGTGGAGTTCGATAACCGTTTTGGCGGTCATACGCCAATGGGACTTTGAAGGCCGTTTTTAGGATGGTTTTCTTTACAAGGAGCGATCCGTTTTCATAGATATTCCAAGGGTTTGAGAGGAAGTCTCTCAATAGTTCGATAATTTCGGACAGTGTGCTCTTGGGTTTGGTGCTTTGGGAGAGCTTGTCACTCAGCAAGAGCTTGTCGTCTTCCAGCTTTGCAATCTTGCTTTCGAGCGCAGCCATGACTTTTGGATTCGAAGCCTCGACCATGCGTTCGACAAGCGCATCTTGTTGCTTATCCAGCTCTTTGTGTTGGCGTCTAATTTCGACCTTCGCTTGCTTGGCCTGATCACCCCGTTGATCCCAAGCGTCTTTCAACATCGACATAGTAATATCGAGGATGTTTTTGCTTGGCGTCATCGCACGGAGAATACTTTCAAACCCACCATCAATCTTTTCCGCGCGGATGCTTTTGCGATACTCTGAACAATCGCGGGTCTGGCAGTTGTAATATGGGTATCGCTTCCCTGTCGCACTGGGTGACCAATAGGCCGTCATCGGCTTGTCGCAGCAGGCACAATTGACCGAACCACGCAAAGGAAAGTCCTTGCTGATGTCAGGGTGCTTGGCGGCGATGCCCTTGCTGTTTCGACGCTCTTGGATGGTCGACTGGTTCAACAACTGTCGCCTGCTGCAACCCATCAGAAACATCCCGCCAGCAGAGGCAGAGGAGAAGCTCTATGAACACTGCAACGAGTTCGATAAAGTCGCCTGAAACGGAGTAATCAGCCTTCGGGAAAAACGGGGCGGTTCACATTGTTTGCCAGTAATCTTTCCGCTCGGCCCGCTCGGTCATAGGCTGGCCGAAATTGGAACAGTCGGGATTGCCACAGGTGTTCAGCTTGTGCTCGCCGGTACCTGGATAGAGCTGTGAGAGTTTGAAATTGAATTTAGCCAAGCCTGTCATCGGAACCTCAGTTCAACCCGGTTCCGCCTTGGGTCGTTTTTTCCGACCAAAAAACAAAACCCTGCCGCGACTTGCACGACAGTGTTTGTTGTTAGTGTGTCCCGCAGCATGGAATGCGTCAGAAAGATCGACGGAGCTTTTTCGTTCATACGAACGGGATCACTTCTTGGCCGCGGCCTTTTTCTTTGGTGCAGCCTTTTTGGCGACAGCTTTCTTCTTGGCAGGCTTCTTTTTCGCCGATTTCTCAGCAATCAGCGCCACGGCCATCTCCATTGTCACGTCTTCGGGTTTCACATCGTTTGGAATGGTCGCATTGACCTTTTCCCATTTCACATAAGGCCCATAGCGCCCATCAAGGATGTTCACAGCCCCCCCGTCCTCCGGGTGTTCCCCCAGTTCCTTGAGCGGCTTGGCGGCCGCACGTCCGCGACCACGGCCCGGATTGGCGCGCTTCTCCGCGAGCATTTCGACCGCGCGGTTCATGCCGATCTCAAACACGTCCAGTGTTTCCTTGAGGTTCACGTAAACCGGTTTTTCCTCGTCGGGCAATTGGTGCGCAATGTAAGGCCCAAACCGGCCAAGGTTCGATTGGATCGCGCCCCCGTCCGGGTGCTGGCCAATGGTGCGCGGCAGGGTCAGAAGGGTCACGGCCTGTTCCAGCGTCAGCTCATTCGGACCCCAGCCGGGCAGGAACTCCTTGCCTTGTTTTGGCAGTGAGGAGCGTGGCGGTTTTTTGTTCTCGGGCGTGACTTCGCCGCGTTGAACATAGGGACCGAAACGACCGGATTTCAGGTGGATCTCATCGCCATTATCCTCGCCCAGAACCCGCTCATACCCTTCTGCCCCTTCGCCGGAAATCGGGCGGGTATAGTTGCATTCAGGGTAGTTTCCGCAGCCGACAAACCCGCCGGTGCGTGAGGTTTTCAGATGCAGTTGACCAGTGCCGCATTTGGGGCAGCTGCGCGGGTCGGAGCCGTCTTCGCGCGGCGGGTAAAGCTGCGGGGCAAGGGCCGCGTCCAGCTTGTCGAGCACTTCGGAAATGCGCAGCTCGGATGTCTCACCGATCGCAGCCGAGAAATCACGCCAGAACCGGGTCAGTACATCCTTGTAATTGGCCTCACCCGCCGAGATTTCATCCAGTTCTTCTTCCAGGTTCGCGGTAAACTCATAGCCCACATATTTGCGGAAGAAATTGACCAGGAAGATGGTCACGATCCGGCCTTTGTCCTCGGGGAACAGGCGGTTCTTGTCCTTGCGCACATATTCGCGATCCTGGATCGTGGTGATCACAGAGGCATAGGTGGACGGGCGGCCGATGCCCAGCTCTTCCATCCGTTTGACCAGTGTCGCCTCGGTATAGCGGGGCGGGGGCTGGGTGAAGTGCTGCTCAGGCGTGATCGTGCGTTTCGCAGCCGGTTCGCCCTGCATGATCTGCGGCAGGCGCTTGTCATCCTCATCGACCACCGCGTCGTCGCGGCCTTCTTCGTAGACCTTCAGGAAACCTTCAAAGACAACCACTTGCCCGGTGGCGCGCAGGCCAACCTGCCCATCGTCTGATCCGATCTCAACCGTGGTGCGTTCAAACCGGGCGCTTTCCATCTGGCTGGCGAGCGTACGTTTCCAGATCAGGTCGTAAAGCTTGCGCTGATCGGGTTCCAACCGGCCCAGATCCTCGGCCGAGACGGTCATATCGGTGGGGCGGATACATTCGTGCGCTTCCTGCGCATTCTTGGCCTTGTTCTTGTAAACGCGGGGTTTTTCCGGGGTGAATTCCCTGCCATAACGGTCGGCAATTGCATCACGCGCGGCGGTGACCGCTTCGGGCGCCATGTCGATCCCGTCGGTCCGCATATAGGTGATGTAACCCGCTTCATAAAGCCGCTGCGCGGTCGACATGGTCTGGCGCGCGCCAAAGCCGAACTTGCGGCTGGCTTCCTGTTGCAGGGTTGAGGTCATGAAGGGCGGTGACGGGTTGCGATTGGCGGGTTTGGCTTCCACCGAGCGCACGGTCAGATCGCGCGAGGAAATTGCCTGCACGGCCATTTCAGCCGCGGTTTCATTCGCAAGACTGTGTTTGTCGAGCTTGTCGCCGCCCAGAACCGTCAGCTTTGCTTCGAATTCCTGCCCGCGCGGAGTGGTGAGCGCCGCTTTCACCGACCAGTATTCACGCGCCCGGAAAGCTTCGATTTCCTGTTCGCGTTCGACGATCAGGCGCAGGCAGACCGATTGCACACGCCCCGCAGACCGCGCGCCCGGCAGTTTGCGCCACAGGACCGGCGACAGGTTGAAGCCCACAAGGTAATCCAGTGCCCGGCGGGCCAGATAGGCCTCGACCAGATCGCTGTCCACCTGACGCGGGTTGGCCATCGCATCGAGCACCGCATCCTTGGTGATCGCGTTGAAGGTCACGCGGCTGACCGGCGTGTCTTTCTTGATTGAGCGGCGCTTGCGCAGCGCCTCTTCCAGATGCCACGAAATCGCTTCCCCTTCGCGATCGGGGTCGGTTGCGAGGATCAGGGCGTTGTCTTCTTTCAGCGCCTCGGCAATGGCGCGCACATGTTTTTTCGAGTCGTTTCCGATCTCCCACACCATGTCGAACCCGTGATCCGGATCGACCGAACCGTTTTTGGCCGGCAGGTCACGCACATGGCCATAAGAGGCCAGCACCGTATAATCCTTGCCGAGATATTTATTGATGGTTTTAGCTTTGGCCGGGCTTTCGACAACAACGACGGGCATGCAATCCTCATGTAAACAAATCACACCGCTTTCGGGATGCAAGCGGGTTGGTATCTGGGGACGCTAGATGTGGCCGGAAGGGGGGCGTTGTCAATGGCACTTCTCTCTATAATAAGGTCAGCGATGTCGCGCCCCCTTTAGGGGGCGGAAAAATACGTGGATTTCGAGATGGGGACAAAACCGGTTCCGCAGGGCTGGAACATTTGTGGAACGCCCCTCTTTCCCTGCTGTGGCCAGATTGCTAAAGAGACGGTATGAGCGATATTGATGACGACGATCTGTTCGAAGAGTTCGAGGCTGGGGAACCCGCCCCGATGGCGCCTGCTGCGCCGAAAATCCCGCTGTCGCAGCGGGCTATGGGGATGGGGGCGTCATATCCGACCCCTTATCTTGACGGACTGAACCCGGCTCAGCGCGAAGCGGTTGAGGCGTTGGACGGTCCGGTCCTGATGCTGGCAGGCGCGGGCACCGGCAAGACCAAGGCCCTGACCACGCGGATTGCGCATCTGCTGCACACCCGCACCGCCCAGCCCAATGAAATCCTCTCTGTGACCTTCACCAACAAGGCCGCGCGTGAGATGAAAAAAAGGGTCGCCGCGCTGTTGGGACAGACCGTCGAAGGCATGCCCTGGATGGGCACGTTCCACTCGATCTGCGTGAAACTTCTGCGCCGCCACGCAGAGCTGGTTGGGCTGAAATCGAACTTCACCATCCTCGATACAGATGACCAGAACCGCCTGTTGAAACAGTTGATTGTCGCGGCGGATATTGATGAAAAGCGCTGGCCCGCGCGACTTTTGTCCGGGGTGATCGACAATTGGAAGAACCGGGCGTGGACCCCTGCGCAAGTCCCGACGGGGGACGCCTCGGCCTTTAACGGTCATGGGGTGGATCTCTACTACCAGTATCAGGAGCGGCTGAAGGGGCTCAATGCCTGTGACTTTGGTGACCTGCTTTTGCATATGGTCACGATCTTTCAAAAGCACGAGGATATTCTCGCGCAGTATCAACGCTGGTTCAGATATATCCTCGTCGACGAGTACCAGGACACCAACGTCGCCCAATACCTGTGGCTGCGGTTGCTTGCACAGGGGCATAAGAACATCTGCTGTGTGGGGGATGATGACCAGTCGATCTATGGCTGGCGCGGGGCCGAGGTGGGCAATATCCTGCGGTTCGAGGCTGATTTCCCCGGCGCGAAAGTTGTGAAGCTGGAGCAGAACTACCGCTCTACCGCGCATATTCTGGGGGCGGCGGCCGGGGTCATTCGTGGCAATGAAAACCGGCTGGGCAAAGAGCTGTGGACCGAGGCCGAAGGCGGCAAGCCGGTGGGTCTCAAGGGCTGCTGGGATGGCGAGGAAGAGGCGCGTTGGATTGGTGAAGAGATCGAGGATGCGCAGGCCGGGCGCGGTCGCTACCGCGATCTGGAAAAGACCCGCTCGCTTGACGATATCGCCATCCTCGTGCGCGCCTCGCACCAGATGCGCGCCTTTGAAGATCGGTTCCTGACCATCGGTCTGCCCTATCGCGTGATCGGCGGCCCGCGCTTTTACGAACGGATGGAGATCCGCGATGCCATGGCCTATTTCCGGCTGGCGGTCAGTCAGGAGGATGATCTGGCGTTTGAGCGGATTGTGAACACGCCCCGGCGCGGATTGGGCGACAAGGCGGTGCAGACGATCCAGATCATGGCGCGCACAAATGGCGTGTCGCTGGTCGAAGGGGCGCGGCTTGCGGTGGAGCAGGGCGCGATCAAGGGCAAGGGGGCCAAGGGGCTCCGGGAACTGGTCGACGGGCTGGATCGCTGGCACGCCATTTTGCGGGTGCAGGGGCTGCCCCTTTCCGATGACGATGCGCTGATCGAACAGCCGAGGGAATTGGCGCTGGATCTGAGCGCGCTGCCCAAGGACCTGCCCAAGACGCATATCGAGCTGGCCGAAATGATCCTCGACGAATCTGGCTATACCGGCCATTGGCAGAACGACAAAACGCCTGAGGCTCCGGGGCGGCTTGAAAACCTCAAGGAACTGGTGAAGGCGCTGGAAGCGTTTGAAAACCTGCAAGGGTTCTTGGAGCATGTCAGCCTGATCATGGATAATGACAGTGACGACGCCGAGGAAAAGGTCACGATCATGACGTTGCATGCGGCGAAGGGGCTGGAATATCCGGCCGTGTTTTTGCCAGGCTGGGAGGACGGGCTGTTCCCGTCACAGCGTTCGATGGATGAAAGCGGTCTCAAGGGGCTCGAAGAGGAACGCCGCCTGGCCTATGTGGGCATCACCCGCGCGGAAGAGGTCTGCACGATTTCCTTTGCCTCGAATCGTCGGGTCTATGGCCAGTGGCAATCGCAACTGCCGTCGCGTTTCGTTGATGAGCTGCCCGAAGAGCATGTCGATGTGCTGACCCCGCCCGGCCTTTACGGGGGCGGGTATGGGGCCGCAGCGGGCGGTTTTGATATGGGGGGCAGGTCGCAGATCGAACAGCGCGCCAGGCATGCGGATGCCTATAATTCGCCGGGATGGAAGCGGATGCAGGCCAATACCGGCGTGGGGGCGCGCGCCAAGTCCAGCCCGAATGGGGCAAAAGGTCTGGTGATTGATCTGGTGGCGGTCAGCTCCTTCACGCAGGGCAACCGCGTTTTTCATCAGAAATTCGGCTATGGCACGGTGATGGGGGTTGAGGGCGATAAGCTTGATATCGAATTTGACCGGGCGGGCGCCAAGAAGGTGCTGGGCAAGTTTCTGGTTCCGGCGGAACAGGCTGGCGACGTGCCGTTCTGAGGGGGATCTGTCTGAAAAATGCAAAAGGCGTCCGAAGGGCCAGCCCTTTACCATAAGTGTTGCAAAATAAGATTTTGGTTGGCCAGTTTCTGGCCAATCTTATCCCACAATAATAAGAAAAACTCGGAAAAACCGGGAGAGAAAGTGTGGGAACAGCCACGAAGAAATCTTCGTCAGGCGCTCGTAGGCGCTTACCTTTGCCTTCCTTTGGCATCAGCGTAAATTTCTGCCGAAATCCTCAGTGTGATTTCTTTGCAGAGACTCCAGACCCATTCGACAGAAGAGGGCAAAATCGGAGCAAGGTCAAGCCGAACATGCCGCGCGGCAGGGTCATCGGATCCGGCGATGAAAAGACCTTCCAGTGTGGCGGGTGCGGAAAGACCTCAATCATCAAGAACAACAAGGCGATCATCGAAGAATATCGTCGCCTTCGTCGGAAGTTCCGCCCTGAATTTCCAAGAGATGCCTGTTCCACCGAGGAGTGCGTAAATCACGGGAAGACCCAATCCGAGAACCCGGAGCTATATCAAAAGCGGGGACGACGCAGAAAGGCACGCAACGCTGGAAATGCAAATCCTGCCTCAAGACGTTCTCGACAGGAACGCGCCTGGGTCGCCAGAAGCGCAGCCACACGAACCGTGATGTCCTTTGGATGATCACCAATGGCGTGCCAATCACCAAGATCTGCGATTTCACGGAGCTATCTCCGCGCGATGTCTATCGAAAGATCGACTTCATTCATGACCGCGTCATCGACTTCACCGCCAAGCGCGAAGCCGACTTCAAGCGCGTGCAGTGGGATAAAGTTGGCCGCCGTTTTGCATCGGATTCTCAAACCCTGCATCTGAATTGGCCAAACAAACGGACCAGAGCGCAAATCGCTGTTCAGCATCTTTGCACAGCCCACGCCAACTCCGGCTACATCATGGCCGCTCATCTTCAGTTGGATCCGGCGATCGAGTTGCCGGATATTGAGGCGAGAACCCCAGCTTCATCGCTGGGGTTTCCTTTGTTGTGCGCTTGCCCATCCAGTTGTGCGTGAAACGGTAGATATCGACGATTTTCACCATGGTTTCAGGGTTGTAGAGGTAATGTCGATGCCAGGCGCGGCCGTTGGCGCTTGGCGTGTGAGAAGGGCGTTCTGCGAACTTCAGATTGCTCCGGACCTTATGGAAATAGGCATCAACGCTGCGTAGCGTGGCCAGACGCATGAGGCGCGCGCGGCGATCGGGCGCCATGCTCTCCCGATCGGTCAAAATGCGCATGCAACGATGCGGCTCCGACTTCGTGTGGTAGGGCCATTCGAAGGTTGCTGCCAACGGCAGGTCTTCCAGCATGCTTTCCACCAGGATGTCCTTGATCTCGTCCTTCGTGCTTGGATCGAAGTCATCGAAGATATGACGAGGCACATTGCTATCGTCTTCCAGCTGCCTGCGGCCTTCGTTCATCAACACGTTGCGCTGATCGTTGGACTGGTTCTTGTCGAACTCCACGACGATCACATCCACTCTGCCATCCTGGATCCTTCCAGCGAAGGCAGAGATGAACGACATCGCCAGCCCAGGATCAGCATCCAGGACGAAAACGAAGCGCTCAGAACCTTTGCCGAGGAAATGACGCATCTGGAAGGCATGGGCCATCTGCATGGCGTCCTGGCGCACCAGAGCGCCGCTGTGAGGCAGCTGCAGTCCCAGATCGACCTCTGGGGCCTCATCGGGACGAATGGCCACATTGTGGGTCATTTTGTCGAGGTAGCCTTTGAACTCCGTCTCCGACCAAAGTCGTGCCTGTTCTCGAAAGGCCCTCGGCAGGCCGAAATCTCCAGCCGCGACCATTGGCCCGAGGCAAGGTCAATGCGAAGGATCTGTTCAGTTAGGCGCTAATTTAGGGAACGGTCGAGCAGGCAGGAGGTGGCGCAATTCACGCGGTGCAACAGCACCAAAGCGCTTGTGTTCAGCGTCCTTTAGATCTTGATCAAAATCGCCCAAATGAAAATCGAGCGCATTCAAGATGTCCTCTGCAGCCTTAAATACATGTCTTCTGTTCTTGATCGGATTGCTATGGAAGACTTCGTCCCTTGCCTCTTTTAGTGCAAGCAATCTGGTTTGGAAGTTGGCCTTGTTAAGATGAAAGCGGATTTCACTGCTTGGCCGAAACATTTGATTTATGAAAAGCCAGTCAGAAACAATAATCCTCTGCAGCTGCCCGATCGTGAGCAGCAGAAACAGTTGATCGTCATTTGTTGGGGTTAGCAGCTTGTCCTTGTTTGGTCCGTCCAGAATTTTATCAATGGTGAAAAAGATTTGGCGCTTGAAGACATGCGAAACTTGCTTCCCGCAAATGTGAGCAAAATCTTGGTGGTTTTTTCCAGCCAACACTGCATCTCTTACGACGATCCACCAGTCTCGCCGGTCAAAATAGGTCGTCAAATGCACTGAAAGCGCGCTCCTGAGTGCGTTTTCCACTGCAAATATCACAGGGTATAGGGCGGCGAGCTCCTTGGTCTTTCGAGTGTAAACTTTATGGATAAGTTGCCGCTTTTCGTCATAGCTCAGCGGTGTTTTGGAAGAAGTCGTCCCTTGGGCTTCCTGTATCGAATCAGCGAGAAGTCTGCGATTGAGGACACGAAGATCAGCCAGGAAGGCATCAACCAGTCGCGGGGTGGGTGAGCCAGATAGATACTCGGCAAGCAGTTCGGTAGTTGAAGGGGCTGACTTGATAACGCTCATGTTGCTCGAATGTTTTGTTGTTGTGTTCTTAATGCTTTGGAACTATATAGATACTACTCGCTTGGTGGCGAAGCAATGACAACGCGAGCCCACGGCAGTCACCGTGGCACCTTGAGAGTCTAAACACCCTTAAAGATTAGGCGCGCACCTGCTGGTGTGCGCCAAATTTTTTTTGGCCAATGTTTTTTTGACCTTCAGACATGTTTGGCGCTCTGAAAACTCGTGGCTACCGTCCCCTCAAAATCAAACACCCGCACCGCGAAAAGCTCGGGGTGCGGGTGCAACACTTATGGTAAAGGGCTGGTCCGAAGGGGCGCCTTTTTTGTTTTGCCCGGTTTGTTCTGACTGGGTCGCAAGTTCAAAAAAAACGGCGATGCCAGGGAGGAGGGGCATCGCCGTTCTTTCTGTGGCGCGGCTCTCAGGGAGGAGGAGAAAGCCGGCTCAGCTGCGTCCGGGTCAGGGAGGAGCGACCCGTCTGCAATTTTGGATGCCAAAGGAGGAGAGGCATCCGAAACTTTGGAACGGCAGCCTCCAGGGAGGAGGGGAGGCTGCCGCATCCCGGGGCCTGCATAAGGGAGGAGGCGCAGGCCCGGAAAAAGGATCGACTGGCGGGGGCAGGGAGGAGGAAGCCCCCGCCGTCAATCAAGGTGCTGCAGGGAGGAGGAACAGCACCTATTGAAGCATCATGCGCCGTAGGCGGCTTTGTGGGCGATCGCGTGGATCTCACCACGGCTGATGCCAAGATCGTTCAGCTCGGCATTGGTCAGCTTGCTCAGCTCACGCACGGTTTCACGAAACAGCGCGTGGTTTGCATAGGCTTCTTTCCAGCCTTCCAGCATGGAAAAGAAACGATCAACGATGCCGGCGTGGGCGTTCAGAATTTCGGTGGCATGTGCCATGGTGCGTCTCGCTTTGCGTATGTCGGGTGCGGCGCCGTCGGGATGCCCGGGCAGTCGCGGAAATGTCGTTGGCGCCGTGCTGGCGTCGTTGGAGGGGTATTTGGCGATTGTGCTGCAAATGCACAATCCCCGGCCATCACAATGCCGCTATGCAGAAAATGCATACGTATCGCTGACCTAATTTCACGAAACCGTTACCGAAACCTGCTGTCCCCCGCCCGCGTGGCGGCGTGCCGCAGGGTGGATTGGGGGCTGATTGCCTGAGGCCCCTTGTATCTCGCCCGTGAAGCGGCCAAATGTGGGGCGCAGCTTTAGCAGGAGGTGGCCGTGGCCCAATCGCGCGATAAAATCATGTCTGTTCTCTCATCCATTGCCCTGCCCGATGGCGGGGACCTGGCGTCACGCGACATGGTGCGTGCGCTGAATGTTGACGGGGGCACGGTCAGCTTTGTGATCGAGGCGGCCACACCTGAGCAGGCCGCCGGAATGGAGCCGCAGCGCCACGCGGCCGAAGCGGCCATTGCAGCACTTGATGGGGTTGAGAAAGTCACCGCCATTCTGACCGCCCATGGGGCCGCCCCCGCGAAACCCGCGCAGGCGCCGAACCTCAAGATTGGGGGGCATCCGAAGCCGCAGGCCGGACCGATGGCCGTGCCGGGGGTGAAAAACATCATCGCGATTGCGTCTGGCAAGGGAGGGGTTGGTAAATCCACCGTCAGCTCCAACCTCGCCGTGGCGCTGGCCAAACAAGGGCGCAAAGTGGGGCTTTTGGATGCGGACATCCTGGGGCCGTCGCAACCTCGCATGATGGGCACCAACGCGCGGCCCTCATCGCCCGATGGTGAAAAACTGGTGCCGGTCGAGGCGCATGGGGTCAAGCTCATGTCGATTGGGCTGATGCTGAAGTCGGACCGGGAATCGGTGGTCTGGCGTGGGCCGATGCTGATGGGCGCGCTGCAGCAGATGTTGTTTCAGGTCGACTGGGCACCGCTTGACGTGCTGATCATCGACCTGCCGCCGGGCACCGGGGATGTGCAGCTTACACTGGCGCAGAAATCACAGCTTTCGGGCGCGGTGATCGTGTCGACGCCGCAGGATGTGGCGCTTCTGGATGCCCGCAAGGCAATTGACATGTTCGGCAAGGTGAACATCCCGATCCTTGGTCTGATTGAGAACATGTCATCTTACACCTGCCCGAATTGTGGGCATGAGGCGCATCTGTTTGGCCATGGCGGCGTGAAGGCCGAGGCCGAAGAACTGGGCGCCCCTTTCCTGGGCGAGTTGCCCCTGTCACTGGATGTGCGACTGGCGGGGGATGCCGGATCCCCTGCGGTTCTGGAAGGTGGCTCGGTGGCGGAGGCCTATGCCCGCGTGGCGCAGAACCTCGTGGAGCGTGGTCTGGCCTGACCCTCTCAAAATATCCCTCCAGCCAAACGCCCGCCGCAGAGCGGGCGTTTTCTTTTGGTGTGGGGCATGGGTCTGTCAGGGCGGTTTTTCCAGGGGCTGGGAAAAGATGGGACACAGGTTGAGGCCACGCGTGGGAAATCATGGGCGGCGTGGGAAAATATGGTTGAGAATGCCCGGATCTCATGGGAAACGCATCTGAATACGCAAAAGTTTCCGGTGTTTTTGGGAATTTTGCGGTGAAATTGGCCTCATTCGAAAAAAATACGGGAATTATTGGGAAAAAATGCACGCAAAATTTTGCGCTATATATTGTGTCTTTTTTGGATGTCTTCCGCTAGGTTTGCGAAAGAAGCTTGGAATTTCCTTGAGTTTTTCACTTTGTTGGCGAGGGGTTGCGGTGCTCGGGGTGCAAAAATCCCATCATGGGGTATTGCATCCCATGAATTCCCAAGCTAATACTTGTATCCATGATGAGGACGGGACTAACGAGGCGCTAAGACCTCAGTGACACTCCCAAGTCAGGTTTCATGCAGGCACCCGCTTCATCAGGTAAAGAGATCCGGCGCGTACGCGAGCAGACATCCCCCCAGGTGGCGCGCGCGACTGGACACCCGGAAACGGGCATGGCGGCGGATTGATCAGTGGCAGCTAGATCAATTCGCCGTTTTTCATTCAGGGCCCCCACGCAGATCACGTGGGCCCCGCGAGAGGACAGGAAAGGGACCGTAGCGTGGCACGCAGGTTCAGAGGTGAAAGCCACCACAAGGTGGATGCAAAGGGCAGGGTCTCGATCCCAGCCCTGTTTCGCCGTGTTCTTGAGGCGGGCGACCCGGATCATCGCGAGGGCGACAACCCCAATCTGGTCATTGTCTACGGCGATCACCGCCGCAACTATCTGGAATGCTATACCATCGAAGCAATTGACGAGGTGGACGAGCAGATTGCCAAACTTCCGCGTGGTTCCATCGAGCGCCGGATGCTGGAGCGCCTGTTTAACGGGCAATCCTTCCCGACTTCGGTTGATGAAACAGGTCGCCTGGTGCTGCCTGCCAAGCTGCGCCAGAAGATCGACCTCGACAAAGAAGCGTTTTTCATTGCCACGGGGGATACGTTCCAGATCTGGAAGCCCGAGACCTTTGAGGAGGTTGAGATGGCCAGGACCGAGGCCTGGCTGGATGAGCAACCTGATGATTTCGATCCGCTGACATTGCTTGGCGGGGCAGGAGAGTAAGATGACACCGGCTGCCACCCCTGATCGTCCCCACATCCCCGTTCTGCTGAGGCCGCTCCTTGAGGCGGTCTCTTCTGACTCTGGCACCCTGTCCGGGGATTGGGCTGATGGCACCTTTGGGGCCGGGGGATATACCCGTGGCCTGCTGGAGGCGGGCGCCAATTGGGTGGCGGGCATTGACCGCGATCCCATGGTATTTGAAATGGCGCAGGGCTGGGCCGGGCAATATGGTGATCGTCTTGCGCTGTGCGAAGGCACGTTTTCCGAACTCGACACGCTGGCCGGGCGGCCGCTTGATGGGGTTGTGCTGGATCTGGGCGTCAGCTCGATGCAGCTGGACATGGCGGAGCGCGGCTTTTCCTTCATGCGCGATGGGCCGCTTGATATGCGAATGAGCCAGTCCGGGCCGTCGGCTGCGGATTTTGTCAATGAGGCGGATGAGGCCGATATCGCTGATGTGCTTTATCAATACGGCGAAGAACGTGCTTCGCGTCGGATTGCCAAGGCAATTGTAAAGGCGCGCATGGATCAGCCGTTTGAAACCACCTTGCAATTGGTTGATGTGATCGAGAAATGCCTGCCGCGCGCCAAGCCCGGTCAGAGCCACCCGGCCACGCGCAGTTTTCAGGCGATCCGCATCGCGGTGAATGATGAATTTGGTCAGTTGATCGAAGGGCTTGAAGCGGCAGAACGGGCGCTTAAGCCCGGTGGAAAGCTGGCGGTGGTGACCTTCCATTCGATGGAAGATCGGGTGGTGAAGCGGTATCTGCAGGCGCGCGCCTCGGTCGGTGGTGGCGGGTCGCGTTATGCACCCGAACGGGCCGAAGAGGTGCCGACCTTTCAGCTTACCCCCAAAAAGGCAATTGGGCCGGATGCCGAGGAGCTTGAGGAAAATCCCCGCGCCCGGTCTGCACGCCTTCGGGTGGCCACCCGCACCGATGCGCCCGCGGGTCCCGTGGACCGCTCAAAACTTGGTCTTCCGAAACTTGTTCTTAAAGGGTCTTGAGAATGCGTTCCTTTCTTTATCTCTGCTCGGCACTTGTGGTAATGGGACTGGCCTATTGGGCCTATTCGGAGAACTACAAGACCCAGGCGGCGCTGGATAAGGTCGAAGGATTGCAGCATGATATCGGCCGGATGCAGGAAGAGCTTGCGGTGCTGCGTGCCGAATGGGCCTATCTCAATCGCCCGGAACGGCTGCGAGATCTTGCGGAACTCAACTATGCCCGTCTGGGCCTGTTGCCGCTTGCGCCGGAGCAGTTCAGCCGTGTGGACCAGATTGCCTATCCGTCAGAGGAGCCGCTTGCGGTGACGGAAACCATCGAGGTCAGTGGCGAGATTTCCGATCAGGAGGACCGCCCATGAGCCGGATCCCACTGCGCCCGCTGGCCCGTATTCTGGACGCCCGCGCGAAAGGTGAAAACCCCGATCAGATCGAACGTGAAAACCTGAATGACCGCCATGAGGTGATCCGCGACAGGGTGCGGCTGCGCACCGAAGGCCGGCTTCTGGTGCTGGCAGGTGTGTTCCTCAGTGCATTTGTCGTTGTGGGCGCGCGCATGTCGATCCTGTCCGCGTCCGAGCCGCAGGAGCCACGCGGACAGGTTGCCGGATCCGCGATTGCCACGGCGCGGGCCGATATTCTGGACCGCAATGGGCGGATCCTTGCCACCAACCTTGTGACCCACGCGCTTTACGCTCAGACCCGCGACATGGTGGACCCGCCACGCGCTGCGGCGGAGCTGGCCAAGATCTTCCCGGATCTTGATGAAAAAGAGCTGCTGGAGGATTTCACCGGCAAGCGCAAGTTCCTGTGGATCAAGAAAAAAATCAGCCCCGAACAGAAACAGGCTGTGTTTGATATCGGTGAGCCGGGCCTTCTGTTTGGACCCCGTGAAATGCGTCTTTTCCCAAATGGTCGACTGGCGGCCCATGTGTTGGGTGGGGCAAGTTTCGGCAAGGAAGGTGTGTCGGCTGCCGAGGTGATCGGTGTTGCCGGGGTTGAGAAGCAGTTTGATGAGTTTCTGCGTGACCCGGCAAATGGCGGGGCTCCGCTGGAGCTGTCGCTGGATTTGACGGTGCAGACGGCCATCGAGCAGGTGCTGTATGGCGGTATGAAACTGATGAACGCCAAAGGGGCGGCGTCGGTGCTGATGGATGTGCATACCGGTGAGGTGATTTCGGTGGTATCGCTGCCGGATTTCGACCCGAACAACCGCCCGCGCCCGCTGACCGTGGCGGATCGTGGCAAGGATCAGTCCGACAGCCCGCTGTTCAACCGCGCGGTGCAGGGGGTTTATGAACTGGGCTCGACCTTCAAGATCTTTACCGCCATTCAGGCGATGGATCTTGGTCTGGTCAATCCGAACACCGTGATCGACACGGGTGTGCCGATGAAAATTGGCAAATTCCGGATCAAGGAATTCAAAAACAAGAATTATGGCGAGCTGTCCGTCAGCGACATCATTGTCAAATCCTCGAACCGGGGCACCGGGCGTATGGCGCTGGAAATCGGGCCAGAGCGTCAGCAGGAGTTCTTGAAATCACTGGGCTTTTTCGAACGCACCCCGTTTGAGATTGTTGAGGCGCAGGGCTCGACCCCGCTGCTTCCGCCAAAATGGGGCAAGCTGTCAACCGTGACCATTTCCTATGGCCACGGGCTGTCTTCCACCCCGATGCATCTGGCCTCTGCCTATGCGGCCATTGCCAATGGCGGCTATGCGGTGACGCCGACGGTGCTCAAGCAAACGCAGGTCAAGCGTGGCCCAAGGGTGATGAGCGAAGCCTCGGCTGTGGCCGCGCGTCAGATGTTGCGCAAAGTGGTGACCGAGGGCACCGCCTCTTTTGGTGAGGTTGAGGGGTATCAGGTGGCAGGCAAAACCGGCACCGCAGACAAACCCAAACCCGGTGGCGGTTATTACGATGATAAGGTGATCAACACTTTTGCCAGCATGTTCCCGGCAGACAATCCGCGATATGTGTTGATCGTGACACTGGATGAGCCGGTGGAAACCTCCGGCCCGAAGCCGCGCCGCACCGCTGGCTGGACCGCGGTTCCCGTTGCGGCCGAGATCGTGCGCCGGGTTGCCCCGCTTTTGGGGATGAAGCCAAAGATTGAACCTTTGGACCCAACTGGGCTAACACTCACCTCAAACTGAATGTGCGAGGGGCGGCCCGGTCGGCTGTCCCCCAAGACTGAGGGGGCCCCATGGCCGACAAGACACTCACAAAAACGCTGGCGGATCTTGGTTTGACTGCCAATGGCAATGGCGGGGGCGATGTAAAGATCACCGGCCTGTCGGTGGACAGCCGTCAGGTCAGGCCCGGCCACCTGTTTGCAGCCCTCCCCGGTGCGCGTGTGCATGGGGGGGAGTTCATTCAATATGCGCTGCGTATGAAGGCAGGAGCCATTCTGACCGACCCGGAAGGTGCGCGCATTGCCGCCGCTGAGCTGGCATCGGCAGATGCAGCCCTTGTCGTGGTTGAGGATCCGCGCATGACGCTGGCCTATGCGGCGGCGCTCTGGTCTGGCGCCCAGCCCGAAAACATGGTTGCGGTCACCGGCACCAATGGCAAGACCTCCGTTGCCAGTTTCACCCGCCAGATCTGGGAACATATGGGGCTTCAGGCGGCCAATCTCGGCACCGCCGGGGTTGAGGGCGCCTATACAGCCCCGATGACCCACACCACCCCGGAACCGATCACGCTTCATGCCCTGCTGGCAGAGATGGCCAGGGCGGGGATCACCCATGCCTCGATGGAAGCGTCTTCGCACGGGCTTGCGCAGCGGCGCCTTGACGGGGTTCGCCTGACCGCCGCAGGATTTACCAATTTCACCCAGGACCACCTCGATTATCACGAAACCTTCGAGGAGTATTTCCACGCCAAGTCCGGGCTGTTTCGCCGGGTCCTTCCCGATGAGGCCACCGCTGTCATCAATATGGATGACCCGAAAGGGCAGGAGATGTTTGATATCGCGCTTGGGCGCGGGCAGAACGTGATCCGGGTTGGCAGCCATGCCGATTGTGACCTGCGGCTCACCGCGCGGCGGTTTGATGCCACCGGGCAGGATCTGCGCTTTGACTGGCTGGGAGAGCCGCATATGGCGCGGCTCGACCTGATCGGCGGGTTCCAGGCGGAAAACGTGCTGCTTGCGGCCGGTCTGGCGATTGCCTGCGGGGCGGAACCGTCCGAGGTGTTCGCCACGTTCAAACATCTTGAAACCGTGCGGGGCCGGATGCAGCTTGCAGCGACCCGGGACAATGGGGCGTCGGTTTTTGTCGATTATGCCCATACGCCGGATGCGCTGAAAACCGCGCTCAGGGCCATCCGCCCCCATGTGCTGGGCAGGCTTGTGGTGGTGTTCGGCGCGGGCGGGGACCGCGATACCTCGAAACGCAAACTGATGGGCGAAGCTGCTGCGGCCAATGCCGACGTGGTCTTTGTCACCGATGACAATCCCCGCACCGAAGACCCCGATCTGATCCGTGCCATGGTGATGCAGGGCTGCCCGAATGCCAATAATGTGGGCGACCGGGCCGAGGCGATTTTGCGCGGCGTCGATGCGTTGGGGCCGGGGGATACGCTTTTGATTGCGGGCAAGGGGCATGAGACCGGGCAGACCATTGGCAATGATGTGTTCCCGTTTGATGATGTGGAGCAGGCCTCGGTTGCGGTCGCGGCGCTGGATGGGAAACTGACATGAGCTTGTGGACAGCGCGTGAGGCCGCAAAGGCCACCGGTGGCAAGGTTCTGGGCGGGGACTGGAGCGTCGAGGGGGTGTCGATTGACACCCGCACGATCCAGCACGGCGATCTGTTCGTGGCGCTGAAAGCGGCGCGGGACGGGCATGATTTCGTGGCGCAGGCGCTTGCCGCCGGGGCCGGTGCGGCGCTGGTCAGTCGCCTGCCGGAGGGGGTGGACAAAGAGGCGCCGCTTCTTCTGGTCGAGGACGTGTTGGGCGCCCTTGAGGATCTGGGCCGGGCGGCCCGTGCGCGCACGCGCGCGCGTGTGGTGGCGGTGACGGGATCCGTCGGCAAGACCTCAACCAAAGAGATGTTGCGCGCGGTGCTGAGCCCCCAGGGCAGGACCCATGCGGCTGAGGCCAGCTACAACAACCATTGGGGCGTGCCGCTGACCCTCGCTCGGATGCCTGCAGATACGGACTATGCCGTGATCGAGATCGGCATGAACCACCCCGGTGAAATTGCACCGCTTTCGAAAATGGCCCGCCCGCATGTGGCCATGGTCACCACCGTGGCGGCGGCCCATCTTGAGGCGTTTGAGGATATTTCGGGCATTGCGCGCGAAAAAGGCGCGATCTTTCAGGGGTTGGAGCCGGGCGGCGTGGCGGTAGTGAATGGCGATCTGCCGACAACGGACATCTTGCTGGCAGCCGCGAAAGGCGCCCGGATTGAGACCTTTGGGGCAAAGGCCGGGAATTCCAACCGCCTGACCCATGTGTCTCTCACGGAAGAGGCGACGATTTGCAAAGGGATCGTGGCGGAGCAGGAGTATTTGTTCAAAATCGCAACTCCCGGAAGGCATTTTGCAAGCAATGCATTGGCCGTGCTGGTCGCGGCCCGCGCCCTTGGGGCAGAGGCCATGCTGGCGGCGCAGGATATGCCGCTTTGGCAACCGCCAGCCGGGCGGGGCACCCGTGAGGATGTGGTGCTGGATGCGCCAGAGGGGGTGTCACTCACCCTGATCGACGATGCCTTCAATGCCAACCCGACCTCGATGGCGGCGGCACTTGAGGTGCTGTCGATCATGCAGCCTGTGGACGGGGTAGGCGAGCTTCAGAATGGTCGCCGGATTGCAATTTTGGGGGATATGCTGGAGCTGGGCCCTGAAGAGCAGAGCTTGCATGAGGCGATTGCGGATCTTCCCTATCTTGCGGATCTGGATGTGGTTCACTGCGTCGGACCCCGTATGAAGGCGCTCTGGGCGCGCCTGCCTGCGGAAAAGCAGGGGATCTGGGTGGAAAGCGCGCCTGAAATCCTTTCGCAGCTTTCCGGGCTGGTGGATGCTGGCGATATTGTGCTGGTCAAGGGGTCCAAAGGGTCCAAGGTCAGCCTTGCAGTTGACGCACTGCGCAAATTGGGCCATCCGAAACGCTGATCAGTATGACGCGCTTTTCCCCGTGAAGCGGGGCGGGTGGCAGGTAAAAGACGACAGGCGGCCCGGTTCGGAGGGCGCGTAATGAAGGGATGGTCCTGATGCTTTATTGGCTCACCGAGTTTTCGGATGGTGGCGACGTGTTCAACCTGTTTCGCTACATCACCTTTCGCTCGGGCGGGGCGTTCTTCACGGCACTTCTGTTTGGTTTCCTGTTTGGAAAGCCGCTGATCAATATCCTGCGTCGCAAGCAGGGTAAGGGGCAGCCAATCCGTGATGATGGGCCGCAGAGCCATCTGGAAAAACAGGGGACGCCGACCATGGGGGGGCTTTTGATCCTCTCGGCGCTTCTGGTGGCGACGTTGCTCTGGGCGCGGCTGGACAATGCGTTTATCTGGATCACGCTGTTTGTCACCTACGGGTTCGGGCTGATCGGGTTTGCGGATGATTATGCGAAAGTGTCCAAGAACAACACGGCTGGCGTGTCGGGCAAGATCCGGCTGGCACTGGGGCTGGCCATTGCCGCCATTGCCGCCATCTGGGCCTCGGCCTACCACCCGGAGGCTTTGCGGTATCAGCTGGCATTTCCGTTCCTGAAGGATGCGCTGCTCAATATGAGTTTTCTGTTTATCCCCTTCGTGATGATCGTGATCGTGGGGTCCGCCAATGCGGTGAACCTGACGGATGGTCTGGACGGGCTTGCGGTGATGCCGGTGATGATTGCGGCCGCCACGCTGGGCATCATTGCCTATGCGGTGGGGCGGGTCGACTTTACCGAATATCTCGAGGTGCATTATGTGCCGGGCACGGGCGAGCTTCTGATCTTCACCTCGGCCCTGATCGGCGGTGGTTTGGGCTTTTTGTGGTATAATGCCCCCCCGGCGGCGGTGTTCATGGGGGATACCGGGTCGCTGGCGCTTGGCGGAGCGTTGGGTGCCATCGCAGTTGCGACCAAACACGAGCTGGTTCTGGCCATTGTCGGCGGTCTTTTTGTGGTCGAGGCCCTCTCGGTCATCATTCAGGTGCTTTACTATAAGCGCACCGGAAAACGCGTTTTCCTGATGGCGCCGATCCATCACCATTTTGAGCACAAAGGCTGGAAAGAGCCGCAGATTGTGATCCGGTTCTGGATCATCTCTCTGATCCTTGCGCTGATTGGTCTGGCAACGTTGAAGATTCGGTGATCGCAGAACATAAACGCTGTGGCTCTGTCCCCGTCGGATGCCTCCGGCGGGGATATTTTTTGCAAGAGGAAAAGGGCGGGGCTTTTGTTTCGGTCGTTGCCGATTTAAAGCGTTTCGACGTTTCAGTCGGAGTATGGCAAAAGTCGAACCGCCTGGACGAAATGGGTTGTGAACATCTCCAAATGCAGTTTTGATCCAATCCAGTCTGGAAATGCTTTAGCGAAGAGACACAATGATGGAGGCAGGCGCATGATCCCGGTCAAAGGTTATGAAGGTCAGAAGGTTGCGGTCCTGGGGCTGGGGCGTTCGGGTCTTGCGACGGCCCATGCGCTGGAAGCGGGTGGAGCGGTTGCGCTGTGCTGGGATGATGGGCAGGAGGCGCGCGACCGGGCCGAAGCGCAGGGGCTGAGCCTGCATGATGATCTTCACAAGGGCAATGCGTGGGAAGATGTTTCGGCGCTGATCGTCAGTCCCGGCATTCCGCATCTCTATCCCGATCCCAATAAACTGATCGCGCGGGCGATGGAGGAAGGCGTGCCGGTGGACAATGACATCGGGCTTTTCTTCCGCAGTTTTGCCACTCAGGAATGGGACAATTTTGAAAAGCTGCCAAAGGTGGTGGCGGTGACCGGGTCCAATGGCAAATCCACAACCTCGGCGCTGATCCATCATATGATCGAAGCGGCGGGCCGGCCGGCGCAGCTGGCGGGAAATATTGGCCGTGGGGTTCTTGATATTGATCCGGCCCATGATGGTGAGGTGGTGGTGCTGGAACTGTCGAGCTATCAGACAGATCTTGCGCGGGCGCTGACACCGGATGTGGCGGTGTTTACCAATCTGTCGCCTGACCACCTGGATCGCCATGGCGGGATGGGCGGGTATTTTGCCGCGAAACGGCGCCTGTTTGCTGAAGGGGGACCAGATCGTGCGGTGATCGGTGTGGATGAGAAAGAAGGTGTGTTCCTTGCTGGGCAATTGTCCGAAGGGGCCGCGGATGACAGGGTGATCCGGGTGTCCGTGGCGCGCAAACTGTCTGGTCCCGGGTGGCAGGTCTTTGCCCGCAAGGGGTTCTTGTCTGAGTATCGCAAAGGCCGACAGGTGGCATCAATCGACCTGCGGGCGATCAAGGGGTTGCCGGGTAGCCATAACCACCAGAACGCCTGCTGCGCCTATGCGGTGGGGCGTGCATTGGGGCTGGCACCGCGACAGATCGAAGCGGGGTTTGCCAGTTTTGCCGGCCTGCCGCATCGCTCGCAATTGGTGGGGGAGCGGGATGGCGTGGCATTTGTGAACGATTCGAAAGCCACCAATGTGGATAGCGCCCGCGCGGCCCTTGCGGCCTTTAAAAATATCCGTTGGATTGCGGGGGGGCTGGGCAAGGAGGGTGGCATTGAGGGCCTGAAAGATCAGTTGGGCAATGTGACAAAAGCCTATCTGATTGGACATTCGGGGCGTGAATTTGCTTTGCAAATCGGGGATTTGCCCCATGAAATCTGCGATACGATGGAACTCGCCGTGAGGGCTGCGGCCCGGGATGCGCAGGACGGTGATACCGTGCTTCTTGCCCCGGCTGCGGCATCTTTCGATCAGTATCCGGATTTTGAGAAGCGGGGGGAAGATTTCACCCGTCTTGTTCGGGCGCTGCTCTGACATTCCGTTTGGATGTGGAGATGGGGAAAGGATTTCCACGTTTGCGATAACGGTATTCAGAAGTATGCAAATACCCGAAAAAATAACGTGTTTATAAATACTTGCAATGTGTGTCGGCTCTGTTAACGCTTCCGTTCAGGAGGTTGCCCCGATGCGGATGTAACGACATCGCCGGGGTGGAAGGAGAAGCGTGCGATGTTTCCATTAGCAGATCACCCGGACCGCTATGGTCTGGCCAATGAACTACATGCCCGGCCTTTCCCGCCGGTTCAGGCCCCTGCCGTTGCGGCCTATCTCGCCGTGAAACCTGCTTCGGATGCGGCCAGTCGCGACCGGGATGCGGATCGTGCGCATCTGATCGAGCTTTTGGATCGCCATGGCGCCCCGCATCCGCAGCCCAATGCCAGCCATTATTACGGGCAGATTGGCCGTCATCACCTGAAATGGGAAAGCCATACCGAGTTCGTGACCTACACGGTTTTCATGGACGGGCTTGCAGATCGCCCCTTTGATCCTTCGAAATTTGATGTGTTTCCAGATGATTGGGTGGCGCGTGCGCCGGGTGTCCGGGTTACGTCTGCCCTGATCCAGATCCAGGAGCAGCCCCCGAAGGAAGAGATGTGCAAGGCGATCTCTGAATGGTTTGTTGCGGAAAGCGTGGCGGTCAGCTGGGTGCTCGACCGGGCGGCGATCCTGATGGGGGATTTTCGCATCGATCCGGCGGGTCATATGCGGTTTTCCGTGTTTACCGCCCCCGGAACGGGACGTCGGCGCATCGGCCGTATCGTGCAGCGGATTTGCGAGATCGAGACCTATAAGTCGATGTCCATGTTCGGTCTGACGCGCGCGCGCAACCTGCATTCCCGCCTCGGCGCGCTGGATGGAGAGCTGTCCCGGCTGGTGCAGAAAATGGGTCAGGGGGGCGATGCGGCTTCGACCCTGGATGAGCTTTTGTCGATTTCGGCGGAGCTGGAAGATCTGATGGCCAGAACGTCGTTCCGGTTCGGCGCCACCCAGGCCTATCGCGCCATTGTTGATCAACGTATCGAAGTGTTGCGCGAAGAACGGTTCGAGGGGCGCCAGACCTGGCAGGAGTTTATGATGCGCCGCTATGATCCTGCGATGCGCACGGTGGAAAGTGCGGAACGCCAGCTCACCGCCATGGCGCAGCGGGCCAAGCGGGCGGGGGACCTGTTGCGTACCCGTGTTGATGTCGAACGCTCTGCGCAGAACCAGGCATTGCTGGAAAGCATGGACAAGCGGGCGCAGTTGCAGCTGCGGCTGCAAGAAACGGTCGAGGGGCTGTCCGTGGTGGCGATCAGCTATTACGCGGTTTCGCTGGCCAGCTATTTTGCTTATCCGCTTGCCAGTTGGTTGGGGATTTCCAAGGGGATGCTGACCGCGGGGCTTACGCTGCCGGTTGTGGCGCTGGTTTGGATGATGGTGCGCCGGATCCGCCACTCGATCGAGCATTGACGGCGCGCAGGACCGCACGGTCCATGATCAGCGCGCCGGTGATGATCGCCGCCAGAACGAACAGGGCCGTGCGCAGCGGGGCAACACACCTTTTGGGGTCGCAAGTGCCATAAGGGCCACCACGCCAAGCACCGTCAATGCCCGCAGATTGCCGCTGCCGGACAGCACCATCAGCCGCGACAGGTACCCCCGCGTCAAAACCATCCCCGCGCCAAACAGCGCTCCCCCCCAGCCCGGTTTGCAACAGGGGCAGCTGGGCCGTGGACTTGTCCCGGTTTAGTTCCGGACCAAGAGCTCTCATGTTAAGCGGCTTTCCGTTCGAAAGTCACGGGGCTTTTCCAACCGAGGGCTGAGTGCCGTCGGCGTGGTTGTAAAAACCGTTGATGTACTGGAACAGCGCCAGTTCGTATTGCCGGCGAATGTACCAGGGTTGCGGCCAGGCCAGCTCGGCCTTCAGTGTTTTGAAGCAGGTCTCAAGGGCAGCGTTGTCATAGCAATTTCCCTTGCCGCTCATCGAGATCTTGAAGCCGCGCTGTTTCAGCGGCTTCTGGTCCTCATGCGAACAATATTGGCTGCCGCGGTCGGTGTGATGGATGCAGCCTTTCGGGGGGGCAGATTGATCGCCATGAACGGTAGCCACGATCGGTTACTCCAGGCAGGCCAGCAGAGCTGGCGCTGGCTGAGTTTACCGTCGTACTGGTCGATGAATGCGACCCTCACGTCTTTTGCCTCGCGAAAAGGCCGTGGCCTTTTTTAGCACGTCCCTCTCCTCCTTCAGGATGTGGTTCTCCCGTCGAAGCCGTTCATTCTCCCGTGCCAGATCCTGATCGGGCCCGGAAACAACCGCTTCTTCGTCAAAGGATGTGATCCATTTGTTCAGCGTTGAAAGGCCCCCCCAAATCCGCAGAAACCTGTCGCCGCGTCAGGCCGCGCGTCAGAGCGATACGCACCGCATCCCGCTTGAACTCTTCACTGTGTCCGTTTGCCATAGTTCTTCTCCTTCAAGGCAATATTGCTCTCAAAGGGCCGGAACTGAACCGGGACAAGTCCACTACGACCGATGCCCTAAGGTCTTCCTCTCGGCAATCGCTCTCGCCGCCATCGTCATTTATTGGCTATGACGCCTGACCCTAAAGCAGGTTTTCGCATTTTCAGCAAATTGGCGCCTTATGTGGCGGGTGGTTTGACGGGGTGTTCGAGGGGCAGTTTCGGATTTGGGGGCACGTGAATTTGCTTCTGTCTGAGCAGGTTTGTTGGGTTGACTGCGTAATGGTTAGTATGCAAGTGCATGTTAATAAAAAGAAAAAATGAGAAGCTTGACAGCCGGAGTGGTGAAGCCCTTTCATATGAGAGAGAGGGACCCGATGGGAAAGTCTATTTTTGCAAAGTTTTTTCGAGCCATTTGCCTGATCCTGTTCTGGGGGATGAGCTTTCTGGTCGTGTTTCCTTTTCTCGCCTACAGTCTTGGTCTGTTCTCGTTGCTGCCGCGTAATGCCATGGCCGTTCTGGGTGTGCTCATCGTGGTTGCCATACTCGGCGTGGCAGGATGGTCCTTCCGCCAGGCATTGTGGTTTCGCCGCCCGAAAATCCTGCCCCTCGCGCTTCTGATCATTGGGTTCTTGTTGTTGCAGCCCTTTGCATTTGTCCGGGAAGCCTTTGGGGAATGGCAAATGGGCAGCCTTCTTCTGACCATTCAGGAAAACCAGGCCAGCACCATGCTAAATGTGGGGATCCATGACTTCACGCCCCAGCTGATCAAGCAGATCACCTACCTGCTGCTCGCGACTGGTGCGGCCCTGTTCCTGCTGAGCAGTTCACGCACAGCGGCACGGCAGATCAGCCTTGTGGGGGTGGTGGCCATTCTGTCCAGTCCGGTCAGCGAATACGCGCTGCGCCTGATCCTGCCCGTGCCGGCGCATGCGCTGGCGGTGGAGCGTTTTCTGGCAGGCCACCAGGTCACCCAACGCCCCGACCGGCAGAAAAACCTGGTCATTGTGTATCTGGAAAGCCTTGAACGCACATATAGCGAGATCGACGAGACTCGCGCGGCCTATGCCCCCTTTAGCGAGTTTGAGCGGCAGGGGCTGGCCTTCAACAATATCGTTCAGGTGGCCGGGACCCAATTCACTGCGGCCGGCTTGGTGGCAACCCAATGCGGCGTGCCGCTTCTGGCGCGTGGGGTGTTCCATGTCGGGCGTAAGATGAAGGCCAATGAGGATGTGATCCCGGATTTCACCGAATTCCTGCCCGGTGTGACCTGCCTTGGCGATATCCTGACGCGGGACGGATACAATGCCTCTTACGTGAACGGGTCGCGCCTGACGGTCTTTTCCAAAGGGGCGTTGTTTCGCAGCCATGGCTATCAGCGGGTGTTCGGGCTGAGAAGCTATGACGGCTGGGAGGAAGAGCCACGCACAAATCTGTGGGGCATGAATGATGATCTGCTGTTTGAGCGGGTGAAACGTGAGTTGGGTCATCTGGCCGCACAGGATGCCCCCTTCCTTCTGTCGACATTGACGCTTAGCACCCATGGGCCGGATGCCCTGCTGGATGAGGCCTGTCTGGCTGAGGAGACAGCCCTGTCGAAACTGCCTGCTGCCATTGCCTGCAGCGGGGCGCATGTGGCGGATCTGATAAATGAGATCAAGCGGCTTGGCATCTGGGACGATACGATAGTGCTGTTGGCCAGCGATCACCTGGCCGCCCGCAATACGCTTTATGACCAGCTGAGTGCCCGCAAGGAGGCGCGGCGCAATCAGGTCACGTTCCTGAATGCAGGATCCGTTCGGCAGGTGGACCGGCTTGGCGGCATGGTCGATATCTACCCAACCATCCTCGAACTACTGGGGTATCAGTTGCAAAACGGAACCGCAAATATGGGCACGTCCCTGCTGAGTGATCAGCCCAATTTTGTGGAAACCCATGGGGTGGAGGGGTTCAACGAAAGTATCCGGGGAAATTCTGATATGCAGGAATTGTTATGGTTGGCACAGGGAACGCGGGCTGCTAGCATTACCCTCGATTGAGTTTACCAGTTGTAAGCAATGGATTGAGGCAGACGCTCAGTGAGCGAGACATTTGAGGGACAGACAAGCTGACGCATATGTATATTCACACACGGTAAAAAGTGTTGCGCTCTTGCCGCTAGGGAAAGGGCAGGCCAGTAAAATCTGTGGTTTTGATGTGTGAAATGTGGCATTCATGTTCCAAGGGGGATGGGGTTATGAGGCATTTTGGCATGAGAAATGTAGTTTTGATGGGCGTCCTGCTGGCTGGCCTTGCCGCATGTAGTGATGTCAACTTTGGCGAGTTTTCTTCGACCGGTGACAGCGCGGCGTCCGTAAAAGACAGTTCCAATGTGGATTATCATCCGAATGATCAGCATATTGTCTCTGGCCGCATGCAGTTCAAAGAGGGCAATTACGGCAAAGCCTACAGACATTTCAAAAAAGCGATTGATGTCGCGCCGCAGGATCCGCAGGCCTGGCTTGGATATGCGGCCTCGGCTGACATGTTGCGCCGTTTTGACAAGGCGGATTTCGCGTATCGGAAGTTGCAACCGGTTATCGGTAACCGCATCGAATTTCTGAATAACTACGGCTATTCTCACCTGCTGCGCGGCAATCTGACCACGGCGCGGAAGTATTTCCTGAAGGCCTATGAAATTGATCCCTCGAATGAGTTTGCCGCAAACAATCTCGAATTGCTGCGCAACTCGGTCGCGTATCAGCGCCGGGCCCCCGGTGATCTGAAAGGTATCTGACCACGGGGCCTTTGCGCGGGACCTGTGAGCAGGTGACCATGGGCGAAACCGGTTTTGACATAATGCGGATCGCGGCGTCTTTGCTGATGATCGCCTGGCTGTTGCGGATCGGGATTGGTGATTTCCTGACCCATCGCATTCGCAACGCCGATGTTCTGGTCCTGGTGGGCCTGTTCCTTTTGTGGTCGGCGACAGGCATGTTTCACGGGCTTGCGAGCCATCTGATGTCTGGTGCCGTGCTTTTTGTGATTGGGTATGCGTTCTGGTTCCTGCGCTTGATGGGAGGAGGGGACGCCAAATTGTTTTTCCCGGCCGGGCTGCTTGTGGGCTGGCAAGGTCTGGGGCTTTTCGCGCTGGCACTGCTTGGTTTTTCGGTTCTGGCACTTCTTGTGGTGAAAAGCGGTATTGGGGCGTCGGGAACCGGGCGGATCGGGCAACGCCTGCGTGTGATCCGCGACAGTGGCAAGGTTCCCTACGGCGTGCCAATCGTTTTGGCAGTTATCGTTGCAACCGATTTTTGGTAAACTGCACCTTATTTTACACCGCAGTCCGTGCGGACAATCCCTATCCCATGGCGCTTTTGAACAATTCGGGATGACGTGAAGAGGGGCGAAGATGAGATTTCTTAAAGATACAGATGGATATGTTCTTGTCCTGACCTTGCTGTTTTTGCCGGTCTTTCTGGGCATGGCGGTTTTGGTCATCGACATCAGCCGGGGCAACAATGCCCATTCCGATCTTCAGGCTGCGGCCGATGCGTTGGCGCTTGCGGGGGCGGTTGAACTGGATGGCGGATCCGACGCGATCACCCGGGCCAAGGCGGCGATGGAGAACGTGGATAACACAGTCCATTTCCTGGGCAATGATGCGAACAACATGCAAACTGTCTTGGAATATGAAGACGTCGCGGACAATGAATTCACCGTTATTTTTCTGCGGGATATTCCGCCTAATGACCATGATCCAATTGATCAGGCCTGGGTGAATGCAAATGCCACCACCGATGGGACGGACGCCGAATATGTCTATGTTTCCGCCCGTTCCGAGGATCTGTATTCGATCTTTTCCTCGGTGCTGAAACCGCTGATCCGAACCGTTCCGGTGCGGGCAAATGCGGTGGCGATGTCACAAAGCGCGGTCTGTGATGTGCCCCCTCTGTTCATCTGCAACCCGTTTGAGGGGGAGGGCATTACCGACCTTCAGACCGCGTTTTCCAACGGGCTTTTGCATGGGCGGATCCTGAAACTTCACGCCAAGCAGAACCAGAATGACCCGGCGGGTCCGGGCAATTTCGGGTTTTTGCAAACCAATGGGACCTCCAGCGCGGCAGATATCCGGGATTTCTTTGCGGGCGCGCCCAATCCAACCTGTTATGAGTCAGATACGGTTGACACAAAGCCCGGTTATGCCACCTCAATTGCAACCGGGTTCAACATCCGATTTGACATCTATGATGCGCCTTACAGGAACGCACAGGATGACTATGGCCCTGCCTATAACGTGCGGAAGGGGTATAAGCCCGGCACCGGAAATTTCTGCCGAAAACAGGCGCTGGTTGACCCGTCTACCGCTGATTTCATGGGCTTTCCCGACAATGGCACCATGGGGTCGCCGACCAATGGTGCTGGCGGTGTGTTGGTGGGGAGCCCGGATGATTACGGAACCTTTACCACCCCCGCCGGGCCCGGCACCTGGGATGAATGGGACATTTCGACCTATTGGTCGGTCAACCATCCCGCAAATCCAACAGGGCATACGGTTGTCGAAAGCACCTTTGACCATCTTGGGCTGCAACCGTCGCGCTATGATGTCTATCGTCATGAGATTGAGACCGAGCTTGCCAGTGCCAATAATCTGGTGGCGGAAAACTCGACCGGGGGGGAGACCGGCTATCCGAAATGTTCAGACCCTGACAACAATGTGGACCATGTTCCGGCCTATGACCCGGCGGACCCGTCTGCCCCGACCGGCACCAAGGACCGCCGCGTGATCATTGCGGCGATCGTGAACTGCCTGGCCAATCCGTTTAACGGGCAGGCAACGTTGCCGGTGAACAGCTATGCCAGCATCTTCATGGTGCGCCCGATCGAGAAGTCGTCGAACAATGGCAAGGGCAACCAGGATGAGGATGCGACCCTGCGCGAAGGTGGGACCATTGATGTGGAGTTTGTCGATATCACGGGGTTTGGCGGGAACGGCACCTTGGACACGTTTATCCGCGCCGAATCGATTCTCGTCAGGTAAATCGAAAGATTTAATCCATCTTTACAGAGGCTTAAATCGCACGGTTTATGCGCTCAAAATTTAGGCAAAAAAATATCACACGTTAACCATCTTGGGGTTGGTAAAAATGCGACAATCGCCCTGTTTTCCGGGCTTTGTTTCAGAAAATGTCCAGAACGTGCTGAAATTATGTCATTTTTTTGACGAAAACTTCGAAAACTGTTATCGTGTTCATATTGAAATGTCCGTTTTTTACGATGGTTGCCTGTTTTTAAAAGTTAACTGGACGGCGTTTCGATTTTTGGGGAACAGGGGCCCATTTCTTTTTTTCGCCCCTACGAATTGGGAGTAATTTTAAATGAGTAAACTGATCGAAAAACTGGTTCTGCGTTTTCGTAAAGATGAAGACGGGATTGCGTTGACAGAATATCTCATCCTGCTGGGACTTCTTGCATCTGCCGTGATTGCGGCTGTTCTGTTGTTCGGCGATGAACTCGGTGCAAACTGGGAAACCTGGGCAAACTGGATGCGGGATGAAACCGACCTCCATGCACCGGCTGTAACCGGATCTGGCGGCTGATAGGCCCCACGCCTGAGGCAGGGGACTTGCCCATTGGAGGAACGCCTTTGCGGCACGCCTTCCTTTGCGGCAAACCGGTCGACCCGGCCCTGCTGGCGAACAAGTACACATACATATCAGCAATGACCGCCTTCCTGTGGTCATTGCTATCGCGACGGTAGGAGGCAGTCATGCGTGCGACAACGGTCGTCAGTTTATTGCTGGCGTTGGTTTTGGCTGGGCTGGCAACATTTACAGCTCAGATTTGGTTGAACACAGAGAGGGCTCAGATCCTGTCTGAAGTCCTTCCCGCATCAGAAGAAGAGCAGGAGCCACAGCAGAAAATTGTCGTGGCCCGGACCGTGCTGCAATTCGGTCAACGCCTGACGCGTGACAAGTTGCAGGAAATTGACTGGGCGGCAAAAGACCTGCCAAACGGGGCGTTTACCTCCATTGATCAACTCGTGTCCGATTCAGAGGAACACGCGCGGTTTGTCGTTTCCTCCATGGAAGTGGGGGAACCTGTTTTTGTCAGCAAAATCACTGAACCGGGGCAGCGTGCGAAACTGTCTACGGCGCTGACGCCGGGGATGAAAGCGATTTCGATCCGGGTGAATGATGTGCTGGGTGTGGCGGGATTTGTTCTGCCCGGGGACCGGGTGGATATCATGCTGACCCGCAGCCAGAGCAGCGGCTCTTATGTGGATGTGTTGCTGCAGGGGGTAAAGGTTCTGGCGATCGACCAGATTGCAGATGACCGCAAGGACAAGCCCAGCGTGGTGCGCACCGTGACCTTTGAAGTCAGCACCGAAGAGGCCCAGAAACTGGCCCTTGCGGCCAATGTCGGGACCATGTCCCTGGCGCTGCGCAATATCGGCTCTTCCGAGACTGAGACCCTGCAGCGTGTGACCACGCTCGACCTCGTGGATCCGCAGGTGGCCGAGGAGCTGCGTTTGCAAAAAGAGAAGGCAGCCGCGGAAGAAGCCGCACTGGCTGCGGCTGAAATGCTGGAAACCGGCCCTACCGACACCGAACTGATGCGACAGGAGGTCGAAACGTTGCTGAAAGGCTTCATGAGCGACATTTCCGGGCGCCTGAATGAAGTGGAAACAAGTATTGACCAGGCAAATACAGTAAACTCGGAGCCGGTGAGAACTGTTGTGGCTTCCTCTCCGCCGCCCAAGCCTGTGAAGGCAAATGTTGGTGTTATCCGGGCTGGCAAGCGTAGCAATTATCTTGTGCCACGGGTTGACCCTGCGGCACCGGCGACCGCAGAGTAGATTATCGTCGGGTTCGGGATGGAATGAACAGAGGCGTGAATTGATCGAAATGGGACGGGCAAAAGGTAAATTTCTGATGAGCAGGATCTTGAGAAATCTGGTTGCAGCAGGATTGGTCGGCGTGTCGACGCTGATGATTGCCGCGCCAACAGTCGCGCAGGAAACGGTGCGTGAAATCACGCTGGGCGATGGTGTGGTGGACAAGTTCATCATCGCGCCGGGCCATGTGGTGACCGTGACGACCGACAAACCTGTGGCTGATCTGGTGGTTGGAAATCCGGACGTGGCGGATGTGTTCCCCCTGTCGGATACCTCGGTCTATATTCAGGCGAAGGGCAGCGGGTTCACCAATATCGCCATGTATGACGACAACAAGCAGTTGCTTGGGGTCATGAACGTGCGGGTGCGCCGCGACTTTACCGAATTGCAGAATGTGATCGACAGTTCGGTGCCCGGTGCGACCGTCAGCGTGTCGAATGTCAACAACCGCATTCGCCTGACTGGTGATGTGCGTGACAATGTGGCGTTGGAGCGGGTGCTGCAACTTGCCTCACAATATTCCGAAGAACCGATCATCAACGGTATTCGCGTGCGCAGTGGTCAGCAGGTTGAGCTGGATGTGCGTATTCTGGAAGTGCAGCGCAATGCCGGCCGTCAACTTGGGGTCAACCTCGCAGCGACCCGGTCTGACGGTCTGAACGTCTTCAACTCGGGTCAGCAGGTTCTGGGGCAGGGGGCAGCTTCGGCCGTTGCGACCCAAGGGACACCCTTTGGCACAATCGTCGGCAATATCCTGATCGGCGCAGGCACCCAGATCGATGTTGTGATCGACGCCTTGGAAGCCCGAGGTCTGGCGCGCCGTCTGGCCAACCCGAAACTGACCACCACAAGTGGTGTTCAAGCCAATTTCGTGGTTGGTGGCGAAGTGCCGATCACCCGCGCCGTGACCGGCGAAAATGGCAATACGGCGGAAGAAACCGCTTATCGTGAATATGGGGTGCGTCTGAATTTCCGCCCGGTGGTTCTGGATGATGGTCTGATCCAGCTGAGGATCCGCCCGGAAGTCAGTGACATTGATGAAACCCCGCGCAACGGGATCGGGTTTATCAGCCGCAAGGCCGACACCACCGTGTCTTTGCGCGATGGTCAGAGCTTTGCCATTGCCGGTCTTCTGGATGTCAGCAACACCCGTGGTGTTGAGCAATTTCCCTGGCTGGGACAGATTCCGATCCTTGGTGCGTTGTTCCGTTCGACCGAATTCCAGAAACGTGAAACCGACCTGGTCATTCTCGTAACCCCGCGCCTGGTGCGGCCTGCTGCTCCGAACGAACCTCTGGCCACGCCATTTGACACCAGCCGGTCGTCCAATGATGTCGAGCTGTTCCTGTTGGGAATGCTGGAGGTGGACAAACGCATGATCCGCTCCTTCCGCGAAGGGGACGGCGTGGTTGGCCCTTATGGACATATGGTAGATCTGGAGTTTGAAGATGGCTTGCTTGTCAAATAAGCGGGCGCTTGTCGCCCTTGTGGTCGCCGGTCTGCTGACGGGCTGCGCAGACTATCTGAACAACCGGGATACTGTCTCGGCTGCGACAGGGAACGCCATGGATGCCAATACGGCCATCCATGTCGTGTCTCCCTGGCCGCCCTATGTAGGGGATACAAACCTGACGGACGATAATTAAACCGCAGGTCACGCCGTAGATAGGCATGAAACGATTGTTGAGGGGTCAGGCGCGTTTTTTTTGCGTCAACGGGTGAGGTGTACCTTTTTTAATTTGAATGTGGATTACTCCAATGTCGAAACAAAGGAAAAATCTACGGGATTGCGATCAGGGGTCAATCTTTGTTGAAGCCCTGCTGGTCTTGCCGGTGATCACGCTGCTGAGCGTGGGGGTGCTGGAGTTCGGGAACGTGCTCTGGCAACGCCATCAGGTTCAGACCGGTGTGCGGGATGCGGCGCGGTATTGGGCGCGGTGCAAGGCTGATACAATTGCCTATGTCTCAAACTGCAATGAAACAAAGGCGCGCAATATTGCTTTTTATGGCACGCCCAATCCTCCCTCTCCGGCGGTGCTGAGGGTTCCCGGATGGGATGACGCAAGCGAGCTGATAATCCTGCCGGCCAAGGCCGACCTGCCCGGCGCCCCGGATGATGGGGATGTTGTCTATGTGGAAGCCCTGGTGACCTATCAGGATTCCCCCCTGTTCAACCTGTTGCAGATTGATGGGATTACCCTCTCATACGCGCATAACCAACGGTATATCGGATGGTAAGGTCTTGGACATATCGCCGGGGGGGGCCTGCCTGTCGGTTCTGGCGTGACCAGAGCGGGATCTCCTTTGTGGAGGGGCTTATTGTCCTGCCTGTCGTGCTATTGGTGTTTTCGGTGATGATCGAACTGGGGTTCGCGGTGTTCCAGTGGAACCAGACCGTGAAGGCGCTACAGCTTGGGGCGCGTCTGGCCGTGGTTTCAGACCCGTTGCTCAGCACCAGCGGCAGTCAGTGGACCGCCCTGACAGATTACGGCACCGCTGCGGCGGGCGATCCCGTGCCGGACAGCAACGTGTCGGCCAGTTGCGGGGCTGGTAAAAGCGAAGCCTGTCTGACCGACTCGATGAGGCGCCTGATTTTCGGCATCAACAGCAGTGGCGACATAGATGATCGGTGCGCGCCCGGTGAAGGGCTGATGCCCGGGATGTGTGATTTCAACACTCGGATCCGCCCAGAGCATGTCTGGGTTTCTTACCAGCGATCTGGTCTCGGTTATGTCGGACGCCCACTAGGCCCGGTTTTGACGGTTACGGTCGGAACCAGTGGGTTGAGCCTGAATTTGCCGTTCCTGGGCGCCCTGATCGGGTTGGACAATATGGCCATTCCGGCCCATCCGGTTTCAATCACAAGCGAAGATCTTTCCAGTATTTCCCCCTGAGGTCACATGAGCACAGAAGACAAAAAATTTAATCTTTTCAGAGTTCTCGTCGTGAGTTCTGAAGCAGAGCTGTCAGACGGGATCGAACATGTCATCGAAACCGTTCCGCAGTTTCGGGTGGTTCGCTCAAACGCCAACGCGCTTGATAAAGTGGATAAATCCACGCGGATTGATGCCGTTGTTCTGAGCGGCCATGAGCTTGATGCTGATATGTTGGAGCTGCTCAACCAGGTCCGGTTCCAGTTCTCCGGGCAGCCTGTGATCATTGTTTCGGACAAGCTGGACGAGGATCAGACCCGGCAGTTGATCAAGCTGCAGGTGCATGACTGGCTGACCCATCCGGTCAAACCGGAAAGCCTGATCAAATCGGTTGAAACGGGGATCCGGGGTGCGCGGATCGACACCAACCGGGTTCATGCGGTTGTGTCTGGCTGTGGCGGGGCAGGCGCGACCACCCTGGCGATTTCACTGGCCGATCTGATGGTTTCACATGTGATCAAGAAGGGGGAAAGTGTCGCCCTGTTTGATCTGGATTTTGCGACGGGAAACTGTGGCTACAGCCTTGATATGGTGAACAGCTACCAGCTTGATAAGATCATTGCCACGCCGCAGCGTATTGACGCGGAGTTTGCCAACCTTATCCAGGAAAAACAACGCACTGGCTATCATATCTATTCGTTCAAACGTCCCGAGCTTCTGACCGATGCAAATGGGTATGAGCTGGTCCTGCGGATGCTGGATGCGGTCAATCTGCAGCATGAATACACAATCCTCGATATTCCCTATTACGAAACTGAATGGCGTGATGATGTTCTGGGGGCGGTCAATTCCTGCACGCTGGTGACTGAGGCGAACCTGCCGGCCTTGAAGCACACGCTGGATACGCTTGAGAAGATCAAGTCGCTAAGGGACGGAGAGATCCCGGTGCAGATTGTGATCAACAAAAGCAAGTCCCGCCTGTTTGGCAGCAAACTGTCTGCTGGTCGCCTGAAAGAACTGTTCGGGGATGTGCCCTGTTATTTCATGCCCCGTGATGATGACCTGATCGAAGAGGCGCTCGATAGAGGGGTGCTTCCCAGTGAAATTTCGCAACGCTCCCGCTTTCTGCGTGGGTTGAAGAAATACCTTACCACATCGCTGACCCCGTCACTGGAGGCCCGATAATCATGCTGCGTTCTGTCTGGAAACTTCTGATCGTGTCTGCCGTCTTCCTCACTGGATTTGTGACCGCGGGGATGGGGCAAAGCAGCAAGAAAGTCCCGCGTGATCACGGGCCGGTCTCGGCCCAGATCGTACCGTTCGACAGCGCGGAAAAGGCGGGCACAATCATTATTTTCAACAAGGATCGCCTGCTTTACCGGGTGTTGGGGAACGGCACGGCCGAGCGATACAAGATCAGTGTCGGGCGCGATGGGTTCACATGGACCGGGACAACCTATGTCGGTGGGAAAAAGGAATGGCCCGCCTGGCGCCCGCCATCGGCGATGCGCGCCCGTCAGCCTGATCTGCCCGGTTACGTGCCTCCGGGACCATATAATCCGCTCGGCGCGCGTGCGCTTTACCTATACGTCAACGGCCGGGACACGCTTTATCGAATTCACGGCACAAATGATGCCGGATCGCTTGGGGGCTTTCAGACATCAGGCTGTTTCCGGCTGTCGAATGCAGATGTGATGGAGCTGTATTCGAAGGTCTCGAACGGCACCAAGGTGATTGTGAAATAGGGGAGGTTTCGGGGATCATGGCGGGACGATTTTTCAGAAAAGCGGAGCAGAAATCCGATGGCGTCGCAGCACCGGTTGAAACTGACCTCGTGCTGCGCGAACGGGAGATGACAGGGGCAAAAGGCGGCCCCTCAGCGGCGCAGGCCAAGGCGGCGCAATTGCCGGATTTCGTGTCTGAACGCGTTGATTTGCATCGGTTCCTGCTCGACAAGATCAATCTCGCGGTGCTCGATACGCTTGAGAAGGAAGAGTTGCATGATGAGCTGCGCCCGCTGGTGCGGGATTATGCGCGGATCAATGATTTTCCGCTCAGCACCAAGGAACTTGAGAATTTCATTTCCGACATTGCCGATGAGATGCTTGGCCTTGGGCCACTGGAGCCACTGATCGGCGATGACACGATTTCCGATATCCTCGTTGTGGGGCCAAACCGGGTTTACGTGGAACGGTTCGGGCGGCTGGAACAGACACAGGTGCGGTTCAAGGACGAAAACCACTTGATGCGGATCGTGCAAAAGATCGTGGCTTCGGTCGGGCGGCGTGTCGATGAAAGCTCGCCCCTTGTGGATGCGCGTCTTCAGGATGGGTCGCGGGTGAATGTGGCGATCCGGCCTGTGGCGGTGGACGGCCCGCAGGTGTCCATCCGTAAATTCTCACGCTCACCCTTTAGCCTGGACAGGCTGGTCGCCAATGGCGCCTTGCCGGGGCAGATGGCCAAGTTGCTGGCCGCTGCGGTCGAGGGCAAGGTTTCGCTGATCATTTCCGGCGGCACAGGCTCGGGTAAGACCACGCTTCTGAACGCGCTGTCGGCGTTCATTCCGCATGAAGAGCGTCTGGTGACGATTGAGGATGCGGCGGAGCTTCAACTGCAGCAACCCCATGTGGTCCGGCTGGAAACACGCCCGCCTTCGGTGGATGGGCGCAATGAAATCCTGCAGCGGGATCTGGTGAAAAACGCGCTCAGGATGCGCCCGGACCGGATTGTGATCGGCGAGGTGCGCGGCAGCGAAGCCTTTGACATGTTGCAGGCGATGAATACGGGGCATGAAGGGTCGATGACCACCATTCACGCCAATAATCCGCGTGATGCGCTGTCGCGGGTTGAGCAGATGGTGGGTATGGCCGGGATGCCGATGAGCCAGAATGCGATCCGCTCTCAGATCTCATCAGCCATCCATCTGATTGTGCAGGTGGACCGGCAGCGTGATGGCTCTCGCCGGTTGATGTCGATTTCCGAACTGACGGGCATGGAAGGGGATGTGATCCAATTGCAGGAAATCATGAAATTCGTGCGCACGGGGATCTCTGAGGACGGGGTTATCGAAGGTGAGTTTCGTGCAACGGGCATTCGCCCGCGGTTTCTGGATGAGTTGGAAACCCTTGGGTTGGTTCTGGACAAGAGCATGTTTGACCCCGCAAAAAAGGTGGAATGATCCGTGTTGCAGGCCCTGATATACGCATCCGTTTTTGTCGCAGCGCTGCTGCTGACCGATACACTTGCCCGTGCGCTTTTGCGGTCGCGGCGGGCAACGCGGGAAGTTAACAGCCGCCTTCGCCATCTGGCGCATTCGGACAATCAGAATTCCGCTTATGACACGCTGATCCTCAAGCGGGGGATCCGGTCTGATTTGGGGGCGCGGGTGATCCTGGATCGGCTGGTGCGCCTTTACAATCAGTCAGGTTTGGAAATGAGCCGCCCTCGCCGGATCAGTTACGTGCTGTTTCTGTTTTTAATCGGCTGGCTGATCGCCAGTGTCTTTGTCTCTGGAAAACTGCCCGTGCAGCTGGTTTTTGCATTCTGTTTCACAGGGCTGAACACGCTTTTGGCGCTTGCTGTCCTGCGCCATCGTCGCATGAAAAAGTTTGTCACCCAATTGCCGGGCACCATTGATGTGATCGTGCGGTCGCTGCAGGCGGGGCACCCGCTGAATGCGGCGATTGCGATGGTGTCAAAGGAGATGCCGGATCCGATCGGGTCCGAATTTGGCCTGCTCAGTGACCAATTGACCTTTGGCTTTGATATCGAAAGCGCGCTTGTGAACATGCAAAAGCGCGTCGGCGTGGATGAGCTGAAGTTGCTGACCGTGACGATCACGGTGCAGTCGGGAACGGGTGGGAACCTGGCGGAAATCCTTGAGAACCTGGCAGGTATGATCCGGGATCGCCTGATGCTGAGGGCAAAAATCAGGGCAATTTCAGCTGAGGGGCGTCTAACGGCCGTGATCATGGCGGTGTTCCCGTTTGGTCTTTATTTCGTGATCAAGCTGCTTGCTCCCGACTATTTTGATCCCCTGATCGACACTGGATACGCCACCACGGTGGTCACGATCTGCCTTATCATGATGGGGTTTGGGATGATTATTCTGAACCGCATGGTCAATTTCGATTTCTAGGCTGGAAGGAGCAGAGATGACACAACTACCTGTTCTTGCCGCGATTTTTCTGGCGGTTCTGCTGTTGGCGTTCAGTGTGGTGAACTATGTTTCCAGTAAGCGGGAAGTTCGCCGCAATATCGCGCGTATCAAATCCACGACGTCCGGGCGCAAACAGTATCAGCAACGCCAGTTGGACGAACTGCTCAGCGAAGAAAATGAAACGGCGCGGTATTTCTTTGAGGTTCTGCGCAATGATGCACCGGACAGTCTGAGACCCCGGCTGATCCGCGCAGGTTTCTTTTCGCGCCGGGCACCGATGGTTTTCAACCTGATCCGGTCCCTGGTCGCGGTAGCTGTGTTTGTGCTGATCTGGGTGGGAACCTACCTTTTGTCGTCATCTGTGCGCCCGATGGTGGTGCTCATGTTCGCCGTTGCCTTTTCGGGGGCGGTTTTCATCCTCGCCAATGTGGTGTTGGACAATTTGGGTAAGCGACGTGAGAGGGAGTATCGCAAACTCTTTCCCGATTTCATGGACCTGTTGATTGTCTGTGTGGATGCGGGGCTTGGGATCGACGCAGCCCTCGACCGGGTGTCGCGGGAGTTTCTGGTAACCAACCCTGATTTCGGCACCCATCTCAGCATTATCGTGCTGGAATTGCGGGCGGGGCGCCCCATTCATGAAGCTCTGAGCAATTTTGCAACTCAGGTAAATCTGGAGGAAGCCCGTTCTCTGGCCACATTGTTCCGGCAGTCGATTGAACTCGGCTCCAGCGTTGGCAAGACGTTGCGGGTGTTCAGTGCAGAGATGCGCACGCTGCGCATTGTGCGTGCCGAGGAAAAAGCCAATGCGTTGCCGGTCAAGATGTTGTTTCCGCTTGCGGTTTTCCTCTTCCCCGTCAATCTGGTGATCGTGCTTGTGCCAGTATTGATCGGGATCTTGAAAATGTTCATGACCCTGACCCCTCCGGGTTAAGACCCGGTCAGCGCGCCGGTTTCAGGACAAAAAAGGCCCCGTTCAGGGGCCTTTTTAGTGTTTGATGGCTGTGCTTAAAGCGTTTCGGAATAAACTTGAAACACAGGTTTATTCCGAAACGCCCACAACATTGTTATCTTTGACAGTGTGCCGACTTTTCCCTGTCTCAGGTGAACGTCGAAACGCTTTAGGTGTGGCAAGTGCCTTTACAGGGACAGATCCGTGATCTTGCGTTTGCGTCGTGCCACGGCCACGTTTTTCCAGGCCACGTCCAGGAAATCATCGCTAAGCTCCGCGGGTTGCCCAAGGAAGGCTGCAAGCGCCTTGACGTGATCAATCAGAAACCCCGGATGTGCCCCGGAAGGCACCACATTGCGCTTTCTATAGTGGCTGTCAAAGAACCGCCCCAGAACCGCCCCGTCGAAATCCAGTCCACGCACTTTGGCAAGATTGCTGAAAATATGCAGGTAATCCTCGCGGGTTGGACTGGGTACGAAGATCTTGAAATGGATCCGCCGCAGTGAAGCATCATCGGCGAGATCTTCGGGCAGGGTGTTGGTCGAGAACATCACCAATTGGTCAAACGGCACGCGGAATTTCTGCCCGGTATGCAGGGACATGATGTCGAAATGACTTTCCAAAGGGACAATCCAGCGGTTCAGGATCTCGGTGGGCGAGGATCTCTGTCGCCCGAAATCGTCGATCACAAACACGCCGCCCAATGCCTTGAGATGCATTGGTGCTTCATAAAGGCGGGAATGTTCGTCAAATTGCAGATCCAGCATATCGAGTGTCAACTCGCCCCCGGTGACCACAACGGGGCGTTCGATCTTGACCCACCGCTGGTCGCGGACCCGTTTTTCCGCCTCGTCCTCCTCCACCTCGTCGTGCAGTGTTTCGTCAAAGAAGCGGATAACCTGACTGCCGACGATAAAGGCGTGGGGAACAAAGATCTGTTGGGAAAACACCTTTCCCAAGGCTTCCGCGATCGAGGTTTTCCCGTTCCCCGCTTCCCCATAAAGCAGAACTGATCGCCCCGAATTTACCGCCGGACCCAATTGGTTGATCATCCCGTCGGGCAAGACAAGATGGGAAAGGCCGCGTTCCAGCTCTTCTCGGTGAATGACCTCATGCTTGATGGTCTGGTCCTTGATCTGCGCCCAGAATGCCTCAAGCGTGACGGGGGCCGGGCCGACATATTTCGACATGAGAAGCGCTTCATAGGCCTCTTTCTTGCCCCTATCGGTGAGCGCGTAGCGGATGTCCGATTTAATATCCTGACTTTCCAATCCGCGGGCTTCAATCAGGTGCAGCTCCTGCATCTTGTTCAGGATCTGTCGCACGAGTATGGGCGAGAGCTTTACAATGCCGGCAATCTGCGCGGCCACCATTGTGCCGCCTTCGTTCATGATCTTGGCAATCAGTCCAATCAGAAAATGTGTATCAAGGCCGGTTTCGGAAATTTCTTTCGGTGCGGTGTTGGTTTGAAAATCCTTCATAATCAATTCCTTTCCCCTGCAAGAAGCGTAGCGGAATACAGCGGGTCAGGCAACAAAACTCCCTTATTTGCAACGCATTTGCGAGGGGTCTTGCAGGGCGGAGGAGGGATCCCCATTGGCCGTCAAAAGTCGAGCTTTCTACAGGTCCTGATTGTCCGCGGGCGGAGCGGTGCCTGTCTTGGGGATCAGACCCTGCCGCTTTTTCGCGGGTGTTGACCACGGGGAAAGACGCCAAATTGACCTAAATCAAGGACTTGACGGGCGGCCTGCTCAATAGCTTACAAAAATTGTCTGATTAATCGCGCGCGGCGAGGCCCGGAATGGACATCAAACTAAAAGATCTCGCGGTCGGAGACAGCGCCAGCGTGGTGGGGTTCTGCCCCGGCGGATTGCCGTATCGCCGCAAGCTTCTGTCAATGGGACTGACCCTTGGCACCCAGTTCAGCGTAACCCGCGTTGCCCCGCTGGGGGATCCGGTGGAAATCAGGGTCCGGGGATATGCGCTCAGCCTGCGCAAGGATGAAGCCGAGGTGCTGATCGTGAAAAAGGTCTTGTCATGAGCGGTTTGACCATTGCCATCGCCGGCAACCCGAATTGCGGAAAAACCACGCTTTTCAACGCATTGACCGGAACCCATCAACAAGTGGGCAACTGGCCGGGCGTGACGGTGGAGAAAAAGGTCGGGTCCTTTTCCCACCAGGACACTCGGATAGATCTGGTCGACCTGCCTGGGGTCTATTCGCTGAGCATCGTCGGCGGGGAAACCTCGCTGGATGAGCGGATTGCCCGTGAGTTTATCCTGACGGAACAGCCTGATCTTGTGGTCAATGTGGTGGATGCATCGAACCTTGAACGCAATCTCTATCTGACCGTGCAACTTCTGGAAATGGGCACGCCGCTTCTGGTGGCGCTGAACATGATGGATATCGCCAGAACACGGCGCATCCATATTGATCTCGATGCGTTGTCGCGAAAGCTGGGCTGTCCGGTGGTGTCGACCTGTGCCGCCAGCAAGACCGGGCTGGAGGGGCTGGTGGAGCAGATGGTGGCGGCCGCGCGCAATCCAGAGCCCCCTCGTGCCACCACACGGTTTTCCGACCAGATTGAACAGGCGATCGACAGGCTGGATGCGGAAACCGGGTTCCACGTCGATGCGGGCAGTCGCCGATGGCTCGCGATCAAACATCTGGAAGGGGATGAGCTCTGCCCCACATTGGTTGATCCGGGCACCGCGGAGGCCGCAAAAACCTTACGGGCAGAAATCGAGGCGGAAAGCGGGATTGACGCGGATACGTTGATTGCCTGCGGGCGATATGACTTTGTCGCGGAGATCACCAGCGCCACGATGCAGCGCAGTTCGGAACTTGGCCGTTCGCTGTCTGAAAAACTGGATAGGCTGGTGTTGAACCGGGTGCTGGGCATTCCGATTTTCCTGCTGATCATGTATCTGATGTTCATGTTCACCATCAATATCGGTGGTGCGTTCATTGATTTCTTCGACATTTTGGCAGGCACCCTTTTTGTTGATGGGCTGGCCGCTCTTCTGGATCAGGTCGGTGCGCCGGGCTGGTTGGGAATCTTGCTGGCCACCGGGGTGGGCGGCGGCATCCAGACGGTTGCAACCTTTATCCCAATCGTGGCCTGCCTGTTTCTGTTCCTCTCGGTGCTGGAAGACAGCGGATATATGGCGCGCGCCGCCTTCGTGATGGATCGTTTCATGCGGATGATCGGCCTGCCGGGCAAAAGCTTTGTCCCGTTGATCGTCGGGTTCGGCTGCAACGTGCCGGCAATCATGGCAACCCGTACGCTGGACAGCCAGCGCGACCGGACACTGACCGTGATGATGGCACCGTTCATGTCCTGCGGGGCACGCCTGCCGGTTTATGCATTATTTGCAGCGGCCTTCTTTCCGACCGGCGGACAGAACCTCGTGTTTTTGTTGTATTTTCTGGGGCTTCTGGCCGCGGTTGGCACCGGGTTGATGTTAAAGGCTACCCTTTTGCCGGGGAAACCCACCCCGTTTATCATGGAACTTCCCGCCTATCACTGGCCCTCTGCGCGCGGTATTTTCCAACGCAGCTGGCATCGTTTGCGTGATTTTCTGACCGAAGCGGGGCAGGTGATTGTGGTCATGGTGACCGTGCTGGCCTTTCTGAACTCCTGGGGCACGGACGGATCCTTTGGGAATGAAGACAGCGAGGCCTCTGTCCTCTCGGCTGTGGGGCGCAACCTGACCCCGATTTTCGCACCCATCGGTATCAGCGAAGAGAACTGGCCCGCCACCGTCGGGATTTTTACCGGGATACTGGCCAAGGAGGCCGTGGTTGGCACGCTCAACACCTTATATACCGATCTGGCCGAGGATGGGGCAGGGGAGCCCGCTTCCTTCTCGCTTATGCAAGGGGTGGGGGACGCTGTGTCCACCATCGTGCCGAACCTGAAAGCAGGTCTGGGCATGGCAAGTGACCCGCTGGGTTTGAAGATCGGCGATGTCAGCTCTCCTGAAATTGCTGCGGCAGAGCAAGAGGTGTCCGGGACCGTTTTTGGCACAATGGCCACGCTGTTTGATGGTCAGGCCGGCGCATTTGCCTATCTTCTCCTGATCCTGCTCTACATGCCTTGCGTGGCGGCGCTTGGCGCAATCTGGCGTGAGACCAGCCCGGGATGGGCAATGTTTGCGGGGGGGTGGACCATGGCGATGGCCTATGGGGCGGCTGTTCTGTTTTACCAGATTGCGACCTTTGCCCGCCATCCGTTGGCGACAGGAATGTGGCTGGCCGGGATTTTGGGGGCACTGCTGGTCCTGTTCGTGCTTTTGAAACGGGCGGGGCGCCGCATTGGGGCGCTTGACATGCCGGGTCGTGATCCGACGGCTGGATCCGTTTGAAGAAGGAGAGGTCCCTTGCTCTTAGATCTCAGATCCTATGTGAAGTCGCGGCAATCCGTCAGCCTGCTTGAGATATCTAACCATTTCAGGCGCCCGCCCGATGCGGTCAGGGGAATGTTGGCACATTGGGTCGCAAAGGGTGTGATCCGCCGGCAGAACCTGAGGGCCACATGTGGCAGTTGCGCGAGCTCTCGTGATTGTGGCGGTTGTGACGTCACCGACAGTCTGGAGATCTATAACTGGGTCGGTTGAGGAAATCTTCCCGGTTATGCTTAAGAAGTTCTGGTTGTGCTTAAGAAGTTGTTTTCCTTTTATCCTTAAGGTTACCCCTGATCGCCCTGCCACAGGACCTGTTTGGTCACGTGGCGCCGGGTTTTATTGGAGGGTCGCTCGATGCAAGAAGATAACTGTAACCACCTCATCGGTCGGGTTCGAACCCTGTTAAATACCTGGGCTCAACACTCTGCTGCCGGCCTTGCTGCCTTTGCTCTTGTGCTCCTTTTCAGCCTTGTTCCCGGTCAGTCCCGGGCTGATATCACACTTGTTTTTGGCACCTATGCCGCGGACAAGCCCACTGCAACGGTCATGAAATACAAACCTTTCTTGACGTTCCTCGCGTCCCGGATGTCGGAACGTCTGGGGGAGCCCGTCGATATCAGGATGAAAATCTCCAAAACCTATGAAGATGGCATCGCTCAGCTTGCCAATGGCGACGTGGATTTTGCACGTTTCGGTCCCGCCTCTTATGTCGCGGTGACTGAGGTGAACCCCGAGGTCAAGATTGTCGCGATGGAATCTAAAAAGGGTAAAAAGCGTTTCAAGGGGGTGATCGCCGTTCATGAAAACAGTGAATTCAACAGCCTTGCAGATCTCAAAGGGCATTCCTTTGCCTTTGGTGATGAGCTGTCGACCATTGGTCGGTATTTGGCGCAGTCCCACCTTCTGAATGCGGGGGTTTCAGCTGCGAACCTGTCTGGTTTCAGCTTCCTTGGCCGTCATGATCTGGTCGGAGAGGCGGTGGGCGCAGGTAAATTCGATGCCGGTGCGCTCAAGGAAAGCACGTATAAGAAGCTGGTTCAAAAAGGGGTGCCTTTGCGTGTTTTGTTTGACTTTGACAATGTTACCAAACCTTGGCTGGCCCACCCGAAAGTGCCTGATCGGGTTACGCAGGCAATGCAGGATGTGATGCTGGCAGAAAAGAACGATGAGCGGGTTCGTGAAATCTCGGAAAACGGATTTCTGTCAGGCACTGACGAGGATTACCAGCTCGTTCGCGATGCCATGCAACACAGCGCTTTGTTTTGATTGATGGGTTTGGTGTGAAAATGAAGCTCAATGGTGTCTATACACAGATTGTTCTGTCCATGCTGCTTGCCGCAGGTGGGGTTACCCTTTTGCTGGGAGAGCTTGAGCGGAGCACGCGTGTGGTTGAGCTGAATAAGCGGTTGAGTGAGCAGGCGGAACTGGCAGTATCACTGCTGAGCGGGGCCATGATCGAGGATATCATCGTCGAAGATGTTCCAGTTCTGGAAACGGCGATGCGACAGGCAATCAATCGCTATCCACAGATGGTTTCGATCCGCTTGATCAATGATCAAGGGCGATCAATTGCGACAGCGAGTTCTGCTGAGGAAAGAGCTGAACATGAACTTGTCGATTTCAATAGTGACATAGTCTTTGAAGGAGAAAGCTTTGGGCAGATGCAGGTGGCGTGGTCCACCCGCGAAGGGGCGCAGCTGATTGAAGAGCAAGTGCGCCACACCCGATTGAACACGCTGTTGATCGTGTCTTCCCTTTCAGCCTTATTCCTGCTTCTGGCCCATTTGTTTGCATTGCGCCCATTGCGCCAAACCCATGCAAGGATGTCCAGCGTTCTGTCCGGTCAATTCGTTCAGAAACAGTCCATGCCATGGTTTGTAGGGAGGGAGTTAAAAGCTCTGGATGCCTCTGTTGAAGTTCTGCAGGCCAACTTGCGAAGCCGTGATGCACGCGAAAAAGAGCTGGAGAAGGCACGGAATGCGGCTGACGATGCCAACAGAAGCAAATCAGAGTTTCTCGCCAACATGAGCCACGAAATCCGAACCCCCATGAATGGGATTATTGGAATGGCGGATCTGCTGCAGAACACTGAGTTAGATGCGGATCAAAAGCTCTACTCCGACACAATCCTCAGCTCCGCTGCGTCGCTTCTGTCTATTATCAACGACATCCTGGACTTTTCAAAAGCGGAGGCCGGGAAGTTTTCTCTTGATCCGACCCCCTTCAACTTGCGGCGCACTTGCGAAGAAGTGATGAGCATGCTGTCTGTCAGCGCAGGTATGAAGGGTGTCGAAGTCGTGCTGAGATATCATACGGATGTCCCAGACGGGATTTTTGCCGACAGCGTACGCCTGCGACAGGTTTTAACAAATATAGCCGGTAACGCGGTTAAGTTTACTTCCGAGGGGCATGTCTGCGTGGATGTTTCGACGGCAGACCACAATGGTGATTTGAAGTTGGTTGTTGCCATCACCGATACGGGCATAGGTATCCCAGAGGACCAGATCCAAAAAATATTCCGCGCGTTTGAGCAGGTCGATGGTTCTAACACGCGCAAATATGAAGGAACTGGTCTTGGACTTGCAATTTCCAGCCACCTCGTCGAGCTGATGGGGGGAGAGATTGAAGTGCGGTCAACATGCGATAAAGGCACCACTTTTACAGTAACCTTGCCACTTCAGCCCGTGCAGCGCCCAACTGAATATATGAAAGTTGAGAGCAGAGATCTAAAAAATTACAAACTGTTGGTCGTCGACGATCTCCCCCTCAATTTGCATATCCTTCGAGAGCAACTGGGTAACTGGCATGCTGATGTGACTTTGGCGCAATCGGGACAAGAGGCTTTGGAAATACTTCAACAATCTGCCGAACAGGGTGCTAGCTTTGATGTCATTGTCTTAGATTATCAGATGCCGGAGATGACCGGCATAGAAATGGTTCAGCGGTTGCGAACAAGTCGCTTGCATGAAGAAACACCGGTTATTGTTCTATCTTCGGCCGATCAAAGTATTTCGGCTGATGTTCGAAATGCCTTGGGTATTGCAGCGGTGGTTCAGAAACCTCTTCGTATGGCAGCGTTGAATCAGACTATTTGGTCAGCAATACATCCTGCCAGTGCTGAAAATCTGGACCAACAAGCCGGGGGCGGCTTTGATGAAAGCATACCAGCCTTCCGTGTTCTGGTGGCGGACGACAATAAAACCAACCGCTTGGTTGTCCAGAGTATGTTAAAAGGGACGCCGATTTCTACTGAGTTTGTGGAGAACGGCAGGCAGGCAGTTGACAGTTACAAGGCGTGTCCTCCGGACGTAATTTTGATGGATATGTCCATGCCTGTCTTGAGCGGGATTGATGCAACCAAAGAAATACGTCTTTGGGAGCAAGAAACTGAACAAACGCGGTGTCCCATTGTGGCTTTGACGGCCAACGCAAGAAAGGATGATCGAACTAAATGCTTGTCTGCGGGCATGGATGATTTTCTGACCAAGCCAATAAACAAATCTGCTTTGCTGGATATGTGCCTTACGTGGGTTGGGGAGGGGGGAAAGCCCGGTCTGAGCAACATGAGAACTGGTGCTTTTAATGTATGAAGGCCGAGGCAAGTTCGAAATACGTAGCAGGGCGTTTTGTAAGTAACCGCCCGATTGTCACCGCAGCCGCAGGTTCTTGACACGTATGGCGATGGTCGGGGGCATCGAAGAAGTCTTGCAAGAAGCTGTGCCAAGCTTCAGTGGACACGCGCGGGGAGGCAAGCATTTCGCGCAATTCTTCGATGCAGTCTTCTGTCAGCGTGGTGATGTATTCGTCGGGGCCGGTTTGGACGCTTACGATATTGCTATAGGTAAGATTTGAAGTTGCCCCACCTTTTCGGATAGTTTTTCAGCTTTGCTAAACTGGACTTGTCCCGGTTTAGTTCCGGACCAAGAGCTCTCATGTTAAGCGGCTTTCCGTTCGAAAGTCACGGGGCTTTTGTATCCGAGGGCTGAGTGCCGTCGGCGTGGGTTGTAAAAACCGTTGATGTACTGGAGCGCCAGTTCGTATTGCCGGCGAATGTACCAGGGTTGCGGCCAGGCCAGCTCGGCCTTCAGTGTTTTGAAGCAGGTCTCAAGGGCAGCGTTGTCATAGCAATTTCCCTTGCCGCTCATCGAGATCTTGAAGCCGCGCTGTTTCAGCAGCTTCTGGTCCTCATGCGAACAATATTGGCTGCCGCGGTCGGTGTGATGGATGCAGCCTTTCGGGGGTTGGCGCAGATTGATCGCCATCTTCAAAGCGCGTACCGCCAGGTCTTTCTTCATCCTGTTACTGACGGCCCAGCCGACAACACGTCGTGAATACAGGTCAATGATGACAGCCAGATTGAGCCAGCCCTGCTGCGTCCAAATATAGCTGATATCACCGGCCCATTTCTGGTTCGGCCCGGTTGCCGTGACGTCCTGAGCCAACAGGGTCGGGGCAATATTGAGATTGTGGGCGCTCTCCCTTGTGGCCTGGTCTTTATGGGGGCGCACAACCTTTGCTTCATCAAGCGCCCCACACGGCGATGGCCGACCTCAAGGCCCAGCTCCTGTAATTCCTCGGTCATCCGGGGCCGCCCATAGCTGTTCAGAGACAGGCGGTGCTACTCGCGAATGTGGGCCAGGATTACAATATCGTCGCGCTGGCGCTGACTGATCGGCCGTGATCGCCGTGAACGGTAGCCACGATCGGTTACTCCAGGCAGGCCGCAGAGCTGGCGCTGGCTGAGTTTACCGTCGTACTGGTCGATGAATGCGACCCTCACGTCTTTTGCCTCGCGAAAAGGCCGTGGCCTTTTTTAGCACGCCCCTCTCCTCCTTCAGGATGCGGTTCTCCCGTCGAAGCCGTTCATTCTCCCGTGCCAGATCCTGATCGGGCCCGGAAACAACCGCCTCTTCGTCAAAGGATGTGATCCATTTGTTCAGCGTTGAAAGGCCCCCCCAAATCCGCAGAAACCTGTCGCCGCGTCAGGCCGCGCGTCAGAGCGATACGCACCGCATCCCGCTTGAACTCTTCACTGTGTCCGTTTGCCATAGTTCAAGGCAATATTGCTCTCAAAGGGCCGGAACTGAACTGGGACAAGTCCAGCCCGCGACGCAGGCAAAACCCGGTCGCAAAAGCCAGGGTGCCAAAGCCGATCCCGAGGGCCAGCCCAAACCAGACAGAGGCCGTGCGCGGGCTCAGCTCTTCAAGACCCAGCCCTCAATGACAAGGGTTTCGAACATCTTCACATCTCCGCTTATTGGAATGTGTTTCCAATGAGGGGTTGGTTGACCCGGTGCAAGAAGAGATTGTTTGCGAACGGGTGCGGTTTGGGGGGAAATATTCTGCAATTGGGGTAAAGGAAGATTGCCATTCGTGGCAGCCGCTGTCGCAGGGGCCGCTGTTTGGGCACCTGCCAATGTGTCGGTCAGATCTCCCTTTTTTGCATCCGGTTTGGGCGCTGCATCAAACAGGAGAGGGTGTCCCGGTAGTTCAGTTCTTTTCAGGACCGGATTTCGCGGTCAGAAATCTCAATGTTGTGAGTGTTTCGGAGCAATCAGGTGTGTCAAGTTTATCGCGAAACGCTTTAGCGTGCCGACATGGAACTCCGTTTGGCCAAAGTGATCAGAGAAGGGATGTTACATGAAGCCGTTCCCGATCGCCGACACCTCTCCTGTCGTGCATGAGAACCCGTTGCCGAAAGCCGCCGATCTGGTGGTCATCGGCGGCGGCGTGATCGGCATCACAACCGCGCTTTTTGCCGCCCGTGACGGGCTCAAGGTTGTTGTGCTTGAGAAAGGTCGTGTCGCGGGGGAACAAAGCGGGCGCAACTGGGGCTGGATCCGGGTTCAGGGCCGTGATCACGCCGAAGTCCCGATTGCCTGCCATGCGCAGCAGCTCTGGCAGGAACTGGCCGCTCAGCTGGACACGGATATTGGCCTCAGGCAGTCCGGCGTGGCCTATCTTGCGGCCAATCCGCAGGAGGAGCAGGAGTTCCTGCCGTTTCTGGCCGTTGCAAAAGAACATGGCCTGTCCACGCGCCTTTTGAATGGGGATGCCACGGCTGACCTGATGCGAGGGGCCCGCACACGGTTTCATTCGGCCCTGTGGACCGAGACCGACATGCGCGCTGAACCTTTTCTCGCGGTGCCAGCTCTGGCGCGACTGGCGGCGCGGGAAGGGGTTTGTGTCGTTGAGAATTGCGCGGTACGCGGGCTTGATCGGTCAGGCGGAGAGGTCACGGGAGTCCTGACCGACAGGGGGCACGTCATAAAGTCGCGTCAGGTGGTGCTGGCGGCCGGGGCGTGGTCCTCGTTGTTTCTGCGTCGCCATGGGGTGACGATCCCGCAACTGGCCGTGCGCGCAACTGTGGCCCAGACCAAACCCTTGCCCGAGGTGGCTAGTTTTGCCGCCACGGGGGGCGGGCCGGTGTCGTTTCGCAGGCGCGCGGATGGGGGCTATACGCTTGCGCCGGGTGGGTTTCATGAATTCATGATTGGTCCAGATGCGATCCGGGCCTGTCGCGCCTTCTGGCCCCTGGTGAAACAGGATCCCTTTGGCACCCGCTATCTGCCCGCAGCGCCGACCGGATACCCGGATGCCTGGGCCACGCCGCGGCACTGGCGCGATGATGAGGTCAGCCCATTTGAACAGATGCGGGTTCTGAAACCCCGCCCACATCTTGGCAAGGTGGATGCGCTGGCCCGTGGATTTGCCACCCTGTTCCCGGATCTGGGAGAGGTCGGGCTGGAACGCGCTTGGGCGGGGATGATTGACGCCATGCCGGATGTGGTGCCGATCGTGGACGCGGTGCAGAACCTTCCGGGGGTGATCCTGGCCACAGGCATGAGTGGTCACGGGTTTGGCATCGGTCCCGGCTTTGGCCGGATCGTGGCGGATCTTGTGCAGGGGCGCGCGCCGGGGCATGATATCTCACGCTTCCGCTTTTCGCGGTTCTCGGAAGGGGCACCGTTAGAGCTTGGCCCCGCGTTATAATCAGTTTGCGCCCGGAGCGGGCCGGAAAGGACGGCGATATGCCCATCAAGAACAGATTTGCCGAGTTACAGGGTGAAATCACCGCCTGGCGACGTGATTTTCATGCCCATCCCGAGATCCTGTTCGACACCCATCGCACAGCGCAGATCGTGGCGGATAAGCTGGCGGAATTCGGCTGCGACGAGGTGGTCACGGGCATTGGTCGCACCGGTGTGGTTGGGGTCATCAAGGGGCGCAAGACCGGATCTGGAAAGGTGATTGGGCTGCGGGCCGATATGGATGCGTTGCCGATCCATGAACAAACTGGGCTGGACTATGCGTCGAAGACGGATGGCGCGATGCATGCCTGTGGCCATGATGGGCACACGGCGATGCTGTTGGGGGCGGCGAAATACCTTGCGGAGACACGGAGTTTTGACGGGACTGTTGTGGTGATTTTCCAGCCCGCCGAAGAAGGCGGCGGGGGTGGCAAGGAAATGTGTGACGACGGGATGATGGACCGTTTCGGCATCCAAGAAGTGTACGGCATGCACAATTGGCCCGGGCAGCCGTTGGGCGAGTTTGCCATCCGCCCCGGCGCATTTTTCGCCGCCACGGATATGTGGACCGTGACGTTTGAGGGCAAAGGCGGACATGCCGCCAAACCGCACACAACGGTAGATACAACCGTGATGGCCGCGCAGGCGGTGCTGGCATTGCAGACGGTGGCCGCGCGCAATGCCAACCCAGTAGATCAGTTGGTGGTCTCTGTGACCTCGTTCGAAACCTCCTCCACCGCCTTTAACGTCATCCCGCAACGGGTTGTCATCAAAGGCACAACGCGCACCCTGTCCGAAGAGGTGCGCGATCTGGCCCAGGCGCGGATTACCGAGATTTGCGAAGGGGTCGCGGCGACTTTTGGCGGCGTGGCGACGGTGGAGTATGACCGCAACTACCCGGTGATGGTGAACCACGAAGACCAAACCGCCTTTGCCGCCGATGTGGCCCGTGCCGTGGCAGGTGATTGCGACGAAGCGCCCTTGGTGATGGGCGGCGAAGACTTCGCCTTTATGCTGGAGGAACGCCCGGGGGCCTATATCCTCGTGGGCAATGGTGACACCGCCGCCGTGCATCACCCGGAATATAACTTCAATGATGAAGCCATCCCGGCGGGCTGTTCGTGGTGGGCGGAGATTGCTGAACGGCGAATGCCGATTGGGTGAACGAGAGCATGTCGCGCAAAAGTGGGTGCCGGTTTTGCGCTCCTCGGACATGCGAAATCAAGACGTAAGAGTGGGTCGCGTGAATGCGAATGAACACGACGCGCTCTAGCGGCATCCCTATCCTGCCTGCCATACCCAAAAAAGAGCCGCCCAAGGGCGGCTCTTTTCATCTCTTTGCGGGTTACTCGACGATCAGATTAATCGATGTGAACCCCCATGGAAATGAGGAGGAGAGTCCCAGATCAAGCCCCATAGTGCTGATGGTCTGTGCGGACCCATTAGAGGCATAGGTGGTGGTGGAGGAGCTGCCACCGGCCCGGGGTTGAACCGCTTCAAAGGTTTGTTGGCCTTTCAACCCTCCCCCTTGGCATGTCACCGTGATTGGGGACGGTTTTCCACCATCCTTGAACCGCTTTCCTGCCGCGAAGGCAGGCACGCGTACTCGCCCCGGCGTCACGAGAGAGGCCTGAAGCTGACGCGAGGACAAGGTGCAGCTGAGACCGGTCACTTCCTGTTTCTTCTTTTCCGATACCGCCTTGAAGGTGCGAATGGTCAGCGGATAGCGCTGCAAGGGCTGCAGCCCCTCGGTGTTCCGGACCGTTGCCGACTGATCCTCGGCGTCAATCTCGTTGAGGTTCTGGCATCCTGAAAGCGCAATCGCGGCCGCAAAAGCCACCGGGTAGATCCACATGGCTGTCATCACTCACTCCACAAACGTTGCTTTCAGCGGTGCCGAATACCGCCAGGGGGTGGATGATGCGATTGCGGTGGTGACAGCGGCGGTGATCAAAGCGCCCGCAAGGCCGGCACCCGTTGCCACACTGGCCTGTTTCTGGTTCGCGACGGTCTGCGCAACTGCGGTTTTTCCATTTGCCGAACAGGTTGCGATCAGCGCACTGGGGGCCCCGCGGTTTTCCAGTGCTTTGCGCTGTTTGAAGGAGGGCACGACCAGTTTTGCGGGCGTGATCACCTTGGCGAACAGCTCATCTGATTCGACCACACAGCTTGCGCCTGCAAATTCGACGGGCTTGTCATCCACCAGATTATAGCTGCGGACCTCAACAATACTGGTCCCATGTGCCAGACGCTCTTGGCCGGCGGATGTCTTGAAACCAGCATTGACCGGTTCGGAGGTGATTTCCATCGGGGATTGGCAGGCTGCAAGGGCGATGATGGCGGCCAAAGGGCAAAGTTTCTTAAGTATTGATACCTCATAAAACTGCTTTACGATGCGTAAAAAACGGAACCCCTAATCCCGTTCAAGTGGTTTTATCTTGAAAAACCCAATCATCCGCCAGTGTGGCTCATATGTCGTCGGGTCTGACCGCTGACGGTCTGGCGAGAGTAGTCAAAATCATGCCCTTTGGGTTTGCGGGCGATGGCGGCGTGGATCGCTTCGATCAGGTGGTCATCGTCCTCGTTCGCCCGAAGGGGCGCGCGCAGGTCGGTCATGCCGTCATGGCCAAGGCAGGTATAAAGCTGCCCGGTGCAGCTCATCCTGACGCGGTTGCAGCTTTCGCAGAAATTATGGCTGAGCGGTTGAATGAGGCCCACCTTCTGCCCGGTTTCCTCCAGCCGCATATAGCGCGCCGGGCCGCCGGTGTTGTCACCCAGATCGGTGAGTGTGTAGCGGGTGGCCAATTCGTTGCGCAGATCGGTGAGGGACCAGAACTGGCCCAAGCGGGCGACCTCATCCATGTCCCCCATCGGCATCACTTCGATAAAGGTCAGGTCCATATCGCGTTCGGCGCAGAAGCGGGTCAGGTCGAACAGTTCTTCCTGGTTGAAATCTTTCACCGCCACGGCGTTGATTTTCACGCGCAGCCCGGCCTTCTGGGCCGCGTCAATGCCGCGCAAGACCTGTGGCAGCCGGCCCCACCGGGTGATTTTGGCGAATTTGTCTTCGTCCAGCGTATCGAGAGAAACATTCACGCGGCGCACACCACAGGCGTAAAGCTCGTCCGCGAAACGATGTAGTTGTGATCCGTTGGTGGTGAGGGTGAGTTCCTTCAGGGCGCCGCTGTCCTGGTGGCGTGACATGGCGCGGAAAAACTCCATGATGCCCCGGCGCACCAGGGGTTCGCCCCCAGTGATGCGCAGCTTTGTCACCCCCAGCCCGATGAAAGCGGTGCAGATCCGGTCCAGCTCTTCCAGGGTCAGCAGGTCCTTTTTCGGCAGGAAGGTCATGTGTTCAGACATGCAGTAGGTGCAGCGGAAATCACAACGGTCGGTCACGGACAGGCGCAGATAGGTGACCGGTCGCTGAAAGGGATCAACCAGACGCGGCGCATCGGAGGAAGGCGAGGTGGTCATGTCGTTCGGCGTTTTCATGGCGTGACCCTATGCTTGGGCCTTGGGGGATGCAAGGGTTGGACAGGCAAATCCCCATTGATCCACGATCAATTTTGCGTCACGCTTTGCAGTATGAAACAGTTGATTTCCATACCCGCTTTTGTGTTGATTTTATCTGGTTGTGCTGAGTTTGAGGTGAAGCAAACCCCGCCAGCCCCCCCGGTTTCGGATGCAAATTCATCCGAGGCTGGGGCTGTTGCGGATTTGCCGCCTCCGCCTCAAGGGGCTGTGACTGTTGAACAATTTGACACGGCCAGCAATGAGGACCGGCAAGAAGCCGTGGCCGCCGCCCCCGTGTCCAATGCCCGGTTGGGCAGCACAATCGCCACGCTGGGGGATGTTGCTCAGCCGGGGTTCTGGCTGGAAACGCCACTGGTGAAATCGGTGCAGGAGGGGCGGGTGACGTCCAAGCAGACCGGGCGCACGGTCAAGGTGGAGTTGCGCCCGATCCCCGGACCTGCGGGAAGCGGCAGTCGGCTTTCCCTGTCGGCGCTGCGCCTGCTGGACCTTCCTCTTGCGGGGCTACATGAGGTTGAGGTGTCAGACCTGTGATGGATCAGACTTGGCTGGCCGAAGGGCGGGCGCGGAAAACCGTGACCGGCTGGGGCCAATGGGACGAGATGCGTGCAGCGTTTCGCTGGGACATTCCCGAGTATTTCAACATTGCCGAACGCTGTTGCGACAGTTGGGCCGCAATTGATCCCACCCGCGTGGCGCTGAGCCATGTGGCGCAGGATGGGCAGGTGCAGGACTGGACCTATGGCCAGTTGAGCGCGCTTTCTGATCGTTTCGCCACTGTGCTCAGGGCGTCGGGCGTGCAGAAAGGAGATCGGGTTGCGGTGCTTTTGGGGCAGGGGCCTGATGTGCTGATCAGCCATTTTGCCGCCTATAAAATCGGCGCGGTGATCTTGCCACTCTTTACGTTGTTCGGCGCGGATGCGCTGGCCTATCGCCTGTCGGACAGCGGTGCAAAGGTGGTGGTGACGGACCGTGCAAACCTTACGAAAATCACGGAGATCCGCGCCGGGTTGCCGGGGTTGGAGCAGGTGTTCTTGGTGGATGGCGCGGGCGGTGACGTGCTGGATTTCCATGCTGAGATCACCAAGGCGTCCCCCTTGACGGAGCGAGAGCACACGCTGGCGGAAGATCCTGCGCTGATGATCTACACTTCGGGCACCACCGGCCCCCCAAAAGGGGTGCTGCATGCGCATCGCTTCTTGCTGGGGCATCTGCCCTGCGTCGAGACATTCAATCCCGATTTCCCGCAACCGGGCGACAAGGGCTGGACCCCGGCGGACTGGGCCTGGATTGGTGGGCTGATGGATCTGGCCATCCCGTTTCTTTATTTCGGCGTGCCGATTGTCAGTCACAGGATGCGTAAATTCGATGCGGGTGTGGCCTATCGGATGATCGCTGATCACAAGATCCGCAACCTGTTCCTGCCGCCAACAGCGCTGAAACTGATGCGCCAGTCCGAGGCCCCGCCTGACGGGGTGCATATCCGCTCGATCGGAACAGGCGGTGAGAGCCTCGGGGCGGAACTGCTTGGCTGGGCGCGTGATGTGCTGGGGGTCGAACTGAACGAGTTTTACGGCCAGACCGAATGCAACCTTGTGATTTCCTCCGTAGCGGGGGCGATGCAGGTCAAGCCGGGGGCGATGGGGCAGGCCATTCCGGGGCATGAGGTGACGGTTCTGGATGCCAGCGGGCGCGAATGTGCACCGGGGGAAATGGGCGAAATTGCCGTGCGCGCACCGGACCCGGTCATGTTTCTGCGCTATTGGAACCTGCCGGAAAAGACGGAGCAGAAATTCATCGGGCCCTGGATGCGCACGGGGGATCTGGCGACACGGGATGGCGAGGGCTATTTCACCTTTGCCTCGCGCGATGATGACGTGATCACCTCGGCAGGTTATCGGATTGGCCCGTCCGAAATTGAAAACTGCCTGATGGCACATCCTGACGTGGTGATGGCGGCTGTGGTTGGGGTGCCGGATCCGCTGCGCACGGAGGTGGTCAAGGCGGTGGTTGTATTGCGCGATGGGGTGGACCCGGCTGGTAAGGATGACGAGCTGGTGGAACTGGTCAAGGCACGGATCAGCCCGCATGTGGCGCCGCGGCTGGTGGAATTTGTCACAAACCTGCCCATGACCGCCACCGGGAAGATCATGCGCCGAGAACTGCGATGAGGGCCGGGGAACATTCCCCGGCTTTTCTATTTTTTCACAGGGCTTTATTCCTGCGCGGAGCTTTCGTCTGAAAGGTCCGGCGTAATGGTGGGTTCCGGGGCAGGTTCCGGCAGGTCCGCGACCGTAAAGCCGATATGGCGCCCGGCTTCTTTCACCGCAAAGGGTTTCATGATCGGCCCGTGCTCCATCAAAAAAGTGCGCACGCGGGGGGCGTCATGTTTCGACAGGTCGCGCAGCCACCAGGCCACCGCCTTTTGCATGGCCCCGTGTTTCAGCGTGGCACATTCTGCGACCCATCCCAGGATGCGCTCACGGGCGGCCTCTTCTTCGGGTTTGGGGTGGTTCTGTTTGGTCCAGGGCAGGGTGATCACGAGGGCTGCACGCCGGATCCAGAGCGTGTCGGGCCAGGGGGCCGCGCGCACCCACTCCTCGACCTCGTTCAGGCGGGACGGGTCCGCCACCAGGCGTTTTTGCCCCGCCATGCAGGCGTGATCGGCAATGGCCCAGCTGTCAAACTGTGGCACCCAGCTCTGGATCAGGTCCCATACGGCCTGATCGGGGCGGATACGCGCCTGTGTCAGCAGCTTGGCAGCAGCAATCCGGGCTTCGAAAATATTGCTGTTCCAAAGTGCGTCTGCAAGCGTCACGCGCTCCTCTACGCTCAGCGCCTGACGCCAGGTTTTGGTCAGATCGTTCAGCACAGGATTTGAAACGCCCAGCACCTCGCGCGTCTGCTTGTGATAGGCTGCGCTTTCGACCGCCCGTTGCGGGTCGGCTTGGGCGCGCATGGCATTCAGGGCATCCTCAAGGATCATTTGTCATCTCCCAGAATACCGGTGGGCATTCCGTCAATTGTGGTGGTGTTCTTCTCGGACCAATAGGGGGTCAGATCCTCCCCCTTGGCGTGAAGCGCGGTGATAAGCGTGTCGCGCTGGCGGGTCAACTCCATCTCGGGCACCGCATAGCCGCAGGAGGTCTGCACCAGTTCGACATGCATGTCATAAATCTGGCGTGCGCCAAACGGGGTCCCAAACAGGGCAGCCTGCTCTGCCCAATCCGTGTCGCGCGGGTGGATGGCCCGCGCCGTGCCATAGGCGCGCAGGATCAGCGGGCGCGCTGCAAAACTGCACCACATCACGGTCATCCGGTTTGCGGCGCGCAGATGTCCGGCGGTTTCATTTCCCGACCCGGTGTAATTCAGCCAGAGGATCCGGTTTGGTCCCAGAACGCGCAGACTGTCCATCCCCTTGGGCGAGACATTGACCCGCCCGTCCGGCGCGGCTGTGCCTGTGAAAAACATCGGCTGCGCTTCGATGAAGCTGCGGTGGCTGTCGTCGATCCGGTCAAACTGCTTGGCCATGGGGATCCTTTCGGGATTGATCGGCGGCGTTACTCCACCGTTACGGATTTGGCAAGATTGCGCGGCTGATCCACATCGGTGCCTTTGGCAATAGCGGTGTGATAGGCCAGCAGCTGCGCGGGGATCGCATAAAGGATCGGTTGCAGAAGTTCGGGCGCTTCGGGCATGGTGATTGCGTTCCAGACGCCATCGCCCGAGCTTTGGGCCGCGCGCGCGTCTGAGACCAGAAGCACCCGGCCACCACGGGCCATCACCTCTTGCATGTTCGACACGGTCTTGTCGAAAAGACCGTCATGGGGGGCCATCACCACGATCGGCGTGTGCTGATCCACAAGCGCAATCGGGCCGTGTTTCAGCTCACCCGAGGCATAACCTTCTGCATGGATATAGCTGATTTCCTTGAGTTTCAGCGCGCCTTCCAGGGCCAGGGGGAACATCTGGCCGCGTCCCAGAAACAGCACATCCCGCGCTTCGGCCAGCTTGGAGGAGATCCTGCGGGTCTCCTCATCAATCGACAGGGCGGCGGACATGAGGCCGGGCAGCTGGCGCAGCTCCGCCAGCTTGGCGGCAAGCCCGTCCGCGCTCAGATGTCCACGCGCATGGGCCGCTTTCAGGGCCATCAGGGCAAAGCAGGTCAGCTGTGCGGTGAAGGCTTTTGTCGAGGCGACTGAGACTTCGACACCGGCGTGGATTTCCACCGCCACGTCACTTTCGCGCGCAATCGAGCTTTCGGGCATATTGATCAGGCTGAGGATATGATCGGCCTTGCCCTTGGCATAGCGCAGGGCCGCCAGCGTATCGGCGGTTTCACCGGATTGGCTGACAAACAGCGCCGCCGTGCGTGGGCTGAACGGGGCTTCGCGGTAACGGAATTCGGACGCCACGTCGATGTCCACGGGCAGGCGGGCATAGTGCTCGAACCAGTATTTTGCGGTCAGGCCAGCATAATAGGCCGTGCCGCAGGCGACAATTGACAGCCGGTCGATGGCGGCGAAATCCACCCCCTCAAGCTCCATGGTAATCTGGCCATTTGTCACGTAGGCCGAAATAACCTCACCAACCACGGTGGGCTGCTGGGCGATTTCCTTGGCCATATAGTGTTTGTAGCCGCCTTTTTCGGCCATGGTTGCATCCATCCGGACCTGTTTCATTGGGCGGTTGGTCTGGCGGTTTTCCGCGTCGAAGATCTCGGCGCCTGCGCGGGTGATCACAGCCCAGTCGCCTTCTTCCAGATAGGTAACCCGGTTGGTCATCGGGGCCAGCGCAATGGCATCTGACCCGACAAACATCTCACCATCCCCATGGCCGATGGCCAGCGGGCTGCCCTTGCGCGCGGCGATCATCAGGTTGTCATGGCCCTCAAACAGGAAGCAGAGGGCAAAGGCACCCTCCAGCCGGGCCAGCGTGGCGCGCACGGCGTCAACCGGGCTGGCCCCTTTGTCGATCCGGCTTTGGGTCATCAGGGCGACAGTTTCGGTATCGGTCTCCGTGCAGAAATGGATCCCTTCAGCGGCGAGTTCCTCGCGCAGTTCGCGGAAGTTCTCGATGATCCCGTTATGGACCACCGCCACGGTGCCCGCGCGATGGGGGTGGGCATTGTCGGTGGTCGGGGCGCCATGGGTGGCCCAGCGGGTGTGGCCAATGCCGGATTTTCCAGCCAGAGGATGATGCACCAGATGGTCCGACAGGTTCACCAGTTTGCCCACGGTGCGACGACGGGCCAGAGCCCCCTCGTCGTTTACCGTTGCAATACCCGCACTGTCATAGCCGCGATATTCCAGCCGCTTCAGCGCTTCGACCAGGATCGGGGCGGCTTCGTGATTGCCAAGAACTCCTACAATTCCGCACATGTTACTTGCCTTCCCGTTTGCGCGCCTTGAGCGCCTTGAGTTTCTTGAACAGTTTCACCGCAAGGCCCGGTTTGATCTGCTGATCCGCCCGCGCAATCGCCAGCGCCCCGTCTGGCACGTCCCGGGTGATGATCGAACCTGACGCTGTCATCGCCTCATCCCCCACACGAACCGGGGCCACCAGCATCGTGTCCGAGCCGATAAAGGCGCGTTTGCCGATATGGGTGTGGTGTTTCATCACGCCATCATAGTTGCAGGTGACGGTGCCCGCACCCAGGTTTGCCTCGTCCCCGACGGATGCGTCCCCCACGTAAGACAGGTGGTTGACCTTGGCCCCTTCGCCGATCTGCGCATTCTTGATTTCCACGAAATTGCCGATCTTGGCGCCATTGGCAAGCTCGGCCCCCGGGCGCAGCCGCGCATAAGGGCCGACGATGGCGCCGGTGGAGACGTGGCAGCCTTCGAAATGGCTGAAGGCCCGCAGCCGTGCACCGCTTTCCACGGTCACCTCCGGGCCGAAATAGACATTCGGTTCAATGAAGGCATCGCGTCCCACCACGGTGTCGAGTGAGAAGAACACGGTTTTTGGGGCCTGAAGTGTCACCCCGTCCTCCAGCACCTCTGCGCGGCGGCGGGTCTGAAACAGCTCTTCGGCGGCAGCCAGTTCCGCGCGGGAGTTGATGCCGAGCGTTTCCGCCTCGTCACAGGTGACGGCCACGGCCCGCAATCCCCGCCTATTGGCGATTTCCACAATGTCCGTCAGGTAATACTCGCCCGACGCATTGTCGTTGCCCACGCCGTCAATCAGCGAAAACAGGGTCTGGGCGTCCGCCGCAACCACACCGCTGTTGCAAAGCGTTATGGCGCGTTCCGTGTCATTGGCATCTTTGAATTCGACAATGCGGGTCAAGGTTTTGTTTTCCACAACCAGACGCCCATAGCGGCCGGGATCAGCTGCCTCAAAGCCAAGCACCACCACATCCGCGCCGTTCTGGCGCGCGTCGGCCATGGCCTGAAGCGTCTCCGGGCGAATGAAAGGCGTATCACCATAGAGGACAATCGCGTCACCTTCAAAGCCAGCCAGTGCTTCGCGGGCCTGCAACACGGCATGGCCGGTGCCAAGCTGGTCTTCCTGAACGGCCAGCGTGATGTCGGGGTCGATCTCATGGGCGGCTTTCCTGACCAGATCGGCCCCATGGCCCACCACCATCACCGTGCGCTCTGCCGCCAGATCACGGCCCGAGGCCAGCGCATGGGCAAACAGCGGCGCATTGCCCACCTCGTGCAACACTTTGGGAAGGTCCGATTTCATCCGTGTGCCGCGTCCTGCGGCCAGCAGGATCAGGGCGGTGGGCAAGGGTGTGGTCATGGTGATCTGCTCTTTTAAATCCGTTGGTCCCGTTTTACCTCTTGGGTAAGCGCCCGCAAGAGGGCTAGGTTCACTTAACTTTACCATGGATTACACATCGGGCCATATCGACGCCGCAACTGGCGTGTTTTTGCCGAAACCCGATCACCGCAGAAAAGAGGGGCAGATGCAGACTGTTATCTTCGATCTTGATGGGACGCTGGCGGACACATCCGGCGATCTGATCGCCGCGGCCAATGCCTGCTTTCAGGCGCTGGGGCTGGGGCAGCCGCTTGATCCGGTGGCGGATGCCCTGACCGCCTTTCACGGAGGGCGCGCGATGCTGCATCTGGGGTTCGAGCGGTTGGGGCATGGGGATGTTTCGCAGCGCGACCCCCATGTGGAGCGCGAGTTTCCCAACCTGCTGGACCATTACCGTATCGGGATCGACCGGCATACCCGGCTTTACCCCGGTGCGGTGGCGGCGGTGAAACGGTTGCGCGCGCAGGGCTATGCGGTGGGGATCTGCACCAACAAGCCCGAGGGGCTGGCCGATCTTCTGCTGGTGCGACTGGGGATCCGGGACCTGTTCACGTCGCTGATCGGTGCAGACACTCTGCCCACCCGCAAACCAGACCCCGCACCCTATGTGGCATCGGTCGAACAGGCTGGTGGCCGCGTTGAGGCGTCGCTGATCATCGGGGATACCATGACCGACCGGGAAACGGCGCGCGCAGCCGGCGTGCCCTGCATCCTGGTGGGCTTCGGTCCGGAAGGGCAGGGCGTGTCGCGGCTTGCCCCCGAAGCGATGCTGGACCATTTCGATCATCTGGACGACATTGTCGCCTGGCTGATTGGCCAGCCGGTCACGGTGTGACGGTAAGGGTCGGGTGGTTTGGGGAAAGGGCGCGCATATGACTGAACAAGAGATCTTTTCCGGAAATTTTACCCAGCAGGAACCGATCCCCGACGATGCGGTTGCCGCCGCGCTTGAGGTGCTGCGCCACGGGCGCCTGCATCGCTATAACGTCGCCGAGGGGGAACTGTCGCAAACCGCGCTTCTGGAGCAGGAATTTGCCGCCGCAATGGGGGCGAAATATGCGCTGGCCGTGTCGTCGGGCGGCTATGCCATCGCAACCGCTTTGCGTGCCGTGGGGGTGCAGCCGGGGGAGGCGGTGCTGACCAACGCCTTTACCCTGGCTCCGGTCCCTGGGGCCATCGCGTCACTGGGGGCACGGCCCGTTTTTGTCGAGGTCACCGAGGCGCTGACGATTGATCTGGAGGATCTGGAGGCAAAACTGCCTCAGGCCAAAGTTCTGCTGCTCAGCCATATGCGCGGGCATATCTGCGACATGGACCGGTTAATGGCGCTTTGCAATGCGGCCGGGGTGGTGGTGATCGAGGATTGCGCCCACACGATGGGCGCGCGCTGGAACGGAGTTCTGTCCGGGCGGCATGGGGCGATGGCCGCCTATTCGACCCAGACCTACAAGCATCTGAATTCCGGGGAAGGCGGGCTGTTGATTTCGGATGATCCTGACCTGATGGCACGGGCCACGATCCTGTCGGGATCTTACATGCTTTATGAACGACATCTGGCCGCCCCGCCGCCCGAGGCCTTTGCCGAAATCAAATATCTTACCCCGAATATCTCTGGTCGTATGGACAACCTTCGCGCGGCGATCCTGCGGCCTCAGCTCGCTAGGCTGGAGGGTCAATGTGCAGGGTGGAATGCCCGGTATCGTGCGGTGGAGGCGGGGCTGGCGGACACGCCCGGACTGACGCTGATTGAACGCCCTGACGCGGAAGACTATGTCATGTCGTCCTTCCAGTTCCTGCTGTTGGATTGGGCGGCAGAAAAGGTGGAGGGCGTGGTAATGCGCTGTGCGGCGCGCGGTGTTGAACTGAAATGGTTCGGCGGCGAAGAGCCTACGGGCTTCACCAGCCGATATGACAGCTGGCGATATGCAGATCCGCCCCGCCTGCCGCGGACGGACCGGATCCTGAAGGCGGTCTTGGATCTGCGCCTGCCGCTGACTTTCAGCCTTGATGATTGCGCTCAGATCGTGCGGATCATCCGCGACGAAGTGGCCGCTGCGTCTCAGAACCGGGCGCCATAACCTCCTCTGTTGCCGATTGACGGCAGACCCGCCCAGCGTCTGGGGGCGCGTCGTTTCACCTTCTGATCTGCCTTGGCATGGGGATTTGCGACGCTGCGTCCCCATTGACCCGAATCTGCCTCCCGGTCTAGGAAATGAACAAGCGTTCAATAATGGGCGACACTTAATTCCGGCCGTCGCAACCGGCCCATCCCGGAGGACCACATTATGTTCACAAATTCCATGAATTTCGACCTCGGAGAAGACGTCAACGCCGTGCGAGAAATGGTGCACGCCTTTGCGCAGGAGCGGATTAAACCACTGGCCGAACAGGCGGACAAGACCAACGAGTTTCCGAACGAGCTGTGGACCGAATTTGGTGAGCTGGGCCTTTTGGGTGTCACGACGCCCGAGGAATTTGGCGGCTCGGACATGTCTTATCTGGCGCATGTGGTGATCGTCGAAGAGATCGCCCGTGCCTCGGCCTCGATTTCACTGTCCTACGGGGCGCATTCGAACCTCTGCGTCAACCAGATCCGCCGCAATGCGACCGATGAGCAAAAGGCGAAATACCTGCCGAAGCTGTGTTCGGGCGAACATGTGGGGGCGCTGGCCATGTCCGAAGCCGGGGCCGGCTCTGACGTGGTGGGCATGAAGCTGCGCGCCGAAAAGCGCAATGGCTATTACGTGCTGAACGGCACCAAGTTCTGGATCACCAATGGTCCGGACGCCGATACTCTGGTGGTTTACGCCAAGACCGACCCCGATGCGGGCCCCAAAGGCATCACCACTTTCCTGATTGAAAAAGATATGAAAGGCTTCTCGACCTCGCCGCATTTCGACAAGCTGGGGATGCGTGGTTCAAACACCGCTGAGCTGATCTTTGAAGACGTGGAAGTGCCGTTTGAAAACGTGCTGGGCGAAGAGGGCAAAGGCGTGAAGGTGCTCATGTCCGGGCTGGATTACGAACGTGTGGTTCTCTCGGGGATCGGCACCGGCATCATGGCCGCCTGCATGGACGAAATCATGCCCTATCTGAAAGAACGCAAACAGTTCGGCAAACCAATCGGTGAGTTCCAGCTGATGCAGGCCAAGGTGGCGGATATGTACACCGCAATGAACTCGGCCCGCGCTTATATCTACGAAGTGGCCAAGGCCTGTGACCGGGGTCAGGTGACCCGTCAGGACGCCGCCGCCTGTGTGCTTTACGCCTCTGAACAGGCGATGGTGCAGGCGCACCAGGCCGTGCAGGCAATGGGGGGCACCGGTTTCATGAATGAAAGCACCGTCAGCCGCCTGTTCCGCGACGCCAAGCTGATGGAAATCGGTGCCGGCACCTCGGAAATCCGCCGGATGCTGATCGGCCGTGAGCTGATGGCGAACCAGTAATGAAGCGCTGGGCGATCATATGCGCCTTGACCTGCGTGGGGGCTCCGGTCTTGGCGCAGGACATCACCTATTCTTTCGATGCCACGCTGAATTGTCTGGCGGAAAAAGGGGGGGAAGGCGAGGCGCATCAGTGTTTCGGGGCTTCGGCCAATGCCTGTATGGAAAGCACTGAATACGGATGGAACACCGCAAGTATGGTGCAATGCCTTGATGCAGAAGCGCATGATTGGGACCGCCGGTTGAACGCGGCGTATGGATTGCTGATGAAGCAAAGCAAAATCGTGGATGCCGAGATGGCAGAGCTGGGATCAAGTGTGCCCAGCCAGGCCGAGGCGCTGCGTGCGATGCAACGTGCTTGGATCCCCTTTCGGGATGCGTCTTGTGAATATGAACGCTCGACCTGGGGGGGTGGCACTGGCGGCGGTCCCGCCAGCCTGTCCTGCTACCTTGATTTGACTGCGCGGCAAGCCTGGTCTCTGGAACAAAACCTTGCGGCGGATCAGGCCGCGAACTGCAACCATGAAGGATGCACAGAATGAAACTGAACTCACAAGCAATGCCGGGATCAGAAGCCTATAAGGCCAATCGTGACGGCCATCTGAACGCGCTGAATGTGGTGGCAGAGGCTGCTGAAAAGGCGATGCAGGGCGGGGGCGAACGTTCGCGTGAGCGTCACCTGTCGCGTGGCAAGATGCTACCGCGTGACCGTGTGTCGAACCTTCTGGATCCGGGTAGCCCCTTCCTTGAAATCGGCGCCACCGCTGCCCATGGCATGTATGACGATGCTGCCCCCTGCGCGGGGGTGATCGCCGGGATCGGCCAGGTGCATGGTCAGGAATGCATGATCGTGTGCAATGATGCCACCGTGAAAGGCGGCACCTACTACCCGATGACGGTGAAAAAACACCTGCGCGCGCAAGAGATTGCCGAGGAATGCAACCTGCCCTGCATTTACCTTGTGGACAGCGGCGGGGCCAACCTGCCCAACCAGGACGAAGTGTTCCCGGATCGCGACCATTTTGGCCGCATCTTCTACAATCAGGCGCGCATGTCCGCCAAAGGTATCCCGCAGATCGCCGTTGTGATGGGGTCCTGCACCGCAGGTGGCGCCTACGTGCCCGCCATGTCGGACGTGACCATCATCGTGAAAGAACAGGGCACCATCTTCTTGGCGGGGCCCCCGCTGGTAAAGGCTGCTACGGGTGAGGTGGTTTCCGCCGAGGACCTTGGCGGCGGTGACGTGCACACCCGCCTCTCTGGCGTGGCCGATTACCTGGCCGAAGATGATGCCCATGCGCTGGCTCTGGCGCGCCGCGCCGTGGAAAGCCTGAACCGCGAAAAACCCTTCACCGTAAAATGGCAGGAACCGGAAGAGCCGCTCTATGACGCCGAGGAATTGCTGGGCGTGGTGCCCGCCGACCTCAAGACCCCTTATGACATCCGCGAAGTGATTGCGCGCATCGTCGACGGGTCGCGTTTTGACGAGTTCAAACCGCGTTTTGGTGAAACCATCGTGACCGGCTTTGCCCATCTGATGGGCTGCCCGATTGGCATCATCGCCAACAATGGCGTGATCTTCTCGGAAGCCGCCCAAAAGGCCGCGCATTTTGTCGAGCTTTGCTCGCAGCGGAAAATCCCGCTGGTGTTTTTGCAAAATATCACCGGCTTCATGGTCGGTCGCAAATATGAAAACGAAGGCATTGCGCGTCATGGCGCGAAAATGGTGACTGCGGTCGCCACCACCAATGTGCCGAAAGTGACCATGGTCGTGGGCGGCTCTTATGGCGCGGGCAACTATGGCATGGCCGGCCGCGCCTATCAGCCGCGCTTCATGTGGACCTGGCCCAATTCGCGCATTTCCGTGATGGGGGGCGAACAGGCCGCAGGCGTGCTCGCCACCGTGAAACGCGACGGGATTGAACGCAAAGGTGGGACCTGGTCGGCGGAAGAAGAAGCCGCCTTCAAACAGCCCACCATCGACATGTTTGAGGAACAGTCCCACCCGCTTTATGCCTCGGCACGGCTCTGGGATGACGGGGTGATCGACCCGCGTAAATCACGCGAAGTCCTCTACCTGTCGCTCCTGGCCGCCCTCAATGCCCCGATCGAAGACACCAAGTTCGGCGTTTTCAGAATGTAACGGTTTCGCCTTTCTTCTTGGCGAAAATACTCTCGGGGGTTTGGGGGCGGACAGCCCCCAATGCCTCCGCCCGATAAAAGGAACAATAAGATGTTCAAGAAAATTCTGATTGCCAACCGGGGCGAAATCGCCTGCCGGGTCATGGAAACCGCCCGTAAACTGGGGGTTGCCACCGTGGCCGTCTACTCGGACGCAGATGCTGGGGCGCGCCATGTGATGATGGCGGATGAGGCCGTGCATATCGGTCCGCCGCAACCGGCGGAAAGCTATCTTCTGGGCGATCGTATCATCCAGGCGGCCCTTGAAACCGGCGCCCAGGGGATCCACCCGGGATATGGCTTCCTGTCGGAAAACCCCGACTTCGTGGATGCGGTTGAGAAGGCAGGCCTGACCTTTATCGGCCCCTCGGCGGATGCGATCCGCAAGATGGGGCTGAAGGACGCTGCGAAAAAGCTGATGGTCGAGGCAGGCGTGCCCGTCGTGCCCGGCTATCATGGCGAAAACCAGGATCCCGCTTTCCTCGCCTCCGAAGCTGAGAAAATGGGCTATCCGGTGCTGATCAAAGCCGTGGCCGGCGGTGGTGGCAAAGGGATGCGCCGTGTAGATGACCCCAAGGATTTCGCCGATGCGTTGGCTTCGGCCCAGGGCGAGGCGCAAACCGCCTTTGGCAATCCTGATGTGCTGGTCGAGAAATACATCCTCTCCCCGCGCCATATCGAAGTGCAGGTCTTTGGTGATGGCACATCAGCGGTGCACCTGTTTGAACGCGACTGCTCGCTGCAGCGCCGCCACCAGAAGGTGATCGAAGAGGCCCCCGCGCCGGGCATGACCGAAGAGGTCCGCGAGGCGATGGGAATGGCCGGTGTGCGGGCCGCCGAGGCGATTGGCTATAAGGGCGCGGGCACGGTCGAATTCATCGTGGATGGCTCAAACGGTCTGCGCGCCGATGGGTTCTGGTTCATGGAAATGAACACCCGCCTGCAGGTGGAACATCCCGTGACCGAAGAAATCACCGGTGTCGACCTGGTGGAATGGCAGCTTCGCGTGGCGTCAGGTGAAGGATTGCCGAAGCAGCAGGAGGAGTTGTCGATCAACGGTCACGCCTTTGAGGCGCGCCTTTATGCAGAAGATGTCCCCAAGGGCTTCCTGCCCGCCACCGGCACGCTGACCCATCTGAAGTTCCCCGCAGGGGCGCGATCGGATACCGGGGTCAGGGCGGGGGATACGATCAGCCCGTTTTACGACCCGATGATTGCCAAGATCACGGTGCATGCCGCGACCCGTGCAGCGGCTTTGCAAAAGATGAATGCGGCCCTGACCCAGACCGAAGTGGCCGGGTCGGTGACCAACCTCGCATTCCTCGGGGCACTGACACGGCATGACGGCTTTGCTGTCGGTGATGTGGATACCGGCCTGATTGACCGGGATCTTGAGGCACTGATTGCCGAACCCGGCCCGCGCCCGAGCGACATCGCCGCCGCCGCGCTTTCGGCGCTGGACCTGCTCAAGCCAAAAGGCACCGGATTCACCCTCTGGGGCGGTCTCAACCACTTTGTCACCCTGACCCATGCAGGTGAGGAATTTGCAGTTGTGGTGTGTTCTCACGGGGCGGATCATCACGTGGTCACCGTGGGGGAAGAGAAGGTTGTGGCCCGTCGTATCAACGGCCAGTGGGAACTGGGTGGTGATCATGGACCGCGCGTGGCCAAAGCGGGCAATGTGGTGACGGTCTTTGCCCAGTCCGGGCTGGAATTCCACGTGGCGGATCCGCTGGATCGCGACGCTGGCGCGGGGGCCGGGGCAGGGGTCATCGAAGCCCCGATGCCGGGTCTTGTGAAGGCGGTCTTTGCTCAGGCGGGCCAAGAGGTGAAGCAGGGCGATCGCCTTGCCATCCTCGAAGCGATGAAGATGGAACACTCGCTGGAAGCGGCGCGCGATGGCGTGGTGGCCGAGGTGCTGTGCGCCGCCGGTGATCAGGTCGAAGCGGGGGCGCCGCTGGTGCGTTTGGAGGAGGACGAGGATGAGTGATCATCCTTTCCGCCTGCACCATGTGCAATATGGCCGCTCGTTTCGGGTGCTGTGGCTGATCGAAGAGATCGGGCTTGCGGATCGGATCGGGCAGCCATGTGAGGTGGTGGCGTATCAGATCGGCTCAAAGGAAATGTTCCAGGGGGGGCTCAACGCTGTGTCCCCCGCCACCCGCATTCCCGCGCTTGAAATTGATGGCATCACGATGAGTGAAAGCGGGGCGATCACTGAATATCTGGTGGAACGCTATGCGCCGGAACTTGGGGTGGCACCGGGAGAGGCCGAGCGGTCGGATTACCTGCAATGGATCCACTATTCGGAAACCATGGCCAGCCTGATTGAGCAGCTGAACCTGCAGATGGTATTTCTGCGCCCTCCTGCCAAGGCCAGCCCTGTTGTGCTGAAGCTGAACGTGGCGCGGTTGCGCCACACGCTTGCCGGGCTTGAAACGCGGCTTGAGGGGCGGGAATGGCTGCTTGACCGTGGATTTTCGGCGGCGGACATCATGTTCGGCTTCAACCTGTTTGCCGCGCCTTATTACGTGAAACTGGACGCGTTTCCCAATATTCAGGCCTATCATGCGCGCATGCAGGCAATGCCCTCGCACCAGCGCACGGTGGCACGCGAAGGGGAACAGAGATTTTATGCGCAGGATTTCTATCCTGTCCCGGAAATGTGAGAACAGCCATGTCGGATTATGTAGAAATCTTCGAAGTGGGCCCGCGCGACGGGTTGCAGAACGAGAAACGCCAGATTCCAACGGCAGAGAAAATTGCCCTGGTCGACCTGCTGTCGGGGGCGGGGTTCAAACGTATCGAGGTGGCCAGTTTCGTCAGTCCGAAATGGGTGCCGCAAATGGCGGATTCAGCGGATGTATTGGCGGGCATCACCCGCGCTCCGGGGATCTCTTATGCGGCGCTGACGCCGAATATGCGCGGGTTCGAAGGGGCAATGGCGGCCAAAGCCGATGAAATTGCCATTTTCGGCTCTGCCTCGGAAGGGTTTTCAAAGGCCAATATCAATTGTTCGATTGAGGAAAGCCTTGAGCGATTTCTGCCTGTAGCTGAGGCTGCAAAAGCGGCAAATGTGAAAATGCGCGGCTATATTTCCTGCGTGACAGATTGTCCGTTTGACGGGCCGACGCCCGCCAGCAAGGTTGCCTGGGTGGCTGAAAAGCTGATCGGGATGGGCTGTTACGAAATCAGTCTGGGGGACACGATTGGACAGGCCACACCCGAAAGCATCTCGACCATGCTGGACGCGGTGCTGGAGGTGGCAGGGCCAGAGATGTTTGCCGGTCACTATCACGACACGTCCGGCCGGGCCTGTGACAATATCGAGGCCTCGATTGCCAAAGGGCTGCGGGTCTTTGACGCGGCCGTGGGCGGGCTGGGCGGCTGTCCTTATGCGCCGGGTGCGCAGGGCAATGTCGCCAGCGAGGCGGTGCATGATCGCGTGGTCTCACTGGGCATGACCACCGGGCTGGACCGCAACATTCTGGACAAGGCCGCAGATATGGCGCGGCAAATGCGCATCGAGGGGTAAAAGATGAGCTATCAGACAATTTCGATTTCGACGGATGCGCGTGGCGTGGCCACCCTGTTGCTGGATCGCGCAGACAAGCACAATGCCATGTCCGCGCAGATGATCGAGGAACTGACGGATGCGGCGCGGAAACTTGGCGCGGATGATCATGTGCGCGTGGTGATCCTGACAGGCGACGGCAAAAGCTTCTGTGCCGGGGGCGATCTGCGCTGGATGCAGGATCAGATGGCGGCTGATCCGGTCACGCGCGGGGTTGAGGCCAAGAAGCTGGCCATGATGCTCAACGCATTGAATATCATGCCAAAACCCCTCATTGCAAAGGTGCAGGGGCAGGCGTTCGGGGGCGGTGTCGGCATGGCGTCGGTCAGCGATATTTCGATTGGAGTCAAAGGTGCCAAGTTCGGTCTGACCGAGACCCGGCTGGGTCTGATCCCGGCCACGATCGGGCCCTATGTGCTTGCCCGTCTGGGGGAAGCAATGGCGCGGCGCGTGTTCATGTCCGCGCGGATTTTCGACGCGGATGAGGCGGTGACACTGGGGCTGTTGGCCAAAGCGGTTGCCCCGGAAGATCTGGATGCGGCGGTAGAGGCAGAGGTCGCCCCTTACCTCAACTGTGCCCCCGGCGCGGTGGCGGATGCCAAGGCGCTGGCCCGTCGTTTGGGGCCGCCGATCACCGAAGAGATCATTGACGAGACCATTGCGGGGCTTGTCTCTCGTTGGGAAAGCGCCGAAGCACAGGAGGGTATTGCTGCCTTTTTTGCCAAGGAAAAGCCCAGCTGGCAGTCGTAATCTGCACGAGGGATGTCGTAAATCCGAGTATTTTTCCCCGTTTTGGGCTTGGCGGGAACAAAACCTAGGATTGGTGAGTCTCTTTTCAAGCCCCCAAATATCATGTTGCTGGAAAAAGGAGGTGTCCCGGGTGAGGTATCTCCTAAAATTTTGGTTAACAGGTGATGAAAATCACCCTGTTATTTTATGGGATTTTCAATGTAAACTCCTTATAAACAACGAGATATTTCACAAGTGAGGCAAGCTCTTGTGATAACATTCATAAACCCGAATATTTGCCCCGCTTGGTTGACCCGACACCGGTGCGGCGGTAAACCGCACATAGCTAGCAGAATGCGGATTTGCCCGGAACAGGGCCGCATAAAAGGAGCCACACGTGGAAGACCTTCTCAGGGAATATCTCCCGATCATCATTTTCCTCGGACTTGCCATTGTCATCGGTCTTGTGCTGATCATCGCCGCCGTCGTCTTGGCTGTTCGCAATCCTGATCCCGAAAAACTCAGCGCTTATGAATGCGGTTTCAATGCATTTGATGACGCACGGATGAAGTTCGACGTCCGGTTCTACCTGGTATCGATCCTGTTCATCATTTTCGACCTGGAAATTGCTTTCCTGTTTCCCTGGGCCGTGGCCTTCAAAGGGGTTGGGCTGGTTGGCTTCTGGTCGATGATGGTGTTCCTTGCCGTGCTGACCATCGGCTTTGCATATGAGTGGAAGAAAGGGGCGCTCGAATGGGAGTGATGACCGGAGCAAACACGGCGCAGGGCGACCGTGAACACGCCACCCGCCTGCTGAATGATCAGCTGGCTGACAAGGGCTTTTTGCTGACCACCACCGATGACATCATCAACTGGGCCCGCACCGGGTCGCTGCACTGGATGACCTTTGGTCTGGCCTGTTGCGCCGTGGAAATGATGCACGCCTCGATGCCGCGCTATGACCTTGAACGGTATGGCATCGCGCCGCGTGCTTCTCCGCGTCAGTCGGATGTGATGATCGTGGCAGGGACGCTCACCAACAAAATGGCCCCCGCGCTGCGCAAGGTTTACGACCAGATGCCCGATCCGCGTTACGTGATCTCGATGGGGTCCTGCGCAAATGGTGGCGGGTATTACCACTATTCCTATTCGGTTGTGCGCGGCTGTGACCGCATTGTGCCGGTTGACGTCTATGTGCCCGGCTGTCCGCCGACCGCTGAGGCGCTGGTGTACGGCATCCTGCAGCTGCAACGCAAAATCCGCCGCACCGGCACGATTGTGAGGTAAGCGATGAGTGAAGCCCCGAATACCGCCAACCTGAAAGAGCTTGGCGCAATGCTGGAAGCAAAGCGCCCGGATTGCGTGCTGAGCTGGGAGGTTGCCTTTGGCGAGCTGAACGTCACCGTTCCGCTGTCGGCCATCCCCTCGTTCATCGAGTTCCTGAAGTCCGACAAGACCTGCAAATTCTCGACGCTCGTGGACCTGACAGCGGTGGATTACCCGTCGCGTGAGGAACGCTTCGACGTGGTTTACCACTTCCTGTCGATGTACACCAACCAGCGCATCCGCGTGAAAGTGGCTGTGCGGGAAGAGGAAATGGTGCCGTCGATCACCGAGGTGCACCCTTCGGCCGGCTGGTTCGAACGCGAAGTGTTCGACATGTTCGGTATCCTGTTCTCGGGTCACCCGGACCTGCGCCGCCTGCTGACGGATTACGGTTTCCGCGGCCATCCGCTGCGCAAGGATTTCCCGACCACCGGCTATACCGAAGTGCGCTATGACGAGGTTGAAAAACGCGTGGTTTATGAACCCGTGTCGCTGACCCAGGATTACCGCCAGTTCGATTTCATGTCGCCATGGGAAGGGGCCAACTATGTCCTGCCCGGTGATGAGAAATCTGACGAGGCCGGAAAGTAATCGGGCAGGATCAGGGCATGAGCGCGCAAAACATTCTTTACTGTGTAGGGGCACCGAAATCCGGCACCAGCTGGCTTTTCGACTATTTCTATTACCACCCAACAGCAAAGACGCGCGCGCTGAAGGAAATGCATTACTGGGACAGTCTTGAAGGCGGTCGTGGCGGGTTCTGGCTGGACCAGCACCGCGCCCGACGTGCGGATCTGGTCCTGGCCAACAAAACCGAGAAGAAGGCAGAAGCCAAGGCGTTTCAGGAAGCGGCCATCGCGGCAATTGACAACTGGGTCACTTGCTTTGATGGCCAGACCCGTGACGACGCAGCGTATCTGGATTTCATCTCGGATCATGGCAAAGCCGGGCTGGCGGTGGATTTCACCCCGTCTTACGGATCTCTTTCGGCACAAAGCTTTCAAAAGATGGCGGATCTGTCCGAAAATGCCCGTTTCCTGTTTTTGATGCGTGACCCGGTGGAGCGGGTCCTGTCGCATCTGCGCATGGACAGCCATGGGGACCTGGACGAGCTCAACCGCAAGATTGAGAAATTCCTCTCGGAAGAAGACAGCGATCTGCACATCCTGCGTTCGAATTACCGCCGCACGATCAACAACCTGCTGAAGGTTGTCCCGCGCGAGCGTGTGCATTTCGAATATTACGAGACCCTGTTCTCGGACGATGCTATTCAACGCCTGTGCACTTTTGCAGGCCTTGAACCGGCCAAGGCCCTTTTTGAGAAACGCGTCCATAAAGGGCTGCGTTACCCGAATTTCGCGGCGCCCGTCGAAAAACTGCGACAGGCCCTGAACCCGCAATACAATTTCGTCGAAAAGTTCATGGGTGAACTGCCGGCGGAATGGACCCAGAAGATGGTGAACGTATGATGGACGGAACCAAAGGCTTCAATGACGCCGAAACCGGCGAACAGAAGATCCGCAATTTCAATATTAACTTCGGCCCGCAACACCCGGCCGCGCACGGCGTGCTGCGGATGGTGCTGGAGTTGGATGGCGAGATCGTGGAACGCGCTGACCCGCATATCGGCCTGCTTCATCGCGGCACCGAAAAGCTGATGGAAAGCCGCACCTATCTGCAGAACCTTCCTTATTTCGACCGGCTCGACTATGTGGCGCCGATGAACCAGGAACATGCCTGGTGTCTGGCGATCGAAAAGCTCGCCGGGGTCGAGGTGCCGCGTCGCGGGCAGCTGATCCGCGTGCTGTATTCGGAAATTGGCCGGATCCTGAACCACCTGCTGAACATCACCACGCAGGCCATGGACGTGGGCGCGCTGACGCCGCCGCTCTGGGGCTTTGAAGAGCGTGAAAAGCTGATGATCTTTTACGAGCGCGCCTGCGGGGCCCGCCTGCACGCCAACTATTTCCGTCCCGGTGGTGTGCATCAGGACCTGCCGCCGGAGCTGATTGATGATATCGAAACCTGGGCCAATGAGTTCCCGGAAAAGATCGACGATATCGACGGGCTGCTGACCGAAAACCGCATCTTCAAACAGCGTAACGCCGATATTGGCGTCGTGAATGAAGAGGACATTTTGAACTGGGGCTATTCGGGCGTGATGGTGCGCGGCTCGGGTCTGGCTTGGGACTTGCGTCGTGCGCAACCCTATGAATGTTATGATGAATTTGACTTCCAGATCCCGGTTGGCAAGAACGGCGACTGTTACGACCGCTATCTCGTCCGCATGGAAGAGATGCGCCAGTCGCTGAAAATCATGCATCAGGCGATTGCCAAACTGCGCGCGCCCGAAGGGCAGGGCGACGTTCTGGCCCGCGGCAAGCTGACCCCGCCGAAACGCGGCGACATGAAGCGCGACATGGAAAGCCTGATCCACCACTTCAAGCTCTACACCGAAGGGTTCAAGGTTCCGGCAGGCGAAGTGTACGCCGCCGTGGAAGCCCCGAAAGGTGAGTTCGGCGTCTACCTCGTCTCTGACGGGTCCAACAAACCCTACCGCGCCAAGATCCGCGCGCCGGGGTATCTGCACCTTCAGTCGATGGATTACGTGGCCGGTGGCCACCAGCTCGCCGACGTCGCCGCCATTATCGGCACCATGGATATCGTGTTTGGGGAGATCGACCGCTAATGCTCCGCCGTTTGCATCATGAACAGCCCGAAAGCTTTGCTTTCACACCCGCCAACCTTACTTGGGCGGAAGGGCAGATTACGAAATATCCCGAAGGGCGTCAGGCCTCGGCGGTGATCCCGCTTCTGTGGCGTGCCCAGGAACAGGAAGGCTGGCTGTCCAAGCCCGCGATCGAAGCCGTGGCTGACATGCTTGGCATGGCCTATATCCGCGTGCTGGAAGTGGCGTCCTTCTACTTCATGTTCCAGCTGCAACCGGTTGGATCCGTGGCGCATATCCAGATTTGCGGCACCACGTCCTGCATGATTTGCGGCGCGGAAGACCTGATTGCCGTCTGTCGTGAGAAGATTGCGGACAAGCCGCATCAACTCTCGGAAGATGGCAAGTTCAGCTGGGAAGAGGTCGAGTGCCTTGGCTCCTGCACCAACGCGCCGATGGCGCAGATCGGCAAAGATTACTTCGAGGATCTGACCGCCGAAGGTTTTGCCAAGATGATCGACGAGATGGCCGCAGGCACCGTGCCGGTGCCCGGTCCGCAAAACGGTCGTTACGGGTCGGAACCGCTGGCCGGTCTGACCTCGCTCACCGAATTTGAAAGCGGCAAGGCGCAGTATAACGCCTCGGTGCAGCTGGCAACGGATATTGGCGACAGCATCAAGCGGATCGACGGCACCGAAGTGCCGCTCTCGACCCCGTGGCTGGGCAAGAATGCCACCGGCGCCAAGACGGCCCCGCCGAAAGCGGCGGACGCGGGCAAGCCTGCCAACCAGCAGAAGAAAGCAGCCAAACCTGCGGCAGCGACGGCTGAGAAAGCTGCGCCTGCCAAGAAAGCCAAAGCTGACAAGGCAGAGGCCCCTGCTGCCACCACTGGTGAGGCCAGGAAGCCGCGCGTCATGAAAGCGCCGCGCAAGGCCGGCGCCGATGATCTCAAACAGCTCAAAGGTGTTGGTCCCAAGCTGGAGCAGACCCTGAACGAACTGGGGTTCTGGCATTTCGACCAGATCGCAAAATGGACCGCGGACGAGATTGCCTGGGTGGATGACAATCTGAAATTCAAAGGCCGGATCGAACGGGATGGTTGGGTCGAACAGGCCAAGATCCTTGCCGAGGGCGGCGAGACCGCGTTCTCGAACAAGGTAAAAAAGGGCGACGTCTATTAAGGGCGGAATGAAAGTATGACGATGGCACAGGACCCATTGAACAGTAATGGCCGGGACGGGCGCGTGGCGGGGATCGTCATTGCCTTGACCGGTGCGCTGTGGGTCGGTGCTGCCTGGGTCGGGAAAAGCCTCGAATGGTCCAATCGGACCATGGCGCTGGTGGATCTGATGGCCCTGGCCGGGTTTGTGTTTGGCCTGGTCTTAACGTATCGGATCTGGCGCAAGAGCCGCCGGAATGATGAAGGATAAGAGCGAATGCTGCAGGATAAAGACCGGATCTTTACCAACCTTTATGGCATGCACGAGCGCACCCTTGCGGGCGCCAAGGCACGTGGCCACTGGGACGGCACAGCCGGGATCATCAAGAAGGGTCGCGACTGGATCATCGAACAGATGAAGGCCTCGGGGCTGCGCGGGCGTGGGGGCGCGGGCTTCCCGACCGGTCTGAAATGGTCGTTCATGCCGAAGGAAAGCGACGGTCGCCCGGCCTATCTGGTGATCAATGCGGATGAGTCCGAACCCGGCACCTGTAAAGACCGCGAAATCATGCGCCACGATCCGCACACGCTGATCGAAGGCGCGCTGATTGCGTCTTTTGCGATGAATGCCAACACGGCCTACATCTATATCCGCGGCGAATTCATCCGCGAGCGTGAGGCTCTGCAGGCCGCGATAGATGAAGCCTATGATGCGGGCCTGCTCGGCAAGAACGCAGCAGGGTCGGGCTGGGATTTCGACCTGTTCCTGCATCACGGTGCCGGTGCCTATATCTGTGGTGAGGAAACTGCGCTGATCGAAAGCCTTGAAGGCAAAAAAGGCATGCCGCGCATGAAGCCGCCCTTCCCGGCGGGGGCTGGCCTGTATGGCTGCCCGACCACGGTGAACAATGTGGAATCGATTGCCGTTGTGCCGACCATCCTGCGGCGCGGCCCGGAATGGTTTACCTCGTTTGGGCGTCCGAACAATGCGGGCACCAAGCTTTTCGGCATTTCGGGACATGTGAACAATCCCTGTGTGGTCGAAGAAGCGATGTCGATCTCGTTCGAAGAGCTGATCGAAAAGCATTGCGGCGGTATTCGCGGCGGTTGGGACAACCTCAAGGCTGTGATCCCCGGCGGTTCTTCGGTGCCCTGTGTGCGTGGTGAAAACATGCGCGATGCGATCATGGATTTCGACTATCTGCGCAATGATCTTGGTTCGGGTCTCGGCACTGCGGCCGTGATCGTAATGGATCAGCAGACCGACATCATCAAGGCCATCTGGCGCCTGTCGAAATTCTATAAACACGAAAGCTGCGGCCAGTGCACGCCGTGCCGCGAAGGCACCGGTTGGATGATGCGGGTGATGGATCGCCTGATGCGGGGCGAAGCAGATGTGGAAGAGATCGACATGCTGTGGGATGTCACCAAGCAGGTGGAAGGTCACACGATCTGCGCCCTTGGTGATGCAGCCGCCTGGCCGATCCAGGGTCTGATCCGCAATTTCCGCGACGAGATCGAAGATCGCATCCGGGTCAACAAACAGGGCAAAGCCAGCATCGCGGCTGAGTAAGAACAGGAAGAAACGACGTCATGAAAACATGCCCCCCCATGCGTAACATCTTGGAAGCAGGCGTTAAATCGCCTGCTGACGGGCGTTGTTATTGCATGTCATGGGGGCGGGTTTCCACCTTTTGCACAGCAAAAGGAGTGATTTCATGACCAAGTTCAAAACCGTTCTCGCCAGTGTTCTTGCCGCAAATATCGCCACGTCCGCATTTGCGGTGGACTACGCGGTGATGCGCAAAGATACGCGGGTGCATAACGAACTGCTTTGGGCGGCTCTTGCCCATTTGATCGACGAAAACTGCGATACGCTGAGCCTGCGCAAGTTTCGACTGTTCAACAAGGCGATGGCCCTTCAGGCCTATGCGCATTCTCTGGGCTACTCGATCCGTGAGATCGTGGCCTATGTGGACAGCGAGGAAGAGCAGGAACGGTTTCGGGCCATTGCCGAACCGATGCTTGCGGATATGGGCGCCCGAAAGGGCGACGAGGAAAGTTACTGTGCGGTGGGCCGCGCAGAAATGGATAAAGGAACTTTTACGGGCAAGCTTCTGTCGGAATGACGGCAGGGCCTGCGGGTAAAGGCAAGGAAAGGGCAGGGGGCATGGGCCTCTTGCAGGATGAAAAGGGACCGTGATGAGCGACCTGAAAAAGATCGTCATTGACGATATGGAAGTCGAAGTGGATGGCGCGATGACGCTGATCCAGGCTTGTGAGGTAGCAGGCGTGGAAGTGCCGCGTTTCTGTTATCACGAGCGTCTGTCGATTGCCGGCAACTGCCGCATGTGCCTTGTCGAAGTTGTGGGCGGCCCGCCCAAACCCGCAGCCTCCTGCGCGATGCAGGTGCGTGATCTGCGCCCGGGGCCGGAAGGCCAGCCGCCGGTGGTGAAAACCAACTCGCCGATGGTCAAGAAGGCCCGCGAAGGCGTGATGGAATTTATGCTGATCAACCACCCGCTGGATTGCCCGATCTGCGATCAGGGTGGCGAATGTGACCTGCAGGACCAGGCGGTTGCCTATGGCCTGTCCGGCTCGCGGTTCAAGGAACAGAAACGTGCCGTGGACGATCTGGATCTTGGTCCGCTTGTGTCGACCACGATGACCCGCTGCATTTCCTGCACCCGCTGTGTGCGCTTCACGACCGAGGTCGCGGGCATCACCCAGATGGGGCAGACCGGTCGCGGTGAAGACGCGGAAATCACCAGCTATCTGAACCAGACTTTGGACAGCAACCTGCAGGGCAATATCATTGACCTCTGCCCGGTTGGCGCGCTGACCTCAAAACCTTATGCGTTCACCGCCCGTCCGTGGGAACTGACCAAGACCGAAACCATTGATGTGATGGACGCTCTGGGCTCAAATATTCGTGTCGACACCAAGGGCCGTGAAGTGAAACGGATCCTGCCGCGCAACCATGATGGCGTGAACGAGGAATGGATTTCCGACAAGACCCGCTTCATCTGGGACGGTCTGCGCCGTCAGCGCCTGGACACGCCTTATATCCGTGAAAATGGCAAGCTGCGCAAAGCAGGTTGGGGCGAAGCTCTGACCGCAGCAGCCGAGGCGATGAAAGGCAAGAAGGTTGCAGGTCTCATTGGGGATCTGGCCAATGTCGAAATGGCGTTCTCGCTCAAGACCCTGATCGAAGGGCTGGGCGGCAAGGTGGAATGCCGTGTTGATAATGCGCGCCTGCCCACCGACAACCGTTCGGGCTACGTGGGTACCGCGTCGATCGAAGACATCGACAATGCAAAGTTCATTCAGCTCATTGGCACCAACCCGCGTGTCGAAGCGCCGGTTCTGAACGCGCGGATCCGCAAGGCCTGCCTGAAAGGTGCCAATGTTGGTCTGGTGGGGGACGCCGTTGATCTGACTTATGAATATGCACATGTCGGCAATGATCGCGCCGCTCTCGAGAGCCTTTTGAACAAAGACTATGGCGCCGTGAAAGAGGCGCCGTCTGTTGTGATCGCTGGCATGGGCGCGCTGCGCGAGGCGGATGGTCTCGCGGTTCTCGCGGCTGCGATGAAGCTTGCCGAAGATACCGGCTCCAAACTGATGGTTCTGCACACGGCCGCTGGCCGCGTGGGCGCGCTGGATGTGGGGGCGGTGACCGAAGGCGGCATCGAGGCGGCCACCCATGATGCAGAGGTGATCTTCAACATGGGCGCGGACGAGATCGACATCGATGCGGGCCCAACCGTGATTTACATGGGCAGCCACGGGGATCGCGGTGCCATGCGCGCCGATATCATCCTGCCGGGGGCGGCTTATACGGAAGAGGCTGGTCTTTTCGTCAACACCGAAGGCCGTCCGCAGCTTGCGCAACGCGCCGCTTTCCCGGTGGGTGAGGCCAAGGAAAACTGGGCCATTCTGCGCGCCCTGTCGGCCGAACTGGGTCAGACCCTTCCGTGGGACAGCCTCGCGGGTCTGCGTCAGGCAATGGTTGACGCGGTGCCGCATCTGGCTGCCATCGACCAGGTTGTTGAAAACAGCTGGCAACCGCTCACCACGGGGTCACTTGGCAAAGCGAGCTTCCGCTATGTGATCGGCGATTTCTACCTGACCAACCCGATTGCACGCGCCTCTGAGGTGATGGCAGAGCTGTCTGCCCAGGCACGGGCGCGTCAGTCTGAAAAGCTGGCAGCAGAGTAACACGAACAGGACGGGATCCGGACAATGCGTAAGATGGGAACACAGGCAATGATGACGGGGGGGGCTCTGGCCGCTCTCCTGTCTGCCTGTGTGCCGTCTGAGCCGCAGAAAACCGAGGAGCCGCAACCCTTTACCCCGGAATACCTTGGGGTGAAGACGCAGCTTCTGGATGGGGATCTGGTCAATTTTCACGTCACCATGACTGGTGCGCGTGGCAACGAAGATGTGGCGGCCTATGCGGAATGCGCGGCCGCGCAATATGCGCTTATTCGCGGGTACGGATTTGCCCGCCATGTGCGCACAACAGTGAATGACAGGGGCAATACCTGGACAGGCAATGCGGCTTACGTGATTTCGGCCGCGCTTCCAAAGGGTCTGAAAACGATCGACGCGGAAGTGACTGTGCAGAATTGTCTTGAAAACGGAATACCGACGGTCTGAGGGCATGAAGAGATATGTATGAATTCTTCACGACAACCAATCTGGGCATCGCGCTTTTGATCATTGGTCAGGGTTTGCTGATCGTGGTCCCACTTCTGGTGGCGCTGGCCTTTCTGCTCTATTTTGACCGCAAGGTCTGGGCAGCTGTTCAAATGCGCAAAGGTCCCAACGTGGTGGGTGCCTTCGGGGTGCTGCAATCCTTTGCGGACTTCCTGAAATATGTGCTGAAGGAAATCGTGGTGCCCGCAGGGGCCGACCGTTTTGTCTTCTTCCTTGCCCCGATGATGAGCTTTGTGCTTGCCATGGTGGCCTGGGCGGTGATCCCGTTCAACGACGGCTGGGTGCTGGCGGATGTGAATGTGGCGATCCTGTTTGTCTTCGCGGTCTCCTCGCTTGAGGTTTACGGCGTGATCATGGGCGGCTGGGCGTCGAACTCGAAATACCCGTTCTTGGGCTCGCTGCGCTCGGCGGCACAGATGATTTCTTACGAAGTCTCAATCGGTCTGATCATTATCGGTGTGATCATCACCACCGGGTCGATGAACTTTGGTGACATCGTGCGCGCGCAGGACGGTGCTGGCCTCTTCAGCTGGTACTGGCTGCCGCATTTCCCGATGGTGTTCCTGTTCCTGATCTCGGCGCTCGCGGAAACCAACCGCCCGCCGTTCGACCTGCCAGAGGCGGAATCGGAGCTGGTGGCTGGCTATCAGGTGGAATATTCCTCGACCCCGTTCCTTCTGTTCATGATCGGTGAATATGTAGCCATCGTGCTGATGTGTACGCTGATTTCGATCCTGTTCTTCGGTGGCTGGCTGTCGCCGGTTGAGGCACTGCCGGACGGGTTCTTCTGGCTGGCGATCAAGATCTTCTTCTTCTTCTTCGTCTTCTCGATGGTGAAGGCCATCACGCCGCGCTACCGCTATGACCAGCTGATGCGCATTGGTTGGAAAGTATTCCTGCCACTGTCGCTGGCCTGGGTTGTTCTGGTCGCATTCTTCGCCCAATACGGGGCATTCTGGGGCACGTATGCCCGCTGGGCAGTGGGGGGCTGATAGATGGCTTTTGATTACGCACGCGCAACAAAATACTTCCTGCTGGCGGATTTTGTGAAAGGGTTTCAGCTTGGCCTGAAATACTTCTTCGCACCGAAGGCAACGCTGAACTATCCGCATGAGAAGGGACCCCTGTCGCCCCGTTTCCGCGGTGAACACGCGCTGCGCCGCTATCCCAACGGGGAAGAGCGTTGCATTGCCTGTAAACTCTGCGAAGCGATTTGCCCGGCGCAGGCGATCACCATCGACGCGGAACCGCGCGAAGATGGCTCGCGCCGCACCACGCGCTATGACCTCGACATGACCAAATGCATCTATTGCGGTTTCTGCCAGGAAGCCTGCCCGGTGGATGCAATTGTTGAGGGGCCGAATTTCGAATTTGCCACCGAAACCCGCGAAGAGCTGTTTTACGACAAGGAAAAACTGCTGGAGAACGGCGAACGTTGGGAAGCCGAGATCGCGCGCAATATCGAGCTGGACGCGCCGTATCGCTAAAGGGTGAGAAAGAACATGAACGACTTTTCCAAGAAATACGCCGAGATGCTGGAGCAGGGCACGCATATGCTGCGCGCCTTCAATCCGGCGTTGGAGAAGTTCGTGCCCGAAGGTCTTGATAAGCTGATGCCCACCATGCCGAAAGACATGATGGACCTGATGTTTGGCAATGCTTTCAACAAAGATGGTCTGGACACCAAGACGCGGATGCTGGTTGCACTCGCCGGTCTGGTGGCCGCGGGGGCGCAAGCTGGCCCGCAGATCAAAATCACCGTGCGCCACGCTCTTGAAGCGGGGGCATCCGAAAAAGAGATCGCGGAAGTGATCTATCAAATGTCCATGTTGGGCGGCCTGCCGGCGATGAACCGGGCGCTGGAAGAAGCGCAAGCTGTCTTTGACGAAAACGAGGAGGGGGACGCATGAGCGTTGCCGACTACGCTTTTTACCTCTTTGCCCTGACCACGGTCACGGGTGGATTTTTCACTGTTATGGCACGCAACCCCGTGCATTCGGTCCTTTGGCTGATCACCGCCTTTGTGGGCGCAACCGGTCTGTTTGTTCTGCTGGGGGCCGAGTTCGTGGCGATGCTCCTGATGATCGTCTATGTGGGCGCCGTCGCAGTGCTGTTCCTCTTCGTGGTAATGATGCTGGATGTGGATTTCGCCGAGTTGAAGGCCGAGATCGCCCAATCGCTGCCCTTGGCGCTTTTGATCGGTGTGATCTTGCTGATGGAACTGGGCACGATCTTCGGCACCTGGCATTTCGCTGACGGGGCTGAGGCTGCACGCCAGTCGATCACCCCTGCGATTGCAGAGATCCACAACACCGAGGCGCTGGGTCTGGTGCTTTACACCGACTACATCCTCCTCTTCCAACTGGCGGGGCTGATCCTGCTGGTCGCCATGATCGGAGCGATTGTGCTGACGCTGCGCCACCGCCCCCATGTGAAACGCCAAAACGTGATGGCACAGATGCACCGCGACCCGGCCAAGGCGATGGAAATCATCGACGTGAAACCGGGCCAGGGGTTGTAAGTGGGCTGACATCATGATCCGGACAGAAACATACGAAAAGAAGCGGGCCGCGATCTGCGTGGTCCAAGAAGGGAACAGGACATAATGGTAGGACTTGAGCATTATTTGGGCGTCGCGGCGGCTTTGTTCGTCATCGGCATTTTCGGGCTGTTCCTGAACCGCAAGAACGTGATCATCCTGCTGATGAGCATCGAATTGATGCTTTTGGCGGTGAACATCAACCTTGTGGCCTTCTCCAGCTATCTGGGGGATCTGACCGGTCAGGTCTTTACCCTCTTCGTGCTGACGGTTGCCGCGGCCGAGGCCGCAATTGGCCTGGCCATCCTCGTCAGCTTCTTCCGTAACCGCGGCTCGATTGCCGTGGAAGATGTCAACGTGATGAAAGGCTGAGGCAATGGCAGCTACGATCGTTCTTTTTGCGCCGCTCATCGGCGCGCTGATTGCGGGCTTCGGCCATCGCGTGATCGGGGACAAGGGCGCGCAGGTTCTGACCACCGCGCTTCTGTTCCTTTCGGCGGCCCTGTCCTGGTCGATTTTCTTCGGGCTGGGGTCTGAGACTCAAACCATTCATCTGCTGGACTGGGTGTCGTCGGGTTCGCTTAGCGTGGACTGGTCGATCCGTCTGGATCGTCTGACCGCGATCATGCTGATCGTCGTCACCTCGGTGTCGTCGCTGGTGCATCTCTATTCGATGGGCTACATGGCGCATGACGATCACTTTGGTGATGCCAGCTATCGTCCGCGCTTCTTTGCCTACCTGTCCTTCTTTACCTTCACCATGCTGATGCTGGTCACCTCTGACAACCTGCTGCAGATGTTCTTTGGCTGGGAAGGCGTGGGTGTGGCCTCTTACCTGCTGATCGGGTTCTACTACAAAAAGCCCTCCGCAAACGCTGCGGCCATCAAGGCTTTCGTGGTGAACCGCGTGGGGGATTTCGGCTTCGCTCTGGGGATCTTCGGACTGTTCTACCTGACGGACAGCATCCGTTTTGACGATGTGTTTGCCGCGGCACCCCAGCTGGCCGAAACGCAGATCCATTTCCTCTGGACCGAGTGGAACGCGGCCAACCTGCTGGCCTTCCTGCTGTTCGTCGGTGCAATGGGCAAATCGGCTCAGCTAATCCTGCACACCTGGTTGCCGGATGCGATGGAAGGCCCGACCCCGGTGTCGGCTCTGATCCACGCCGCGACCATGGTGACCGCGGGTGTGTTCCTGGTCTGCCGCATGTCGCCTTTGATGGAATACGCCCCGGCGGCCACCGACTTTATCGTTGTGCTGGGCGCCACCACTGCATTCTTCGCCGCGACCGTGGGTCTTGTGCAAAATGACATCAAACGCGTGATTGCCTATTCGACCTGTTCCCAGCTGGGCTACATGTTCGTGGCCGCAGGTGTTGGCGTCTATTCGGTTGCCATGTTCCACCTGTTCACCCACGCCTTCTTCAAGGCCATGCTGTTCCTTGGGGCCGGTTCGGTGATCCACGGGATGCATCACGAGCAGGACATGCGCAACTATGGCAACCTTCGTAAGAAGATGCCGATGACGTTCTGGGCTATGATGATCGGGACGCTGGCCATCACGGGTGTTGGCATTCCGCTGACCACCATCGGCTTTGCGGGCTTCCTGTCGAAAGATGCCGTGATTGAAAGCGCCTATGCAGGCACCCAGGGGGGCTATGCCTTCTGGATGCTGGTCATCGCCGCGCTCTTCACCAGCTTTTATTCATGGCGCCTGATGTTCCTGACCTTCTATGGCAAGGCGCGTGGCGACAAGCACACCCATGATCATGCCCATGAAAGCCCGATAGTGATGCTGGTTCCGCTTGGGGTTCTGGCCCTTGGCGCGATCTTCTCGGGGATGATCTGGTACGGGTCGTTCTTTGGCGATCATAACAAGGTCAACCAGTTCTTCGGCATCGAAGCCCATGAGACCGCTGATGCGGGGGATCAGGGCGCTGCGGCGACGGATGACAATGCTCCGGCTGCGGACGCGGCTCATGGCGATGATCTTGAGGTGACGGGCATGGCCCCCGGCGCACCTGTGGGTGCGATCTTCATGGCTCCGGACAACCATGTAATGGATGAGGCGCACCAAGTCCCGACCTGGGTCAAGGTGTCGCCCTTCATCGCCATGGTTCTGGGGTTTGTGGTTGCGTTCTGGTTCTATATCGTGAACCCGTCCTTGCCGAAACGCCTGGCCAATACCTTCCCGGCGATTTACCAATTCCTACTGAACAAATGGTATTTCGACGAGCTTTACGACGCGATTTTCGTCAAGCCCGCCTTTGCCATCGGTCGTTTCCTATGGAAACGCGGTGACGGGAATACCATTGACGGCTTCCTGAACGGTGTGGCCATGGGCTTTGTGCCCTGGGTCACCAAACAGGCCGGCCGGGCCCAGTCCGGTTATGTCTTCACCTATGCCTTTGCGATGATCCTCGGCATCGTTGCTCTGGTTTCGCTTATGCTTATCAACGGTGGGTCGCACTAATGAATAACCTGCTTTCCATCATTACCTTCCTGCCGCTGGTTGCGGCGGTCATCCTTGCGCTCTTCCTGCGCGGAGATGACAAGGCGGCTGCGCGCAATGCCAAATGGCTGGCGCTGGCAGCAACCATTGCCACCTTCCTGTTCTCGCTTCTGGTCCTGACCGGGTTTGATGCCGAGAACACGGGGTATCAGTTTGTCGAAGAGGCAAACTGGATCATGGGCCTGAAATACAAGATGGGTGTCGACGGGATTTCGGTCCTGTTTGTCATGCTGACCACGTTCATGATGCCGCTGACCATCTGGGCCAGCTGGGGTGTCGAAAAGCGTGTGAAGGAATACATGATTGCCTTCCTGCTTTTGGAAACCCTGATGCTGGGCGTATTTATGGCGCTGGACCTGGTTCTGTTCTACCTGTTCTTCGAAGCAGGCCTGATCCCGATGTTCCTGATCATTGGTATCTGGGGGGGCGCGAACCGGATCTATGCCGCGTTCAAATTCTTCCTCTACACTTTCATCGGCTCGGTCCTGATGCTGGTTGCCATGGTCTATATGGCGCTGGAAGTGGGCACGGATTTCGAGGTGCTGGCCGGTCACAAGTTTGACAGTGAGACCATCACCTTCATGGGGGTTCACATCGTCGGCGGGATCCAGACCCTGCTGTTCCTGGCCTTCTTCGCCTCTTTCGCGGTGAAAATGCCGATGTGGCCGGTGCATACCTGGTTGCCGGACGCACACGTGCAGGCGCCGACCGCCGGTTCGGTGGTTCTGGCGGCGATCCTTCTGAAAATGGGTGGCTATGGCTTCCTACGGTTCTCATTGCCGATGTTCCCGGTCGGGGCAGACACGATGGCAAGTTTCATCCTGTGGCTTTCGGCTATCGCAATTGTTTACACCTCGCTTGTGGCGATGGTGCAGGAGGATATGAAGAAGCTGATCGCCTATTCGTCTGTTGCCCACATGGGGTATGTGACTGCCGGTATCTTTGCTGCGAACCAGCAAGGTGTGGATGGGGCGATTTTCCAGATGATCAGCCACGGCTTCATCTCGGGCGCACTCTTCCTGTGTGTCGGCGTGATCTATGACCGGATGCATACCCGTGACATCAACGCCTACGGCGGGCTGGTGAACCGGATGCCGTCCTATGCGCTGATCTTCATGTTCTTCACCATGGCCAATGTCGGGCTTCCGGGCACCTCGGGCTTCGTGGGTGAATTCCTGACGCTGGTGGGTATGTTCCAGGCCAACACCTGGGTGGCCCTGGTGGCAACCTCCGGTGTGATCTTCTCGGCAGCTTATGCGCTTTATCTTTACCGTCGGGTGGTCTTTGGCGACCTGATCAAGGAAAGCCTGAAGGCGATCACCGACATGGACAAACGGGAAAAGATGATCTTTGCCCCGCTGGTTGCCATGACCCTGATCCTGGGTGTCTATCCGTCGCTGGTGACCGATATCATCGGACCGTCGGTTGAGGCGCTTCTCAACAACTACCACGCTGCACTCCCGGTCGATACGGCCGAGGTGATGCAAGCGGCAACCTCGCACTAAAGGGGGCGGATTATGAGCTCTGTCGACATTCAAACGGTTCTTCCCGAGATCCTGCTGTCGGTCTATGCCATGGCCGCCCTTCTGGGCGCGGTCTATACCGGCAAAGATACGATGGCCAAACTGCTGACCTGGGTCACCGCTGGCGTCATGGTTGTCCTCGCGGTGATCATTGCAGGCGGTGAGGGGGCCAGTTCGGCCTTCAACGGCATGTTCATTGACGATGCCTATGCACGGTTTGGCAAAGTTGCGATCCTGCTTGCCGCGGCGGCTGTTTTGGTGGTGGGCGAAGCGACCATGTCGCGCCGTGGACTGCTGAAATTCGAATACCCCATTCTGGTTGCCCTCTCGACCGTCGGCATGATGATAATGGTATCGGCCGGCAACCTCATGTCGCTTTACATGGGGCTGGAACTGCAATCGCTTGCCCTGTATGTCGTGGCTTCGCTGAACCGTGACAGCGCCAAATCGACCGAAGCCGGTATGAAGTATTTCGTGCTGGGCGCCCTGTCGTCGGGCCTGCTGCTTTACGGTTCCTCGCTGGCTTATGGCTATGCTGGCACCACTGATTTTGCGGGCATCATCACCGCCGCCAATGACGGTCGGGTGGGGCTTGGGCTGCTGGTGGGCCTCGTGTTCATCGCAACCGGCCTTGCGTTCAAAGTCTCGGCTGTTCCGTTCCATATGTGGACCCCGGATGTTTACGAAGGGGCGCCGACACCTGTCACCGCCTTCTTTGCAACCGCACCGAAATTCGCCGCCATGGGCCTGTTTGCCCGCGTGATGTTCGACGCGTTCGGGTCAGCGATTGGCGATTGGCAGCAGATCATTGCCCTTCTGGCCGTGCTCTCCATGTTCCTCGGTGCCTTTGCCGCAATCGGGCAGCGCAATATCAAGCGCCTGATGGCCTATTCGTCGATCGCTCATATGGGGTTTGCCCTGCTGGGGCTGGCCTCGGGGAGCGAGTACGGGGTGCAGATGATGCTGCAATATATGGCCGTTTACGTGGCCATGAATGTCGGCACCTTCGCCTTCATCATGTCGATGGAGCGGGACGGTCAGCCGGTCACTGACATTGCGGCGCTGCACCAGTTCGCATCGGTCGATAAAGCCAAGGCGCTGGCCATGCTGATCCTGATGTTCAGCCTTGCAGGTGTGCCGCCGATGCTCGGCTTCTTTGCCAAGCTGGGTGTGCTGATTGCTGCGGTGAATGCAGGCATGACCTGGCTTGCCGTGGCTGCGGTGATCGCCTCTGTTATTGGTGCCTTCTATTACCTGCGGATCGTCTACTTCATGTATTTTGGCGATGAAAACGAAGGTGTGGAAGTGAATATGTCGCCTGCCGCCTGGACGGCCCTGATGGCCTCTGCTGTGATCGTGCTGGTGGGTTTTGTGAACTTCTTCGGCATCGAAGGGGCGGCACAGGCTGCCGCGGCGGCTCTTGTCAAATAAGTGGCCCGATGGCTTTGGTCGACGGGTTCTGACCTCTGTCGATAGCACAAATGAAGAGGCCCGGCGCATTGCGCCGGGTCTTCTTGGTCCGACATGGATCCTTGCACTTGAACAGACCAAAGGCCGGGGCCGCCGTGGGCGGGTCTGGGTGGCGCCAAAGGGGCATTTTGCCGCTACGCTGGTGATGTGCCCAAAAGAGCCCCCCAATCTGGTGGCGCTGCGCAGTTTCGTGGCCTCGCTTGCGCTTTATGATGCGTTTGCACAGGCCACTGGGCGCACCTCCGGGTTGACGCTCAAATGGCCCAATGACGTGCTGCTGAATGGCGGCAAGGTGGCCGGGATCCTGCTGGAAAGCGGTGGCTATGGCACCGGGCAGGCTCATCTGGCCATCGGGATCGGTGTCAACCTGATCGACGCGCCGGGCAGTGCGATGGTCGAACCCGGCGCCGTTGCACCGGTCAGCCTTGCGGGGGAAACCGGTGTTCAACTTGATCCAGAGGCGTTCTTGGATCTGCTGGCACCCTCCTATGCCCATTACGAAACCCAGTTCAGCACCTACGGTTTTGAACCGATCCGCGAAGCCTGGCTGGCGCGGGCGGCCAAATTGGGTGAGGTGATCACCGCGCGCACCATGCAGCATGAATATCAGGGGCGATTTGACACGGTGGACGGAGAGGGCAACCTTGTTCTATCTACCGCGACAGGGCGCGAGGTGATCCCCGCAGCCGAGATTTTCTTTTGAGGGGGACAGAACATGCTTCTGGCCATTGATACCGGCAACACGAATACGGTGTTCTCGATTTGGGACGGCGAACAGTTTCTGTGCACGCTCAGGACCTCGACCCATCATTCGCGCACGGCGGATGCCTATTTCACCTGGTTTTCCACGCTGATGAGCCATTACGGCATCAAACCGGACATCACCGGGGTGGTGATCAGCTCAACCGTGCCGCGGGTTGTGTGGAATCTGCGTGTCTTTGCGGACCGTTTTTTCGGTTGTCGCCCGCTTGTGGTGGGCAAATCCGATTGCCTGCTTCCGATCCCGCCTCGGGTGGACGAAGGCGCGGTGCCAGGCCCGGATCGGCTCGCAAATGCCGTGGCTGCGTTTGACCGTCATGGTGGCAACTGCATGGTGGTGGATTTTGGCACCGCCACCAATATTGACGTGGTGGCCGAGGATGGGGCCTATATTGGCGGGGTGATTGCGCCGGGGGTGAACCTGTCACTTGAGGCCCTGCACCAGGGGGCGGCGGCACTTCCCCATGTGGATGTAACCCAGCCTGACAAGGTGATCGGCACCAATACGGTTGGCTGCATTCAGTCCGGGATCTTCTGGGGCTATGTGGGGCTCGTGCAGGGGCTGATTGGCCGGGTGAAAGTGGAATATGGTAAACCCATGAAGGTGATCGGCACCGGCGGGCTGTCATCCCTCTTTGCCCAAGGGGCTGAGCTTTACGACTTTATCGAACATGACCTGACCTTGCACGGTTTGGTTAAAATCTATGATTACAACAAGGAACAGGGCAATATATGACCAGTGATCGTCTGATCTATCTCCCGCTCGGAGGCGCCGGCGAGATCGGCATGAATGCCTATGTCTATGGCTATGGCAAACCCGGCAAGGAACGTCTGATTCTCGTCGATCTGGGGGTGACTTTCCCGGATATGGACAGCACACCGGGGGTGAACCTGATCATGCCGGATGTGAGCTGGCTTGAGGCCAATGCCGACCGGCTGGATGCGATTTTCATCACCCATGCCCATGAGGACCATGTAGGCGCGGTTGGGCGGCTCTATTCAAAACTCAAGGCGCCCATCCATGCCCGCCCCTTCACCCGTCACCACGCACAGCGCAAGCTGGAAGAAGCGGGGCAGGTGCCAGAGGTGGTGATTGCGGCGGGTGTCTATCCGCAGGTGATCGAGGCAGGGCCGTTCAAAGTGTCGTTCCTGCCGCTTTCGCACTCGATCCCGGAAAGCTCGGGCCTGGTGATTGATACGCCTGCTGGTCGTGTCGTGCATACGGGGGATTTCAAACTGGATCCGACCCCGGTGCTGGGGGATCCGTTTGACGAAGAGCTGTGGCGCGAAGTTGCAAAGCCCGGCGTCAAGGCGCTTGTGTGTGACTCCACCAATGTGTTTTCGCACCACGAAGGCCGGACCGAAGCCTCGGTCGGGGCGCCGTTGCGTGACCTTGTCAAAGATGCACCGCATATGGTTGTGGCCACGACTTTCGCCTCAAATGTCGCGCGTGTGAAACAGCTGGCCGAAGCGGGGGAGGCCGCAGGTCGCTCGGTCTGCCTGCTTGGTCGTGCCATGCGCCGGATGATCCAGGCCGGGGTCGAAACCGGTGTGCTTGGCGATTTCCCGAAAACCGTGACCGCCGAGGATGCCCGCGATATTCCGCGTGAAAACCTGATGTTGATTGTCACTGGCAGTCAGGGCGAGCGCCGTGCGGCCTCGGCCCAGCTTTCACGGGGCAAATATCTGGGCATGTCGCTGAAGGAAGGGGACATGTTCCTGTTCTCGTCCAAGACCATTCCGGGCAATGAACGCGGCGTGGGTCGGATCATGAACGCCTTTTCGGAAATGGCAGTGGACGTGATCGCCGAAAGCGATCTCTATCACGTCTCGGGCCATGCCAACCGTCCGGACCTGCTGCGCACCCATGAGATTTTTGACCCGCAGATGGTGATCCCGATGCATGGCGAGCACCGTCATCTGCGCGAACATGCCAAGCTGGCGCAGGAAAATGGGCGTACTGCCGTGGTTGTCGTGAATGGCGCCGTTTGTGACCTGACCGGCGACGCGCCCCATGTGGTGGAACATGTCGAAGCAGATCGGATCTATCTGGATGGAGACATCCTGATCGGTGCGCTGGACGGGGTCGTCCGTGATCGGATCCGGCTTGCGCTGAATGGCCATGTGATCGTGAATGTGATTGTCGAGAATGATGAACCGCTGGGGGAACCCTGGGTCGAGATCATGGGCCTGCCCGAGCAGGGCCATTCCCGCGCGCCACTGGTGGATGTTCTGGAAGAAGACCTTGGCCAGTTCCTGATGCGGGCCGGGGACAAGACCCTGCGCGATGATGACAAGCTGGGTGAAGAGCTCAAACGCATTGCCCGCAAAACCACCAATGATGAAATCGGCCGCAAGCCTGAGGTTACCGTGGTGGTCAGTCGCCTCGAAGGATAAGGCACGACATCAGAACGAAAAAAGGCGAGCCACCAGGCTCGCCTTTTTTGTTTTATTCAGAGGGTTTTACCCTTCACGCCGCTCATCAAAGCTCTTGGCGATGAAATCAGGGGTGTGATCCCCCATTCCCATGATCCTGCCATTGTCACGTCGGCTGGAATTGCTGCGTCCGCGCGAAGAGCTGCGGCTGTCACTCTGGTAACGCTCGCTTTGCTTGGGGGCAGGAGCCGACGGGGCGGTCGAGGCCGGGCTGTCTTTGCTGCTGCGGGCTGAACTGCTGGCCGAAGGTTTTGACGATTTGCTTTCGCTTTTCGACGGGCTGTCCGTTTTCTCATCCGTGGCCTTACGTGAGCGCGATTTGCGCTCCTCGGGCGGCAGCGGGCTCTCCACCCGCGGAATTGCCTTTTCGATCAGACGTTCCACCGCATCGAGGTTCTTCTCGTCACGGGGTTCGCAGATCATGATTGCCTTGCCGCTGCGCCCGGCGCGTCCGGTGCGCCCAATCCGGTGGACATAGTCCTCAGCATGGCCCGGCACGTCGTAATTGAACACATGGCTGACATTCGGAATGTCCAGTCCGCGTGCCGCCACATCAGAGGCACAGAGGAAATTCAATGTGCCAGCGCGGAACCCGTCCAGAACTTCCATCCGTTTGGATTGTTCCAGATCCCCATGGATCGGAGCGGCATTGTAGCCGTATTTCTTCAGCGACTTCGCGCAGATATCCACATCGGTCTTGCGATTGCAGAAGATGATCGCATTGGTGCAGCTTTCGCCTTCCCGGTCGATCAGCGCCCGCAGCAACGTGCGTTTCTGAGAGGCGGCGCGATCCTTCCGGGTCGCCTTGAACATGCACAGTTCCTGCGTGATTGTTTCCGATGTGGTGGCCTGGCGGGCCACTTCGATCCGCTCGGGGTTTGACAGGAACGTATTGGTGATCCGCTCAATTTCAGGCGCCATTGTGGCCGAGAAGAACAGGGTCTGGCGGGTGAATGGGGTGAGGCCGAAGATGCGTTCGATATCGGGGATGAACCCCATGTCGAGCATCCGGTCGGCTTCGTCCACCACCATGATCTGCACGCCAGTGAGCAGCAGTTTGCCGCGTTCGAAATGGTCAAGCAGGCGGCCGGGCGTGGCAATCAGCACATCAACACCCCGGTCGATCAGGGCATCTTGTTCCTTGAAACTGACGCCGCCGATCAAGAGCGCCTTGGTCAGCTTCACGTTCTTGGCGTAAATGTCAAAGTTCTCCGCCACCTGGGCTGCCAGTTCTCGCGTGGGGCAAAGCACCAGCGAACGGGGCATTCTCGCCCGCGCCCGGCCACGCGCAAGGGCGGTGATCATGGGCAGGGTGAACGAGGCGGTTTTGCCGGTGCCTGTCTGGGCAATGCCCAGCACATCGCGCCCTTCAAGAGCGGGGGGAATCGCGCCGGCCTGAATAGGGGTCGGGGTTTCATACCCAGCTTCATCAATGGCTTTCAAAACCTTGGGGCTGAGTTTCAGATCAGAAAATTTGGTCATATATGTCCATATTTCACGGACACTTCTGGCCCGTGCATCTAGGAAAGGAGGCCCGGATGGCCGTGACGCGTCTGGTATTTTTCAGCGCGCCCTCTCGGATGAGGAAGGGGTAAAGAAAAATCCGTCCATGGTCAACGCGTTCCCCAGAAATATGGACGATTCCCGCAATATCTTGCGATTGTTGCTACATTTCTAAGCCAAATGGCCGCTTTCATGTCGTTCCGGGCATAGCCCCGGGCGAGGATCTGCAGGCTAAAGCGTTTCGAGATTAACTTGAGACACAAGTTGATTTCGAAATGCCCGCAACTTGATTTTCCTGCTATTGGAGATAAACTACGGGCTTCGAGCCGGTCCGCTGCAGCGAATCTTCTGATGATCTCTCCTCGTCATCCGCGACCACGCGATTTTATCACAGGTTCCACGTCGTGTGGGTCACAAAATACCGCTACAAGGTTTTGCAGGGTCCGATGCGGGAACGCATCCGGGACATCATCGGCCAGACTTGTGAGGAGATGGGTGTTCACATCGTGCGCGGTGTGCTGGCGCGCGATCATGTCCATATGTTCCTGTCGATCCCGCCGAAACTTTCGCTGTCCGACGTCATGCAGCGCATCAAGGGCCGCTCGTCGCGCCGTATCCGGATGGAGTTTCCCGAGCCGCGCAAATGCTACTGGGCAGGCGGTTTTGGGCGCGTGGGTATTTTCGACGACATCGGGAAATGTGACCGACGATATCATACTTCAGTATCTGGAATTACATTCCAAACGGAATGCTACCAGCGTCAGGCGGTAGTGGTTCACTCAAAGTGACCAGCCGCAGGCCTTCATTACGGGGGAAAGAGCTGCTTCAAGTCCTGAAATGTTAAACACTGCGGTAACTGGGCTTTCGTTGTATGGCGTTGTTTGCGCGACAAATGAATCGCTTTTCACCATTTTTTTCAATCTCGGTATTGGGGAGCCGGGGGTGAATGTGGCTTTGGAATCGGTCGACAATCCCCATTTCTCAGTCTCGCTTTTAGCATCGCCAATTCGCGTGAGAACGTATTTCACTTCGTTATTATAGTTCCCGTCATTTCCAAGATAGTCGTTCCAAACAATATACATTTCAGTTTTGTTGGATTGACAGCGAATGACTAGCCCAACCTTGTTTCCCCACCTGTTTTGCCCGGTTTCTGCCTCCAGTGCCAGGACAACAGTTTTGCTGTCATCAATCGGATTGATCTTCTCTCGTATATCCCACTTACCAGTGTTCCCTTCGACACCAGTGACTTCGGCGGTCTGCGGTCCATTAAGATTAAGTGCTTCGGCAAGATCGTCGTAGCATTGCAGCCGCTCCAAACTCCCACGCTGAGCTGCGCAAGCTGCGATCTCGCTTTCTGCAGAGTTTTTTGAAAGCGCGGGATGAGACACAAGCAACATCACGCTGGCGAGTAAAACCTGCTTCACGGGAAATCTCCGGCATTAGAATCTATCATTGATAGAATTCAATGCCGGAAAGAAGGGGTCAAGCTTAAACCATCATTTCCTTGGTCGCGGTCAGTTTCACACCGTCGAAATCACGTTCAACACGGTCGATATCCCATTGGAGACGTGTCAGAAACACGGGATCTCCATCATGATCATGCGCGATATGTTGCTTGTTGGTGTTGATCAGTCGCTCCACCACATCCTTCGCCCCAGACACCCAGCGGGCCGAGGTGAATTGCGATGGTTCAAAGCGCACCGGCAGCCCGTATTCCATCTCGATCCGCGAGGCGAGCACTTCGAATTGCAGCGCCCCCACAACACCCACGATAAAGCCCGAACCGATATGCGGTTTGAACACCTTGGCTGCGCCCTCTTCGGCGAATTGCATCAGGGCTTTTTCAAGGTGCTTGGCCTTCATCGGATCACCCGCGCGCACGCCTTGCAAAAGTTCCGGCGCAAAGCTTGGGATGCCGGTGGCGCGCAGCATTTCCCCCTCGGTCAGCGTATCGCCAATGCGCAGCTGTCCGTGGTTGGGAATGCCGATGATATCCCCCGCCCAGGCCTCTTCCGCCAGCTCACGGTCCGAGGCCAGAAACAGCACGGGGTTCGAAATGGCCATCGGCTTTTTCGACCGCACATGGGTAAGCTTCATACCCCGTTTGAAATGCCCCGAGGCGAGCCGTACAAAGGCCACACGGTCACGGTGTTTCGGGTCCATATTGGCCTGCACTTTGAAGACAAAGCCCGCGACTTTTTTTTCATCGGGGCAAATCTGGCGCGGTTCGGCCTGTTGCGGCTGCGGCTCGGGGCCGAAATCGGCAATGCCGTTCATCAGTTCCTGCACGCCGAAAGAGTTGATCGCGGAGCCAAACCAAATCGGCGTCATATGCCCTTCCAGAACCGATTGCGGATCCAGCGCGGGCAAAAGCTCCTTCGCCATCTCCACTTCTTCAAGGAACTGTTCCAAAAGATGTGCTGGCACATGTTCTGCGAGCTTCGGGTCGTCCAGCCCTGAGATCTGGATCGTTTCCGCCACCACGTTTCGGTCGGCCCGGTCCATCAGTTCCAGCCGGTCATTCAGCAGATCGTAACAGCCCATGAAGTCACGACCCATGCCGATCGGCCAGGAGGCAGGGGTGACGTCGATCGCCAGCATTTCCTGAATTTCGTCGATGATCTCAAACGTGTCGCGGCTTTCGCGGTCCATCTTGTTACAGAAGGTCAGGATCGGCAGGTCCCGCAGGCGGCAGACCTCAAACAGTTTCTGGGTCTGGCTTTCCACACCTTTCGCGCCGTCGATAACCATTACGGCCGCATCCACCGCGGTCAGCGTGCGATAGGTATCTTCCGAGAAATCCGAGTGACCGGGCGTGTCCACCAGATTGAAACGGAAGTTTCTGAAATCAAAGGACATTGCCGAGGCCGAGACCGAGATGCCCCGGTCTTTTTCCATCTGCATGAAGTCCGAGCGCGTGCGCCGCGCTTCCCCCTTGGCGCGCACCTGCCCAGCCATCTGAATAGCGCCACCATAAAGGAGGAACTTTTCCGTCAGCGTGGTTTTGCCCGCATCCGGGTGCGAAATGATCGCAAAGGTCCGGCGGCGCGCAATTTCGGGCGGCAATTCGGGGCGGTTTGTGTGCGTATCCAACATGATATCGCTATAGCCGTGCAAGGTCACGGGTGCAATGGGGCGCGCGATCTGTCATGGTGGGTGTCATGATCGGATTTGCCCAAACGGCAGGGGAAACCGGATCCCGTCAAAGCCTGCGGGGACCTGCGCCCTTGACCGCTCGTAATGTGCCAAGTGCGTTGTCAGGCTTTGCGCATTGCACCAGTGCATCCTTACCCAGCTCTCGGGCATGGGTTCTCTGGGCGTGAGGGGCAAGACCCTCGGGCAGGGCCGGGCTGTTGATCTGGTCGACAAACAGGCTTTCGGCGGGGATCCCTTCGGCATAGATGATTTCGTGCTTGTCGAAGAGCAGTTGGAAATAATCGACAAAGCCGCCTTCGCTGCGGGTCACATCCGGGCCGCCCACCAGATCACGCGCGCGCACCAGCACCTCTTTCTGTCCCGCTTTCAGGGCGTCAACGCGTTGGTAGATGAACAATCGGTGGCTCGGGCTGAGGGTCAGCTCTGCTTCGTTGTTCAACGCCCCTGCCGCGATGGTGATCGGTGCAAAGGCCCCGGTGGCGCGCACCGTCTGCTGACCGATCCAGCGAATGGGTTGCGGGCCACTGTCACGGGTAAGGACCCGGTCACCGGGGGTGAGGGTTTCGATCGGTGCCTGCCGCCCGTCCGCCAGCGTGATCTGCGTGCCACGGGTGAACGAAACAGAAGCCGTCTGTGCCAGTCGGGCGCGGGGATTTTCGGTGTTGATCGTCACCAGCGTATATTGAACCCCGGAGCGCATTGGTGTCAGCGGGTAGAGATAAATGGCGGCGATGCGGGTCCTGTCCGGCGTGGTTTCGACCAGAACAATCGCCTCCAGGGTCTCTCCATGGGGGGGCATGAAGGTCAGCACGCAGTCCAGAAATACGGGCGTCCCCGGCGTGCCGACTTCTGATCCTTCAGCGATACACAACGGCCCGTCATGATCAGGAATGGTCATGGACAGAAGCGAGGTGCGCGGGGTGATCAGCGCATAGTCATCTTCCAAAAGCAGCTCTGACGCATCGCCCAGGGCGTCCCCTTCATTCACCCCCTGCACGACACGAAAATCGCCTGCGTCATGCACGGGGAGTGTCAATGACGGCAAGTCTGCGTGTTCGGGGGCGGCAAAGCTGGACATGTTTCAACCTGAAATAAATTTTGTAAGTCCCTGTCGCGGTTGCGTTGTGGCGGTTGGGTCGGTCTGAAACTCTAGAATGAATGCAGGGGGGGGTCAATTCAGTCCGGGCCCGGAATTGGGGCAAATTGGTCAACAAACTGTAAACACTCTGGCCACGTCCTCTCTTTCCCAGATCGAACCGGAGTGTTAGGGCTGGGGCAAATAGGGAGAATTGATATGGATCTGGGAATTTCTGGCAAGAAAGCCCTCGTATGTGCCTCCTCCAAGGGATTGGGGTTCGGGTGCGCGCAGGCTCTGGCGCGCGAAGGCGTTGATGTAGTGATGAATGCGCGCTCATCCGAGGTGCTGGAAGCGGCCGCTGAGGCGCTGCGTGTCGAGACCGGTGTGACGATCACTACGGTTGCTGCTGATGTCACCACCGAAGAGGGGCGGGGGGCCGTTCTGGAGGCCGCGGGTGCGGTCGATATTCTCGTCACCAATGCGGGGGGGCCACCGCCGGGGATGTGGCAGGATTGGGGGCGGGAGGATTTTATCGCCGCCATTGACGCCAATATGCTCACCCCCGTTGCCCTGATGCAGGCGCTGGTTCCGGGCATGATGGAGCGGGGCTGGGGCCGGGTGGTGAACATCACATCGCAATCGGTGAAGGCGCCGATCCCGGTGCTGGGTCTGTCCAATACCGCGCGCACCGGGTTGACCGGTTTTGTTGCGGGCACCGCCAGGCAGGTGGCTGCAAACGGGGTGACGATCAACAATCTGCTCCCCGGCATTCATGATACCGACCGGGCGGTGGCGCTGGACGGTGGCGTCGTGGCCCAGCAGGGGATCACGATGGAGGAAGCCCGCACCGCGCGTATGGCCACGATCCCCGCCAACCGCTATGGAACGGTTGAGGAATTTGGCGCGACCTGTGCCTTTCTCTGTTCTCAGTACGCTGGTTTCATCGTGGGGCAAAATGTGCTGCTGGATGGCGGCGGTGTGAATGCCACGATCTGACCCGAAAAGACTGCGCAACAGGAGAGAATTGTCATGAAGATGAACAGCCTTGCACGGGGCGCGCTGGAGGTCAGCACACTCTGCCTCGGGTCAATGACATGGGGCAGCACCAATACAGAAGCAGAGGGGCATGACCAGATTGACATGTTCCTCGATCATGGTGGCAACTTCATTGATACAGCCGAAATGTATCCGGTGAACCCGATCCGGGCCGAAAATTGCGGCAAATCCGAGAGGGTGATCGGGTCCTGGCTGGCGCGGTCGAAGCTGCGTGAGCAGGTGGTGATTGCCACCAAAGTGTCCGGGGTGAACGGGGGCTTTATCCGCGAAGGGCGCGGATTTGACGGCGCGATCATTCCCGGCGCAATTGATGACAGCCTACGCAAGCTGGGCACGGATTATATCGACATCTACCAGTTGCACTGGCCGGACCGGGGCAGCTATGCATTTCGCCAGAACTGGACCTATGATCCCACCGGACAGGACCCGGTTGCAACCGAGGCGCATATGCGCGAGGTGCTTGTGGCGATGACGGCGGCGGTCAAGGCCGGCAAGGTGCGCCATTTCGCCCTGTCGAATGAAAGCGCCTGGGGCACAATGCAATGGCTACGACTGGCGCGTGAGATGGGGGCGCCCGAGGTGGTGTCGATCCAGAACGAATACAGCCTGATGTATCGTCAGGCCGACACGGACCTTGCGGAACTGTGCCACAATGAAGACGTGCGGATCCTGTCCTATTCCCCCCTCGCCACCGGGCTGTTGACCGGGAAATACCAGCATGGCGCCATCCCGGAAGGGTCGCGTATGCAGGTCTATCCGGAACTGGGCGGGCGCAAGACCGCGCGCGCGTTCGAAGCGGTGGAGGCCTATCAGGCGGTGGCCAAAAAGCACGGGCTTGACGTGGTGCAGATGGCGCTGGCTTTTGTCATGTCACGCCCCTTCATCGGCTCCACCATCTTTGGCGCGTCGAATACGGATCAGCTGTCGCGCATCCTGGCGGGCAAGGATCTGGTGCTGTCGGAGGAGGTGATGGCAGATATTGATCTGGCCCACCGGGCGCATCCGTTCCCGTTTTAATTCACGCTTCGCATGTGGCTGGGTCCGAGGCCTCCGGCGGGGATATTTTTAACAAGAAAAAGTCATCTGCGCTCTCGCAGGTGACTTACGCTTTGGCCATGGGCCGATTTGAAGGCGCGTGCAAAACTGGCGGGTGATCCGAACCCGGTCCGCAACGCAATCTCATTTACCGGCAGCGCCGTGTCGGTTGCCAGCCTGCGCGCTTCATCCAGGCGTAGGGTCAGGAAGTATGCACCGGGAGAGGTGCCAAGGGCAGATTTGAAACGGGTTTCCAAACTGCGGGGGCTGAGCCCAAGTTGACGTGCTAGCGCCCGTATCGGCAGAGGATCCTCCAGATGCTCCTCCATCAAACGGATCGCCTGCGCCACTTTCGGGGCCCGCGCGCTGAGACGGGCAGGGGAGGTGACGCTTTGCGGGCGGGTATCTGAGGAGGCGGGTTCGTAGATCAACGCCCCTGCAACCCGCATGGCCAGGGCATCCCCGTGCCGGATGCGGATCAGGTGAAGCATCAGGTCAAGGGCTGCCCCGGCCCCGCCAGTTGTCAGGCGATCTCCGTCCACCACAAACCTGTCTTTTGCGACATCAATTTCGGGGAACTGCACCGTGAATTTTTCCAGATCTTCCCAGTGAGTTGTGGCGCGATAGCTGTCAAGCAAACCGGCGCGCGCCAGAATCCATGGCCCGCCATCCACCCCACCCAATGCCATTCCTTTGCGGGCGAGCCCACGCAGGGTGCGGCTGAGATGCGGGGTGGCTTGCTGCTCAAGCTCAAACCCGGCGATCACAAAGAGCGCATCCATCTCGATCTCTTGCGACAGCGGGGCACCGGGGACCGCGAGGCCGGATGTCAGTGTGGCGGCCTGTCCGTCGACCGTAAACCAATCCCATTGGAAAAGCTCTCGTCCGGCGCGCCTGTTGGCTGCGCGCAGGGGATCAACAACGGCGGCCAGGGATAAGGTGTTCGCGGCATTGAGAATGAGCAGGCCGATGCGAAGGGGCGCGGTCGCAGGCTGGAATATTTTTGCGCTTTTCATCATGTTTTCATCGTTAAGTGTAAACTCGCTCCGGTCAAGCATCGCAATATGAAGGAAATGAACAGGGAGGCCCAAATGCCGCTTCAAATGAATCGCGAAGTTTTCATCACCGCTGCTGTGACCGGATCAGGTGGCACGCAGGACCGCAGCCCGCATGTTCCGCGCAGCCCTGCGCAGATTGCGGCTTCTGCAATTGATGCGGCAAAGGCCGGGGCGGCGATTGTGCATTGCCATGTGCGCGACCCGGACACGGGCGCCCCGTCGCGCGACCTCGCGCTTTACCGCGAAGTGACCGACCGCATTCGTGACGCCGAGGTGGATGTGGTTCTGAACCTGACCGCCGGGATGGGGGGCGACATCGTGTTCGGCAACCCCGAAAGCCCTTTTCCAGTCAATCCCGAGGCCACCGACATGATCGGCGCCACCGAACGTATGGCCCATGTTGCCGAATGCCTGCCCGAGATCTGCACGCTCGATTGTGGCACAATGAATTTTGCCGAGGCCGATTACGTGATGACCAACACGCCCGGCATGTTGGAAGCCATGGGGCGGATGATGACCGAACTGGGGGTGAAACCTGAGATCGAAGCCTTTGATACCGGTCACCTTTGGCACGCGAAAACTCTTGTAGAGAAAGGGGTTCTGGACAGCCCGGCACTGGTGCAGCTGTGCATGGGGGTGCCGTGGGGTGCCCCCAATGACATGAACACCTTCCTCGCAATGGTCAACAATGTGCCTGCCGACTGGACCTGGTCGGCCTTCTCGCTGGGGCGCGATCAGATGGCCTATGCGGCGGCGGCCACGCTGGCCGGGGGCAATGTGCGCGTTGGTCTTGAAGATAACCTCTGGCTGGAAAAAGGTGTGCTGGCCACCAATGCCCAACTGGTCGATCGCGCCGCCACCATCATCACCAACATGGGGGCCCGCGTCATCGGCCCTGAAGAGGTGCGCAAAAAGCTGGGGCTTGTGAAACGTCCCCCGGTTGCCGCATGAAGAAGCTGAACCGCCGGGTGGTCCGGGGGGATAGGCTATGACGAGGATATAATGGCGGGGACGGTTGGACGGCTTCTTTTTTCTGTGTTGGCGTTGGTTGGACTGTCGGCCTGTCTGGACAGTGGCGCGGGTGGGGTGGAATTTCACCGCAACACCAAAACCAAGATCAGTTCGACAACCCGGTTTGATGCAGAGCGTTTTGCCGGGAAATGGCAGTTCCGTGGAGAGTTCGTCTACCCTGACGAGGTGATGGAAAACGGTGTGGTCGAATTTCGCGTTCATGCGGGGGAGGTCAGCCAGATCGCGCTTTACAACGCGCGAGGCCGGGTAAGTGACATTTATGATGTGGACCAGCCCCAAGCGGGGCGGTTCATGCTGGGCGAAAAGCCTTATCAGACTGAATATTGGGTGCTGTGGGTCGACGAAGGGTATCGCACCGCCGCAATCGGCACCCCGTCGGGCAGTTTTGGCTGGATCCTTGATCGTGCCCGGTCCGGAGGGGAGGATCGGGTCAAGGCTGCCCGAGAAGTTTTTGATTTTAACGGCTACAATCTGGCGCGGCTCAAAATGAACTGATCCGGCCAGCAGGGAGAGAACATGACCAAAACAGCAGCGATCATTGGCGGGGGCGTGATAGGTGGCGGATGGGCCGCACGGTTCCTTTTGATGGGATGGGATGTGCGGGTGTTTGACCCCGATCCCGAGGCCGAGCGCAAGATTGGTGAGGTGTTGGACAATGCCCGCCGCGCGCTGCCGGGCCTGTCTGATGTGATGATGCCCGATGAAGGGACGCTCAGCTTTCACGAGCATTTGGCAGATGCGGTGGATGGCGCGATTTGGGTTCAGGAAAGTGTGCCAGAGCGGCTTGAGTTGAAACAGAAGGTTTATGGCGGGTTGATGGATGCGATCGGTGAGGACACCATCGTAGGGTCGTCGACATCGGGTTTCAAGCCGTCGGAACTGCAAGAGGGGCTTGCGCGCGCGGGGCAGGTTCTGGTCGCCCATCCGTTCAATCCGGTTTACCTTTTGCCGGTGGTGGAACTGGTGCCGACGGATGCGAACCCTCCTGAAGTCCGGGAACGGGCAATGGGTATCCTGACCGAAATCGGTATGAAACCGGTTGAAATCAAAAAAGAAATCGATGCACATGTGGCGGATCGCCTGCTGGAAGCGGTCTGGCGTGAGGCGCTTTGGCTGGTGTCCGATGGCATTGCGACCACCGAAGAGATCGACGATATCATGCGGTTCGGCTTCGGTCTGCGTTGGGCGCAGATGGGGTTGTTTGAAACCTACCGTGTTGCCGGTGGCGAAGCGGGTATGAAGCATTTCATGGCGCAGTTTGGCCCGGCGCTGAAATGGCCCTGGACCAAGCTGATGGATGTGCCGGAATTCACCGATGAGCTGGTGGACCTGATTGCGGGTCAGTCAGACGCGCAATCCGGCCATATGTCGATCCGCGAATTGGAACGCAGCCGTGACGACAACCTGGTGGCGATGATGCGGGCCCTCAAAGGGCGCGATTGGGGGGCAGGGCGCCTCCTGAACGACGTCGACAAACGTCTGGGACATCCCGAGGTCGACATATCCCGACCGATCACCACACTGGCCACCGCGATCCCCGTGGACTGGCTGGACTATAACGGCCACATGACCGAAAGCCGCTATCTGGATGCCTTTGCGCGTGCCACCGACCGGTTCATGGAAATTATCGGCTGTGATGCGGATTATATCGCCACCGGTGGCAGCTATTTCACCGCCGAAACCCATATCCGACATCTTGATGAGGCCCATCTGGGGCAACGCATCCGTGTGGAAACCCGGTGCCTCTATGGCAAAGGCAAAAAGATGCACCTGTTCCACAGCATGTATGAAGGTGAGCGCCTGCTTGCGACCGGGGAACATGTGCTCCTGCATGTCAGCCTTGACACCCGCCGTCCTGCCCCCCCAGCAGACCATATCGAAGCGCGGATGGTGGAAATCGCGATGGCCCATGCCAAGCTGCCCGCACCGGACGGGGTGGGGCGGTCCATCAAGGTAGGCTAGCTTTTTAAAGGCACCCATGGCAGATGGGGATCATGCAAGCCTGGATCCCCATCACCATTGCCGCAGCTTTCAGTCAGAATTTGCGCTTCATGCTGCAAAAGCGGCTGAAAGACACAAAGCTCTCGACCAAGGGGGCCACCTTTGCCCGCTTCGTCTATTCGGCGCCTTTGGTGGCGGGGCTGGAAGCGGTTTTCCAATAGGGCCGCGGGTCTGGGTCTGCTCTCTGGTCTGCTTTTTGCCGTCTCGGCAACCGGTTATCGGGGGGCGTCGTTTTCGCTCGGGATCGAGAATGTGATTGTGCGGGCCGGTTTCACACTCGCCTGCGTGACCGCATATCAATCTGTCATCATGGCCATCTGGATGCGCTTTTCCGACCCGGGAGAGATCTCTTGCGTGCTGCACGCCTGGCGCGTTGGGGCGCTGGTGGGGCTCAGCTCAATGATCGGCAGTTTCTGCTGGTTCACTGCCTTTACCCTGCAAAATGCCGCGCTTGTGAAATCGCTGGGGCAGGTGGAACTCCTGTTCAGCTATGCCACCACAATTTTTGTCTTCCGTGAAACCGTCACCAGACGAGAGATCACCGGCACGGCGCTGATCCTCCTGTCCGTGCTGGTGTTGGTGCTGTTTCTCTGATTTTTCTTGCCACAAATACCTCGGGGGAGGCGCAGCCGGGGGCAGCGCCCCCTTGCCGAGCGCCGCGAGGCTATGAATTAATAGTCCCGAGCGTAGCGAGATCAACAAACGCATTGCGCCCACTGCACCTCATCCCTGCGCGGAGAATGGCCCCACTCCACCCAGACGCTCAAACAGGCTTTCTTCATCGGTGTTGTTGAAAAAAGGCACCTGTTCCGGCGCTCCGAGATTGGGAAGGTTCCCGGCAATCTCAGCCAGAACGACCTCCGTGATGAAAGGAAGGTCAAAGCGGCGCACCTTGTCCATCGGGATCCATTGCAGATGGCTCAGCTCATCTGAAGCGCGGGAAAAATCATCCGGATCCGTTTTCAGTTTCGACGCGTCTGCCACGAAAAACCTTGCATCAAATCGGCGCGGTCGTCCCTTGGGGGTGATCGCCCGGAACGCAAAGGCCAACCCATCGGCAGAGGGAACATACCCGGCCTCGGAAAAGCTCTTCCAGTCTGCGGGCACATCGCCGGGCCATGTCCCCGGTGCGCCAAGGATCTGACCGGTCTCTTCCCAAAGCTCACGAATGGCCGCCACCAGCAGGGCCTGGGCCAGGTTAGGGTCCGCATCCTCTCCCAGCCGGGTCAGACAGGGTTCCGCCCCCCCTTGAGCAAGAGGCACCGCGCCGTCAGCGGTATCCACGGCGCCGCCGGGAAAAACAAACTTGTTTGGCATGAAGGCCGCTTTTGCCCCGCGTTGCCCCATCAGAACCTGGGGGGCCGTTTCCGCGTCGCGGATCAGGATCACCGTTGCGGCGTTGCGAATGATCTTGGATTTGTCCATGTCAGGCCCCTTATCGTCACTGCCCTAACCCATGGTCAATTCAGCCAAAGGGTCAAGCGTAACCCTGCGTAGCTTCTCTGGTTGGTTGCCCATGCGCGGCCGCCATATCGGTCAGGCACATTCTGGTGCGTGTAAAAAATGCGACGGAAACCCCGGGACCACACGTTTGATGCATATGACGCCGGACAGAAAGGCTCCGGCAGGGACAGGCCAACAACGTGGGTCGGACAAGACGGCCCGGGATAAAACAACCACTGGAGTATGACATGAAACGTGCAACAAAAATTGCGGCAATTGCCCTCCTGGCAGGATCGGCTGTGACCCTGACTTCGCTTGCGGCCAGCGCCCATGGCGGGAAAGCTGGTTTTGCTGGCAAGATGGGGGGAATGCGATCGGTTCTGCAGATGGAGTTTGCTGATCTCGACCTGGACAAAAATGGCCAGATCACCGTGGATGACCTGAAAGCTCAGGCTGAGGCACGCTTTGCGACGGCGGACCAAAACGGTGACGGGCAGTTGGATCTGGATGAAATCAAAGCGCAGGCTGAAGCCCGTATGGCTAGCCGTATGGTGGATGGCAATGCCATGCGACAGGGCGGCCGGAACGGGCAGGACGGGCGAGGGTGGATGCCTAGCCCGGAGCAGCGCATGGCTTGGTTTGCCGAAAAGATGATCAACCGGCAGGATGCCGATAAAAGCGGCACGCTCTCTGCTGCAGAAATGATGCCCGATCAGGCCCGGCTGGAGCGGATGATCGACCGGTTTGATACTGATGATGACAACGCCCTTTCCGCCGCCGAATTTGACCAGGGCCAGAAAGAAATCTGGACCCGGACGAAGGGTCGGAAAAACCACGGGGGAAAATGGGAAAAGCATGGCAAAGGACGTAGTGGCAATTAACAAGGTCTGGAATGGTCGCGCCCCGTATGGGGCGTGATCCCCGTGAAACCGTTGTTTTGGATCTGGGACCGGGTTAGTCACACAATATGAATATGGCGCTTGACGCATATACTGACGGTTCGGATGAGGTCCTGTTGATCCTTTATGGCAACGGCGACCCCACGGCTGCGCAGGTCCTGACCGCACGCCTTGGCCCCCGGGTGATGGGCTATGCCGCGCGCCTGTTGGGGGGGGACCGGGCCGAGGCCGAGGATGTCACGCAAGAGGCCATGCTCCGGCTGTGGAAACAGGCCCCCAACTGGCGCCAAGGCGAAGCGAAAGTCACGACCTGGCTTTACAGGGTGGTGTCCAATCTTTGCACGGACCGGCTGCGCAAGCGGCGTTCGGTTGATATTGACGCCATCGAAGAACCTGCTGACGACATGCCCAGTGCGGTTGAAAGCATGATGGAGCAGGACCGGGCAAATGCTTTGCAGGCCGCCCTTATGGCCCTGCCGGAACGGCAACGTATCGCGGTGTCCCTGCGGCATCTCGAAGGGGCGTCCAACCCCGAGATTGCCGAAATATTGGAAATCAGCGTCGAAGCGGTGGAAAGTCTGACCGCTCGGGGCAAACGGGCGTTGGCGGCCGCATTGGCCGGGCGACGCGAGGAGTTGGGATATGGCGAAGATGGATAAAGACCCCGTTGATGATCTCGAATTGGAGACGTTCTTTCAGGCTGGCCGTGCGGCGACAATCGCGCCGTCTGACAGGTTGATGGTCGCGATCTTGCAGGATGCACAGACCCATCAGCCCTCCTCCCCCCTCCTTACCCCGACATCACGATCGAAGTCCTTCTGGCAGGAGCTGCTTTCACAGATCGGGGGCTGGCCTGCCCTTGCCGGTATGGCAACCGCAACGGTGGCTGGGCTTTGGATCGGGTTTGCAGCCCCCAATGAGCTTGAAATGCTTTCCGGTGGGCTGGTGCTGGCAGGAGATTACACAGCAGCCGAAATTCTTTACGCCCCCGAAGACCTTAGCCCGAGCTATTTCTCCGAAGACCTGATGCTGGCAGAGGAAGGATGAGTATGACTGATTATCAAACACCCCCACAGCCTGAACAGATCCCTGTGCGCAAGAGGCGCAAATGGGTGCGGGCGCTTTTTGTTGCCTCCCTGACCCTCAATCTTTTGGTGATTGGTCTGGTGGCCGGGGCCAAAATCTCTGACCGAGGTGGTCACGGGTTTGACCCGCGGGGACCCGAACGGGGGCTGATCCGCGATCTCGGGCTGGGGCCGATCGCGTCGTCGTTGTCGCGCGAAGATCGCCGGGCCATTGGTCGGGCGCTCAGAGAGCAGCAAGGCAGTTTCCGTGAAAAACGCACGGCCCTCAAGCGCGACTTCGATCGCATGTTGGAGCTATTGCGAGCCGATCCTTATGACCGTGATCAGCTTGAGAGCATCATGACAGCGCAACGAAATCGTGTGCTGGAATTTGGGGATGTGGCACGTGGGCTGGTCCTGGAGCGCATTGAGCAGATGAGCCATGAGGAACGGCAGGAGCTTGCAGAGGCGCTGTCGCAAAATGTGCGTTTTGACCGCCGGAAACATCCAATCAGAAATGACTATGATTGTGAAAAACGCTGATCCGTTCAGCCCGGATCAAGCGAGCTACAGCATGTTCCAGCCCGTTGGGTGATGGATAGGGGAAGCTTTAGGTAATTTGCCTAAGTGGCTTTGATCAAAAGAAAATTTTCGCAACGCCAATGAAGGTTTGTTTTCTTTTTGTTCTTCCGTCTAGGCCGCGCTTTGGATAAAGGTCACCTGATTTCGTCCTTCGGATTTTGCAGCATACAAGGCGCGATCAGCGCTTTGGAGCAGCCGCTGAACCTCACCGGGTGCAACCTCCCCGGCATGAGCCACTGCAACGCCGATTGACATGGTGACGGGCACATTGGTACCGGAGCTGGGGGACAGCACGGGTTGATTACCAACGATCGTCCGCAAACGCTCAGCCATCGCTATCGCCCCTTCAAACTCGGTATCCGGCATCGCGATCAGGAACTCTTCCCCCCCGTAACGCGCCAGAAGATCCATATCCCTGATCCCGTCCCGGAGGCGCGCCGAAACCTCTACCAGAACGTCGTCACCAACAATGTGACCATGGCGATCATTGATGGATTTGAACCTGTCCAGATCCATCAGCATCACCGCAAAACCCTTGCCGCTTTGTTGCGACTGGATTTCCAGCCGTTCAAGATAGCTGCTGGCATAGCGGCGGTTATAAAGCCCGGTCAACGGGTCCGTGACCGCCATGGACAGTCGCTGGTCAACAGTGTTACGCAGGCGGTCAGAAATGAACTTTGCCGGGATAAGAAGCTCCAGCCTCGCGGCGATCTCTTCTGCATCGAAATGCCCAGGCATCACCGCATTTGCCCCAAGATCCAGAGCCATGGCCGCGGCAGGGCCGTTGCGGATGTCGTCAATGAAAATGATGACGGAGTGGCGGGTGGACAGGCGCGAACGCAGTTCGGACACCAGCCGCAGCCCATCTCCCTGTTCTGTCAGATTAGACGCAATAACAAACACATCCGGGACGGAATTCCCCTGTGCGCTGTCTTCAAGCGCCTTGCCTTTGCTGATGACATCAACCTTCTGGCCCAGCTCCTGCGTCAGGGCTTTGCGCCACATCAGGCCGGTTTCCACGGCCGGGGCCAGCAGGGCGATCCGGGCAAGGCGCTGGAAAGAGGAGGACGGTTCGGCAAAGCCCATTTCTTCGGCCAGTTTCTCACGCCGCTGCATCTCTTGTCGCGCGGCATGGGCACGCATGAGGTTGCGCACGATGGCTAGAAGGGTGGTTTCGTCGAGGGGCTTGCTCAGGAAATCTTCTGCTCCGGCACGAAGGGCCTCAAGCCGTGCGTTCCGGTCTGTTGTTGGAGAGATGATCACCACCGGAATGGCGCTCAGGTCCTTGATGGCTTTCAGGCGCTGACAGGCCTCGATCCCGCCGCCCCCTTCGAGGGTCTGACCAAGAAGGATCAGATCAGGGCGCTGCTGGGAAGCCATCGCAATGACATCTGACACGTTCGCGGCCTGGGCGACATCGTAGCAGGCTGAGGTGAGTTTCACCTTCAGCACAATACGGTTTGTAGCCACGTCGTCCGCGATGAGGATGCGTCCTGACATTTTAGGTCCTTGCATGTCTGAGTTTTGCGTATGTTCAGCTTGCGGGAATTTGGTTAAGAAAACCTTTCCAAAGGAAGGAAAGATGAATGAAATCTGAAGATGCAGAGGTCATTGGGTTAACGGCTTTGACATGGCTGGTTGGCAATGAGGAGCTGCTGCCGGTGTTTCTGGGCGCAAGCGGGGCGGGAATTGACGACCTGAAACAAGGGGCTGGCAACCCAGAATTTCTGGCCGCGGTCCTTGATTTCCTTACGATGGATGATGACTGGGTGGTCGAGTTCTGTCGTGCGAACACGCTGCCGTATGATGCGCCAATGCGGGCCCGACATGCACTGCCTGGTGGGGGGCAAATGAATTGGACTTGACCTGCACCGATTTCCAAGTTGTTGATTGCGGGCATGCGGTTAGGGAGGAAGCCAAATGACTGTGAAAGCCTTGCTGTTTGACAAGGACGGGACCCTGTTTCAATTCGCGGCGACCTGGGAAAGCTGGGCGCGCGCCGTTTTGAAACGCCTGACGGGTGAGGATATTGACCGTGCGCGTGAGGTTGGGGCGGCCATCGGTTTCGACTATGATGCGGGGCAGTTTGAACGCGACAGTATCGTGATCGCCGGCACCCCGGAGGAAGTGGTTAACGCATTGTCTGGTTTTTTTGATCATTCCCCTGACGAGTTGGAAATCATCCTTAACGAGGAAGCTGCCACGGCCCCTCAGGCGCAGGCCGTCAACCTGCGGGATGTGCTTGGGCATTTACGGTCCCTCGGGCTTGGTCTGGGGGTGGCCACAAATGATGCGGAAATGCCTGCGCGGGCGCATCTGGAGGGGGCGGGGATCACCGATCTGTTCGATTTCGTGGTTGGCTATGACAGTGGATTTGGTGGAAAGCCTGCACCGGGGCAATGCCTTGCATTCGCTAAACAACTGGGGGTGGCCCCGGAGGATGTGGTCATGGTGGGTGACAGCCTGCATGACCTTCATGCCGGGCGGGCCGCCGGGATGAAAACCGTTGGGGTTCTGACGGGTCTTGCCAGTGAAGAGGAACTGGCCCCGTTTGCTGATGCAGTGATGCCGGATATCGGCCACCTGGCCAGTTGGTTGGCACGACTTTGATACATATTTGATGCACAGATCTGATCAAATATTTGTGTAATCGTTGAAAACAATGGGGAAAGAGGGAAACTTTTCCTCCTTCCCAAAGCCGTATTTCCTTTTTTTTAACTCCCCTCGTCTACGTTTTTTGTATGTTTGATGAGGATCAGAAGGCAATGCATGGTCTGATTAACCGATCTTTTGAAGTATTTTTGCGTGGAACCTATGGCAATGAGTTCTGGCGTGAAATTGTGGGGGAACTTGGGCTTGGATTTGAAAGCTTTGAGCCAATGTTTCATTACGAAACGAACATGTCGCTGGAGATGGTGGAAACGGCGGCGCGAAAGCTGGGCAAGTCACATGAGACCCTGCTTGAAGATTACGGAACCTTCCTGATTGTCGATCCACGCTCTTCCCGCGTGCGTCGTTTGCTGCGCTTCGGTGGGGTGAATTATACCGAATTTCTTTATTCTCTTGAGGATCTGCCCGGGCGCGCACGACTTGCTGTTGCCGAACTCGATATGCCGGAAGTCGAGGTGGATGAGCTTTCGGAAGGATCTTATCAGGTGATGATCCGCCATCCTGTTCCTGGGTTCGGACATGTCATTCTGGGGGCTTTGCGCGCACTTGCTGATGATTATGGGGCCCTGGCCTTGCTTGATCACAATGGCCGCACGGGAGATACGGAGGAATTGATGGTCTATTTGCTGGATGTAGCCCATGCAGAAGGGCGCAAATTCGATTTGGCGGCAGGTGCGGAATGACAGTGCATCTGCCATTGACTGTTGGTTTCGAAGCCATTGACCACATGATGCCGATGGGGGTCGTGCTCAATTCAAAAGGCGGGGTGGTTCACGCTGGCCCGACACTGAAGAAGGTGTTTCCCTATAAGAAAATTCAAGGCATGAGCATCTTTCGGTTGGTCGAGCTGCGCCGCCCGAAACGCATAAGCAACATGGAGCAGATCCGTCAATTCGATGGTGTAAAGCTTTACATGCGCATCCGCGATCAGTTCGGATTGCCGTTGATAGGGAATCTTACGTGTCTGCCAGGATCAGAGTTGATCCTTTTGAACCTATCTTTTGGAATTGGCGTGGTGGATGCTGTCCGGGTCTACGATCTTGCTGGGTCCGACTTTGCTCCAACGGATCTGACTGTTGAACTCCTCTACCTGGTTGAGGCAAATGCTGCGGCGATGGAGCTTTCGAACAAGATGGCGCTGCGGCTATATGGCGAAAAGAACGAAGCCGAAGCTGAGGCCCTGTCCGACGAACTAACCGGCCTTCACAACCGCCGCTCCTTTGAATTGGTTGTAAAACGGCTGTTGGAACGTCAGGAAAATTTCGCATTGATGCATCTGGATCTCGATTTTTTTAAAGCGGTCAACGATACTAAAGGTCATGCGGCTGGTGACTGTGTTTTGCAAAAGGTGGCCTCTGTTTTGAGCGAAGAGACGCGGGAGGGGGATACTGTCGCCCGGGTGGGCGGAGATGAATTTGTCATCGTGCTTCCCAAATTGACAGATGATCACAGGCTGTCCTCCATCGCGCAGAGGATGATACAAAAGCTTGAAGAGCCGATATCTTTTCGCGGAGAGAGTTGCATGATTTCTGCCAGTGTCGGGATCGTTAAAAGCACGGATTATGAACAACCAGATGCTGCCCAGATGGTCGATGATGCGGATGTGGCGCTTTATGCGTCAAAAAAGGCGGGGCGCGCGCAATATACTATCTACTCCAAGGTGCTCAGGTCGGATTGAGCCAGATGTGGTTTTTCCGTCCGGTCGGGAAGATGTATCAAAGTAACCCGCTCTTTGCCGGGTAGGTGCCGGGGGATACCCAGCGCTTGACACATCTGCTGGGTTTGCTTACCGCTCGCTCTGGTGACAAAGGGTAGGGTTGCGTTGGTGTTTTCATGATGAAAAACGTGCTTGCAGCAGGCGTGTTGGTTCTATTGTTGGGAAGTGCGGTCTGGGCCGAGTTTGCTGCATCCGACAGCGGGCAGACGGTTCAGTCTATTCTTGGGCGAAAGCTTGAGAGCGAGCATGTGAAGAATGCCCATATCTACGCGGATGGCACCTTTGATGGGATTTATAACGGTATTTCCTACGCGGGTGACTGGAGCCTCGAAGATGGTAAATTCTGCCGTGAAATCAAACGGGGACTGGACAGCGCAAGGGCGTGCCTCACCCTGGTTCCGGTTTTCGGGGAAGCTGGTGAGATCATTGCCGTCGACTTTCTGTCTTCAGGTTCGGCGACACGGTTTCATCTGCGCTGACGCCCTTTGAAAATGACGGATGATATCCGAAGTTACCTTTCTTCACGATGGAAACAGCATCGCGGATAAAGAGGTGCAGACAGGATTGTGCTTCGCAAAAAAGGCCGCGACGACATCAAGCTATGCCGATCTGGCTGCATTATAGATTTCATGGAAGAAATGGCAGCCCGTAGGGGAATCGAACCCCTCTTTCCAGGTTGAAAACCTGGCGTCCTAACCGATAGACGAACGGGCCGCGCTTGGCGTGAGAAGGCTTTTAGGGGAAGCGCGGCGGGGACGCAACCCCTGTTTTTTGCAATACTGGAAGATTTCAAACACCTTTGCCGCGCCCGCTTGGTTGGGCCTGATCCGGGCGCGCATCCACTGCTCCACTGATCAGGTTTTCACAATGCAACCGCTGGGCCAGCGTCCCTCTGGAGATGCTGATTTTTTCGAGATACTTCGCGGCAGTGGAGGCCTTTTTTCGTACGATTTTAACTGCCTCTTGGGCCGTAACTTGTTCAAAGCGCAGCCTGTCACCAGCGCGCAGCTGGGCCACATGATCCAGATCGGCTGATATGATCGTGGCTATTTTGGGATATCCGCCGGTTGTCTGGTGATCTGCCAGCAGGATTGTTGGCGTGCCATCCCCGGCGACCTGAATGGATCCGCGTGTAACCGGTTCGGACGGGATGGACAACGCATCCTTGAACGACAGGGGAGGGCCGGAAAGGCGCACCCCCATTCGATCAAAACTCGTCGTCAGAGCAAAGCTTTCCGTGGTAAAGGCATCAAGAGAGACCTGAGGGAAAAACCGGTCCTGCGGCCCCATCACGACACGGGCAACCCGTTGATTTTCCGTATAATCAGGGCGGGGAATGGGGCCGAGCCGGTCTTCGCGCAGCTCCGCCGCCTGAACCGAGATGATGTGTCCCGTGTGAATGGCCCCGCCACCCAAATTTGAAATGGAGTGCGTGGCGCTGGCGCCAAGCCAGTTTGAAACCTGAAGGTCACCGGAAAAGGCCAGATAGGCCCAACTGCCAGAAGGGCCAGCCCGCAAGCTCAGAGTTTCTCCAGCAAAAAGGGACAGAACCTGCCAATCCAGGCTTTTCCCACGCGGATGATCGCAGAGAAATTCACCACCGGTCACCGCGAGAGTGATCGCCCCTTCGAGGCACTCAAGCACCAGCCCCCCCATCGACACTTCGATGCCCGTGGAATTCAGGTTGTTACCCAATGCGGCATTGGCCGCGTTGAAGGACAGCTGATCCATCGGACCTGAGCGGGGCACCCCAAACCGCATATGTCCGGGGCGTCCCCCGTCTTGAAAGCTGACAAAGGGGCCTGCAAAGCGGACGGACAGTTTTGCGTCACCCATGCCGGGCCTCTCCTCGAAGGTGGGCGTCATATGTCGCGCGGTCGATGCGATTGAAGCGCACGTGATCCCCAACGTTGAACAGAAACGGGTGATCTTCCGAGTGGCGCAAAATCCGGGTGGGGGAGCGGCCGAGGATTGACCAACCGGTGGGCATGGTCAGGGTGGTGACCAGACATTGAGGCCCTGCAATGATCACGCTACCGGCAGGAACATCGCGCAGGGCGGTTGATTTGCGCGGCAGGTTGAGCATCGGATCCAGCCCGGTCAGATAGGCATATCCGGGCGCAAACCCATACATGCCAACACGAAATTTTGATCCAAGATGGGCGTTGATCACCGTGTCGATACTGACGCCTAGGGCCGACGCCACCGCGTTCAGGTCTGGTGACAGGTCGCTATCATAACAGATATCGACCTGATGCGTGGTCACGGGAATGCGAATGTTGGCCACGGTCTGCAACAAGTCAACGAGGCTCGCTTGCAGTGCGTCATGATCGGTGACAAGCGGGTCAAATTCCACCAGAAGATTGACAAGAGCCGGGACCACTTCCTGCACCCCGAGGGGCGGGGTGGCTGCAATGGCGTGATCCAGTGCCAGCACCTGCTGGGACAGGCGCTCTGAAATCTCTTCCCCCAGTTCCACCAACAAGGCGTGGTCTGCTACCGGTACAAAATGTGGAAACCGGGGCGTCATCTGGTTGCAAAACCCGCAAGTGTAATGCCAGCGCTTTCCAGGCGGCTACGGATTTCGCGTGCCATGGATACGGCTTCGGGGCCGTCCCCGTGCACGCAGATGGAATGGGCATCCAGCTTGATCGGGTCGCCATCAATCACCGGCATCAGACCGGTCTTAAGCATGGAAATCAGGCGGTCCGCTGCAATTTTGGCATCGTGGATCATCGCCTCGGGGTGTCCGCGCGGCACCAGATGACCCGTTGACAGATAGCCGCGGTCAGCAAAGATCTCGGAATATGTGTCCAATCCCGCCGCCTTTGCGGCGTCTTCAAACGCGGTGCCTGAAATGGCCAGCACGGCCAGGCCGGGGTCGATTTTGCAAATGGCTGAAGCGATGGCCGTGGCGACGCGATCGTCCGCTGCGGCCAGATTGGCCAGCGCCCCATGCGGTTTGACATAGGACACTTTGACAGGGACCAAAGCAGCCACCCCGATCAGCGCGCCAATCTGGGCTGCAACCATATGGGCGATTTCTTCGGGCGCCATCGGGATCACACGGCGGCCAAACCCTTCGCGATCATTATAACCGGGATGCGCCCCCACAGTCACACCGTGCTTTGCTGCCAGAGCGAGGGTTTTGAACATGGTGTCCGGGTCGCTGGCATGTCCACCGCAGGCAATATTGGCGCTGGTAACAATCGACAGCATGGTGGCGTCATCGCCCATGGGCCAGGGGCCAAACCCTTCCCCCAGATCAGAATTCAGGTCGATTTTCACGCGTCCCTCCCTGGGTCATTTCAGGTGCTGTGCCTGCCGCTTTACACCGACAATACGCACAGAGCAGTGGTGTGTGAATGCGGAATTAGGGGAAATTACACGGGCATCGCGCGGAAATGACAGCGTTGCCGTGGCCACCAGAGACCAAAGTCAGGTAGGCCTGTGCTGATTGTCGCTGAAATGGGAGAGGTGGCAGCCCGTAGGGGGCTGCCGCTTCTGTTTGGAATCAGGCGGTTAGCGAAAAGTGGGACACTTAGTATTCCCATATGAACACAAGGGTTTTCGGCTTTATTGTCCCACCAAACTGCCCCTTGCAGCGCGGGGGACAGGTCACGTCAGACCAATCTGAGTGGCGCGGGGGAAAGGTTGTTTTTCATGTCCAGGAGAAGGCGGACGCCCTGGCGGATGGACCACGGCCGATAGCCCTGCACCTGGCGGACGTCGCGGCGGAGTTCGACATAGACGGACCCGGCGGACACGCCGTCCCGTGCCAGGCGGATCGCGCCGCGCTTTGCGTGGGCCTCGAGGCCCGTAAGCATCGTGTCCGGTTCCACGCCATAGTCCTGGTGCATCTGATCCAGAGACAGCCACGCTCGGACGTCCTCCGGCGCTTCCAGGTCGCAATCGTCCTCCAACAGGATTTCCGTCCCGTGGCCGCACACATAGAACGCGGCCAAGGCCAGCAATTCTTCGGCCGATGTAAACCGTTTCTCCATTTCGATCCCTCCATTCGCTTTGCCTGGTCAGGCGCTTGCCGCACGCGCAAGGATATCGTCGGGCGTGGTTAATAGTCGGTTAAGGGTTGAAGTGATTTAGGCAATCAGCCCCGCGCCCCAAACGGTCCCGAGGCCGCCCGGGGACCCCGCTTCACGGCCCAATCCGGGCCGCGCCAAGACAACGCTGGACCGCCTGCGCGCTTCACCGCCGAACCTTCCCCGCGCCCCCGCCCATCTCCCTAGATCAGGGACCCCGGGGAGGGAAGGAAGGTCTTTGCGGCCAGGCCGCAAGCGGCCTGACGGTGAATTCAGAAGGGCAAAGCTGCTTCTTGGGGATAGCGGGGAGTGTAACAGGGAAGGTTCCGGGGACCTGAAAGGCCATATTATTGAATGAAATCAGTATAATTTTTCTATAGGGAGGATAGGGAGGGGTATATAAAGCATACGAGAAAAACGCAGAAACAAAGTATTTTGCACAGGAGGGCGCAAACCCCTCCCCGGCGTCCCTGCTATCCCCGAGCGGGTTTCGGCCTAGTCCGGCCTGGCGGTTTTGGGTCCTTCCGTGGGGTCGCAACGTGGGTATATTCGCGTCCCGTTGTTCAATAAGAAGCTGGCCTTTAGGGAGGTGGGCTTTTCCATTGGGGTTGTTGATGTTGCAAAAGCCACTCGGACATATTCGGAACCTCATTGATCCGGTACAAGTCCATTAAGATCACCGCCAGTAACACCGAATGCGCCAGAGACACTCCCTATTAGTTGCGCGCCCTGAATCACCAGGGGCGCGGACCTATCCACACCGATCCGAGTATAACATTCTTCTACATCCGAGCTTGAAAGGTGCGCATCAGATGAGCGCAAATCATAAACCCCGAAAAGGGGGCCCATTCTGTCATGCGCATACGCCTCATCAGTGTACTTTGCCAGCAGCCTTTGTAAGAGTTTCAAGGTTCCATGATCAGACTTGCCCTCACCTAGTGCTTGGATAAGGCTCTTTTTGTTGATTCTCTCAATCGAGAATTTCACAACGTCTTTAGCCAAGGACCGAAGTCCGTCTTCACTTACACCACGAAACCTGGTGATTTTCTGCCTTAGTGCGGCTGTCTCATGGTGATCACGCAAGAGAGAGACTTCAAATTTCGCTTGGATTACACCATGCAACCACACTAGCGCATCGGGCAGCAACACCTCTGGCGCAGAGGTGCGGGCTGGACGGCACTCCATCTGAGCTTGCATCAACTCAGCAGAAACCCCGCCGTCCGGGCGACAATTAAATCCGGCCCATATACGACGTTCCCAAAGAGGGCGGCGAGCAATATCGTAGGCATATGCGTTAACCAGACCAATCTTGTTCATACCGAAATGGACTAGCCAATCAGGTGACGGAGAAACACCACCCGTATTCTCAGTGTACCATTCAAGGCAAGCCCCTCGCTGCGAAAGCAACTCATTGACCACACCTGGTTTGAACCAGAGGTATTTTCCAATTTCCTCACGGTTCAGTGTCTCAAGGTCGACTCTTGCCCCTCCATCAAGCTGCACCATCAATGCTTCGGACGGCTCTGAATAACCGATCCTTTCAGAAGCAGCCGCTGGCTCGATCCACTCACCTCTCCATAGTTCACCTGAAACCGAAAACCTATCACTTTCGTTTCCGCGCACGCCGCTGGTCGAGGCCGACTCTGTATTTTCATCGTCGTAGCCAGAAAAATCCGGTACGTCTTCTTCTGGATCAACATCAGTGCGACGGGCAGTAAACATTGCCCAAGTGGTGCCAGGGAAATCCCCCGACCCATCAATTTCGTGGCACCTGACTTCGCACCGATCATTTGGCTCAGAAACTAGCGCGAAATCCTCAGGCCAATCAAAGCCTGGATTGTAATCAAGGACGGCCTTCCGTTCACGATAATAGTACAACCGCAGGGCGGCCTTTCGGGCTGCGAGGTAATCCTTCAAATATTCGGCGCGCACCTCGACAAAGATGACAGTCCCTTCGTCATTACGCGTCTGTCGAATGACCTCTTCATAGCCCTCCCCAGGCCGCACCCAAGAATTTCCTTCCTTGAGCAGGCTATATGCAAGTATGAAATCTTGGTGCATCAAGACCTGCCGGGGATGCAGCGAATTGTGATATTGGCTTAAGACAAGCCTGAACCCAAGGCTTCCTTCAAATCCAGGCTGGAAGTCGTCAGCTTGGTTGTATGTCCCGTCGTCTTGTAAGTATGGGGTAGTCTGATCCAACGACCAGTGGTGCCAATCCAAGTTCTCGGCAAACTCTCGCTTGTCTTCGTAGATTACAGCCGATCCAACGGCTAGAGTTTCTTCGACATGCCCTATTTCGGGATACTTGCCCCTCTTAATTGGATGAAGCGTTCCGTAAACTGGCACCCACATGGCCCGCGCAAATTTCCGTCGTCTAAGGTCCTCGAGCTCAAACCACTCTTGGCTCAATTCATCCATTGGTGTCTTTCCCTTCGCTCACGCTCAAAATGGGATCATTTTCCGATACTGCCGATCTCCACCGCTGCTAAACCCAATCAACCCTAAAATGTCTGGAACGTCGTTTGGATTTAGTAATTCTAGGTTTGATCAGACCAGCGGGACATTCAGTTCTCCATTCAGCCGGAGCTTTAACAAAACCTAGTTGCGACCCCCGGCAACGCCGCAATATCGGCTACGAAACGGCAACGGTTCAACCCTGAATCGCAGATGCTCACCAAGAATTCTTCCTTGCGTGGGGAGCGAATCTTGACCTCAGAAAGGGCTTGACGCCCCGAATCCAGACCGTCGTTTTGATATCTATTCACTCTGCAAAGGAAACGGATAGACCTCATGACCACGCAAGCTGACAAACCAATGTATCGCCTATCCGTAGCCCTCGAGGCAGCGGGTGTGAAACCGGGCAAGTTCCACCGCCAATTTTATGATGGTGTCTTGGGCCAGGCCCTCAAGACCGATGGGGAGTTTGCGGCGCAGATAACCGATCCCATGCGGGGCGCGGGGGCCGGTCGCGGCGGTGGGCGGTTTGTCACCCTCGAGGGTGCGGTGTGCCTGGCGGTGTTTTTCCGGCTCCTGACAGGGGGCGTTCCCTCTGACCGAGCCTTGCGGATCGCCCGCGCTTTCATTTTAATGGACGAATTAATGGACGAAATCGGCAACGGCCTTCGTGCCTTCAACGCCACCATGCCACGTCCTGCCGGTCAAGTTTTTGACGGGTCGCAGGACACGTTCCTGGTCACGGTCGCGGGTGTGCTGCCCGCTGATGCACAGGACGCTATCGCGTTCGTTCCTGGGTGCGACCTGACAGCGTTTCAGATCATGGAGTGGCTGGACTTTCACGAAAGTGGATGCGCGCCTCTCTGCCTGGTGAACCTCTCCGAGCTGATCCAGCAAATGCGGGACGGCTTGGAGGCCGATCCGGTTGCGGCCGTCCAGCACCCGGGCGCGGGTTACGCCGCGACTGGTGACGCATCATCCGCGATAACCGATCCCGTTCCTGCGTTTCTGGCCGAATTCACAATCCGCGATCCTTCTGCGCGCATGTCCAGCCTCGAGTTTCAGCGCGTCTTTCACGCTTGGCTTTCCGATTGGCAGGCGGCGGCGCGCCCACACCACCAAGGGGATGCAAACAGCAACGCGGTAAACTTGGCCAATGCACTGGCGGCATGTGGTGGCCGCAAAGTCAAATCCAACGGCAAAATGGCATTCGCTGGCATTCGGTGGAGCAAAACACCAGCCGCCCAAGCCTTCCTCACAGGTTTGTTGGAATTGAATTGACGGCTGCGCCGTCTCCCTTCCCCGCCGATCCCGAACCCCAAAGGAACCCTTTCCATGAACGCCAAAACCGCCACCGAAAACCCGATCGCTACCGCCCAGCGCGGCCGCGCGCATGTCGTGGCCGCCTGCCTTGCCGTGCTGACGCGTGAAATCCACGGCGCGGGCCTCGAGAAACACGCCGCCCTGGACCTGTTGCGGGACGCGCCGGACAAGATTGACGCTGCTCTGACGCGCGGCCCAGGGGCGCTGGTGGTTTACCGCCTTGACCGTCGCGGGGCGCGGGGCGTGGTCAGTGACAGCGAATCCCGGCTGGGGCATTTTACGGCCGCCGCCGAACAAGAGGGCGCGCCGTTGTTCGGGTTCTGTCCCGGCGCGATTGCCGAGCTGGCCGCCCATATCGATGCGGGCGCGGCGTCCCTGAAAAAGGACGCCTGATCCATGAAACATGAGCGGTTTGCAGATTTGAACAATCCCGCCTTTGGCCCCCAGGTTGCGGCCGAGGTGAAGGTGGAGGACGGGGACCGGACGGTCCTTCTGTCCTTCTCGAGCGAAATTCCGGTCCTTCGGGATACCCCCATGGGACCGGCCTTTGAGGTTCTGGGGCACGATCCAGGCGAGGTTGACCTGTCACGGCTCAACAGCGGATCGGCCCCGGTCCTCAAGGATCACCGGCGCGACGTGGACTCGATGGTCGGGACGGTTGTTTTCGCCCGGATCGAGGGTCGCCGGGGTCGCGCAGTTGTGCGGCTTGCGGACACGAAAGAAGGCAACTCAATGCTAACCCGTGTGAAGGCGGGTGAAGTGCAGTCGGTATCGGTGGGTTACGCCGTCCATGAGTTGAAACCAGCGGGCGAACAAATCGGCTATCCCGTCTTGCGCGCCACAAAATGGGAAGCGGTCGAGGTGTCACTCGTCGCGGTCCCGGCGGACCCCACGGTCGGGGTCGGTCGGTCGCTGTCGGGCGGTTCTTCCGCGTCCATCCCTCATTTTCTGAAAGGTTCAAACATGACGACTCCCACCCCCCACACGACTCAGCACCAGCCCGCCCCGGCGACCAGTTCCGTCAACGCCGAACGCCGCCGCGCGTCCGAAATCTCCGCCCTGGGCCGCAGCTTCAACATGCCCGCCGAGGATGTGGAAAGCGCGATTGCGGACGGCCTGTCCGTGGACGCATTCCAGCGTTCGATCCTGGACGGCATGTCCTCGAGCAACGGCCCGCAACCCGTCACGCGCGGCCGCATGGGCCTGCCCGCAATCGCGGCGGCCGAGCGGTCCTATTCGCTGTCCCGTGTCGCCCAGGCACAAATCACCGGCGATTGGACCCAGGCCGGTTTCGAGCGGGAAGTTTCCCAGGAGCTGCAAGGCCAGCTTGGCCGTAGCGCCTCGGGGACCTACGTTCCCACGGCCGCCCTGGCCGGACGCGCCCTGGTCACGACCGCCACCGCACCGTCGCTGATCGGCACCCAGCAGATGCACGACGCCTTTGTCGAGGTCCTGAAACCCCAGGTGCGGGTGATGGAGCTGGGCGCAACGGTTCTGCCGGGCCTGGTGGAAAACGTGTCGATCCCGCGCCAGACGGCCGGGTGTTCCGCCGAATGGATCGCGGAAAACAGCGAGGCGACGGAATCGGCCCCGGCCTTCGACGCGGTGACGCTGACCATGCACCAGCTTTCGGCCCACACGCGGATTTCGCGCCGTCAGCTCAAGCAAAGCCTGCCCGCCGTGGACCAGATTCTCACCAATGATTTGCGCGCCCAGATCGCGGTTGCACTGGACAAGGCTGCGATTGCCGGAACCGGCGTTGGCCCCCAGCCCACGGGCATTCTCAACCTGGCCGGGATCGGTGACGTAGAAATGGGACCGGACGGCGATTTCGTGACCTGGGCCAAACTCATGGAGTTGGTCAGCATTGTGGAGTCGGCCAACGTCGATCCCATGTCCCTGGGCTTCCTGTCCAACCTCAAGGTCAAAGGGCACCTCATGTCCACGCCGCGCATTTCTGGGACCGATACCATGATGCTGGACCCGGACGTCGCCGCCACGGCCGAGGACCTGCGCCTGGCCGGTTACAAGGCCCGGTTCTCCGGCAACGTGCCGTCCGACCTCACCAAGGGAACCGGGGCGGACCTGTCGGCCGTGATCTTCGGGGCCTGGGCTGACCTTCTGATCGGCCAATGGGGCGGTATCGACCTGATCGTGGACGATGTGACCGAAGCCGCGAAAGGTAACGTCCGACTGGTGGCGCATTCCGAATGGGACATTGCCACCCGCCATGCGGAATCCTTCGCGGATCCAGGACGCCCTGACCGCGTAAGAGCTAAGACGCCATAAGACTGCACCACGCCGCAGCGGCGCAGCCCGCCCCTTCAACGCCTGATCCGGGGCGGGCTATCCCTCCAACTCTTTGCGTCATAGGTCCCATGCTTCAAACCGCCGCAAAACACGACAGCCCGCGCCCTGCCGTTGCCGACACGGCGCGGGCTGTCACGTGTCGAGGCAGCCGGTTACATCGGAATAGGCGCTTCAAAATTCGACGCGATGGTGGCTGATGGGCGTATGCCCAAGCCCAAAAAGATTGACGGACGGCGCGTGTGGGACGTTCGGTCCCTGGACCGTTCATTTGATGCTTTACCAGGTGGTGACGACTCGGACTACAATCCTTGGGATGAGTAGATGAGCGAGGAGTCCATGAAATTTAAATTGAAATATGTCGTCGAGGACACGGACCGTCACGGGAACGTGCGGCTCTACTATCGACGCGACGGCCGGAAAGTGCGCTTGCGCGGCCCGACCGGATCACCGGAATTCCTGACCGACTACCGCCGCGCTGCGGCAGGTCCAAAGGAATCCAAGTCAACAACCAAACGGGCAAGTCGCGTGAAGCCTAACTCGTTTCATTGGCTCTGCACCCAATACTACAAATCATCCATGTGGGCCGGGCTGGACCCAAAGACTCAAAAGACCAGACGCGCGATCCTCGAGCGGTTCGCGCTTCACAATGGCAATGGCGACAAACCGTTTCGCATGATGTTGGCGCGCCACATACGCAAACGGCGCGACGAGATGATGGCGACGCCAGAGGCGGCCAACAGCATGGTAAAAGTGCTGCGCCAGCTCTTTCGTTTCGCCGTCACTTATGACTTGGCCGACACAAATCCGGCGAAGGACGTGGAGCTTCTGAAATCGAACCCAGATGGCTACCACTCGTGGACGCTCGCCGAGATAGAGAAGTTCGAGGAAACGCATCCAGAAGGCAGCACAGCGCGCCTGGCGCTGGCTCTGGCGCTCTACACAGGGCAACGCCGGTCTGACCTAGTGTTGTTCGGGAAACAGCACGTCCAAAAGGGCTGGCTCGTGTTCACGCAACAGAAGGGAAAAGGGCGGAACCCGGTCCGCTTGCAAATCCCGATTGTGCCAGAGCTAGAACGGATCATCGAGGCAAGCGAGACCGGCGACCTAGCTTTTCTCGTCAACGCCTATGGGCGGCCGTTCACGAATGCCGGTTTTGGTAATCGGTTTCGCAAGTGGTGCGACGATGCAGGTTTGAAGCATTGTTCGGTCCACGGCCTCCGAAAGGCGGCCGCTGCGCGTCTGGCCGAGCTGGGATGCACCGAGTTCGAAATCATGGCGATCACCGGCCACCAGACCTCGAAAGAGGTCACGCGATACACGAAAGCGGCCAGCCAAAAAGTGCGCGCCCAGGCGGCCTCTCAGAAGATGCGCGCCGGACAGAGTTAGAACAAAAGTGTCCCACTTTTTGCCCCCGTTCGACACGGTGGGACAAAACCGACACTTAACGCTCTGATGTTTCAAGAAGAAAATTTAAGTGGCAGCCCGTAGGGGAATCGAACCCCTCTTTCCAGGTTGAAAACCTGGCGTCCTAACCGATAGACGAACGGGCCACTCTGTCGTGTGAGGCGGGTTTTAGGGGAAGCGGACTGGGCGCGCAAGGGGGAAAATCGGCTTTTTGTAAAAAACTTGAAAACCGTTTAGGATCAGGCGGTTGAGGCGTCGTCAAGGCGCAGTTGTGGGCTTGATCTGCCCTGCCAGTGATTCACCTCCAGCTTGCCGGCCAGATGAAAGCGGCGACCGGCATGGTTTTCCAGAAGAGGGCCGAGCGGCCCATCAAAAGCCCCAAAGGAAATGGCATCAATCCGCGTGCCCATCCCGTCGCCGAAGCTGAGTTTCAGATGGTTTTGCCCAACCCGTTTTGCGAACAGGATCTGCACATCTGGAAAGGCAAAGCGCGGGGCAGGGGCTGAGGCCCCAAACGGTCCGGCCTGTTCCAGTTCTTCGATCAGGTCCACGGTAACGGCTGAGGGCATCAGCACGCCGTCAAGGCGCAGGTCGGCGGCCCCCTGCAATCCGGCTCCCTGTTTTGCCAGAAGGTCGCTCAGGCGGTTCATGGCCGGTTCCAGCTGGTCACGCGACAGGCTCAGCCCTGCGGCCATCTTGTGCCCGCCACCTTTCTGGATGACACCGTCCGAGGCCAGCCGCTGAATGGATGCCCCAAGATCGACCCCCGCAATCGAGCGCCCGGACCCTTTGCCGTCATCGCCGTCAAACCCGATCACCACGGCAGGGCGGTTGGTGGCCTCTTTCAGGCGGGAGGCCACGATGCCAACCACACCGGGATGCCAGCCCTCACCGGCGGCCCAGACCAGAGGGGCGTCCAGTCCGCGGGCTTCGGCCTGTTCCAGCGCAAGGGCCTGCACATTGGCTTCGATTTCGCGCCGCTCTGCATTCAGGTCATTCAGCCGTGCCGCAATGGCCTGCGCCTCGTGCATATCCATGGTCGACAGCAGGCGCGCGCCGAGATCGGCCCGGCCAACACGCCCCCCGGCATTCACTCGTGGCCCCATCATATACCCAAGGTGATAGGCGCGGGGTGCTTCGTTCATGCCCGATACATCCGCCAGCGCCACTATGCCCGGGCGGGCGCGGCGGGCCATGATCTTCAGGCCCTGACGCACCAATGCCCGGTTCGCCTCAATCAGCGGTGCCACATCCGCGACGGTTCCAAGGGCCACAAGGTCGAGCATGGAAATCAGGTCAGGTCCGGTGCGCCCGGCCTCGCGCAACATCCGGCCCAGCTCGACCAGCATTAGAAACACCACTCCCGCCGCGCAGAGATAGCCCGGCGCGTCCAGTTCATCCTGACGGTTCGGGTTCACCACCGCCACGGCAGGCGGCAGGGTTTCGCCCCCCAGGTGGTGATCGAGCACCACCACATCCGCGCCTTTGGCTTTCGCGGCGGCAATCGGCTCATGGCTCAGCGTGCCGCAGTCAACGCAGATGATCAGGCTATGATCCGCTGCCAGCAGCTCCATCGCGGGGACATTGGGGCCATAGCCTTCGTTGATCCGGTCGGGGATATAAAGCGTGACATCGCGCCCCATCTGACGAAACCAGTCGATGAGCAGCGCGGCCGAGGTTGCCCCATCCACGTCATAATCGGCAAATATGGCGACTTTTTCCCGCTGATCAAAGGCTTGCAAGGTGCGGGATGCGGCGATCTCCATATCCTTCAAGCCACGCGGATCAGGCAGCAGTGTCTTGAGTGTGGGATCGAGGAATTCTGCAGCCCCTTCTGCGCCTATACCGCGCTGCGCAAGGATCTTGCACAGGGGCAGGGGCAATTGGGTCAGCTGGTGCAGGTGTTCACCCTGGCGTTCCGCCTCGATCCCCGGTCCGACCCAGCGTCGGCCCGTGGCAGAGCTGTCCACACCGAGAAAGCTCATCCCCGGTGCCGTCATGCCAGCACCTCGGCCACGGATTTAACGGTGACAAATTCACCTGAAATATGGTCGATTGCGCTTTGATGGATCTGTTCGGGATCCACCGCCCCGCCTTCGCGCCAGGCCGTATTGGCCCCTTCTGCAAAGGCCGCGGTCGCGTCATGCACCAGCGTCACGTTGAAGCCGAGATTGGCCGCCATACGGCAGGTGGTGGATACGCAATGCGGTGTGGTGATCCCCGCGACAACCAGATCTGTAGTGCCGAAGGTGCGCAGGCGCTCTTCCAGATTGGTGCCGATAAAGGCGGAATTGGCGGATTTCTGAATGACCGCCTCGCCCTTGGGGGCAATCGCCGGGTGGAGCTCGACGCCGGGTTTTCCGGGGAAAAGCGGGCTGTCGGGATTGGTTGACAGGTGCTGTATCAGAAAAACGGGCCAGCCCTGTGCGCGCCAATGCGCCAGAAGCTGACCCGCTTTTTGTTCTGCATCTGGATTGTTGCGCGCGCCCCAATAGGGATCGTCAAACCCCTGCTGAATATCCACCAGGATCAGCGCACACACCATCCGGTTCAGCCTGCCTTGATCGGATTGCGATAGATCATGCGACGGACCGAGCCGGTTTTCGACCGCATCAGCAGGGTTTCGGTGGTCAGGAAGCCGGGTTCACGCTTGATGCCCGACACGATTGACCCATCGGTCACACCGGTGGCCGCAAAGATCACGTCAGCGGTGACCATCTCGTCGCGGGTGTAGATGCGATCAAGATCGGTGATGCCTGCCTTTGCGGCGCGGCCACGTTCGTCATCATTGCGGAAGGTCAGCTGACCCCACATCTGCCCGCCCATACATTTCAGCGCAGAGGCTGCCAGCACCCCTTCGGGAGCGCCGCCACGACCCATATACATGTCGATACCGGTGATGTCTGCCTCGGCACAATGGATCACGCCGGCCACATCGCCATCGGTGATCAGGCGGATTGCGGCGCCGGTCGAACGGATGCCCTCGATCATCTCTTCGTGGCGCGGACGTTCCAAGACACAGACGGTGATGTCCGAGGTGGCGCAACCTTTGGTTGCGGCGAGAGCCTTCACGCGCTCAGCCGGGCTCATTTCAAGGCTGACAACATCGGTTGGATACCCCGGCCCAATCGCCAGTTTTTCCATGTATACATCCGGCGCGTGCAAAAGCGTGCCGCGCGGGGCCATGGCAATCACGGTCAGCGCGTTGGGCATGTCTTTCGCGGTCAGGGTGGTGCCTTCCAGCGGGTCCAGTGCGATGTCGACGGCGGGGCCTTCGCCGGTGCCGACCTCCTCACCGATGTAAAGCATCGGGGCCTCGTCGCGCTCGCCTTCGCCAATCACAACCGTGCCGGCAATTTCCAGCAGGTTCAGCTGATCCCGCATCGCATTCACGGCGGCCTGGTCGGCCGCCTTTTCGTCACCGCGACCCACCAGCGTGGCGGATGCCATCGCGGCAGCTTCGGAAACACGGGCGAGACCCAGCGACAACATACGGTCAGCGAAAACGACTTTATCAGCCATGAGAGCAATCCTCGAATAATCCAGTTGGCACGGGTTTAGTGATGGGGCGCTATCGGGGCAAGGGGAATGGCCCCTTTTCGCGCCATCAATCCCGGAATAAGCCGCCTGCACCCCGTTTTCCTTGTTTCAAATATCCCGGGGTGAGGGCAAAGCCCGAGGGGCAGCGCCCCTCGCAGGGGGGGCAAAGACAAAAGGCGCCCCGGTCGAAGCGCCTTTTTCTGAGATCATCAGGTGATTCACTCCCGGCCATCACACCTTTTCGATGCGGATCGCAACCGGCTCTCCATCCACCACGCCGGTTTTGGCAAGCCCCGACAGGGCCGTGTCCAGCGCGTCACGGGTGCATTTATGCGTCACGATCAACACGGGCGCGCGCTCTTTTTCATGGCTGATCTGCCGCATCCGGTCGATCGAAACGGCCGCATCGCCGAGCACAGCCGCCACCTTGGCCAAAGCGCCGGGTTTGTCGAGCAGCGTCATCCGGATGTAATACGGGGCAGGCTTGGCGGCCTTGGCGCCATTCACAGGGCGCAGGGTGCGGGCGGGCTGGCCAAATGTGGGCAGGGCAAATCCGCGGGCAATATCCATGACATCGCCCATCACCGCGCTGGCGGTCGGGCCTTCACCGGCACCGGGGCCGCGCAGCACAACCTGCTCAATCGCGTCCCCTTCGATCACCACCATATTGGTGCCACCTTCCAGTTGCCCCAGAGGAGAGGCCTCGGGCACGAGGCAGGGGGACATGCGCTGTTCCAGCCCCCGACCGGTCATCTGCGCAACCCCGAGAAGCTTGATGCGGAAACCCATTTCCGCTGCGTGTTCAATATCTTCCAGTTGAATGCGCTGGATGCCTTCCAGTTCAACCGCATCAAAGTTGATCTGGGTGCCAAAAGCAATCGATGATAGGATCGCCAGTTTGTGACCGGCATCAATGCCGCCCACGTCAAGGTTCGGATCCGCTTCCAGATATCCCAGCTCGGCACATTCCTCAAACAGGGCATTATATCCGCGCCCGGTGGCCTGCATCTGGGTCAGGATATAGTTGCAGGTGCCGTTCATCACCCCCATGACGCGGGTGATGTCATTCCCGGCAAGACCTTCGGTCAGGGCTTTGATCACGGGAATACCCCCTGCGACCGCCGCCTCATAGCGCAGCCGGACACCAGCGTCTTCTGCCGCCAGGGCGAGCTCCTGTCCGTGATGGGCCAAAAGCGCCTTGTTGGCCGTCACAATATCCTTACCCGCTGCAATCGCAGCCTCGACCGAAGCTTTGGCGGGGCCATCATGGCCCCCCATTAGTTCGACAAAAACGTCCACATCGTCCCGTTTTGCGAGATCAACGGCGTCGTCTTCCCAGGCATACCCCGACAGGTCGATACCGCGATCCTTGTCCTTGGACCGGGCGGAAACTGCGGTAATCACCACGGGGCGACCGGCCCGCGCTTTCAAAAGCTGCGCCTGACGACGGATAATTTTCACCACACCAATGCCAACAGTGCCAAGCCCTGCAATGCCTAGACGAAGCGGCGCGCCGGAGGCGGATTTGTCACTCATGTTGTTCTCCATCAGATGCGGTGATGTCTTGCGTCCCGCGAGGTCTAGCGAATGGCGGTCAAGGACGCAATGCGATCGTTGGCGGAATGCGGCCAGACCGGAAAGAATTCCTCAACAGGACGCCAGCAGACGGTATGCGCCCGCGTCAGTGCCGACGCAATGCGCCCATCATGCGGGCCCGTGTGGCCTGATCCACAATTGGCCCCCGCAGCCGGGCCGCACGGGCCCGCAGCGCACTGGCCCGGCTGGCCAGGGGGGCGGCAAAGTCGGTGGCGGTGCGGACATCCGTGCGCTGGGCTAGCAGCAGGTCAAGAGATTGGATGCGCGGATAATCTGCGTGCTGTGCCGCTGGGGACATGGGGATGTCGATCCCTGAGGGAGCAGAGCAGCCGATCAGGGCCGCCACAGTCAGGATCACAGCAGGAAATTGGAAAAAGGAAGGCATCTGACTCGCAAACTGAAGGTGGCGAAAGGGCATAGGGCAGACCATAGCTCTGCCCTGATCGGGGGGCAAGCGGAAGGGTTCAGGCAGGTGTGGGGGAGGTGACAGGTTGGGCTTTTATTTGAACGACTGTTCAGTTATCATGTCCCCATGGCACGTAAAACCGGATCCCACAGTGATATCACAGGCCCCAGGGTGCGAGAGGCAGCGCTTCGCCTCTTTGCGCGCCACGGATATGCCGCCGTCTCCATGCGCCAGATTGCGCGTGAGGTCGGGGTGCAGGCCGGGGCGCTATACCTCTATACCAAGGACAAGCAAAGCCTGTTGTTTGACCTGATGCGCGCCCATATGGACGAATTGCTGGCCGCATGGGAAGAGGTGCCAAAGGGGACCACTCCGCTTGAGCAGTTGGAAGTTTTCTCGCGTTTTCACATCCATTTCCACCTGGAACGTCCCGATGCGGTGTTCATCGCTTATATGGAGCTGCGCAATCTGAGCGAGGAAAACTTCGCCACGCTCGAAGCGTTGCGGCGTCAGTATGAACGCGGGTTGGAGCGTATTCTGGATGCGGGGCGTGAGGCTGGCGTGATCAATGTGCCTGACACGCGGCTTGCCACCATGGCGGTGATCGCGATGCTGACAGGGGTCAATACCTGGTATCGTGAGGGTGGACGCCTGAGCCAGGAAGCCGTGGCCGATATCTATTGGGATATGGTGCGCGGCGCGGTTGGGGCCTGACTACCCGCTGGACTCGGTTCGCAATTCGGCGGATAAAGAACCATGTCTCTGCCACCCGGTTTCCTTGATGAATTGCGCACGCGCCTGACCCTCTCGGATGTGGTCGGTCGCAAGGTCATGTGGGATAAGCGAAAATCGCAGCCCGGCAAGGGCGACATGTGGGCGCCATGCCCGTTCCACCACGAAAAAACCGCGTCTTTTCATGTGGATGACCGAAAAGGCTTTTACTACTGCTTTGGCTGTCACGCCAAGGGGGACGCGATTTCCTTCGTGAAGGACACGGAGAATGTCGGTTTTATGGAAGCGGTGGAAATCCTGGCCGGAGAGGCTGGGTTGCAGATGCCGGCCCGTGATCCGCGCGCGCAGGAAAAGGCCGACCGCCGCACCCAGCTGGCCGAGGTGATGGAGATGGCAGTGGCCCATTTCCGCCTGATGCTGAAGACAGCCGCCGGGGCGGCGGCACGTGATTATCTGGCCGGGCGGGGACTTGATGACGCCGCGCAGGAGCGTTGGGGGATCGGCTTTGCCCCGGATCTCTGGCAGGGGTTGTGGGATCATCTGAAGGGCAAGGGGGTTGCGGATGACCTGATCCTGGGTGCCGGGCTTGCCAAACCCAGCCAGAAGGGGGGCAATCCCTATGACACATTTCGGGGCCGGATCATGTTCCCGATCCGCGACGCGCGCGGGCGCTGCATTGCCTTTGGTGGGCGGGCGATGGACCCGAATGACAATGCGAAATACCTGAATAGCCCGGAAACCGAGCTTTTTGACAAGGGTCGCACCCTTTACAATGTCGGTCCCGCCCGCGCGGCCTCGGGCAAAGGCCAGCCGCTGATCGTGGCCGAAGGCTATATGGATGTGATTGCCCTGTCCGAGGCCGGGTTCGCCTCAACAGTCGCCCCGCTGGGCACTGCGATCACGGAACAGCAGTTGCATCTGATGTGGCGGATCCACCCGGAACCGGTGATTGCGCTGGATGGAGATACGGCCGGGCTGCGTGCTGCGATGCGGGTGATTGATCTGGCCCTGCCGCTTCTGGAGGCGGGCAAGGGGGTGCGCTTTGCCATCATGCCAGAGGGGCAGGACCCTGATGACCTGATCAAGGCGCAGGGGCCGCAGGCCATGCAGGCGGCGCTGAATGTGGCCGTGCCCATGGTTGATCTTCTGTGGCGGCGAGAGACCGAAGGCCGGGTTTTCGACAGCCCGGAACGCAAGGCCGCTCTGGACAAGGATCTGCGCGAGGTGATTTCCCGCATTTCCGATCCTTCAATCCGCGCACATTATGCGCAGGCCATTAAAGATATGCGATGGGATCTGTTTCGGGCCCGTCCGAAATCCAACAAAACCGATTGGAACAACAAAGGCGACTGGAAGGCCCGTCGCGGTTCGGGCAAGGTCCAGAACCCGGTTCTGCCCACGACAAAAAGCTCTTTGCTGGCCGGGGGAAGTGGTGAGGCGGAGCTTTTGTTGAGCGAGGCGGTTGTTCTTGCGGTTTTGGTGCTGCGTCCGGACCTGCTGGAAGGTGTGGAAAGCCGGCTTGAGCGCATTGATATGCGGGATCGGGAACATGCAGAGATCCAGCGCATCCTGCTGAGCCACGCATTGGACGGCGAGCAGATCCTTCGGGATGAAATATGCAACCGTCTTGGCGCGACCTGCCTTGAAAAGCTGTTTGCGCTCAACCATGTAAAAATATCGGCAGGCGTTCGTCAGCCGGAAGATACGGAAATTGCCGAAGCAACGGTCATGTCCGCTCTGCGACGTCTTGAGGCTCTGCCGAGTGTTCAAAGCGAGGTGGGGGATGCTGCGCGGGATCTGGATGGGGTTGCGGATGAGGGGGTGACCTGGCGTCTTGCGCAGGCCGCTGAGGCGCGCAACCGGGCGACGGTCAACCAGACGGAAGACAAGACAACGTTTGAACGGGCGGCAAATGGTTTGCTGATCAGCCGTGAGGAGAAGGATGTATTTGACCGGATGCTCGCCGGGCTGTCCCTGACCAAGGGGAAAGACGGCGGCAGCTAGGGAAAAACGGGAAGCCCTTTGGAGGTTTCCGCGTGAATCGCACGCAAAAACACATTACATGGGTTGGCGAATCAACGATTCGAATGTTTTGATTCGACAACCCGAATCAATCGCCTCCGATTCGCCCCTTGCCGGATGGGACCCGGCAGAGGCCAGCAGATCGGACCGCAGTGCAAGGAGTGCCCATGGCCGCCAAAGACACCGCATCGGACCGCAAGGACGATCAGGACGCCGAACCGATCGGCGATATGAGCCAAGCCGCCGTCAAGAAGATGATCGCGGAAGCTCGTGAAAAAGGTTACATCACCTACGATCAGCTCAACCAGGTTCTGCCGCCTGATCAGGTCAGTTCGGAACAGATTGAAGACGTGATGTCGATGCTGTCCGAGATGGGCATCAACATCATCGAAGATGAAGAGGCGGAAGAAGAAGAGAAAAACGCCGGCGAACTGGTCGTGAAAAACGCGGGCGGCGAGGTGGCTGTGGCCACTGCCGAGACCGAAAAACTCGACCGTACCGACGATCCTGTGCGCATGTATCTGCGTGAAATGGGCTCGGTTGAGCTGTTGTCGCGCGAAGGCGAGATCGCGATTGCCAAGCGGATCGAGGCGGGGCGTAACACGATGATCGCGGGCCTGTGCGAAAGCCCGCTGACCTTTCAGGCGATCACGATCTGGCGCGACGAACTTCTGTCCGAAGACATTCTTCTGCGCGATGTGATCGACCTTGATGCCACCTTTGGTAACCAGTTGGATGATGACGATGAAGAGGAAACCGTGCTGGGGAGCACGGGATCCGAAACGCCGAAATCTGAAAAAAAGGAAAAAGAACAAGAGCTTGACGCGGATGGCAACCCGCTGAGCAGCGATGATGATGACGACGAGGATGAAGCCGCTAATATGTCGCTTGCCGCGATGGAGGCCGCTCTCAAACCTCGCGTTCTGGAAACGCTTGAGCTGATCGCCCGTGATTACGCGGAGCTGAGTGAAATGCAGGACCTGCGCATGAGCGCAACCCTGAACGAAGATGACAGTTTCACCGATAAGGAAGAGAGCGCCTATCAGAAGCTGCGCTCGGAAATTGTTCTGCTGGTGAACGAGTTGCACCTGCACAACAACCGGATCGAGGCGCTGATCGACCAGCTTTACGGCATCAACCGCCGGATCATGTCGATCGATTCGTCCATGGTGAAGCTGGCCGATCAGGCGCGGATCAACCGCCGCGAATTCATTGATGCCTATCGCGGCCGTGAACTCGACCCGACCTGGTTTGACGACATGACCCAGAAATCCGGTCGTGGCTGGCAGATGTTCATCGAGAAATCCGCCGACAAGGTCGAGCAACTGCGCGGTGACATGGCGCAGGTGGGACAGTATGTCGGTGTGGATATTTCGGAATTCCGCCGCATTGTGCAACAGGTTCAGAAGGGTGAAAAAGAGGCCCGTCAGGCCAAGAAGGAAATGGTCGAAGCGAACCTTCGCCTGGTGATCTCGATCGCCAAGAAATACACCAACCGCGGGCTGCAATTCCTTGACCTTATTCAGGAAGGTAACATCGGCCTGATGAAGGCGGTGGACAAGTTCGAATATCGTCGCGGCTATAAATTCTCGACCTATGCAACCTGGTGGATCCGTCAGGCGATCACGCGCTCGATCGCGGATCAGGCGCGTACCATCCGTATCCCGGTGCATATGATCGAGACGATCAACAAGCTGGTGCGCACCGGTCGCCAGATGCTGCACGAAATTGGCCGCGAGCCGACCCCGGAAGAGCTGGCCGAAAAGCTGCAAATGCCGCTGGAGAAAGTGCGCAAGGTGATGAAGATCGCCAAGGAGCCGATCTCTCTTGAGACGCCAATTGGCGATGAGGAAGACAGCCAGCTGGGGGATTTCATCGAGGACAAGAATGCGGTGCTGCCCTTGGACAGCGCCATTCAGGAAAACCTTAAGGAAACCACAACCCGCGTTCTGGCCTCGCTCACCCCGCGCGAAGAACGTGTGCTGCGGATGCGCTTTGGCATCGGCATGAACACCGACCATACGCTCGAAGAGGTGGGTCAACAGTTCAGCGTGACCCGCGAGCGGATCCGCCAGATCGAGGCAAAGGCGCTCAGGAAACTGAAGCACCCCAGCCGCTCGCGCAAGCTGCGCAGCTTCCTGGACCAGTGATCAAAGCGCCCCCGCAAGGGGGCGTTTTTGTTTTTCAAATCAATTTATTTTTGGATACCCAATTGAATACGTCTTCACTTATCTTTGGTTGGTTTTGTTGGGCCAGTTCTGTCAGCTACTTTCTGATGTTCTTGGATAAACGCAGGGCTGAACGAGGGGACTGGCGCATTAGTGAAACCACTTTGCAGATGTGGTTTCTTTTTGGTGGAGCTCTGGGAGGAAAGATCGCTCAGAAACGTTTGCGGCATAAAACCCGAAAGCAGCCCTTTGCGAGGATGCTCAATGTTCGTCTGGGAATAAATCTGCTCATCTTTGCGATCCTTATTACGGAATATGGCCGGCTTTTTGTGATGCTGAATGCCCTTCGTTTCCTGAGTTGGATTTTGCACCCGTAACCCACTCCGCGAACGGGTTTGCTGGTGATCGGGGCGGCATGTTTCTTGGGCGCCGGAACGATACTGGCCGGTGTCAAGATGTCGGGTAAAGGCGTTGAACAGGGAGTTTGGCGCTGTGTTTGGCGGTTCCGATCTTGTGCCAGTGAGGCGCAGGTTTCAGGTCAGATATGTCTCAAAAAACGCCACCGTGCGCGACCAGGCAAGTTCGGCTGCGGCCTCGTCATAGCGGGGGGTGCTGTCGTTGTGGAAACCGTGGTTCACGCCCGGGTAGATATGCGCCGTGAAGGTTTTGCCGTGTTCCGTCAGCGCCGCCTCGTAATCGGGCCAGCCTGCGTTGATGCGCTCGTCCAGTTCGGCGTAATGCAGAAGCAGCGGGGCCTGAATTTTCGGCACGTCCCCTGCCTTGGCCTGCCGGCCATAAAACGGCACCGAGGCCGCCAGTTCCGGATAGGCCACCGCCAGTGCATTGCAGACCCCACCCCCATAACAGAACCCAACGCAACCAACCTTGCCGGTGCTGTCGGGCCGGGTCATGAGATGTTCGGCTGCGGCGAAGAAATCATTCATCAACAGGGTGCCATCCACGCTGCGTTGCAACTCGCGCCCATCAGCGTCATTGCCGGGATAGCCGCCAACCGAGCTTAGCCCATCAGGCGCCAGCGCCATGAAACCCGCCTTGGCCACCCGGCGGGCCACGTCTTCGATATATGGGTTTAGCCCGCGATTTTCATGCACCACCAGAACGGCCGGCAACGGGGCCTCTGTCCCTGCTGGGCGCACCAGATACCCGCGCACCTCGCCATGCCCCTGCGGGGAGGGATAGGTGATATACTCGGCTGAAATATCCGGGTCATTGAACGACACCTGTTCTGCCAGCGCATAATTCGGGCTGAGTTGATCCAGAAGCATGGCCGCCGTCACACTGCCAACGGCGAACTTCGCCGCTCGGTCAAGAAACTCCCGTTTGGTGATGATCCCGTGGGCATAGAAATCATACAGTTCCAGAAGGTCCTGATCGAAGTCCTTGGCGGTCATCCGGGTCATGGGGGTGCTCCTTTTTTTCAGCTGTGACAGAGGGAGTATATCACAGGCTGGGCTGGAACGCGGTGCCAATCTTGTGATGGCAACTGGTTGAGCCTTTCTGTAGTGTCGATCCCAAGACGCCCCCGGCGGATGGCAGTGACGCCCAACCCTATCGCCGTAAATTAAGGATCCCCAATGTCCCTCTTATCCAAACTCTTCGGGGCTCGTTCCGCTGCCAATGATGCCGGGCCAGACCCGCAGATCTATGACGGTTTCACGATTTTTCCTGAACCGATCAAAGAGCCTGGCGGTTTTCGCATTGCGGCCCGGATTGAAAAAGAGATCGGGGGCGAATTGAAATCCCACATGATGATCCGGGCGGATGTGATTGGCTCGAAGGAGGCCGCCACAGCGGAAAGTCTGCGCAAGGCGAAGATTTTCATCGGCCAGATGGGGGACCGGCTGTTCCGGTCAGTCTGATGCGGATGCGGTTCACAGTTTCGACCCATGGTCAGGGGCTTTATGAATTCACCCGCGACGTGGTGCGATTTGTCTCGGAGGAATGTGGCGGGCAGGGTGTGCGGGACGGAGTGCTCACCCTTTTTGTGCGCCATACCTCTTGTTCTCTGCTCATTCAGGAAAATGCCGACCCGGAGGTGCAGACGGATCTGCGCAATTTTTTCCACCGGCTGGTGCCACCGACCACCGATCCGTCCATGTCTTACCTGACCCATACCTATGAGGGGCCCGATGATATGCCTGCGCATATCAAGGCGGCGATGCTGCCGGTCAGTCTGAATATCCCGGTCCTGGATGGCCGTCTGTCGCTTGGGACCTGGCAGGGCATCTACCTGTTCGAACATCGGGATGCCCCGCATCACCGGCAGGTGGTCGGAATGTTGATCCCGGCAGGGTGAGGGGGATGCTTTGTGCGTTTTTCCCACTGGACGGGGGCAATTCTTCATCTAGCGCAGGCAATTACCCCCTACACAAACCCTAGTGTGCCCCATATAGTGACTGTGGATAACTGGGTTGCCACCCACGCTATGAGGCGGTTTTCCCGGCTCTTTGCGGTCACAAACAGGAAAGGGACGCCTCCATGCGCTGCCCGTTTTGCGGTAATATCGACACTCAAGTGAAAGACAGCCGCCCGGCTGAAGATCACGTGGCCATCCGTCGTCGGCGGTTTTGCCCGGCCTGCGGCGGACGCTTCACCACCTATGAACGGGTGCAACTGCGCGATCTCGTGGTGATCAAGTCCAACGGGCGACGCGAAGATTTCGACCGTGAGAAGCTGGAACGCTCCATCCGTATCTCAATGCAGAAACGCCCGGTGGAACCTGAACGGATCGACCAGATGATTTCCGGCATCGTGCGGCGTCTGGAAAGTATGGGAGAGACGGATATCCCCTCCAAGACAATCGGCGAGATCGTTATGGAAAGCCTCGCGCGGATCGACACCGTGGCCTATGTGCGCTTTGCCTCGGTCTATAAAAACTTCCAGGCGGCGGATGATTTTGACAAATTTGTCAGCGAGTTGCGCCCGAACTATCCCGTCGAAGAAGAGTGAACGACCTCAGATATATGAAACTCGCGCTGGCCCTCGGTCGGCGCGGCATGGGGCTGTGTGCCCCAAACCCGGCCGTGGGCTGTGTGCTGGTGCAACCAGATCAAAATGGCGGGCGGATCATTGGCCGTGGCTGGACCCAGAAGGGCGGTCGCCCCCATGCCGAAGTGGTCGCCCTGACCCAGGCCGGAAATGCCAAAGGGGCAACCGCCTATGTCACCCTTGAACCCTGCGCCCATCATGGCAAAACCCCGCCCTGTGCACAGGCCCTGATCGAGGCCGGCGTGGCGCGGGTTGTGGTGGCGCTTGGTGATCCGGATCCACGTGTTGACGGAGGCGGATTTGCCATGCTGCGGGCAGCTGGCATTGAGGTGGAGACCGGGCTTTGTGCTGATGAGGCACGCCGTGACCTTGCCGGGTTCCTGCTCAAAGTGACCAAGACCCGCCCTTGGGTGACGCTCAAGCTGGCAAACAGCTTTGATGGCCGGATTGCAACCGCCTCGGGCGAAAGCCAATGGATCACCGGTCCCGATGCCCGCCGCTATGTGCATGCTCTGCGCGCCCGGCACGATGCCGTCATGGTGGGAGGCGGCACAGCGCGTGATGACGATCCCGGCCTGACCATCCGTGGCCTCGGCGTCGCGCATCAGCCCGCCCGCATTGTTCTGTCGCGCCATCTGAGCCTGCCGGAGGACAGTCAGTTGTCGCGCACCGCGAAGGAGGTCCCCGTGATCCTGTGTCACGGTGCAAAAGCCCCGCCCGAGCGCATCAAGTTCTGGCAAGATTGCGGGGCAACCTGTCTCGCTGTCGAAGAGGCTGAGGGTGCTCTGGATCCGCGTTCGGTGCTCCATGCGCTGGCCGGGCAGGGGCTCACGCGGGTGTTTTGTGAAGGTGGGGGCGCGCTGGCAGCATCGCTCATGCGCGCGGATCTGGTGGATGAGCTCATTGGAATGACCGCAGGCGTCGCCCTGGGTGCCGAAGGCCGCCCCGCGCTGGCGGGAATGGGCATCACGCGCCTGGCTGATGCCCCAAGGTTCACACTCATTGAAACCCGCGCCCTTGGCGGGGATGTGCTCCACCGCTGGTCGCGCGCCCGCGCAAAAGCTCCCTGAGAGGTTTCCACCTTCCGCCGCTACGTTTTCCGGTCTCAGGGTGCAGCTGAAACGCCCTCATTTTCTGGTCTCAAATATCCCGGGGTGAGGGCGCAGCCCGAGGGGCAGAGCCCCTGAGCGTCATCGCCACAGATATGCGTAGCTTGCAAACACGCCCTGCAGTTTTGCCAAAAGACGGTTGGCCCGCCCTCTGGCAGGCAAATCCCCGCTGGCAAGACGCTCCACCACCACCTCCACCGGACAGGCCGACCCGGTGATCGGGTCAAAATAGCGCGGGTAATCAATCAGCGCGGCATGGGCCAGACCGAAAAGATCCGGGCGGGCCTGACGGCGGGCGGGCACGTCTCCAAGATCCCGGGTCAGTCCCCAGCCTGCATAAAATGGTGCCCCAAGGCAGGTGACGGGCACACCCCGCAATAACGCTTCGAACCCCAGGGTCGAGGTCATGGTCCAGACCTCATCCACCTGATCCAGAAGCGCCATCGGGCTGGCCTCTTGCGCCACGAAATCCGAAAGCCGCGCCATCTCTGCCTCTGGAATGATCCCGTCGCGCAACCCCGCCTCCACATCCGGGTGGGGCTTGTAGAGGATGACAGCCTGCGGGTTTTCGCGCCGCACATGTTCCAGCAGCGCAAGATTGGTGCAGACCGCACCTGCGCCCAGACGGATCGAGGTATCATCTTCGACCTGACCGGGGACAAGAATGCGCGGCCCGGGCGGCAGGGCGCTCAGATCAGGGGCCGGACGGCTGAGATTATACTTGTCGATCTGCGCGTGACGTAAGGCACCCAGCAGCTGTTCAACCCGGTTGCGTGCGTGTTCCGGCAGGGACGCTCTTGCCGCAATCATCCGCTCCAGCCGGCTTTCACGGGTGGGGTCATAGTAGATACCCAGATCGTCGCGCACGAGAGACAGCGGCGGGACCAGCTCCGCGCCAAGGCCGCAAGAGCGCAGAAAGCCATCTTCAATACGCAAAAGAGGAGAGTCGCCGTTGTGTTCCGGCTCTTCCTTGCCAGCCCAGACCATCAGCGGACGCTGGACCAGCGCGGCCCCTTCCGCCGCGTGTGCCGCACGGTTGTCAAAGATCATCGAGGGGGCCGTGCCCTGCGCTGAAAAGAACCGCGACAGGGGCGCGCGTTTCCACAACCGCATCCCGGAGGCGACATAGCCGCGATGATCCTCTCGCCAGGCCCGCGTGCGGGCTTCCAGATTGTCGATAACGGTTTCGATCTCGCAAAGCTGGTCACGAAACGGATCATACCATGTGGGGTAAAGGATCATTGCCCCGGCAAAGATCTGTGCACGGGTGAGGGGGCGGCTTCGACGGTTCGGTGGCCGCTCATCCTGGGTAAGCCCCCATCCGGCGTAAAAGGGCTGGCCGAACACGCGTGGCTTGTGCCCGGCCAGAATGGCTTCGAACCCCATGCCGGAACTGACAGTGTAAACGGCGGTCGCGCCGGAAAGCAGCTCCCACGGGCTGGCGGGATCGGTGATCAGGCGGACCTGATCGTTTTCATCTTCTGGCCCATAATGTCCTTGCCGGTGGCCGCGTTGCGTTTCCGGGTGGGTCTTGATCAGGATGCGTTCATGGGGGTGGGCCAGACGGGCCTCGACCAGCATGTCGCGAAAGGTGCCTTCAGACGCGCCTGCATGGGCAATTGACGCATCTCCCATCGTCTGGTCGATCACCAGCACATAAGGCGCTTCAGGTGCGGGGATGGCCGGGTCGAATGCGTTGTATTTCGACAGATGGGCACCTTGCAGGCGGGCCATGGCATCGCGGGCACGGTTCAGCAGATGGGTGTCATCCAGCGGGTGTTCAGACAGGATCTGTTCCAGCCGGGACGGGGCTGAGCTGTCAAAATGCACCCCCATATCGTCGAGCAGAAGCCCCATAGGGGGCTCACCTTCGCGTCCGGGCAGGACAGAGCGGAGAAAGGCATCCTCGACCCGCAGAACCGGGCTGTTTTTCCAGTCCGAGATCCGTTCACCCCGGCCAGAGGTGGGGCTTTTGCCCCATGTGCCAACCCAATCCCCTTCACCCGGTAGGCCAACGTCCACCCGCCAACCTGCCAGCGACAGGATCCGGCGGATGCGTGACTGGGTGAGAAAGCCGCCATTGTAAACGCAAAGCCGCCGGGAAGAATTCTCCCCGGCGGCGGTTTTTGATGTCTGTGGTCGGGCCACGGCAGCGGCCTTATTTCAGCGAGTTGCCAAGCGAGGTGATCGACCCGGCGCTGGACAGCGTGCCTGTGATGGTCGACAGCAGTTTGGTCCACTGCACATAGGGTGCTTCGGTGACATAAAGCGTGTCGCCATCGCGGATCACGAAATCACGCGCCATGAACATGCCATTGGGTTCGGTCAGGTTCAGGACATAGACCAGACGCTGCGGCCCGATCAGGTCATCGCGGCCCAGCACCTGATTGGCGATATCAGCGGGTTCGTTGCGGAAGACAAACACGCCGGTCGGATCGGCCACGGCACTTTGCAGGCCTCCGACCTGTGCGAGGGCTTCGATGGCAGACAGGGTCTTGGTCTCAAACTTCACGCGGGCCTGACCGCCGGTCGCACCCAGTGCGGTATAGGCGCGGGTGTCCGCCTCAACCAGAATACGGTCACCGCCGCGCAGGGCGATATCCAGCTGAGGATTGTCGAACAGGTCCTGGAACCAGATTTCGCCGGTCTGGGCACCTCGGCTGACTTTGACCTTGGCGATCTCGGGGGGCACGGCCACGCCGCCAGCCTTGGCCAGCATGGCAGACAGGGTGCGGGTCGGGCGTTCGATCGGATAGACGCCCTGGCCGGATACGGCCCCTGTCATGGTGACGGTGGACCCGTCACCCGCCAGGCGTCGCACGACAACCTGCGGATCGGGGGTCTGGCTTGCCAGTTTCTCGGTCACGATCCGGCGAATGGTTTCGGGGCTGTTGCCTGACGCCTTGATGCGTCCCGCATAGGGAATAAAGATATAGCCCGCGCCATCCACCTGGATTTCATCCAGCGTAGCAGGGGCGCCCGCGGTGGTCAGGATCCCGTCTTCGACGTTTTCCCAGATCGCGATCCCCAGCACGTCACCGGCATTGGTCGTATCGGAGCCGACGACTGAGGCGTTTTGAAATTTCTCATCAAACCCAAGCGCGGGCACAACCGCCGTCGCACGGGTCACGCGGTCATTGACCGCAACGATAAAGGCGTCGCCCTGTCGTTCCACGCTGCCTGCGTAAATCTCGGATTTATTAGGGCCTACACGGGGCAGACCGCAGGCGGCAACAGTGCCTGCCAACACCAAAAGCGCCGCACGGCGCGCAATTACTTTGCCCATTTTCGTCACTGCTCGGGCTCCTTTGTTGGAGGATGGCCTCGGTTTTCGTTGTTATTAAGAGGTAGATTATGCAGGAAATGCAGAAAAATCCAGCACTTCCTTGTTGTGGTCAATGGACGATATGCAACTGTTGCCGTGGCGCCGCTGTGCCTGTGGAGAGCGCATCGTAAGGGTCGCGCGGGGCGAGCATCATGTCTACGACCAGCCGCAAAAGCTGCCGCCTGCCGCGCGCGGAATAAAAACCGCCGGGCACCTGGCTGGTTTCCAGAAGATATTGGCGGTAATCGCGATAGGCGTTTCGATCCGGCCGGGTTGGCTGTTGCAGAAACTCCGACAGGCCCTGGGTTGAGGCAAATTCGGGCTTGGCATAGACCGCCGCCCCAAAGACCTTGATCGGCAGGCCGCGCCACAGGGCCTGCTGGGCGGCGGTTGAATTGACGGTGATCACCGAGCGGGTGTGGTTGAGCAGTTGGGCGAGTTTGCCGCCGCGCACGTAATGCACCCGATCTTCGAGATTGTGTTTTTGGGACAGGCGTTTGATTTCACGTCGAATGGGGGCGCGGCCATCTTCCAGCGGGTGGGCCTTGAAGACGAGGTGATGGTGTGGGGCCGCCCCTTTGGCAAACCCGTCCATCACCAATTCCAGAAATGCGGACATGTTTTCAAACGGGCTATGCATCTGAAAACTGGAATCATGTTCCAGTTGCAGCAGCACGAGATGATAGGGAAACCCCCCATATTTCACCCGGATCGTGGCCAGCCTGCGGTCGATGGACTGGGCGGGCATCAAAAGGAGGCGGCGCAGGTAGAGGCGAAATTCCTGCGTGACCGAATGGGCGCGGTGGGGTTTGAAATTCGCATAGCGGCGATTTCGAAACATCACGAACCAATGGTAAAGCGCGCCGTAAAAGATATGGTGCCGCATATCCCCCCAGACCGAGGGCGCTTCGGGCTGGTCAAGATCCACCCCTTCAAGGGCCTGCTGCATCTGTGGGATCGACATCTCCATCAGACGGGAATTGCCGTTGGATCCGCCCCTTTCATAGGTCACCCAATAGGGGCGCAGATACCCTTCCTCGAACACATGCACGGTGATCCCCTGGGCCTTGGCGATCCGCACGGCTTCGGCATGGATCGGGCGGGTGTCGCCGTAAAGCACGATGTCGGTGATGGATTTTTCATCCAGCAGGGCCGCGAAATAGCTGGCCCAGCTTTCCTGCGGTTCGGTGAAGGCAATATAGCTGTCGTGATCGCGCCAGAAAGCCTGATCCCCGCAATTGAACCCGACCCGCCAGACCGTGGCCCCCGCCTGGCGCAGCATCTGACCCAGACGCCAGAAGAAAGGCCCGTGCGGGCCTTGCAGGAACAGGAAGTTGTGGTTGTCACCGGTGATCACGTCGAAACTCATTTCTGCGGGTATTTCAGCCCATTGGCCAGACTATAAGGTCAGCGTATCCCAGCGCAAACCCGCAAATAGCCTAAGGGCCCTGTGCGGCCAAAATATGTCTCATCTGGTGCATTTTTGGTAAAGAGGGGGGAAGAGGTGGGGGCGGTCCTGCGCCTTGCTGGGTATTTTTGCAAGACGGAGTGTGCAGGGATTGGCAAACCCCATGCCGCGGGCTAGGTGTTTGGCTGAGTTGAAACGGGCCATCTTGAAAGGGAGAGGCGGATGTTTACCGGGATTATCACCGATGTGGGGCGCATTGTAACGCTGGAGCAGAAAGGCGACCTGCGCGCGCGGATCGAGACCGCCTACGACACGGCGACGATTGATCTTGGCGCGTCGATCGCTTCGGACGGGGTCTGCCTGACCGTGGTGGCGATGGGCGACAACTGGTATGACGTGGATATCTCGGCGGAAACCGTTTCGAAAACCAATCTGGGCGATTGGCAGGTCGGGCGTCAGGTCAACCTTGAACGAGCGCTGAAGGTCGGGGATGAGCTGGGCGGCCATATCGTATCGGGCCATGTGGATGGGGTGGCGGACATCATCTCGATGAAGACCGAGGGGGACAGCACCCGTGTGCAGTTCCATGCCCCCTCCGAGCTGGCCAAATTCATCGCCCCCAAAGGGTCGGTGGCGCTGAATGGCACCTCGCTGACGGTGAATGAGGTCGAAGGGGACGTGTTTGGCGTGAACCTGATTTCACACACGAAAGAGGTGACCAATTGGGGGAATGCCAGGGTCGGTGACCGGATCAACCTCGAGATTGACACGCTGGCACGTTACGTGGCGCGGCTGGCGGAATACAGGGGCTGAGCCCAATCCGCCGTGCGGTCTGAGCGGTGTGGACACTCTGTTGGCCACACCGGGTGGATCTCACTGGTTGGCCTCATTGGGGCAACACCCCTGTTGCTAAATTCACATATGACTTAACGGGTGAACCATCCAGGGGAGCCCGTGATGAGCCTGATCAAACCCACTCGCCCCAATTTCAACAGACGTGACCTGTTGCGTATGGCCGCGCTGGCCCCTGCCTTTGCCATGCCCGCCACGGCAAAAGCAATGCTTAGCGCACCTGCGGAAGGCAATCCTGCGCATTTTAGCTTCACGCTCGGGCAGGCAAGGATCACCATTGTGTCGGATGGGTTTTTCACCCTCCCGTTCGGGGGGCAGGCGATGAATGCACCGCAGGAGGAGCGACGTGCTTTTCTGGCTGAACATCTGATTGATCCTGAAATGGGATATTCTCACACCAACCACATGTATATCGAACTGGGGGAGGCGAAGGTTCTGGTGGATGTGGGTTCCGGCAACCGCTGGTTTGACACGACCGGGCGACTGATGGGCAACCTCGAAGCTGCCGGGATCGACCCGTTTGCGATCACCCATGTGGCGATCACCCATGCCCACCCGGATCACATCTGGGGCATTCGTGATGATTTCGACGAACCGATCCTTCCCGACGCCGAATACGTGATCGGAGAGGCCGAGCGGACCCATTGGCTGCAGGATGGTCTGGTGAACCGCGTGGCCCCGGAGGATCAGCAATTCGTGCTGGGGGCGGTCAACTCGATCAATGCCGAAGGTCTGGAGTGGACGCTTGCGCGCCATGATCAGGAGATCGCGCCGGGCATCCGCATGATCGACAGCCCCGGCCACACGCCGGGCCATATGTCGGTGATGGTGGAAAGTGAGGGGCAGCAACTTCTGGCGCTGGGCGATTGCATGACCCATGCGGTGCTGAATTTTGCCCATCCTGAATGGTTCAGTGGCCGTGATGCGGATGGGGCGCAAACGGGCGCCACCCGTAAGCTTCTTCTGGATATGGCCGCAACCGACCGGATTGCGGTTCTGGGCTATCACTTCCCGTTCCCCGGTGTGGGCCATGTGGCGCGCGATGCGACGCCTATCGCTTTGTGCCGGCCCTGTGGCAATTCTGATCTCGTAGGACAGGCCGGGCGGTGTCCGATGCGGGGCCGCCCGATTGAAAGTCCCAGACGATCCTCCGTCAGATGCCATGATCCCCGCAGTCCACACGCCGCCAAGGTCCCCGACCCCAATCCTTTGATCTACTCGCATTTGGGATCCGCTCGCGTATCTTTCCTCTAATGATTGAATTTATTGAGGAGGTTAATTTATGGCGAAGGACGATCTCTCTCCGGTGATCAGGCAGGTGGCCCTGTTGATTGACGGAGAGAATATATCCAGTGCGCTGGCTGGGAAAATCATTATCGAGGCAAGGCGAGCAGGGGAGCTGACCATTCGCCGGGTTTATGGCAATGCCAAACGCATTCCCGGTTGGGATGAGGCGCCGGGCATCAAGCTGGTGCATTCCGGGACTGGTAAGAACGCGGCCGATATCCTTCTGGCACTGGAGGCGATGGAGCTTTGCCTGGATCGTCGTGTGACCTGCGTGGTCCTCGCCAGTTCGGACGGTGATTTCTCTCACGCGGCAACGCTGTTGCGTGAGCGGGGCGTTTGGGTGGTCGGGGTCGGAGAGAGCAAAGCGCCCGAGCATTTTCGCAAATCCTGTAGCGATTGGGTGACCATTGCCTCACCGCCGGGGGAAAATGACCGGCGGGTCGAAGAGGTGTTCGCGGCAAATCCCGCAGGGTTGTTGATTGCGCAGGTCAACCCGAATGTGGTGTCTCAGGCCAGGGTGACGCTTGCGGATTTCGATGAGAAAACCTGGCGAAAATACTTCGAAGCCCGTCCCGAGAAATACCTGATCGAGGGCAGTGGGCAGCAAACGCGGATCAGGCTCAGAACCTGAAAAAGGAACCTGCCACGCGCAATTGCCATGACCCCGCGCGCGTGTGCGGGGCAAACTGTCGCCTTTTGGCTTTCCTTGCCCTCTGGGCTAAGGTATTGCGGGCCAAAGAACTGGAACTGCCATCTGGGGACCCCTGACATGAGCGACAGCACCACCTATGAAATGCCGGGCCCGGTCGAGGCCAGCCTTGCCGACGCCATTTCCCCCGCCGAGGAGATCATCGAAGAGGCCCGCAAGGGGCGGATGATCATTCTCGTGGATCATGAAGACCGCGAAAACGAAGGGGATTTTGTGATCCCGGCAGATGCCTGTAATGCGGAGGTCGTGAATTTCATGGCCACCCACGGGCGTGGCCTGATCTGCCTGCCGATGGAAGCACGCCGGATCGAAGAGCTGGGACTGCCGATGATGGCGATGCACAACTCGTCCCGCCATGAAACCGCCTTCACCACCTCGATCGAAGCGCGCGAAGGGGTGTCGACCGGCATTTCCGCTGCTGACCGTGCGCTGACCGTGGCCACTGCGATCAACCCGGCCAATGGTCCGGCTGCAATTGCCACCCCCGGCCACATCTTCCCGCTGCGTGCCCGCAATGGCGGGGTGCTGGTGCGGGCCGGCCATACAGAGGCCGCCGTGGACATTGCCCGGCTGGCCGGTCGCAACCCCTCTGGTGTGATCTGTGAGATCATGAATGAGGACGGCACCATGGCCCGTCTTCCGGAACTGGTTGAAATTGCGAAGAAACACGGGATGAAGATCGGCACGATCTCGGACCTGATCGCCTATCGCCGCCGCCACGACAACCTTGTGCGCGAAACCGGCTGCGAGAAGATCACCTCCGAATATGGAGGGGAGTGGGAAATGCGCATTTTCACCGACCTGACCCACGAGATCGAACATGTGGTGCTGATCAAGGGCGACATCTCCACCGCGGATCCCGTTCTGGTGCGCACCCATGCGCTGAATGAAGCGCAGGACGTGCTGGGCATGGGGCCGAAACCGGCTGATGAGCTGCCGCGTGCCATGCAGATCATTGCCAAGGAAGGGCGCGGCGTGGTCTGCCTGTTCCGTGAACCGCGCAAGACGCTTTATGCCCGCGACGAAGAAGAACCCGGCACCGTGCGCAATATCGGACTTGGCTCGCAGATCCTGTCGGCGCTGGGCCTCAGCGACCTTGTGCTGCTGACCGACAGCCCCGATACCCGCTATATCGGTGTCGACGCCTATGGGCTGAACATCACCGCCACCCGCCCCATTCAGGAGGATTGATCATGGCCGCTGCTGAACAACACTATATCCTGCCGCGCCCGGAATTTGACAAACCGGTCAAGCTGCTGATCGTGGTGGCGCCGTATTACAAGGATATCGCGGATAATCTTGTGGCCGGGGCCAAGGCGGAAATCGAGGCCGTTGGGGGCAGCTGGGACTTGGTGGAAGTGCCGGGCGCATTGGAAGTGCCCACCGCGATTTCCATCGCCGAACGGATGTCCAACTTCGACGGCTATGTGGCGCTGGGCTGTGTTATCCGTGGTGAAACAACACATTACGAGACGGTCTGCAATGACAGTTCGCGGGCGATCCAGCTGATGGGCCTGAACGGTCTGTGCATCGGAAACGGCATCCTGACCGTGGAAAACCGTCCTCAGGCAGAGGTGCGGGCCGAGGTTGAAGGGCAAAATAAAGGCGGCGGGGCTGCTGCTGCGGCCTTGCATCTGATCGCGCTTTCGCGCAAATGGGGCGACACCAGCAAGGGGATCGGCTTCAAACCCATGGGGGAAAGCTATCGCCTGGCTGGGAATGCACAAGAAACCTCGCAGGATACCCCCTCGGCATGACCCTTTCCGGCAACCAGAAACGTCAGATGAAATCCGCAGCCCGCCTGTTTGCGGTGCAGGCCCTCTTTCAGATGGAAGCGGCCGGTCAGACCGTGGACAAGGTGCGGGTGGAGTTCGAAGATTTCCGCTTTGGCGAAGAATTTGATGGTTACACCATGGCGGAAGGCGATACCAAGCTCTTTCGCAAACTGATCGAAGATGCGGTGAACCATCAGGCGAAGATCGACCAGATGACGGATCGCGCGCTGGTGGCGAAATGGCCGATTGCGCGCATTGACCCGACTTTGCGGGCCACATTCCGTGCCGCAGGGGCCGAACTGGTCGAAAGCAATACGCCGCCGAAAGTCGTGATCACTGAATTCGTGGATGTGGTGAAGGCGTTTTTCCCAGAGGGGGACGAGGCGAAATTCACAAATGCGGTTCTGGATCACATGGCCCGTGAGGCCAAGCCCGAAGCGTTCTGAGCACGGGTTTGCTACGCTTTAACAAACAAGGAAAGGCCAGGCGAACTGTCTGGCCTTTTTCTGTTCTGATCCGTGTAACAGTCTGAAACGGATGTATTATTCTTTGGGTTGTAACCGGGCCGTATAGGATTTCCCCTTGCCAAGATTACGGGTGATCCGGATTTCGTTGCCCTGCGCTTCGATGATCAGGCAATCATCGCCTTTCTTGTCGACCTCATAAAAATCAATCTTGCGGCAATACATCTCGTCGCGCCATTCCCAGGTGCCGCGAAAATTGCCGTAGCCCGGCACGTGGCCGGTCAATGTTCCGTCTTCAAACGCCTCTTGCGTGCCTGAGGAAAAGTGCCAGACTGGCCCCACTGCCAGGCCCTTGAATGCCTCTTCGGTCTGAATGCGGCTCCAGTCTTCGGCCGCGGCGGCCCCTGTCATCAGGGCGAGGGTGGCCGTTGCGGCAAAAAATCCGGTAAGTTTATGAAACATAAGGATATCCTTTTGAGGTCTTGAGGCCAGTTTGGGGGTCAGTTTAGGGGATAGTTGCGGCGTGAACCTTGTCTTGAATCAAATCGAACCGGAGCGGGTGGGTGGATGAAATGCGCCGATCTAACGGGATGCGACCCTGTGCCCCTTTCCGTTCCCTGGTAAGCTGCTAAACTGGTGGATGAAACAACTCCGGGGAATCTCATGCCCAAACTTGTCCGCCTTTATATCACCCATGTTCTGATTGGCTTTGGGCTGTCCGCGATTTTTGTTGGCGCGCTGCTCTATCTGAATGTGGCGAACCTCTGGCACCTGATTTCAAACTCCGACATGGGGTGGGTCGCGCTTACCATGCTGGTCATGTTCAATGGGATCGTGTTTTCCGGCGTGCAGTTTGCGATCGTGATCATGCGAATGGGGAACGAAGACAAGGGGCCGGGCAAAGGCAAGCGCATTCCTGTCGCCACCCAGATCCCGGTGCCGGTCGAAGCACGGGCCGAACGTCAGCCCCGGAGCACCGATCTGCGGGGCAAAGTTTAAACTTCTTCCTGTCCCGAAAGGACAAAGTTTAAACTTATCCGCGTGCTCGAGGCCAAAATTGTAAATTTCGGGCCCGCCACTTGGCGGGCTTTCTTTGTCTGAGGGCCATCTAAGCAAAGGTCGGAATAAAAGTGGCGGAACCGCACGCAGTCGTCGGGGTCTGAATTCCTGAGGACCTGTATGTACAGGTGGGCGCCAGGTAACAAAGCCACGGCTATGCCAGAGCCAGCTCCCTCAGAATTGCTTAAGGCCACCGGAATATTACCCGCATGTGACGAAAAGGGCAGAAACCGCCTCCGCCTAGATAGGGGCAGGGGGGGCGTGATGCAAGAGGCATCCTGAGTAGGATCACCGATCTCCGGCTTCCTTACCCTCTCTCCATTGACAATTTGTTCATGAATTGTTCACATGACATATGACCCAACCAAATGACATGCTGCCCGAAAGGAAACCCGGACAGATCCTTGCCCGTGGCGTCTGCCGCCACATGATCTCTCATGGATTTGTTACGGTAGAGGAACTGATCCCCACTCGTGGCCTGCGGGTTGACGTGATGGCGCTTGGTCCGAAAGGCGAGATCTGGGTGATCGAATGCAAATCAAGCCGCGAGGATTTCACAGCAGACAAGAAATGGCAGGGCTATCTGGACTGGTGCGACCGATATTTCTGGGCGGTGGGCGCGGATTTCCCGACTGAGCTTTTACCGGATGAAACCGGGCTGATCATCGCTGATGGCTATGACGCGGACATCATCCGCATGGGGCCGGAAAGCAAACTCGCCCCCGCCCGCCGCAAAGTGATGGTACAGAAATTTGCCACCCATGCCGCGCGCCGCCTGCACGCCTTTCGTGATCCCGGCGTGGCGGCGCTTGTCTCGAATTGAGGCCCGGAGCAAAAAAGGCCCGGAAATCCGCGCCTCTTCCTCTTGCCAGAAATATCCCGGGGTGAGCCTTGCAAAGGCGAGGGGCAGCGCCCCTCTGTTCACCCATGGAAACTCTGGCCACTATGAAAACAATGGGATCAGCGTTTCTTTTTGCCGCCCTTGTCCGATTTATCCGCAGCAGATTGTAAGATCGCACGCGCCTGTGCTGCTGCCGCCTGCAATTCCTCGGCAATTTCATCGGCTTCTTCCGGGTCGAAATCCATCGGGATCTCAATCCCGCCGCCCTCCACGAACAACCGCACCATCCCGTCGGTGGTTGGCCCGATCTGCAGATTGGCTTCGATATCTCTTTCGTCGTTGATACCCATCAGGTGCTCCTGTCCGGCCCGCCATCGGGGCCTCGTAAAAATCTTCCCCCGAGTTACGGATCTTTTCAAAATTTTTCAAGCATCACCTCTTGCGCAAGATGAAGGCTCGGTTTAAGACGCAGCTCACGTGCCGACATAGCTCAGTAGGTTAGAGCGCTTGATTGTGGATCAAGAGGTCCCCCGTTCGAGCCGGGGTGTCGGTACCACCCCCCCCCAAGTTTTACCATTCAACGGAAAAATTGCAGCCGCCTGCGGTCGCGAGGGCGTCATAGCGGTCGACCACGCCGCCAAAGCGGGAATCATAGGCCTCTTTCGCTATGCCCAGCCCGATGGCTGCCAGGCACCCGGTGACCGGGCTGCTGGTTTGTTTGGTGACATAATGCTGTGTCAGCGCTCCGGCGACGTAATGTAGTTCCTTGTCGGACTCGGCATAGGAAAAGCAGCCGGTCAGCAACAGAAGGCTGGAAAGGATCAAGGTGCGCATTGGAACCTCGCTTGGGTCTGGGCCGGCAAAGCGCTTCGGGTCACGCGGATCGCGTGTTCGGCTGCACCACCGGTGTTTGGTTGTGGTCAAAGCGGTCCAGCCCCCAGGTCCGCAACTTACTTAAGGAGACCTAAACGAAACCTGTCGAATTTTCGACGTCTTTCTTAGCAAATGGTTAACCCTTGCGCCCCAGAATGCGCCCCAGAATGCGTCCCGTCCTGCAGCTCAGTTCGAGGCCGGGGCAACCTGTATCGTTTGGCGCAGATCACCGCTGGCGCGGTCGAATATCAGGATCTGGTTGGCGTCCGTGATCACCGCATACCAATCGCCAGCCTGGGTAAAGCTCACGGCCTGCGCGCCGTCTGGCAGGGGGATCAGATCGGGCAGGGGGATGGTTGGTATTTCCTGAACCCTCATGACAATCACCGTGATCAGCACTATGAGACCAATAATCGTGGTTGCGGTCAGCGTGGTCACAAGAATTTTCAGAAAGCGCACGGTGCCGTCGATCGGGGTGTCCGTGGTGATTTCATCCTGAGGAGTGTTGTCCATGTCGGTCCCTGTGCACCTGATTGAGGTTATAATCGCGGAAAATCCGCCCAAGCGTCTTGATAAGGCGATTGCCCGTGATGTGCCAGAAGAAGCTGCGTTGTCGCGCTCGCGTCTGGCAAAACTGCTGGCCGAGGGGGCGATCACCCGCGCCGGTGAGGTCATCACCGATCCCCGCGCCAGGGTGGCCGAGGGCGATGTGCTGGTGATTGCCGTGCCGCAGGCCGTGGAAAGCCATATCGGGCCTGAGGATATCGCGCTGAATATTGTGCATGAGGATGATGACCTGATTGTGGTCAACAAACCTGCGGGCATGGTGGTGCATCCCGCGCCGGGCTCGCCGGGGGGGACGCTGGTCAATGCGCTGCTGCATCATTTCGGAGGCGAACTGTCCGGTGTGGGCGGCGTGGCGCGTCCGGGGATTGTGCACCGGATTGACAAGGACACGTCAGGTCTTCTGGTGGTGGCGAAATCGGATGCGGCGCATCACGGGCTGGCCGAACAGTTTGCCGCCCACACGGCCGAACGTCATTACCGCGCCGTGGTGCATGGGGCGCCGGATCAGGCTGACCCGCGTCTGGGGGGCGTGAAAGGGGCAAGCTTTGAGCCGGGCAATATCCTTAAGATCACCACGCAGCTTGCCCGCCACAAGACAGACCGGCAGAAACAGGCGGTGCTGTTTTCCGGCGGGCGCCATGCGGTGACACGCGCGCGCATTATCGAAGCTTTCGGCACGCCCGCCCAGGCTGCGCTGGTGGATTGCTGGCTGGAAACCGGGCGCACCCACCAGATCCGGGTGCATATGGCCCATGCGGGCCACGGATTGATCGGCGATCCGACCTATGGAGGCCGGCGCAAGCTGAACGCCAAGGCGATCGGGGAAGGGGCGATCGAGGCCGCGCGTGTCTTTCCCCGTCAGGCGCTTCATGCGGCCACCTTGGGGTTCAAGCATCCTGTGAGTGGTGAAAAACTCAGCTTTGAAGCACCGCTGCCGGACGATATGCTGGCCCTGATAGAGGCTCTTCGAAACGGATAAGCGCATGGATTGGGCTACGGATTTTCTGACCGACTGGCCGTCCGACTGGGCATCCGGCTGGGCGTTGTTCGTCTTTCTGTTGCACCTGTCGGTGATGGGGCGGGCCCTGACCCGCGACCATCGCTCACCCGCATCGCGGCTGGCTTGGGTGGCTGTGATCATGGCGCTGCCCGGGCTGGGCATCATCGCCTATTTCTTTTTTGGTGACCCGAGTGCGAGCTGGCGCATGGATCGCAAGCTGACCACGCTGCGCAAGGCGCTGCCCCGTCACCCGCAGGGGGATGTCCCTTCCCCGGATATCCCGCCGGCATACCGGCCAAGCTTTGCCCGTGCGGCTGCGGTGAACGGGTTTGCCCCGGTTGGCGGGAACCGGGCGGAACTCACCGCTGACAGCAATGAGAGCATCGACTGGCTGGTGGCCGATATCGAGGCCGCGCAGGATCATGCCCATCTGTTGTTTTATATCTGGCTGCCGGATGAAAATGGCACCCGGGTGGCACGCGCGATGATGGCGGCGGCAGGACGGGGGGTATCTGCGCGGGTGATTGTTGACGGGCTTGGCGCGCGCAGGCTGTTGTCCCACCCGCTATGGCGCGAGATGCAACAGGCAGGCGTTCAGACGGTTGTGGCCTTTGACATCTCCTATCCGCTGATTGTCGCGCTTTATCAGCGGCTGGATATTCGCAACCACCGCAAGATCGTGGTGATTGATCATGGTGTGACCTATCTGGGCAGCCAGAACTGCGCCGATCCCGAATTTCGCATCAAGGCCAAATATGCCCCCTGGGTCGACACGATGCTGCGGATCGAAGGGCCGGTTGCATGGCAGGCGCAGCGGCTGTTTATCGGCGACTGGATGGCCCATGGGGGGGAGGATATCTCGGCCCTGCTGGAGCGCCCCGCCCCTGATCCCCGTCACGAAGGGGAAGAGGCGGGATTTGTCGGGGTGATGGCTGGCACCGGGGCGGTGCAGACGCGCGAAGGCGTGTCGGACATGATCCAGACCTTTCTGGCCTCTGCCCAGCATGAGGTGCTGATCACCACGCCATATTACGTGCCGTCAGATGCGCTGCATCAGGCGATCTGTTCGGCGGCAAAACGGGGGGTGCGGGTGCAGATCACCCTGCCGGCCCGCAATGACAGCTGGGTGGTGAACCTTGCCTCGAAAAGCTATTACGCCAGTTTCCTGCGCGCCGGGGTCGAGATCAACGAGTTCAAGCCGGGCCTTTTGCATGCCAAGCTGATCACCGTGGATGGGGAGGTGGCGTTTGTTGGCTCTGCCAATCTGGACCGGCGCAGCATTGATTTGAACTTTGAAAATACGATGCTGCTCTACGACCCCGCGCTCACCCGCGAAATCCGCCTTCAGCAAGAGGCGTTTCGGGAAGACGCTTACGAGATTGACGCAGAGGATGTGGCGCAATGGTCGCGCCTGCGCCGGCTGGTCATGAATGCGGTGGGGACCATGGCACCGCTGCTGTAGGGGGATCAGATGGGCCTGCCGGTTATCTGGTGATGGCGTCTGGCACGCCGTGCCGAAAAAACAGCTCTGATCACCAATTTTTGGTTGTCTGCGGGCCGCGTTCAGGAAATGGTTGAAACGCACGTTCTTTGTTCAACCCGTAATAAGGTCCATATTGTTTTGAAAAAATTTGTCCTTTCAGCTTGTCTGGCAAGCTTGCTCACCGCCTGTGTTTCAACTGTTTCGGATTATCAGTCACCCACGACAGGTGCCAATTTGCAGCTCACACCGCAACTTGGCGGTGCGCTGCTCGCGGTGCGCCGTGCCAATGTCTATATCGCCGAAGAGGTGACATCCTGCGGGTTTGAGACCCAGGGCGTGGTTCGAAATGCGGATCTGCCGCGTTCGATTGCCGTGGTGCCGGGCAAGACCTACAACCTGCGAACAGTGTTTGAAACGGTTGGCAGACAGATCGATGGCACTGTTGTTGTCGACCATCTGTTTGAGCCGAAACCGGGCGCGCGTTATGAGTTGAGAATGACGTCCAACCGAGATGGGCAGATTGTTCATCTTCTGGAAAACGGGCGCGTTCTGCCGTTGCGGCGGCCCTGTCTCACGAATACGACCTCGTCTTACGGGCGCGAACAATCCGTGAAGTGATCTGAACCAGAGGTGATCTGGCCATGGGCAGGTGCATTTCTGCGCGCTCACGGCCAGACCGGGACCAGATCTGAGCCGGATCGGGAACAGGGCTGTGGCACCTGTTCCCCGGATCTGCCTTAAAGCGTTTCGGGATACACTTGAGACACATGGTTATTCCGAAACGCCACGACATTGAGATCTCTTGCAGCGTTTCGGTTTTGCCCTGTGTTTTTGCCCTGTGTTTTTGCCTTGTGTCAGGTTAAAAGCGGAACGCTTTAGGGCAGTTTCGGGCAGACGATGCTCTCTCCACGGGTGGCAGCGACCAAGGTCTTCACATAGCTGGACAGCCCCACGGTCGCTGCGATCGTCAATTTGGTGGAGGAGGCATTCACCGGTTCAATCCGCGTCGACACCGCCGCATTGAACCCTTTGCCACCTTTGCCCAAGACGAAGGTGGAATGCCCGCCGAATTTGCGGAACAGGACATGGCGGGTGGTGCCATCTTCATTGGTAAAGATCGGGACGTAATCAATCTGCGTCGCGGCATCCCCCGGGAAGCGCCCGTATTTGACACTGACAGACAGACATCTGCTTGAGAAATCTTCGAGGGCCGACATGACCTGCGCCTTGGATCTTTCGACAAGGTGCTGTTCGGATTTTACGACAAATGACCCGGACGCCGCGATCCGTTCCAGCGCCGTGCCTGACCGCAGACCATCCTTCATGGCTTGCTGCGTCTCTGCGTTACAGCCTGCCAGCCCCAGGGCCAGGGCCGAGATAAGAGATAGTTTTTTGAAATTCATGAACAAACTCCTTAATCATTCACACTTGCAACGAACGCCCGATCTGACAGGCTAAATTTGACAGGCCAAATCTGACAGGCCAAAACAGGGCGCCATACTGAGGCCCTAGCCGGGTCACAGGCCTGATGAGGCTCATAAAACCCAGCTTCGGAAACATAATTGCTTGTTACAATGTCAGGTGGTTCCAAGTCCACTATTTCTCTTATCGAGGGTATTTCATTGCAAAATCTGTTTCGAAAGAAGGGATCGGATGGTGTCCCTTGGGCGCATGCCCGAAACCTGCGGGAAAGGTGTGGCGCCGACATCTGGAGGATACGGCGTCAGGTGGTCAGATTACTGCTGGCGTCCCCCCGGAATGTGCCCGAAATGTAACCTCAAGCACGAAGCCGTGAGGTCGCTTCACAAGGGCTGCTCCTGAGGGCATATAGCGTTAAACTGATTTTAACGGTTTTTCATCTTGCCTCGATTATGAGGACTTGAAACCTGCAAGAGAGATCCTATCTTGATGTTAAGCCTTGATACATTCAAGAAGCACACAGGATAAGTTTGGCCCGATTTCGGGTCTGAGACTATGGCCGGGAGGGCCTGAGAGACGATGAGCAACTACAAGAATCTGCCGGCGCCGACCCCGGAAGGGGGCTTGAACCGCTATCTACAGGACATCCGCAAGTTTCCGATGCTGGAACCGGAAGAGGAATACATGCTGGCCAAACGCTGGGTGGACCATCAGGATCGGGATGCGGCCCACCAGATGGTGAACTCGCACCTGCGACTGGCGGCCAAGATTGCCATGGGTTACCGCGGCTATGGATTGCCGCAGGCCGAGGTGATTTCCGAGGCAAATGTCGGCCTGATGCAGGCGGTGAAACGGTTTGACCCGGAAAAAGGGTTCCGTCTGGCGACCTATGCCATGTGGTGGATCCGCGCCAGTATCCAGGAATATATCCTGCGCAGCTGGTCGCTGGTGAAACTGGGAACGACCTCTGCGCAGAAAAAACTCTTCTTCAACCTGCGTAAGGCCAAGGCGCGGATTGGCGCGCTGGAAGATGGCGACCTGCGTCCGGAAAACGTGGCCCGGATTGCCAATGATCTGAATGTGACGGAAGAAGAGGTCATCTCGATGAACCGTCGCCTGTCAGGGGGGGATGCCTCGCTCAACGCGCAGGTGTCTGCCGATGGCGAAGGGGCGATGGAATGGCAGGAATGGCTGGAGGATGAAGATGCCGACCAGGCCGCCGATTATGCGGAAACAAACGAGCTTGAGGTGCGGCGCGAGCTGCTGACACAGGCGATGGATGTGCTGAATGACCGCGAGAAAGATATCCTGACCCAGCGTCGCCTGAAAGATAAACCGGTGACGTTGGAGGATCTGTCGAGCGTCTATGATGTCAGCCGTGAACGGATCCGCCAGATCGAGGTGCGGGCGTTTGAGAAGCTGCAGAAACGGATGCAGGAGCTGGCGATGGAAAAGGGTCTGTTGGAGCACAACTGATCCGCGCCGGGATAGAACTTCCCAGAACCCGCGCCACAAAGCGCGGGTTTTTGCATTTGTGGCAAGGGCCAGAGTCATGGGCGGAGGCGCGCCCGCAAAACGCGGAGCATGTTTTCCCCGGACACTTTGCGGATCTGACGCTCGCTCAGCCCAGCATCCAGCATTGCCTGCGTTAAGGCCGCAAGGTCCGACGTGTCAAATCCCACGCGCACGGTGCCATCGTAATCCGACCCGTATGAGACCGCGTCCTCTCCCACCGCAGCGATTGCCGCCCTGATCGCGGCGGCCACCCCCGCCGGGCTGTCATCACAGGTCACATCCGCCCAATATCCAATGCCGATCACGCCGCCGGTGGCCGCCACCTGCCGCATCAGCTCATCGGGAATATTGCGTTTGGTCTGGCAATGGGACTGCAGGCCGGTATGGCTGATCACCAGCGGCATGTCGGTCATGGCCAGCACATCGCGCACCACCTGTGTGCTGGAATGCGCCAGATCCAGCACCATCCCGCGCGCGGCGACCTCAGCCACCACCTGACGGCCAAAATCGGTCAACCCGTGATTGCCCTGCCCATGTAGCGACCCACCCAATTCATTGTCAAAGAAATGCTGAAGGCCGATCAGGCGATATCCGGCGCGTTCCAGCCGGTCGAGGTTTTCCATTTTGCCTTCAAGGGGATGCGCCCCTTCGACGCCAAGAATGCCGGCCACCATATCAGCCCCCTCGGCGCGTGCCGCCAGCACCGCCTCCAAATCGCCAAGCGTTCGGACCACCCGCAGATCGGACGGGGCCTGTGCTGCAAACCCATGCAGCCGCTCGGCCTGATAAATCGCGCGCTCAAGGATCGAACTCCAGGTCCGCAGCGGCCAGAGCTGCCCCACGGCCAGGAGCGTGATGTCATCGCGGGCATCCGCTGCGTTCTCGTCATAATTCAGACCAGACGGGCTTTTGGTCACCGCCGTGAACACCTGCACCGCCACATTGCCTTCCTGCAGGCGCGGCAGATCCACATGGCCATAATCATGGCGCTCCAGCAGCGAACGTTTCCACAGCAGGCTGTCGGCGTGCCAGTCCCCGATGGTGAGGCTTTGATGCAATGCCCGGGCTGCGTCTGAGATGGGGTAGGGGGCGTGGTCATTCACCGGGTTCATCGCCTGATCTGCCATCCGCGGGGCAAAGATCAGAAATCCGCCCCCCGCCATAACCCCCAATCCGAGAACCACCGCCAGCCCGCGTTTGACCCATTTCATACCGCTTACTCCCTGTTTTTTCGATTGAACCGCAAAGGGGCGCCGTTTGCCAATGATAACCCGGCGGAAACCGGCTTGAATGCCGGCGGTTGTGGGGTAGATTTGAGAGGGAAAGGAGATCCGCATGGCAGGTGGATGGGCGCGCGATGGCGCAGTCAGTGAACAGATCGAAGCGTCAGTGTCGGATGAACTGGCCCGGATGCGGGCAAAGGCGTCCCCGGTGGGGGAGAGCTTTACCCATTGCGCGGAATGCGAAGAGGAAATCCCCCAGGCCCGACGCGAGGCCATCCCCGGTGTGAAGCTCTGCATCGACTGCGTGCGTGACCGCGACGCGGCGTTCAAGCAGCGTCCGGGTATCAACCGGCGGGGGTCAAAAGACAGCCAATTGAAGTGACCTGTCAGAACGTCGCGTTCTCAGCCGTTGCTCCCTTTTCCCCTGCGGAAATCGCAGTGCTATGTCCTTTATGGGCAAATTGGAGATGGCGTCGCCGTTATGTTATTCCTCCACATGGCTCAGCATGAACGTGCGGGTGCTGGGCCCGAAACGGTTTGTATCGAGAAATCAGAGGTTTATCAGGCGGAGCAGATGGACAAGCTGGGCATGGAAGTGGTCGAGGTCGAGCTGCGCGACGCCTATGCCTTAGGAGGTGGCCTGCACTGCTGCACCGCGGATGTCTATCGCGATGGGGAATGTGAGGATTACTTCCCAAATCTTTAAGGTTTTGCGCCGAGACAGCCTGTTGGATGGGGGGCGTGCGCGTCCCTCATTGCCCGGATTGTGTGGCCGGGGCCGGATCTGCCAGTGCGGCAGGTGGGCGATAGCGCAAAAAGGGCAGTGCTTTTCGCAGCAGGCTGAGCGCCCCGTGCTGTTCCACCCACAGCGCATATTCCACATAGACCGGATCTTGCGACAGGTGGGCCTCCTCCGCTTTGGCGCGCAGGTAATAGATCAGGTTGATCCCCATCAGCAGAAGGGAATTGCGCAGCGCCTCTTGCGGGCTTTCCAGCGAAAAGAACGGCACTGCCAGCAGCCACCATGAAATGTTCTTGAAGAAATAGGAGGGGTGGCGGAACCAGCGAAACGGCCCGTTGGTGATGATGCCGCGATGGGTCAGGTTGGAAAACCGGATCCCAAAGGACATGTTGGACCAGGCCCAGAGCAGCTTGCTGAGCACAATTGCCAAGCCCCAGAGCAGGACCCAGCCCTGTTGATTGGGACCGAACATGTCAAGCCAGCCAATGCCGTCATTATATTCCAGATATTTGCGCCCGATCACTGAAAAGAACGGCACATACATGGCCAGCGTTACCACCCAGCCCCAGAATAACGGGTTGGGCGAGCGGATATGGCTGTCGGTCAGGCGCAGGGTCAGCACATAGCCGATGCTGACAAAGGCAAGGTCAATCCCAAGGCTGAGCCGAGAGATGTAATTGACCCCCGCCCGGATGCTGTCGGTGGCGGAAAAGGGATCCATCGTGACCAGTGAGGTTGCGTTGGCACTGAAGTAGACAAACATCAGTGGCAGGAAAAACGCTTTGATCAACCACCCAAGCGCATGATCTCGCAAGGCCGCGCGATCCACCCTGCCCAGGCGGAAAAGAAAGAGCAGACCCGCGTGGTAATACCCGTCTTTCGGGGACTGCATACGCGCATCAATCACCGCGAAATAGGGCAGCGCCAAGGCCAGAAGGATCGGCAGATAGCTGCGGCAGGCGGTCCAGAAGGGCTGGTAAAAATCCCGGTGGTATTCGGGAAACAACCAGTAAAAGAGCGCAATCAGCGCCAATGTGCCAGCAAGGCCGATCAGTTTGACGCCAACACGTGCCCAGACGATCTCTGCCCGGGAAAGGGCGGCAAAGCCCGTCAATCCGGACGAGCTGCGCCGATAGCTGCGTTCAATAAACACCTCATGCAACAGCATTGGCAGCGCGGTGGCCACCATGGCCGCAGCCCCGAGTTCAACGCGGCTCAGCTGAGATCCCCGCAACAGGTAAAGCGCCCCGAAATAGCCGCACAGCCCCAAAAGCACCGTCCATTGGCTGGTGGCCGATCTCGGCGGGGCCGTCTTATGTGATAGGGTCATGGGGTCCAACCTTTGCCGCTCCTCCTGGGTATCTTAGCAAAGGTTGGACATTTGGCACGTTTTTTGAAAGGTGCCTCACTCCATCGCTTCAAGTTCGTCAATGAACCCTTCGATCATGGCAAGGCCCTTGTCCCAGAATTTGGGGTCGGACGCATCCAGCCCGAAGGGGGCGAGCAGCTCTTTGTGGTGCTTGGCGCCACCCGCTTTCAGCATCTCGAAATACTTGTCCTGAAAGTCCGCATCGCCTTCTTCATAAACCGCATAAAGCGCGTTCACGAGGCCATCACCAAACGCGTAGGCGTAGACATAGAAGGGCGAATGCACGAAGTGGGGAATATAGGACCAGAAGGTCTCATAACCCTCCATGAACTCAAACGCGTCGCCCAGGCTTTGCGCCTGCACCGACATCCACAGCGCGTTGATATCATCGGGGGTGAGTTCGCCGCCCGCGCGCGCCTCATGCAGTTTGCATTCGAAATCGTAAAACGCGATCTGGCGCACCACGGTGTTGATCATGTCCTCGACCTTGCCGGCCAGCAGCACTTTTTTCTCTTCCTTGGTCTTCGCCTCTGAGAGCAGTTTGCGGAAGGTCAGCATTTCGCCAAAGACGGATGCCGTTTCCGCCAGTGTCAGCGGGGTGGAGGACAGAAGTTCCCCCTGATCAGCGGCCAGAACCTGATGCACGCCATGGCCAAGCTCATGCGCCAAGGTCATGACATCACGGGGTTTTCCGAGATAGTTCAACATCACGTAAGGGTGGGCGTCGGTCACGGTGGGGTGGGCAAAAGCGCCCGGCGCCTTGCCCGGTGTGACGCCTGCATCAATCCAGCCATCGGTGAAAAACGGCTTGGCAATCTCGGCCATACGGGGATCAAAATCACCATAGGCCTCCATCACGATTTTCTCTGCCGTGGGCCAATCGACCAGCTTGTCATCTTCCATCGGCAGCGGCGCGTTGCGGTCCCAGACCTGCATCACGTCAAGGCCCAGCCATTTGCGTTTGAGCTCATAGTAACGGTGCGACAGGCGCGGATAGGCGGCGACCACGGCATTGCGCAGCGCCTCGACCACCTCAGGCTCCACATGGTTGGACAGGTGGCGGCCCATCTGCGGGCTGGGCATGTTGCGCCAGCGATCTTCGATTTCCTTTTCCTTGGCCAGCGTGTTGTGCACGCGGGCAAAGATCTTGATGTTTTCGCCCAGCACACGGGCGATTTCACGCGCGGCGGCTTCTCGGGTCGGGCGGTCCTGTTCGGTGAGCAGGTTGGCGGTGGCTTCAAGGTTGCGCTCTTCCCCGTTCACGGTGAACATCAGCCCCGCGACGGTTTCATCAAACAGCGTGTTCCAGGCCCCGGCGCCAACCGATGATTTGTCGTGCAGGAACTGCTCAAGCTCATCCGAGAGCTGGTGCGGGCGCAGCGCGCGCATCCGGTCAAAGATCGGCTTGTAGCGGGCAAGTTTGGCGTTTTCGGCAAACCATGCCTCAAGAAGGTCATCGTCCAGACGGTTGATTTCCAATGAGAAAAACACCAGGGGTGCGGTGCCGACAGTGATGCGTTCCTGACAGTTCTGGAAAAACTGCGCGCGCTCTGCATCCGTGGTTTCCTGATAATACCGCAGGCCGGCGAAGGACATGATACGCCCGGCGATCATGGTGATCTTTTCGTCTGCCAGAATGCATTCCAGCATTCCCGCCGCATCGAGATCTGCCAGCTTGCCCTGATATGTCTCGGCAAACTCGGCGCAGGCGCTGTCGATCCAGTCCAGGTCGCGGGCAAGTTCAGGGGCGTCTTCTGACGCATAAAGATCGCTCAGGTCCCAGCTTGGCAACTCGCCAAAACTGTCGGTGCCGGACCCGGCATTGGCGTCAAGGACGGGAAAGGGAAGGGGGTGGAACATGGGGCCTCCGGTAAATCAGTTCCCCAAGACATAGGCGCGGGGAGAGGGGGATGCAAATGGCGATGCGGTGAAGATGTGGCATCTGAGAAAATCCCGGGAGAAATCCGGGCGGAGTCTGGGAGGAGATCAGGGGCTCTGCCCCTCGCGCTCCGCGCTCACCCCGAGGTATTTGGAGAAGGAAAAGAGCGAAAGCGCGCGCGGGCATCGCAACCGGGGCGCAAACGGGCGTGTTTTGGCCGATTTTTCCCCGCGCTTGGGTTTTGACCCCCGCCTGCGCGCCCTTTATAGGAAGATGGACAAAACCCGGAGGCGCGCGTGGTCCGATTCATACTTGGCATTTTTGGCTCGATTTTTACCTTTCTTACCATTGGGGTCTTTATGGGCGCCTTGGTGGTTGGTGGCGTGTTCTGGATGTATTCGCAGGACTTGCCCAGTCACGAGCAGTTGGCGAATTACACGCCCGCGACGATCAGCCGGGTCTATTCAGGCGAAGGCGACCTGATGGATGAGTTCGCCCGCGAGCGCCGTCTTTACACCCCTGCGGATGAGATCCCGGAGATGGTGAAGCAGGCCTTCATCTCGGCCGAAGACAAGAATTTTTATAACCACAAGGGGTTTGACCTGCGTGGGATTGTAGCCGCGGCGATCGAAGCTGCGCGCGGGGGGCGCCTGCGGGGGGCCTCGACGATTTCCCAGCAGGTGGTCAAGAACTTCCTTCTGTCGTCGGAACGGTCTGCCGAACGCAAGATCAAGGAGCTGATCCTGTCGGTGCGGCTGGAAAACTCTCTCGACAAGGATCAGATCCTTGCGCTTTATCTGAACGAGATTTTCCTCGGGCAGAATTCCTATGGTGTGACCGCAGCGGCGCAGACCTATTTCAACAAGACGCTGGATCAGCTTGCCCCGCATGAGGCGGCCTATCTGGCGACCTTGCCGAAAAAACCTGCCAGGTTGCATCCGGTGCGCAATCGCAAGGAGGCGCTGGAGCGGCGCAATTATGTGCTGCGCGAGATGTATCAGAACGGCTATCTGGATCAGGCCACCTATGCGGCTGAGCTGGAAATGCCACTGCGCTCGGTGCAGGCGGGGGATTTCCCGGCCTTTCGTCAGGACCTGCCGCCGCGCGATTATTTTACGGATGAAATCCGCCGTCAGCTGTCACGCGATTTCGGTGAAGAAGAGTTTTTCACCGGCGGCATGACCGTGCGGGCCACGGTGGACCCTCATCTACAGGATGTGGCGGCCAAAAGCCTGCGCGACGGGCTTGAGAAATATGACCGAAGTCAGGGTGTCTGGCGCCCGACCGGTGTGACCATCCCGGTTGATAAGTTGCAGGCAGAAGCCAGCTGGCGCGCGGCGCTTGCCGAGGCTGAAATGCCACGTGACATCGAGGGCTGGTTGCCCGCCGTGGTGCTGGAACTGGGCAAAAACGATGCGCGGATTGGCATCGAAGGTGTCGAGGGGGGTGAGGATGGTCACTGGATTGCGGCCAAGGACGTGCAATGGGCGCGCCGCCGCAACCCGGAAACCGGTAAGCTCGGGCGCAGTGCCCGCGTGGCCAGCGATCTGCTGAAACAGGGTGAGGTGGTTCTGGTGCGCCGGCTGGTGGACGACAATGGCGCATTCCTGCGCTGGAGCTTGCGCCAGGTTCCCGAAGTGCAGGGCGGGTTCATGGCAATGGATGTGAACACGGGGCGCGTGATTGCGATGCAGGGGGGCTTTTCCTATCAGGACAGCGTCTTTAACCGCGCCACCCAGGCCACCCGTCAGCCTGGATCAAGTTTCAAACCCTTTGTTTATGCCTCGGCGCTGGACAGTGGGTTTTCGCCTGCAACCATCGTGATCGACGCGCCGATTGAGGTGCAGGTGGGCGGCGGCAAGGTCTGGCGCCCCAAGAATGCGTCGAACGAATTCTACGGGCCCACGCCGCTGCGCACGGGGATCGAACAATCGCGCAACCTGATGACCGTGCGTCTTGCGCAGGAAATCGGGATGGACACCGTGGCGGCCTATGCCGAACGGTTTGGCGTCTATGAAGAGATGAACCCCTTCCTTGCCAATTCACTGGGGTCGGAAGAGACCACCCTGTTCAAGATGGTGGCGGCCTATGCGATGTTTGCCAATGGCGGCGAACGGGTAGAGCCGACACTGGTTGACCGGGTGCAGGACCGTTGGGGCAAGACGATCTATCGTCATGACCGGCGCGACTGTGTGGATTGCGCCAATCCGCAACTTGCCGATGGGGCGGAACTCAGGATCGTGTCAAACCGCGAGCGGGTCATGGATCCGATCACGGCCTATCAGCTGACCTCGATGATGCGGGGGGTGGTCGAGCGCGGCACGGCCTCGCGCACGGTGAACCTGCCGGTGCCGACCGCCGGCAAGACCGGCACAACCAATGACGCGCGCGACGTGTGGTTCGTGGGCTTTACCTCGAATATCGTGGCGGGTTGTTATATCGGCTATGACCGTCCCCGCACCATGCCCGGCGCGTCGGGCGGGGGCATGTGCGGCCCGGTTTTCAACAGCTTCATGAAAGAGGCGATCAAGGAATATGGCGGCGGCGCGTTCAAAGTGCCTGAAGGGGGGCATTTCATCAAGATCGACCGCTTCACCGGCGCGCGTCTTCCCGATGATGCGTCTGGGGAGCATGTGGTGGCGGAATATTTCCGCGATGGTGAAGAGCCGCTGTTTGGTGTGATGTTTGACGGTGGCTTTGCCATGGGGTCAAACCTACCGCTATTTGTCCCGAGCGACAGTGATGGGAATTCGGTGGTGACCACATCTACCGGTGAAAAGGTGGTGGTGCCCGGCAAGGCCGATTTCGGCTCGCTGTCTTCTGGTGGCCAGTATTGAGGCGTTCAGCCGCTTGGCCACTTTTTTAGGAAACTCCCCCTGGGGATCCATGCAAAGGTTGCGGGATAGGGGGCAGCCACCGGAAATGGCCGCCTGTCGTGAAGGGAAGCGGGGAGGAAACCCCCTGCTTTCAAGGCGATTTTGCACGCATTCCGGCGTTCCGGCCGTGCTCTCACATCTTTGGCGCGAATTTGGTTTTCAGAGGGTTTTGCCACGCTTCGTGCAGCCGTGACCGGGGGTAAATCGGGATTTGCGTTGCAGCATTGCATTTTGCCCATTGTCATCCCCCCCCCTTGCCACCTATGTTGCATATTACGGAGAGCCGCTAAGAGTGCGCTTTTCCCGAGAATTTTTCCGGTTTCTCCGGGGCGCGGGGGTAAATTGCCCAAGCCTGAGAAACGGACTGAGAGCGTCGCGCTAGGTAGGTTCGCCAGATATGTGGCTGAATACCCCCTCGGACGACAGGAATTGAAGATCGGAACCCTACACGGCACAGCGACCGTGATCTGATCGGATACATCGCCGCACCCCGGTTGACCGGGGGTGGCACTTAATTGGGGCCGGGCGGGCCACCGGGCAGGGAACTGCCTTTGAACAAAGCGCGGGAAACCGCCTTTATGAGAGGTGCAGGGAACCGCACCGGGATGGCCGCCGGCACCGGAGAAGAAACGCGATGATGCGTGTGAGGACAGAGCAGAGACTTAATCAGGGGCCGACGCCCCCGACGCTATTGCTGTCCCCCTCGCAACTTTTCGCCCAGACAAGCCACCCTTCCAGACACACGCGCCCGCCAGACCGGTCGGGACGTGCGCCTGATGATGGGTGCAGAAAGACAATATGCCCAAAAAGATGCTTATCGATGCCACCCACGCGGAGGAAACCCGCGTTGTTGTGGTCGACGGCAACAAGGTCGAGGAATTTGACTTTGAATCGGAAAATAAACGTCAGCTAGCTGGCAATATCTATCTGGCCAAGGTGACGCGGGTTGAACCCTCACTGCAGGCGGCCTTTGTGGATTATGGCGGAAACCGCCATGGTTTCCTGGCGTTTTCGGAAATTCACCCGGATTATTACCAGATCCCGGTTGCGGATCGTCAGGCGCTGTTGGAAGAAGAGCGCGCCTATGCCGAGGCGCAGGCTGCGGAAGACGAAAAGCCCAAATCGCGCCGTCGCCGCCGCTCGAAATCCAAATCCAAAGCGGAAGAGACCAAATCGGCAGATGCCGTGGCGACCAAAGAGGTGGAAACACTTTCTGAGGAGCCGGTCGAAAACTCGGCGTCCGGCATGGACGTGATTGATCTGGATGAAGGTGGGGCGGACACGCTTGAAGGTCACTCGCCGATGGATCTGGTCGATGAGACTCCGGTTGCGGAACCGGCAGAGGATGCAACGGACACGCCCGCAGCAGAAACCCCGGTGGAGACACCTGCTCAAGAGGGGGCGGATGCTGGTGATGTGGCTGAAAACGCTGCCGAAGATCAGGCCGCTGACCTTGCCTCTGATGCGCAAGACGCCGATGGCGACCATGCTGATGATGGTCATGGCGAAGATGACGGTGACGAAGACGATCCGCTCGAAGCTGACGAAAAAGACGATCAGATCGAACGCGTTGCGGATGATGACAGCTCAGAAGACATTCGCCCGCGCCGCAAACCGCGCCAGAAACGTTACAAGATCCAGGAAGTGGTCAAGGTGCGCCAGATCATGCTGGTGCAGGTTGTAAAAGAAGAACGCGGCAACAAGGGGGCGGCACTCACCACCTATCTGTCGCTGGCAGGCCGCTATTGCGTGCTTATGCCCAATACGGCGCGTGGTGGCGGTATTTCCCGCAAGATCACCAATATCACCGACCGTAAGAAACTCAAGGAAATCGCGGCTGAGATCGACGTGCCGCAGGGCGCGGGGCTGATCATCCGCACCGCGGGCGCCAAGCGCACCAAGACCGAGATCAAGCGCGATTATGAATATCTGCAACGCCTGTGGGAGCAGATCCGCACCCACACGCTGGAAAGCATTGCCCCGGCCAAGATCTATGAAGAAGGCAACCTGATCAAACGCACGATCCGCGATCTTTATTCGCGCGAGATCGACGAGGTGTTTGTAGAAGGCGCCGCCGGCTATCGCACCGCCAAGGACTTCATGAAAATGATCATGCCGTCCCATGCGAAAAACGTGAAACACTATCAAGATCAGATGCCGCTCTTTGCGCGGTATCAGGTGGAAAGCTACCTCTCGGGCATGTTCAACCCGACGGTGCAGCTGAAATCCGGTGGCTATATCGTGATCGGTGTGACCGAAGCTCTGGTGGCGATTGATGTGAACTCGGGTCGGGCCACCAAGGAAGGCTCGATCGAGGAAACCGCGCTCAAGACCAACCTGGAAGCCGCCGAAGAGGTGGCCCGCCAGTTGCGTCTGCGCGACCTTGCCGGGCTGATTGTGATCGACTTCATCGACATGGATGAACGTCGCAACAACACGGCCGTCGAAAAGCGGATGAAAGACAAGCTCAAGACCGATCGCGCGCGCATTCAGGTGGGCCGTATCTCGGGCTTTGGTCTGATGGAAATGTCGCGCCAGCGTCTGCGCCCCGGCATGATCGAGGCCACGACCCAGCCGTGTAACCATTGCCACGGCACCGGTCTGATCCGGTCCGACGACAATCTGGCCCTCAATATCCTGCGTCAGCTGGAAGAAGAAGGCGTGCGCCGTCGCTCACGTGAAGTGCTGGTGAAGGCTCCTGTCGGCATCGTGAACTTCCTGATGAACAACAAGCGTGAACATATCGCCCAGATCGAAGCGCGCTATGGTATGGCGGTGCGGATCGAAGCTGATCCGTTCCTGATTTCCCCCGATTTCGCCATCGAAAAGTTCAAGACCGCCACCCGCGTGGTGCCGGAGGCCGCTGCGCTTGTATCGGCGGATGCCTCACTGATGAGTGAGATTGACGAGGTGGAAGAGGCCGAGGTGATTTCCGAGGAAGCGCCGACTGAGGCGTCGCCCGCCACAACAGGGGACGAGGAGCAAAAGCCCAAGAAGCGCCGCCGTCGTCGTCGCCGCCGTCGCAGCTCCAGTTCCGAAAATGGCGAGAACGGCGAAAACGGAGAGACCACCGACGGTTCGGGTGAGAACGGTGACGTGGCAGATGTGGCCGAGGATGCAAAGGCATCGGACGGCGAAGCGCCAGGTGACGCAGCCAGTGAGGGTGCGGATGCCGGCGGGAACGCATCCCCTGCTGAGGCGGCTGACGAGGCAGAAAAAGACGCTGCCAAGCCGCGGAAAACCAGCGGGAAATCCTCAGGCAAGACCGCCAAGAGAAGCTCGACCAGCAAGAGGAAAGCTGCTGCGCCCGAGACAGGGGGGGAGACGGGGGTTGAGGCTGGGGAAGAGAGTGCGGAAAATGCCTCTGACGCTGTGTCGCCTGCGGAAGATAAGCCCAAGAAAACCACGCGTAAAAGCAGCTCGGCCAGGAAAAAGTCGAGCAGTTCCAAGGCAAAGGAAGAGGCCGAGCTCGCCTCTTCTGAGCAGGGCGCTGATGCGGTGACAGGAGAGGCCACAGAGGCGGCGAGCGATGCACCTGCCGAAGGTGACGTGAAGCCGAAGAAGACCACGCGCAAACGCACAACCAGAAAGAAAAAAGCGGCAGAGGTCGTGGAACCTGCGCCTGACAGTGCTGAGCAAGAAACCTCGGCAGAGGCCGTGGTTGCGGCAGAGCCGGTGAGCGACACCGTGGACGTTTCCTCAGCAGAGCCCACCCCTGCACCCGAGGACGGGGCGGTCGCAGAAACGCCATCTGAAGAGCCGAGCGTGGCCCCCTCAGAGCCGGTGGCAGAACCTGTGACCGAAGAGGTGTCAACGACCGCTGTAAAAGAGGACACGCCCCCCAAGCCCAAACGTAAAGGCTGGTGGTCGCTGGGCCAGTAAGGTCGCAAATGGCGAAGATACGAAAAAGCCGGGCATCTGCCCGGCTTTTTTCTTTTCGGGGGGCCGCCTGTGCGAGTTGCGATCCGTAGCCCGCTTCGCCTCAGCCTTTGCGAATGAAATAATGGGTGACGTCCTGATCCCCAAGTTTTGCGGGGGCCTCTCCCAGAAACTCATGCCCCTGTTCCGCGCAGAAATGCGGCACGTCAATCACCGCGGCGGGGTCGGTGGCCTCAAGACGAAGCACTTGGCCGTTTTGCATGGATTTCAACCGCTTGCGGGCTTTCAGAACCGGAAGCGGGCAGAGCAGCCCAATGGCGTCGAGGGTTTCATCATAGGTCATGGGGGAGACATAAAAGGCCAGGCTCTGCCTGTCCAGCATCTGTCGCGGATCTCTCTCGCGCGGATGTGATCATCTGGCAGGTGACAGCGCCTGCGCATTGGCCTATGTGAGGATCATGTTTGGAATTGACCTCATAGATGCAGCCCTTCTGCCTGCAATGATCGTGGCCCTCGTGGCCGGTGTCCTGTCGTTTCTCAGCCCCTGTGTGCTGCCGATCGTGCCGCCCTATCTGGCCTATATGTCGGGTGTGTCGATGGGGGAGATGTCCGAAGGCAAATCGGGGCAGGGTAAGGTTTTGCTGGCAGCCGGGTTTTTCGTGCTTGGCCTGTCGACGGTGTTTCTGTTCCTGGGGTTCACCACATCGCTCTTTGGCGCGTTCTTTTTGCAAAATCAGAGCTATTTCAACACCTTTTCCGGTGTTCTGGTGATGGTTTTCGGGGCGCATTTCCTGGGTGTGATCAACATTCCTTTCCTCAATCGTGAGGCGCGGATGGATGCGGGGGACCAGGGGGGCAGCGCCTTTGGGGCCTACCTGCTTGGGCTGGCCTTTGCCTTTGGCTGGACGCCTTGCATCGGCCCGCAACTGGGAATGATCCTGTCCTTGGCCGCGACGGAAGGATCCGTTTCTCAGGGTACGCTTCTGCTGGCCGTGTATGCGGCGGGGCTGGGTATTCCATTCCTGCTGGTTGCGGCTTTCTTCCCGCGCATGGGACCGGTGATTGCCTTTATGAAGCGGCATATGGAGCGGATTGAGCGGGTGATGGGGCTGTTGCTGTGGACCATCGGGCTGCTGATTCTCACGGGTGGGTTCTCGGCCTTTTCCTATTGGCTTTTGGAAACCTTCCCGGCGCTGGCAAGTTTGGGTTAGGCCGGAAGGGGCGCTGCCCCTCGCGCTTTGCGCTCACCCCGAGGTATTTAATGCAAGAAAAAGCCAAGGGGGGCGTGGGGAAAGCGCCGTCCGGGGCTTACTTTGGCCCAAATCCGCAGCTATCTTCTGGGCAAATCAGGGGCCAGGAAGATGGTAGCAGAGTTTTCAAAAGGTCAGGATGTGTGCAGGCGGCGGGTGTTTTATATCCCCGGCTACGATCCTATTCATCCCCGTCGGTATCGCGAGCTCTATCGTAAGGAAAGTGCCCGTCAGGGGGCGGTGTCCGGCTATGAGGTGGATCTGATCGGCCGTCAGGGCGGTGACACTTATGGCTGGCAGGTCACATCGCGTATGGACGGAGTGGAAACCGAGGCCGAGTTTGATGTTCTGGTCTGGTCCGACATTGTCCGCACCAGCATGGATCTGAATATTCCCCGCACCTATCTGATGATGGCCCGCACGGCTTGGGTTTACATCGGTTCGGGCGCGCTTGGGCGGTTGATGCGATTGCGCAAGGGGCCGGTGATTGCGGCGCTTTATCCGGTGGGAATGTTGCTTTTGCAATTGATCCTGGCGCTTTTGGTGGCCTGGGTGCTTGGGGGGCTGATCACGCTGGGTCTGCGCGGGTTGATTGGCGATGTTGCAGCGATCAGTGCAGGGGCGGTCGTGGGGATCGCAACTGTCCTTGCGGTTCTTGTCTGGTTTCGCAGGATCGACAGCAAGTTATACGTCTATTACCTGATGCATGATTACAGTTATTCGGCGGCGACCAAAGGGGCCAATCCACCGGATCTGGAGGCGCGGATTGCGGCGTTTGCGGGGCAGGTCGGCGCTGCGTTGGAAAGTGATGTGGATGAGGTTCTGGTGGTTGGTCATTCTTCGGGCGCACATCTGGGCGTGTCGATCCTGGCGGATCTGCTGCGCGATGGACGCGTGGCTGAAGGGGGGCCGAAGCTGGGGTTTCTGACGCTTGGGCAAGTGGTGCCGATGGTGTCGTTTCTGCCCAAGGCCTGGCGGCTGCGACGCGATCTGCACGCATTGAGCCAATCTGACCAGATCACCTGGATAGATGTGACGGCGCCGGGGGATGGCTGTGCCTTTGCTTTGTGCGATCCGGTGTCGGTTTCGGGTGTGGCGCCCAAGACGGGCAAACGCTGGCCGATCGTGTTCTCTGCGGCTTTTACGCAGACCCTGTCTCCGGCGCGCTGGAAGGCGCTGAGGTGGCGGTTTTTCCGACTGCATTTCCAATATCTCTGCGCCTTTGACAGGCCTCGGGGTTACGACTATTTTCGCATCACGGCCGGCCCGATCAGCCTTTCTGAACGTTATAAAAACCGAAAGCCATCGGGCAGCCGTATCGACCGTTCCATATCGAAATATATCAGTATGGAACCGTGATGAGCTGTCCGCATCTTCCCCCCAAACCCCCCGCCCGATCCGGGCGCGTATCGTTGCGCCGTTATGCCAAGCTGTTTCGGCAAGACATTCTGTCCGCCCAGCCCGCGCGGCTGTATCGCGCCTGGATGGCTGAGTTTCGCACGCCGTTTTTCCGCAGTTTCATGTGCAATGACCCAAAGCTGATTGATCTGGTCCTGAAGGGGCGGCCGGATGATTTCCCAAAATCCGACCGAATCCGTGAAGGTCTGGCGCCGCTATTGGGCAACTCGGTCTTCATCACCAATGGCGAGACGTGGAAGCGGCAACGTCGCATCATTGATCCGGCATTTGAAGGCGGGCGGGTGCGCGAAGTGTTTCCCGCCATGTGGGATGCGGGCGTTGCAGCGGTGACGCGGCTTGCCCCGCTTGCCAATGGGCAACCTGTTGAAATTGAACTGCAAACCAGCCATGCGGCGGCAGATGTGATTTTTCGCACCTTGTTTTCGATCCCGATCGAACATGAGGTGGCCGGTGCGGTTTTTGACCGGTTCAAGGACCACCAGCGCGCGCAGCCCGTGGTCAATCTCGGGGCCATTCTGCCCTTGCCCAAATGGTTCCCGCGCTTTCATTCGCGCCAGACCCGTGAAACCGCGCGCGACATTCGCGCCCTGATCACCCGGCTGACAGAAGAGCGTATGTCGCGCATTGAGGCGGGGACCGCGCCCGATGACCTTGCCACAAAAATCATGACCACGCAGGACCCGGAAACGGGCCAGCGGTTCGACACGGAGGAAATGGTGGATCAGGTGGCGATCTTCTTCCTCGCGGGGCATGAAACCAGTGCCTCGGCGCTTGCCTGGTCCCTTTATCTGCTGGCACTTTACCCTGAGTGGCAGGAGCGGGTGGCCCGGGAAGCCTTGACGGCAATTGATCCGGAGAAGATCTATTTCTCGGTCATGTCGAAACTGAAACTGTCCCGAGATGTGTTTCGGGAAGCGATGCGGTTGTATCCCCCGGTGCCGATGATGGTGCGGGAGGCGGCCTGTCCCGAGCAGTTCCGAGGGCGCAACGTGCCCCGTGGGAGCCAGATTGTGCTCAGCCCCTGGCATGCCCATCGCCACGAGCGGATCTGGGATCGGCCGGATGAGTTTGACCCCGCGCGGTTCTCTACCCCCGACGGCAAAGAGAGCATGCGCGCGGCGTATTATCCCTTCTCGGCGGGGCAGAGGGTCTGTCCGGGATCTGCTTTCGCGATGATAGAAGGGGCGCTGATCCTCTCGCTGTTGGTGCGGGCTTATCATTTTGAAATCGTGAAGGAAAAACCGGCCATGCCGGTGGCCCATCTGACCGTTCGGGGCAAAGATGGGATTTGGTTGAAACTGGTCCCTCGCGCGGTATCCTGACGCGTAACGGGTGTTTTTCGTCGTCAGGTTAAAATCCATGCACTTGGCTGTTTCTGACCTGGCAGGGGGAGTGTGGCCGGAATTTCCCCGAGATTTGCATGGATCCACCTCTGAAGTTCGACCTGTATTTGGTCCAATATCCAATGAGGAGGGTCTGGGATGTGGAGAAGCACGTCGGGAGAGGGGGCCTCTGAACGGGGATCCGGATGGGAGGTTTGGGGAGCCATGAAAGATCGGCACAAGCAGAACTGCTCTGATCGGGAGCCGGGCAACTCTGTCTCCCGTGATGAGCTGGAAGAGATGTTCGGAGATGTTCTCAAACCGGATGGGGAGGATAAATCCCTCAGCGAAGAAGAGCGTCTGCAACGGCTGCGGGCTGAGAAGCTGAGAAACGCACTTTATCCGAAGGACAGGTGACGGGGCAGAAGACGGGGCAGAACCGGCTGGCCTTTAACGGGCGGCCTTGTTCTGCAGATGGGTCAGCACATAGACACGGATCGCCGAGGCAAGCCCGCGATCCATACCGCGGGTTTCATCCACCTCCGCCGCAAGAGCGTTGAGCGCAAGGCCGCGTTCTTTGGCAATACCTTGAAACGCTTTCCAAAACTCTGGCTCCAGAGACACGGATGTGCGGTGGCCATGTAAGGTGAGGGAATGTTTTTGCGGGCGGGTGGTCATGTGTCATCCTCCCGTTTGTGGCCGTCAAATAGGCGGATCACCCGGTCTTTGTCGGCCTTCTCCACCGCTTTTTGAGCTTTGGTGCGGCCAAATTTCACGGCGTTTTCGTCTGCGCGGGCCTTTTGTTCGGCCCGCGCTTTTTCTTTTCGATACCGGTTCAGGTTGACCGGTTTCATGGATCAGGCCTTCGGGCCGATCATCTGTTCCGGGCGGACCACGGCGTCGAAGGTTTCTTCATCGACAAAGCCAAGGGCGATTGCCTCTTCCTTCAGGGTGGTGCCGTTCTTGTGCGCGGTCTTGGCCACTTTGGTGGCATTGTCATAGCCGATGGTCGGGGCGAGTGCGGTGACCAGCATCAGGCTTTCCTTCATCAGTTTGTCGATGCGCGGCTCATTGGCTTTGATGCCATTCAACATCCGCTCGGTGAAGCTGTCGGTCGCGTCGCCCAGAAGCTGGATCGACTGAAGCAGGTTGTAGCTCATCATCGGGTTGTAGACGTTGAGTTCAAAATGCCCTTGAGAACCAGCAAAGGTCATCGCGGCGTTGTTGCCCATCACATGCGCGGCCACCTGGGTCAGCGCCTCGGCCTGGGTCGGGTTCACCTTGCCCGGCATGATCGACGAACCGGGTTCGTTTTCCGGCAGGATCAGCTCACCCAGACCCGAGCGCGGGCCGGAGCCCAGGAAGCGGATGTCATTGGCGATCTTGTAGCAGGAGCCGGCCACGGTGGCCAAAGCGCCCGACATGAACACCATGGCGTCATGGGCGGCCAGCGCTTCGAACTTGTTCGGTGCGGTGACAAAAGGCAGGTCGGTGATGCGCGCCATATTGGCGGCCACTTCTTCGCCCCAGCCTTGCTTGGTGTTGAGCCCGGTGCCCACGGCGGTCCCGCCTTGAGCGAGTTCGTAAATGCCGGGAAGCGCGGCTTTCACGCGCGCGATGCCCTGACGGATCATATGTGCATAGCCCGAAAACTCCTGGCCCAGGGTCAGCGGGGTCGCGTCCTGGGTGTGGGTGCGGCCGATCTTGATGATGTCCTTGAACTCTTCTTGCTTGGCCTCAAGCCCGGCCAGCAGTTTCTCTAGCCCCGGCAGCAGCACGTCGCGCACCGACATGGCGGTGGCGATATGCATCGCGGTGGGGAAGGTGTCGTTCGAGGACTGACCCATGTTGCAGTGATCGTTTGGGTGCACCGGATCTTTCGATCCGATCACGCCGCCCATGATTTCGATGGCGCGGTTGGCGATCACTTCGTTTGCGTTCATGTTCGACTGGGTGCCGGACCCGGTCTGCCAGACGACCAGCGGGAAGTTGTCGTCAAACTTGCCGGCCACAACTTCGCTTGCAGCCTGGATAACGGCGTCTGCGATGGCCGGGTCCATGTTGCCGGATGCCTTGTTGGCTTCGGCGCAGGCCTGTTTGATCACGCCAAGAGCGCGCACGATGGCGACGGGCTGCTTTTCCCAGCCGATCGGGAAGTTCATCAGCGAGCGTTGGGTCTGAGCCCCCCAATATTTGTCTGTGGGAACTTCGAGCGGGCCAAAGCTGTCGGATTCAGTGCGGGTCTCGGTCATGTCTTGCGCCTTTTTTCAAAAGAAACCGACGCTTTTCTACCCGAATACGCACCAAATTCAATGGGGCAGAGGTGGGAAAGGGGAGAGGTAGCGCCAACATTGCATGCAATTGTGCACAATTATCCGCTGACGACCCAACTCATCAGCTGAAATGGGGGCCCAAATTGCGGACCATGTCTGTTGGGCGACGGTGCGCGGGCGGCCTGACGCAGGGCGCCATGTTATTTGCGGAAACTGTCGAGGCTGACCACGTCAGCGTCCTTATGGGCCGCATCATCATCGGCCTCGTCCTCCGCGTCGGATGGTTTGGCCCTGCTACACTCTGACGATAGATCGGCTTCATCCACACCGGACACGTCATCATCCTCACCTGCCAGATGCAGATTGGCGTGATGGTCCTCGCTTTCCTGTGTATCGAACCGCAATCCGAACTCCACCGAGGGATCCACGAATGTGTTGATCGCATCAAACGGCACATAAAGTGGTTCGGGTGAGTCGCCGAAATTCAGGGTCACGTTGAACCCGTCTTCGCCCACTTCCAGATCCGCAAACCAGTGCTGCAGGACGATGGTCATATCTTCTGGAAACCGGTCATACATCCAGTCCGCCAGCTCGGTTTCCGGGTGGCGGGTGTTGAAATTGATAAAGAAATGGTGCTGCCCGGGCAGGCCGTTGCGAGCCACATCCTCCAGCACGGTCCGGATCAGACTGCGCATGGCGTTATGCATGAGGTTTCCATAGTCAATTGAACCGGACATTTCTCACCCTTGTCTCACCCTTGGTTAACCCATCGTATCGGGGATGTTTCGTGGTTTGAGCATAAGCGAATTTTCGGTGAAATAAAGCGTTGAACGAAAAATCTTTGTGAAGTCATAACGGTTGGTTTTGTGCGGAAATGCGGGTCTGTGGTGGTTTGGTGAAACGCAATAATCCCTTTGGTTATAAACTGTTTATGGGAATAGAGGAGGTTCATTTTCTTACCAAGATCATCAGATTGTTGACCTCTCTTGCTGTGGTTGGACCCCCTTTTGCCATCGGTTGCCGTTAAAATGCTTCAGGTAAGGGGGCGCTCGCCAGGGGAAGGGCCGGGCTATGTTTGGGCAACAGGCGGGGAAAGTGCAGGTTTCTGTTGCCAGGTACCTGCGAACCCCGCCAAACGCGGCTAGGCGTAAGGACTTAGTTTCGGCGACCCGAACTGCTTACGCAGCCAGAGCCATTGCCGGAGCTTTGTTGTCGTTTGCAACTAGCTTAAGTGAACCGATAACGGTGGTATCTCACCGAGACAAAGCTAACCCCTTTAGACGTCCGTCGATCCTGTTTCGCCCCCACGGTATCAAGGTGTTCCCCAAACGAAGGATGCCCCTGAGTGTGTTATGGTGGAGGCGCCGGGTACCGCCCCCGGGTCCGATCCGCTTATTACGAGCGCGTTTATGTCCATAGTCCCCGAGGGGACAGATCATATGTAAGGGGTGCGGACGGAATTGAAAAGGGGTTGCGTGCCGAATGCAGGAATGACACTCTGGGCGTCATTAAAGCGTAGGACATTACTGATTATGAAAAACAGCCTTCCCGGTGCGGCGATAGCGCAACTTGCCCAACACGCACCCACCGCCGTTTTGATTTCGCTGCCCGCCTTTGCCTATTCCGTTTTGGCGGAAACAGTGGCGATGTGGATGGAACGCGAAGTCTATGATGCCGACAGCGCTTTCGCCTCGCTTGGATTCCTGCTTGGAATAGTCGGTTTCGTCGCTTATTTCGCAATCTTCGGCGCGATGGCCATTGCATGGCACAGGTTGATACTACAACGCGAGGAACCGGTTGCGTTGGGCCTTCAAGGCGCGTTTGGGCGTTTGACCTCTTACGCGACCCAGTGGTTCGTGCTGGGCGTAGTCATCTCCATTCCCGTAATGATCGTGCAGATCCCCTTTATCTTCATGCAGTCCCAGACCTTGATCTTAGAGCAAGGCGAGGTGGGTCTCGTTGCCGGTTCTGTTTTTGTCGTGGTGCCATATGCCATCGGGGGAATGCTGATCCTTCGGTTGGGGCAGAAACTGGTTGCGATCGCCACGGATGCGCCCGAGATGTCCTTTCGCGATTCATGGCGTATGACCCGCCCGCACGCGATGCCTGTAGTGATGGCGGGGCTTTTGCTGGGTGCCGTGGCGTTTATAGTTTATGTCCCGGCCGAGTTGGTCGTGACGGGGCGGTTGGACTTCATAGGCAGCGATCCCATGGGGGGATGGGTTTTAGCCTTCATTGATGGGGTCGGGGGCGTGCTTCTGGTTCTGCTCGAAGTCTCGTTCCTGACCGAGCTTTATCGCCGTTGCACCACGACAAGCGCGCGCGATTAATGCGCTTTGGCGGGGGTGGGCTTGCTTTCCAGACGACGACACCCAAGTTCGGCGGTGTAGTCTGCAAGCTCTGACAGAATTGCTTCTGCCTGTTCGCCGGACTGTGCTTCCACGGCATCCGCCAGCCGCGTATGCAGCTCTACGATCCGATCCCTATCCCGCTGGGTATAGGTGATCATGTTCATCAAGGGCTGCATCGCCTCGACAGCACCTGCCAGTTGGTAAGACAGAACCGGATTGCCTGCCCCATCCACCAGCGCCCGGTGAAAGGCCACGTCCGAGGCGCAGAAGGCTTCGTCCGTGAGGCCCGGTTGGGACTGGCGCATGATCTCGGCGCGCATGGTGGCAAGGTGATCGGCCGTGCGACGCTCTGCCGAAAGCGGCGCACAGGCGCGTTCCAGCGCAAAGCGCGCCTCACAGGCGGTCTCGAAACTCACCTCGTTCATCGACAAGAGCAGCGTTGAGGTGGTGATCTGTTGGCCATACGCATCCTCAAACGACATGCGGTTTACAAAGGCCCCGCCGGTGGCTCCGCGCTGGGTGCGGATGAGGTTCTGCGCTGCCAGCCGTTTCAACGCCTCGCGCACGGTCGGGCGCGAGACGGAGAACTGGTCCGCCAGCTCTGCCTCGGACGGGAGGCGCTGATCCACTATCAGATCGCCCGCGATGATCGCATCGCGAATGTCACTGGCAATCTGCGCCGAAAGGTCTTGCGGGGTGGGTTTGCTCGCACTCATGTAAACTGTTTAGGGGGCAATGCCGGTCCGGGTCAACTGGACGCTACGTCACTTTTTGGGTCGGTAAAATTCATTTGTCAGACAATTGCATGATGGGCATAGTTTTAAATGTAAGACAATTCGAGTCAGGAGAGGTCCCGATGCAGATCGCCGACAGGATACGACAGATGGCAGCCCCCCATTGGCTGGCGCTGTTCGGGCTGGTCGCCTTGGGCTGGATGGTGATTTACGCGATGGCGGTGCCGTCTGACCAGATGGAGATGGCCCAGATCTATGGGGCCGAGTTCTGGCGCTCGCTTTGTATCGTGTCGCCGGATCAGGCCGGGTTCTGGGGGCTTGCGCTTATGTGGATGATCATGTCCGCGGCGATGATGGCGCCGACCGCACTGCCTGCGCTGGCCACCTATGATGACATGATTGCGTCTGGTGCGGGCAGTCGGCAGGGGTTTGGTGAGCTGATTGCGGGCTACCTTGCGGTATGGCTTGGCTTTTCGCTGCTGGTGGCAGGCGCGCAGCTGGTGCTGTTTCAGGCGGGGCTTTTGTCACCGCTGGGGCAAAGCCTGTCGGCCTGGCTGTCCGGTGGGTTGCTTGTGGGGGCGGGGCTTTACCAGTTCTCATCCCTGAAAGAGGCCTGCCTGTCCAAATGCCGCCATCCGATGAGTTTTTACATGCAGTATTGGCGCGAAGGTCGCTGGAACGCGGTCTCGCTTGGCCTGCGCCTTGGGGCGGTCTGCCTTGGCTGTTGCTGGGCCCTGATGCTGCTTGGCTTTGTGGGCGGGGTGATGAACATCGCCTTCATGGGGCTCGCCACCCTGATCATGATTTTCGAAAAGCTGCCGGAACTTGGCCGCTACATCACCAAACCGCTGGGCTGGGGGCTGACTATCTTTGGTCTTGCGGTGATCACCAATGGCGCATTGCCCCTGATCTAGGGCGCGCAAGAAAGGGAGAGAGAAATGGACGGGACGCAAATCGGTCAGGTTGAATGGGCCATCAAGGGAGAGCTGATCCTCAACTGTAACTGCACGGTGTTCTGCCCCTGTGTGGTCAGCCTGGGGGATCACCCGCCGACAGAAGGCTATTGCATGGGCTGGGCCGGTATTCGCATCGACAGCGGCAACTATGGCGGTGTGGACCTGTCTGGGCTGAATGTGGGGCTCTTGCTGGAAATCCCCGGGCGCATGGCCCGTGGCAACTGGAAGGCCGCCGCCTATATTGACGAGCGCGCGGATGATGATGCGTTTGAGGCGCTCTGCCACATCTTCACTGGGGCCGCGAAGGGCACCACCGGGCTCTTTAAAATGCTGGTCAGCGAGTTTCTGGGCGCCGAACGCGCACCCGTGTCGTTTGAGACCGAAGGCAACACCCGTCGCCTGATTGTTGGCAAAGCCATTCGCGGGTCCGTGACCCCGGTGCCGGGTAAGGGCGGGGCCGATCAGGTGATCACCAACACCAATTACTGGATGGGGCCGGATATCACCGTGGCCAAAGCTGACGAGGCCCGCGTGCGTGCCTTTGGCCGGGTCTGGGACTTCGACGGGAAATCCGCCGAGATCTGCCAGATTGATTGGAAAGGCCCCGGTCGCTAAGGCGGCTGGGTTCACGTCAAGGGAGCGCGCCTCATGGCACAGAATGCCCCGCTGATCTCTCCGTCCCGCCGTTTGCGGCGCACGCCTTTTTCCCCCGGTGTCGAAGCCGCCGGGGTCAAAGGCTATACGGTTTACAACCACATGCTGCTGCCGACCGTCTTTCGGTCGGTGGAGGAGGACTATCGCCACCTCAAGGACGCGGTGCAGGTCTGGGATGTCGCTTGTGAGCGTCAGGTTGAGGTGAGGGGCCCCGATGCCGCCCGCCTGATCCAGATGCTCACCCCGCGCGACCTGTCCAAGATGCAGGACGGGCAATGTTTCTATGTGCCGATGGTGGATGAGACCGGGGGGATGCTGAACGATCCGGTGGCGGTAAAGCTGGACGAGGACCGGTTCTGGATTTCCATTGCCGACAGTGATCTGCTGTTTTGGGTCAAGGGGCTGGCTTATGGGTTCCGGCTGGATGTGCTGGTGGATGAACCGGATGTGTCACCGCTTGCCATTCAGGGGCCGAAATCGGACGATCTGGCGGCGGCGATCTTTGGCGACGCGGTGCGCGACATCCGGTTCTTCCGCTACAAGCGGCTGGCGTTCCAGGGGCGTGAGCTGGTGGTGGCGCGCTCGGGCTACTCCAAGCAGGGTGGGTTTGAGATCTATGTGGACGGCTCTGACATCGCCATGCCGCTGTGGAATGCGCTGATGGAGGCGGGCAAACCCATGGATGTTCATGCAGGCTGCCCCAATGGTATTGAACGCGTCGAAGGGGGGCTTCTGTCCTATGGCAATGACATGACCCGCGAAAACACCCCGCATGAGGCCGGTCTCGGGCGGTTTTGCGCGACCCAAAGCGCGATTGGCTGTGTGGGACGTGATGCGCTGTTGCGTGTGGCCAAGGAAGGCCCGGTGCAACAGGTGCGCGCGATTGAGATCCACACCGGGGGCGGGGGCCGCGCGCCCATCCCGCCCTGTGACCGGGCCTGGCCGCTGATGGATGGGGACAGGCAGGTGGGGCAGGTGACCTCGGCCGCCAACTCCCCTGATTTCAACACCGGTGTCGCCATCGGTATGGTGCGCATGACCCATTGGGAGAGCGGGACAGAGTTGGATGTGATCACCCCGGATGGTCCCCGCGCGGCCACGGTTTACGATACTTTTTGGATATAAAGGGGACGCCTCTGACATGAGGTCCCGAGAAGAGGAGATGAGGATGTTTAAAGCACTGGTAATGGAACAGGACGGCGAAGGGCTGGCAGCTGCACAGATCAAGCAGATTGGGGTGGAGGCTCTGCCCGAGGGCAATGTGACCGTGGCCGTCGAGTATTCCACCGTGAACTACAAGGACGGGCTGTGCCTGTCTGCAAAAGGCGGTGGGCTTGTGCGCAACTATCCCCATGTGCCGGGCATTGATTTTGCAGGCACGGTCGAGGCGTCTGACGATGACCGCTACAAGCCCGGCGACAAGGTGGTTCTGACTGGCTGGCGTGTTGGCGAAGTGACCTGGGGCGGCTATGCCCAGAAGGCGCGCATTGACGCGGACAAGCTGGTGCCGCTGCCCGAAGGCCTGACCACCCGTCAGGCGATGGCCGTGGGGACCGCCGGGTTCACCGCAATGCTGGCTGTGATGGCGCTGGAAGATCACGGGCTGAAGCCGGGCAATGGCCCGGTGCTGGTCACCGGTGCTGCGGGTGGTGTCGGCTCGGTCGCCACCGCGATCCTTGCAAATCTGGGATATGAAGTTGCCGCCGTGACCGGTCGCCCGGATCAGGCGGATTACCTCAAATCTCTGGGCGCCACCACCATCGTGCCGCGCGAAGATCTGAATGAGACCACCAAACGTCCGCTGGAGCGTGAAACCTGGGCCGGGTGCGTGGATGCCGTGGGCGGGGACATGCTGGCCCGTGTGCTGGGGCAGATGAAATACGGTGCCTCCGTCTCTGCCGTGGGGCTTGCCGGTGGCGCCGGATTGCCTGCGACGGTGATCCCGTTCCTTCTACGCGGTGTGAACCTGTTGGGCATCGACTCGGTCATGCAGCCCTATGACAATCGCCTGCGCGCCTGGGAACGGATCGCCAAGGACCTGCCGATGGAGAAGCTTGAGGCGATGATCCACCCGGCCACACTGGACGATCTGCCTGCGCTGGGCGCAGATATCCTGAAAGGGCAGGTCAAGGGGCGTGTTGTCGTGGATGTGAACGGCTGACACGGCGCGGGGCGGGCTTGACCCGCCCCGACATATGCGGCATGAGGGCCGCATGATCAGACACATGCACAGTTTTGCCTATTATCCCCTGTTCTCATAGAACGGGCGGCAAGCATGTGCGAAAAACGATCAATGTGACAACGATCAAACCGACATCGACCGCCCCGAGGGCGGTCTTTTTCTTTTCAACCCCTCCTCGGGGTCAGAAAGGAAAAGAGACATGGATAATCTGATAATTCGGGCTGTGGAGGCGCGGGATCTGCGCGCGCTGGGCGATCTGGTAAGCAGTCTTGCGCGTCATCATGGGGATACGGCGCGGGTCACGCAATCGGGGCTGGCGCGTGACTGTCTTGGCCAGGCGCCATGGCTTCGCATTCTGGTGGCCGAACATCATGGCGGACTGGTGGGCTACGCCGCCCTGTGTCCGCAGGCGCGGCTGCAATTTGGGGCGCGCGGGATGGAGCTTCATCACCTGTTTGTGCATCGCCCGTTGCGGGGGCAGGGTGTGGGGCGGGCGTTGCTGACGGCGGCCCGGGATCTGTCCCACCAGATGGAGGCCGATTTTCTCACCGTGGCGGCAGAGGCGGGCAATGCGGCGGCGCAGTCTTTCTACGAAGCCGCCGGGTTCAGGGCGCTGCCGGATGATGCGGCCCGCTATCAGATGGTGGTGTGACGTCATTTGAATGTTGCTGTGGAGGGGCGGAAATGGGGCAGGGGAAAATGTCGCATCTGCCCAACCGTGGTCCGTTCCTATATGTGTTGGGAGCGCCCGGAATGTCACATCGGAATATCACCCTGAAAAACACAATGAGGACAGGTATTTGGCAGCAAGAAGCACCTCGCCTGACAGGGTCCCCCGCGACCTGTCCCTTGAACAGATTGACGGGCAGCGCTGGCCGGTGCCCTGCTGCGCCTCCTACCTCGTTGCCACCACAACTGCGCTGCGGCAAAAACCGATCGGCCAGTTCACGGTGGAAGATCTGCGCATCATGATTGCGCAGGATATCGGAGCTGAGATCCTGAGACCGATTGCGCTGGAGACCTTGCGGGACAATCCGATGGCCGAGGGGGATTACTACCCCGGTGACTTGCTGGAAGCGGCTTTGAAACGCTGGCCGGAAGATCAGGAATTGCGGGAGATCGCCGCGCGACAGGCGTGCACAGACGCCTGATTTCTGGCCCCGGACCGAACGTTCCGCTCGGACAATTCAGCGGCCAGTCCACCTGCCAGTCCACCTGCCTGTCCAGCAGCCTGCCCAACAACCGGTTCAGATCACCACAGATCCGTTTTGTGAAGCCGGCACCAGTACCGAAACCATTGGCCATATGCGACGTGCATGTCGGTTTTGGTCGAAAAAAGGGCGCTTGAACCCATATTTAAATCCCCCCACCCGACAGGTTCGCAGCATCAAGCAAGTAGGGAGGGGATATATGTCCCAAGAAACAGAAATTGACTATGAGGTCGGTCAGGACAACGTCCAGATCTTAGGTCTCGATTTTCACAACCCGGTCTTTGCCATTTCCGCAGCTGTCATTCTCGCTTTCGTGTTTTTCACGCTGGTGTTTCAGGACAGCGCAGAAGGGTTCTTTGGCTGGCTGCGCCCCGCGCTGACCAGCTCGTTTGACTGGGTGTTTATGCTCGCCGGGAATATTTTTGTAATTTTCTCGCTGGTGCTGATCGTAAGCCCTTATGGCAAGGTGCGTCTGGGTGGCGCGGATGCCAAGCCGGATTACAGCTATATGGGATGGTTCTCGATGCTGTTTGCCGCTGGCATGGGGATTGGCCTTGTGTTCTGGGGGGTCGCTGAACCGATTTCGCATTACGGCAGTTCCCTGGGCGGCACTGCTGTCGAAGCAGGCGCGCGCACTGACTGGGCTCCGCTGGGGGCCGCTGCTGACAACCCGGAAGCGGCGCGGGAACTTGCAATGGCAGCCACCATTTTCCACTGGGGCCTGCACCCTTGGGCGGTTTATGCGGTTGTGGCTTTGGCTCTTGCATTCTTCAGCTTTAACAAAGGCTTGCCGCTGACCATGCGGTCGGTCTTCTACCCGATCTTCGGAGAAGCCACCTGGGGTTTTGCAGGCAATGTGATCGACGTTCTGGCCGTGTTTGCCACGATCTTTGGCCTTGCCACGTCGCTGGGTCTGGGCGCCACACAGGCGCTGGCCGGTCTGAACTATCTGTTTGGCGTGCCGGTTTCTGATGGCATGAAAGTGCTCCTGATTGTTGCGATCACCATCTTTGCGCTGGTTTCGGTTGTGGCGGGGCTCGACAAAGGGGTGAAACGCCTGTCCGAAGTGAACATGGTGCTGGCGGCCGTGCTGTTGATCCTGGTGATCATCGTGGGGCCGACCATGGCGATCCTGACCGGGTTCTTCGACAACCTCTGGGCCTATGCGGTGAACCTGCCGGCCCTGTCGGGGGTCATCGGGCGCGAAGACACCAACTTCATGCAGGGCTGGACCGCCTTCTACTGGGCCTGGTGGATCAGCTGGTCACCTTTCGTTGGCATGTTCATCGCCCGCATCTCGCGTGGTCGCACCGTGCGTGAGTTCATCACCTGCGTGTTGATCATTCCCACCGTTGTGGGCGCGATCTGGATGAGCGTCTTTGGTGGCGCCGCTCTGGATCAGGTCATGTCGGGTGCAGGCGAAGCTTTGTCCAATGCCGGGCTTGAGCTGAAGATGTTCACCATGTTCGAAGCGTTCCCGATGACCGGCCTGCTGAGCTTTATCGGCATCATCCTGGTGATCGTGTTCTTCGTCACCTCGTCCGATTCCGGTTCGCTGGTGATCGACCAGATTACCGCCGGTGGCAAAACCGATGCGCCGACCGCTCAGCGCGTGTTCTGGTGTATCCTCGAAGGTGCCATCGCCATTGCCCTGCTGTTGGGTGGCGGGCTGGCAGCCCTTCAGGCGGCAGCGATTGCAACGGGGTTCCCCTTTGCCATCGTTCTCGTGCTGATGTGCGTTTCGATCTTCCTGGGTCTGCGCGGTGAGCGTACAAAATAACGCGGCCTGTCCAGTCTTGGATATGCCACGTCAAAGGGCTCCCATCCGGGGGCCCTTTTTTATCTCACCTCTTGCCCCGTGTTGCCGCTCTGGCTAGCACTTCATCTGAATTCGTCATGTGCCTTCAGCGCATGGCGCCCGCGGAGAGATATCCCCCGCGGCTGGCTGGAGGACCCGCCGGAACGGGAGCCCCCGGACCGCCCATGGCCTGATGCGCGCGCATGAGGTGAAACTGCTGCAACCGCTTCTGGATTATGCCAAGGCCAAGAACTCGGTGCGGCTGCTGGGGCCAGATCAGGCAAAGGCGCGCGCACCCACTGTGGCGCTGGCGTCGCAAATCGCAGGGGAAGACCTGGCACGGTGGCTTGCCCCTCTTGGCATCATGGCCGGAGGAGGGGATTTCTACGCGGTGCGTGCGCTTGCAGCCCAGGGCGTGGACCCGTCCCACGGGGGGCTGCGGGTGAGTTTCACCCATTACACCTCCGAGGAAGAGGTGACCAAACTGATCGAGGCGCTTGATCAGGTGCTGTGAGATATGATCTGAGCGGGGCAGCCTCGCCCACCTCATGCCAAGGGACGGGGCGAGAGGTGGGCGTTTCTGCATGCGCAAAACCACCCTCTTGTCCGCTCCCCCCTGAACCGCCTAAAGTGTTTCGACTTATTATTGAGACACAATAATGAGGCGAAACGCTCGAAACCTACTGATGTTGCGGGCGTTTCGAAATCAACTTGTGACTCAAGTTAATCTCGAAACGCTTTAGCCTTGTGGTGTTCAAGACATTGGATTTCACATTGGATTTTGGGGGGAGCCATGATCCTGACGGAGACCAGGGGGCAGCCTGATCTGCCGCGTTATTTCGCCCGTGTGTTTGACCGCGCGGGCCGGATGAATACCGGACAGCTTGATTTCGTCTTGCCGGATGGGCGCCGGTTTCGCGCTTTTGGCGCGCGGCCGGGGCAGGTGGCGGAGCTGAGGATACACGAAGCTGATGTTTTTGCCCGGCTGATCCGCGAAGGGCATCTGGGCTTTTGCGATGCCTATATTGAGGGCGGCTGGTCGACCCCGGATCTCCAGGCTTTTCTTGATTTATTACAAGATGATAACGAGATCATCTATGACGGTTTTCCGGGGATGATCTTTGTTCGGTCCTACGAGCGGATGCGCCACCTGATGAACGGCAATTCCAAACGTCAGGCGAAAAGAAATATCAGCTATCACTATGATCTGGGCAATGCGTTCTACGCGTTGTGGCTGGACAAGACGATGACCTATTCCTCCGCCCTGTTTCGCTCGGGGCAGGAAAGTCTGGAATGTGCGCAGGAACAGAAATATGCCTCTCTTCTCGAACAAATGGGGGTGGGGCCCGGTGATCACGTGCTGGAGATCGGATGCGGCTGGGGCGGCTTTGCCGAGTTTGCCGCAAAGCGGGGCGTGCGTGTCACCGGGCTGACCATTTCGCAAGAGCAGCATGATTTCGCCGTGCAAAGGATCGCGCGGGCGGGCCTGTCGGACCTGGTCGAGATCCGACTTCAGGATTACCGCGATGAGACCGGCAAATATGACGGGATCGCCTCGATCGAGATGTTCGAAGCGGTGGGAGAGAAATACTGGCCAACCTATTTTGAAACCGTGCGCAACTGCCTGCGTCCCGGGGGGCAGGCCGTGTTGCAGATCATCACCATCACCGAACGGCGCTTTGATCAATATCGCAAGGGTGTCGATTTCATTCAGAAATACATTTTTCCGGGGGGGATGCTCCCGTCGAAAACCCGTCTGCGCGAAGAGGTCGGCCGGGCAGGGCTTGCCTTTCGCGACCAGATCACATTTGGCGAAAGCTATTCTGAAACGCTGCGCCGCTGGCACGATGTGTTCAATGCAAAATGGGCCCGCGTGGCCGAGCTGGGGTTTGACAACCGGTTCCGGCGCATGTGGAGTTTCTATCTGACCTCTTGTGCGGCATCTTTTCATTCGGGAAATTGCGATGTGGTGCAGGTGACCTTGCAAAAGCCGGGCTGAACGGGTGATATAGATCCATGCCCCGCAAGAGGGCAGGGAGATCAGAGGAGAGAGCGTATGCCCACCGCAGCAAAACTCGTGGCCGCCGGTTTTTTCGCGGCCCTTGCCTTTATGGTCGGCAACCTGATCATCCCCTATCTGGCGGAAGGGCGGGATTATACCCTGTTTCCCGTGGGGCTTGCGGGTCTCGGGCTGGCGATTGGCTGGCGTTTTACCGGCTACCGGATCGGGCGCGGACTGGGCGAGCCGGTCGGGATTGGCCTGTCCTCGGGGGCGTTGCTGGTCTTTTGGGGATTTCTGGTGTTCTCGATCTACGAGATGCTGCGCAAAACCCTGCGAAACGCCTATGATGGCCCGGTCGAAGGCTTGCGGGCTGCGGTCAAAATCGCGGTTGATTACGGCTATGACATCGCCCATGTGGATGTGATAGCCTCGCTGGTGCTGGGCAGTGTCTTCGGGGGCTGGCTGACCGGTGTGGTCGCCCGCCGCTGGTCCTGATCGAGGAAAGTCAATGAAAACCCTGTTTTTCTACGGCACGCTTTGTTTTCGGCCGTTGTTGGAGCTTGTGCTGGAGGGCGAGACCTATCGTGCTGAGCAGGCGTCTTTGCCGGATCATGCGGTTTACTGGGCAAAGGATCAGATCTTTCCGATGATCCAGGCCGAACCGGGCGCGCGTGCTGAGGGAATGCTGGTCAGCGGCCTGTCTGACGGGGCCATTGCCCGGCTTGATCATTACGAAGGGGGCTTTGCCTACCGGTTGGTCGAGATGACGGTGCAGGCATCTGGGGGGACTGCTTCTGCCGAGGTTTATTTCCCCGAAGAGGGGCAGTGGACCCCCGGCCCGGTCTGGTCGCTGGATGACTGGGCCCGTGACTGGGGAGAGATCACGCTGTTTGCCGCGGAAGAAGTGATGTCCTATATGGGGCAGCTCTCACCGGAAGAGGTTGCGGCGCGCTTTGCGATGATCCGCCTGCGGGCGGCGTCGAAACAACGCGCCGCCTCCCACTCCACCCCAACAGACCTGCGCAGCAAGCGGACGGCGTCAGATCTGGATGTACACAGAAAATCAATACCTTACAGTAATTACTTCACTATTGAAGAGCAGGACCTTTCCTTTCCGCGTTTCGATGGCTCGATGAGCCCGCTGGTGAACCGCGCGGGGTTTGTTGGTGGGGATGCGGTCACCGTTCTGCCGTATGATCCGGTGCGCGATACCGTTCTGGTGATCGAACAGTTTCGGGTAGGACCTTACATGCGCGGTGATCAGCACCCGTGGGTGCTCGAACCGATTGCCGGGCGAATTGATCCGGGGGAAACGCCTCAGCACACGGCGCGGCGCGAAGCTCTGGAGGAGGCCAGCCTGACAATCGGTGCGCTCGAACATGTTGGCAATTACTATCCCAGCCCCGGGGCGGTTACGGAATATCTCTATTCCTACGTGGCGCTGTGTGACCTGCCTGACAGTGCCGCCGGGATTGGTGGCGTTCTGGGGGAGGCGGAGGATATTCGCAGCCACGTCATCCCGTTTGCCCGGCTGATGGAGCTGGTCGGGACGGGCGAAGTGGACAATGCACCGCTGCTCCTGTCTGCCATGTGGCTGTCGCAAAACCGTGATCGGTTGCGCAGGGCTGCTTGAAACCCGCGCAGTGCGCACTTACACATGAGAAGAGTTTTGCGGATCCGTTCCGCGCGCGACAACCCAAATACATCCGGCAGGGGGCATAATGGATATCAAACAGGATCTGGCACAAACGGTTGGCAACACCCCTTTGATCCGTCTGAAAGCGGCAAGCGAGGCCACCGGCTGTGACATTTACGGCAAGGCCGAGTTCATGAACCCGGGCCAGTCGGTCAAGGACCGCGCAGCCCTTTACATCATTCGTGATGCGATTGCGCGCGGTGACCTGAAACCGGGCGGCACGATCGTCGAAGGCACTGCGGGCAATACCGGCATCGGCCTTGCGCTTGTGGGGGCATCCATGGGGTTCAAGACCGTGATCGTGATCCCGGAAACCCAGTCCGAGGAAAAGAAGGATATGCTGCGTCTGGCCGGGGCCGAACTGGTTCAGGTGCCCGCCGCCCCCTATCGCAATCCCAACAACTACGTACGCTATTCCGGGCGTCTGGCCGCCAAACTGGCCGAGACGGAACCCAATGGCGCGATCTGGGCCAATCAATTTGACAATGTAGCCAATCGTCAGGCCCATGTGGAAACCACCGGGCCTGAGATCTGGGCCCAGACCGATGGCAAGGTGGACGGGTTCACCTGTGCGGTAGGGTCAGGTGGGACGCTTGCAGGGGTGGCCGAGGTGCTGCAGCCCAAGGGCGTGAAAATCGGCCTGGCAGACCCGGAAGGGGCAGCCCTTTACAGTTTCTACACCTCAGGCGAATTTGCCGCGACCGGTGGGTCGATCACCGAAGGGATCGGGCAGGGGCGGGTGACCGCCAACCTCGAAGGGTTCACCCCCGACATGTGTTTCCAGATCCCGGATGCCGAGGCGCTGCCTTTCGTGTTTGATCTGGTCGAGCAGGAAGGCCTGTGCCTGGGCGGATCTTCAGCGATCAATATCGCTGGCGCCGTGCGCATGGCCCGCGAGATGGGACCGGGCCACACGATCGTGACCATGCTCTGCGACTATGGCTCGCGCTATCAGTCCAAATTGTTCAATCCGTCTTTCCTGAAAGAAAAAGGGCTGCCGGTGCCCGCGTGGCTTGATCGCGAACCTGCTCTGCTGCCCGAGGTGTTCGAGGACATCTGATGATGCGCATTTTTCTCCTCCTCTTTGTCCTTGTGCTGGGTCTTCTGGCGGGGACGCCGGAAGGGGTGGCACAACAGGGCGCGGCCAGTTCGGCAGCGCCCTTTCCTGTGCCTGCCACACCGGTGGCGAATGGCGATGAAGGCCAGAAGCTTTATGTGTTGCGAAGCGATGGCAGCCCTGATTACACCGCCTGGGGCAAGCTCGCTGACCGGGTTGAACAGGCGCTTCAGGTGGGGCGGGCCTCTGACGGGGTGATGCGGGACCTGCGGGCTGAACTGGTGGATTGGCGTGGATTGTTTTCTGCGGCTAAGAGCGAAAATGATATTAGAATCAATACGCTAAAGACGCAAATTGCCACGCTCGGCCCCAAGCCGGAAGGTGAGGGGACAGAGCCTGCGATCCTTACCCAGCGACGTGAGGAGCTGTCCCGGGAACTCAGCGCAGCCCAGGCCCCGGTGCAAGCTGCCGAAGAGGCCCGTTCGCGCGCCAATGTGCTGATCGGTGAGATTGACAGTCTCTTGAGGGCGCGGCAGGCCGACCAGTTGCTGAGGTTGGGGCCGACCCCGATCAACCCGGTGCTCTGGCCCGCTGCGGTTGAGGATCTGGGGGCCTCGCTTCATCTGGTTGCCAGCGAGGTGAGATCGAATTTCGGCAGCGATGCCCAGCGGGCGGATTTGCTTGAGGATCTGCCGTTGACCGTCGTGTTGCTGGTGATTGGCGCGGTGTTGCTTGTGCGCGGGCGTATCTGGGTCATGCGCATGGGGGACGCGCTGCGGGCCCGACGCCGGGGAAGCTCGCGCGGGGTTGTTGGGGTTGTCGTTTCGATCGGGCAGGTTCTGGCCCCGCTGCTGGGCATGGTCCTGCTGGTTGAGGCGCTTAATCTTGTGGGTATTTTGGGGCTGCGGGGACAGGTTCTGGCGGACACGCTGCCCTCGGTTGCCGTGCTTGTATTCGGCAGCCTCTGGCTGGGCAACCGGGTGTTCGGTGTCGAAGGGGCGGACTGGCCTGTGCTGGAAATGCCCTCAACCGTGGCGCGGGCAGAAGCCCGGTTTGATGTGGCATTTCTCGGGGCCTTGCTGGCCCTGAAGCTGGTGCTGCAGACCCTTGCGGATCACGAGGGATATTCAGAGGCGACCTATGCGGTTCTGATTTTCCCGATCTATCTTGGGCTTGGGGTGCTTCTGGTGCGGCTTGGCCGTCTTCTGCGCCTTCATGCGAAGCTGCGTGCGCGCGATGAAGAGAGTGCAAGTTTCCGGTCCTCTGTGCTGGGGCTTGTCAGCACCATCACCACATTGGTCGGCTTTTTCGGCCCGACGGTTGCCGCAGTCGGGTATCAATCTCTGGCGGACGAGGTGCTGATCCCCTGGGTTCTGACCCTTGGCCTGCTGGCCCTGCTTGAAGTGCTGCACCGATTTGTTGTCAGCCTTTACGGGGTGATCCTGCGCAAGGATGAAGAGGAGGCGGGGCAGGCGCTCTGGCCTGTTCTCATCTCATTTGCGCTGGTGATCGCCACCTTGCCGCTTCTGGCGCTGATCTGGGGCGCACGCGTCACCGATCTGACCGAGCTGTGGACCGTTGTCATGAACGGTATCCAGTTGGGGGATGCCCGCCTGACACCACGCAGTTTCATGATCTTCGCGGCCGTGTTCCTTGTTGGTTACATGCTGACCCGCCTGTTGCAATCCATGCTGAAGTCGTCGGTCCTGCCAAAAACCAAGCTGGATATCGGCGGGCAGAATGCCATTTCGGCGGGGGTGGGCTATCTGGGCATTTTCCTCGCGGCGCTGATCGCAATCACCTCTGCGGGGCTGGATCTCAGCTCGGTGGCGATTGTTGCCGGGGCGCTGTCCGTGGGGATCGGGTTCGGCCTTCAGAACATCGTCTCGAACTTCATTTCCGGTATTATTTTGCTGGTGGAGCGTCCGATTTCCGAAGGGGACTGGATCGAAGTGGGCGGGCAGATGGGCTATGTGCGCGATATCTCCGTGCGCTCAACCCGGATCGAGACCTTTGACCGCTCGGATGTGATCCTGCCCAACTCCGACCTGATTTCCGGCGTGGTTACGAACTATACCCGTGGCAATGCAATCGGACGGATCATCCTGCCGGTTGGGGTTGGGTATGGAACCGATACCAAACGGGTCGAACAGGTGCTGCGCGAGATTGCCGAGGCGCATCCGATGGTGACGGTGAACCCGCCGCCCTCAGTGCTGTTCACCAATTTCGGGGCGGATGCGCTGGAGTTCGAGGTGCGGGCGATCCTGAGTGATGTCAATTTCTCGCTTTCGGTGAAAAGTGAATTGAATCATGAAATTGCCCGTCGTTTTGCCGAAGAAGGGTTCGAAATCCCGTTCGCGCAGCGCGACCTGTGGATCCGCAATCCGGAGGCATTGCGTCCGGCCCCCCCGCGTGAGGAAACGGCGCCCGCCCCGGTCCGGCCCGTTCCGGATGAGTTTACCATCGACGATATGCAGGACGGCGCAAGCGAAGCTGTGGATGGAGAGGGGGAAGAGTGAACCGCTTTACATGCAGGACGCCTATCTGAGGGAGGCCATGGCACGGGTTGTGGCCCATACCGACCAGGGTGGACTTGTTCTGGACCGCTGCCTTTTCTACCCGACAGGCGGTGGTCAGACCGGAGATGCGGGGTATCTGCGATGGGGCGGAGAACAGGTGGCGATTGCCACTGCGGTGAAGTCGCCCGAAGGACCGGTTCTGGTGCCCGAGGCGGGGTAGGTGCTGCCTCCGATTGGCAGCAAGGTCACCCAAGATCTCAATTGGGATCTCAGATGTGCGTCACATGCGGATGCTCACCGCGCTACACCTGCTGTCCGTGGTGATTCCCATGCCGGTGACAGGCGGCCAGATCGGGGCAGAGAAGTCGCGGCTGGATTTTGCCATGGAAACCCCGCCCGAAGACAAGCTGGCGCTGGAACAGGCACTGAACGCGCTGATTGCCCGTGATCTGTGCGTGTCCGAGCGATGGATCACGGATGAGGAGCTTGCCGCTAAAGCGTTTCGATTTTAACCTGACACAGGGCAAAAACACAGGGCAAAACCGAAACGCTGCAAGAGATCTCAATGTCGTGGGTGTTTCGGAATAACCATGTGTCTCAAGTTTATCCCGAAACGCTTTAATCCCGGTCTGGTGAAAACCATGTCGGTTCAGCCCCCGAAAGGGGCAGGACGGGTGCGCCTGGTGCGGATCGGCTCAGATGATGAGACGCAGGTGGATTTGCAACCTTGTGGGGGCACCCATGTGCGGCGCACCGGGGAAATCGGCCGGGTTCGCATTGGCAAGATTGAGAAAAAAGGGCGGATCAATCGCCGCGTGGCCCTGCATCTGGAGGCGTAAATCCAACTTTGGGCAGGGGCGCAGGGCGAGGGGTTTTCGCGCAAGAACAGTTTTTCGGCAATTTTGCGAAAGGTGCTTGAAACCCTTGGTCTTTCGCTATAGCAACACCGGCGGAGCGGTGGCCGAGTGGTCGAAGGCGCACGCCTGGAAAGTGTGTAGGCGGGGAACCGTCTCGAGGGTTCGAATCCCTTCCGCTCCGCCATTATCTTCTTTTGGCAAGAAAACCCCTCTAACACCTTGAATGGTAAGGTGGTTTTAGGTGTTTGAAGTCCTTCATTTCTTGTAAAGCCGATTTTCTCTGCAAAGGCCAGTCTCAGGACAGTGCGTTGGGCGATTAGGTTGCCACTTTTCCAGAGTTTCCAAGGGTTTGACAGGAATTGCAGTGCGTGTTCGAACATTTGCTCGAAGGTATGCATTGGCTTGCCTTGGTTTTGCAGTTTTTCGTCTAAAATCAGCTTCTCACGCTCCATCTTTTCGATGCGCTTTTCGTAGGCGGTAATCAGCGTTGGGCTATCCGCGTCTACTACGCGATCCAAAAGGCCTTCGATTTGATTATCCAGTTTGTTGCGCTCCGTGCAGATCAGGCGTTTTTCAGCCTCCATCTGCCCCGCACGTTGCCCCCAAGCGTCCTTGAACATTTTGGTTGCCATCGAGAACATCCCCTCAGACGGCGTGAGGCTTTGCATCAATTCGTCGAACTCCCCTTCCAGCACATCGCGGCGGATCGACTTGCGATAGCTGGGACAGCCTTTGGCGTGGCAGAGGTAATACGGATGTTTCTTGCCCGATTTGCTGGTGGACCAGCAAGCCGTCAGAGGCGTGTTGCAGTCATCGCAGCACACGGGACTATCCTGAATTTTGTGCTCTGGCGTGGTAGCTCAAGAATGAGGAGACCCACGTATGAGCATCGACAAAGACCTTTTGGACCAGCTGATGGATGGGCGTTCGCCCGGTGATCTGTTTGGTAAAGATGGCGTTCTGGCTGAATTGACGAAAGCGCTGGCGGAACGTGCCCTGAGTGCGGAATTGGACGATCATCTGACAGAAGACCGGTCTGATCCGCCGTCTGAAGGGGCAAACCAGCCGCCAAATCGGCGCAATGGCAGCAGCCAAAAGACGGTAACGACCGGCAGTGGCAAGGTTGTTCTGGACATTCCCCGCGACCGCAACGGCAGCTTCGATCCGCTGCTGATCGCCAAGTATCAGCGGCGGTTTTCCGAGTTCGACACCAAGATCATCAGCATGTATGCGCGCGGCATGACGACCCGGGAAATCCAGGGCCATATTGAGGAGATTTACGGCGTTGAGGCGTCCCCCAGCCTGATCTCGGCGATCACCGGCGCTGTCATGGACGAGGTCACTGCCTGGCAGACCCGCCCGCTGGAACCGTGCTATCCGGTCGTGTTCATGGACGCGAGCGTGGAAGCCGAGATGGCGATCTTTGAATACATCAACGGGTTCTATAATCCGCGCCGCCGTCACTCAGCACTGGGCTGGAAAAGCCCCGTGGCATTCGAACGGAAGGTGGCTTAACAGGTCGCTGAAATAGTCGCTGAGCCGGAACGCTTTCCCGTCGTCAGGTCCGGTTCGACTGAAGTGTCATGTCTGTCGGCGCGCCCACGGCTCGCTTCTGGGGCCATCTTTCCCTTCATACCGCCAGCAACCTCGGCAGCGGGGCAAGGTTGTTGGCGGCCATGGTCAGGATGAAGCGGGATCGGATGCGTTCGACGCCCCGATACATGGTCTGCGCCATGCCGCCGACGGTTTTGGCCCATCCGAACGGCTCTTCGATCTTCTTTCGGTGCTGCTGGGATAGAGCGTAGCCCTCGTGCCGGGTGGTTCGGCCATCGATTGCTGAAAATCTCGTTTTCTGGGCGACATGGGGCGTGACGCAGGCTTGGCGCAGGTCGGACACGAACCCGGCCGCGTCATATCCCTTGTCGGCACCCAGCGTCAGCTGCCGCGTCGATCCGGGGGAATGTCGATGGATCATGTCCAGTGCCGCCTTGCGCTCGGCATGACCGTCCATTGCCCGGCAGGCGATTGCGCAGCAATCTGCCGAGAGGGGCCTGGGTCAGATCACCCTGCACGACCAGCCCGTTGCGGTTCTCCATCAGAGTATGCCCCATGAAGCACAGCATGGCACCCGTGCCGGGGGATTTCTTGTAAAGGCGCGCATCCGGATCGGTGGTCGAGGCATGCGTCGCGTTCGAGCGCTTCTCGCCCTTGAAGTCGACCTCGGCATTGCGGTGGTGGCGTTTGTTGCGGGGCATCGGGTCTGTCTCGGCTGGGGTCTCGGAAGGCGCGGTCTCGCGGTGCGCCAGGATCGCCGCCATTACCTTGCGCGACATTTCCGTGGTCAGCAGCCGGTCGCGGTTCTTGGTGAATACCGTGGGGACCCATACCGGATCGTCGATCCCGAGGCCCACAAACCAGCGAAACATCAGGTTGTAATCCATCTGTTCCATCAACTGCCGTTCGGAGCGGATCGAGAACAGGATCTGGAGCAAGCTCGCCCGGATCAGCCGTTCCGGCGGGATCGAGGGGCGCCCAAAATCGGTGTAAAGCGCCTCGAATTCGGCATCGAGGCTGACCAGGGCGTCATTGACCACCTGTCTGATCTCGCGCAGCGGGTGCCGAGACGGGATGCGCTCCTCCAGATCAACATAGCTGAACAGCGACCCGATCGCTTCGTCCGTCCCGCGCATCATACCCCCCCCCCGCCGTAACCATCCCGGATGGTGAATCATGTTCTCAAACCGCTGTCGAGGCAGGACTATTTCAGCAGCCTGTTAAACGAGCACCTGGCGCGGCACGAAAGCGCGACAGGTCCAATATTGCTCTCAAAGGGCCGGAACTAAACCGGAACAAGTCCAGTGGATTGGCGAGCCCTGACCGTGCCGGTACCGTTGCTGAGCATTAGGAACGATGGTTGGGGCACCCAGCTGTTTTGTCAGGGTAGGGGAGAAATGCCGATGACGAACTCATGTGCCCAGACGGTCAAGGTAAAAAGCACAATCCCCAGAGCGAAACGGACACTCCCGTTTATACTTGGCTTGAAACCAAGGTGAGTTTTACGCAATGCCTCCCAGGTTTCAGCTCCCAATTCTCGACGTGTTCGCCTGTTGATGATTGTCCGGCCAAACAGGGAAAATAATCCAAACAGTCCAAACATGATCACATGTGCCAGATCGCCATTTGCCACCAGATGTGCACCTGACCAAAGCAAAAGTGCGACAAGTAGCGGGTGATGGAACCAACCGACAATGCCCGGATCATTCGGATCAAAACGTGCGTTGTTACTGCCCCCAAAAGATAGGGGATTGGGGCGTCCGGCCGATAACGTGACAAGGATAATTGCCAGAAACATCAAGGTCAGGGCCAGATGATTTTGCCAGCTTTCCCAATGCCAGATAGGAATATGGGGGGCGGTTTGGGCAGCCATGATCAATACGGTCAGTGCTGCAATGGATAGGATGCTATAGGCCAGTGTGAAGCCCCGCTTGCCGAGGACACTTACCAGGCGGTGTTTGACCTTCGGTCGGGTGGGGATCGAGTGGCTGAGGAAGAAAAAGAGAATACCAAGTAAGAAATTGCTCCAGTCCTGCATCTGCCATCCCTTTTGAAAACTGTTCTTGTCTTGCTGTGTAGCGGAGCAGGATCTGAAACGAAATGTGGAAATGGAGTCTTATTCCGCCATTAGCATGAGAGAGATGGTCCCAAGTGCCCACTAAAGCGTTTCGGGATAAACTAGAGGTGGTCGCGGAAATTTGGGCCAGTCGTTAACCAGTCGTTAAGGTGGATCGCATGATGAAAGTGATGATCCAAAATGAAGAAAAGAAAGAACCATTCGCCCGAGTTCAAGGCCAAGGTTGCGCTTGAGGCGATCCGCGAAGAAATGACGTTGGCTGAGCTGTCCAAGAAGTACGGCGTCCAACATGAAACGTAATGGCATCAATGTGGTCGGCACCGTGTACGACGGTTAATGCGTCTGATGCGTTTGGTTCCGATCTATCAGGAACCAAACGCCAGCAAGAAGCATCCACAGCATAAGGTCTGGCCATACTTGCTGCGCAACATGGTGATTGATCGTCCGAACCAAGCCTGGTGCGCGGATATTGCTTACATACCCCCTCTCGGCAGATTTGCCCTGCAAATCGCCTGCCGGGCAATGGATGCGGCGCGGGTTTTTGTACCTTATCGCCATTATGGATTGGCACAGCCGCAAAGTGTTGAGCTGGCAGCTATCGAACAGCATGGACGCAGATTTTTGCGTGGAGGCTCTGAAAGAGGCTTTGGCCAATCACGGCACACCGGAAATCTTCAACAGTGACCAAGGCAGCCAGTTCACCAGTGGCGCATGGATCGACGTGTTGGTGGACGCAAAGATAAAGATCAGCATGGATGGGAAAGGCGCTTGGCGTGACAACCGGATGATCGAGCGACTGTGGCGCTCGTTGAAGTACGAATGCGTCTATCTGAATGCCTTTGAGACAGGCTCAGAAATGCGCACCGGGATCGGCAAGTGGCTGAGCTACTATAATTCCGAACGCCCGCACTCGACACACGGCTTGTTGACCCCCGATGAAGCCTATGCAAGCAAAACACAGCCGATGAAAATAGCAGCCTAATGAACCCCTGATCCACCTTAAACCGGCTGCAAACTGGTCTAAAATTTAGGACAACCTCTTGTCCCAGTGCAGGTCCACGGCGTTCAGTTCGATATGCGCCACGGCATGCAGAAGCGCGATGCGTCCTTCCGGGCTGCCGGGTTTGCGTTTGGGCACATCACGCGGATCTTTCAGTTCGGGATGGTCCGGTCGGGCGGGAAAATCCGGTGGGGAGGCGGTCCCGATCTCTGGCAGATCTCCACCGGTGCGTGCGGCAAACCATTCTGCGGCGTAACGGCGTGACAGGGCACATTTTTCGCGACCATCAGCTGTGCGCAGCACCTCCTCGGCCATCCGGGCCAGTGGTTTGGAACGCTGGGGACGGGTCATTGTTGAACCAGTTCGCGCGCGGCCTCGAGCACGGCCTGGGCGTGATCCTTGACCTTGACCTTTGTCCAGGCTTTGGCGATTTTGCCTTCGGCATCAATCAGATAGGTGGTGCGGGTGATGCCAAGATAAACCCGGCCATAGTTCTTTTTCTCGCCCCATGTTCCGTAGGCCTCGCAGACCTGCGCATCCGCATCAGACAAAAGAGGCACGGTCAGCGCCTGCTTGGCGCGGAAATTTTCGTGACGTTTAAGGCTGTCCTTCGAGATCCCGAAGACCTGCACGCCCAGCGACTGGAAATCGGGCAGAAGGGATGAGAAATCCTGTGCCTCGGTGGTGCAGCCGGGGGTGCTGTCCTTGGGGTAGAAAAACAAAACAACAGGCGCACGTGCGCCGTCCTTTTCGACCCGTGACAAGGTGACCGGATCTCCCCCGTCCTGGGGCAATGTGAAATCTGGCGCAATTGCGCCTGTTTTCAATGGGGTTGCGTCCATTGCTTGGCTTCCTTCCCGATGCGGTTTAGCTATTCACAGGCTTTTGTTTTACGGCCAAAAAGCGCAATATGAAAGGGCGCGGTCAATCGGGGGAAGGTCTTGTGAAAAAGACCAAACCGAAGGGCGGTTTTCGGAGCAGTTGGTGAAAGGCACGCTCGGCACATATGGGCACATCAGACAACCATATTCTCCACGCGCCCGTGACGGGCAGCGAGGATGGCGGCAAGGATGGTGGCGCGACGGTCGATATTGTGCCGAAGATCGAGCACGACCAGGGCCTGCCCGACAATACCGCGCCGATTTCAGGCCCCGATGGACCGATGTGCCCGATTGCAGCGCGAAAAGCCCGCAGACGCCGCCGCTTGAAATGGCATCTGAGCATCTGGACCGTGCTTCTGGCCGTGGGGGCTGTGCTTTTCGCGATCATGCTGTCCATGTCCCTGACGGGTCGGGTTGTGACGCTGCCGGACTGGCTGACCCGGCAGGTCGAAACGGTGATCAATCAACAGACAGACAAGGCGGACCTGTCCCTGCACCGGCTGGAGTTCGGTTTCAGTCCTAAGGGAATCCCTCGTCTGCGCATGGTGGATGTAGGCATCAAGGATCAGACCGGTCTGGAAGTGGCGCGATTGAATGCAGTTGAAGGGGGCATGCGTCTTGGCGATGTGCTGCGCGGTGAGATCAAACCCGCATGGCTGCGCCTTTATGGTGCGCAGGTAACCCTTCGCAGGCGCGCCAATGGTGAGTTTGATCTGAGTTTCGGGGCCGGTGGCGGGGCAACCGGGGATCTTGCCACCATTCTCGACGTGATCGACAGCGAATTTTCGTCCGGCAAGCTATCCGGGCTTGAGGATATCACGACCGAAGCACTGACAATTACGCTTGAGGATGCCCGCTCGGGCCGGTTGTGGCAGGTGACCGATGGGAGGCTCAAGGTCACCCATAACGATGAAGCGGTGGATATCAGCGTCGCCTTTGACGTGTTCAACCAGACCGAGGAACTGGCCGAGACCATCTTGGGGTTCCGTGCGTTCAAGGGGCGCACCGGGGCCACGATGACCGCGACCTTCAAGAACGCACTTGCCCAGGACATCGCGGCCCAATCCCCGGTGATGGCGTTCCTGTCAGTGGTGGACGCCCCGATTTCCGGCGCTTTGCATACGGTCATCAATGATGCAGGCGGAATTGAAGATCTGGCGGGCACATTGGAGTTTGGCGAAGGGGCCATCACGCCGGGCGAGGGGGTCGCGCCGATCCGGTTTGACGGTGGCAAGGTCTATATGGATTATGACCCGGAACGGGAGCGTATTGATTTTGCTGAGATTTCCGTTCTTTCTGATTGGGGGGAGGCGAAAATAGACGGTCATGCCTACCTGCGTGGCTGGGATCGGGGCTGGCCTGCTGAACTGATCGGCCAACTGGCGCTGTCATCTGCTCGGATTTCTCCGCCAGACCTGTTTGAGGGGCCGGTTGATCTTGCTGGTGGGCAGGCGGATTTTCGTCTGCGTCTCGATCCTTTTGAACTCGATCTGGGGGCGTTATCCGTCAGCTATGACGATGGGGTGAACCCGGTGACAGCCACCGGTCGCGGGCGCGCTGCGGTGCGCAATCAAAGCTGGGATCTGGCGCTGGATCTGACTGCGAAGAAAGTGACGCCGGAGCAGGTGGTGACCTTCTGGCCGATCCGCGAGAAAAGCCTCAAATCCCGCACCTGGACCAAAAAAAATGTCCATTCCGGTTATCTTGAGGATGTGAGTGCCTCGGTTCGGGTGAAGCCGGGGCAGAAGCCGGTTGTGGCGGTCAGTTCGGATTTCAAGGACCTCAAAGCAACCGTCGTGCGTGACATGGTGCCGGTCGAGGAGGCGTCGGGCCGGCTCTATATTGAAAACAACCAATTGATTGTGGCCGCTGACAAAGGGGTGGTGCGTCCCGAGGGGCATGAGGCGATAGACATTGCCGGAACGCGTTTTGTTGTTCTTGACATGAAGACCAAACCAGCGCCCGCGCGGGTGGATCTGAACCTGCGCGGTGCGGTGCCGGCCGCGCTTGATGTGCTGTCCAAACCGCCGTTTCGGATCTTCAAGCACAGCAAGACACTTGGACCGGATGTGGTGTCCGGCGGAAGGTTCGCGCTTACCGGACCTATCCATCTGGTGTTGAAGCGTAAACTGCGCCCGCAAGAGGCGGAATATGACCTGAATGCAACCCTGCGCGATGTGGTCAGCGATCGCCTGATCCCTGAAGAGGTCTTGCGACTGAAAAGCGGTGAGCTTTCGGCCCGCAATGACGCCATCATCCTGACCGGGCAGGGGCGTTTGGGCAATGCGCCGCTCAGCACAAAATGGGTCATGCCGCTGGATCCGGAAACCGGGCGCGGGCAGGCGTCACGTGTCACCGGTGACCTGCCGCTGGACCAGCGCCTGCTGGATGAACTTCAGATCGAACTGCCCAAGGGAACGCTGAGCGGACGCGGCACATTGTCTTATGAGATCACTCTTGCGCCAGATACGCCACCACGCCTGACGGCCCGATCTGACCTGAGGGGCGTGGGGCTTGCGATCAGCGCGCTTGGTTGGTCCAAACCCAGCGCCGCCAAAGGGGATTTGCGGCTGGAGGCGGTGTTGAGCAAACCGGCTGCCATTCCGTCCTTCGAAATCAAGGCGCCAGGGTTTTCCGCAGTTGGACAGATGCGGTTTAATGCCCAAAAAGAGCTGGAAGCTGCCGAGTTTTCCGAGGTCAGTCTGGGAGGGTGGCTGAAAGCTCCGGTCACGTTGGTTGGTCGCGGCAAGGGCGTGCCCCCCGCGATTTCGGTCAGGGGGGGCACGTTGGATATGCGCAAGGCCACCCTGGGCGGTGGCAAAGGGGGGGGCAGCGTTCAAGGGGCAGTGCCCATTGATCTGCAGCTGGATCGCCTGATCGTGTCGAACGGAATTGTCCTGACCGGGTTTGCCGGGGATTTTACACAGCATAACGGAACCACCGGCACCTTTAAGGCCCGCGTTGCCAATGGTCCGGCCATTTCGGGGGTGGTGGCCCCACAGGCCAAAGGAACGGCCATTCGCATCACCTCAGCCAATGCTGGGGGGGTGATGAAAGCGGCGGGGGTGTTCAAATCCGCCGTCGGCGGCAAGATGAACCTTGTTCTGGCGCCTGGCGGTGCAAAGGGCACTTATGATGGTGAAGTCAAGATTTCGGATATCTCGGTCAGGGAGGCCCCGGCCATGGCAGAGCTGCTCTCGGCCATCTCTGTTGTCGGTCTTTTGCAGCAGTTGGGCGGGCAGGGCATTCAGTTCAATGAGGTCGAGGGCCGCTTCCGCCTCGATCCCGAAAAGGTCTCGGTCTATCGCAGTTCGGCAGTTGGACCGTCCATGGGGATTTCGATGGACGGGTATTATCATCTGGGCAGCAGCAGGATGGAGATGCAGGGGGTGGTGTCGCCCTTTTATTTCTTGAATTCCATCGGCCGGGTCATGGCGCGCAAAGGCGAGGGGCTGGTTGGGTTCAATTACAGCCTTGAGGGCACGCCGGACCAGCCGAATGTAAACGTAAATCTGCTCTCGCTTTTTACGCCGGGGATCTTTAGAGACATCTTCCGTCGCAAACCGCCGCCCAAACCGCCTCAACCGAACTGATCCCGGACAAGAATACCCGATGAAACTGAGTGATTTCGATTTCGACCTGCCTGAAGAGCTGATCGCAACCCGCCCTGTGCGCCCGCGTCCGGCCAGCCGGATGCTTGTGGCGACCCCGGGGGGGCAGGTGGATGCCCATGTGCGTGACCTGTGTGACTGGCTGCGTCCTGGTGACCGGCTGGTGCTGAACAATACCAAGGTCATTCCCGGCCGCCTGTTTGGGACCCGCAGCCGCGCGGGGCAGGCGCCTGGGGAAGGGCAGGCAAAAATCGAAGTGACGCTTTTGTCTCCCACCGCGGACGGGCATTGGCGTGCGATGATCAAACCCCTGCGCAAGGTGCGTGAGGGGGAGGTGATCGCGTTTGCCGCAGGGCTGAGTGCAACCCTCTTGAACAAGCAAGACGGGCAAGGGGCATTGGCCTTCAACATGTCCGGGGCGGATTTTGACGCAGCCCTGCAAGAGGCCGGGGAAATGCCGCTTCCCCCTTATATCGCGGCCAAGCGCGCGGCTGACGCGCAGGATGCCGTGGATTACCAGACCGTCTTTGCCAAGAAGACCGGCGCCGTCGCCGCCCCGACTGCCTCGCTTCATTTCGACGAGGCGCTTTTGGCCCGTGTGGCCGAGATGGGCGTCGGGATCACTGAGGTGACGCTTCATGTCGGGGCCGGGACGTTTCTGCCGGTCAAGGTGGATGATGTGCGGGATCATAAAATGCATGCGGAATGGGGGCATGTTTCCGAAAATGCGGCGGAGGAGATCAATGCGACCAAGGCGGCGGGCGGTCGGGTGATCCCGGTGGGCACCACCGCATTGCGACTGATTGAAAGCGCAGCCACCTCGCAGGGGCAGATTGCGGCCTGGGCGGGGGAGACGGATATTTTCATCATGCCCGGATATGGGTTTAAAATCGCCGATGGGCTGATGACCAATTTCCACCTGCCGAAATCAACCCTGATGATGCTGGTGTCGGCCCTGATGGGGCAGGGTCGGATGCGCGCGGTTTACCAGCATGCAATCACGCATCGGTACCGCTTCTTCTCTTATGGCGATTCCTCTTTGCTGCTTCCCGGAGGGGTCGGGTGACGAAACGCGACTTTAACAGGTCGTGATTGTCAGATATTTGATACAGATCCTCTCTATTTTGAGGGATCGGTTTGTCTCTGCCGAGGACCAAAGCATTTCAGGATGAACCTGACACAGGGGAAACTGAGATATGGTAAGAGATATCAGAAATGTGGGCGTTTTGGGGTAAGCATACGCCTCAAGTTTATCCCGATACGCTTTAGGAGGCGGATATGTTTCAGGTGTTGAAAAGCTCATGGGCGCTGCTCTTGGGAATGATGCTGTTGATGGTTGGGAACGGCGTCCAGGGCACGCTGCTTGGGATTCGCGGGGGGATCGAAGGGTTTTCCACGTTTCACATGTCCATTGTCATGTCGGGCTATTTTGCGGGTTTTCTGTTCGGGTCACGTCTGACGCCGCTGATGATCCGGCGCGTTGGCCATGTGCGGGTCTTTGCGGCCCTCGGATCGTTCATCTCGGCTGTGCTGATCCTATATCCCGCGATGACCCACCCCATCGCCTGGACCGCCCTGCGTGTGGTCATCGGGTTCTGTTTTTCCGGCGTGTATGTGACGGCTGAAAGCTGGCTCAACAATGCCGCCGACAATGAGAACCGCGGTAAGGCATTGTCGCTGTATCTCATCGTTCAGATGGTGGGGATCATCACTGCGCAATATCTTCTGGTGCTGGGGGATCCCGGTGGCTTTATGCTGTTCATCCTGCCTTCGGTGCTTGTGTCGATCGCCTTTGCCCCGATCCTTCTGTCAATCAGCCCCACCCCCGCTTTTGAAAACACCAAGGGGATGAGCCTGCGTGAGCTGTTTTTACTGTCTCCCCTGGGCTTTGTCGGCATCATGGTGGTCGGCGGCGTTTATGCAGCCATGTTTGGCATGTCGGCGGTGTTTGGCAGTGAAATCGGGATGTCAGTAGGGGAAATCTCGTTTTTCGTGTCGATGTTCTATATCGGCGGTTTGGTGTTGCAATACCCGATTGGCTGGATCTCTGACCGGGCAGACCGTCGACGGCTGATCCTGGTTGTTGCCGGCATCGCGGGTGTGGCGTCGTTTGTCCCCCTGTTTGCGGGTTCCAGTTATTACGCATTCCTGGTGGCCGCATTTTTTGTCGGCGGTATGACCAATCCGCTTTATGCGCTGCTGCTGGCTTATGTGAACGACTATCTGGACGTTGATAACATGGCCGCCGCGTCTGCGGGTCTGATTTTCGTGAATGGTATCGGCGCAATCATGGGGCCGGTTGTGACGGGGTGGATCATGAGTGTGCTGGGGCCGCTGGGCTTTTTTGTCTATATGGGGACCCTTCTCCTGCTGCTTTTGGGATATGGCCTGTGGCGGTCCACCCGGCGCGCGGCGCCTGCCATGGATGATACCAGCAGCTACATGACCATGTCGCCGGCGGCCTCCCCCGTGGCTGTTGATATGGCACAGGAAGTTTGGGCCGAAGAGGCAAATGAAGGAGACATGGCGCAGGGCTGACTGTCCCGCGACCACCGCATCGGCCTGCTCGCTCCACTGATGGTTTTGTCGGTGGAGCAGCCATCCCGATCCGCTCCGTTCACCAGAATGGCGGGAATGTTACATTTTTTTGGGAAGAATATTTCAAGATGTTACCTGGTTAAGGAAAGATATTGCGCATGAGTGGTGGGATTTGTAACGATTCCATGAACGAGCAGGCGTAGAGGAGGGCACAATGTGTGCGCCGAGTGAAATTATTGACTTCTGGGTAAACGACGTTGGACCGGATGGGTGGTATCAGGGATCAGAAGAGCTTGATGCCCGTATTCGGGACCGGTTTGAAAAAGAATGGGAGGCCGCGCAGAGCGGAGCGTATAGCGATTGGATGAGGGATGCGGAGTGCGCGCTGGCCTATATCATCCTCATGGACCAGTTGCCGCGAAATATGTTCCGCGGCAGTGGCAAGGCATTTGCGACCGATCATCTGGCCCGCTCTGCGGCCAAACGTGCGATCTCAAAAGGGTGGGACAAGCGCGTTCCCGAACCACAGCGTCAGTTCTTTTATCTTCCCCTGATGCATAGCGAAAACCTCCCGGATCAGGAACGTTGCGTGCGCCTGATGCTGACAAGGATGGAAGGGGGCGCTTCGGACAGCAATGTCCTGCATGCCCAGGTGCATCGCGAAGTGATCCGCCGTTTCGGTCGATTTCCCTATCGTAACAATGTCTTGGCACGCCCCTCGACCGGGCCCGAAATGGCGTTTCTGGCAGAAGGGGGCTATGCCGCGATCCTGAACCAGTTTGCCGCCTGAAGACGGGCTGTCGAACCGTCCAGACCTGATAAGGCTGCACCTTTGGTGCAGCCTTTTTTATTGGCCCGAGGTGAAAAAAACAGCACACTGATCATGGAAAGATGGAAATTGACGTTTTTTCAAGGAGATGCCCTGATTCCGACTGTCTGTCAAATTCATTGATCCGTTGAACAAAATAGTTTAATGCCAAACTATATTTGCAGACCGGTATCTAAACCAGGAGGAAACCATGGCCGCGAAATCCTTTGATACAATTGTTGTTGGTGCTGGCCCGGGGGGCTATGTCGCTGCGATCCGCGCGGCCCAGCTGGGTCAGAATGTGGCCATCATCGAGCGTGAAAACCTGGGAGGGATCTGTCTGAACTGGGGATGCATCCCGACAAAGGCGCTGCTGCGCTCGGCCGAAGTGTTTCATCTGATGCATCGCGCCAAGGAATTCGGCCTGTCGGCGGACAAGATTGATTATGATTTGCCAGCCATTGTGAAACGCTCTCGTGGTGTGGCAAAGCAACTGTCTTCCGGGATCGGTCATCTGATGAAAAAGAACAAGATTACCGTGGTGATGGGGGAGGCGACCCTTCCTGCAAAGGGCAAGGTCTCGGTCAAAACGGACAAAGGTGTCGAAGAGCTGTCCGCTCCGAACATTATTCTTGCCACGGGCGCGCGTGCGCGGGAACTGCCGGGGCTGGAGGCCGATGGCGATCTGGTCTGGACCTATCGCCATGCGTTGAACCCGCCGCGGATGCCCAAGAAGCTCCTCGTGATCGGCTCCGGGGCGATTGGTATTGAATTTGCGAGCTTCTTCAACACATTAGGCGCTGACACCACTGTGGTTGAGGTGATGGATCGGGTGCTTCCGGTGGAAGATGCGGAGATCTCGGGTTTTGCCAAGAAATCTTTCGTGAAGCAGGGGCTGAAGATCATGGAAAAAGCCATGGTTAAGCAGCTCGACCGTGCCAAGGGCAAGGTGACTGCCCATATCGAAGTGGGTGGCAAGGTTGAAAAGCAGGAATTTGACACGGTGATTTCGGCGGTCGGCATTGTCGGCAATGTGGAAGGGCTGGGTCTGGAAGAGCTTGGTGTGAAGATTGACCGCACCCATGTGGTCACCGACGCCTATTGCCGCACCGGTGTGGATGGTCTTTATGCGATTGGCGATATTGCCGGTGCGCCATGGCTTGCTCACAAGGCCAGCCATGAAGGTGTGATGGTGGCCGAACTGATCAATGGCCTGCATGCTCATCCGGTCAAACCAGAAAGCATTCCGGGCTGCACCTATTGTCACCCGCAGGTGGCCTCGGTCGGACTGTCAGAGGCCAAGGCCAAGGAGCAGGGCTATGAGGTCAAGGTCGGCCGTTTCCCGTTTATCGGCAACGGCAAGGCGATTGCCATGGGGGATGCCGAAGGCATGATCAAAACCGTGTTTGACGCCAAAACCGGCGAGCTGTTGGGCGCCCATATGGTGGGCCCGGAAGTGACCGAGATGATCCAGGGCTACGTGGTCGGCAAGACGCTCGAAACCACGGAAGAAGAGCTGATGCACACGGTCTTCCCGCACCCAACGATCAGTGAATCGATGCATGAGGCCGTGCTTGACGCCTATGGTCGCGCATTGCACATCTGATCTAAGGGTCTGATATTAAAGGAAACCCGCGCTGATCTGGCGCGGGTTTTCCATTGTCGGGATCTTATCGCGTGACTTCCCCACCAGCCTGATGCCAATGGCCGAGGCCACCAATATTATAGACCTCATCATAGCCGAGCTTTTTCAGGATACGGATGCCCATCGCTGAGCGTGCACCTGAGGCGCAGTAAAGGGCGACCGGTTTGGATGGGTCGATCGCCTTGTTGAAATCCGGCCCCTTGGGGTCACATTGAAAAGGCATCACGGACAGGGGAACCACCAGTGCCCCCTTGGCTTTGCCGGTCATCTGCACTTCACCGGCGTCGCGAACATCAATCACGGTGATTTCGCCTGCCTTGGCTTTGCGAACTGCGTCTTGCGGAGCCATTTTCGCGCCGCCCATCATGAACCCGAACATGTTTTGCCTCTCTTGATGCTTGTGCAAGGCATATAGAGCGCTGCAGGGGGTGGTCAATATGACCTCCCTATAAATATTCAAAAAAAGAGATGTGAGTTGGTGAATTCTTGCCGTATGTCAGGATGTTCCATCTATGTTCTCACTTTTCGATTGTCCCGATGGGCTGTTTGCCCTATCGGTTAAAGCTAAGTGAACAGGGCTGTGCAGGAGAGATCGGCGCGGCAAAGGGGGCAAAATGGCCGAGCTTAAGGAAATCCAGGTGCGCGGGGCGCGCGAACATAACCTCAAATCGATTGATGTGGATATTCCACGCGACGAGTTGGTGGTGATCACCGGCTTGTCCGGGTCGGGGAAATCCTCGCTTGCCTTTGATACGATCTATGCGGAAGGGCAGCGACGCTATGTGGAAAGCCTGTCTGCGTATGCGCGCCAATTCCTTGATATGATGGAAAAACCGGATGTGGATCATATTGCGGGCCTGTCGCCCGCGATCTCCATCGAACAAAAGACCACGTCCAAAAACCCGCGTTCAACCGTGGGCACGGTTACGGAAATTTACGACTACCTGCGCCTGCTTTTTGCCCGCGCGGGCACGCCGTATTCACCTGCCACCGGCCTGCCGATTGAGGCGCAGCAGGTCCAGGATATGGTGGATCGGGTCATGGCCATGGAAGAGGGCACGCGTGCCTGTTTGCTGGCCCCGATCGTGCGTGACCGAAAAGGTGAATATCGGAAGGAATTTCAAGAGCTTCAGAAGAAGGGTTTCCAGCGCGTCAAGGTGAATGGGGAGATGTATGAGCTTGATGCGCCCCCCACGCTTGATAAAAAGTTTCGCCATAATATTGATGTTGTCGTGGACCGGATTGTGGTGCGCGAGGGGATGGCGCAGCGATTGGCTGACAGTTTTCGCACCGCGCTGGACCTGGCTGATGGCATTGCCGTTCTGGAAACAGCCCCGCGAGAGGGAGAGCCGGAAAATTTCACGTTCTCCGAGAATTTTGCCTGCCCCGAGAGTGGTTTCACCATCCCCGAGATCGAGCCGCGCCTGTTTTCCTTCAACGCCCCGTTTGGGGCCTGCCCGGCATGTGATGGTCTGGGGAAAGAGCTGTTTTTCGATGAACGCCTTGTGGTGCCGGATGTGACCCTGAAAGTTTATGACGGGGCGCTGGCGCCCTGGCGCAAGGGCAAATCCCCCTATTTTCTGCAAACGATTGAGAGCATTGCAAAACATTACGAATTTGACCGGAACACCCCCTGGAAGGATCTGCCGAAACATGTGCAGCAGATCTTTCTTTACGGATCTGGTGGGGAAGAGATCCCCTTCCGATTTGATGAAGGGGGGCGGGTTTATGAAGTCACGCGGCCATTTGAGGGTGTTATTCCCAATATGGAACGGCGCTATCGCGAAACCGACAGCAACTGGGTGCGGGAGGAGTTTGAACGCTACCAGAACAACCGTTCTTGCGGGGCGTGTGGCGGCTATCGTCTGAAGGACGAGGCGCTGGCGGTGAAAATCGGTCCGGCAGAGAACCTGATGCATATCGGGCAGGTCGTGCAGCTTTCGATCCGCGAGGCTCTGGCATGGATCGAAGAGGCGCCAAAGTCGCTTTCGCCGCAAAAGGCAGAGATCGCCCGCGCGATTGTAAAAGAGATCCGCGAACGGCTGGGCTTCTTGAACAATGTCGGCCTTGAATATCTGACCCTTGCGCGCAATTCCGGCACACTTTCGGGTGGGGAGAGTCAGCGGATCCGGCTGGCAAGCCAGATCGGATCGGGTCTGACCGGTGTACTCTACGTGTTGGATGAACCGTCAATTGGCCTGCACCAGCGCGATAATGGGCGGTTGCTGCAAACGCTCAAGAACCTGCGTGATCAGGGCAACACGGTGATTGTGGTCGAACATGATGAAGAGGCCATTCGCGAGGCAGATTACGTGCTGGATATCGGGCCGGGGGCAGGGGTGCACGGGGGCGAGATCATCGCCCGTGGCACGCCGCAGCAAATTGCCGAAACCGCTGATTCCATTACGGGTCAATATCTTACCGGGGTGCGTGAAATCCCGGTCCCTTCAGAACGGCGCAAGGGGAATGGCAAGAAAATCACCGTGAAAAAGGCCACGGGAAACAACCTGAAAAATGTGACGGCGGATTTCCCGTTGGGCAAGTTTGTCTGTGTGACCGGGGTGTCGGGCGGGGGGAAATCCACCCTGACGATTGAAACATTGTTCAAGACCGCCTCGATGCGCCTGAATGGTGCGCGGCAGACACCTGCGCCCTGTGAGACCATCAAGGGGCTGGAGCATCTGGACAAGGTGATCGACATTGATCAGCGTCCGATTGGGCGCACACCGCGTTCGAACCCGGCGACCTATACCGGCGCCTTTACCCCGATCCGCGAATGGTTTGCCGGGCTGCCCGAGGCGAAAACCCGTGGATACAAGCCAGGCCGGTTCAGCTTCAACGTCAAAGGGGGGCGTTGTGAGGCCTGCCAGGGGGATGGGGTCATCAAGATCGAAATGCACTTCCTGCCCGACGTTTATGTCACCTGCGAAACATGCAAGGGCGCGCGCTATAACCGGGAAACGCTTGAGGTCACTTTCAAAGGCAAGTCGATTGCAGATGTGCTTGATATGACTGTCGAGGATGCGCAGGAATTCTTTCAGGCGGTGCCTACGATCCGGGAAAAGATGGACGCGCTGATGCGGGTTGGTCTGGGCTATATCAAGGTGGGGCAGCAGGCCACCACCCTGTCTGGTGGCGAAGCGCAGCGGGTGAAATTGTCAAAGGAGCTGTCAAAGCGCTCAACCGGACGCACCCTTTATATTCTGGATGAACCCACCACCGGACTGCATTTTGAAGATGTGCGTAAGCTGTTGGAAGTTTTGCATGAATTGGTGGATCAGGGGAATTCTGTTGTGGTGATCGAACACAATCTCGACGTGGTGAAAACGGCGGATCATATTATTGATATCGGGCCAGAGGGCGGCGATGGCGGGGGCACGATTGTGGCCAAGGGCACACCGGAACAGGTTGCAAAGGTCGTGGAAAGTCACACCGGGCGTTATCTCAAGGATATGCTGTGATGCCCAAACCTGTCCTGGCCGTCCTTGCGATTGTTCTGCGTGGTCAGGACGTGCTTTTGGTGAAGCGTAGGAACGAACCGGATGCAGGTCTTTGGGGCTTTCCCGGTGGACGGTTGGAATATGGAGAAACGCTTGAAGAGGGGGCGTGTCGGGAGCTTTTCGAAGAAACCGGGGTGCGGGCCTCTGCCGAGCGGTTTTTGGACCTGCAGGAGGTGATCAAACCACCGCTTCCGGGGCAGGGTGAACCGGCGTTTCACTACGTTCTTCTGGGGATCAAGTGCCGCTATGAAGGCGGGGAACCCTCAGCGGCTGATGACGCGTTGGAAGCCCGGTTTGTGCCTTATGAGGATGTGTTTAAAGCGCGCTTGCCGCTGTGTGATCAGGTGGCTGACATGCTGCAGCGCGCCTTGGAATAAAAGAAAAACCGCCCGGATTTGTCCGGGCGGTTTTTTTGATGTCAGAGGGGTGTCGCAGGGCTTAGCCGTCGAAATCAACCTCTTGCACCAGCTTCAATGCGGCGGGGCGTTCCTTGGCGACTTCCATCAGGTTCAGGCTGTCAGCGGTAAAGCTGCCCCAGCTTTTCACCAGCTCATCCGCCTCGGTGCCCGGTGCAATCGGGTATTCAAAGTTCTGCGCCGCATAGATTTCCTGCGCTTCCGGCGAGGACAGGAATTCCATCAGCTTCACAGCATTGTCCTTGTTCGGCGCGTATTTGGTCAATGCCATGCCCGACAGGTTCACATGGGTGCCGTCCCCTTCGAAGACCGGGAACACCACGTTCACGCTGTTGGCCCAGGCTTTCTGCTCCTCATCCGAAAGCATCTTGCCCATGTAATAGGTGTTGCCGATCGAGATGTCACATTCGCCGGCCCAGATCGCCTTGACCTGTGCGCGGTCATTACCTTGCGGTTTGCGGGCGAGGTTGGATTTCACCCCTTCCAGCCAGGTCTTGGTGGCCTCTTCACCATGGTGCTTCAGATAGGCCGAAACCAGCGCCAGGGTGTAGGAATGGGTGCCGGAACGGGTGCAGATGCGCCCCTTCCACTTCGGATCGGCCAGATCTTCATAAGTGGTCACGTCCCCTTCCGCCACACGGTCTTTCGAGGCATAGACGATGCGCGCGCGCGAGGTCAGGCCGAACCACTGGTCTGCGGGGTCACGGAACTCAGCCGGGATATTTGCTTCCAGTGTTTCGGATTGTACAGGCTGGGTCAGGTCCGCTTCCACAACGCCATTCAGACGCGAGATGTCGGTGGTCAGCACCAGGTCGGCGGGCGAACGTTTTCCCTCGGATTGAAGGCGCTCAATCATGCCCTTTTGCAAAAACGCCACATTGACGTCGATGCCGGTTTCCTTGGTGAAAGCGTCCATCAGCGGCTGGATCAGCTCGGGCTGGCGATAGGAATAAACATTCACCTCGTCGGCCGAGGCCATGACGGGCAGGGCGGTGGTCAGGGCAAGTGCAGCGGTGAGGGTGCGGGTGAAGGTCATCATGCGACTCCTTGGAGCATCAATTTCATTGCGCGCCTTAAACCTGACAAAAACACTTTGGTCAATACCTGATTAAAAAAATCAGGCAAAAGATCGCCGGTTTTATCTGTTTTTCAGTTTGTCTGCCGCTCGGATCTCGTTCCAAAGGGCATCCATTTCGTCCAATGAACTGTCTTCCGGCTGGCGGCCCTGTTCTGCAAGGCGTTGTTCAATATAGGAAAATCGCCGCTCAAATTTGGCGTTGGCCTTGCGCAGCGCCTCTTCAGGTTCGACGTCCAGATGGCGGGCAAGGTTGGCGATGACAAACAGCAGATCCCCCATTTCCTCGCGGATTTCATCCTGGGTCAGCCGGTTTTTTGCCTCGACCAATTCGCGTGCCTCTTCCTGAATTTTGTCGAGGACCTGTGTGGTTTCGGGCCAGTCAAACCCAACGCGGGCCGCGCGTTTTTGCAATTTGGCCGCGCGCAGCAGGGCGGGCAGGCCGATGGCCACTCCGTCCAGCACACCTTTTTGCGCCTTTGCCGCGCGTTCCGCTGCCTTGATGGTTTCCCAATCCCGCGTCTGCTGTTGGGCGGATTTATCCCGGCTTTCGTTGCCAAATACATGAGGATGGCGGGCAACCATTTTGTCTGACATGCTATCGGCCACATCATCAAAGCTGAACAGCCCCTTTTCCTCGGCCATCTGTGCGTGGAAAACGGATTGAAACAACAGATCCCCCAACTCGCCTTTCAACTCCTCCCAGGCTTCGCGTTCGATTGCATCTGCCACCTCATAGGCCTCTTCGATCGTGTAGGGCGCGATGGTCGAGAAGTCCTGCTCGATATCCCAGGGGCAGCCCGACTTTGGATCCCTGAGGCGGCGCATGATTTCACGCAGCCTCTCCACCCCGCCATTGGGCCCGCCATTGGAGTTGTGCACGATCTGATCAGATGTTTTCGCCATTGCAATTGTCCTTCATTTCGGGGAAGCCTGCCCTCAGTTGTCAGGCCTGAGTTAAAGGAGGTGCCGATGCCCATTATCAACCGTATCGCTGATTTTGGCGAAGATATGAAGACCTGGCGGCGCTGGATGCATGCCCATCCAGAATTTGGGCTCGAATGTCACCAGACTGCCGCCTATGTGGTGGAGCGGCTGAGAGAGTTTGGCGTGGATGAAATTCACGAGAAAATAGGTGTCTCGGGGGTGGTGGCCGTGATCAATGGGCAGGGAAAAGGCCCAACCATTGGTTTGCGCGCCGATATGGATGCCCTGCCAATGCAAGAAATGACCGGGTTGGAATATGCGTCTCAAACGGACGGTATGATGCATGCATGTGGGCATGACGGCCATACAACCATGTTGCTCGGCGCGGCCAGATATCTTGCGGAAACCCGCAATTTTTCAGGGCGCGTGGCACTGATTTTCCAACCTGCCGAGGAGAATTTCGGCGGGGCAAAATACATGTGCGATGACGGCATGATGGACCGGTTTGGCATCCAGGAGGTTTACGCTCTTCATAATCTTCCGGGCGAAGAGCTGGGCAGTTTCATCACCATGCCTGGCCCGTTGATGGCGGCGGAGGACACGCTGCGGGTCAACGTGACCGGCGTCGGGGGGCACGGGGCGCATCCGGACGAATGCCGTGATCCGATCATGGCGCTGGTCTCGATTGCTCAGGCGCTGCAGAGCATTGTCAGTCGCAACCTGCCGCCGATGGAGCAGCTGGTGATTTCCGTCACGCAGGTGCATGGCGGCACAGTGGATAACGTGATCCCGGAAACCGCCTGGCTTGAGGCGACGATCCGTTCTTTCACACCAGAGGTTCGGGACCTGGCGGAAAGGCGGGTGCGCGAGATTGTGGCCGGGCTTGCTGCCGGGTTCGATGTTTCGGCAGAGGTGGTCTATGATCGCGGCTATCCCGCGACTGTGAACCATGCGGAGCAGACCGAATTTGCACTTGGGATTGCCCGTGAGCTTTCTGGGGAGGCGCGGGTTGATGGAAATGGCGGTCTTTCCATGGGGGCGGAGGATTTTGCCTATATGCTGGAAGAGCGACCAGGGGCTTACCTCTATCTTGGACAGGGCGAGGGGCCGTATGTGCACCACCCGGAATATGATTTTAATGACGACGCTTCCCCCTATGGGGCCAGCTTCTTTGCGCGATTGGTTGAAAAGCGGCAGCCTGTGAAATGATCAATATTTGATCAAATTTATGGATTGTCTGCACGAAATGTGTTAAACTGGTCAAAAGTATTGGTCAGACAATGGCCACATCCAACAGGAGAAAGCCATGGCACTGGAAGACGCCAGCAAAGAGGTGGACACCGCGATCACCCGTGATGGGTTCAAGGGGTTGTCTTTTGAAAATACCTTTGGGGGGATCACATCCTTTTTGCGACGCACCTTCACCAAGGATCTGCGCAATGTGGATATTGCCGTGACCGGGGTGCCGTTTGATCAGGCTGTCACCAATCGCCCCGGCACCCGTCTGGGTCCACGGGCGATCCGCGAAGCGTCGGCATTGCAATCCCCTGATCCGGCCTATGGCTGGGGCTTTGATGTTCTCAGCGAGTTTGCCATCGCCGATTATGGTGATCTGGCGTTTGACTATGCGAATACGGCCCAGTTCCCGACCACGCTGGAACAACATATCGCCGGCATTCTGGATCAGGATTGTGCAACGCTCACGCTGGGTGGGGACCATTACATCACTTATCCGATTTTGCGCGCATATGCCAAGAAATATGGCCCTTTGAGCCTGTTGCAATTCGATGCGCACACCGACACCTGGCCCGATGATGACCTTACGCGGGTGGATCATGGCACCATGTTTTACAAAGCGGTGAAAGAGGGGATCGTAGACCCCCGGCGTTCGGTCCAGGTGGGTATTCGCACCACAAACGAAGACACGCTTGGTGTGAATATCATTGATGCGCGTGAAGTGCATGAGACCGGTCCGCAGGCGGTGGCGAAGAAGATCAAATCTATTCTGGGAACACATCAAACCTATCTGACCTTTGATATTGATGGTCTGGATCCGGCGTTTGCGCCGGGGACCGGAACGCCGGTCTGGGGGGGGCTGACCTCTGCGCAGGCATCGATCATTCTGCGCGATATTGCTGGCATCCATCTGGTTGGCGGGGATGTGGTTGAGGTGTCCCCGCCTTTTGATACCACCGGGGCCACGGCGATTGCCGGGGCGCATGTGGCGATGGAGATCCTGAATCTCTGGGCCTGGACCCGACGCTGACACTCTTTTTGTCCAACATATGATCATATCAGGGGGAGGCCGCCCGTAACGGGACACCCGGCGGTTTTCTTCCCCGCCTCAAGATTTCCGTTGAGGAAGGCTCGCATCCTGCCCCAAGCCATGATAGTGCGCCGCGCGAAATGTGCAGAGGTGATCTGAATGCAAACTGGAATTTGGCTGCTGGCAGGGCTTGTCGCATTGGCGATGCTGGGGGGAGTGGCACTTGCGGGCTATAGTCGGTGGGCACCGCTTCCCACCGGGCGTCTGGCTGATCATCCGGGGCCGCAGACCCGCGGTCAGCACAAGTTGGAAGGGGGCGTGAAATACGTGCTGCCACTGGGGCAATTGCCGGAAGGTGGTGTCGCGCGCTTGCTGGATCTGGTTCGTAAGACACCGCGCACGGAAGAACGTCCCGCTGCCGATGGATACAGTTTCGTGCATCGCTCGCGCCTGTTCGGCTTTCCCGACATCACCCGGATCTGGATTGTAGACGGGCATCTGCATATCCATTCGTATCTGGTGATCGGGCGCTCAGATCTTGGGGTCAATGCTGCCCGGCTCACCAACTGGCTCAAGCTGCTCTATGCCCAGCCGGGACGAGAGGCAGGCACGGCCCGTGTCGCGCCAGATCGGGACATTCAGGCTCATGTCGCATAAGGCCATGAAGGCGCGCCCGTCCACGAACAGGCAGATTTCCTGACCCAGCTCCACCCGTCCGCCCTGACTGTCGGTGCAATAACAGTCGATCACCCGCCCACTGGGGGCGGTCACATCTGCCTGAGCTGCCGGGCCGACAAGCATGGCGATAAGAAGGAAATGGCGCATGAGGTCAGTATATCACGGTCCGGCCTCTTGACCAAAACCCGGCAATAAGACAGACCGATCTTCATGGTTCCTTTGGAAAAACTCAACGCGATCACCGAGCGGTTCGAATTTCTCGAAGCGCGCATGTCACAAGGTCTGTCCGGCGATGAAATCGCCGCGGTTGGCCGTGAATATGCGGAGCTGAAACCCGTGGTGGAGGAAATTGCAGCCTATAAGCAGCTCCTGGCCGATATCGAAGAGGCCGAGGTGATGATGGGCGATCCGGAGATGCGGGAACTGGCGGAAGAAGAGCTGCCCCAGCTGACCGCCCGTCTGCCCGAGGCTGAGCAGGGGATGCGGCTTGCGCTTTTGCCCAGGGATGCGGCGGACAGTCGCCCGGCAATGATCGAGATCCGCCCCGGCACCGGCGGGGATGAGGCGGCGCTTTTTGCCGGTGATTTGCTGCGTATGTATCAGCGATACGCCGAAACGCAGGGCTGGAAATTTGAAATCATGCAGCAGTCCCTGTCGGAACTGGGAGGAGTGAAAGACGTCACCGCACATGTGAAGGGCGAGGGGGTCTTTGCACGTCTCAAGTTCGAAAGCGGTGTGCATCGGGTGCAACGCGTGCCGGAAACCGAAAGTGGCGGGCGGATCCATACCTCTGCGGCAACCGTGGCGGTTCTGCCGGAAGCCGAAGATGTGGATATCCAGATCGACGCAAATGATATCCGCATTGATACGATGCGGTCCTCCGGCGCGGGGGGACAACATGTGAACACAACCGATTCTGCGGTGCGGATCACTCACCTGCCAACCGGCATCGTTGTGACCAGTTCGGAAAAATCCCAGCATCGCAATCGCGAGATCGCAATGCAGGTTCTGAAAACCCGACTGTATGATCAGGAGCGGCAACGGATTGACGATGAACGCTCGGCGGACCGGAAATCACAGGTCGGTTCAGGGGATCGCTCGGAACGGATCCGCACCTACAATTTTCCGCAAGGGCGCATGACGGACCACCGGATCAACCTCACGCTTTACAAGCTTGACCAGATCATGAACGGGGATCTGGACGAGGTGATTGACGCGCTGATTGCCGAAACCCAGGCCGCACAATTGGCTGAGATGGACACATGACTGCGCCTGATCTGACGGCACAGATGCTGCTGGTGCAGGGTGTGCGGCGGCTTTCTGAGGCGGGCATCGAGGGTGGAGCGGGGGATGCGCGCGCGCTGCTGGCTTACGCTCTGGGAATTGATCGCGGACGCCTGACGCTGGCGCTGCCTGACCCGGTCAGCGCGGATCAGAAACAAAGGTTCGACCAAGCCATCGAGGCCCGGATTGCCCGCCAGCCGGTGGCCCAGATCGTGGGCAAACGCCATTTCTATGGGCGTGACTTCCGCGTCACGCAGGATGTGCTGGATCCGCGCCCTGAGACCGAAGAACTGGTCTCACTGGCCCTGCAGGCACCGTTCGGGCGGGTTCTGGATCTGGGCACGGGATCAGGCTGCATCCTTGTGACGCTTCTGGCTGAATGTGAGGGCGCGCAGGGGGTGGGGGTGGACCTGTCACCAGCGGCGCTTGAGGTGGCTTGCGAAAATGCCAGGGCCCTTGGCGTTCTGCCCCGTATTTCCTTTCTCAAAGGCAGCTGGTTTGAACCCGTGGATGGTCGATTTGACCTGATCGTCTCCAACCCCCCCTATATTGCAGCAGACGAGATGGCGGGTCTCGCGCCGGATGTGCTGAACTGGGAGCCGCATATGGCGCTGACGCCGGGCGGGGATGGGTTGGAACCGTATCGAGAAATTGCCGCTCAATCGATCCGCTTTTTGCAACCGGGCGGACGGGTGATGGTTGAAGTTGGCCCCACGCAGGGGGCAGCGGTGGCCGGGATGTTCGGGGGCGCTGGCCTGTCCGATGTTCAGATCAAACAGGACATGGATGGCCGGGATCGGGTGGTTTGTGCCATACTGCGGTAGTCCATCCCGTGTTTTTGTCTCTGGCTGCGCAAAATGATGTGCGAAAATGTGGAAAAAACGCGTTTTCCGTATGAAACAGGCAGATTGCACTTGTCTCTCCTGTCGGTGATGGTTACGAAAGAGATGTCGATGGCGGTAGTCCCTTGGGACATCGGTCGACTTTAAGCCCCAAAAACGGACCTGTGGATGCGCCTTCGCGCCCTGTCCGAGACAACACTGGTCCTTGCGACCACTTGCCTGTGACAAGGCTGAAAGCAAAAGCTAATGAGATCTTCGAAGTCCCGCTCGCGCAATAAGTCGAACCGCAACCGGAACAATCCGGGCAATATCATCAACCGCGTATTTGACAGCTCGGGCCCAGAGGGCAAGGTGCGTGGCACGCCGCAGCAGATAATCGAGAAATACAGCCAGCTGGCACGCGATGCCTTCCTGTCGAATGATCGGGTGGCTGGCGAAAACTTTCAGCAGCATGCTGAGCATTATACGCGTATTCTGGCAGAAGCGCAGCGCGAGGTGGATGCCCGGCGCCAGCAGACGGAACAGCAAAACCGCGAGCGCCAGCAACGTGAAAAGGACGAACGGGAGCGTAAGGCAGACACATCCGCCGATGTCGTTGACGCGCCTTCTGATACCACTTTGGAAGGGGCTGAGCAACCAGATCTGATCGAGGCATCCGAGGATAGCGGGCTGGTCGAAACCCCTGAGAGCAAGCCCAAAAAGGTCCCAGCCAAACCGCGCAAACCGCGCCGTCCGGCCAAGCCCAAGACGGATGTGAAATCCGACGATCAGAACGGCGGGGGCACGCAATCGCAGCCCGACGCGCCGGAAGCTGCTGAATAACGCGCCTGCCGTCCTTTGGTGAATTGACAATTCTGAGGTGTCCAATGCTTTGCATGGGCACCTTTTTGCGCCCTGTTCAGGGCGACATTGGAAAAAACCCCGGTCATAGGACCTGAAGCATTCCAGATTTTGGGATATGGCAGAGGTCCGAAGGGAAAATTTTCGTTTTTTTTGCCGACTGGACCTGTCGCGTTTTCGTGCCGCCCCAGGTGCTCGTTTATGTGAACGCCTCGAAAACGCTCATGATCGAGAACCTTGCCGTGCTGTTCGCGGCGGGCGAATTGAAGTTCGCTCACGACCTGCCGCTAAGGCAGGAGATTGAGGCAGACCTCGGATCGTTCACGACCCAGACAACGGCGGCTGGCAACATGGTGATCAGCCAGAGTCGCAACGCGTCGGGTCACAGCGACTTGGGCATCGGTTTGATCTGTGCCGCCTTCGCTTCCCAATACCTCGCATCGCAGAGCATCAAGGTCAGTCATCTACGGGGATGGTACTGAAATTCCGGGCGCTCTCTTCGCGCTCGTGCCTGTCTCGCCTGCCGTTGCCCGACGAGTTCGACGAGACGGGAGCGGCCTCAGGGCTATTTCGATTTTCGTCTCTGTTCGAGGCGGCTGTCCAACTCAACGTCATCTTGCAATTGGCGGGCGTGGCGCGCGCGTGCCTTTTCATATGCTTTGCGGATTCCACCCGGTGAACTGCTGAACATACGGTTCTCTTCACGGTATTCGCGCGCTGTCCTCGAAATATTGATTTTCTTGCCCTCGCCAACGTCTTTCATCATCCGCGTTGTGAACCAATCAAAAATATCGTCCAAATCGTAATTTGCGCCGGGATTAAAGTCGACCTCTCGGAAGAAGCCGAGTCTGTGAGCAAGTTGTGCCTGATCCCCGTCCTCCATATCGTATTCAGAGACTGCGCGTGCTGACTTTTGCACGTATTCTTTGACCCAATTAGGCAATGAAGTTTCGCTTATGTGGGTTGCAAGCAAACGCCACGCTTTCTTGGCGTCGCCGGGTTCGCGTTCCGCATCGCGTGCCATCTCGTCTAACAAGTTGGAGTTTTCGTCCATGTTCGGCGCTCCAGTTTCTGTGTGCGGGGTATGGGATAGTCGGGTCAGTCCTTGAGGGGATCGCAAACTGCAAGGACACATCGCAATGGTATGAAGGAAACTCTACGATGAAAGTACTGAAACCCGCCGCGCTCAAGCGGCGCGACTTCAACCGCCTCGGCAAGTATCTGCTGGCGAACGGCGTCAGAGAAATCACTATCACACGCGCCGACAGCACGCAAACGATGAAGTTCCACAAATACGGCTTCTGGCGAGTGACGAAGGAGGAGGTGGCGCAATGACCGTGCTCGAAAAGCTGCCGACGCGCCCGCTCAACATGCTCGTTCCGCAATCCGATCTCGAAGCCATGCTGGCGCGCGAGATCGACGAGCGGTGTCACCGGAAGGTGACCAAACGTCTGGCGCTTCAACTCGCGCAAGCCGTTCTGCAAGACGACCATGACGGCATGTTCTTTGCCGAGAAGCTGGCGGAACGGCTCCAAGTGCGTCTGCGCAAAGAAGTCGCGCTGAAAGAAATCTACATTGATCGGCCTAGCCGCAAGTAGATCGTGAAAAGCAAAACGGGCGGCCATCGAGCCGCCCGTTTTCGTTCTGCGTGGCGCGCCCAGCGACCCCCGAAAAATCGCGCGCTGATGGGCGTCTCCATGTTTTGGGCATCCGTCACGCCCGCGAACGCGACCCCCGCCTTAGACGCGCGCTCACGCGGATTCGCGCAAGATAACTGCTCGGAGATCGGCGGTCACGTCCTGGACTCCAGCGGCATCCCAAATGTCGTCACGCAGCAAGAACCGATGGCTATTGGTGTGCTTGGTGAACTTGGAGCGGTCCCGCACAACCGACGATGGGATCAAGGCGGCTCGCGCCACACCAAATTCAGCGTTCAGCAATACACCTGCCAAAACATCGAACCCGGCCAGATCTCGAATGGCAGACAGTTGGCGGGACGTGTTGTGCTGGTGCAGTCTCCTGCCTTTGATCTGAAACCGGGTGCCTTCGGCGTCGGTCGCGTCGTAGCCCTTGACGGAGTTTGCCGCCTGCTCCCACCCGAAGGCGCGACAGAACAACCACTCGGCATAGTCCCCGGTTGGATTGTTGGCGCTTCGCAGAATTCCGCGCGCACGCAGTTCGTCGAGAACCCCGGTATGTGTCTTGAGTAAATCGGAAACTGAAAGCGCGCTGTAATTCATGTGACCAGCGTAAGGGCCCATGATGCGAATGTCATGGCGCATCTGGGTAGACGACGTCCAACGGCGGTTCTTTCAGTCCTGGGCGGATGCTTTAGCAGATTGAAATCGCCAGATAGCATGGTCAAGGCTCAATGGCGTCCATTGGCGTCCGCGTTTCCGAAGAACCTTCGCTGCCAATCGGACGAGAATTGCCGCCTGACGCGGTTGTGGTATCGCATCCAATTTCAGGGCATTGGCAACGTATCGTTGCACCATCCGGTCAGGCTTTATCAGATTGTCGTCGCCAGCCAGCATCATGAAATAGTCGAATGCGATACCGCTGGATTGGCCGGGCAGGCCCAAGATCATCGCCTCTGCATATTCGCAGCGGTCTAGATCGAGATCGGCAAAGGTGTTGATCCCGGCTTCGGTCAACGCGCGGCAGTAGAGCAGAACCGCTTCTGACTTGAGGATACCGGAGCGGGACGACGTGCGCTGCCGATTCTGGAAAACGGTATCGGCCATCCCATCAATGCCAAGCGTGTCGAAGAAGGCTGTCAGATCGGTTAGCCGCTGCTCACCTTCACCTCTTCCTTCACGGGTCGGGGCAAATCGTGCCCAGCCGGTGTACTCGCATAAATTCGAAACCACCTTCTGCGTACTCGCATATCGAACCCCAATCGAAAACACCGCATCCACAACGCAAAACGGCAATGATGCATAGCGGTATTCATCCGCCAGCACCGGGACCACCAGTCCTGATTGTTCGATGTGATCGGCCAGTTTCGAAACTGGCGACGCGCTGTCCAATTCCAAGCCTGCCGCGATATGTAGACGATAAGTGACACAAGAAGCGCACCCAAGCAACACGGCAAAGGTGATCTTGGTTTCATCAGCCCACTTTTGCAGCAGCGGGCCGAGATGTCGCTGGATCTGGCTGTGGATCAGGTTGGGCAATACATCGCCCGGTTGGGCGTCATATCCCTTGTTCGGACCGACCAAGCGAAACTCCGGCATGCGCTTTTTGCGGTGCAGCGGGATCTGCGCCAGCAAAGCACCGCCAAATTTGCCCTGACACAAAGCGATCTCATTGGCGTCGATCAGCCCGTAGACCTCCATATCTCCCATGGCGTCAAAGAAGTTCTCTGAAAACCTCCACGTCAAATAGCGGCCTGTCGGTCCAATTGCGAGGTGGTCGAAGAATTCTGGAAACGCAGCCAGCTCTGCAACCGGCTTGCGTAGGAACCGGCTTGAGCGAGTGTCGGATGGAAAACCCAGTTGGCGGAGGTGCGCGACCGTGACGAAATGGTCCTTCGGCTCGTAAACCTCATCTATCGCGGGCCAACCCTCTCCGGTCTGATCTTGTAGAAAGATCAGCGCGAAGAAGAGCTTCACTGTGGCTGGGGAAAATCCAGACAGCTTAATGAACTCAGCAATATCGGCCGAGATACGGAATTTGGTGTGAGGGTAGTCCAATTTTATTTTCCTTTCTTGATGGAAAGGAAATGGAAACGTGGCGGCTTGGGCGGAAAGATATCGGCGAAGGTTTTCTACAATAATGCATCGTTGATCACTTTTCTGCCAAAACAACTACCAATGTCATTTCGCAAGTCGCCCAGTCCAACTCAAAACCTGCATTTTTTGCAGTCCGGACGTTCTAAGAATTTGATAAAGCAATCAAATACCCACGCAGAAGTAATGAATATTAGAACCCCAGAAATCATGAAATGACGTTGCTTTGGTGGGGTTAGGGGCAAACAGGTTTCCCTGTTCGCCCAAGCATAGCACCGTTCTGCATGTGGCTACCGCGCAAATTTCCTGTGCGAAGGAAGGCTCGCGGATCACACCACACGCAAGCGTTTGCGCGTGGCCTGCAAGTCAGACACTTTGGCCTTCTTACCATCGGCAAAGGGGCTTTGGATCATCGAAATGTCGATGTCTACGCGCTGCACGATCTCATGCAGGTATTCGAGATCATGGCCGTCGCCGCCATAGTGTTTAAGATTCACGGTCTCCATTTCGTGCCCCATGAGAATATGGCGCAACTCACTGTCGGTGCGGGCCTTGATCTGTTCGACATTGAACTGCGTGCGGAAGCTGTGGAAGTCGATGCGCTTTTCATAGACATCGTTGGCTTTGCGGAACCGTGTAAAATCCTTGGTGAAGTTTTCTGACAGAGTTTTGCGGTTCTTCCCACGCGTTAAGTGCGGGAACAGGCGATCCTCGCCTTCGCGCTGGCGCATCGCGACCAGATCAAGGAAGCCAAGGGCAACGAGGCTGTTGTGCAGGGGCACACGGCGCGTTGCTGCTTTGGACTTCAAACGCTGCCAAGATGCGCCGACTTTAATGTCAAAATAGTCAATGCCGTTTTCAGCCCGAATATCATCGAGGCGCAGTTGCAGCACTTCTTCTTCGCGCATTCCGTGCAGCACAGCGACAATTGGTGCCCAGAACATCGGATCGCCGATGTCCTCGATTTCACCTTGAAACAGAGGGGTTCTGAAAAGTTTCTGCAGCTCATCGCCCCAGATTTTGCGGCTGTTGTCTTCTTGCAGAATTTCAAGGCGTTGCAGCTCTCCTTTGGACCAGATCACATCTTCCATGAAGTTCTCTGAGAGGTAGCCGTGCGCAATCAAATAGCGCAGCACACGCTGAGTGTCCTGCATATGTCGATAGACGGTATTTACACGAAGACGCGCAATATTTTCCTGATGTTCAGCTGCTTCAATGTTGCCCTGACTTGCGCCAGCCTTCTTCATCATTGCATGGACCCGGGCCTTATTTTTCTGCTCCTTCAAATTGGTTGCTTCGACGATTTCACGCATCGGGCGCTTCTCGGCGGAAGATTTGCCATGGTTCACGGGCACGTGCTGGATGATCGAAAACGCTTCAGTGAAATCCCCTACTACAAGTTCGCACACCGGCTTGTCGCCGATCACGTCGACAAGCAACTTGGCTGTGGATTGCAGGTTCGCAAAAGAATTGCGTTTGTAGGACTCACCTTTGGCTTTGACAGCAGTTTCTTCCACCTGCTTTCCCATTTTGCCTTCCAAGCGAACCGCACCGTATTTTTCGAAAGCTTCCGACAGCTTGATTGACGCCTTCTTCGATACTTTTGGGCTTGGACGCAGGGTCGGTTCAGGCTCCGTCAGTGGCGCGCTGACAGGCGCAGAAGGCGTTGCGGGAGCAGGCTGAGCAACTACATGAGTTGAGGGCGCTTCGTGAACCGCAATAGCCGCAGGCTCTACACGATAGGCAGGCATTGAAGGCATCGCGTCAGGTGCCATCGCCGCCTCAAAGAAACGGCTGGGCGCGGAGAAAAAACCATGGTCGCGTCGTGACTTCTCGTTGCTGAGATCCAACAATACGCGGGTAGCCTCATAGGCCAGAGCCATCCAATCGCTGCTATCTTCTGAAATTTGCACGCCCAGACGTTCCGCCGCTGCGCGAACAGGAGAGCGCGCCACTTCACGGTTGCGCAAAAGCAGTGCCTCGCGCAGCGTGTTTTGCAAGACCAGCTCTCGCTCGGCGGCCATCTGCGCTTCTTTATGGGTTCGCTCAGGTGCGATGGCGCGTGCGGCATCCGAAGCTGCGATTTCAAATCGCACCAATTCGGTCAACACACGTTCCATCAGACCTGTTTCCATAATCGCAACGCCCCTCGCATAGTCGAAGGCAAGAGAGCTGAGCCACGTCAATCGGCGGGCCAGCACCTCAGCCTCGCGCACCAAATGAGTCCGCAAGGAAAAAACGAGAAACGGGTTTGAAGTGTTTTTTGAAAAAAAACCTGGGATACGCCGCCGCCAGTAAAATGATGACGGTCTGCGTTCCAGATGCAGGCATGTGTTTGATCTTCTCAATGCTCCGACTCCCGCAAGGGGTTTGTGTAATCGGATGTGACAGAGAATGTGCCCAGAACGACAAAAGCGCCCCAAGAAGGAGCGCTTTGTCATTTGTTTTCAATCCCTTGTAGGGATTTTGGCTCCGGCGGTAGGGATCGAACCTACGACCAATTGATTAACAGTCAACTGCTCTACCGCTGAGCTACGCCGGAACTGAGCCGGTGTATAGCTTTCGCCGTTTCCCGCTGCAAGAGGGGAAATTTCGATTTTTTCAGATGCGGCGGAAAAAAATTGTGTCGGCACTCAAAGCCCCTTCATGTCCCACGAGGTCGCGCGTTGTGAGGTCGATCAGATGGGCAAAGACATTGCGCTCTGCGGCAGGCAGCAGGGCCGGGGGCGTGTCTGTATAGATTGCCCGGGTGAGGTCGGAAATTGTGCGGGGCCGGGCGGGATCAAGGGCGTTCAGAATGTCGGCCTCCCGGCTTTTTCGGTGACGTATCAACCAGTTGATCCGCTCGGCCGGGTCTTCGACCGGGGCACCGTGACCGGGGTAATAGACGCGATCCTTGCGGGTGCGCAGCATTTCACATGAGGCCATGAAGGCGGTCAGATCGCCATCTGGCGGGGAGACGAGCGAGCTGGCCCAGCCCATGACGTGATCGCCGGTAAAAACTGCGCCCCCCGTGTTTCCGGTGGTGGCAAATGAGATGTGATTGGCGAAATGGCCCGGGGTCCAGAGGGTTTCAAGGGGCAGGCCGCCCACTGTCAGCTGATCGCCATGGGCAAGGCAGATGTCCGGGGTGAACCCGGCGTCCACCCCTTCGCCCCCCGAATGCAGGCCGCGCGCAACGAGATCCTTCATCACCTCGCTGCGGCCTGCCTGAGCCTCTCCAAACGCATAGATCTGTGCGCCGGTCAGATCCGCCAATGGACGCGCCAGAGGAGAGTGATCGAGATGGGCGTGGGTCACCAGAATATGGGTGACCCGTTCCCCCGGCTCAAGGGCTTCGAGAATGGCCATAAGATGGGTGCGGTTTTCCGGCCCCGGATCCAGAACCGCCACATCCCCGGTCCCGATCACATAAGTATTGGTGCCCCAATAGGTCATTGGGGAGGGGTTGGGGGCGAGAATGCGCCGGATACCGGGTTCCAGCGTCATCATGGCACCGGCCTGCGGGGCGTCGACTTGGGTCTGGTCAGTCATCTGGAGCCTTTCTTTTTTCGCCATAAGGCCGTTGCGGTGCGACAATGGCAAGACCGCAGCGGGCGTGACTGGGGCAAACGCAGCGTCGCCGGCTTCCGACAGGTTGCAAATGCGGGCTTTCAAATGCGCGGGCAAACACAGTAGGGTCGGGCCATGTTTACCTGGCTCAAACAATTCATGCCGAAAAGCCTTTATGGCCGTGCGGCGCTGATTCTGATTGTTCCGATCGTGTCGTTGCAGCTGGTTGTGTCGGTTGTGTTCATTCAGCGCCATTTCAACCGGATTACCGAACAGATGACCTCGGCGGTGGCGGCGGAGCTGGACTATGTGCAGCGCCTGGTGGACGAGGCGCCGAACCGGGATGAGGCACTTGCGGCGATCACACCGCTGAGCGTGCCGCTTGCCCTGCGCATCACCCTGCCGGGTGAGGCCGTGCCGGATCGCCTGGCCATCACCGACCTGACCGGTTTTACGGTTGACCGGGTGTTGCGTGAAAACCTGACCGGGTTGCAGGGGGTTGACCTGAAAAGTGACCGGAGCGTCGTGTTGCTGGGCTTTGCCACCCGCTATGGGCAGATGGAGGTGGCGTTTTCGCGCAGGCGGGTCTCTGCAACAAATCCGCATCAACTGCTGGTTCTGATGGTCGGAACCGGGTTTCTGATGACCGTTGTGGCCTTTTTGTTTCTGCGCAATCAACTGCGTCCGATCCTGCGACTGGGGCGTGCGGCTGAGGCGTTCGGCAAGGGGCAGGTTGTGCCCTATCGCATCTCCGGGGCGACCGAAGTGCGCGCGGCGGGGCGTGCCTTTTTGAATATGCGGGCCCGGATCGAGCGTCAGATCGAGCAGCGCACGATGATGCTCTCCGGGGTCAGTCATGACTTGCGCACGCCGCTGACCCGGATGAAGCTGAGCCTGTCGATGCTGGATGACGCGGACCGGAAAGAGCTGGAGCAGGATGTTGAGGAAATGTCGCGGCTGGTGAACAGTTTTCTCGATTTTGCGCGCGATGATTCTGAGGCGGAAGGCACGGAAGACTGTGATGCAACCGATATTGCCCGTCGGGTGATCGACAAATTTGCCCGGGCGGGAAAAGAGGTGCAGACTGGCCCGCTCCAGGCGCAGGGCAGGATCCCGCTCAGGATTGTGGCCATTGAACGGGCGCTGGAAAACCTTTTGGGCAATGCGATGAAATATGGCAGCCAGGTGCGCCTGTCCGTGCTTGAGGGGCGGGGGGACCTGCGCTTTGTCATCGAAGATGACGGGCCGGGCATTCCCGCAGATCTGCGCGATGAGGCGCTGAAGCCCTTTTCCCGCCTTGATGCCGCCCGCAATCAGGACAAGGGCAGTGGGGTGGGGCTTGGCCTTGCCATCGCCAATGATGTGGCGCGCAGTCACGGGGGGCATATGCGGCTGGGGGAAAGCTCCGATCTGGGCGGATTGAAAATCGAACTGGTTTTGCCGCGGTGAGAACGAGTTTTGCCCCCTGCACGGGGCGATCCACCGGCTTTGCCCCCATGCGCGTTGCGTGATGCATGTGCATTCGATCCATGCCACGGTGCTGGCCTCTCTGGCAGACAGCAACCTGCCACCGATCGACCAGAACACCGCGACGTTTTATAATCGCTATGTGATTGATGAGGGCTTTGGCGGGTTGGCGTTCGAAGAGGAGGGGACACGCTGTGCGGCGATGTTGTCTGATCCGAAGGTGAAAACCATGATCATGGGCAATCACGGCGTCTTGGTCATTGGCGACGGCGTGGCCGACACGTTCAACCGGCTTTATTATTTCGAACGCGCCGCGGAAACCTATATCCGTGCGCTGCAAACGGGCCAGAAACTGCGGATCCTGTCGGATGACATCGCTGAGAAAACCGCGCGCGAGCTGGAAAACTATCCCGATCAGGCCACCCGCCATCTGGAAGAGTTGAAGGCGATTTTGGAGGAGGAGGGATCGGATTTCGCCAGTTGAGCGGCCACAATAGCGCGCGGACTGCGATTTGCCCAACGGTATAGATTACGGCGGCGATTTGGTAGGCCCGGCAGGATTTGAACCCGCAACCAAAGCGTTATGAGCGCTCTGCTCTAACCGTTGAGCTACAGGCCCACCTTAGCCCCCTACGTATCAAAGTTTCGCCCCGCGTCAAGCAGACCGTGGACTCTTTCCTTCATGTAAGCTATCGCGTGCGTGAAAATATGAGCTTCGATCTTCGGGGGACGACATGAGCGACGGCAAGAACGGCATCACATACGCAGATGCAGGTGTGGATATCGACGCAGGTAATGCGCTGGTGGAGCGGATCAAACCGGCCGCCAAACGCACCAATCGCCCCGGTGTCATGGCAGGGCTTGGCGGTTTTGGCGCGCTGTTTGACCTGAAAGGGGCAGGGTTCAAGGACCCGGTTCTGGTGTCGGCCACGGATGGGGTCGGGACCAAGCTGCGCATCGCAATTGATACCGGGAATGTGGACACGATCGGCATTGACCTTGTGGCAATGTGCGTGAACGACCTTGTCTGTCAGGGCGCAGAGCCGCTGTTTTTCCTTGATTATTTTGCAACCGGAAAGCTGGAGATCGACACCGCGGCCCGGATCATCGAAGGCATCGCCAAAGGCTGTGAACTGTCACGCTGTGCGCTGATTGGCGGCGAGACCGCCGAAATGCCGGGCATGTATGATGAGGGCGATTTTGACCTTGCCGGCTTCTCTGTCGGGGCGATGGAACGTGGCGAAGTGCTGCCGCGCGGTGTGCGCGAAGGGGACGTGCTTCTGGGTCTGGCCTCGGACGGGGTGCATTCGAACGGCTATTCGCTGGTGCGCAAACTGGTTGAAGTGTCCGGCCTTGGTTGGGAGGCAACCTGCCCATGGGATGACAGCATCACCCTGGGCGAGGCGCTTTTGGCCCCGACCCGCCTTTACGTGACCCAAGTGCTCGAGGCGATCCAGTCGGGGGGCGTTCATGCGCTGGCGCATATCACCGGCGGTGGTCTGACCGAAAACCTGCCGCGGGTTCTGCCCAATGGCCTTGGCGCGCTGGTCGATCTCGACGCCTGGGATCTGCCGCCCGTGTTCAAATGGCTTGGCGCAACCGGCAGCATGGATGACGCCGAAATGCTTAAGACCTTCAATTCCGGCCAGGGCATGGTCTTGGTTGTCGCTGCCAAGGAAGCCCAGAAAATCACTGATCTGCTGACCAATGCAGGTGAGCGTGTCAGCCGTTTGGGTGTGATCCAGAAGGGAGAAGGCGTGAAATATCTGGGCTCGCTTCTGTGAGCAGCGCCGCCGGACATGCGGACAAGAAACGGGTCGCCATCCTGATTTCAGGGGGCGGCTCGAATATGGTGACGCTGGCGAAATCCATGACCGGCGATCACCCGGCGCGCCCCTGTCTGGTTCTGTCGAACGTGCCGGACGCTGGTGGGCTTGAAAAGGCCCGCATGATGGGCATTCCCACGGCGGTTGTTGATCATCGAAACTTCAAAGGTGATCGGGAAGGGTTTGAAAAGGCTCTGAATTCCGAGCTGGAGAGGCATGCGCCTGATATCATCTGCCTGGCGGGGTTCATGCGCATTCTGACCGAAGGGTTCACGGGGTGTTGGGCGGGACGATGCCTGAATATCCACCCGTCACTTTTGCCGAAATACAAGGGGCTCGACACCCATCAGCGCGCAATTGATGCAGGCGATGACGTGGCCGGGTGTTCGGTGCATGAAGTAACCGCCGAGCTGGATGGTGGCCCGATATTGGGTCAGGCACGTGTTCCGATCCTGCCCGGTGATGATGCCGCAGCACTGGCTGCGCGGGTGTTGGTGGAGGAGCACAGGCTCTATCCCGCCGTGCTTGAACGCTTTGTGCGCGGGGATAAAACACCTGTCCAACTGCCCTGATGACCTGTCCGATACGACCTGTCGCATCGGGCCTGTGCCCCTCGGGCTTTTCTTTCTGCAAAATTCCCCGTAAACACGCGCAAACTGGCAAGATCTATTGATCAGGATATTCGAATGATAACGATCACCACCACCGACGCCCTGGCCGAATTCTGTGCGCGGGCCGCGCAGCATCCTTATGTCACGGTGGATACCGAATTTCTGCGCGAACGCACCTATTATTCCAAACTGTGCCTTGTGCAGATGGCGGTGCCCGGTGACGCGGAAGAGGATGCGGTGCTGGTGGATCCGCTGGTGGACGGTTTGTCGCTGGAACCGATGTATGAGCTGTTCCGCGATGAACGGGTGGTGAAAGTATTCCACGCAGCCCGGCAGGACCTCGAAATCTTTTTTGTTGAGGCCGGCGTCTTTCCAAAACCGCTGTTCGACACACAGGTCGCCGCCATGGTCTGTGGGTTTGGGGATCAGGTGGGATATGAAACGCTTGTGCGCAAAATTGCCAAGGCGCAGCTGGACAAATCCAGCCGTTTTACCGATTGGTCACGCCGCCCGCTGACCGCGGCGCAACAGAATTACGCGATCGGCGATGTGACCCATTTACGGGTGATCTACGAATGGCTTGCCAAAGAGCTGGAAAAATCCGGTCGTGGCGCCTGGGTCGAAGAGGAGCTGTCGGTTCTGACCGATCCCGCGACCTATACCATCCACCCGGAAGACGCCTGGCAGCGCGTGAAAACCCGCACCAATTCGGGGCGTTTCCTCGGGATCGTGCGCGAACTTGCCCGGTTTCGGGAATTCTATGCCCAGTCCCGAAATATCCCGCGCAACCGGGTGATGAAAGATGACGCGCTGCTGGAGCTTGCGTCGACAAAGCCTGCGAATATTCAGGATCTTGGCCGGTCGCGCCTGTTGCTGCGCGAGGCCCGCAAAGGCGAGATCGCGGACGGGATCCTCAAGGCTGTCGCGGACGGGCTGGCCTGCCCGCAGGAAAGCCTGCCGAAAGTTACCGACAAGTCCAAAGAAAAACTGCAAGTCAACCCCGCGCTGGCCGACCTTCTGCGCGTGCTTCTGAAGGCGCGCTGCGAACAGGAAAAAGTGGCGCAGAAACTGATCGCCTCTGCCGCAGACCTTGATGCGCTTGCGGCAGGCAAACGGAATGTTCAGGCGTTGAAGGGCTGGCGCGCGCAGGTGTTTGGCAGCGATGCTGTGCGCCTGTGTGATGGAAAACTCGCGCTTGCGGCGAAAGGTCAGCGCGTCGAAGTGTTCGAAGTCTGAACAGGGTGAAAGAACGGGGCATTACCCCCGTTCAAACCTCTGAAACTGCCCAGATTGCGGGGACTACGGGCGTAGCGTTTTGCTGTTCCGTGTACCGATAATGCGGATGGATTTCACCCCGCGCAGCGTGTTGTGGGACAGGAATTTGCCCACATGGATTTCGCGCTGCTGCGGGCGACCGCTATTGGTATGTTCGCGCGGTTCTGAAATGCGGAACTCATAGGTCAGCACGCCATCTTCCGGCTCCCCTTCATTTAATGCCTCAAGCGACGCATCCCAGTATCCAAGACGAGGCGGCAGGCCGGTTGCGCGCACAATCACACCGCCGGGGCTGTTCATGGCCTCAACTCGGGTCACCTGACCAATCAGATACCGCCGGTCCAGATCCTGCTCAAACCCGCCAACAGGGATCAGGGCCACCTTCTTCGGGCCGGAAGAGGCAAACCATGTTGTTGGGTTGAGGCTGGCATTGCCACTGCAGGCGCTCAGCGACAGAACAAGGGTCGGGATCAGGATGAAGGGGGCAGTCAAACGCATCTGCATCAAAGCTCCTAAAGCGTTTCGGGACAAAGCTGTGACAGATGCCTATCCCGAAAGGCCCACAATAGTTTCTCTCTCGCCGCGTTTTACCTTGTCCTCTCTCAGGTCGAAACCAAAACGCTTTAAGGGTCTGCTACAGAGGTAGCCGATGCAAAAGGGTTTGAAAAGAGCACCTTTGCGGGGCTGGACCTTTTCCTTTGAACCGCTTAGCTAAATCGGACCAAACCCCGGCATCGGGGCGTTTGAGGGAGAGACAGATGGCCAGTGCAGCTTTTGAAGACATTGTTGAAGATTTCGAATTTCTCGATGATTGGGAAGATCGCTATGCGACGGTGATCGACATGGGGAAATCCCTGCCGGAAATGGCAGAGGCGCTGAAGGTTCCCGCAACCAAAGTGGAAGGCTGCGCCAGCCAGGTCTGGCTGCAACCAATGATCGAAGATGGCGTGTTTCGCTTTATCGGCGACAGTGACGCGATGATCGTGCGCGGGCTGATTGCGGTTCTTGGGGCGCTTTATAACGGGCTTCCGCTGTCTGAGGTCGGCGCGGTGGATGCCTCGGCTGAACTGGCGCGTCTAGGTCTGAACGAACATCTTTCGTCGCAACGCTCCAACGGGGTGCGCGCCATGGTCGAACGTATTCGCCTTCACGCCAGCGAAGCCGCCTGACCCATATCGACGGTTTGATTTCACGAAGGGCCACTGTGTCCCCCCGAAATTTGCCGCTTTTTCTTGCGTCAAATACCTCGGGGTGAGCGCGCAGCGCGAGGGGCAGAGCCCCTTGGGGCCTCACTTCGCCTGCAGAACCGCTGTTTCCAGATCGCCATAGCCCGTCATCTGACGGCTATAGGCCAACCCAAGCATCTGTGCCGCCGCGCGGGCCTTTGCGTCGAGTTCGGGATTGTCCGTCTGCGCCAGGTACACCAGCCGGGTATAATGGCCGAAATACATGTCGCGCAGCTCGGGATGGCGGTCGATCCCAAGTGGCTTTACAACAAAACTTTCAAACCCACGGGCAAGAAAGTCGGTCAGATAGAATACATCAATTTCGCCCTCCGCGCGGGCTTCAAACGCGGCATTTCCCTCAAAAAAGGAATAGCAATGCGGGCCGCGGATCATCTCGATCCCGCGGCTGGCGCAGATCTCGGCAAGTTTCCCACCGGTGCCGCAATCGGCATAGGCGAGGAACACGCTCTCATAATTGCTTTGGTGTTTGTCCAGCGCCTCTTCGACCGCGGCCGGGATCTTGTCCGGACTGTTATGCAAGATCGCGGGCAGGCAGGTCAGCGTGAGGTGATCCAGATTGTTGGCGCGGATGATCGCCAGGATTTCATTGGCCAGCGCCCCGCAGGCAAGAACCAGTACCTGACCCTTCTCGTCGCGGGGGATCAGCCCGTCCCGCGTCAAGGTCTCGTCGCTAGGATCTGATGGCAAGGAAAAGGGCATGGGACCTCCTTGTGCCACGGGACGTCTGCCCCTGGCCGGTTCTGTTCGCGTGTCAGATCAGTATTCCTGCCGACCTCATCTCGGGCAAGAGGAAATACGCCAGTTTCCGACACGCATTCGACCTGCCCGGTGGAAAATTCAGTCTTTCTTGTCAGGGTTTAGTGCGCGAAAGGCGATGCTCGCCAACATGATCAGGGGCAACACGGCCATAGCAGTTTGCCCATCCAGCTTGCCCGAGGATGCCGCCAGCCCAGCCACCAGAACGGTCAGTCCGCCGGCCGAGATCACCAATGTGAGAAGAAAAAGATACCGCAGTTTGCCCATGCAGCAAATGTGGGGACTTTGCGGGGGAAAGGGAAGGGGCAAAACGAAAAAGGCCCCGCCAATCTGGCAGGGCCTGTTCCGTAAACCTGTCGGGCGCTTAGCTTGCGACGCCCTGGTTGTGTTTGCGCGACATGAAGTCCTTGGCCATTTCCACGGCCACAGCAGCGTCACGGCAGTAACCGTCAGCACCGATTGCCTTGCCGAACTCTTCGTTCAGCGGCGCGCCACCGACCAGAACGGTGTAATCGTCGCGAATGCCTTTTTCGACCATCGCGTCAATCACGACCTTCATATAGGGCATGGTGGTGGTCAGCAGGGCCGACATGCCAAGGATGTCCGGCTGCTCTGCTTCCAGCGCTTCCAGATAGTTCTCGACCGGGTTGTTGATGCCCATGTCGTGCACTTCGAAACCAGCGCCTTCCATCATCATCGACACAAGGTTCTTGCCGATGTCATGAATGTCGCCTTTCACGGTGCCAATCACCATTTTACCCATGCGCGGGGCACCGGTTTCAGCCAGAAGCGGCTTGAGGATCGACATGCCGGATTTCATTGCGTTGGCTGCCAGAAGCACTTCCGGCACAAAGAGGATACCGTCGCGGAAATCGGCGCCAACGATGGTCATCCCGGCCACCAGGGCCTCGGTCAGGATGTTGTAGGGCTGCCAGCCGCGTTCCAGCAGAATATTCACACCTTCTTCGATCTCTTCCTTGAGACCGTCATAAAGGTCGTCGTGCATCTGCTGAACAAGCTCTTCGTCGTTCAACTCGCTCAGGATGATATCTTCTTCGTCCGACATGATTGCCTTTTCCCTTGGCTGAAACTCTGCGTTCTTTAACAAATGCGACATAATGGCCGCGTCGGTCTGAACCGATTACGACACTGAGTGCGCTTTCAACGACGCGAAGGCAAATGATTTATTCGCATGGAAAACGTGATGTTCTTTCAAATGTTTCTCAAATGTTCTACTGGGGGGTATGGAAAGATCAAAATTCCGACAGGTTTCAGCTGATCAGCGCCGCGGACGCGGTGCAACCTGCAATCCGGCAGGGCGGTATGAGGCGTTTGAGCGGGAAAAGATCTGCGATGGATGGGACATTCAGCCAGAGCGCAGCTTGCGCACCGAGGTTCATATCGAATCGCCGCGCCAGATCATCACCCGAAACACCTCTCCCGACCTGCCATTTGACCGCTCGATCAATCCCTATCGGGGGTGCGAACATGGCTGCATCTATTGTTTTGCCCGCCCCAGCCATGCCTATCTGGGCTATTCCCCCGGTTTGGATTTCGAAACCCAGCTGATCGCCCGGCCAGGCGCCGCAGACCGGCTTGTGGCTGAATTGCGGCGCAAATCTTATCACCCCAAACCGATTGCCATTGGCACCAATACCGATCCCTATCAGCCGATCGAACGCGACTATCGGGTGATGCGTGGCATCCTGAACGTGCTGTTGGAACACCGACACCCGGTCACAATCGTGACCAAAGGGTGCTTGATCGAGCGGGATCTGGACCTGTTGTCGGAACTCGCCCGGTTGAACCTCGTGCATGTGGGTGTCTCGCTGACCACGCTGGACCCGCATGTATCGCGCCGGATGGAGCCGCGCGTGCCGGGACCAAAACGGCGCCTTGCTATGATCTCGGCCCTTGCCAGCGCCGGGATCCCCACTCGGGTCATGGTGGCACCCGTGGTGCCGGCGCTGACCGATCACGAGCTTGAAGCGATCCTGACCGCCAGCCGAAAGGCCGGTACCATGGCCGCGAGCTATATCCTGCTGCGCTTGCCAGAGGAGGTGTCCCCGTTGTTTCAGGACTGGCTGCTTGAGGCGTTTCCCGACCGCGCCGCGCGGGTGATGGGGCGGATGCGTGACATGCGAGGGGGCAGGGAATATCACGCTGCGTTCACACAGCGCATGGTCGGGCAGGGTGAATATGCCCGCCTTCTGTCTCATCGGTTCCGGATTGCCTGTCGCCGGTTGGGTTTTGTCCGGGAGCTGCCCGCGCTATCCTGCGCGCAGTTCCGGGTTCCACCAAAATCCGGTGATCAGTTGTCTCTGTTCTGAGGGGGAATGACAAAAGGACCCGAGCAGCCGCACGGATCCTCTCCTGAATTTGAAATCCGGTGGTGTCAGCCGCGGCGGCGGCGCCCGCGGCGGGCGGGTGCCCCGTCATCCTCTCCGGTGCCGTCAGACGCAGATGAGAACCCACCAAGCTTTTCCGCGATCTCTTCCAGCGTCGGGCGGGTATCGCCTTTCGGACGGGTTTCAAGCGCCTCGCGCATGGCGCGCAGATGCTCCGCCGTGGTGCCGCAGCAGCCGCCGATAATACGTGCGCCGCAATCGCGGGCAATCACCGCGTAATCCCCCATCAGGTCCGGGGTGCCGTCATAGTGGATATGACCATCTACATATTTCGGAATGCCCGCATTGCCCTTGGCAATAATTGGGCGTTCCGTGCCCTGAGCGGCAAAGCCCAGAACCGTGCGAAGCAGGTCTGCGGCTCCCACGCCGCAATTGGCTCCGAACGCAATCGGCGGGTTGGGCAGGCTTTCGACCTTCAGCGCCAGATCAGCTGAGGTCACACCCATCATGGTGCGCCCGGCCGTGTCAAAACTCATCGTGCCGCACCAGGCCATGCCTGCCAGCTCAGCCGCCTTTGCAGCCGCTTTGTATTCGTCGAAGGCCGAGATCGTCTCAACCCAAAGCACGTCAGCGCCACCGGCTTTCAGACCTTCGGCCTGTTCGTGGAACATTTCGACCGCGCCATCAAAGGTCAGGCTGCCCATCGGTTCCATGATTTCACCGGTCGGGCCAACCGACCCGGCCACGATCACCTTGCGGCCCGAGGCATCCGCGATCTCACGGCCCAGCTCGGCCGCTGCCTTGTTCAGTTCGAAAACGCGCTTTTCTGCCCCGTGCAGTTTCAGGCGTGATGCGTTGCCACCGAATGAGTTGGTCAGGAAAATGTCCGATCCGGCGTCGACGGCGCCGGCATACAGCGCACGGATCTTGTCCTGCTCGTCCACATTCCAAAGCTCCGGTGCATCGCCCGATGTCAGTCCCATGTTGAACAGGGTGGTGCCGGTTGCGCCATCCGCCATCAACCAGTCACGTTCTGCAAGCAACTCTGTCAGCGCATCTGCCATATTGGTCTCCGATCTTTGCGAGGCGACCGCCGCGCGTAAACTTGGGGGCATCTGCCCGCCAGATTGTCTGTTGCGTGCTACCTGCCACGGATTTCGTGACAGCGCAAATTCATTCCGTTCATCGAGATGATGAAGACCGTTTTATATCGGGTTTTATGCCGGTTTTATACCGGGCCAGCTTTACGCCTGAGTGGAGGCGCGTCAGGTCTGGGTCATGCAGGCAAACCAATGGGGGTGGCGGGGGTGTTCCCCGTTCACTGTCGGTATCACCGTGGTCGCGAGATTTCGCGCATCACATCCAGTGCGCCCATCACTAGATCGCATCGCTTTGGCGCCGCCGCATAAAGCGTTTCCCAATTGGGGGCAAAACACGTCTTGAACTGGCGTAGTCCGGCCGCCCCGGTGATCCGGTCCAGCCGCTCGCGAAGCCAGTGAAACACTTTGGGCTCGGTGGATTGTTTTTCATATGGCACCGCAGCCAGCGACAGGCGGTCATACCCTTCTGACGCAGCCTGCCGGATGGCCGCGACCAGCAGGAGATGCATTGTGCCATCCGGTGCCTTGGCACCCATGCGCATGAGGTCCAGAACCTGCTCCTGCGCGTTTTTATGCAGGGTGATGAAACCGACCAACTGGTTGTTCTGATAAGCGAGAAAGACCTGGGCATAGGGCAGGGTGGCTGGGGACCAGACGCCCATGGAAAACCCTCTTTGGTCGCCGCGATCAGTGCTCCAAGCCTCGGCAATATCGTTCATATCCGCGATCGGCAGATTGCCGCCGCCCAACTGCACCCGCAGTCCGGCTTTTTCAGCCTGCCTCAGTTTTCGGCGCAATTGGCGGCGTTCGGCCCCCGCGGTGGTAAAGATCTGCGGATTGAGCCATGCTTCGCGCGCGATGGGCAGGGTTTTCCATCCGTTTTTGCGGGCCAGAGCGGCAAAGCGCGGTCCGATCTTGTAGAGAAATGGCGCGCGATACTTTTCCTGAGCAAGGCAATGTGCCTGCCGCAGGTAATCCTTTGTGATGCTGACCGGTGTCAGAGGGTCTGACAAAAGGATGAGGCTTTGCCCCGACAATTTTCCCATTCCTGTTGAGACCGGACCCGCCGTTTCACCTGCGCATTCAACTGCGGCCAGGTTGCCGTGACGCAGCAGCGCGGTCTCGGCGCGCGGGGCGTTTGCCACCTGATGATGTAGGTGGGCGGGCAGTTGGGGCGCGCGCGCTATGGGGGTGATCCTGGCGGATTGGGGGGTGTCACTGTCGCGGCGCGCAGCTTTGCGTGGCCCTCGTACCGTCACAACAGCGGCGATCAGCGCGGGGATCGCATAATATACGGCCCGAAAGGCGAGGATGCCGGCCAGGACCGGCTCTTGCTCCAGATGAGGGAGCAGGGCCAGAAGGGTCAGTTCAAATGGCCCGACCCCGCCGGGAGTGCCGGAGATCAGTCCAGCCCCGAGTGCGACGAGATAAGCGGCCATCAGCGGCAGGATCCCGATGGTGCAGTTTTCCGGCAATATCACCCAGAGGGCCGCACCTGCCGCCATGGTATCAAGGGCGGCCAGAGCCACAAAGGCGGCCATGGCGCGCAGGGGAGGAATATTGAAACGCGACAAAAGGGCGGGGCGCCAGAGGGACAGGGTCATGAGAAGGCCTGCCCCGCCAAATGCCCCCCAGCCCAGGGGGCGGATCCAGTGGATGCCGGCAAGCTCAACCGGAATGAGCAGGAGGAACACAGCGGTCACCACCGCCCAGGCGGAGAGGAAGGACAGGGCCACCATCATCGAGATGTGCATTGCCCTGAGCAAAGTCAGCTCCGGCAGCATGCGCCATCGCACGAAGGCAGAACTGATCACGCCAAACCCAACGGTTTGGGAGAGGGCGATTGCGGTTGCCCCCGATATCTGCGCCTCTCGGGAGGCGATGGGTGTGCCGATCAATCGATGCACCACGCGGTCATATCTCCCCACGGCCCAGAAGGAGATCGCGGAAAGCAGGGCTGCCCCCACCCATTGATGGGGCTGAACCGTCACGAGAGAGGCTTGGATATAAGCATAATCAAGCCCCGCGATCCGGTCCCACAGGAGGGCAACGATGGCCACGGCAAACCCGAGCGGCAGCAACTGGCGGACCAGCAGGCGGATCAGGTCCAGCCCGGTCTCCTCAGCCGGCTGCATTATACGCGATGGAAACTCCGCCACCGGGCGCGCGCGCTGTGAGCGTTTTCGAAGTTTCAGGATATGTCTGTTGTGTTTTTTCACGTCGCTCATGAAGCCTGCCTGCCGTTTGATCAGGCCCATCCCGATCAGCCTCCCGGCCTGTGCCACTGTGTGGGCTGGGAGCAAACAGGTCGTTAACAGATCAATTTATAGGTAGATTTTCATAGGCCTGGGGCAGGGGGCTCATATCCTGATCGGGTCCTGATCGGGCCTTTTCGGACCAGATATAAAAAAGGCGCCCCGAGCGGGACGCCTTTTTGAACTGTGTGGGCCGCTTACGCGTTGCCCATCATCTCTTCTTTGACCTGTGCCAGGATCTCGGCGCGTTTGGCGCGGACCTCTTCGGCGGTCACCGTGTTCAGGTCGCCCACAACCTTGCGCACGACGTCCTCATGGCCAGCCTCTTCGAAATCGGCAACGATGACTTCTTTTGCATAGGCTTCGGCCTCATCGCCGGTCTTGCCCATTTTCTCGGCTGCCCACAGGCCAAGCTTTTTGTTGGCGCGCGCCTCGGCTTTGAAGATCATTTCTTCGTCATGAGCAAACTTGGCTTCAAAAGCTGTTTCGCGGTCGTCAAAAGTGGTCATTCCGGTTTCCCTATCCTTGGGTGAATACTCTGTTGTCTTTGATATGCCAATCGCGGGCCTGTCTCGCAACCCCGCTAGCGCTCTCAACGGCAGGAAATTGCATTTGTTTTGACAAGAATAGCAGGAAACACGGGATAATTCTGCCCAATTCTTGCCTCAGCGCATGGAAATGCGTATAGCGCGTGCAACAGGCAGGAGTCGCGTGGCTCCTGCAGGCTGCACTTCAATGGCGGAGATCCCATGGCACGGCGCAAAAAACTTTACGAAGGCAAGGCAAAGGTTCTGTATGAAGGGCCGGAAGCGGGCACTCTGGTGCAGTATTTCAAGGACGATGCCACAGCGTTCAATGCCGAGAAAAGGGACGTGATCGAAGGCAAGGGGGTGCTGAACAACCGCCTGTCCGAATTCTTCATGAACGGCCTGACCCAGATCGGTGTGCCAAACCATTTCATCAAGCGCCTGAATATGCGTGAGCAACTGATCCGCGCGGCCGAAATCGTGCCGTTGGAAGTGATTGTCCGCAATTTCGCCGCGGGCTCCATGGCCAAGCGCCTCGGGCTTGAGGAAGGCACCAAACTGCCGCGCCCGATTGTCGAGTTTTCCTATAAGGATGATGCGCTTGGCGACCCGCTGGTGCCGGAAGAATATATCATGGCGTTCGGCTGGGCCTCGCAGCAGGAGTTGGGAGAAATCGTCGACATGGCGCTGCGCGTGAACGACTATCTCTCTGGTGTTATGTTTGGTGTTGGCATCAAGCTGATTGATTTCAAGATCGAATTCGGTCGGGTCTATGATGGCGATTTCCCGCGTCTGATCCTGGCGGATGAAATCAGCCCCGACAGCTGCCGCCTTTGGGATATCGAGACCGGGCAGAAGCTCGACAAGGATGTGTTCCGCCGTGATCTGGGCAGCCTGACGGATGCCTATACGGAAGTGGCCCGTCGCTTGGGGGTGCTGCCCTCGAACGTGACCCATGCCAACACCAAACCGACCCTGATCAACTGATCCCTTTCCGGCGCCCCGGCAAAACGCGTGGGGGCGCCGCAACACCTAAATCCCGGGCAAAATTCGTGCAGAGTTTTGGTCCAGCGCTAAGAGAAGGAAGTGCAGATGAAAGTCCGTGTAGACGTGATGCTGAAAACCGGCGTTCTTGACCCGCAAGGCGAGGCCGTGCGCCATGCGCTTGGCAATCTGGGGTTTGACGGCGTGGAAAAGGTGCGTCAGGGCAAGGTGATCGAGCTGGATGTGGCCGAGGGCACGTCGGAAGATCAGATCAAGGATATGTGCGAAAAGCTGCTCGCCAATACCGTGATCGAAAACTACGCCATTCAGGTGCTGTGATGAAAGCGGGGGTCATTGTATTTCCGGGTTCGAACTGCGACCGCGATCTTGCGGTGGCGTTTGAGCGGGCCGGCGCCGATGTGACGATGATCTGGCACAAGGACACGGACCTGCCCGAGGGGCTGGATATTGTGGGCGTGCCGGGGGGCTTCTCTTTTGGGGATTACCTGCGTTGCGGCGCCATTGCGGCGCAGTCGCCGATCACCAGATCGCTGATCAAACACACCGAGCGTGGTGGTTATGCAATCGGGATCTGCAACGGGTTCCAGGTGCTGACTGAAACCGGCATTCTGCCCGGTGCCCTGATGCGCAATTCGAACCTTAAGTTCATCTGCAAACCGATTGGCTTGAAAGTGGAAACCACGGATTGTGATTTCACCGCCGGCTATGAGCAGGGGCAGGAAATCACCGTGCCGGTTGCGCATCATGACGGCAATTACACCGTGACGGATGAAAAGCTCGCGCAGCTGCGTGACGAGGGGCGGATTGCCTTTACCTATACCGACAATCCCAATGGTTCGACCGGCGACATCGCCGGGGTGATTTCCAAAAACCGTCGCGTCCTTGGTATGATGCCGCACCCGGAGCGCTGCGTGGACAAACTGCATGGCGGCACCGATGGGGTGGCAATGTTCCGCTCGTTGGTGGACGCCGTGGTGGCTGTTTAAGCGGATCGTCTTGTGACCCCCGGCCATGGCGCGTAAACTTGCGCCATGGCGGACAACACCCAGAAACGCACCCAGAAATTGATGACTGATGCTCCCACTCCGCGCCCTGGGGTCTCTCTCAGGGGACGGTTGGCGCTTTTGGCCCTGGTCAGTCTGGCCGCTGCGGTTATTTTCTTCTCCAATCGTTGGTTGACCGAACGCTATACCGAAACCACCCGTAACCAGGCTGAACTGCGGGTGGCGCTTTATTCCGGCAATCTGATCAGCGAATTGCAACGTAATTCTGTTGTGCCTCTTCTGTTGTCGCGCGATCCGGCCCTGATTAACGCCTTGAATTCCGGGGATTTTTCCCATAGTTCTGCCCGGCTGATTTCATATCTGGATGAGATTGAGGCAAAGTCGCTTGTGCTTTTGGATGGAGATGGGCGGATTGTTGCGGCGACCACCCGGGAAACGCTTGGGGAAAGCCATCGTTCGGAGCCGCATTTCGTGGATGCGCTGCGCAGCTCTGAAACCGTGTTCTCGGCGGTGCCGACCGAGGCGGGGGCCTATGAATTCACCTATTCGCGCAAGATTGAAGCCGGCAACAAGGTGATTGGCGTGATTGTGGTCGAGGTCGACCTGCGCAAGTTTGAAAAAAGCTGGGCCGGAATCTCGGACGCTGTTCTGGTGACCAATTCCGAAGGGAATGTGATCCTAGCGACCGAATCCCGCTGGCGTGGCAAGCCAGAGAATGAAGCGCTGGAGGCGGTCCCGGCAATGGCCGCGATCCGGCGCAATTTCCGTAATTCTGCCGAATGGACCGCGCTGCCCTCGGAAATGCTGTTCCTGGGGGAAGCGGTGATGCGGCAGGAAGCGCGGGTCCCGTTTCAGGGCTGGCGCATTGCGTCTTTCACCTCATACGCCTCGGTGCGTGAAAAGGTGAACGCGGTTCTGTCCCTGGAAATCATGGCCTTTGCCATGCTGCTGTCGCTGACCTTTTACCTGATCAGCCGCCGGGCCCAGTTCAGATCGGTTCGCTTTGCGCAGGAATCAGCGGATTTGCGGTTGCTGAACAATCAGTTGCAGCGCGAAATTGCCGAACGTCAAAGGGCTGAGAAGAACCTGCAAGTGGCTGAGCAGACACTGGCGCAAAGCTCGAAACTTGCCGCCCTTGGCGAAATGTCCGCAGCCGTCAGCCATGAGCTGAACCAGCCTCTGGCGGCGATGAAAACCTATCTTGCGGGGGCCAAGCTGCTGCTGCAACGCAAACGGCCTGACGAAGCCCTGTCCAGTTTCCAGCGCATTGATGATCTGATTGAACGTATGGGCGCCATCACCAAGCAGCTGAAATCCTATGCGCGCAAAGGGGGCGACGCGTTTGAACCGATGGATGTGCGCGAATGTGTGTCTTCCGCGCTGTCGATGATGGAGCCACAACTGAAAAGCCGTGAGGTGCGCATCACCCGCAATATTCCACGAGATCCGGTCATGGTGATGGGGGATCGGTTACGGCTTGAACAGGTGCTGATCAATCTGATGCGCAATGCGATTGACGCCACCAAGACTATCGACGCGCCGCAGGTTGATATTATCGTCAGCCGCGGGGATTACGCGTTGATTTCGGTGCGCGACAATGGCGATGGGGTGACGGATCTCGACAATCTGTTTGAGCCTTTCTACACCACCAAAGCCCCCGGAGACGGGGTTGGGCTTGGCCTTGCGATCTCCTCCGGCATTGTCAATGATTTCGGTGGGCGGTTAATTGCTCGTAATGGTCAGGATGGCGGTGCGGTGTTTGAAGTCGAGCTGCCACTGCTGAAAGAAGTCGACAGTGATATTGAAGCCGCCGAATAAGGTGGCCATATGAATGCAGTGCCCGAGAGGGAAAGAGGAGTGGTCATGGCCCAGGTAATGAAAATTGCAATCGTCGATGACGAACAGGATATGCGGCAGTCAATTTCTCAGTGGCTGTCCCTGTCAGGCTTTCAGACCGAAACCTACCCGTCGGCGGCTGATGCGCTGAAAACCATCGGTGCGGATTATCCGGGTGTCGTGGTGTCAGACATTCGGATGCCCGGCATGGACGGGATGGATTTTCTGAAAAAACTCATGTCGCTGGACAGTTCGCTGCCGGTGATCATGATCACCGGTCACGGCGATGTGCCGATGGCGGTTGAGGCGATGCGGGTCGGGGCGTTCGATTTTCTCGAAAAACCGTTCAACCCCGACAATATGACAAGGCTGGTCAAGAAAGCATCCCATAAACGCCGCATGGCGCTGGACGCGCGCGCCTTGCGAAAAGAGCTGGGCGATGGTTCGACCATCATGAAAAAACTGATCGGGGCTTCCCCGGTCATGTCACGCCTGCGCGAAGATATCCTCGACATCGGTCAGTCCGACGGTCATGTGCTGATCGAGGGGGAAACCGGAACCGGGAAAACCCTGGTGGCGCACGCGCTGCATGCGGTTGGGGCAAAAGCGGGAAAGAAATTTGTCGTGGTGCCCTGTCTCGGGCAGGATGAAGAGGATCTGGGCCGCCGCCTGTTTGGTCCGATGGAAGAGGGCGGACAGCAGCCTTATGTCGAAGAGGCGCGGGGGGGAACCCTGGTGCTCGAAGATATCGAAGCCTTGCCTATGGCGCTGCAGGCCCGGCTTCTGACCTGGATCAACGATCAGGGCACCCCGGCCGAGACCCGCATTGTCGCAATCTGCAACCTGCAGGAACAGGGCAAAACCTGCGAAGATTGCTTGCGTCCCGATCTGTTCTACCGTCTTGCCGCCATGAAAATCACCCTGCCTCCGCTGCGTCAGCGCGGCGAGGATATTCTGATGCTGTTTACCGGCTTTGCCGACCAGTTTGCCGAGGAATATGGATGCGCCGCCCCCACCGTCAGCGTGCAGGAAGCAGCCCAGCTGATGCAGGCGCCCTGGCCGGGCAATATTCGCCAGTTGATCAATATTTCGGAACGCGCCGTGCTGCAGTCGCGCCGTGGATCGGGCACCATTTCGTCCCTGTTGATGAATGATCATGAAGAAGCGCAACCGGTGATGACCACCGAGGGCAAGCCGCTTAAGGAATATGTCGAAGCGTTCGAACGGATGCTGATCGACAACACGATGCGCCGCCACAAAGGATCTATTGTCGGCGTGATGGAAGAGCTTTGCCTGCCGCGCCGCACCCTGAACGAGAAAATGGCCAAATACGGCCTGCAGCGTGCTGATTATCTGCAATAAAGCGTTTCGGCTTTAGCCTGAGACAGGGAAAAGTCGAAACGCAGCAAGAGATCTCATTGTTGTGAGCGTTTCGGAACAAACATGTGTGTCAAGTTTATCCTGAAACGCTTCAGGCGCAGCCGGACCAGATCTATAACCAAAAGGGGCACCAATATTCGGCGCCCCTTTTTTCTTGCTGAAAATACCTCGGGGTGAGGCTGAAAGCCGAGGGGCGGAGCCCCTGATTATGGCCTCAGGCGCGCCTTGCGCGTTCAATCCTCTGGCACGCCGTCCAGCCCCTTCAGCCCCTCCAGCATGACCGCCAGCTTGTCTTCATACTGGCGCCAGCGGCCGATCGAGGAATTGTAAAGCGGCTGGCGGGCCTGGTGGATCGACAGGGTTTTCACCTTCCGCTTGTTTTCATAGAAGGACAGGCAGGCGTCTTCCCAGTCCAGCTCACAGAATTCCAGCAGCTTGCGCACCTCGGTTTCCGGGTCCGCCACCAGCTTTTCATATTGGATTTCATAAATCCGGTCCGCAGCCAGCTTGCGCCACGCAGCCAAGTATTCAGTAAACAGGCGATAGACCTCAACCAGATCTTCCTGGTCATTGGTGTAGGTATGTGCCCCGCGCACGAAGCGGTTTTTCAGCATCGAAAACAGGTTGTCGCGTGGATCACGGCGCAGGGCAACAATCTTGGCTTTGGGAAGGGCAAGCCAGACCAGCGGCGCCACTTTATACGTCGAGATCGACTTGTCCGTGACGATATCCGTGTCCGGGAACCTCTTCAGCACCGCTTCGCGATACTCGCGCCCGATCTTTTCCAGCGTCGTGTTGGGCAGATCGTTGATGGAACCGCCATTTGCGACCACTTTATTGGCATGCGCAAACCCGATTGTGTGAAACAGGGACATCTCATCACCGCCGGTGACACGGGAATGGCTGGCCAGAATCTGCTCGACCAATGTGGTCCCGGACCGCGGCATCCCGGTGATGAAGATCGGGCTGTCCTGCTGATAGCCCACCTGTCCGATACGTGACATGTCCATCCCGTCGACAAAGCGCATCATCTTGGTGAAATCGGTCTGCTCTTTTTTCTTGTCATGGGGGAACTCCTCCAGCGCCATGGCATTGGCGGCCTCCAGATAGGGCCAGACCTTGTCGAACTGCTTGTTGTCTTCCATCAGTTTGACCAGCGCGTAAGCCAGATCCACCCGTGCGGGCAGGTCGGGGTCATTTTCCCACAGCGACAGCATTTCCTGGGCGATCGGATCCTCCAGCGGCAGCTTGCGCCCGCCGCCGATCTGGCGATACACCGCGCCGGATTTCAACCCGGCCTCCAACGCGGTTTTCAACAGGGTTTCAGCCTCTTCGAACTTGCCTCTCTGCTGCATCAGGTTGCCAGCGATCGTGACCACACGCGGATGGGTCGGTGCGCGTTCAAAGGCATTGCGCGCCAGCGCCAGCGCCTCTTCGGGCTTTCCGGACTGATCCAGAGCCACCGCGCGCAGCGCTGTTTGTTCGGGCGTGTTGCGGATCGCTTCTGGCAGGGCATCATAATCCGCCAGCGCTTCATGCGGGCGTTCCAGCATGATCAACGTGTCAATCCGCAAAAGACGCCCCAGCTGATTGCCCGGATCGATTTCCAAAAGGCGATCGAAATAGGGCACTGCGTTATGCGGGCGGCTCAGTTCTTTCAGGACAAATCCCATATTGCCCAGAAGCTTTGGATTGGAGGGGACCTGTTTATGGGCCTGTTCCAGCAGCTCATGCGCTTCGTGAAACCGCGACTGTGTGGACAGAAGCTCACCGTAATTGATCATCGCCTCCGCATAATCCGGGGCGATCTCAAGCGCCCTGCGATAGGCGGCTTCAGCTTCGTCGGGTTTGCGCATGGCGGTCAGGGTGCCGCCGAGGATCAATTGAATGATCTCGTTTGCCGGATGGGCGGCAGCCAGGGCCTGGGCTTCTTCATTGACTGCGGCCACGTCGCCAGAGTTGAACCGGGCCAGCAGCTCATTGATCTTGGCGGAGGGGATGCCTACGGATTTGCGTACCGTGTCGGAATTGCTGCGGGTCATCTGCGCCAGAAGTTTCTTCTGCCCCGACGCCGGAATGCCCACCTTTTTCATCAGTTTCTGGGCGCGCTTGACTGCGGCCTTGTCCCCGAGCATGGACAGTGCATTGGCATAAAGTGACCAGATTTTCGGATCGCGTGGAACAAGCCGCGTCGCCTCGTGAAAGGCGCTGACCGCATCCTTGAAACGCCCCTGTGTCATCGCCGTCTGCCCGGACCGCAATGCTTTTTGCGCCTGGGCAATCGCCGGGTTGGCCGACGGGGCAGGGGCAGGACGCCCGGATGCCTGGCTGGCCAGCGGAAATATCGGGGGTCTTGATTTGTTTTGCGACATGGTGTTGGGTCTCCGCGAGCAGGCCATCCGGGCCGGGCCAAATTCTTCCTACTGGCTATCGTGACAGCCATGGAGGCGCAAGAGGGGCGCTGGCAATAGCGCAACCGCGGCGCGCATTTGCCGTTATTATTCTTGACTTATCCCGATTTTCCACCGATAAGCCGCCAATCCGGCCGAGGGATCCCTTTGCCGGAATGATTAATCTCTGCCCAAACGGGCGCGCCGTTCGAGGCATTGGTGGGACCAACCCACCGCCGAAACACCGGGAGATCCGGGGCCGTAGGACGCGGAAAATGAAGGAAGACCAAATGTTTGCGGTTCTGAAAACCGGCGGCAAGCAATACAAGGTTCAGGCTGGTGACATCCTGCGCGTTGAAAAACTGGCTGCTGAAGCTGGCGAAACCGTCCAGTTCAACGAGATTCTCATGGTTGGCGCCACTGTTGGCACCCCGGTCGTCGCTGGCGCCGGTGTGCAGGCAGAAGTGATCGACCAGATCAAAGGCGAGAAAGTCATTCACTTTGTGAAGCGTCGCCGTAAGCACAGCTCCAAGCGCACCAAAGGTCACCGTCAGCAACTGACGCTGGTGAAGATCACCGAAGTGCTGGAAAACGGTGCTGACAAATCGGGTGTGAAAGCTGCGATTGGCGCAGGTTCGGTTTCGGGTGCTGCGGCCCCGGCGGCCAAAAAGGCTGCTCCGAAAGCCGAAGCCGCTGCTGGTGCTGACGATCTGACCCAAATCACGGGTGTCGGCCCCGCTGCCGCCAAAAAGCTGGCAGATGCCGGCATCACCACCTTCGCCCAGCTGGCCGCTGTCGACGTCGAAACCTTCGATGCCGTCAAAGTGAAAGCCGAGTGGGTTGAGCAGGCCAAAACTCTGGCCTAATCTTAACTAAGGAGAGATAGCATGGCACATAAAAAAGCTGGCGGTTCATCCCGTAACGGCCGCGACTCAGCCGGTCGTCGCCTTGGTGTAAAGAAATACGGTGGCGAAGCCGTCATCCCGGGCAACATCATCGTGCGTCAGCGCGGCACCAAGATGTGGCCGGGCGCCAATGTGGGCATGGGCAAAGACCACACCATCTTCGCAACCAGCGAAGGCAAGGTGCAGTTCCACAAAGGCCTGAAAGGCCGCACCTTTATTTCGGTTCTCCCGGTGGCGGAGGCCGCTGAGTAAGCCGAAACCTGCAAGGTTTGAAAAATCCAGGGGCCGGCGTGATCGCCGGCCCTTTTTCTTTGTTCCGATGCCTCCCATATGGGGGGTAGGAAAATTTAACCATTTTGACGTCATGCTCCTCGCGCGAACCATGGTGGGGCAGGCAATCAACAGGCAATTCCGGGGCATGGTCCAGCCTGGACCCCGGCTGGAGGTCAGAGCTTTTCGAGGAGGGAAAGCCATGATGCATGATATGATTACCAATCAGCCCGTGATCGAAGCAGATCGGTTCGTGCTGCGCCCGGTGCGCAAATCCGATGCGGGTCCAATGGCGCTTTATGCCAGCGATCAGCGCGTCGCCAATGGCACCCGCTCAATCCCTCATCCTCTGCCGCCTGGTGCGACCGAAGGGTTCATTGCCCGCGCGCTTGAAAGCACACGTAAGCAAGAGGTCTGGGTGATGGATGGCGCCCGGGATGGCCAGCGGGAAGTTCTGGGGGTGATCACACTGTCCCGTCTTGATCGCAACCAGTCTGAACTGTCTTACTGGGTGGCGCCTGCCTTCTGGAATGGCGGCCTCGCGTCCGAGGCGGTTCGGGCGCTGATCGATGCCAATCCGCTGGACAACAGCACGATCTTTGCCTCGGTCTTTCAAGACAGCCCCGCCTCGGCCCGCGTGCTGACCAATGCAGGGTTCGAATATATCGGGGATGCTGAGAGCTTTTCCGTCTCGCGCAACGCCGCGGTGCCAACCTGGACCTATCTGCGCAAGCTTGCCTGAGGACCGGACGAAAGGGTGGGGCATGTTGATCGAAACTGAGCGGTTCACGCTGCGCCCTCTTTTGGTGCAGGATCGTGACCAGGTGGTGAAGGGGCTGAATGACTACGCGGTCACAAAATGGCTGACCGTCGTTCCCTTTCCCTATGGTCCGGCAGATTTTGACGGGTTCTTGGCGTTTCTTGATGGCAAACCCGCCCATGAGGCGCTGGCCATCTGCAAGGGAGAAGGCGTTCTGGGCGTGACCGGGATTGGCGATAGTCTGGGATATTGGCTGGCCCGCTCTCATCAGGGGCAGGGCGTCATGACCGAGGCGGCGGGGGCACTGGTCGATTGGTATTTCCGAAATACCCCTGCTGACGCCCTTTTGTCCGGTCATTTCCACGGCAACCATTCGTCGCGGAATGTTCTGACCAAACTTGGATTTATTTCCACCGGGCAGGTGGAACCGGCCTTTTGTGTGTCGCAGAACAAGACCTTGGATCTGGTCAAGCTTTGCCTGACGCGTGCGGATTGGGAGGGGCGGCAATGATGACGCGCCTCGTAACCCAGCGACTTATGATGCGCCGGACGGAGCCCGCAGACCTGGAGGCGCTGCACGCGCTTGTATCGCATCATGATGTGGTCAAGATGACGGCAACCTGGCCCTGGCCTGCAGAGCGCGATCATACCCGCGCCCGCTGCGTGCCCTTTGATCCGCAATTGGGCATGGTGGGACAGGTGTTTCACAAAGGTGAACTGGTGGGCAGTATGGGGATCGCGTCGCGGGACGGCCAACTGCCCGAAATGGGCTACATGTTCGCGCCTGCCCATTGGGGCCGGGGATTTGCCACAGAGATGGGGCAGGCGCTGATCGCGCATTGCTGGCAACGCTATGACTGGACCGAGATTTCGGCCTGTGTGTTCGGGGACAACCCAGCCTCGGGCCGGGTGCTGGAAAAGCTTGGCTTTGTTGCAACCGGTCCCTGTCGTGGCTATTGTCGGGCGCGGGACGCGGAGCTTCCGACACTCACCTATCGCCTGTCCCGCCCGTAAGCCCACGGTTTTCGCGGCTTATTGCGCACAAAGCCCTGCAAAGACTTGAGCATGCGCTCATTTCCCTCTATCGCCAGTATTCACTAACACAGCCCACCAGAAAGGCACATGTCATGAAGTTTCTCGATCTCGCCAAGGTCTATATCCGCTCTGGTGGCGGTGGGGGGGGCTGCGTGTCTTTCCGGCGCGAAAAGTTCATCGAATATGGTGGACCGGATGGCGGTGATGGCGGCAAGGGCGGGTCCGTGATTGCCGAAGTGGTCGAGGGGCTGAACACCCTTATTGATTTCCGCTATCAGCAACATTTCTTTGCCGATAATGGCCGCCCCGGCATGGGCAATCAGCGCACCGGCGCGGATGGCAAGGATATCGTGCTGCGCGTGCCGGTCGGGACCGAGATCCTCGATGAAGACCAGGAAACCGTGCTTGCTGACCTGACCGAAGTGGGGCAGCGCGTGGTGCTGGCCAAGGGCGGCAATGGCGGCTTTGGCAACCTGCATTTCAAATCCTCGACCAATCAGGCGCCGCGTCGCGCCAATCCGGGGCAGCCGGGGGTGGATCGCACCATCTGGCTGCGTCTGAAACTGATTGCAGACGTCGGGCTGCTGGGGCTGCCCAATGCGGGCAAATCAACCTTCCTCGCGGCGACCTCAAATGCGCGCCCCAAAATTGCCGACTATCCGTTTACCACGCTTCACCCCAACCTGGGTGTGGTTGGCGTTGACGGGGCCGAGTTTGTGGTTGCAGACATTCCCGGCCTGATCGAAGGGGCCAGCGAAGGGCGTGGGCTGGGGGACCTGTTTCTTGGTCATGTGGAACGCTGCGCGGTGTTGCTTCACCTCGTCGATGGCACATCCGATGACGTGGCGGGGGACTGGCAGACCATCATCACCGAGGTTGAAGCCTATGGGGATATCCTCGGGGGCAAGACCCGCGTGACGGTTCTGAACAAGGTGGATGCGCTGTCGGATGAGGAACTGGCAGAAAAACAGGCTGAGCTTGAGGCCGTGGCTGGCCCGGTCCTGCTCATGTCCGGGGCGGCGCAGAAAGGCACGATCGACGTGTTGCGGGCCCTGCGCCGGGAAATCTCGGAAGATCGCATTCGCCAGAAACCCACAGAGGAGCCCGAGCAATGGCAACCCTGAGCGGGACACTGGCCAACGCCCGGCGCATTGTCGTCAAGATCGGGTCGGCATTGCTGGTTGATGCGCAAACAGGGGCCCTGAAATCGGATTGGCTGGCATCGCTGGCAGAAGATGTTGCCTGGCTCAAGGGGCGGGGCGCTGACGTGGTTCTGGTGTCTTCCGGCTCCATCGCGCTGGGACGAGGGGTGCTCGGGCTGACACCGGGAACCTTGTCGCTGGAACAGGCGCAGGCGGCTGCCGCCGTGGGGCAGATCCGTTTGGCCCGTGCATATGAACAGGCGCTGGCCCATCACGATGCCACCACCGCACAGGTGCTGGTCACGCTGGAAGACAGCGCAGATCGGCGCCGCTACCTGAATTCCCGTGCCACGTTGGAGACGCTGCTGTCCCTGGGCGCGGTGCCGATTGTGAATGAAAACGATACGGTGGCAACGGATGAGATCCGTTTTGGCGACAATGATCGCCTCGCGGCGCAGGTTGCCGTCACCATCGGTGCCGACCATCTGGTGCTCCTGTCGGATGTGGACGGGCTTTATACCGGAAATCCGCGGGTTGATGCCTCTGCCACACGGTTTGACGTTATTGATGAGATCACCCCGGAAATCGAAGCGATGGCGGGGGATGCGGGAACTGGTCTGTCAAAGGGCGGCATGAAAACCAAGGTGATGGCCGCCAAAACCGCAACCGGGGCAGGCTGCGCTATGACCATCACCGAAGGGTCGCGCTTTAATCCCTTGAAAACACTGGAAGAAGGGGCGCCGAGCACTTTGTTTGTTGCAGGCACGGACCCCAAGACATCTCGCAAGAAATGGATTGCGTCGATGAAGCCGCAAGGCGATATCGTTGTGGATGCGGGCGCTGCCCGTGCGCTGGGTCAGGGAAAGTCCCTGCTGCCCGCCGGTGTCAGTGCCGTCTATGGCAGTTTCGGTCGTGGGGACAGCGTGACCATCCATGGCCCGGATGGGGTGCATATCGGGTCGGGTCTCAGCCGCTATACCGCAGACGAGGCCCGCGCCATTGCCGGAAAACGCTCTGACCAGATCGAGGCGGTTTTGGGCTATTCCGGCCGGGCTGCACTTGTTCATCGGGACGATATGTCCCTGTAAAACAATAAGCTAAACGAAAAACTTCACACGGAGAGTGAGATGAGCGACGACATCAAGACGATGATGACCCAGATCGGTGAACGCGCAAAAGCTGCGTCCAGGGAACTGGCCTTCGCTCCATCCGAGGCAAAGGAAACCGCGCTGATTGCGGCCGCAGAGGCCTGTTGGGCGCGACGGGATGAAATCATCGCCGCCAACGCGCAGGACATGGCGTATGGCCGTGAAAAAGGGTTGTCGGATGCGATGATGGATCGTCTGATGCTGGACGAAGACCGGATCCAGGCGATGTGTGAGGGGTTGCGCACGGTTGCCTGGCAGGATGATCCGGTCGGACAGGTGACCGAAGAATGGGATCGCCCCTCGGGGTTGCATATCAAGCGGGTGCGCACCCCTCTTGGTGTGATTGGCGTGATTTATGAAAGCCGCCCGAATGTGACCGCCGACGCGGGCGCGCTCTGCCTCAAGGCTGGCAATGCCGTCATCCTTCGTGGGGGATCAGAAAGCTTCCATTCCGCCGGCGTGATCCATGCCTGCCTGCAGGATGGGCTGCGCGCCGCCGGGTTGCCCGAGGACGCGATCCAGCGCATTCCGACCCGTGACCGCGCCGCCGTCAGTGAACTTTTGACCATGACCGATCATGTGGATGTGATCGTGCCGCGCGGTGGCAAGGGGTTGGTCGGGCTGGTGCAACGCGAAGCCCGCGTGCCGGTTTTTGCACATCTCGAAGGCATTGTGCATATCTATATCGACAAGGATGCAGACGCCGAGAAGACCGCGCGTGTGGTGATGAATGCCAAGACCCGGCGCACCGGCATTTGCGGAGCTGCGGAATGTTTGCTGATCCATAAGGACGCGCAGGAGCTGGGCCAGAAAGTGATCAATGATCTGATGGCCGCCGGCGTAGAAGTGCGTGCGGGCGCCGGGCTGTCCGGCAGCGTTGCCGCAACCGAAGAGGACTGGGGCAAGGAATATCTTGACCGCATCATTGCCGCCAGGCTGGTCGAGGATGTGGATGGGGCCATTGCCCATATCAACCAGTATTCCTCGTCTCACACCGATGCGATCATGACGGAAAATGACGCCACCGCCGCGCGGTTCTTCACCCGTCTCGACAGCGCCATCCTGATGCGCAATGCCTCCACCCAATTTGCCGATGGGGGCGAGTTTGGCATGGGGGCCGAGATCGGCATCGCCACCGGCAAGATGCATGCGCGTGGACCGGTCGGGGCAATGCAGCTGACCAGTTTCAAATATCTTGTGGAAGGCGACGGCACCACCCGCGCCTGACCCCGTCTTGAAAATCAGCAAAAAGGGCGCAAAAAATCCAGCGCCCTTTTTCTTGCGCCAAATACCTCCGCCGGAGGCATTGCGCGCAGCGCAAAATTTACGTCAGAATATCACGTTGATCGAACTGTCAGTCAGGGTGACCTCGGCCTGGCGTCCCTGCCGCGCCAGTTCCGGTGCAATCAGGGCATAATGAACCTGCGCGGGCAGAACATTGGTGGTTTGGTCCGGCTTGGTAATCAGCGCCCAAAGTGCAGGATCTGTGTTGAACCGGTCGGCCTCGGCCCAGAGGCTCCAATGTCCGTCCTGTTCCGTCACCACGATCTTGCCGCCCCAGGGCATTGCCGTTTCCATACATTGCAGGACAAGAAATGCGAGCTTGACCTGACCGCGCGGCTGATCGCCAACCGGGTTCCAGAGAATTTCAACCCTGCGCCCTTCGCATCCCGCAGAAAGCACCGCACGGATTTCGCGTTCAGCCACATTTTGCCTGTCATTGGCAGATCCGAAGGCCACGCGGAAAAACCGGATCCTTGCATTGGCATTCTGCACACTTTCCGAGATCAGAGCCATCTCCGGGCTGTCCCCAAGGCCAGACAACTGCAAAAGCTCAACCCCATTGCTGATTGCGCCCAAAGGGCTGATAAGGTCATGGCAGATCCGTGATCCGATCAGGGCGGTCAGGTCTCTGGTCTCGGTGGTCATGGGGTGCTCCTGTCAGGAAAGGCTAAATATGAATTCACTTCTGGAACCGGGGATGCTCGTGCGCCATCCCATGCAGCCTGATTGGGGGCTTGGGCAGGTGCAAAGCAATATTGGTGGCAAGGTGACCGCCAATTTTGAACATGTCGGCAAACAGGTAATTGATACGAACGTGGTAGAGCTCATGCCGGTTTTCGATAGTGATGACACTCAATCCTAGACAATTGGTTAAGAAGCAGCAACCAATGCGTGTGCGTGGCGGCGTTGCATCGCGTAAGGGCTCGGCGTAAAACCGCGTTGGAAACCGGTGCCGGCGTATGAGGTCAAAGAAACATGCAAGGGGCAGAGCCTGTGTTTGAGCTGAGATTGGCGCGTGATACGGCGGATCTGCGCGCAGCCCAGCGTTTGCGCTATGATGTGTTTGTGCGGGAACTGGGCAGCGGCGGCCCGCTGGTGGACCACGACCAGAAGCTGGAAAAAGATGTGTTCGATCCCTATTTCGATCACCTGATTCTGTTTGACCACGCGCGCGCGGGGTCACCTGCGGTTGGGGTGTATCGCCTGATGCGGGACGAGCGGATGACAGCAGAGCAGGGCGGTCCGGGCCGGTTCTATTCCGAGGATGAATATGATCTGACCGTGCTCAAAACCTCGGGTCGGAAACTTCTGGAACTTGGGCGATCCTGCGTGCATCCCGATTATCGTGGCGGCACCGCCATGCTGCATCTGTGGAACGGCCTAGCCAGCTATGTCGCTGAACATGAAATTGAAATCCTGTTCGGGGTCGCCTCGTTCCATGGCACGGATATCGACGCCTTGAAGGGGCCTTTGTCCCTGCTGCATCATCGCCATCTGGCCCCGCCAGAGCTGCGGACCACGGCGCAGCGTGACGTCTATCAATCCATGAACCTGTTGCCCGAAGATCAGATCGACCGGCCTGCCGCCATGCGCGCGGTGCCTGCGCTGATCAAGGCCTATCTGCGTGTCGGTGGGTTTGTGGGAGACGGGGCCTTTGTCGATCACGGTTTCAACACCACCGATGTCTGCCTGATCATGGATACAAAGCGGATGAGCGCCAAGCACAAAGCCTATTACACCGAGGGTAAGACCGGCCCCAAAAATACGGGCCCCAGAAATACGGAGCAGAAGACATGACCGCTCTTTGGCGTGGGGAAGAGGAACCGGGGGCGTTTCGTCCCGGATGGGCAGGCGGCATTCGGGCTGTCCTGCGCGGCGTGCCTCTGGCCATTCTCGTCTTTGGAGGCCTGCTGGTGCTGCTGCTTGTGCGCCTGATTGAGCGCCCCTTGTTTGGGCTGCATCGTCCGATCACCCCTTATATCACGCAGTTTGTCTGTCGATCGGCGTTTTTCGTGCTGGGCATCCCGTTTTCCGCGCGTGGTGGGCAAATGCGCGAAAAGGGCGCGGTGGTGGCCAATCACGGGGGGTGGCTTGATATCTTTGCCCTCAACGCCAAGAAACGCGTTTATTTCGTGTCAAAGGCCGAGGTCGCTTCATGGCCCGGGATCGGCTGGCTGGCCCGCGCGACCGGTACGGTGTTCATCAAACGTGACCGTAAAGAAGCGGCCAGCCAGATCGGGATATTTCGGGATCGTCTGTCCGCAGGGCATAAGCTTTTGTTCTTCCCTGAGGGCACATCATCGGACGCACGCCGCGTTCTTCCTTTTAAATCAACGCTTTTCGCGGCGTTCTTTGCGCCGGAACTGCGCAATTTCATGTGGGTTCAGCCGGTTACGGTGCGGTATTTTGCCCCCGAAGGAGAAGACCCGCGCTTTTATGGTTGGTGGGGGGATATGGCTTTTGCCCCGCATCTGCTGCAAACTCTGGCGGCACGGCGTCAGGGCCGGGTTGAGGTGGTCTATCACAAACCGGTCAAGGTGACTGATTTTTCGAGCCGCAAGGCTCTGGCGGCCCATTGCGAACATGAGGTGCGCAACGGGCTGGGAGAGTTGGACGTCGAAACCACGGATCCCGAGGTGCTGGCGGATCTGGGCAGCGTGCACCAACCCTGAATTGCCGGTTTTCCAAGCGGAATTTTGCCGCTAGATTGCTGGGGAAAGGATATGCCAAGAACAGCTGTCGGGTATATCTGTCACATCAATAAAGCGTTTCGGCTTTAACTTGACAAAGGGTAAAACCGAAACGTGGCAAGAGAGATCAATAATGCGGGCGTTTCGTGGTAAACCATGTCTCAGGTTTATCACGAAACGCTTTAGGGTGAAAAAGATGACAAAACGATTTGCGATGATGTCCTGCCTGTTGGCGATGGTGGCTCTGGCGGGGTGTGAAACGGTCAAGGGCGCGTCACGGGATGTGCATTCCGGGGCCGAGACCGTGCAGGGCTGGTTCTGAGCGGTTTTTCGCATTTCATCTGCTGAAAATGAAAACCCCCGCCTGCCTGTCAGCAAAACGGGGGAATTTTCGCGCTCTTGTCTGTGGTCTGATCAACCAGCCAGTCCCTCGTCCATGGCGTTGATCAGGGTTTTCAGCGCGGCCACGGGATCTTCCATGCGCCAGATCTCTTCTCCGATGGCAAAAAAGTCGGTGATCGGGGTCAGGGCGCGGATGATATCTGCATCGAGCGCCCCCTCGGCCACAACCGGCACTTCGATCATCTCGCTCCACCAGCCAAACAGCTCGGCCTCTGCGCGGGTGCCATCGCCAAGGGTGGACAGGCCTGCGGGGCCAAAGCTGATATAATCCGCGCCGTTTTCGCCTGCATTCATGCCTTCGTGGCGGGAATTGGTGCAATAAGCACCAACAATGGCATCCTGCCCCAGATCGGTGCGGGTCTTGCGCACGCGGCGCGCGCCATCGCCCAGATGGACCCCGTCCAGCCCAAGGCGTTCCACCATCAGGGCATGTTCCGAAATCACGATCGGCACGTCGCGCGCATGGGCCACTTCGCGGCAGACATCTGCGGCGCGCATGATCCGGTCCTCATCCGAGGTGGCCAGCGTCAGGCGCAGGCAGGCGATTTCGGCACTGTCAAGCACACGGGCCAGATCGGTGGGGAAGGTCGACAATTCGAATTCAGGCGGGGTCAGCAGGTAGATCTGCGGGCGTTCCAACTCTTGTGCTTCAGCCATATCATGATCCTTTCCGGGTGGTCCGTCCCAATTCTTTTTGCGCTTATTGAGCCAAATCGCATATTTTGCAAGAGGCGGGTGGCGTGACCTCTCTCAGGAGGTCTATTTGGCGGGCAAAGTGGCGACAAACCCCTGTGCCAGTTGCAAAAGCTGCGCACGGGTCTGGTCGTTTTCCAGCGCGTCGGGAGAGACATCGACAAATCCCCCCATCCGGCGCCCGGTGAATGCCATCGGCACCACCCCGTCCAGCGCCAGGGCAAGCCCCTCATTATCCTGGCCAACGCGATACATCGCCCCGTTTTTGTGCACGCCGCACAGCATGTTTCCTGCCAGCAGGAAGGCCACACCGCCAAACATCTTCTTTTCCGAAATGTCGGGCAGCCCAAGCAGATCCCGAGCAAGGATTTCGTAGGTTTCCGTATCATAAAGCGTTTCGACTTTAACCTGAGACAGGGAAAAGTCGAAACGCAGTACGAGATATCAATGTTGTGGGCGTTTCGGAATAAGCATGTGTGTCAAGTTTATCCCGAAACGCTTTAGGCCATGGCGCCTCCTTGCAATTCGGGTCGGGGCCAGCGTATCACGGCGCGACGTTTTGGAAAGGTTTTGGTCATGAGCGAAATGGGTCCTGATCCCGCAATTGTGCTGGTACGCCCACAAATGGGCCAGAATATCGGTTCGGCTGCGCGGGCAATGCTGAATTTCGGGTTGGAGCGGATGCGGGTTGTCGCCCCGCGGGACGGCTGGCCGAACCCGGATGCGGTGGCCATGGCCTCGGGGGCCGGGCGGGTTCTGGATGGCGCAACGGTGCATGACAGCGTGGCTGATGCGGTGGGGGATTGTGACTTTGTCTTTGCCACCACCGCCCGGTCACGGGAATTGAGCAAGCCGATTTTCAGCCCGGAAGCGGCGATGGAATACACCCGCCAGATGCAGCGCGAGGGACGCAAGGTGGCGGTCCTGTTCGGCCCTGAGCGCACCGGGCTGGAGAACGAGGATGTGGCGGTGGCCAATGCAATCATCACCGTGCCGGTGAACCCGCAATTTGCCTCTCTGAACCTGGCGCAATGTGTGCTTCTGACTGCTTATGAATTCCGTCGTCAGTCGGTTGATGTGCAGCATGAGGTTCTGTCGATGCCCACGACAGAGACCGCCACGGTGATCGAGGTGGACAAGCTGGCTGAGCATTATGAAACCCGGCTGGATGAACACGGGTTCTTTTTCCCTGATACCAAGGCTGAGGTGATGAAGGTTGCCCTGCGCAATATGTGGAGCCGCATGCCGCTGACCCGGCAGGATGTGCAAATGTTCCACGGGATCCTGCGTCAGCTTTTACGCAAAATCGACGGCAAATAACCTTATTGCCCCTCTGAAACGAACGGCCCAGCCGGTCCAATGTTGTCTTCGGCTGGGCGCCTTTGGGGCAATGCGCGCGATCAGGTTGCCTTGCGTGCGGCCATGACCCAGATCCCGGCCAGCACCAGAGAGCCCAGCGCGTTCAGGTTGGCCATGGTCACGCCGAACAGCTCCCACGGGATTTCATCACACCGCACCAGCGGGGCGGTGAGGATTGAGTTCAGCAACTCCTCCTGCGACAGTTCGCCAATGGACGACCCGCCCGAGCAGGAGCTTGGCCCCTCCCAGAGTTTGCGCTCAACCCCGGAATGATAAAATCCGATGCCGGAGGTGGTCAGCGCCGACAGGGCGCCAAGCCAGGCAATGATACGTTTTTGCGTGGCAATCGCCGCGCCACCCAGCGCAATGGCCGCTGCATGTGGCCAGCGCTGCCACAGGCACAGTTTACAGGGCGTGTAGCCAAGCGCCTGAAAGGCGAAAGCCCCGCCAAGCACAAGGATCGACCCCAGCGTCGCAAGTGCCACAAGTTGGGTGAAGGTCAGGTTGCGGATCATGTTCATAGGTATTTCACCAGATAGAAGCCCCCGAAAAGGAGCACGATAAAGACGGTAAAGACAAGACCAAGACGGCGTTCGATAAAGTCTCGTATAGGGGCGCCAAACTTCCACAACAGCCCCGCAACGATGAAAAAGCGCAGGCCGCGTGCAATCACCGAGGCCACCATGAAGACGGTAAAGTTAAGCCCGGTGGAACCCGAGAGGATGGTGATCACCTTGTAAGGGAACGGGGTGACCCCCGCGATCAGCACCGCCCAGGCCCCCCAGTCATTATAAGTCTGGGCAAAGCTGTCGAAACTGTCGGTCTTGCCATAGAATTCCAGCACCGGACGTCCCACGCTTTCAAACACGCCCCATCCGATCAGATAGCCGAACATCCCGCCCAGAACCGAGGCGACCAGGGCCACAGCTGCGATCACAAAGGCTTTGCGCGGGGCGGCGATGATCATCGGGATCATCAGAATATCGGGCGGAATGGGAAAGACCGAGCTTTCCAGAAAGGCCACAATGGCCAGCGCCCAAAGCGCGCGCGGATGTTCCGCAAGCCCCATTGTCCAGTTGTAAAGACGCCTGATCATACCCGCTCTCAGCTTATCTGCCTGAAGTCCCATTCGGTGTTGGGCACCACGAAACATGCGCAAGGGATGAGGTCAAGCCTTGTTGCGCCATGCGGGCTTGTGACCGGGAAAAGGTCGGGTAAACTGATCGTGAGTTCACTGTGGGAGAGTATCATGAAGTGGAAGGGACGGCGCGGCAGCCGCAATATCGAAGATCGGCGGCGGGCCGGGGGGGGGGGGCGCGCGGGGGGCTTCGGCATTCTCGCGGTGCTCGCGATCGGCTATTTCACCGGGGTCGATGTCACCCCTTTGCTGCAGGACAGCCTGTCACCGCAAGCCCCACAACAGGTCGAGATTTCGGAGGCGGACCGGCAAGCCGGGGAGTTTATGTCCGTCACGCTTGCGGATACGGAGGAGGTCTGGTCAGGGATTTTTCGCGACCAGCTCGGGGCCGCTTATAACCCGGTGACGCTGGTTTTGTACAAAGGGGTGACGCAAAGCCCCTGTGGCGGGGCCTCGGGCGCAACTGGACCGTTTTATTGTCCGGGGGACCGCAAAGTCTATCTCGATACGGCATTTTTCACCACCTTGTCCCGGCAATTGGGGGCCAGGGGGGATTTTGCGGCGGCTTATGTCGTGGCGCATGAGGTGGCCCATCACGTGCAAAACGAGCTGGGGATCCTTGGAAAAGCCAATCGCGTGCGCCAACAGGTCAGCCAGGAGGAAAGCAATGCGATTTCGGTGCGGATCGAGTTGCAGGCTGATTGTTTCTCGGGGCTTTGGGCGCGGGAGGCCGAACAGAAATTCGGAACGCTGGAACGGGGCGATCTGCAAGAGGCGGTGAATGCGGCCCGTCAGATTGGCGATGACACGCTTCAGCGCAATGCGGGGCGCACCCCGATGCCGCATACTTTCACCCATGGCAGTTCCGCCCAGCGCGCCGCCTGGTTCGAGCGCGGATACGGCACGGGTGACATTCAGGCCTGTGATACCTTTTCGGCCAACAGGCTGTAGACAGGGATTATCACGGGAGAGTTTTGCAAAATCCGTTCGGAATCTTTCGAAATATAACGCGTTAAGAAAAATGTTGCTTATGCAACGAATTCCTGCTTTGAATGCGGGCAAGAGGGTAAGCAAAGCCGACTGATCGGTCGAAAGTGCTTGCCTAAGAGCGTCAAGCCTGCTCTTATCACAAAGACGGATCGGTCACGGCAGTAAGAGGAGCACCGGGGCCGGGCTGTGAAATACATGCGTTTTGGGAGGAACGAAATGAAACTAACCTTGAAATCCGCTCTTGTCGGTGTCGTGGCTCTTGGGGCCTCGGCCAGTGCCAGTTTTGCCCAGGAAGTGACCCTGCGCTGCCAGCACTTCCTGCCGCCAAAGGGCTCGACCCCGCTCTATTTCATGGCACCCTGGGCCGAGAAGGTAGAGAAAGACAGCGGTGGCCGCATCAAGGTCGAGCTTTACCCGGCGATGCAGCTGGGGGGGAAGCCGCAGGCGCTTTATGATCAGATCCGTGATGGCGTGATTGATTGTGGCTGGGCATTGCCCGCCTATACGCCGGGCCGTTTCCCCGAAGCCGAAGCCTTTGAACTGCCCTTCATGACCGGACGCAACGCCGCGGCATCGTCGAAAGCCGCCTGGGAGTTTTCAGAGAAATACCTGATGGAGCGGATGGGCGACGTCAAACTTCTGGCCACGCACGTGCACGGTCCGGGCGTGATCCACAAAAAAGGCGAGCCGGTCATGCAATTGTCCGATTTTGAGGGGCTGAAACTGCGTGGACCGTCGCGTCAGGCAAATGCGCTGTTTGAAACGCTGGGGGCGACCCCGGTTGGCATGCCGCTGCCGACCTTCCCGGAAAGCCTGTCGAAAGGTGTGGTCGAAGGGGGCGTGATCCCGTGGGAAATCGTACCGCCCCTGAAAGTGCATGAGCTTGCCGACAGTCACACCGAGATCCCGGGCGACCGGTCGCTTTACAACACCTTCTTCATCTGGGCGATGAACAAGGACACCTATGCCAGCCTGCCGGATGATCTGAAAGCCGTGATCGACGCCAACTCAGGCCTGGAAACCTCGGCCTGGGCAGGGGCCTCTTTTGACAAAGGGGATGTGATCGGGCGTGAGATTGTTGCCGGAACCGACAACAAGATCCATGAGCTGAGCGCCGAACAGGTGGCCGAGATCAAGGCGATCGGGGATGCCCAGATCGAAGCCTGGGCCGCCGACATGACCTCAAAAGGTCTGGACGGTGCGGGCATGGTGGCCGACGCCAAGGCCCTGGTCGCAAAATATTCCGATCAGTGATCCGCTAATAAACACATCCCTCCGGGCAGGCCGAGATGCCTGCCCGGAGTTTTCTTGAGAACCACCCGAAACATAGCGGGTCGAGAAAGAGGGAGGGGGCATCATGGCAATCGCCAGATCCGCAGAGCAGCGCGTTGGTCGCCTGATGGAATTTCTAAGTCGCTGGATGGCCTATTCAGGGGGCGCCGTGCTGGTCGCCATCGCCATGACCACCGTCATATCCATCGTCGGGCGGGCCTTGTCAGGCTTTGGGCTGACCCCGATCAAAGGGGATTTTGAAATCGTTGAAATGGGCTGTGCCGTGGCGGTTTTCGCCTTCATGCCCTGGTGTCAGTACAAGCGCGGCCACGTGACGGTTGATATTTTCATCTCGCGCCTGTCCGACCGCAAGCAGGCCCTGTTGGGGTTTATCGGCGATGTTTTCCTGACCGGTGCGGCGTTTATCATCCTGTGGCGTCTCTGGCTCGGGTTTGGTGAGAAATTCCCCTATGGCTCTGACACGTTCCGCACCCTGTTTGGCCTCGGGTCCAAGCCCTTCTTTGCGGAAAGCTCTTATGAACTGGAAGTGCCGCTGTGGATCCCGTTTGGTCTGTGCACCATCGGGGCCGCGTTCTTCTTTGTTGTCGCCACCTATACCATGTGGCGATCGCTCAATTGGGTTCTGGATGGCAAGGAGAGCCACGTATGACCGGTATCGAACTTGCCATCCTCGCCTTTGCGCTCATGCTTCTGGCGATCTTCCTTCGCCTGCCGATTGGTCTGGCAATGGGGCTGACCGGGTTTTTTGGGATCTGGTATATGATGGGGCACCCGAAGGTGACGCTGAGCCAGTTGAAAACGCTGTCTTATGACACGTTCAGCTCTTATTCCCTGTCGATTGTGCCGCTGTTTTTGCTGATGGGGCAATTTGCCACCAAATCCGGCATGTCCGGGGCGCTGTTCAATGCGGCATCCGACTGGCTGGGGCATCGCAAAGGCGGTGTGGCGATGGCGGCCGTTGGTGCCTGTGCAGGCTTTGGCGCGGTTTGCGGATCGTCGCTGGCTACGGCCTCAACCATGGGGCAGGTGGCCCTGCCGGAAATGCGCAAACGCGGCTATTCTGACGCTTTGTCCACCGGCGTTCTGGCCGCGGGCGGCACGTTGGGCATCCTCATTCCGCCCTCGGTGATCTTGGTGATCTACGCGATCCTGACCGAGCAGAACATCGTCAAGATGTTCATCGCAGCGCTTGTTCCGGGCATTCTGGCCGCCCTTGGGTATATGCTGACCGTGGCAGTCATGGTGCGCATCAACCCGGACAGCGCCACCACGGCGGAACGTGTGCCATATGCCCATCGGTTCAAGACGCTCCTGTCGATCTGGCCCGTTGTGCTGATTTTCGGACTGGTCATGGGCGGGATTGCCGGTGACTGGAACTGGAGCAAGGCCGGCGTGCAGGCGCTGTTTACCCCCACTGAAGGCGCGGCCGTGGGGGCCGTTGCCACCGGGCTTTATGGGGTGATGACAGGCGGGCTGACCTGGAAAGGGTTCCTGCAATCTGTCCTCGCCACGGCGCAATCCACGGCAATGATCTTTTTCATCGTGCTGGGGGCGCAGATCTTCAATTCCTTCCTCGCCTTTACCCAAGCGCCGCAGCAGCTGGCCGAATGGGTGGCTGGGCAGGGATATGCGCCGCTTCTGGTGCTGGTGATGATGCTGGTGGCCTACCTGATCTTTGGCTGCGTGATGGACAGCCTGTCGATGATCCTGCTGACCATCCCGATCTTTTACCCGATCATTGAAGTGCTCGATTTCGGGCTGACCCCGGAAGAAGCCGGGATCTGGTTTGGTATCCTTGCGCTGATCGTGGTGGAGGTAGGGCTGATCACGCCGCCTGTGGGGATGAACCTTTTTATCATCAACTCGATGGCGCGCGATATTCCCATGGCGCAGACCTATCGAGGTGTGGCCCCGTTTGTCCTGTCCGACCTGATCCGCGTCGTGGTTCTGGTGGCCTTTCCGGGCATCACCCTCTGGCTGGTCGGTGTGTTGTTCTGATCCAAAGGTGTTGCCCCTGGCGCCAGCGTGACCCCGTTTCGTGAAAAACCGAAGCGGGGTCATACTTTATCCAAAAACCGCAATTTCCCCCGTTGACCTCCCCGCGTGGCGATTGTATCCGATGTGAAGTGCCCAAGTGGCGGAATGGTAGACGCAGGGGATTAAAAAGCCTTGGTTGCCGCACTGCAGCGTCTCTCCGCTCGCGGGAATGCCCCTCACAACATCGGCACAAATATCGTGCGTGCTACTGATATAGCTGCACTTTGCAACCTCCCTCCCTTACCCTAAAGCGTTTCGGTTATGCGTGGACGGCCGTAGCAGCCCAGGCTGGGTCGGGATTGTTCCTTGATATGGGCCAACAATACCATGTCCGTTCGCTGTCTTCGACTGGCCGGGCGGCTGCGATAGGCACGTAAGCCGCGTTCGCTGACATCCAGAACCTGGCAAAGACGGTTGGTCGGGAAATCGCGGTATGCTCTTCCCCTCTCGGGATCATGCTGCACATGACCCTGCCGGGCAGTGGATGAACCTAAACCTCATGGCTTTGGGCCCGCGAAGAAGGCCGTGGCCTTTTTTAGGATCTCCCTCTCCTCCTTGAGAATGCGGTTCTCCCGTCGAAGCCGTTCATTCTCTCGGGCAAGATCGAGGTCTTTGTCCGACACCACCTCAGTGTCGCGATGCGCCGTGCCCCACTTGTTCAATGTCGATAGGCCAACGCCCAAACCTGACGCCACCTGCTTCCTTGTCAGCCCACTCGTCAGCGCGATCCGCACCGCATCAGCCCGGAATTCCTCCGCACCGTTTCTGTCTCATAGTTCGTCTCCTTTTGTTGCAATAAATGCTATCAAAGGAGCGGCATCAAACCGCGACAGGTCCAATCTTCGTGGACCGTGATGCCATCATTCAGAAAACCAGCAAGGCTCTCTTCGTATTTGGAATTGGGGCTTGGCTGATCTCACCTGAAGTAGGTGGCGCAATGACCCTCATCGCTGCGGGTCTTTATGTGTATCGCCCCTATTGACGCCCCTCTAAGTCTCCCCTAAACAGCCATTCAAGTGCGGGTGTGGCGGAATGGTAGACGCGAGGGTCTCAAACACCCTTTCCTCACGGAGTGTCGGTTCGAGTCCGACCACCCGCACCATATCTTCTCTTTTCTCCAAAACTCCCTCTAAAGCCTTGAATCGTAAGGTGGTTTTTAGTGTTCGGAAACTCTGATTTCGGGTGTATGTCGGGCGCTCTGCGAAGGCCAGTTTGAGCACCGTGCGTTACAAGGTGGTTTGACCTGTTTCCCAGAATTTCCAAGGGTTTGCGAGGAATGTGAGAGCGTTTTCGATAAATTCGTCCATCCTTCCCTTTGGTGGCAGGCTTTGGGACGCTTTTTCCTGCAATCGGACACGGGTTTTGTCGAGTTCTGCGATTTTTACCTCGTAAGCACGCAAACGGCATCGTTGGTGGTTTCGACGATGCGCGCGAGAAGCGCGTCGGTTTGCTTGTCGAGTGCCATCAATTCGCGCTTTGCAACAGCCAGTGCGTCCTTGGCTTGCATTTCGCGCGCAGCCCAAGCAGTCTCTCGACTAATTCACTAGCTCCAGTTCTGGCTTTATGTTCAAAAATGTCGCTCGGCTGGCTGACTGGCGGATGGCTCTCTGAAGGCGGTGAAAGCCTTCCTCGTTCGTGTGATCAGGTACTAACCGATCATGCAACCTGCTTTCGAAATCGCTAATTAGTTGCTCACTGTGTGCAAAATTGAAATTCGCGCAAAAGTTCTTGGCTTCCTGCGAACCACCTAGTTGAAGGTCAAACTGCTCTTTTACAGGTTGTGGCAGCTTTTTGTAATCTACCAACTTTCCTACAAGTGTATTTTTGAATTCTTGATTGGGAATGCGGTTAGTTCTCAAAGATGCGAATGCAAGCTTCCCAGATGTGGACAAGTTTTGCACATCTTGAGCCCATTTCTGGAGCATGGAGGTCCCACTTTTCTTCTTCGAAAGCAGCCAGTCGAAGCTCAAAGCTAGATCGTCGCGAGTGGGATCAATCGTAAATTTAACCTGTGTAAGCTCGAACGAACCATCGAGCCTCTTACAAATGACGTCGTCGAGACCCATTAACTTTTCGTGCTCAATATCTCCTTCAATCCGAACCCACTCGTACTTATGAGGATCATTGTACCAGTCGATGATGAAGCCTATGCAGACCAAATCTTGGTACTCATACCCAGTACGTGTTAGCTGGGTAGGCTTAATGTCGGTTGCCATCGAAATTTTTCTTTCAAATAAATACAGTAGTTCCAAAAATCATGCACATTTTGCATCCGAAGAACAAGCTCGTCGAGCTGATTCATACACTTGTAATTTGGACTTCTGCCATTGCCCGTTTTGCTTCTTTTATTGTCTGATCTACTGGCGATGATAAGGGATGTGGCCCGTTGCCCCACTTTTTCTGCGACCGTCTCACAGCACTAAGATGTGCTGCGAGATGTGGGTCTCTGACCCGTTCCCGCTGCGACCCTGCGGACATCTTACAGCCTTAAGGTATGCTGCGAGATGTGGGTCGTTGACCCGTTTGCGCTGCGTCCCCTTCGGACGACTTCCGATCTAAGTATGATCGCAAGATGGAGGTGGTAGTACCACCTCGACTTGACAAGGGGGCTGCTGCGCTCCCCCGTTGTATCCCCCAAAGCTGATGGTCGAGATTGGCATTGAGCCAGTCACGACCATGCAAACATATCTGTGTTTGATCCCTCGTCGGGGAGATGTCATCTCTCCCCAACACCCCATAGATCAACCCTGCGCGGATTGAATGCCGTCAGCGTATCGACGCTGAACCCGACCAAGGGGCGTATCGTCGCCCCTTGTGACCCCCTCGCAGGATTTGGAGAAGTGACCTCTCCACCTGCACCAAACCATGCACAATCCTTATGGTCGATTGATCCCCAATCAGGGGAGCTTGTCCGCTCCCCCAATACCCCCATGACAGCTAGGGCGGCTGCCCCCGCGCAGATCAAAGGGTGGGTCCTCGCCATGCTCGGTTCGCTGTGCTGCACCTGCGCGTGGCTCTGGTCCTGCGTGACCGCACCTTTGATCCTTGCACCCCCGCTCCTCGGCGGAAGCCAGACGGTTGCATGCGCAACCCGTCAGAACAAAGAAGAGGAGACAAGACAATGCCGCAACTACACGCTCAACCGTATGACATCACCGCCAATGGGTTCTATTTTGAGAGCCTTGAAGACTATGCCGACAAGGCAAAGAGCAACCGCAACGATTACGGCGATCCCGTTGAGGAATATGAAATCCAGTTCATTGATGGGGATCATATGCCCCTCCACATGGGGCGCGAGCGCCCGCCAGCGGCCCGCCGCGACGATCTGGGCCTTCTGGCGGTCTTCCACCCGGCCTTCGCAAGAGGGACAGCACCAGTGGGCCGTCTCGGGCTTGTCCGCGTCCCATTTGATGTCTGCCCAGAGGATTTCCGAGAACTGGCCGCAATGGGGACACGGGACTTCAAAGACTCGCTGGTCCGATTGCTCATAGGCCCGCAAAATCCGGCTGGTCTCGGCGTCAACGGGCGTGGAGGCCAGCACGATCCGGCGATTGCCGAAGGTCATGGTGCGGCGCATGGCGAGTTCCACCGGGTCGCCTTGCTGCGGACAATACAGCAACGGAAATCAAGGATCATTTGGCCGCATACATGGACGACGACGATAAGCTTATGGTCGTCGAATTCAGCAAGAGACCGCAATTCACTCGTGCGTTTAAGGGTACGAACGACTGGTTGAAGAAACACTTCGGTTAAGAAAAAGGCCGCGCCCGAAGACGCGGCCTAATCGGCGCTGGTCCATGTCAGCGCCTATGCGATGGGGCGTGCCGCAGAGTACGCCGCGCCATCACAATGCGAAGAACGCTACGGATAGATGAACGGATCAGGCGCGACCTTTTCGGCCACGCCCTTGATCGTGAGCGTTACGGCAAGGGGGCTTCGCTGGCCCACGTTCGGGACCTGATTCAGCGGGTGGCGCTTTGAGCGGCAACCGCGCGAGCGCGGGCCACCACGTCATTCGCCAGCAAGGCTTCCTCTTGCGCGATTTCGGCCTCTAGGCGGCTGAAAATCGGCGCATAGACGGGATCGGCCACCACCAGCTTGGCAACGGTCTCAAGAGCCGCCCGAAGGCGCTCCAAGTCCGTTTGCATGGTGGTGGCCGCCCGCATCGTCTTAGCCGTTCAGACGCACGTTGACGGTGCCCGACGGGTTCCCGGCGGCAGTGACGGCAAGGCCGATCAGTTCATTGTTGCCCGTGTCGTCATCGGCGGTCGCCAGCTTGGCGGTATCATCCCAATAGACGAAATCGCCCACGGCCAGCACGTCGGTCGAGACTTTCGGCATGTCGAAAACACCGACGGTCACAAGGTCGAGGGTGTCCCCGATCTCGGCATTCCCGGCAGCAATGCCAAAGAGGTTGCCGACAAGGACGCCTTGGCCGGACGTGGCGGCGGCGGTCGCGGTGATGGTGATATTCTCACCGGGTTGGACGTAGTTCTTCATGGGTCAGATTCCCTTGCTCATATTGAAGTGGATGGTGGAGGCAGGCCGGGCCGTCTGGGCGGCGATTTCCGCGTCCAGCGCGGCCAGCGCGCGGGCCATCTCGGCATCGGAGCGGTATTCCACTTCCTCGCCGTTTTGGTCCCGGAATCGCCGGACCCCGCCAGCACGGGCGGCCAAAAGGTCCGCCCGCATTTTCTGAAGTTCGGCCACGGTCGCCATATTATTCGCCCGCGTTCATGTAAGCGCCGCGCCAATCGACAGCGCCGCAACCGAAGTCCAGCACCACGCGGAACTCCATGCCCAGAACGTCCCAGACGGCCCCGCCGCGCCTGACGATTGATTGGGATGCCTATCTGCCATTTTTTGAGGATGAGGATATCTCGGATGACCACAAACGCGAGCTGATCGAAGCTCTGTGGTCCATCATGGTCAGCTTTGTCGATCTTGGGTTCGGTGTTCACCCCGTCCAACAGGCCTGTGGAAAAGACGTGTCTTTGGCGGAAATGCCCGCTGTGGATGTGCTAAACTTACCCAATACCAAAACAACTTTTGAAACTGCCGCAGCCCCCGAGACTGACGCGCAACAGGAAGGGAGTCTTTAATGGAAACAAAACAACACGCTGTCATTTACGCCCGCGTTTCGAGCGTCGCTCAATTGAAGAAGGGTGATGGGCTGGCGTCGCAAGAAAGCCGTTGTCGTGAATACGCGCGGTATAAGGGCTATGAGGTGCTTGAGGTCTTCAATGACAACAAATCAGGTGGTGATGCTGATCGTCCTGCCATGATTGCCCTGCTGGCGTATCTGAAAGCGCAAAAGGAAACCTGCGTCGTCATCATTGACGACATCAACCGCTTTGCCCGTGATGTGGTTGGGCATTGGCAGTTGCGGGCGCTGCTGGCCGAAGCTGGCGGCAAACTGGAAAGCCCGTCGATTGAATTCGGTGAGGACAGTGACAGCATTCTGGTGGAAAACCTACTGGCGTCTGTGTCTCAGCACCAACGGCAGAAAAATGGTGAGCAAACAAAGAACCGTATGCGTGGCCGTGCGCTCAATGGATATTGGGTGTTCCGTGCGCCGATTGGGTACAAATACGAACGCGTTGCAGGGCATGGCAACATGCTGGTGCGCGATGAACCGTTGGCCTCCATCATCCAAGAGGCCTTGGAAGGTTTTGCCTCTGGTCATTTTGAAACACAGGCCGAAGTGAAACGGTTTCTGGAATCCAAACCTGCTTTCCCGAAGGATTTTGCCGATGGCACGATCCGTTTTGAACGGGTCATTCGTCTGATGACCCGCATACATTTTGCGGGCTATATCGAAATCCCCGAGTGGGATGTCTCACTGCGCAAAGGCCATCATGAAGGTCTGATCTCACTTGAGACCCATGAATTGATCCAGCAACGGATCAAGGACGGGGCCAGAGCGCCCGCTCGCAAGGACATCAACGCGGACTTCCCTTTGCGGGGCTTCGTGTGCTGCGATGACTGCAACACGCCTCTGACGGCCTGCTGGTCCACCAGCAAGTCGGGAAAGAAACATCCGTATTACCTCTGCCACGCCAAAGGATGCCCGAGCTATCGCAAATCAATCCGTCGTGATGTGCTGGAAGGGGAGTTCGACGAATTGATGCAAAGCCTCACGCCGTCTGAGGGGATGTTCTCGATGGCAACCAAGATGTTCAAGGACGCTTGGGGGCAACGTGCGGGACAGATGGAGGCTGACAAACGCCTGATCCGCACGGAGCGCAACAAACTTGCAAAACAAATCGAAGGCCTGCTGGATCGTTTGGTGGATGCAGACAGCCCAACCCTGATCACAGCCTATGAAAAGCGTATCGAAAAGATGGAGCGTGAGAAGCTGATTTTAGACGAAAAACTGCAAAACAAGGGAAAGCCAATGCATACCTTCGAGCAAATGTTCGAACACGCACTGCAATTCCTGTCAAACCCTTGGAAAATCTGGAAAAGCGGCAACTTGATTGCCCAAAGGACTGTCCTGAGACTGGCCTTCGCAGATAAGATTAGCTTTGCACGAAATGAAGGACTTCTAACACCAAAAACCACCTTACCGTTCAAGGTGTTAGAGGGGTTTTCTTGCCAAAAAAAGATAATGGCGGAGAGACAGGGATTCGAACCCTGGGTGGGCTTGCACCCACAACGGTTTTCGAGACCGCCCCGTTCGACCACTCCGGCACCTCTCCGCGGGGGGTGAGGGGGATTTAGATCGACTAAACCGGATGCGCAACCCCCAATTTTGAGAAAAGTCGGAAATGAGGAAGAAAAGTCGGCGCTTTTCCACTCCTATGGTTTTTTGCCCCCCTTGTCTGGATCCCGTGCGCAGTCTAGGCTTTTGTAAACCTGCCTTTGTGTCGGAGATAAAACAAAGATGTTTCAAAGAGTTCTTAGCCTTATTCTGATCCTCTTTCTGGTCGCTCTTTCCCCGGTCCAGACAAGCTTTGCGCAAGGCAGTGAAACAGGGGCGGATCGGGATAAAATTCGCGAATTTCTTGAGGTGACCGGCTTTGATGTGGCCATTGCCTCAATTCAGCAAGGCGCCATGGCGGGGCCTGCGCTGACGGGGGCTGCTCCGGATCAGTTCGGGCGCAATTGGGTGCGCCTGGCCGAACAGGTTTTTGCCCCTGACAAGATGGTTGATGACGCGGTCGACATGATCGAAGCGGTGATGCCTGCGGATCTGCTTGATCATGGCGTGGTGTTTTATGGCAGCGATCTGGGAAAACGCGTCGTGGCGGTTGAGAATGAAAGCCACATGGTTGAAGACGCAATCCGGCAGACCGAGGGCGAAAAACTTGTCGACGAGCTGCTTGAGGAAAGAAGCCCGCGCCTTGATGTCTTCAAGGCAATGTCGCAATCGGTTGGAAGCACGGATGTCGCGATCCGGTCCATTGTCGAAATCCAGGTGCGCTATCTGATGGCGGCGGCGGCGGCGGGCGCAACGGATCTTGAAATTGGCGAAGAGGATCTGCGCGGCATGCTGATGGCGCAACAGGGAGAGATGCGGCGGAGCATTGAGGTTCATGGGCTTGTCGCCAATGCCTATACCTATCGCAGCCTCAGCGATCAGGAGCTGATTGATTATCTTTCCGCTTTGCAATCGCCTCAGATGATGCAGGTCTATGAGATCCTGAACGCCGTGCAATATGAGATCATGGCGGATCGTTATGAACGTCTGGCCACCCAGCTTGGCCGTCTGCAACCGGAATCGGAGCTTTGATGCAACCTGTCCTGCAATGGCATGTTCTGGCCCTAAGGGTGATGGCAACCCTGCTGATGCTTGGGGCGGCGTTGCCCGGTGTGGCGACGGCGCAGGCCAGTTCATTCGAGCGGTTCTGGAACGCGCTGCAGCTGCAGGACACCCTGAAAATCGTGCACGAAGAAGGGCATAGCTACGCGCTTGAGGCGGCAGAGCAGTTGACTGGACGGCCAAGTGATCGGTTTTGGCAGCGCGAAGTGGATCAGATCTATGATCTGGAGCGGATGACAGCACAGGTACGCGCCGATCTGCAGCAGGCAATGGTTGGGCGTGATCTGGGCGCGGCCCTGACTTACTACGAAAGCAAAGCGGGACAACAGGTGATCGACCTCGAGATTTCAGCCCGGCGTGCCTATCTGGCCCCAGGGGTGGACGAAGCCGCGCGAGAGGCCTGGTATGGTGGTGGCAATGTTGGCACACGCGCCGACCTTATCCGCAGAATTATCCGGGATGGGGAACTGATCGAGCGCAATGTCGTCGGGGCGCTCAACAGCAATTTCGCATTCCTCACCGCCTTTGCGCAATCTGGTCCGAATGAGGGAATGGTGCTGGATGAACGCGCCATTCTTGATGAGGTCATGAGCGAGGAAGATGCACTTCGGCTTGATACGGCCGAGTGGCTTTATGGTTATCTGTCGCTGGCATATGGTCCGCTGTCTGAACAGGCATTGGAAGATCTGGCCGAGATATCCGACAGCCCAGCGGGACGGCATCTGAACGATGTTCTGTTCTTGGGGTTTGATCCGATGTTCGAAGATCTCGCCCGGCGGCTGGGGGTGGCGGCAGGTCAGGCCTTGCTGCAACAGGATCTCTGACCGGATCTCCAATCCGGTTGCCTGCGGCAAAAAGGCAAGCTGGGGGTTTCACCCTTTCCTCTGCGATGTCTGCGTTTTATCCAATTGGAAACACCAAAGGATCCCAGCATGTCTGACGCGCCACAGAAGAAAGCACCGTATTTTCCTGCGCCCAAGCCGATCCCGCCCAAGGCCGGGCTGTTCCAGCGCACCCCTCCAGCCATGTTCCCTCCGCTTTTTGGTTTGTTCGGTCTGGGGCTGGCGTGGCGCCGCGCCTCTGAAAGCTTTGCGATGCCATCGGAAATCGGAGAGATGCTCCTGGGGGCTGTGACGCTTCTTTTTCTGTTTTCGGTTGCGGCCTATCTGATCAAGCTCACCCGGCGTCCCGGCGTGTTCGTCGAAGATCTGCGGGTTCTTCCGGGGCGGGCCGGTCTCGCCTCGATGGGACTGGCGGGCTATCTGATGGCGGCGGCCTTGGTCATCTATTCGCCGTTCTGGGCATTGGTGACCCTCTGCCTGTCCGGGGTCTGGCATCTGGCTGTTGTGCTGACAGTGTTGCGCATTCTCATTGCCTCTGCGCCAGAGGGGCGGGCGGTCACACCTGTCTGGCACCTCACCTTTGTCGGCTTCATTGTCGGGCCAATCGCCGCATTGCCGCTTGGTTTGCACAGCTATGCGCAGGCCGTGTTCTGGATCACTTTTGTGATGGCGGTAGGGGTCTATGGGGCCAGTGCGCTGGCCTTTGCAAAGAAAACGGTTCCCGCACCGCTGCGCCCCCTTCTGGCGATCCATCTGTCTCCAATCAGCCTTTTGGGAACGGTGGCTTATCTGTTGGGGGATGCGCAGCTTGGGCAGGCCCTGGCGTGGGGAGCAATTGTGGTTTTTGTGGTGCTGGTGGCCTCCGCCCGCTGGTTGACCGCAGACGGGTTCAGCCCGTTCTGGAGCGCCTTTACCTTTCCTCTAGTGGCGTTCTCGACCCTGATGCAGATCACCTGGCTTGCGGGGGGCGGAGAGGTTTTCCGTCTGCTCGGGGGGCTGAGCCTGATTTTCGCCACGCTGATCGTTCCGCCGATCGCCTTCCGGATCCTGAAGCTTTGGGCAAAGGGCGTGCTGGCCGTGAAAACCAATGCGGCTCAGGCCTAAAGCGTTTCGGGGTACACTTGAAACGCTTTAGCCATCCTCCCAGGGGGGCAGGGTCGCCTGTAGCTTTTTGCTCAGGGATTTGCGGATAATCCCATAAGAGCGTTCAATCCGGTGGCGAAGTTCGTTTTCACCCGCCCCGAACGGGATACGCACCCAGGATTTGTGGAAATAGGGCGCCTTCTCCGCAACCCCGGCCTCTTTCAGCATATCTGCGGTCGCCACATCGGTGCATTTCACCGAAACGCCATCCGTATCGACAGACATGGCCGCAAAGATCTTGCCTCCCACCTTCCAGATATCGTGATCCTCGGGCGTTTTCCCAAATGGATGGGTCAGCTCGGCGCCCGGCAGGGCGTGACACAGCGCGGTTGCAAAGGCTCGGGACATGCTACACTCCAAACTTGCTCTTGGACCAAAACCTTGCTACCAAGCCCACATGAAACGGACAAGCACCATCATTATTTGCTGCATTCCCTGCTGAGATATCTCGGCGGGTCGTTTCTTCATTTCCAAATCAATGTGAAGTCGCTAAACCCGCCACAAAAGTGGTGTGTCCAGACGTATACAATTCGCCGCGCGGGGCGGGACAAGAGGCCGATATGACAGAGATTAAGATTTACAACACCAAGGCACGCGCCAAGCAGGTGTTTGAGCCGCTGGACCCCGAAAATGTGCGCCTCTATGTCTGTGGCCCGACCGTTTATGATCGCGCCCATCTGGGCAATGCGCGTCCTGTTGTGGTGTTTGACGTTCTGCAACGGCTGCTGCGTCATGTGTATGGCGCGGATCATGTGACCTATGTGCGCAACTTCACCGATGTGGATGACAAGATCAACGCAACGGCTCTGGCCCGCAAAGAAGCAGGCGCCGAGGGAACGCTCGAAGAACTGGTGCATGAACGCTCGAACGAGACCATTGACTGGTATCTCAAGGACATGGGCGCATTGGGCGCGCAGGAACCCGATCAGATGCCGCGCGCAACTGAATATATCGCGCCGATGATCGCGATGATCGAGGAGCTGATTGCCAAGGGGCACGCCTATCCGGATGGGGCGGGGCATGTGCTCTTTGCGGTGAAAAGCTATGACAATTATGGCGCGCTGTCGGGTCGGTCGGTGGATGATATGATCGCCGGGGCGCGGGTTGAAGTGGCGGACAACAAACGCGATCCGATGGATTTTGTGCTGTGGAAACCGTCCAGTGATGACTTGCCCGGTTGGGACAGCCCCTGGGGCCGGGGCCGCCCCGGTTGGCATATCGAATGTTCCGCCATGTCGCTGGAGCTTCTGGGCGCGTCCTTTGACATCCACGGCGGCGGCAACGACCTGCAATTCCCGCATCACGAAAACGAGATCGCCCAGTCGAAATGCGCCCACCCGGAAGGGGATTTCGCGCGCTATTGGATGCACAATGAAATGCTGCAGGTTGAGGGCAAGAAAATGTCCAAGAGCCTTGGCAATTTCTTCACCGTGCGCGATTTGCTGGACCAAGGCGTGCCCGGCGAGGTGATCCGCTTTGTCTTTCTCGGCACCCACTATCGCAAGCCGATGGACTGGACGGTAGAGAAAGCTGTGGCAGCGGAAAGCAAGCTTGAGGACTATGTAAAGCTGGTTGCTAAGTTTGCCTCCCTTGAAGAGGCGAAGAAATTAGCGCCGTCAAGTGCGATCATTGATGCACTTGCAGATGATTTAAACACACATCTTGCTCTTGCGCGACTGGAATCCCTTGCGAACCATGCAGATTGGGATGGACTTGCACGCAATCTAGAGTTTCTAGGTTTCTATAGTTTTGAGCAGCTGGAGAACTTCTCTGATCAATTCCATGCGAAAACGAATTCATTGTCTGCCCTCGCCACCAAGCTGCACGAGGTTCGCCTTGCTGCAATGGAAACCAAAGACTTCTCTGCCGTGGATGCTTTGAAAGCCGCCATGACGGAGGCAGGTGTACAGATCCGCATGTCGAAAGAGGGGGTGGAGCTGGAGCCCGGCCCCAATTTCGATGCGGCGAAGCTGGACGGGATTTAGGCACTGACCCGCGGGCCTGTCCCGCTTCGCGCCCGACCCGCCCCCCAGGGCGGGCGCGAAACCGCACCCACCCTCGGGCCGGGCGCAAAGCGGGGGCGATGATGATGACACGAGAGGCGCCAGATGACCGAGAAGCTCTACCTCTATGATACAACGCTGCGCGACGGGCAGCAGACGCAGGGTGTTCAGTTTTCCTTTGCGGAAAAGACCCAGATTGCCGAGGCGCTGGACGGGTTGGGCATTGATTACATCGAAGGCGGTTGGCCGGGCGCGAACCCAACGGATAGCGAGTTTTTTGCGCGTGCACCCAAGACCCGCGCGACCTTCACCGCCTTTGGCATGACCAAACGGGCCGGGCGCTCTGCCGAAAACGACGATGTGCTGGCCGGCGTGATGAATGCGGGCACCTCGGCGGTCTGTCTGGTGGGCAAAAGCCATGATTTTCACGTCACCACCGCGCTTGGCATCACGCTTGAGGAAAACATCGAAAACATTCGCGCCACGATGGACTACATGGTCCGGCAGGGGCGTGAGGCGCTTTATGATGCCGAGCATTTCTTTGATGGCTACAAGGCAAATCCCACCTACGCGATCGATTGCCTGAAGGCCGCCCATGACGCCGGTGCGCGCTGGATTGTGCTGTGTGATACCAATGGTGGCACGCTGCCGCATGAGGTGTTCGAGATCACGAAGGCCGTCATAGATGCAGGCATTCCCGGCGATCATCTTGGCATCCACACCCATGACGACACCGGCAATGCGGTGGCCTGCACGCTGGCCGCCATCGACGCGGGCGCGCGGCAAATCCAGGGCACGCTGAATGGGCTCGGTGAGCGTTGTGGCAATGCCAACCTGACCACTCTGATCCCGACGCTGCTGTTGAAAGAACCCTATGCAAGCCGGTTTGACCTTGGGGTCAGCCGGGAGGCCCTGAAAGGCTTGACCCGCCTGTCGCGCCAGCTTGATGACATCCTGAACCGGGTGCCCAACAAGGCGGCGCCCTTCGTTGGCGCGTCCGCCTTCGCCCATAAGGCGGGGCTTCATGCAAGTGCGATTTTGAAAGATCCCACCACATATGAGCATATCCCGCCGAAAACCGTGGGCAATACACGCATTGTGCCGATGTCGAACCAGGCGGGGCAATCCAACCTGCGCGCCCGGCTTGCGGATGCCGGAATTTCGGTCGAGAAGGGGGATCCGCGGCTTGCGGATATCCTGACGCGGGTGAAAGAGCGTGAGGAAAAAGGGTATGCCTATGATAGCGCGCAGGCGTCTTTTGAACTGGTGGCGCGCAAGGTCCTTGGGCAACTTCCTGAGTTTTTCGAGGTCAAGCGCTACAAGGTGACGGTTGAGCGGCGCAAGAACAAGCGCAACAGGATGGTCAGCCTGTCCGAAGCGATTGTGGTGATCAAGATAGGCGGCGAAAAGAAGCTGTCGGTTTCAGAAAGCATGGATGAGAGCGGCACCGACCGGGGGCCGGTCAACGCGCTGGCCAAGGCGCTTGGCAAAGATCTGGGTCCCTATCAGTCGATCATTGATGATATGCGGCTGGTGGACTTCAAGGTGCGCATCACGCAAGGCGGGACCGAGGCGCAGACCCGCGTGATCATCGACAGTGAAGATGGGGCCGGGCACCGCTGGTCAACGGTGGGCGTCAGCCCGAACATCGTGGATGCCTCGTTTGAGGCGCTTCTGGACGCCATCATCTGGAAACTCCTGCGTGACGGGGCCAAAGCGGTATGAGTGGCGTCATGACAGCTCATGAGGCGCTGAATGCCTGTGCGCAGATGGTGCAGAAGGGCGATCCGGATCGGTTTCTGGCGGCGATGACTGGACGCCCCGACGAACGCGCCCGGCTGTTCCCGCTTTACGCTTTCAACCTTGAAATTGCCCGCGCGCCCTTCATGTCGAATGAGCCGATGGTCGCCCTGGTGCGGTTGCAATTCTGGCGCGACGTGATTGAAGGGAAAACGGTGGTCGCGCATGAGGTGGCCACGCCCTTGCAAGAGCTGATTGCCGCGGGCCAGCTTGATCGTGGGTTGCTGGAACAGATGGTGGATGCTCGGGAAGGGGATGTGGACGGGATCGGCCGGCAGGGTGCCTCCTCTATCCTGGCCTATGCAAAGGCCACCAGCGGCGCGCTGATGGCCGCGAGTGCAGACGGGGACCGGGAGGGGCTTGTCAGGTTTGGCACCGCGTTGGGTGTTTCCAACTGGTTGAATTCCCTACCAGAACTTGCGCGCGTGGGGCGGGGGCATGTGCCCCCGAGCGATGAAGTCATCGCCGAACTGGCAAATGCAGGTCTGGCGGAGCTGAAAGCGGCCCGCAGATCTTTGCCACGAAAAGGGTCGGGCGCATTGCGCAGCGGATGGCGGACGGAAGCCATCCTGAACCGCGCCAAATCCTCTCCTGATCTGGCCGCTGCGGGCGCATTGGGCGGGTCGGAGTTTTCCCGCCGCGCGCGTCTTCTGTGGCTGTCCGCGCTTGGCCGCTGGTAAGCGCTTTCGCGCGTCCTAAAGCGTTTCGGTTTTAACCTGACACAGGGCAAAACCGAAACGCGGCAAGAGATATCAATGTCGTGGGCGTTTCAGAATAAACATGCGTTTCAAGTTTATCCCGAAACGCTTTAGATACTGTTAACCCGTTTGGCCGGATCAGCCTAGTTTTGCGGCGGTGCGGGCAAGCGTTGTGATGCCGTCCCAATCTCCGGCCTCGATCAGCTGCCGCGGGGCAACCCAGGACCCGCCCACGCACAGAACATTGGGCAGCGACAGATAGTCCGATGCATTTGCAAGGCTCACGCCTCCGGTTGGGCAGAACCGGATCTGGGGCAGGGGAGAGGCCAGGGATTTCAGGAATTTACTCCCCCCGGCGGCCTCTGCGGGAAAGAATTTCTGCACCGAATACCCGCGTTCCAGAAGGCGCATGGCTTCGGTGGCTGTGCTGGCGCCCGGCAAAAGCGGCAGCTCCACGGCTTCGCAGCTGTCGATCAAAAGATCGGTCGCGCCGGGGGATACGGCAAATTTGGCGCCAGCGGTTTTGGCATCGGCGGCATGGGTTGGGGTCAGAACGGTCCCGGCCCCGACAATGCCCCCTTCGACCTGAGACATTTCCGCGATCACTTCGATGGCGGCAGGCGTGCGCAGAGTAACCTCCAGCACCGGAAGCCCGCCCGCGACAAGAGCGTGGGCCAGCGGTTGTGCATGGGCGGGATCATGCACCACGAGGACCGGGATAACAGGTGCCCGGGTGCAGATGTCTTCGCTGAAGGCCGTGGCCGCGGCGGCTGGTGTCATGTGTCATCTCCTGTCAGGATCGGGGAGGCGCCGGTGGTGGCCGGGCCGACATGCTGGCGAAACGCGGCGAACAATTCGCGCCCCATGCCGGTTTCGTTGGAGGTAAGGTCCTTGGTTTCAGGCGTGCGATCCGCAAACCCGTTGGCCAGCACCTGAAGCTGACCGGCCGTGGCATCAAGGCGGATCAGGTCGCCATCCCGGACCCGTGCGATCGGACCACCTGCCGCGGCTTCGGGTGAAATATGAATGGCCGCGGGAACTTTTCCCGAAGCCCCGGACATGCGCCCGTCTGTCACAAGGGCCACTTTCAGACCGCGATCCTGTAGCACGGAAAGAACCGGCGTCAGTCCGTGCAACTCAGGCATACCATTGGCTTGCGGCCCCTGAAAACGTACGACAAAGACAGTATCCGTTGTGATTTCATTGGCTTGGAAGGCTGCCTTCACGCTTGATTGATCGGTGAAGACCCGCGCTGGCGCTTCGATAATGTGGCGCTCCGCTGCCACGGCGGAAGTTTTAATCACGCCTTGCCCAAGGTTGCCATCCAGCTTGGCCAGCCCCCCGGTCGGCTGAAACCCCTCAGAGGGAGGGCGCAGGATCTTGTCGTTCAGGCTGGTGCGTGGGGCAGGTTCCCAGCGTACTCTTTCACCTGCGAGCTTGGCTTCAACTGCGTAGTTTTCCAACGGTCCCGCCACCGTGGTGACATCGTTATGCAAGAGCCCCGCTTCGAGCAGATGGCCGATCATGTAGCCAAGGCCGCCGGCTGCATGGAAATGGTTCACATCCGCCAGCCCATTGGGATAAACGCGGGCCATCAGTGGAACGGCGGCGGAAATATCGGCAAAATCCTCAAGTGTCAGGATCACCCCGGCCGCGCGGGCCATGGCAGGCAGGTGCAGCACCAGATTGGTGGATCCACCTGTTGCCATCAGCCCGACAATCCCGTTCACGAAGGCGCGGGCGTCCAGCACATGGGCGGCGGGTGTATGCCGGTCAGGCGCTGCGATTTCAATTGCGCGGCGCACCCCTTCGCGGGTCAACGCATCGCGCAGGGGGGTATGAGGGTTGACGAAGCTTGATCCCGGCAGATGCAGCCCCATAAACTCCATCAGCATCTGATTGGAATTGGCGGTGCCGTAAAATGTGCAGGTTCCAGGGCCGTGATAGGCGGCCATTTCCGCCTGCATCAGGGCTTTTCGGTCAATCTCACCTTTGGCGAAGCGTTTCCGTATTTCGGCTTTTTCATCATTTGGCAGGCCAGAGGTCATGGGGCCTGCGGGCAGGAACGCTGCGGGGATGTGGCCCAAAGTGGCAGCGGCCATGACAAGACCGGGAACAATCTTGTCGCAAACCCCAAGGTAGAGCGCTGCATCATAGGTGTTGTGGCTAAGCGCGATGGCTGCGGCCATGGCAATCACGTCACGGGAAAATAGGCTCAGCTCCATGCCGGTTTCACCCTGGGTGACGCCGTCACACATGGCGGGCACCCCACCTGCCACCTGGGCGGTGGCGCCCATCTCCCGCGCGGTCTGTTTGATCAGGTCGGGGTAGGTGGCATATGGGGCATGGGCCGACAGCATATCGTTATATGCGGTGACAATGCCCAGGTTCGGGGCCGTCCCCTCTGCAAGACTGGTCTGGTCTGGTCCTGCCCCGGCATAGGCGTGTGCCTGTCCCGAACATCCCAAATGCCCGCGGGCTGTCCCTTTCGCAATCGCGGCGTTGATCTTGGCCAGATAGGCATCGCGGGTATGTCTGGAACGTGTTTCAATCCGTTCTGTAACCTTGTCTATCCGGGAATTCAGCATGGCGGTCCTTTGGGTGAGTTAGGAAGCGGAGCAAGGAGTGAATAGCAGGATCTGCTATCGCTAACAAGTGCGGCCAGGTGATGCAGGGGGGGCTTTCCGGGCAATTAAGAAAATGTGTTTTTTCAGATTGATAGTGCATTTGTCACAGGGTTACCCTGCGGTTTCCTTAATGCTGCCTCAATTGGTTAACAAGATCCTACGAAAAAGGATGTGCAGAATGCACTTCCATCGCATCAATCGGAGGCGAGCATGAAACTGGGTAAGCTCTTTCTTGGCATGGTGGCCATCGCGGCCTTGTCGGCCTGTATGAAACCAGGGGAAGTGACGCGGGCGCAACCTTCCAATCTCGAACTGGGGGCGGCAAGCGGCGCACAACAGCCTAAATCCGTTGAATATAATGTCACGGATGTTCGCGTGACCGTGCCGCGCAGCCTTACCGTTTCCGAGGCCAACTCGCTGAAGCCGAGAGCCGACATTGTCTGGCGCGAAGACCCGCTTGGGGATCGTTACAAACAGGTTCAGGTGATCCTTGATGATGCGTTCGACCGTGGTGTCAGCACCCTGAACAAGGGGCGTCCGGTGGTTCTTGAAATCACCTTGCAGGAGTTCCATGCCCTGACCCAGCGCACGCGTTACACCTATGGGGGCACCCATGCGCTGCGCTTCGACCTTACGGTTCTGGATGCAAAAACCGGGATGATCCTGGAACCCAAACGCACGATCCAAAATGACCTGCGTGCTTTTGGCGGAGAAGAGGCGCTGGCCGCAGAGGCACGGGGTGAGACGCAGAAAGTTCGGATTACCGCTCATCTGGCAGCCGTCATTTATCAGGAAATGACCCGCCCGAGAGATTTCCTGCCCGCGGATTTTGTTCCCCATATGCCGCAGACCACCGTTGCTGCTGTTGCTCCCGAGGCAGCTCAGTAATCCAGCGAACTTTCAGCGGGACAGACCGAAACAGGCGGCGAGAGCCGCCTTTTTCATTGGCCCCCCCCGGCAAAACCGGCTAACAGGCAGGCATGACTGATACGCGCCCCACAATCCGCCTTAAACCAAAAGCCAACGCCCGCGCCATTCGCCATGGCGCCCCGTGGGTTTATGACAATGAAGCTGTCACCGATCGCCGGACAAAAAAACTGGCTGCAGGAACAATTGCGGTGCTCGAGGATGGTGACCGGGCGGCTTTGGCCACGGTGGCGATCAACCCCGGTTCGCGCATTATTGCACGTGTGCTGGATCGTGATCCCGAGGCGCAGATAGATCGCAATTGGCTGCGGGACAAACTTGCCGCGGCGCTGGCCCATCGTGAAACCTTGTTCGACGCGCCGTTTTACCGGTTGGTGCATGCAGAGGCCGACGGGCTTCCCGGGGTGATCATAGACCGTTTCGGCGACGTTGCGGTTGTGCAGCCCAACGCTGCCTGGGCTGAGTTCCTGCTGGATGATCTGACCACCGCCCTTGCCGAAGTGACCGGCGTGACCACCATTTTAAAAAACGCAGGCGGGCGTGCCCGGGTGCTGGAGGGGCTGGGGGATGAAAATGCCGTGCTGCTTGGGGATCTTCCCAAGGCGCCGGTCCCGGTGTCGATGAATGGCGCAACCTATCTGGCTGACCTGGTGGGGGGGCAGAAAACGGGCTTGTTCTATGACCAGCGCCCCAATCACGCATTTGCGGCGGGGCTTGCCAGGGAGGCGCGGGTTCTGGACGTGTTCTCTCATGTTGGGGGTTTTGCCTTGTCTGCCCTTGCGGGCGGTGCGACATCCGCCCTGTCGGTTGACGGATCGGCGGCGGCGCTGGAGCTTGCAGCGGGTGGGGCCGACGCGATGGGGGCCGCAGATCGGTTTGCCACCCGCAAGGGGGATGCCTTTGACGTCTTGACGACACTGGCCGAAGAAGGGGCGCAGTTTGATGTGGTGATCTGCGATCCGCCCGCCTTTGCCCCGTCGAAAAAGGCGTTGGAGCCGGGGCTGCGGGCTTATGAACGCGTGGCACGGCTGGCAGCGCCCTTGGTGGCACCCGGCGGGTATCTTGGGCTGTGTTCCTGTTCGCATGCGGCAACCGTGGACAAGTTTCGCAATGCCTCGAACCGCGGGGTTGGGCGGGCCGGGCGGGCGTCGCAACTGATCTACACCGGATATGCAGGCGCTGATCACCCCCAGCACCCACAGCTTGCGGAAAGCGGCTATCTCAAGGCGCTGTTTTACCGGATGTTGCCGTGAAGGTTTGTATCGACGCCTGCGTGCTTTACCCGACGGTGATGCGCGAAATGGTGTTGGGGGCGGCTGAGGCCGGTCTGTTTGCCCCCTTCTGGTCACCGCGTATCCTAGAGGAATGGGCCCGTGCCGCAGCGCGCCTTGGTCCGGAACAAGAGATGTTTGCGCGGGGTGAGATTGCGCAGCTGAATGCCCGGTGGCCATCGGCCAGCGTGGCCCCACGAGAAGGGGACATGCGCAGGCTTTACCTGCCCGATGAAAATGACATTCATGTTCTGGCGTCGGCCATAGCAGCAGGGGCCGATGTCTTGCTGACGCTTAATCGTGCAGATTTTCCGGGCCATGTGTTGGCGGAAGAGGGGCTGCGCCGCGAAAGCCCGGACCTGTTCCTGCGTGATTTCGTCGACACCCACCCGCAACAGATGACCGCGCTGGGTGAGCGGGTTTTGGCGGAGGCGCGTCGCCTGTCAGGGGAGGGCAGCTGGACGCTGCGCAACCTGATGAAAAAAGCTCGCCTGCCACGTTTGGGCAAAGCGCTGGAGCAACTTGGTTGACGCGGTCCGCCCGGTTTCAAAGCGTTTCAACCGACCATTTGGCCTCGTTTTTCTCAATCGCGGCAATGCGATCTGCGGTTTTCGGATGGCTCATCAACCATGCCGGCATCACCCCACCGCGCCCTTTGGTGAGGTGATCGAGCTTCCCAAACAGGGATTTCTGCGCCTCTGTGCCAATGCCTGATTTGAGCAGGAGCGCGGAGGCATATTCATCCGCTTCATATTCATCCCCCCGCGAAAGCCCTGCCGCCACAAGGCGGGTCAGGAAGCGGGCGATATAGACACCGGCGCCGGGCAAAAAGCGCGACAGCATCATGCTCAGCACCGTGCGCAATGCGTTCTGCCCGGAAAAATCAATCATGCGTTTGCGGGCATGTCCAAGGGCCACGTGACCCAGTTCATGGGCAATCACCGAGGCCAGTTCCGGTCCGGTGACGCGGCCATTGCGATATTCCTCCATGAACCCGCGGGTGATGAAAATCCGCCCATCCGGCGCGGCCAGGCCATTGATCGGCTGAATTTCATAGACGAAAACCCGGATCCGGGGCAGGTCGAGGGCCCGTGCCATCTGATCGGTCAGCTGTTTCAATCCCGCATCAGCCAGTTCCGAAGAATTCTCGTCCAGCTCGCGATGGGTGCGCCAGACCGAAAACCGGTAAAGCACATAGCCATAAAGGACAGGGAGAAGGATAGGGAGGAGCTTCAGCATAAAGCTTATATGGGGGCAAAACCCGTTTTGGGAAAGAGGAACCAACCGGTTCGTTTCAGGTTTTTCGATTGCGGGCCATGGCGTGGATCCATGAAAAAAGGAGAGCTGCCAGGGTCAGAGCGGCAAGAAAGCCAGCCAGATTTCCCATGACACCGGCCAGATATTCAACCTGATTGGCAAACCCATATCCGAGACCCACGTAAAGTGTGACCCAGACGACCTCTCCGATCAGGCCCCAAAGGGTAAAGCGCCCCCAGGACAGCCCCGCCTGCCAGCATCATCAATGAGGTCGGGATTGGGAGCGCGAGACAGGAGAGAAAAGCGGCAGCAAAGACCACCCATGGTCCATAGGTGGTCAATAGGGCAAAGACGGCGTCCGTGGTCATCATTGGCCCGCATCCCCGGCGGGGTGTTCGCTTTGATAGACCGACAGCCCCGTGTCGATCCTTTGCAGCAACTCATTCAGTGCCAGATCATGTTTCGCCGCTATATCACTCAGCGATCGGGGGTCGTTTTCAAGGTCGCGACCCGGCACCGCTGATTGCATGATGTCCATCATGTCGGGGCGTGGGATGCGCCAGGAATGGGCCACGTATCTTGGGGTCATCCAACCGGCAAGCGGTTGATTGCGATGATCGGGATTGCCCCAATATACGGCTTCGCTGATGGTGCGGATTGCGAAAACGCCGCCTGCAATCAGGCAAAGGATCATCAGCGCGGTTGCCACCGGAGCGGCGCGCCACATGGTTTGAAGCTGGATTTTCGCTGCATTCAATGGGCGTTACACGCGATCCTCCTTGCGGGTTTCATATCTTATACTTCTTGTTGCCCCGTTTCCGTCGCCTGTCGTTGTGACATTTCGCTGGGTGTTGTGCAGAGGGTTGCGCGCCTATCTCATGAAGGATGCAGAACAAAGGGTCTCGGGATGGGTCCGGAACACGTGGTTGTTTTGAAACACCCGCAACATTGGAACCTCTTCCGGTGTTTCGACCTTTCCCGTCTCAGGTGAAACTCGAAACGCTTCAGGGATCGACATCATGACCAAAGCCCGTTGGATCCGGATATTCCGATATGTCGCCTCAATCGAAGGGTGGAGCTATGTTGTGTTGCTGTTTGTGGCCATGTCGTTGAAATACTGGGCTGAAATGGATGCGGGTGTTGTGCTGGCCGGAAGGGTGCATGGCGGATTGTTCATTGCCTATATTGCCGCCCTGTTTGGTGCCGCGGGGCTGGGGGGACTGTCGAGCGAACGTGTCAATTGGGCATTGCTGGCCAGTTTGCTGCCTTTTGGGACCTTTCTGCACGACCCCTAGCTGAAGCGAGCAGAACAGGATCTGCGCGGTTTGCAACGGGAGGTTTAACGCCCCAGATCGCGCATCCCGCGATCAATGCCTTCCAGCGTCATTGGGACCATGCGCCCCTCGAAAATCTCATTGATCATCTGAATGGACTGGGTGTAGCGCCAATGGTGCTCAGGCGTCGGATTGATCCACATGTGATTTGGCCATTGCTCGCGCGCGCGCTGCAGCCAGACCTGGCCGGCTTCATCATTCCAATGCTCGTTGGCACCACCGCGATAGGCGACCTCGTAGGGGGACATGGAGGCATCGCCCACAAAGATACATTTGTAATCCGGCCCATAGGTGCGCAGCACTTCCCAGGTCGGGGTCTGGTCATTCCAGCGCCGGGCATTGTCGCGCCAGACCCCTTCGTAGAGGCAGTTGTGGAAATAGTAATATTCGAGATGCTTGAATTCCGCGCGTGCGGCGGAAAACAGTTCCTCAACCACCTTGATATGCGGATCCATGGAACCGCCGACATCCAGAAACAGCAGGACTTTCACGGCGTTGTGCCGTTCCGGCCGGGTTTTTACGTCAAGATAGCCATGTTCTGCCGTGGCGCGGATGGTGCCGTCCAGATCCAGTTCTTCATGTGCCCCGTCGCGGGCCCAGTTGCGCAGGCGCTTCAGGGCCACCTTGATGTTGCGTGTGCCCAGTTCAACATCGCCGTCCAGATTTCTGAACTCCCGCTTGTCCCAAACCTTCACCGCGCGCTGGTGGCGCGAGCGGTCCTGCCCGATCCGAACCCCTTCGGGGTTATAGCCATAGGCCCCGAACGGGGACGTGCCAGCCGTGCCGATCCATTTGTTGCCGCCTTGGTGTCGGCCTTCCTGCTCTTTCAGACGCTCTTTCAGCGTCTCCATCAGCTTGTCAAACCCACCCAGCGCCTCAATTTCGGCCTTTTCTTCCTCGGTCAGAAACTTCTCGGCCATTTTTTCAAGCCATTCCTGAGGAATATCGACGGCTTCCAGCATCTCCTCCATGCTGATTGCCTCCAGTCCCTCAAAGCTCATCGCAAAGGCCTGATCGAACTTGTCGATATTCCGTTCGTCTTTCACCATCGAGGTGCGGGCAAGATAGTAGAACCCTTCAATGTCATAGGTGACAAGACCTGACTTGATGCCTTCAAGGAAAGTCAGATATTCGCGCAGGGAAACCGGAACACGGCAGGCCCGGAGATTTTCGAAAAAAGGAAGAAACATCAGCAGATTACCTCGCGAAGATGACAGAGGCAAAAATGGCTAGGAGGGCAAAGATAATGCCGTGAACCGCTGCGTATTGGGCCAGGTCAAACCCGGTTCCTCCACGCTTATGCGCCCGCCAGGCGCCAATGGCTGCTCCTGCAAGCAGGGCTGCGATGATACCCATGGCCTTCTCCCTTGCCATCTGTTTCCCGCAAGGGTCCGTTGCAGGCCCGAGGGGTCAACCCGGTGAAATGGCAGCAATTTCGCGCAACCGCGCGCTTACCTGATCCGTCGAACCAAAGCCATACCGTGCCCAGCCCAGACTGTCGAGCCTCACCAGCTGGGCTTCGGTGTCGCGGCCCGCAAGGTCCAGCGCCTCTGCCTTCAGCATCAGAAGGGTTGAGAGAAGGGCGGCATTTTCCGCGGATTTCACAGGGGCGATATGGCGATTGACGATGTCGATGGCTTCCTCGGCATGGCCAAAAGACAGGGCATAGGCCGCCAGCTGAACCCCCATATGGGCGGCCTGAAGGCGTGCTCCGGGGCTGGCACTGTAAATGCGGTCGGCCTGACGGAAGGCATCAAAAGCACCACTGCTGTTGCTGGCCAGTGTCAGGCGACCCTGAACAAATAGGCTGAAGGCAAGCCGAGGGCCTTGCCAGCCTTGCGCCCGGGCAATCTCCACGGCTTTGATTGCGGCGGCACGTCTTTGAACCTGGTTACGTCCCTGTCCCAGTGCGGTTTCAATGGCGTTTTTCCATTCTCGCGGGGTAGGCGGGTGGTGACGTGGCAGACCGATACCACCCGCCGGGTTCAGCCGGGCGAGCAGTGCCGGCAATTGTGCAGCCACCTGAGCGCGTGTCATGCCCGAGCGCAGCTCTGGCGCGTAAAACGCGCGCAGGATCAGCATGTCAAACCCCGTCAGGACGGTGTGAAAATTATCATCGTTGAAAACGGAATTTGTCAATCTATACAAATCATTAACCGGTCCGAGAGCCTGGGCCATCTCTTCGTGCAGACAATCTCGCATCTCTTGCGGGGCAACATTCCCAGGCAAAAAGATCGACATCTTTGTTCTGGTGCGCAGCTGGGTCCAGTCTGTCACAATTGTTCCACGGAAGGATTTGTATTCCTGCCAGCTTGCCACATTCGGAGCCACGAAACAGGCTGCATTAGGCACAAGGCGCTGGAGCTCGGCCTTTGGGACAACCTCAACCGTGAGGGCTGCGGGGCGTGCGCTGTCAACCTGTCGAATATCAATGGCCGCCTCGATACGCAGGCGTTGCAGCAATTGGGTCAGATCCTGTTGCATCTGGCCGGGGTAACGACCCAGAACCCTTACGGTAACGGGGCCCTCAAACCGGCTGAGAACGGGCAGGGCGCGCCCGCTTTCAAGCTGAAAGCTGAGATCGAGGAAATCCCCCGCGATATCTGAATTGCGCCGTTCCGGGCGCGGGATGGAGGTGTTGCTGAACGCTTTCATCGGCGGCAGGGCCAGCGAGAAATTTGGCACCTGTCGCGCAGTGACGTCATCGGCCCCGTTGCCCGCACCTGTCCCACCGGGGGACATGCAACCAGACAAAACCAGCCCGGTCAGGGCCATCGCGACCCCCAGAATTTTTTTCCGCATCGTCAGCTCCTTCGTGATCCGGGAACGTGACACGATGTCGTGCGCCCACGGAGATAGGTCTTTCGAGCGGTATGGTTGAGGGTATGGGGTGTGGTTGCGCAATCCGCGTCAACAATGGCCCAGGCAGAGCCTCTGTTCGGCGGGCATTTGCGCGATGACACAAGGCAGGTTCGGCTGAACTGGCAAAGTGCAGCCCCCCTGCGGTCATCTTAATGCAAACATCCACCACCCTTTGCCGGACACGACAAAAACCATCCCAGCCAAGCGCAAACTGCCTGCTGAGCCCCCGTGTCCACGGGTGGCAATCGTTCGGGTGCGCAAACATATGACGGAAAGGAGCGGTTTCAAGACCCCTGTTTCCGACAATCCCCCGCCAGCATGTCATGTGACCTTCCCACGGGTCAGTACGACAGAACTTGGCGGATCGCATCAGCGTCCGAACGGAATTGTGAGCATTGCTTCCCATAACAATACAATCACACCGTTACTATGCCCCCCCAGGCATAATCACAGGTTAGTTAATAAACCGGGTTAAAGAAAGAAAAAGAGTGGGGTAAATGTGGCGTAAAAAGACTGTTTTCGTATTGGAACCAATGGGAAATCAATATTTTGTTGTGGATAACTCATCTTCTACAAGCCTGTGTGGGGGTATTTGGAAATTCTCGACGAATTTGCCGCTGACGGGATGGTTTGGTGATTCTGTGGATAAACCCCGTTGTGGGCGGCGGAAACTGTCGAGTTCCTTGGCAAGACATGCCAGCATTGGGCGCAAAGAAAAGGCGACCCGCAGGCCGCCTTTGGTTTCAAGCTGTTTGCACCTTGTCAGCGGCGACCACGTGCCATGAAGGCAAGCCGTTCAAACAGATGCACATCCTGTTCGTTTTTCAAAAGCGCCCCATGCAATGTGGGCAGCGCACTGGCGCCGTCACGTTTCAGATCCTCGGGTGAAATGTCCTCGGCCAGCAGCAGTTTCAGCCAATCCAGAACTTCCGAGGTAGAGGGTTTTTTCTTCAGCCCGGTCTGTTCGCGGATCTCGTAAAACTGTGTTAATGCGGTGGTCAGAAGCTGCGGTTTGATCCCCGGATGATGCACTTCAACAATCTTGGCCATCGTCTCCATGTCCGGGAAGCGGATATAATGGAAGAAACAGCGGCGCAGGAAGGCGTCCGGCAATTCTTTTTCATTGTTGGAGGTGATGATGATGATCGGGCGATGACGGGCGCGAATGGTTTCACCGGTCTCGTAGACATGGAACTCCATCTTATCAAGTTCCTGCAGCAGGTCGTTTGGAAATTCGATATCTGCCTTGTCGATTTCATCAATGAGCAGAACGATACGCTCGTCCGCCTCAAACGCTTCCCACAGCTTGCCGCGTTTGATGTAGTTGGAAATATCATGCACCCGCTCATCGCCCAGCTGGCTGTCGCGCAGGCGCGATACGGCGTCGTATTCGTAAAGACCCTGCTGCGCCTTGGTGGTGGACTTGATGTTCCACTCGATCATCTTTGCCCCCAGCGCCGTGGCCACCTGGCGGGCGAGTTCGGTTTTACCCGTGCCTGGCTCCCCTTTGACCAAAAGGGGGCGCTGCAGGGTTACGGCGGCATTCACCGCCACTTTCAGATCATCCGTGGCCACATAGTCGGAAGTGCCTTCAAATCGTGCGGTCATGGGGTCCGGTCCTGTTTAGCTGTCATTTCCGCCCCCTGAGGTAAAGAGCGCGCGCCGTTTTTGCAAGTCGCACCGAATGGGGCCGCCCCGCCGGAGAGGATAACGCTACGTGATGTGCGGGCGGATCGGGGCGATTGCGTGATTTTGATCCGGCTTTGTGTGATTCGGCATTCCGTTTAAAGTGCAGTTTTCCTAGTTTTACAGGGATTTCCGAGCTGTTTCACAGTTTTGATCAGAAGAGAGGGGATGAGGTGTTTTCCACTAGTGACATTGGCACGGCAGGGGTGTAAACGAACGCTCAGGAGGAAACCGGGCGGCGCGAGCAGATGGAGATGTCAGCCATGGCTGTCCGGGAGCAAAAGGATATAGAGATGAAAGCGGAAGTTTTCCTGCCTGACGATTATCAGCCTGCGGAAGACGAACCTTTCATGAATGAGCGACAGCAGGAATATTTCCGCCGCAAACTGGAAGCATGGAAAGCTGAGCTCCTTGATGAAAGCCGTCACACCATTGAAGGCCTGCAAGACAACACGCGAAACATTCCCGATATTGCAGACCGTGCTTCGGAAGAAACCGACCGGGCACTGGAATTGCGGACCCGGGATCGTCAGCGCAAACTGGTGGCAAAGATCGAACAGGCGTTGCGCCGTCTTGAAGAAGGCGAATACGGCTATTGTGAAGAAACCGGAGATCCGATCTCTCTGAAGCGGCTGGATGCACGTCCGATTGCGACGCTGAGCCTGGAAGCACAGGAGCGCCATGAGCGCCGCGAAAAAGTGCATCGCGACGATTGATCCGTTCACGATCACCAAGGAATTGCCCGGGTTCGCCCGGGCTTTTGCTTTCCGGATCGACGTCTTTTTCCGGGTGTGACCTTTCAGCGGCTTGCCGTTGAAGCCTATCCCGTTGAAAATACCCCAGACAAAGACCAAATCACCGCCAGACCGGACACGACGATATGACAAAGCTACAAAATCACGACATCACCGTTCTTGGTGGCGGGATCGGCGGTCTGACGGCGGCGATTGCGCTTGCGCAGAAGGGGGCAAATGTCACCGTCCTCGAACAGGCCCCGGAGATCACCGAAGTGGGGGCCGGATTGCAGATCAGCCCCAACGGGTTTCGGGTTCTGCAGGCGCTTGGGCTTGAAAAGGCCGCATATGAGGCCAGCATGCGCTCCAAGGGGGTGTGGCTGCGCGACGGTATGTCGGGGCGTGAGGTGGTGGATCTGAACTTTGGCGCCATTGCCCCGGATGACACGTTCTTGCTGTTTCACCGGACTGACCTGATCGGTCTTTTGGCGGATGCCGCGCGTCGCGAAGGGGTCGAGATCCGCCTGAACCAGCAGGTGGTTGACGTCGAAGATGGTGACGCGGGGGTCGGCGTGCGTTTTGCTGACGGTTCCGCGCATCATTGTGCGTTCCTGGTGGGGGCGGACGGGTTGCATTCCATCGTGCGCGGCAAGCTTAACGGAGTGGAACATCCGTTTTTCACCGGACAGGTGGCCTGGCGCGCCATTGTCCCGGCCACGGGGCGCGAACAGGCTGAGGCCACCGTCTTTATGGGACCGGGACGTCACATGGTCACCTATCCGCTGCGCGGCGGGTCGCTGGTCAATATCGTCGCCGTTGAGGAGAGAGCCGCCTGGGTGGATGAGGGGTGGAATACACCGGATGACCCAGCCAATTTGCGCGCCGCCTTTGCAGGGTTCTGCGATGATGCCATGGCGCTTTTGGAACGGGTTGAGGATGTGAAGGTCTGGGGGCTTCACCGGCATGAGGTTGCGCCGGTCTGGTATCAGGGCAGCAAGGGGGGCCATATGGTGCTGCTCGGGGACGCGGCCCATCCCACGCTGCCCTTCATGGCGCAGGGGGCGGTGATGGCGCTCGAGGATGCCTGGGTGCTGGCTCATTGTCTGTCTCACGAAGGGATGGAGCGGGGAGGGGCGCTGTATCAGGCCCGCCGTGGTCCACGTACCCGCCACATCGTGGAAGCCGCGAATAAGAATGCCCGCAACTACCACTATGGAAATCCAGCGGCCCGGATGATTGGTCACACCGCGCTGCGGTTGGCCGGGCGCTTTGTGCCTCACCTTGTTTATAACCGGTTTCGCTGGATTTACGACGCAGATGTCACCGCGGATGTCACCCGCCTCTGAACTTGCGCGCACAGGGTCCCAGGCCCGTCAGCGGGTCAAAAGCGCGTCGATTGTCGTGCCGGAAATACCGTTGCCAAGCGGCGAGAAATCACCGTCCTGAAACATTGCGCGGGCCGCATCGTGGATCACCCGGTGAGTGGCGCGCGCCAAGGCGGACCCCAGCGAAATCCGTGCCACCCCCGCCTCCGCGAACTGCGCGCGTGAGACTTCGGTGAACGGCCCCGCTGCCAGGGCATTGACGGGTAAAACGGTGGCGGCGCAGACCCGGGCCTGATCCGCAAGTGTTCCCGGCAGGGGCACGTAAATCGCGTCGGCACCGGCCTTTTCATATCCCCTGACCCGGGCAAGGGCTTCGTCAAGGTCGTATTCCCCGTTCATCACCCCATCCGCGCGGGCCAGCAGCACAAAATCGCCGGGCAGGGCGCGCGCGGCCGCACTTGCGGCACGGATCCGTTCGACCGCCACGTCGCGGGAATAGGGCGTGGTTGAGGGAAGTGCGGTGTCTTCGATCGATATCCCTGCAAGCCCGACCTCTGCCGCAAGCCTGACGGTTTCGGCACATCTATCGGGATCATCGCCAAATCCGTTTTCGAAATCTCCGGAAACGGGCAGGTTTACCGCCGCGACCAGATCCTGTGCATGGGACAGTGCCTCCTCCCGGCTGACATGTCCCATATCCGGTCGCCCCAGCGTAAAGGCATGTGCCGCAGAGGAGGTTCCGATCGCCTGTGCCCCCATGGCGGCGAGCAGACGGGCACTGCCGATATCCCAGGCATTTGCGAGGATAAACGGGTTTCCCCTCTGGTGAAGGGCGCGAAATTCTGCTCCGATGTCTCTCATTTTCCTCACTCCTTTTTGCAGGTTTGGGCAAACTGCATGATATCCATGAGCGCGGTTTGGAACCTGTGGTCCTCCACGGTCATGGCCACCCGAATGTGCCCGGCGGCCGCCGTGCCGAAACTCTCTCCCGGCATGACGGCAATCCGTTTTGACGTTAACAATCGTTCGGCAAACTCTTTGCCACTCAACCCGGTCGCCCGGATGTCCAGCAGCAGATACGCAGCAGATACATGGTCCCATCCGCTGGCACGACGCGCACCATGTCCTGCCCTTTGATCAAGGCAAGCGCCGCTTCCCTGCGTCGTCTGAACGGCTCTGCAATCCGGGCCTCGAACCCTTCGCCCTGTTGCAGGGCAAAAAGTGCAGCATCCTGAATGAACCCGGCCACGCCATAGGTGGTGTTGATCGCCAGTGTTTCCAGGTGCCGTATGGCCTGTTCCGGTCCGATGATCCAACCGATCCGGCTGCCGGTCATGGCATGGCTTTTCGACATGGATCCCACCACAAGTGTTCGCTCTGCCATGCCGGGCAGGGCGCGCGGCGACAGGTGCGTGCCGGTCCAGACCTGCGTGTCATAGACCTCGTCAGAAATCAGCCACAGGTCTTCGTCGTGGCAGACCTCGGCAATCCCTTCCAGCGCCGCACGGGTATAGATTACCCCGGTTGGATTGTTGGGCGAGTTGATCAGCAGGCTGCGCGCACCGTGGGTCTGGGCGCGAATGTCTTCGGCGCGGGGTTGGAACCCGTTGTCGGCATGGGTGGCAATCGGCACCGCCTGCGCCCCCACGGCGCGGATCGTGCCGGGGTAGGTGGCGTAATGCGGATCAAGATACAGCGCGTGGTCTCCTTCGTCACAGGCAGCCATATGGGCGGCAAACAGCCCCGCCTGACCACCGGGGGTGATCATGACATTCTCGCGCCCGGTGGGAACGCCGGTGCGGGTCTGGACCCGCGCCGCCACCGCATCGCGCAATGCGTTGGTTCCGGGAATGGCGGCATAGCCGGTATGTCCGTTCAGGGCTGCCTGATACATTGCGTGCAGTATGGACGGATCGGTGGCCCGATCAGGTTCGCCAATGGTCAGTTCGGTGACCTGCTCTCCGGCTTCCACCATGGCGCGCGCCCGGTGAAAGACCCCCCAGTCATCATCGCCGCCGTCCAGAATGCCCGCGATCCTTGTCGAAACCCGCATCTGTTCTTTCCATGTTACCCGCTTTTATCGCACGGGGGCATGTTGGGCTGAACAAAGTCAATGTGAAAATCCAAATCTTCCCACTGAGTATTGGGGCAGGTTTTGTCCCTGAAAATGCAAATATCGCCGCCAGAGGCAAAAAAATCAAAACAACCCTTTCCAAATGGTCAATCGCATGAGATAGGGACGTGCCAAACGAAAACTCCCAAGGAGAACGCTCATGGAGATTCGCGAGGCTCTTACCTTTGATGATGTCCTGCTGGTGCCGGCGGCCAGTAACGTGCTGCCCTCGACGGCCAATACCTCAACGCAGGTGACGAAATCGATCTCTCTGAACATCCCGCTGATGTCTTCGGCGATGGACACGGTGACCGAAGCCCGCATGGCCATTGCCATGGCGCAGGCAGGCGGTATGGGGGTCATTCACAAGAACCTCGATGTCGAGGAACAGGCGCGCCAGGTGCGCCGGGTGAAACGCTTTGAAAGTGGTATCGTCTACAATCCGATTACGCTCACACCGGACCAGACCCTTGCCGATGCCAAGGCGCTGCAAGAGCGGTATCGCGTCACCGGTTTCCCGGTGGTGGATGGCGACGGGCGCGTGGTCGGGATCGTAACCAACCGCGACATGCGCTTTGCCACTTCTGATGATACCCCGGTCCGTGTGATGATGACCGCGGACAATCTGGCCATGCTGCAGGAACCGGCTGAGCTGGAAGAAGCCAAGTCGATGATGAAGGCACGCCGGATCGAAAAACTTCTCGTGGTTGACGGAAGCGGCAAATTGACCGGTCTGCTGACCCTGAAAGACACCGAACAGGCCAAGCTGAACCCAACCGCCTGTAAAGATGATCTGGGCCGTCTGCGTGTGGCTGCCGCCAGTTCCGTGGGCGAAAGCGGGTTTGAACGCTCCAAGGCGCTGATTGACGCGGGCGCAGACATTGTTGTGGTCGACACCGCGCACGGCCACTCCGCAGGGGTGATCGAGGCGGTGAAACGCATCAAAGCCTATAAACCTGACCAGCAGGTCGTGGCCGGGAACGTCGCCACGGCAGAGGCCACCAAGGCGCTGATTGAGGCGGGGGCCGATGCGGTTAAGGTTGGGATCGGGCCGGGCTCGATCTGTACCACCCGGATGGTGGCAGGTGTCGGTGTGCCGCAGCTCACGGCCATTTCAGATTGCGCCAAGGCCGCAGGGGATGTGCCGGTCATTGCGGACGGGGGCATCAAGTTCTCGGGTGATTTTGCCAAAGCCATCGCAGCAGGTGCGTCCTGCGCCATGGTTGGGTCGATGATCGCAGGCACGGATGAAAGCCCGGGTGAGGTGATCCTCTATCAGGGCCGCTCGTTCAAAGCCTATCGGGGCATGGGCTCGCTAGGGGCCATGGCGCGCGGATCTGCTGACCGGTATTTCCAGAAAGACGCCGCCAGTGACAAGCTGGTGCCCGAAGGGATCGAAGGGCAGGTGCCTTACAAAGGTCCGGCCGGTACTGTTATTCACCAGCTGGTGGGCGGTTTGCGGGCAGCCATGGGATATACCGGCAACGGCACCGTGGCTGAAATGCGCAAGAACTGCAATTTCGTGAAGATCACTGGCGCGGGCCTGAAGGAAAGTCATGTGCATGACGTTCAGATCACCCGTGAAAGCCCCAACTATCGTATTGGATGATATAACAAGATGTTGCGCGGCAAAATTAAACCAATATGGGGTGAGGAATGACCCCCGCTGCGCGCATCAGTGCCGCGATAGAAGTGATGGATCTGATCCGGTCAGGTGATACGGCTGAGCAGGCCCTGTCTGGCTGGGCGCGCGGCCACCGTTTTGCCGGGTCCAAGGATCGTGCGGCGATCAGGGATCACGTGTTCGACGCTCTGCGCCGCCTTCGCTCCTCTCAGGTTTTGGGAGGAGGAAAGGATGGTCGTTCAACCCTGATCGGCCTGCTGCGGGGGCAGGGTCAGGCGTTGGATACGGTTTTCACCGGGGAAGGTCATGCGCCCAAGCCGCTTTCTGAGGAAGAGGCCGCACACGCCCCAACCCTCACCACGGCTGAGGCATTGGATTGCCCGGACTGGGCCTATGACCTGTTTCAGCGAAGCCTGGGGGGAAACTGTGATCAGGTGCTGGCCTGTTTGCGGGATCGGGCACCTGTGTTTCTCAGGGTCAACATCGCGCGTCTGACGCGGGAGGAGGCAATTGATGCCTTGGCGTGTGACGGCATTGTTGCCCGCGCTCATCCTCTGGCATCGACCGCACTTGAAGTGATTGAAAATCCGCGGCGTGTTTCGCAATCGAACGCTTATCAGATGGGGCTGGTTGAGCTTCAGGATGCGGCATCGCAAGCTCTGGTTGAAGAGCTCGGCCTGCGGCCGGGAATGCGGGTTCTGGATTACTGCGCCGGAGGCGGGGGCAAATCGCTTGCGATGGCAGCTCTTGGGGCTGAAGTGGTTGCCCATGATGTTTCGCCGCGTCGCATGAAGGATATTCCCGAACGGGCCCGGCGGGCGGGTGTCCAGATTGAATGTTGCACCACAGAGGCCTTATCGGAACGCCCTCCTTTTGATCTGGTTCTGGCGGATGCTCCGTGTTCCGGGAGCGGCTCATGGCGCAGGGATCCACAGGGAAAGTGGCGCCTGACAGCGGATAAATTAGATGAGCTTTGCGCGATACAATATTCAATTATAAAGACTATTTCGTCATTTGCGGCGGGTGATGGGCGAATTGGGTACGCCACGTGCTCATTGTTCGATGTGGAAAACCAACTTCAGATGATCAACAGGCCGTCGGGATGGTGGTCTGTGAGGAATGAGCGTCAGTTCACACCGCTTGAGGGTGGGGACGGTTTTTACGTTGCTCTATTGACGCGCGATTAATCACGCGATTAGATCAACCCTGAGGGGATCTGTCCGCCTTTTTCTGTGGTCCCCTTGTCCAGCGTTAATGCCGTGTTAACGATAGACGCCGCATAAAGAGGCACCTGAACTCGCATGAAAGGGATCCACGTGGTGCGATCTGCCTTGTCCCCTCACCAAATGGTAGTTGTCGCCCAGGATCTTGCGCCGCGCGTCGGCTATATCGTGCTTCTGGCATTGATTGTGCTGGCTGGGGCGATTGCTCTTCCAGGGGTCCCTGATCTGGGGCGATTTGCGGCGGTTATCTGTGGGGGGGCTCTGTTATCTCTTGCGCTTCTTGTCCTGGGCATTCGCCGTTGGCATCGCGTGCAGGTGGCTAAAATATTTGCTTCTGTTGAAATGTGTGCCGGCAATGATGCTGCACCGGTTCTGGTCACCGATGGCGAAGGTGAAATCATCTATGCAAACGCTGCCGCCGGGGCGCAATTTGAAGCGAAACCGGGGCAGACCCTGGCGCGGGCCTTCCATGACCTGTTTGCGTCACCTTCTGCGGTGTTGAGCAAATTGCAAAGCCGCGCCGAAGCCACCAGTTCCGCATCGGAAGATGTGGTCATAAGGCGCGGAAATATAAGGATTACTGTGCATCGGATGCAGGAATCTGGGTTCATTTGGCGGGTGGATGAGACCGGAGAGCGTAGCATTGCTGGCCGATCGGGGGAAAACATCGCTCTGCCGATGTTGACGGTTTCCAAGAACGGCACAATCCTGTTCATGAATGAAGCGGCTCGTTTGCTGCTTGGAGGGCGTGAAACCACGCTGAATCGAATTTTTGTTGAAACACCGGTCCGTTCCGGTGTTGTGGTGCAGGTGTCGGGCAAGTCCGGCCCCGTGCCCGTGGTGGTATATGAAATAAATTGTTCTGCCGCGCGCAAGGAAATGTATCTGCTGCCGGCGGATGCCACGCCCACTATGTCAAGCGGTGAATGGGCCGGGGTTGAGGTCCTTCCTGTGCCTTTGTTGAAGCTGGACGCCAAGGGTAGGATTTCCATGGCCAACAAGCGGGCGCGTGACCTTCTGGCGGACAGGGATGCGGTTGGCAGTCTTTTGTCTGAGCAGGTGGAGGGGCTTGGTCGTCCGGTCTCCGACTGGCTGGCCGAAGCGCATGCCGGGCGCCATCTGGGCAGAACGGAAGTTGTGCGTGCGATAAAGCCGGATGAGGAAGTGTTCCTGCAGATTTCGCTGAGTCAGATGACTGATGATGACGGCCCCACTCTGGTGGCGGTTATACAGGACGCAACAGAGCTCAAGAACCTTGAGGCCCAGTTCGTGCAAAGCCAGAAAATGCAGGCCATTGGGCAATTGGCAGGTGGTGTTGCTCATGACTTCAACAATCTGCTGACCGCCATATCGGGGCATTGTGATCTTTTGCTGACCGGTCGGGATGAGGCGGATCCTGAATACTCGGATCTTACCCAGATTCACCAGAACGCCAACCGCGCTGCTTCTCTGGTCGGTCAGCTTCTGGCTTTCTCGCGAAAACAGACATTGCGCCCGGAAGTGATCGATTTGTCTGATACACTGTCAGATTTGACTCACCTTCTAAATCGTTTGGTCGGGGAGCGCGTGTTGCTGGAACTGGATCATGATGAAAAACTGCTGGCTATCCGGGCGGACCGGCGCCAGTTGGACCAGGTGATCATGAACCTCGTGGTCAACGCACGCGACGCGATGCCGGACGGTGGGACCGTGCGTGTGGAAACCCGAAATGTCATACTTGACAGCGCGTTGGAGCGAGATCGCGCGACGGTACCACCTGGTGAATATGTAACGGTGCGTGTCATCGATCATGGAACGGGAATTGGTTCGGATAAGATCAACAAGATCTTTGAGCCCTTTTTTACCACCAAGAAGTCCGGGCAAGGGACGGGGCTTGGGCTGTCCATGGCCTACGGAATCATCAAACAGACGGGCGGATATATCTTTGTGGATTCCGTGCCCGGATCCGGGACCACATTTACACTCTATTTCCCCGTTTGGAAGGAAACTTCCAAGGAAGCGCATTCTGAAAAAGAGGGGGCGGTAGCCGAGAATATCAACGCTACTGAGCGACCATCCCCATCGCTGGAACCCCTTGTGCTTACCAACGCGGTGTCCACACAGCCTGAGGATGTGAATAACCCTGGGCAGGACAAAGCAATTGATACAATTGTTTCACAGGTTGCTGGGGCGGTGTCGCCTAATGGAAACGTATCTCCTGCTTCTGGCCCGGACACGCGTTTGCCCAATCCAACCCATGATCTGAGTCGTGAGAGCTCTGGCGGTGTTGTTCTGTTGGTAGAGGATGAAGCACCTGTGCGTGCTTTTGCCTCCCGAGCATTGCGGATGAGGGGGTATACCGTACTGGAGGCGGAAAGTGCCGAAGATGCGCTTTCCATCCTCGAAGACCCGTCATTGTCAGTTGATGTTTTTGTGACTGATGTGGTCATGCCCGGTATGGATGGACCGACCTGGGTGATGAAGGCGATGGAGAAGCGCCCTGGCGTGAAGGTGGTATTCGTGTCTGGTTATGCAGAGGATTCGGTTTCAGAACATCAGGCGCGCGTTCCCAACTCGGTGTTCCTCCCGAAACCGTTTTCGCTCACGGAACTTACCGCGACAGTCCAGCAGCAAATACATTAATAAAAACAATGATATATTGTGGTTTTTCTGACATTAACGACTTGGTTACCTTATTTTGGGAAAATTTATATTGGTAAATAACAAGTTGTAATGTTCCTGTTTTGTGCTTTATGTCTTGATGGGAACATTTTGTGAACATGCGATTGTGTTGCCGCAGTTCACCCGATGTGAAATAAGGAAAGAAACAATGGCGACTGCGGATATTTTTGACATGAAACGCGATAGTGACAAGCAAAAGGCGCTCGACAGCGCATTGGCCCAGATCGAGCGCCAGTTCGGCAAAGGTTCGATCATGAAACTCGGTGCCGATAATCCGGTTACTGAAATCGAAAGCACATCTACCGGCTCATTGGGGCTGGATATTGCGTTGGGGATCGGTGGTCTGCCAAAAGGCCGGATCGTCGAGATCTATGGTCCGGAAAGTTCGGGCAAGACCACGCTGACACTTCATTGTGTCGCCGAAGAGCAAAAAAAGGGCGGCGTTTGTGCGTTTGTTGATGCAGAACACGCGCTGGATCCTCTTTATGCCAGGAAACTGGGGGTGGATCTCGACGAGCTTCTGATCAGCCAGCCTGACACAGGCGAGCAGGCGTTGGAAATCGTTGATACCCTGGTGCGCTCGGGGGCCGTGAACATGGTTGTTATCGACTCAGTGGCCGCCTTGACCCCGAAGTCAGAGCTCGAAGGGGACATGGGCGATAGCAGTGTTGGCGTGCAGGCCCGCCTGATGAGTCAGGCCATGCGAAAATTGACCAGCTCGATTGCGCGCTCAAATTGCATGGTGATTTTCATCAACCAGATCCGTATGAAAATCGGCGTGATGTTTGGCAGCCCTGAAACCACGACGGGTGGCAATGCGCTGAAATTCTACAGCTCGGTCCGTCTGGATATTCGCCGTATCGGTCAGATCAAGGATCGCGATGAGGTGGTGGGGAACGCCACACGGGTCAAAGTTGTCAAGAACAAGGTCGCGCCGCCGTTCAAGCAGGTCGAGTTCGACATCATGTATGGTGAAGGTATTTCGAAAATGGGGGAACTTCTGGACCTCGGGGTCAAGGCCGGTGTGGTTGAGAAGTCAGGCTCCTGGTTCAGCTATGGTGATGAGCGTATCGGTCAGGGGCGCGAAAATGCAAAGACCTACCTGCGCGAAAACAAACGCACGGCCCTTCAGATCGAAGACAAGATCCGCGCGGCACACGGTCTGGACTTTGAGATGCCGCCAGAGGAGCGTGACGAGGATGACGGGCTTCTGGAAGCCTGATCCATTGTGATCAAATATCCTGAGAAAACAGCGAAGGTCGGGGGTGTTCCCGGCCTTTGTTTTATGTGCCAGATGATTTTCATATGGCCAGTGGACAGGGGAAGCGGGGCCGGGTAAACCACGTTGAAAGCTCACAAGAGGCAAGAGAACATGGCCAGCCTGAACGATATTCGCTCGACCTTTCTGAATTACTTCGACAAGCAGGGGCATGAGGTGGTGGACAGCTCGCCACTTGTGCCGCGCAATGACCCGACGCTGATGTTTGTGAACTCCGGCATGGTGCAGTTCAAGAACCTGTTCACCGGGGTGGAAAAGCGCGATTATGTACGGGCGACCACTGCGCAGAAATGTGTGCGCGCAGGGGGTAAACACAATGACCTCGACAATGTTGGCTACACAGCGCGCCACCACACCTTTTTCGAGATGTTGGGGAATTTCAGCTTTGGGGATTACTTCAAGCATGAGGCAATCCCTTTCGCATGGGAGCTGATCACCCGCGAATTCGATATTCCGAAGGATAAGCTCTACACCACCGTCTATCACACCGATGACGAGGCGTTTGAGATTTGGAAAAAGGTTGGTGTGCCGGAAGATCGGATCATCCGCATCGCCACCAATGACAATTTCTGGCAGATGGGCCCAACTGGTCCCTGCGGCCCCTGCACCGAGATTTTCTATGATCACGGGGATCACATCTGGGGTGGCCCTCCGGGCAGTCCGGAAGAAGATGGCGACCGGTTCATTGAAATCTGGAACATCGTTTTCATGCAGAACGAACAGTTTGCGGATGGCTCGATGGTGCCGCTGGACATGCAGTCGATTGATACCGGCATGGGGTTGGAACGGATCGGCGCGCTTTTGCAGGGTAGCCATGACAACTATGACACCGATCTTTTCAAAGCACTGATTGAGGCCTCGGCCCATGCAACGAATGTGGATCCCTACGGGGATCAGAACGTGCATCATCGCGTGATTGCCGACCACCTGCGCTCGACATCTTTCCTGATGGCGGACGGGGTTCTGCCGTCAAATGAAGGGCGTGGTTACGTGCTGCGTCGCATTATGCGTCGGGCCATGCGTCACGCGCATCTGCTGGGGGCAAAAGATCCGGTCATGCATCGCCTGGTGCCGGAACTGGTCGCACAGATGGGGCAGGCCTATCCGGAGCTTGGTCGTGCACAGACCATGATCGAAGAAACGCTTCTGAACGAGGAAACCCGCTTCAAAAAGACACTCGATCGCGGTTTGAAACTGCTTGATGACGAGCTGTCGGGGCTGGGGGAAGGCGAAGATCTGCCCGGTGAAACCGCGTTCAAGCTGTATGATACCTACGGTTTCCCGCTTGACCTGACCCAGGATGCGCTGCGGGAAAAAGGCCGTGGCGTGGATCAGGCCGGTTTCGATACCGCGATGCAAGCGCAAAAGGACCGCGCCCGCGCTGCCTGGTCTGGTTCCGGTGAGGCCGCAGACGCGACCATCTGGTTTGACCTTGCGGAAGAGCACGGGGTGACCGAGTTCCTGGGCTATGACACCGAACATGCGGAGGGCCAGGTGCTGGCGCTTGTGTCTGGTGGCGCGCAACTGGATGCGGCCAAAGCTGGGGACGAGGTTCAGATTGTTGTGAACCAAACGCCCTTCTACGCCGAAAGTGGTGGTCAGGTTGGGGATAGCGGATTGATCCGCACCGAGAGCGGCTCAGCCCGTGTGACGGACACCAAGAAAGTGGCAGATGTCTTCATTCATTTCGCCAAGGTGGAAGAGGGTGAGATCAAGACCGGGCAGGGCGCTGAACTGGCGGTTGATCACCTGCGCCGCTCGGCCATTCGGGCCAACCACTCCGCCACGCATCTGCTGCACGAGGCGCTGCGCAATGAGTTGGGGGAACATGTGGCCCAGCGTGGCTCCCTCAATGCCGATGATCGTCTGCGGTTCGATTTCAGCCACAACAAGGGCATGAGCGCACAGCAATTGTCGAATGTGGCGCGTGAGGTGAACACCTACATCCGCCAGAACAGCAAGGTTGAAACCCGGATCATGACCCCGGATGACGCACGCGACATGGGGGCCCAGGCGCTGTTTGGCGAGAAATATGGGGATGAGGTGCGTGTGGTTTCCATGGGGCATGCTCCGACCGGAAAAGGTGCTGATGGCAAGACCTATTCGATTGAGCTGTGCGGTGGCACACATGTGTCTCAGACCGGTGAAATCGGGGTCTGCGTTATCCTGTCGGAAGGGGCCAGCTCGGCCGGTGTGCGCCGGATCGAGGCCCTGACCGGAAAGGCCGCCTTTGCCTATATCGAAGAAGAAACGGCGCGCGCGGCAGAGATTCAGGGGATGCTGAAGGCCAAGCCAGAAGAGGTCGTGGAGCGTATCAAGGGGCTGATGGATGAGCGCAAGGCGCTGAATGCCGAGATTTCCAACCTCAAACGTGAGCTGGCCAAGGCATCGGGGGCAGGTGCTGAGACCAAAGAGATCAATGGGGTGAAATTCCTGGCTGCCGTGGTGCAGGGCGTTGGGGGCAAAGACCTGCAAACCCTGGTCAATGAACACAAGGATGGGCTTGGATCCGGGGCGGTTCTGATCATTGCCGATAATGACGGCAAGGTGGCTGTGTCCGCCGGTGTGACGGCTGATTTGACCGACAGGTTGTCTGCGGTTGATCTGGTCAAGGCTGCCGTGCCTGAGCTGGGCGGGAAGGGGGGCGGTGGCCGCCCGGAACTCGCCCAAGGTGGCGGTGCCTCGGCGGAGAATGCCCAAGGGGCCATCAAAGCAGCTGAAGCGGTAATCGCAGGCTGATTTTGAGAGAGAAACCGCTCGCAAGAGCAGGAAGGTCGTGCCATGTTGGCGCGACCTTTTCCTTTTGACCGCGTGTAAGGAGAGACCGATGCCCGCACTCTGGATTGCCCATGTGACCGTGACCGACGAAGAGGCCTATGGCAAATATGCCAAGCTGGCGGGGTCGGCCATTGCCAAACATGGCGGCCACTTCATTGCCCGCGCCGGACGCTATGTGCAGCTTGAGGGCAAGGAACGTCCCCGAAATGTGGTGGCGAAGTTTGACAGCGTTGAGGCGGCAGAGAAATGTTATCACTCGCCGGAATACCAAGAGGCACTGAGCCATGCGCGCGATGCGTCGGAGCGGGAGCTTCTGATCGTAGAGACCAGTGAATAAGGCCCAACATGTTTATTCGATTTGTATGTGATCGGCCGGTCGATGGGTTGGATGCCCGTGCCGGATTTTTCGTTGCAGCTTATGAGCTGCGCGATGATCCGGAACTGGATCAATACAGCGCCCAATATCTTGAAGACCTATTGGCCTGGTTTCGGGAAAACCTGCAACTGCCCGACCGCTTTTCCGGGTCGAAACATGATCGGGAGAAAGAATTTACCCGTGGGCTAAGCTGGTTTCGTCCGGAGGCTGATGAGGCGATAGATAAGGCATGGGAACTGGCGGCTTTTCTGGAAATGCATGGCTATCAGATTGAGCTTCTGAAAACGGACCGCCCCGGAAACATCCTTTATGCGGATGATGATCAACTTGTGGCGGATCCCTATGCCGAAACACCAAGATAAAAGCCCCCGAAAAGGTTTTCGAGGGCTTTAGTCTAATTTTGTAAATTGTTGTTATTGATTGGCTTTTGCCATCCGCTTGCGTTCATGCGGATCCAGATAACGTTTGCGCAGACGCACATTGTTGGGGGTCACTTCCACCAGCTCGTCGTCATTGATATAGGCAATCGCTTCTTCCAACGACAGGGTCATCGGCGTGGTCAATCGCACCGCATCATCGGTACCAGACGCGCGCACGTTGGTCAGTTTCTTACCCTTCAAGGGGTTCACTTCCAGATCGTTTTCGCGCGAATGCTCGCCAATGATCATGCCCTGATACACGTCGGCCTGCGCGCCGATCATCATTTTGCCACGCTCTTCCAGGTTCCACAGCGCGTAAGCCACTGACGTGCCGTTTTCCATGGAGATCAGCACACCTGCCCGACGGCCCGGAATGGATCCTTTGAACGGGGTCCAGCCATGGAACACGCGGTTCAGAACGCCGGTGCCACGCGTGTCGGTCAGGAACTCGCCATGATAGCCAATCAGGCCGCGCGATGGCACATGGGCGATAATGCGGGTCTTGCCCGCCCCGGCGGGGCGCATCTCCACCAATTCACCTTTGCGCGCCCCGGTCAGTTTCTCGATCACTGCACCGGAATATTCGTCATCCACGTCGATGGTGGCCTCTTCGACCGGCTCCATCTTCTGGCCGTTTTCTTCGCGCATGATCACTTGCGGGCGCGAGATCGACAGCTCAAACCCTTCGCGGCGCATGTTCTCGATCAGCACACCCATCTGGAGTTCGCCACGACCCGACACCTCAAAAGCTTCGCCGCCGGGGGTGTCTTCGATCTTGATTGCCACGTTCGACTCTGCTTCCTTGTGCAGCCGGTCGCGGATGACGCGCGATTGCACCTTCTTGCCGTCACGACCGGCAAGCGGGCTGTCATTGATGCCAAAGGTCACCGTGATGGTGGGCGGATCAATGGGTTGGGCTTCAAGCGGTTCATCCACGGCAAGCGCACAGATCGTGTCGGCCACGGTGGCCTTGGACATGCCCGCAATCGACACGATGTCCCCGGCGACCGCTTCTTCAATGTCCTGCTGGGACAATCCGCGGAAGGCCTGGATCTTGGTGACGCGGAATTGTTCGATCTTTTGCCCGATACGCGAAATGGCCTGAACGGTGGCCCCAACCTTGAGACGACCGGTTTCAACGCGGCCGGTCAGGATCCGGCCCACAAAGGGGTCGGACCCGAGAGTGGTTGCCAGCATCGAGAAATCTTCGTCCTGATGGGCGATCTGCTTCGGTTTCGGAACGTGGTTGACGATGAGGTTGAACAGCGCATGCAGGTCTTTGCGCGGCCCGTCCAGATCCGCATCAGCCCAGCCATTGCGGCCCGAGGCATACATATGCGGAAAATCAAGCTGGTCTTCATTGGCCCCGAGCGAGGCAAAGAGGTCAAAACACTCATCCAGAGCACGGTCGGGTTCGGCGTCTGGTTTGTCGACCTTGTTCAGAACCACAATCGGGCGCAGGCCCAGCGCCAGCGCCTTCGAGGTCACGAATTTGGTCTGCGGCATCGGGCCTTCTGCGGCGTCCACCAGCAAAACAACCCCGTCCACCATCGACAGGATCCGCTCAACCTCGCCGCCGAAATCGGCGTGGCCGGGGGTGTCAACGATGTTGATGCGGGTGTCTTTCCATTCGACCGAGGTCGGTTTGGCAAAGATGGTGATGCCGCGTTCGCGCTCCAGTTCATTCGAGTCCATGGCCCGTTCAGCCACAGCCTGATTTTCGCGAAATGCGCCGGATTGTTTCAGAAGTTCGTCAACCAGCGTGGTTTTGCCGTGGTCAACGTGAGCGATAATCGCGATATTGCGAAGGTCCATGTTGCGCGCCTTTTGATAGGAAGTTGACGCGCGAATAGCGTGACTTGGGGCGAATTGCCAGTCCAAATCGTTGTTTCACCTGTTTATCGTGCGTTAAAGCCTTCCGGGAGAAACCTGAAACCCATGTTTAACCCGAAACACCCACGATATTCAGATCTCTTGTGGTGTTTCGACGTTTTCCTGTGTCAGGTTCAAGTTGAAACGCTTTAATGGGGGGAACTTACCGAAAACAGGTTGGTCACGACTATCCCGGCCACGATCAGGAGCAGGCCAATCACGGCGGGCAGGTCCAGTTTCTGACCAAAAGCCACAAGGCCGATGACCGCAATCAACACAATCGCAAGGCCAGACCAGAGCGCATAGGCAATACCCACTGACATGAACTTCAACACCCAGGCCAGAAGGGCAAAGCTGATCCCGCAAGCGACAACCACGGTGATCGATGGCCCAAGACGGGGAATTGCTGACTGGCCTGCAAGGCTGAGGTGCTTATGGTTTCGGCGAGAACGGCAAAAATCAGGACAAGATAGGGCATGGGTGATCTCGAAAATACGCAGTGCTTTGGGTCTGCCTCTCAGACTGTTCTGCGTTAAGCTTGCTGGCGACACCAGCCCCTTCGCGGCTCTTTTCATGGACAAAAGGGGCGTCTATACAGATGTCAGACAAAGGCAGCATTGATCGCCTCCGCGTCAAATCTCTGAAATCAACGTTATGGCATCATGTTCGGCGCAAGGGGAATTATGTGCCGTTGGGCTGCTTATCTCGGGATGCCGATCTTTTTGGAGGAGGTGGTGACCCGGCCGGGCCATTCGTTGATTGCACAAAGCCAGGACGCCACGGAATGCAAAACAGCCACCAATGGGGATGGGTTTGGGCCGGCCTGGTATGATGCGCGCCCTGAACCGGGCCTGTATCGGGACATTTATCTTGCCTGGTCCGACCCCAACCTGCGCGCAGTCTGCAGGCAGGAGCAGTCAGGCCTGTTTCTGGCCCATGTGCGCGCCTCAACCGGCTCTGCGATCAGCCGCAACAATTGCCACCCGTTTGTGCATGAAAATTGGAGCTTCATGCATAATGGCCAATTCGGAGGGTTTGAGCATTTCGAAAACAGGCGGATATGGCCGTTCCCGATGCGCTTTACCCCAGCCGGAAAGGCGCCACCGACAGTGAGGTTCTGTTCCTGCTGGCTCTGGCCGAAGGGCTGGAGCATGATCCGGCAAAAGCCTTGGCCCGTGCGGCGAGCACACTTTCTGAGCTGTCCCAAGAAAGAGGGACAACACCGCATATGCGCCTGTCAGCAGCCTTTTCAGATGGAGAAAAACTGTGGGCGGTACGGGCAAGTTCAGACCATATCGCGCCTTCTGTCTATTACCGCTGGTCGCCAACCCGCCAGGGATGGGCGGTTGTCAGTGAACCGTTGGAGAAGGGCGAACTGGATTGGATCGAATTGCCCCCCGGTCACATCGCGCAGTTTGACGGGGACAGGATCAACCTCACCCCGTTGCCGTTTTTTTCTTGTTGAAAATATCCCGGGGTGAGGCCGTAAGGCCGAGGGGCAGCGCCCCTCAGTCCTCGCTCTGGTTCCAGTTCGGCGCCCGCTTTTCGATAAAAGCGTTGATGCCTTCCTCGGTGTCGCGGAACATCATGTTCTGCGCCATAACCTCGCCAGTAAAACCATAGGCATCTTCCAATCCCATGGTCAGCTGATCATAGAAAGCAGATTTGCCAATTTTCACCGCAGCGCCGAGTTTTGAGGCTACCTTGTCCGCGAGCCTGCGGGTTTCTTCCTCAAGGGCTTCATGTGGCACCACATGATTGACAAGCCCCAGCTCAGCCGCGCGATCGGCGGAAATGAACTCGCCGGTGGTCAGCATCTCAAACGCCAGTTTGCGGGGAATGTTGCGGGTCAGCGCCACCATCGGGGTGGAGCAGAACAGACCGATATTGACCCCGTTCACACCAAAGCGCGTCCCCTCGGCCGCAACCGCCATGTCGCAGCTTGCCACCAGTTGACACCCGGCCGCAGTGGCAATGCCATGCACCTGGGCGATCACTGGCTGCGGCATACGGGTAATTTGCACCATCATGCTGGCGCAGCGGGAAAACAGATCCTGAAAATAGGCTTTGCCGCCGTCTTTGGATGCCCGCGCCGCAGTCATCTGCTTCAGGTTATGGCCTGCGCAAAAGGCTTTGCCATTGCCCGCCAGGATCACCGCACGGATTGTGGGATCGGCGGCAATACGTTCCAATTCTTCGCTCAGAGCGGCCAGCATCTCATCCGACAGCGCGTTCAACGTGCCGGGGGTGTTCAGTGTCACGGTTGCAACTGACGCAGCGTCGTTCCGGATCAGTATTGGATCTTCCATCTTGTCCTCCCTTGGGTCTTGTCGTCACGATAGGGACATCACGCGTATTTCCCAGAGGAATGCGCGTGAAGTTGAAATGACGCTGCGGCAGTTAGGGGGGCCAATGGAGCTGAAAATGAACCGGGCGGAGCTGGCGGCCTTTCTGGACGCGCAATTCCCGCAGGTGGCGGATGATTTCGAGGTGGCGGATGTCGCGCCGATGCAGATCACCATGCGCAAGCGGGTGGCAGAGAAGCATCTTCGGCCAGGGGGCACTGTCTCGGGTCCGACAATGTTTGCCCTGGCTGACGTGTCTGTTTACCTGGCTATTCTTGCCATGATCGGCCCCAAGGCGCTGGCGGTCACAACCAATTGCTCCATCGACTTCATGCGCAAACCTCGTTCCGATGCAGACCTTGTTGCCCATTGCCGATTGCACAAGCTGGGAAGGGTGCTTGCGGTTGGGGATGTTCTGATCCATTCCGAAGGGGATGATGCGCCTGTTGCGCGTGCAACATTGACCTACTCAATCCCGCCAGAGAGGGCTTGACCCTCACGGATTGCCTGAGCAGGTCTGGGGTATAGTCTGAAAAAGGAATATGTCATGTCTGACCAGACCGCACCGCCGGAGTTTTCTCGCCTCGCGCATTTTCCGGTCACGTTTTTTGCCATTGTCATGGGCTTGATGGGGCTTACTCTGGCTTTGCATGCAGGGGCACCGGTGTATCCATGGATGGGGGCGGTGTCATCGCTGGTCTGGCTGATTTCGGTCACGGTGATGGGGATTGTGACAGTTTTCTACCTTGCCAAGGCGCTGCGCTATCCCAGGATGGTGATCGAGGAATGGCATCACCCGGTCAAACTGGCGTTCTTTCCAACGATTACGGTGTCACTACTGCTGCTTTCTATGGCCACTCATGCCCATGCACCGGAACTGGCGGAGTGGATCTGGCTGGCTGGCGTGGTGGGGCAGGGCGCGCTGACCATAGCGGTGGTCTCCGGTTGGATTTCGCATCGGTCCTTTGAGGTTGGGCACCTGACGCCCGCCTGGTTCATTCCGGCGGTTGGAAACGTGCTTGTGCCGGTTCTGGGCGCGCGCATTGGCTATATTGAGACGTCCTGGCTGTTCTTCTCTGGTGGGATCCTGTTCTGGATCGTCCTACTGACCCTTGTGATGAACCGGTTGATTTTCCATGACCCGATTGTGGCGCGGCTATTTCCGACCATGGTGATCCTGATCGCGCCCCCCGCTGTCGCCTTCATCGCCTATGTGGGCATGGTGGGTGAGGTGGATGGCTTTGCGCGGATGCTGATGAATGCAGGCTATATCTTTGCGGCGCTGGTGCTGGCCCAGGTTCCGCGTCTGGTCAAAATGCCCTTTGCGCTGAGCTGGTGGGCTCTCAGCTTTCCACTGGCGGCCCTTTCGATCGCGTCTTTCCGATTTTCGCAGCTGGATGGGTCGCGGGCCCATCAGACAATTGCCGTGCTGGTGCTTGCCCTTCTGGCTGTTGTCATTGGCGGGCTGGTTTTGCGGACAATCAAGGCATTGGTGAAGGACGAAGTGTTCCGGCCAGAGTAAAACCCTGTGCAGAACGGGGAAAAGACCATTGGGGCGATGGGGTAAAATAATACCATATTTTCAACCTGTTGTTTTTGAACGATTTTATAAGTGTTTTGGTGCTTGACCCGAATTCAGAAATCACTAAAAACACCCCATCCGAAACCCAATCAGGGCTGAACACATGAAAACCTTCTCTGCAACGCCTGCAGATATCGACAAGAAATGGATCCTGATCGACGCCGAGGGCGTTGTTCTGGGCCGTCTTGCGTCGATCATCGCAATGCGTCTTCGTGGCAAACACAAAGCCTCGTTCACTCCGCACATGGACATGGGTGACAATGTCATCGTGATCAATGCGGATAAAATCCAGATGACCGGCAAGAAGCGCACCGACAAAGTGCACTACTGGCACACCGGTTACCCGGGCGGCATCAAGTCGCGCACTGCCGGTCAGATCCTTGAGGGTGCCCACCCCGAGCGTCTGGTCATCAAAGCCGTGCAGCGCATGCTGCCGGGCGGCAAGCTGAGCCGTCAGCAGATGACCAATCTGCGCGTTTACGCAGGCGCCGAGCACCCCCATGAGGCCCAGAGCCCGGAAGTGCTGGACGTCAAATCCATGAACCCGAAAAACTCGCGTGAGGGCTGATCATGACTGAAGAGATCAAATCGCTTGATGAGCTGAACGCTGTCGTTGAAGGCACCGAAGCCGCTATTGAAGTTGCTGCCCCCCGTGAGCCCGTCCGTGACGAGCTGGGTCGTTCTTATGCCACCGGTAAGCGTAAAGACGCTGTGGCCCGTGTCTGGATCAAACCGGGTTCGGGTAAAGTGGAAGTCAACGGTCGCGACGTGAACGTCTATTTCGCACGCCCCGTTCTGCAGATGATCCTGCGCCAGCCGTTCGAAGTGGCCGGTGTTCTGGGTGAATTCGACGTATACGCCACCGTAAAAGGCGGCGGTCTGTCGGGCCAGGCAGGTGCTGTGAAACACGGTATCTCGAAAGCTCTGCAACTGTACGAACCCTCGCTGCGTGGCGCTCTGAAAGCCGCTGGCTTCCTGACCCGCGACTCGCGTGTTGTGGAACGTAAGAAATACGGTAAGGCCAAAGCCCGTAAGAGCTTCCAGTTCTCCAAGCGTTAAGTTCGAGCTTTCGAATTTTCCTTACAAAACAAAGGGTTGCGTATTTCGCAGCCCTTTTTTTGTGCGTAGCGAAATTGTAGCAGACACCGTATGCGTTGACGTTATGGTTGAGCGATTTTAGCATATCTGTAGCGTTTTAGGTTGCTATTGGAATGTGCCGTTGGCGTTTGGCGAGGATAGAGTGGAGCACTTTGGGGGGCGCTTAGTTTGTTTAAGCGCAACCTCGCTGTCGCTGTGCCCAACGCTAAATCACACAGACAGCCAAATTAAAGCGTTTCGACTTATTATTGAGACACAATAATGAGTCGAAACGCTCGAAACCTACTGATGTTGCGGGCGTTTCGAAATCAACTTGTGTCTCAAGTTAATCTCGAAACGCTTTAGTATATGCACTTGAAGATAGGCGGACGCAAAGGCCATCTCACACGCAGCACGAAACTTACAGTTTATGAAGATGCTTATGAATACGCGAAGAGTGAGTTGTTGCGTTTACAGCAAGCAGCAAAGTTGGGACATAGCTTAGGGTCAGGCTTCATAACCAGACCCTGACGATGGCGTTGTCAACGGCAGGGTAAAACCCTGCCACTGTGGCGGAGCAAAAGTAGGCCAGCTTGAGGTATGCGCCTTGGAGCGCGTGGCCCTCAAATAGCAGGCACGGTCCAAGTCGCATTGGCCGTCAGGCCAATTCTGTGAGGATCATTTTCCGGTGGTGGCGAGGTGGACCTGTCGCGGAATTGTTCCGCTCCTTTGACTTGGTATTTTGCCACAAAGGAGAGACATCATGGCATCGAACCCCACCCCCGAATTCCGCGCAGAGGCAGTGCGGGTAGCGTTAACCAGCGGGCTGCCGCGTAAGCAGGTCGCTGCGGATTTTGGCGTCGGCTTCTCGACGCTGAGCCGTTGGATCCAGCAGGATCGGCGCAACCCAGAGAAGCCTTCTGCCCATTCTGATCTCGAGCGCGAGGTCGCGGAGCTGCGCAAAGAGAACCGCATGCTCCGGGAGGAGAGGGAGGTGCTAAAAAAGGCCACCCAGTTCTTTGCGGAGCGAAGCAAATGAGGTTCGCTTTCATCGCAAAGAACGCCGAAATGTTGCCCATCGAACGGCTGTGCCAAATCATGGATGTCAGCCCGCGGGGGTATCGGGCCTTCCGGAGCCGCCCCCTCAGCCAGAGCCAACGCAAGGACATGGTTGTGCTGGCTCATATCCGTGAACAGTTTGCCCTGTCTCTCGGCAGCTATGGCCGGTCACGCATGACCGAGGAATTGAAAGAGTTGGGATTGCCAGTCGGCCACCGCCGCATCGGACGCTTGATGCGTGATAACGGCATTGTGGTTAGAAGGAACAGGAAGTTCAAGGCGACCACGGACAGCAACCACAGCTTCAACATCGCACCGAACTTACTGAACCGGGACTTCTCGGCAGCCCGTCCGAATCGGAAATGGGCGGGTGACATCAGCTATGTCTGGACCCAAGAGGGCTGGCTGTATCTCGCGGTCATCCTCGATCTGCATTCCCGACGGGTGATCGGCTGGGCTGTCAGTAATCGTATGAAGCGGGACCTGGCGATCCGAGCGTTGAACATGGCCATTGCCTTGCGGCGACCATCGAAGGGCTGCATCCATCACACGGACCGCGGCAGCCAATACTGTTCCCACGACTACCAGAAGATCCTACGCCAGCACGGCTTCAAGGTATCAATGAGCGGGACTGGGAATTGTTACGACAACGCTGCCGTCGAAACCTTCTTCAAGACCATCAAGGCGGAACTGCTGTGGCAGCGATCCTGGCGGACACGTCGCGATGCTGAGATGGCCATCTTCGAATACATCAACGGCTTCTACAATCCGCGTCGAAGGCACTCAGCACTGGGCTGGAAAAGCCCCTTGGCCTTCGAACGAAAGGTCGCTTAAGTGAGAAACCGGAGCGGCACAAATACGCGACAGGTCCAGCCGCAAAGGGGGAAGATGTCGAAGCCCTGTTTGAGGACTGGCGCGATAGTCTTTACGAGGAAGCCAACTCTTGGAATGATAGCTAACGGCTTCAGCGTCAGGCCCCCGCATTGGGGGCCTTAAGCCAGGTGAGATCAGGCGACGATTGCTTCGCGGGGATTGCGACGGCCAAACAAGCCACGTCGCGTTTGAGAACGCTGTGCCTTTGGAGGGTGAACTCCGTGGCGTTCCTGATCAGGCGTTTTGGTGGGGAGCTTGGCATATCGCTGCCCCCAACAAATTCCGTCAGCTGGAAATTGACCGATGACGACATTGCCTTCGGCATTTGGTGCAAACCGCTGATCCGAGCGCTTTACACGGACACGTCGCACACTGAGGAACCGTGTTGGTTTCACGAGGTTGGCGACGGCCATATTGGCTGCATTCATGACCGTGAGCGAGTGATCGTCACGCTCCTTCGGAAAGATCGAGGTTCCATAGGCAAGAACTACTTCGCCAGTGTCATCATCTGCGTGAATGACCAGACAGGGGCGGTCCTTGTCACCAGGGCCGTCGGAATGAGGGAAGCGGAAGGAAACGATGTCGCCGGTGGAAATCGGACGCGTTGCGCCCGGCACATGTGCCGTCATGAAGGGCTCCAAGATTTGAGGAAGATCTTGTCGCCCCTTCGTCAGATCCATCCTTCGGATGTCTCTGAATGCTCTCTTCGAGTTCATGTGAACCGGAGCGACACAGGCTCTGCTCCGGTCTCACTGAACTCTGAAGAGAGCTAAGTGCAATGTTTACTGGGGCTTTTCTCGACGCCGTTCAAGGGGGGTGAAACAAAACTTTATGGCGAAAATGCAAATAAAGTGGCTTCGGGTTTTCGAATTTCGGCCAATGCAAACAACATTAGGTTGCACAAGTCACTGCCGGCTCTTAGAAATTTCGCACATGGTCAATTACGGCCATGTCATAACATAACTACCACGAGCGGAATTTCCATGAACCCCACTGAGATCTTCGAAGCCCTTGAACAGATCTCTGACAAGCCGTTCAACGCCGAAGAGTTCCCCTTCGAGTTTGCCCAAGCCACCGATGTCGCCCAAGCGGCGATTGCCAAGCTGCGCAATGGCACGACCAATAAATCGGATCAGCCCGGCGGCGTCCTGGTCAACAAGAAGTTCCATTTTGCCCCCGCTATGACCGGCATGGCTGATGTCACGCTGGAGGCCCTGCGAAACTCCAAGAAGACCGCCACCGCCAAACCGGCGATCCTAATCGCCACCGATGGTGAGATGGTGGCAGCCCAGCAGCGGGTCAGCGGAGAGACCCTGCATTGCCGTTTTGACGAGATTGGGGACAAATTTGGCTTTTTCCTGCCTGCCGCGGGCAAGGAACGCTATGAGGCAGCCGAAGAAAACCCGATCGACGTCAAAGTCACCGCCAAGCTGGCCAAGCTTTATGACGCGCTGGTCAAAAAGAACCCGGATTGGGCCAGTGATGAGCGGCGGCATGAGATGAACCAGCTGATGATGCGGCTGATCTTCTGCATGTTTGCCGAGGATGTGGGCATCTTCCCCGACAACCAGTTCAGCCAGATCCTGTTCAACCATGCGGGCAACAAGGGCGAGGAAGCGCGCGAGGTGATCATCGCTGCTTTCTCAGCCATGAACCTGCCTAAGGATAAGCGTGACGATCTTCCAGCATGGACGGGGGAGCTGGACTATGTGAACGGCGGGCTCTTTGCGGGTTCCATCGACGCACCTGTCTTTGACGTGACCGCCTATCGCTATCTGCGCGACGCTTGCGGCGAGGATTGGCGCGAGATCAATCCGGACATCTTCGGCTCCATGATCCAATCAGTGGCTGATCCAAAACAGCGCAGCGAGTTGGGGATGCACTACACCTCGGTGCCCAACATCATGAAGGTGATCGGGCCGCTGTTCCTGGATGACCTCGATGGTGAGATCAACAAGGCCTGGGAAAAACCCACCGCACTGGTGCGGGTGCTGGATCGCCTTGAAGGGATCCGCGTCTTTGACCCCGCCTGCGGGTCGGGCAACTTTCTGGTCGTGTCCTATCGCCAGTTGCGCGAGCGCGAGATGCGGGTGCTGGAACGGCTTGAGGCGCTGAAACACAACAAGCAGAACGTGATGTTCAGCCGGGTGCGGATCGAGAACTTCCACGGAATCGAGATCACCGATTTTGCGGCCGAGACCGCCAAGCTGGCATTGTTCATTGCCGAATATCAAGCCAACGCGGTGTTCAAGGAGGTCTTTGGCCAGGGCCCGGCCAGCCTGCCACTGCGCGAAAGCGCCCATATTGTCTGCGACAACGCCCTGAGGGTGGACTGGGAAGAGGTCTGCCCGCCACCCGCCGAGGGGGAAGAGGTGTTCATAGCAGGCAATCCGCCGTTTGTAGGCACTACCTACCGAACCAAGGAACAGCGCGCAGACTTCAACGACGTCTTTGCAGGTAACATTCGGAATGCTGGACGCCTCGATTTCAGCACCGCATGGATGTTTCTCGCGTCAAACTATGTCCGCAATTTCAGAGCGAAATCCTCTTTGATCACTACAAGTTCGACGGTCCAGGGTGCTGCCGTCGAACCGTTGTGGTCGAATATACTGAACGATGGCGTAAAGATCTTCTTCGCTCATAGACCATTTAAGTGGCGTAACAATGCTGCCAAAAACGCGGCGGTCGAATGTGTAATTGTCGGTCTGAGTGCACAACCACACAGGTCTTTGGTTCTTTTTGAGGGGGACTTGAAGAAGGAATGCAATCAAATCAACGCATACCTCATTGATGGTGACGAGGTTTTTGTCGAAGCGACCCGCTCAGGCCTATTTGGATTGCATTCCATGGGGCCAGGCAACTTCCCGTATGACTTCGGGCACTTGATCCTTTCTCCTTCTGAGAAAGAGGCCCTTATCGAGTCTGCTCCCGCGTCTGAGCAGTTTGTCTACAAATTCGTTGGCTCCCAGGAAGTCATCAAAGGGATCGAACGACATTGTCTCTGGATTGATGATGACAAAGTCGCAGAAGCGCAATCCATCGAGGAAATTCGAGAACGGATTGAAAAGGTCAGGCATGACCGCTCACAAAGCACCGATGCTGGCACAAATCGACTTGCTGCAAGGCCTCATCAGTTTCGAGAGCACAATGCACCGAAGAGCCACATGATCTTGGTCCCTCGAACCAGCTCCGAACGCCGCGACTATCTTCCGGTTGACCGAGCAGCTGGGAAGATCGTGTCATCAGACAACAATCAAGTCCTTTATGATGCTCCAGAATGGTGCCTCGCTTTGGTCGCATCCCGTATCCATCTTGTCTGGATTGCTGCGGTTTGCGGCAAGCTAAAATCCGATTTCCGCTATTCCAACACCCTGGGGTGGAACACCTTCCCAGTGCCGAAGTTCTCAGACGATCAGCTTGAGGAACTCAATGCCTCGGCCCGCAAGATCCTGAAGTGTCGCTATTCTCATTACCCGGCGACCATCGCCGAGCTCTATGACCCCGACAAGATGCCCGACGACCTGCGTGCGGTGCATCGGGAAAATGATGAGCTGCTGGAGACAATGTATATCGGTCGGCCCTTCCGCAATGACTCTGAGCGGCTGGAACATCTTTTCAAGCTCTATGCCGCCAAGATCAAACAAATTGAAAAACAGGCCGCGAAATCCAAGCGCGGCAAAAGGAGCAAATAGATGGCTCAGATGCTCAATGTGACCTACGGGCGCTCGAAATCCTCGACCAACGCCATGGGCATGCGCGAAATGCAGGCGCGGGCCTATGCGGCGCGGGCAGCGCAGTTCCTGCTGCTGAAAGCGCCCCCGGCAGCGGGGAAAAGCCGGGCGCTGATGTTCATCGCGCTCGACAAGATGCGCCATCAGGCCCGTGAAAAGACCATCGTCTGCGTGCCAGAAACTTCGATCGGCGGCTCATTCCGCTCGACAGATCTGACCAGCTACGGGTTCGAGGCGGACTGGGAGGTCGAGGACAAATGGAACCTCTGCCTGACAGGGGATGACGCCCAGGACCGGAAGGTGAAGGCCTTTGTGGATTTCATGGCTTCGGACGCAGAGGTGCTGGTCTGCACCCACGCCACCTTCCGCTTTGCCTATGACAAAGTGCTGGAAGACCAGGGGATCGAGGCGTTTGACGACTGTTTCATTGCCGTGGATGAGTTCCATCACGTCTCGGCCTCGGATAACAACCGTTTGGGTGTGATCCTGCGGGCATTGGTGGCGCGGGAGAAATGCCATCTGATGGCCATGACCGGCAGCTATTTCCGTGGCGACGCCGACCCGGTGCTGCGCCCCGAGGATGAGGCCAAGTTCACCACGATCACCTACAGCTACTACGAACAGCTGGAGGGCTATGAGCACCTCAAGGCGCTGGGGGTGAATTACCAGTTCTACAAGGGCAATTATACCAACGGGCTCGAGGGTGTTCTGGACCCAGCGCAGAAGACCATCATCCATATCCCGCACCGAGGCTCGTCCGAGGCGTTCGACGACAAGAACAATGAGGTCGGGAAGATCATGGATTTCCTCGGCACGCACGTCGGGCGAGATCCGGAAACCGGGTTCGATCTGATCGAGTTGCCCGAGGGACGGGTTTTGAAGGTTGCCGACCTCGTTGATGACGGTCCAGGGCGCGGCATCGTCAAGACGGCCCTGTCGCGTGAGATCAAGGGCGCGGGTGGCAAGCGCGATGACGAGGCGGATCGTGCCAAGGTAGACATCATTATCGCTCTGGGCATGGCAAAGGAAGGGTTCGACTGGGTCTGGTGCGAGCATGCGCTGACCATCGGCTATCGGTCATCGCTCACAGAAATCGTGCAAATTATCGGCCGCGCCACACGCGATGCACCGGGGAAACCGCGCGCGGTCTTCACTAATCTGGTGGCCGAGCCGGGGGTGGAAACCGATGTGGTCTCAGATGCGGTCAACGACATGCTCAAGGCGATCTCCGGCTCCTTGCTGATGGAGCAAGTGCTGGCCCCGAACTTCAAGTTCTACCGCCGCGAGGACGGGGATGTGCGTGAGCCGGTGCGAACGGATGGTCAAGGCAACGTCATGATCGGTATCAAAGGCTTGATCGAACCGCCCACCGAGCGCGCCAAAGAGATCTGCGAGCAGGATATGCATGATCTGCTGGCTGCGGCCTGTCAGGCGATGGACAAGCGTGTTCTGGCACCCGATACGGCTCCTGAGGTCGCCACCCAGATGGTTCTGACCGACATCATCGAAACGCGCTATCCGGACCTCAATGACGAAGAGACCGAAAGCGCACGTCAGCATCTCGCTGCCCATATGAACATCCTAACCCTTGCCCGTCAGGAAGAGGAGCGCGGGATGGCTGAGGCTGCGGCCGTCTTTGAAGGTAAGCCTGCCGAGGCCGATGATGATGGGGATGATGCTACCGAAGGCGCCCCAAACACGCTGCTGCAGATGGTGAAGAAATTCATCAACGTGCGCGAAATCGACGTCGATCTAATCGACAGTGTGAATGCCTTTCAGGAGCGGTTCGAAGTCGCTTCCAAGTCGCTCGACGCTCAGTTGCTGCAGCATGTCCAGTCCGCCATGGTCGCCATCCGTGTCGCCATGACCGAGGAAGAGGCGCGCACACTTTGGCCACGGATCAAGGCGTTTCGGGCAGCTGAAGGGCGCGAACCTAATCTGAACGCGCCTGATGCATTGGAGAAGCGGATGGCCGAGGCCTTGGCCTGGCTCAAAACACAGAAAGCCAAACGCATGCGTGAAGGGGCGCTCTGATGCCGAGACCCACACTTGATGACATCTTCGCCGAGCCGGACGAGTTTGGCCTTCTTGAGGTCGCACCCCAAAAGCAAGTTGCGTCGAAAACTGACGGCGGAACAGCAGTTCTCAACGACGTTACTCGGTTCTTCGAACAGCACGGCCGTCTGCCGGATTCCGACGCCGAAGACCACGAAGAGATGCGCCTCGGAACCATTTGGGACAAGTTGAGGCAAGCCCCGACCCAGGACATGCTGGAGGCGGATAGGATGGGCCTCTTGGTTGCCCCGGAACCTGAACAAGCAAACTGGCGCGACGAACCTGCGGAAGATGTTATCCCGGACAGTCTGGACGATATTTTTGCCGATGACGATCTCGAAGTGCCTGCAGAATTCTCGGACCTCCGTCATGTCACACCATCAGCAGAGAGGCATCAGCCGGAACATCGTGCAGAGTTTTTTCCCTGCCAGGATTTTGACCAATTCGAAGCGAAGTTCTCTCAGATCCAGGCCGCTCTGGAGGCAGGTGAGCGGAAATCAAGGATCGTCGAGAAATGGGCGATCATCGAACCTGTCGCTGGGGATGTGTTCATCCGTAATGGGCTTTTGTGCCTCGTGGTTGAGCGGATGTGCAAATCTTCTGGCGGACTGTCTCAGGAAGACCGACTGCGCATCGTGCTGTCCAACGGAACGGAGAGCGATCCCATGGTTGCCTCTTTCCGCAAAGCGTTGAACGACGACAAAACCGCCCGTTCAGTGCAGAAAGTTGGGTTGGGGCCACTTGATCCGGATTGGGAGGCTGACCGACTGGCTGTGACTGGGACGATCTATGTTGCAAAATCCCTATCCGACGATCCAAACATCCGGCCGCACCGCGACATTCTTCACAAGATCGGTGTCACCAGCCAGGACGTGAAACGGCGTGTGGCCGATGCAAAAAACGATCCGACCTTTCTGCTGGCCCGGGTTGAGGTCATCGCCACCTATCAGTTGGAGAATCTTCCCAGGGAAAAGGTTGAGAGCCTTCTTCATCGGTTCTTTGAAGCCGCTCGGCCCGCAGAACTCTTCGTCTTAGACCGTTTTGGCAAGAAGGTGCATCCCAAGGAATGGTTCTTTGTTTTGCCTGAACATGTGAGCCAGGCTGCAGCGTTAATACGGCAAGGTCGACTACATGATTTCCAGTATGATCCAACCTGCCAGAAAATCTCATCAAAAACCAAGATACGGTAACCCGCTTCAACTATGAGGCTGGTTAAATCTATTAGGAAAACAAATGGAAGCTCGAAACCGCACAATTGAAGATTGGTTCGCATGGATCCGCGATGGTCACGTCGTTCTCCCAAGATTTCAAAGGTATGAGGCCTGGGGATGGTGGCAGGTTCAAGGCATCCTGGAAAACATCCTGCGAAAGCCAGCACTTCCGGTTGGGGCGTTGTTGACCCTTGAAGTCGGAGAAGAACCGCCGTTTCATGCGCGACCAATATCCGGCGCGCCTGAGCCCCAAGGACGCCCAGGATATCATCTTTTGGATGGACAACAGCGTGTAACCGCTCTCTGGCGCAGCCTTAATGGCCTCTATCCGGATTTCACCTACATGGTGAATATTGAAGACCAGGACGAACCGGAAATAGATGCAATTCGAAGATATGACAATAAGGGTCAAAAGTATCCTCGCTGGTGCAATAGTCCTGTTGAAACCTGGAAGAGGCGACGTATTCCAGTGGAAATGCTTGCCCCGGATGAATCAGGTCGTGACCGTTTGAAGGCTTGGAGCAAGGAAGCTGCCAACGGCGACATGGACGATTACAGTGAGATCAACGAGTTCGCCAACGAGCTTCGCGGGAGAATTGCGAAATTTTCCCTGCCATTCCTTTCGCTCCCTTTAGGAACGTCGCGGGATGCAGCACTCGACGTTTTCATAAAGATGAACACCCAAAATACGGCCCTGTCTGCATTTGACATCGTGGTCGCTCAAGTTGAGGCTGAGATGGATGCCTCTCTCCACGAGAAGGTCGAGGCGTTGAAAGCCGCTGTCCCTGACATTTCCAGCTTTGGAGAACCTGGTGAAATTGCGATGCAGGTGGGAGCCGTTCTGATGGGGCGGCCGCCCAATCGCGCAACATACTTGTCAAAGGATTTTGGAGCTTCGCTGGCGCAAAACTGGACAAGTGTTGAACGCGGCTTGACGCGAGCCATCGGCTTCCTTGCAGAAGAGAAGATTTTTAACGCAAAGCTGCTGCCTTCGGATCCGATCCTCTCAGTTCTGGCGGCTTTTTGGGCGACTGCTGCTGAAGGAAAAGATGCAGAAGGGGCGGCACGCCGATTGGCGCGAAAAGCGCTTTGGACTGGGGCTTTTTCTGAGCGCTACCAAAAAACAAGCGCGACACGCGCCGCACTCGATTATAGGCAGCTTGTGGCCTACCGGGACGAGGATGGTCCTCTACCCGAACTATTAGACCGAGCACGCACTGCGCTGCCGACTGCAGGGGAGCTCAGGACTGGAGGCTGGCCAAAAACCAAGGACCGGCTGGGGCGGGCAATACTGACAGCATCCCTTCGCGTTGGCGGTTATGATTTCGCTGACGAAGCGCCATTCGGAAAAGAAAATTTTGACATGCGTGAGTTTCATCACGTGTTTCCCAAGGCTTTGCTGGAAACAGATTTCGAAAAGCGCGATATCTTCTGTGCCCTAAACTGTGCGCTAATTAGTTGGCGAACAAACCGAACAATTGGGGCAAAGCCCCCATCTGTTTATATCTCGGAGCGCGCCGATGAGATTGGGATTGGAGAAGAAGAGGTCAGTCGGCGTCTGCGGTCGCACGCGATACCGGTGGAGGAATTGTCGTCAGGAGACTTTACTGAGTTCCTGGATGCACGAGCGAAGGCGATCGAGGGGATCATGCTGAAACTTTGCAACGGTGAAATCGTCGGTTTGCATGATGTGGTGCCATCACTCCAGCCTGCGTGAAATTTCATTGAAGTCGATCAGAAACTCAAACCACTGCGATCTCAAGTTCAAGCGAAAGCAGTGGTTTGGGGCATTTTCGACAATTGAGACCACTTGCCTCAGGCGTCGAATTTGCCTTCGATGTCCCGCAAGAATTGATTTCGGACAGCCAGCATTTCATCCGACATCTTGTTTTTGAACTTATTACCGTCATCCCCCAGGCGTGAGACAACGTCACCAGCCGTTCGCCCGGAGACATGGGGAAGCACCATGACAGCATCATCCAATTCAAGGTTTTCGTATTGAATGATGTGAGCAGCAATTTTTCCTGGTTCATCTGGGCCGACCAGCAGCAAACAGATTTTGCAGTCAAAAATTTGGGTCGTGGATCCAGATACTGGCTGGTCTTCGTCAAGCACGTAGTTTGGCATGTGAACCTGTAAGTGATGGTTGTGTTGAACGCGTAGGTGATGTGATTTCACGCACCCGTTAATGCAATAGTGTTCCTATATCTCAGTATGTTATCAGATGTAAGCTACATGATTTTCAAAGTGATTTTCGCCGCAAGGGTCAACAAAAAAGTAGTGTTGGAGTTGATCTTGGGTGGGTTGTTGGGGCAGGGCCCGAGCATGCGGGGCCCAAACTCCTTCGTGAGCTGGAGAACGTGCTTTGCTGTTAAAGTGGAGCCCTTACTACATCCCACCACTTCCAGCCTTCATACTTGTCGCCCAGCTGTTTGATTTGTGTATATCGCTTTAAGCATTGCCAGGATTGGTGGCCTGAGATTTGCGCTACCTGGGGGATTGTCAGCCCCATCTCGAAAAGCCGAGAAATCCCTTCATGTCGTAGGTCGTGAAAGTGTAAGTCTTCGATACCAAGAAGCTTACAAGCGTCAGTGAAGCGGCGACTTACAACATCAGAATTATAGGGAAAAATTCTGTCATTGTTTCGTGGCATGGACATGATGATTGCGCGAGCTTCCTCTCGAATGGAGAGGGTCATATCGTTCCCTTTCGTTTGCCTTGGATGCTTCATGTCGCGGATGGTGATCTCTTCACTTTCTCGGTCAAAGTCGGCCCAAGTTTGCTTGAGTAATGCACCCTGCCGATGAACTTCGAAGATGGCAGCTGCCATGATTTTGTGCATAGGCAACATGCGAGGATTTTCGCAGTAGCCTCTGAAAAAATGTGCCATCAACATGTCGATCTCATCAAGAGTTGGCCTACGGTTTCGCTGTGCTGATTTCGAGACTATTCTCTGGTGGTGTAACGTGCGCATCGCCTCATCGAACTCCGCGCGTGGCATGGTGACACCGCAGATTGGCCCGCCATAGCGGATGAGCGTGCCCAAGGTCACCATGTATCCGTTTACAGTTTGAGGCTTGCGAGGGCGGAGTGTGTAGTGTGAGGGCGAATCCTTCTGTGTATCTGCCGGGCGGGCTTGGATCCCTGACAGGAGTTCCATCGCAAGCTTCACAAAATCCTGCGCGGAAAGATCTTCGATTGCGAAGCCTCCGAAATCCAGTCTCTGAAAGTAGCTCAGCATTTGAGATTTCGATTTTCCAAATCCTTCGGGGGAAGCTTCGATGTAATCGTGGATGCAATCGGCAACGCATTTGCGCGCCTTCGCATTTACTGCTCGCTCCAAACCTCCCGGTCTTTTCAACGCCTTCTCTTGTTGCTTCAACCATTTTTCAGCCGCTCGCTCGGAGGCGAACGTCTCTACCAAGTTGAGGATGACTTTGCCTTTGTGCTTTTTTCGGATTTGGGCGGTGTAGCTTGGCTTGCCATTGGCTTTGATACGTTCATTGATAGTTCCCATGGGAGTTCCTTTCAGTCACGGGTTTTCGTTGCCCGGGACATGCGTTCGATTGGTTTTTTCAGAAGCGATTTTTTGGGGGTTTGAAATTCCAACCGGGGGCGATCGAGCCAAATGGAGGCGAACTGAAGTTGTGGGGCAGTGTGCTCGTGTTGATTGTTTTGGGGCGCTGGAACTTAGATGAGAAAAAGTGCTACACGGCGTCTGCGGTGCTACATCCTGTAGAACCGCATCAGAAAACGAGGTCAAAACAGGCCAAATTGGGGAAAACGTTGAAGATGGTGGATTTGAAAAACCAAGAAAAATCAGGGTTTTCCGACGTGCGGCGTGCTGCACGCCTATCCATTGCACCGATGATGGATTGGACCGATCGTCATTGTCGTTATTTTCATCGCCTGATGAGCCGCGAGGTTCTGCTGTATACCGAGATGGTGACATCCCCGGCGCTGGTGCGAGGGGGGGCGCTGCACCTGCTGGATCATGATGACACCGAACATCCGGTTGCCTTGCAGCTGGGCGGATCTGATCCAAAAGAACTTGCCGCCGCGACAACGCTTTGCGTTGAGCGCGGCTATGACGAGGTGAACCTGAATGTGGGTTGTCCGTCCGACCGGGTGCAATCGGGAACGTTTGGTGCGGTTCTGATGCGCAATGCGCCTTTGGTTGCTGATTGCGTTTCGGCCATGTTGGATGCGTCGCAAGGTATTGATATCACGGTGAAATGCCGAATTGGGGTGGATGATCAGACCGCTGAAGAGGTGCTGCCGGATTTCCTGGAAAAGATCTCGGCCACCGGGGTGACGCGGATTACGATCCACGCGCGCAAGGCCTGGCTGAAGGGGCTCAGCCCCAAGGAAAACAGAGATATTCCGCCACTGGACTATCCGCTGGTCCATCGGATGAAGCAACAATTTCCGCATCTGCATCTTTCGATCAATGGCGGGATCACCACGCTGGAAGAGGCACAGGACCACCTGACACGGATGGATGGGGTGATGATTGGCCGCGCGGCGTATCACAGCCCGGGGGAGGTGCTCTTGACCGCCGACAGAGATATCTATCATACTGATGTAAAACCGAAATCCGGGCATCAGGTGGTTGAGGAGATGTATCCCTATATCGAACGCCAACTGGCGCAGGGCCTGCGGCTGAACGCGATTACCCGCCATATGTTGGGGCTGTTCAGCGGGCGCCCCGGTGCACGTATGTGGCGGCGCAGCTTGTCTGAAGAAGCACATAAATCCGGGGTCGGGATTGACGTGGTGCAAAAGGCCCTGTCCTATGTGACTGAAACCTAAAGCATTTCCGAGTGAATGAGGGAGCATGTCATCCGTCGGAAACGCCCAGAAAACTGACATCTTCCGGGTGTTTCGACTTTTTGTCATGATCCGGCACAACTCCGAACCGCTTTCCAAGAAATAGGATCCTTCCATGCCTGACACTTACCTGCTGATCCAGATGGCGCTGCTGTTGCTGATCATCGGGGCCGGGGCAGGCGTGTTGGCGGGACTGCTGGGGGTCGGCGGTGGTATCGTTTTGGTGCCCGCCTTTTATTACGCTTTCTTTACAATGGGATACGCATCTGACCAGCTGATGCAGCTGTGCCTTGCCACATCGCTTGCGACCATTGTTGTGACCTCGCTCCGTTCGGTTCTGTCCCATCACAAGAAAGGGGCGGTGGATTGGGATGTGTTGAAAAGCTGGGCGCCGGGCATTGTCATCGGGGCGGTGATCGGGGTGCTGGCCGCAGCGGAACTCCGCTCCAGTATCCTGCAGATGATTTTTGCAATTTTAGCTTTGATCGTAGGAAGTTATCTGAGTTTCGGGCGTGCGGACTGGCGTCTTTCGGATGAGATGCCGAAAGCGGGCCGGCGGGCCGTTCTGTCCCCGTTGCTGGGGTTCCTCTCTGTTCTCATGGGGATCGGGGGGGGGAGTTTTGGGGTGCCGGTCATGACGCTGCACGGGTTTCCCATTCACCGGGCGGTCGCCACGGCGGCCGGGTTCGGATTGATCATCGCACTTCCCTCGGTGATCGGCTTTCTGTTTGTGCCGGTGGCGATCGCACCGCCCCTGACCTTGGGTGCAGTGAATATTCCGACCTTCCTTCTGGTGATTGTTATGACAATGATTACAACACCATACGGCGTGAAGTTCGCCCATTCAATGAACCCGAAGCCGCTCAAGAAACTGTTTGGGATCTTCCTCATTCTGGTGGCTCTGAACATGCTGAGAAAAGCTCTGGGCCTGTGACTGGAGCTGTGACAGGGACTATGACTGCGTCCATGATTGCGACCATGAGAGAGCAATATCACAAGCGCGGCTGGCTGCGCTTTCCTCACGATAGGGCCGTGCAGGCGTGGGTCCGCTCGGCCCAGCCCTTTGCACGCAGGGCGTGTGAAGATCCACACCAGATAAGCCATTGGCTTCGTTGCGGAAAAACATGGTTTGTCGGGGTGAATGCCTTGCCCAATGATGGAGAGGGGCGGCTTGCGGATGGGGGGCCGTTGCAGGGGGCATTGCGGGCCTTTGTCACCGCGGAACATGGCTGGTATCCGCTGGATCGCGGGCAGGTCTCCATCACCTATCCCGGCTATCCAAAACGCGATGAGGGGGAGACGGAGGCCGCGCATCGGTTCCGGCGCAACCGCGCCTCGGCACATATCGACGGGGTCAAGGCAGAGCTGGCAGGCGGCCAACGCTGTGTCGACGAAGCACATGCTTATGTGATTGGAATTCCACTAAATAATTGCGGGGCAGGGGCGAGCTCGCTGGTTGTCTGGGAAGGATCCCATCTGATCATGCGGGCCGCGTTTGAAGCCGCGTTTCAAGGGGTGCCCCCCGACCGGATGCGCCGCCACGACATCACAGAAATCTACCGGGACGCGCGGGCCAGGGTTTTTGAAACCTGCCGGAAAATTGAGGTTCAGGCCGGGGTGGGGGAAAGCTATCTTTTACACCGCTTTACCCTGCATGGGGTTGCCCCCTGGCAAGAGGGCGCCAAGGCCCCACAAGAAGGGCGGATGATCGCCTATTTTCGCCCCGAATTTCCCGGCGGCATCGCTGATTGGCTGACCCTGCCTTGACGGGCGGGGGAGAGAAAACATTAAAGTTTTTTCAGGTTCCAGAAGGCAAAGTTTAATCTTTTAAAGCTGCGCAATCCGAAAGGTTAAAGATTTTGAAGCGGCTCAGCTCTGAATGGCCCCATCGCGCAGGAACCCCGCGACCGTTTCCGGGCGAAGGGCGCGTTTGGTCACGCCGTCCTGTTCCAATGTCACAATCACGCTTTCCGATCCGCACATCAAACTGCCCTCTACAAACACGCCGTACTCCATCACGAAAGAGGTGTTGCGGAAAGATTTGCAGCGTGCGGTGATCACGTAATTGTCGCCCAGATGCATCGGTTTGAAATAGCGCGCATAGTTCGTGGCCAGCACCACCTGCGGGTCGCCATCGGAATAGGTCGAAACATGGTAATGGGCGAAAAACGGAATGCGGATCGATTCAAACCAACGGAAATAGGCCACGTTATTGACGTGGTTGAGCGCGTCCAGCTCGTGAAACCGCACCCGGTCTGCAAGCCCGTAATGCCAGCCCTCCGGCACGCCCACGGATTGCATCTGCGCGGCATTCAAAGGGGTCACCAGCGGGATATGGGCGAAGGGGTCGGACTGGAGAGTGGGTTGGGACACGGCAGAAAATCCTCAATAATATCAATATGCACCGTGCGTGAGCACGCGTCATCAATGTGCGGGGGGATTGGAGCGGGTAGCGGGAATCGAACCCGCACCTTAAGCTTGGGAAGCTCGCATGATACCATTTCACCATACCCGCGCTCGCGGACTGAGGTATGCGAACGCAAAGCGGACGTCAAGGAGGAAACCCTGACGCCCGCGTGATTTTTTATCTGGATCTGCTTACGCGGTTATCCCCGGCGGCGCCGACGCCGGCCACCACCTTCGCCATCCCCGCCGCCGGTGTTGAAGCTGGGTTCGGGCAGCTCAACCACCGAGCGCAGGGTCGGGAAGGGATCCGACGAGTTCGGCATCGCGGACGCATTGACGAAATGCTCCTGGAAACGCGGCTCGACGGCGGTTTCGATCTTTTCGATCTGCCGCACGAGGGCCTCGATCTCGCCCCGAGCATCGCGATTGAGAAGCGCAATTCGCGCACCAGTGCCGGCCGCATTGCCCGCTGACGTCACGCGGTCCAAAGGCGCATCCGGGATCATGCCCAGAACCATCGCGTGTTTGGCCGAAATATGCGCGCCAAAGGCACCGGCCAGTACCACGCGGTCCACGTTTTCCACGCCGCGTTTGTCCATCAGCAGTCGTGCCCCGGAGTAAAGCGCCGCTTTGGCCATCTGAATGGCGCGAATGTCGCCATTGGTCACGGTGATCGGTTTGTGGTCCTCGTTCCCGTCCCACAGGCGATAGGAATTGGTGCGCCCATCAAGGAAGCAACGGGGTGTGCCGGTCTGTTCTGCAGAGCCGATCAGCCCGCCCGCATCCACCAGCCCGGCGATGCGCATCTCGGCAATCACCTCGATAATGCCGGATCCGCAGATGCCGGTGATGCCGGTGGTGGCAATGGCGGCGTCAAACCCGTCCTCATCCGACCACAGCTCAGACCCAATCACGCGAAAGCGCGGTTCCTTGGTGACCGGGTCGATTTCGACCCGTTCGATGGCGCCCGGTGCTGCGCGTTGCCCCGAGGAGATCTGCGCCCCCTCAAAGGCGGGACCAGTGGGGGAGGAGCAGGCCAGGACGCCATTTTTATCCCCCAACAGGATCTCGGCATTGGTGCCCACATCGACAATCAGCACCAGGTCTTCGGACTTGTTCGGGGCCTCTGACAGGGCGACACCGGCGGCATCCGCCCCCACATGGCCCGCAATACAGGGCAGAATATAGGCGCGTGTGCCCGGTGCGATGGTCAGGCCCAGATCCGCCGCAGTCAGTTCCAGCGCGTCCGAGGTCGCGAGCGCAAAGGGCGCTTGCCCCAGTTCAAACGGGTCGATGCCCAAAAACAGGTGGTGCATGACCGGGTTCATCACGAAAACCGCATCAAGGATCTGCGTTTTCTCGATCTCCGCTTCCCTGGCGATGTCATCCACAAGGTCGTTCAGCCCGGCGCGCACCGCTTCTGTCATTTCCAGATCACCACCGGCATTCATCATTGCGTAAGACACCCGGCTCATCAGATCTTCACCAAACCGGATCTGCGGGTTCATCAGGCCGGAGGAGGCCACCACTTCGCCCGTCGACAGGTTGCACAGATGGCCTGCGATGGTGGTGGAGCCAAGGTCCACGGCAAGGCCAAAAACAGGCCCCTCGAAATAGCCGGGCCACAGGGCGACCACACGGGGGGTGCCCCCCGAATGCGGGCGGTGAATGGCGGCGGTCACCTTCCATTCGCCCTTGCGCAGAAGGGGTTGCAGAGGGCGCAGCAAATGGGTGTCGATCTCAAGTGCTGCATGCCCGGTGGCGGATTTCAGGGCGGTCAAAAGCCGCTCCAGATCACCGGAAGGCTTGTGCATATCCGGCTCTTCCACCTCGACATAGGTCAGGTGAATGGTCGGGTTCAGCGTGATGTCGCGCAGCTCGGCACGCTTGCGCACAACCTGTTTGTGAACCTGGCTTTCCGGCGGCACATCGATCACCACATCGCCTTGTACCTTGGCCTGACATCCCAGGCGCCGCCCTTTGGGCAGGCCGCGCAGATTGTCATAACGCTCCTCGACCTTGTTCCAGTCGGACAGGGCGGTCTCGCTGACGGTCACCCCATGTTTGGGGAACTCGCCATAGCTCGGAGTGATCTGGCATTTCGAACAGACGCCGCGCCCGCCACAAACCGAATCGAGATCCACCCCAAGCTGCCGTGCCGCTGTCAGAACCGGGGTGCCAACGGGAAAATGCCCCCGTCGGCCGGAGGGGGTGAAAATGACCAGCGGATCTTTCTCGTTGCCCGAGGTCGGACTGGTGTTCGCAGAGGTATTTTCCTGAGACATGTCGCGCGTTTGTCCTGTTGTAGTCAGTTATCTGGAACCAATCTAAACAGGCCACAGGCCGCCGCAATGGCGAAAGGCGGCATAAATGGCCCAACAGCGGCAAAAGCCGTGAAATTGCGCCATTTTTCCACTCTGTTGCGACGGATATCAACCGGGCGGCAAACCGGGGGGAGGCGGGGTTGATCAGGGGCGCGCAAATCTCGCCCCCAATCAGGGTGCCTCAGGCTACATCAAATAGGGCCCCCGCGCGCCCTTCCTCTTGCCACAAATATCCCGGGGTGAGGCCGAAGGCCGAGGGGCAGCGCCCCTTACGCCTCCAGCCAGTTCAGAATGTCCTGCCGGTGCTCGTCCAGCAAGGGGGCGGCGGCGTGATCATTGTGATCTGCCATTGCGCTCATCTTGATCGGATTGCCCGCCGCCTTGAACGTGCCGCCATCGGGGGCGGGCAGGTCCAGCACCATGTTGCGGGCCAGGATCTGCGGGTCCTGCATCACCTGCGCCACGTTCTGAATGGGGGCACAGGGGATCCCGGCTGCGGTGAGTTTCTCCAGCCAGTAGGAGACCGGGTGATCCAGCGTGATCAGCTCGATCCGGCGCCGGAGCTGCATCACGTTCTGGCAACGGTCGAGATTGGACCTGAACTCGTCCCGCTTAGCCAGTTTCGGTTTGCCCAGCTCGGTGCAAAGCCGCTGGAACAGGGCATCATTGCCGCAGGCGATCACGAACAATCCGTCTTCGGCATGGAATGTCTCAAACGGTGCGATGGAGGGGTGACGTGCCCCCGATGGTCCCGGCGCCACACCGGTTTCGTTGGAAATCGCAACCGCATGTTCGAGGATTGCCAGCTGGCTGTCGAGCATGGCCACGTCCACTTTCTGCCCTTCGCCCGTGCGTTCGCGGTGGTAAAGTGCAGCCAGAAGCCCATGCCCCAGAAACATGCCCGCAACGATATCCCCCACAGACGCGCCCACCCGCACCGGTTCGCGGTTCTTTTCGCCGGTGATCGACATCACACCGCCCCGCGCCTGAACCACCATGTCATAGGCCGGTTTCAGCGCATCGGGGCCGGTATGCCCAAAGCCCGAGACCGCCCCATAGATGATTCGGGGAAACCGCGCGTGCAGATCCTCCCAGCCATAGCCCAGCCGCTCCATCACGCCGGGGCGATAGTTTTCCATCACCACGTCAGCGCGGGTCAGGATCTTGTCAAAGATCGCACGGTCGTCATCCTGTTTGAGGTTGAGCGCAATGGATTGCTTGTCACGGTTGATGGTGGCGAAATAGGCGGAATGCCCATCGCGGAACGGCGGGAAATGGCGGGTGTCATCCCCGATCCCAGGCATTTCAACCTTGATCACCTTCGCGCCGAGATCGGACAGGATCATCGAGCAATAGGGGCCAGCCAGTACATGGGTGAGGTCCACAATGGTGATGCCATCCAGCGGCCCCTTTGGGGAATGAGACATGAAAAAAGTCCTTCTGTTCTCGGGCTGTTCTCGGGTTTGGCGGACAGTTAAAGCGTTTCGAGATTAACTTGAGACACACGTTGATTTCGAAACGCCCGCAACATCAGTAGGTTTCGAGCGTTTCGCCTCATTGTTGTGTCTCAATAATAAGTCGAAACGCTTTAGCGCTCGCGCAACCTGTTGACCTTGAGGGAAATCAAGTTTCTGGCGGGATGACGTAAGGAAAGGGTATGCCCGTCATGCGTGCGTTGCAAGGCGACCTCAACGATCGTGAGACGCCCAGCAACAACGGTCAAATTCCGCATAAGCCAGAAGGGTGTCACTTTGCAGCCGCGAACAGCCTCCAAACACTGTTTCGCTTTCAAAGACGCTGAGTATGCCCCTGTCCTGATGCGGGCTGCAGAGCTGCTCTGCGGGGCCAAGCCAGCCCGTAAGGCGCACGCCGCCTTTTGGCGTGACAGCAAAGAAATGATCCTGTTGCGTCGCGTTGGTCACGCAGCTCTCCGCCTGGGCCGGGAAAGTGGGCAAGAGCAGCAGGGCCATGAAAGCGAAGGGTGAAAAGACGTGTCGCATGATGCTAGCGTCGCCCCCATAGCCCAACCTGTCCAGTCACAGACTATCGCAATTCGTGATGTGAGTTGTGCCCCTGTGAAGTCGCAACAGGCTAAAGCGTTTCGGTTTCAACCTGACACAGGGCAAAACCGAAACGCGGCAAGAGATATCAATGTCGTGGGCGTTTCGGAATAAATGTGTCTCAAGTTAATCTCGAAACGCTTTATGCCGCCGCCCTGTGGCAGGCAAGGCTGGACCAGCGTCTGGCCGGGGAGGGCCGGGGAGGAGATGAGCCGGGGATTTTCCATATGAAGGCATCGAACCCCATGGCCTGATGTTGGAGATATTTTACAGCACGGCCGAAGTAAACGGGCATCAGGGGCCTATACGGTGATGTTTCAACGTGAAAAGGCCATGATGAAGTGGTGCGGATCTGATACGGGCCTGATAAATTGTTGCCTCATTTCCGTTGTAACTGATTGATGTGGAAGGGGTTCTTGCGGGCGAGCGTTCGTAAACGTTCCCACAGAAAAAGAGGCCCAGCCTGAACAGGCGGGCCTCTTAAATTCGTATGTAAAAGGGCGCCGTGATCAGCTGACCGGGTTGCCCATTTTGTCATAGGTCACTTCCGGCATGATCGGGGCCGGTTCCGGCTCCGGCTGCGATGCGCAAGCGGCCAGGGTTGCAACAACAAGAAGAAGTGCGGCTGCGGATTTGATGGTCATGTTCTTTGCCTCTTTTATGCAGGTGATCACGCCTTGTGATGTCAGTTCGCGGCAGGCTGGACCAAGCTGAAAGGACCAGAACCCTGCGGCCTCACAAGGTGCCACCGAGGAAATCTTACCGCTTTGGTGAGATATTGCAATGATTGAGTGTGTCGTCATCCCGTTGTCCCTCGGGGCGCAAAATGGGGAAGCAACATCGAAGAGGGCGGCCCGGAAATGAATAAAAGAGAAGGGCCCGCACAGGCGGACCCTTTCCAGATGTTTTAGCTGATATGCGCCGCGCTGGCTGCGGCAGGCATGTTCCGCGGTTTACCCGCGACAGGCCTGATGCACCGCGTTACCCGCGGCGGCGACGTCCACCGCGACGGCCGCCAGCTGCCCCGGCAGCACCTGCATTGGCTGAGTTGAACTTGATCCACTCGGCCCCGCCATCATCGTTGTTGGTCAGGAAGTTGGCCGCGCGGATCGCTTCCATTTCCTTGCCGGCGCGCGGCAGGGTCGAGCCCAGGCCAAACAGTTGGCAGAAGGTTTCGTCATCCATATCGGCCGGGATGATGATGCCCTTGGCTTCGATCTCGGCTTTCTTCTCGGCCAGTTTCTTCGGACCAACCGGCAGGGCAACCGGGTTCATGATTGCCGAGGTCATACCGGTGGCCATGGCCATCGGCAGGAAGGCGTTGTTGATGCCGTGACGGTTCGGCAGGCCAAAGGAAATGTTCGATGCGCCGCAAGTGGTGTTCACGCCCAGTTCCGTGCGCAGGCGACGGTTCAGTTCAAACACCTGCAGGCCAGCGGTGCCCATGGCGCCGATCGGCATCACCAGCGGGTCCACCACGATGTCATGGGCGGGGATGCCGAAGTCAGCCGCGCGTTCCACGATCTTTTTGGCCACCGCAAAGCGCACTTCCGGATCTTCCGAAATGCCAGTGTCGTCGTTCGAGATCGCCACAACCGGCACATTGTATTTCTTGACCAGCGGCAGAACCACTTCCAGACGCTCTTCTTCGCCGGTGACCGAGTTCAGCAGCGGGCGGCCCTTGGCAGCCTCAAGACCGGCTTCCAGAGCGCCGGGTACGGACGAGTCGATGCAAAGCGGGCAATCGGTCACGGCCTGCACGACCTCAACCAGTTTGCGCATCAGGTCCGGCTCAACAAAGTTGTTGTCGGCGTAACGCGGATCTTCGGCCATCTTGTTCGAGAACACGGCGCCCGAGTTGATGTCGAGGATGGTGGCGCCAGCGGCAACCTGCGCCAGCGCGTCGGCTTCCACGCGCGAGAAATCGTCACGCTCCAGCTCTTCGTTCAGGATTTTGCGGCCGGTCGGGTTGATGCGCTCGCCGATCACGGAAAACGGCTGGTCAAAGCCGATGATCGAGGTCTTGGTGGCGCTTTCGACGATGGTACGGGTCATTAATTATTATCCTTTGGTCGCGTTGGAGGCGGAATTTACGGGGGCGGTGGCTTCACCGCCATTGTTGATGGCCCAGTTGGCATTGGTCTTGATGCCGCCCAGCGGGAAGAAATGGACCTTTTCAATGTTGAAATCGGGGTTGGCCGCCTTGTGGTTGGCCAGTTCGTTCAGCACATCGGTCGGCTCATAGGGCAGCAGCAGCTTGGACACGTCCATCGCGCGTTTCTGCAGCACTTTCAGCGACGGGCCAACACCGCAGGCAATGGCGAATTTGATCAGGGTCTGCAGCTTGGCAGGGCCGGCGATACCGATATGGACCGGAATGTCGATACCTTGCGCTTTCAGCCCGTTGGCCCAGTCGATGATCGGACCGCCGTCAAAGGCGAACTGGGTGGCGAGCGCCATCTTGGCGTCGGTGCGCTTGGAAAACTCCTGTTTCCACGACAGCGCCTCATCCACGTTCTTGCGCGACCCGTCCGGGTCGATATCCTTGTTGCCTTCCGGGTGGCCGGCAACATGCAGGCGGTCGAACCCGTGCTTGTCGAAAAGACCGGTTTCCAGAAGCTGCATCGAGGAATGGAAATCGCCATGCGGCTGGGCCACGCCGCCCGCCAGCAGCAGCGCCTGTTTCACATTGGCCTCACCCTGATAGCGGTTGATCCAGTCGGCAAGCGTCGCTTCGTCCTTGATGATCCGGGCGGGGAAATGCGGCATCACGTCAAAGCCTTCGCCGTTGATGCGCTTGGCGGTCTCGACCATTTCCTCGATCGGGGTGCCCTCGATATGGGCGATATAGACGCGGGTGCCTTCCGGCAGCAGGTCGCGGAAATCCTCGACCTTGGCGGCGGTGCGCGGCATCACCTCAATCGAATAGCCTTGCAGGAAAGCTTCGAGGGCGGGGCTTGCAGTCTTGACGTCATCCGACGCCTTCTTGCGGAAATTCAACAGCGCCATGGCTGCCTCCATCAGCTTGGGCCAGGACATCTTATGCCCGGCCATCGTTGGCAATCAGCGCCTTGAGACGCTCCTGATCATATTCCGCGTCGATGCGTGCAGCTTCCGCCTTGGCAATCTCCTGCGGGTCTCCCTCCAGAGGATAGGGGGCAGCCTTGCGCCATTCCGCCAGATAGGCGTCGCTGTCACGCGCCCCCACCTTCATCGCAGCCCGGTCAATGGCCTGTTCAAATCGCTCGGGCAGGGCGGCCTTGGCCCCCCGGCGCCCTTTGCCGACGATGACTTGTGCGGGCATGTCCCGCCAGTAAACGATCGTGACGTCAGGCATCGTGCGATTCTCCCTCTCTCCTGGTTGTTCCGTTCTAAAACCGCCCCCCGGTTTCGAGCGGACGTTTTTCGACACAGGGTGATCCACAAGCGACTTCCATGTCGGTTTTGCATGCTGTTGGATACGTCAAATCTGTTGCCATCACCACTCCGAGGCGTGCAAAAACCTACTGCAACGCCGTGAAACTTTCTCATCATCTTTATAAATCAAGCGCGCGTCGGGGATTGCGCAATTCTTTGCCGACGCCTATCTTGAAGGCAACTTGAATAGGAAGGCGTTTCGTCATGACGCCCAAGCGTCCCAATGGTGCGGGCGCGTTCCCGAAAGCGGTTGCAACCCCCGCGCCGAAATTGCCGGATCCATCCGGGCTGTATGCCGCCCTGGATCTTGGCACAAACTCGTGTCGGATGCTGATTGCCCAACCAAAGGGCAGTCAGTTTCACGTCGTGGACAGTTTTTCGAAATCCGTTCAGCTGGGCAAGGGGCTCGAGGGCTCGGGCAAGCTCAGCCGTGCCTCCATGGCGCGCACAGTGCAGGCGCTGCGCATCTGCCGCAAGAAGCTGATCAAACATGATGTCAAGCGCATGCGCCTTGTGGCAACAGAGGCCTGCCGCCGTGCCCAGAATGCGCGCAGTTTCATGAACTACATCCGCCGGGAAACCGGGCTGAAGATGGAGATCATCAAGCCAGAGGAAGAGGCGCGCCTGGCCGTGGTCTCCTGTGCGCCGCTGGTCTCAACCCGGACCGAACAGCTTCTTGTCGTCGATATCGGCGGTGGCTCGACCGAGCTGGTCTGGCTGGACCTGTCGAAAGTGCCGCCGCTGGAGCGGCCCAAGGCGATTATGCGGATGGGGCGGGGGTTCCTGGGCGATGCCGGCCCGTTCCCGCAGGCCACCGTGGTGGACTGGATCTCGGTGCCTTTGGGGGTCGCGACGCTGCGCGAGATGTTTGACGATGTGGATGACGACGCCGGGCGCTATGCGCTCATGTCGGTGCATTTCGAAGAACAGCTGGCCGATTTCAGCCCCTTTTATCACGAACCGCCCCGCGAGGGGTTTCAGATCATCGGCACCTCGGGCACCGTGACCACGGTGGCCGCCACTCATCTGGGGTTGCGACGCTATGATCGCAACAAGGTGGATGGGCTGCGCATGACCTCTGAACAGATCGAGAAGGTCATTCATGGCTATCTTGCGCTGGGACCAAACGGGCGGCGGATGAATTCCCATATCGGGCGGGATCGGCAATCGCTGATCATGTCGGGATCGGCGATCCTGCAGGCCCTTTTGCGCGTCTGGCCCACGGATCGCTTGTCAGTGGCGGATCGCGGCCTTAGAGAGGGCATTCTTTATTCGCAAATGTCCTCGGACGGTGTTTTGGAAGACGGACCATTCTGATGTCGGATCAAACTGGAAATAATGGCGGCTCTGGTGATGACGAGGGCAGCGACGGCGCTGGTGGCGCTGGTGGGGCGGGCAAATCCGCCGGGCGCAAATATTCGAAACGCACCCGCAAATCCTCGGGCCGGGGGCAGCGCGACCTGACGGTGAAGGTGAAAACCGCCCGTGGGCGGCGCAATTCCTCAACCCGGTGGTTGCAGCGCCAGCTGAACGACCCCTATGTGCAGCGCGCGCGGGCCGAAGGCTATCGCGGTCGCGCGGCCTTTAAGATCATGGAACTGGACGATAAATTCCGTTTCCTGGTCAACGGCGCGCGGGTGGTGGATCTGGGCTGTGCGCCAGGGGGCTGGGCCCAGGTTGCGGTGCCTCGCATCAATGCGCTTGGTGAGAAACCGGGCAAGCGGATCGGCACGTTCCTGGGGATTGACCTGCAAGAGGTTGAACCGCTGGCCGGGGCGGAGTTCCACCAGCTCGATTTCATGGAAGAGGGCGCGGACGACCAGATCAAGGACTGGTTGGGCGGCAGGGCGGATGTGGTGATGTCGGATATGGCGGCGGCCAGTTCCGGCCACAAACAAACCGACCACCTGCGTATTATCGCGCTGTGTGAGGCGGCGGCCTATCTTGCCTTTGACGTGCTGGAAGAGGGGGGCACGTTCGTGGCCAAGGTGCTTGCCGGTGGGGCAGAGGCCGAGTTGCAGAAGATCCTCAAGATCCGGTTTGACAAGGTGCGCTACATGAAACCGCCCTCAAGCCGGTCAGACAGTTCCGAGAAATTTGTGGTGGCCACCGGTTTCCGGGGCTAGTTCCGGGCTAACGGCATCTTGCCCAATCGAAGACCGTTTCGATTGGGCCGTTCGATTGGGCGGTGTGTCATGCTCGTTGCGGGATCGTTTCGGGGCGTGTGGAAATCGCAAAGCGCGCGGTTGCCGGGTCCGCTTTGTAAAACCCTTCCAGCTCATCCAGCCGGTGTGTGAGCGCGGTCACGCTGTCGATCACATAACGCGCTTTTTCATCCGACATTAGATAGCTGAAATTGAGCCGCACCCAGCCCGGTTTCTCCAGCTCATGCCCCTGTTGCAGCGCGCAGAACAGAGCGTCGGAGCCGATCTGGTCGATCCCCAGCAGCGCGTGGGCATAAGGACCCGCACAGGCGCAGCCGCCGCGCACCTGAATGCCATAGACGTCGCTTAGCATCCGGGTGAACAGCTGGTGATGAAACGGGCGGCCGTCCGCGCGTTTCACCAGAAAGGAAAAGATTGGCAGCCGGTTGGGGTGATCCGTGCCCAGCAGCACCAATTGCGGATTGTCGGCCCATCCGGTGATGGCCATCTTGTTCAGCTCGGCTTCGCGGGCAGAAATCCGGTCCTGTCCAACCGCCTCCTTGACCAGAAAGGCGAGGGCTGCGCGAATGTCGCCCACCACATTTGGTGTGCCGGCCTCTTCGCGTGTGGCAAGCGTGTCGGAATAGCTGTGTGTCCAGGGAGAGACAAAGCTGACAGTGCCGCCCCCCGGCAGGCTTGGCGTGTGGTTTCTGACTGCGGCGTCCCGCACGATCAGCAGGCCGGACGCGCCCGGACCGCCCGGAAATTTATGCGGTGAGACCACCACCGCGTCTTTCTGACAATCTGGCGCGGGGGCCATGTCAATCGGCAGATAAGGGGCGCCGCCCGCATAATCCCAGACCGACAGCGCGCCATGTGCTTTCAAAAGCCGCGTCACCGGATCGGGGTCCGTGATCACGCCGGTTACATTGGAGGCGGCTGAAAAACTGCCGATTTTCACCTCGGCATCTGCGTGGGTCACCAGGGCTGCCTCAAGGGCTGCCAGATCCGGCCCTCCTGTCGGTGCTTCGGGGATCTCCACAACCTCTGCGGCGGATTCGCGCCAGGGCAGGATGTTGGAGTGATGTTCATAAGGTCCAATGAAAACAACCGACTTCCGCGCTTTGTTTACACCAAACAGGGACACGAGCCGGTTCAGGCCCGCAGTGGCCCCGGCCCCCGCAAAGATCACCGAGCAACCGTCTGCACGGGTGATCCGCGCGATTTCGGCGCGGGCCTGCGCCCGCATACGGGTCATATAGGCACCGCAATAGGAGGCCTCGGTATGGCTGTTGGCATAGAAGGGCAGAACGTGATCGCGGATAAAATCTTCGACCAGTGTCAGCGCCCGCCCGGACGCCACGTAATCGGCATAGGTCAATGAGACTTCGCCGAACAGGCCGGGAATTTTCACCCCATCCCCGATAACGGAATTGCGGAGCTTTGACATCCTGTCGGCCCGCCGCAAAAGGGATTTGAAGATCTCGATACTCATATTGTGTTCCCTGACGTCACTTCTGTTTAGAGAATTTCACCATTGGTTAGACGAGGTTTTGAACGTAATATCTGCTTGAAATCGAAAAATATGGTGAAAATGACCACATGGATGGCGTCAAAATAGATCAAAAGGATCATGAGATCCTGGCAATTCTGCAGCGCGAGGGGGCCATTTCCCAGCGCGAACTGGCCGAGCGGGTGGGGCTGTCGCAAAACGCTTGCTGGCGGCGGCTGCAAAGCCTGAATGCGATTGGGGTGATCACCGGCAATACGGTGCGGCTGGACCGGGAAAAGCTTGGCATGAAGCTGGTGGTTTTTGTGCTGATGCGCACGCGCCATCATTCATCCGACTGGCTGAAGAATTTTCGCAGGGCGGTGCTGAACGTGCCGGAAGTTGTTGATTTCTTTAGGATTGGTGGGGATTACGACTATCTGGCAAAAGTGGTGACAGAGGATATCCAAAGCTATGATCAGGTCTACCAACGCCTGATTTCCACGGTTGAGCTGGACGGGGTGACCTCATATTTCTCAATGGAAACCATTGCCGAGCAGCGCCCCTATCATATCTGATCAGGCGGCTGCATCATCGGCATCCTGCATCACCCGCTGCGGTATCGGGACACGAAATTGGCGAGGATCTGTTCCGGCACCACCACATTGGCAGCATGCACCATGTCGATCAGGGACTGGGCTTCTTCCGGTGGGAAATAGCCGTGATGTTTATAGATGCCGATACGGGTTTCGAACCCATGTGCATCGGCCTCGGGGTGGAACTGGGTGGCATAGACGTTCTGGCCAAAGCGCACCATCTGGAACGGGCAATCGGGTGCGCTGACCAGATGGGTACAGCCTGCGGGCAGGTGCTGCATCGCTTCCTTGTGGCCGACAAATGCCTCAAATTCCTCTGGTAAGTCATTGAGAAGTGGATCTTTTTTTCCATCATTTGTCACGCGGCAGGGGGTTGCCCGCACGGGTTCGCCGTAGCGGTCCTTGGAGATCGCGCCAGGTTCAAGATGGTGGCCGAGGATGCCGATCCCATAACAACAGCCCAGAAACGGCATGTCGCGGGCGGTGATTTCCGGCATCAAGGACAGGCATTCTGCCTCGATCTTGGCCTCAATCGGTTTTTTCTTTTCCGGCGTGTCCGAAACACAGCCGGGTCCGCCACCGACAATGACGCCGGAATAGGCGTCAAGGTTGAGATCCGCAGGCAGGTTGTCCTGATCCAGGCGAATGCGATGGACCTCGTCACGCGACAGGTTCCCTTTGCTCAGAAAGGCCTGAAACTCGTTATCCGAGGCATCGGTTTCAGGGCGCAATTGCAAGATCAGAAAGGGTTTCATCACGGGCCTTCGGGTCAGAGGAGAAAGTTTGGACGACACTGCCTGATCAGGGCGATGAGGGCAATGGGCTGATCATGGCCGAAATGCGGGATGCGGCGTTTTGATACATGGTCTGTAATTTGCGAATTAATGAATATGAGCCAGTGCTGCGCGAACCACCGGCAGGGGAGAGCCAGCCATAAACACAATCCTGAAAAGGGTGGTCTGGGTCGTTCTTGGGGTGATGTTTGCGCAGATTCCTTGGCCGAAACCGGATCAAACGGGGCGAAGATCCCCGAAAAACCACCTGCAATTTCAACATCTTAGACTATGTCGAGGACGTGGTGCCGCATTACGACTGGTTCAACGGCCATGTGGAATATGCAACGGATGAGGTGATCGCCCCCCGTCCAAGGTGGTCGAAGTGAACCGTCTGAAAGGCACACCGGGTGCCACGGACAGCCGGATCTGGCCGTTCAAACGCATGGAGGGCCGTCAGGCCTATGACATGGCATCGAACAAACTGACCTCAAGTGTTTCGCCTTATTATTGAGACACAATAATGAGGCGAAACGCTCGAAACCTACTGATGTTGCGGGCGTTTCGAAATCAGCTTGTGTCTCAAGTTAATCTCGAAACGCTTTATTCACAGGTCTGGGGTCCAACCACCGACACCGCCTTCTGGACCAATTTCGATTGGGACAAGGCGATCAAGGCCGGAATGAAGGCGGCCGGGCGTGAGTATTCCGGGCAGTTCGATTTCACGGACACGTATATGTATTGGCCGATCACCCATATGGTGGCGCCCGCGGATCAGGCACTTGATTGTGCAGCCTACCATGCAGAGGACGGTCGGTTGGGCGGGATCGCGGCGGTTTACATGCCCGGCACGGATCCGCGCGGCCCGTTTGGCCTTATCTTCATGGCGATCTTTGCCCTCGCCCTGCTTGGCGTCACGGGCCATGCGCTGCTGCGTCTGGTTGGCCGCAAACCGTCATGAGCAAACGTATCGTCAAGGTTTACCCGCAGTTTGAGCGCCTGTGGCACTGGACGCAGATGGCGCTAATCATGGTGCTGATGGTGACCGGGTTCGGAATGAACGGGGGTGCATGATCTGCTGCCCTTCGGACCGGCGGTCATGTTTCACACCATGGCGGCGCTTGCGCTGCTGGTGGTGTGGATCTTTGCCACGTTCTGGCTGTTCACCACCGGCCCATGATCAGCGGGTATGAAGAGGTGGACCTGACCCCGGAGCAGGAGGCCTATCTGGAGGCCAACGAACCGGATCGTCTGATGCCGCGTGAGGGTTGAGTGCATCAGGCCGATCAGAGGGTGACCCCCTGGGCTGAGGGGGCGCCCCGGTGAAGAACGCGGGATCCAAAAGGAGCCCGCGTTTCACGTCTGCAACCTGTGCGCAGCACCCCGTGCCGGGGGAGATAGTCTCATATATCCTGTGCCTGCAACCTGTGAAAAAAGCAGCTTACGTAAAAACGGCTCACCGGGACGGGAGCCTTTGAAGGGGGCTTCAGGATGTCATCATGTGTGATCGTGGGCTGGGGTCAGCGTCCCCAGGTGCGCACGGTGCCGCAATCCATATGCACGAAATTGGAACCGGTATATTTTCCAACCCCTCCGCCGCGGCAGGCCACTGCGGCTTTGAACATCTGGTTCACGCTGCGTGATTTCAGGCGCAGATCAGCAGCCTGACCCTTCATATGCAAAGAATTCTTGGCAACCCCACGCGACTTGCTGCGCAACATGGCGTTGGTTTGCGGCGAACGGTAGCCCGACAGCATCATATAGGGTTCACGCACTTCCATCAGCCCATGGGCAGCGGCCATGATGTCGATGTTGCGGGGGTCTATCCCGACCGACCGGTCCACGCGCCAGTCGCGCATGAAGTAATTGATTTCCTGAAGGGCCTCTTTGATGTATTTGCCTTCGACCCAATAGATCATATTGATCGATTCACCGGTGCGGCCGGAATACATTGCAATGCGGCGCACATCGCCGCCGCCACGCAGAAAGCCTGCGGCATTGGCATACATCGGAGCGGCAGATACGGCCGTGGCGGCAAAGGCGCCCAGCAATCCGCGGCGTGTCAGCAGGGTGGAAGAATTCCGCTCGGTCGAAAGATCAGTCGAAACCGTCATAGTCATAGTTCAGCGTGTCCCGTCGCTTGCCTGTCCTCTGATCCCGCCCTTCTGGAGGGGCGCGTGATCGTCGTCCTGTTGCTACCTTTTTCCCCTGAGGTGCGTTTGTTTTATGGCACAAGTCGAATCGCAAACCAAGGGAAGTTTTAACACCAGGGGCGTTTTCAAGACTGGTCGGCAAAATTTTGCTGAAAATGGAAAATAACTGGTTAACCGTGACCAAAACGCGCCAGTTCTTCGAAATTCCCTTGCGATTGTTAAATTGCTTCTCAGATTTCGGTTTTGTGAGTGGACAGTCCCAGAGGGATTTAAGACAATTCGCCGATCTTTCGGATTATTTGGTATCAACGGGATTGATATGACAACTCTATCACTGCGAAATTCTCGTGCTTTTTCTGCGCATCTGGTTCTGGTTTGGGCGCTTAGCCTTTCAGTGGCGGTCTTTGCCTCGGTGTCCGGGGCCAGGGCACAGTCCAGCCCATCTGCCTTTGCACAGGCCGTGGCCGAGGCGGCCGCGCGCGACAGTTCGGTGGCGGCTTTTTACAAGGCCAACGGCTACAAGGCGATCTGGACCGGAACCGGTGGCAAGGACCGGTCGCGTCGTAAGGCGCTTTTGCAGGCCTTGTCCCAGGCAGGGGATCATGGATTGCCGTCATATGAGACTGATCTGCTCAGAACCAACCTTGGGCAGGTGAAAAGCGTGCGGGATCTGGGCAAGCTTGAGGTTCAGATGTCAAAGCTGTTTCTGCGCTATGCGCGGGATGTACAGACCGGCATTGTGAAACCATCCAGCGTTGACAGCGGAATCGTGCGCGATGTGTCGCTGCGGGATCGGGCACAACTTCTGGCTGCGTTTGCCAAATCGAGCCCGGCGGGGTTCTTGAAGGCCCTGCCACCGAAAGCACCGGAATATGCCCGGTTGATGAAAGAAAAGATCCGGCTGGAGAAGCTGCTTGCGCGCGGGGGCTGGGGGCCGAAAGTGCCCGCCAAGTCCCTCAAACCGGGCCAGTCCGGAAAGGCCGTGGTGGCGCTGCGTGACCGGCTGCAGGCGATGGGCTATCTGAAACGCTCTTCTACCCAGACTTATGATGTGGCGATCCAGAAAGCGGTTCAGCTGTTCCAGCGCGATCATGGGCTGCTCACCGATGGCGTGGTTGGCGCGGGCACCATGAATGAGATCAACGTGCCGGTGCAAAAACGTCTGGTGTCGGTTATCGTGGCGATGGAGCGGGAACGCTGGATGAATATCGAGCGCGGCAAACGCCATATCTGGGTGAACCTGACCGATTTCACCGCAAAGATCGTGGATGACGGCAAAACCGTTTTCCGCACCCGATCTGTCATTGGCAAGAATGTGAAAGACCGGCGCAGCCCGGAATTTTCCGATGTGATGGAGTTTATGGTGGTCAACCCGACCTGGAACGTGCCGCGTTCTATCGCCACCAAGGAATACCTTCCGATGCTAAAGAAGAACCCCTATGCAGTCAGCCATCTGAAGGTGATCGACAGTCGGGGGCGCACGGTCAATCGTGGGGCGGTGGACTTTACGCAGTTCACGGAAAAGAGTTTTCCTTTTGCGATTAGGCAAGACCCGTCTGCCGACAATGCGCTGGGGCTGGTCAAGTTCATGTTCCCGAACCGCCACAATATCTATCTGCATGACACCCCGTCGAAAAGCCTGTTTTCGCGGGAAAAGCGTGACTTCAGCCATGGCTGTATCCGTCTGAATGACCCGTTTGATTTCGCCTATGCGCTGCTGTCGAAACAGACGAATGACCCGAAAGGTGTGTTCCACAAGGCGCTGAATTCCGGCAAGGAAACGCGTATTGATCTGCAAGAACCGCTGCCGGTGCATCTGGTCTATCGCACGGCGATCATGCCGGCCAAGGGGCGGGCCAATTATCGCCGCGACGTTTATGGCCGGGATGCCAAGATTTGGCAGGCCCTGAGCAAAGCCGGGGTGGCGCTTCGGGCCGTAGACAGTTAAATCCTGTCATAAGAGATGCCAGGCCACCGGTTTGACAACGGGGCGCAAGGGGGACCTCGCGCCCCTTTTTACGTCCACCGGGGGCGAAATGCCGACCCCGGACCTGCCGGCCCCAAAGGAGAAAAGACATGACATTCACGCTCGCCGAAATCGCCAAGGCGCTTGGAACCGAGGTGCTGGGGCGCGGGGATATCGCGCTTGACGGGGTGCGCGAACCTGCTGATGCAGGGCCGGAACATCTGGCGCTGGCAATGGATCCGAAATATGCGGATGGGTTTGCGCAAGGGGCCGCGCGGGCGGCGCTGTTGTGGGAGGGGGCGGACTGGCAGGGGCTGGGGCTGGACGGGGCCATCTGTCTGAGCCGCGGAAAAGCTGCGATGCCGCTTCTGACCCGTGCGCTTGACCCCGGCATGGGCGTGGCACCTGGGATCCATCCAACCGCAGTGGTGGATGACACCGCCCAGATCGGTGAGGGGGCATGCATCGGTCCTTTTGTCGTGATCGGAGCCGGGGTGGTGATTGGAAAAAACGCCACCATCGGGGCCCATGTCTCGATCGGATATGACACGAAAATCGGTGATGCGGCGGTTCTGCATCCCGGCGCGCGGATTGCGCATCAATGCCGGATCGGCGACCGGTTTGTGCTGAACGCCAATGCGGTGATCGGCAGTGACGGGTTTTCTTTCGTGACGCTGGACCGCGAAAGTGCCGTGGAAAAGATGCGCGGAGATATGGCCGAAGGGGAACAGGCCGGGGCGGTTCAGGGCAGCGCCCACTGGGCGCGTGTGCATTCCCTTGGCGGGGTTGAGATCGGGGATGATGTCGAGGTCGGTGCCGCTTCAACCATTGATCGCGGCACCATTCGGGCCACACGGATCGGAAATGGCACCAAAATCGACTGTCAGGTGCAGGTGGGCCACAATGCGGTTGTGGGCGAACATGTCATGATGTGCGGCAATGTGGGTGTCTCCGGCTCTGCCCGGATTGGCAACCGGGTTGTGCTGGGGGGCAAGGTCGGTGTCAGCGACAATATCTTCATCGGTGACGACGTGATTGCCGGGGGGGGCACCAATATCTACACCAACGTTCCTGCGGGGCGTGCGGTTCTGGGCAGCCCTGCGGTGAAGATCGAAACCGAAATGGCCATCCGGCGCGAATTGCGCCGCCTGCCACGCCTGGCCCAAACCCTGCGCGACCTTCAAAAAACTGTTTCAAAGCTCGTGGATAAGGACGGATAAAGGCCCCCGTTCCCCTTGAAGCGGTAGGGGGGCATACCCTAATTTATGGCTGGAACGGGCCAAGGACAGGAGCTGATATGTCTGACATAAGGGACCGGGTGATTGCGATCATCGCTGAACAGGCCGTGCTGGAGCCGGGGGATGTGCGCCCCGAGCAGACGCTTGAGGAGCTGGGAATTGACAGTCTCGGACTGATCGAAAGCATCTTTGCCATCGAAGAAGCCTTTGATATTTCAGTTCCTTTCAATGCCAACGACCCTGATGAAAGCGGGTTCGACATCTCTTCCGTGGCGGCGATCATCGCGGCTGTTGAAGGCTTGATTGCAGCGCAGGCAGCCTGAATCTGATGCGGCGTGTTGTGATCACCGGTCAGGGGACAATCAATGCCCTTGGTCGAAATGTTGCCGAGACGATGGAGGCGATGCGCGAAGGGCGCTGTGGCATTTCGGATCTCGATTTTCGCGATGTGGACCGCCTGTCGATCCGGATCGGTGGGCAGATCAAGAATTATGACCCGGAAACCCATTTCAACCGCCAGAAGATCTCGCTTTATGACCGGTTTACCCAGTTCACGCTGTTGGCCGCACAAGAGGCGGTGACCCAGTCGGGTCTGGTGTTTTCAGGGGACCTTGCCACCCGTTCCGGGGTGGTGCTGGGCACGTCGGGCGGGGGGATGAACACGCTCGATGAAAATTACCGATCCGTCTATGAAGATGGCAAGAACCGGGTGCATCCCTTTGTGGTGCCCAAGCTGATGAACAACGCCGCCGCCAGCCATGTGTCGATGGAATGGAACCTGAAAGGGCCGAGCTTCACCGTCGCCACCGCCTGTGCCAGTTCAAACCACGCGATGGGGCAGGCGATGCAGATGATCCGGTTTGGGCTTGCAGATGTGATGGTGACAGGCGGGTCCGAGGCGATGCTGTGTTTCGGGGGCATCAAGGCCTGGGAAGGGCTTCGGGTGATGTCACGCGATGCTTGTCGCCCGTTTTCCGCCAACAGGAACGGCATGGTGCAGGGCGAAGGGGCAGCGGTGTTCGTGTTCGAAGACTATGAACACGCGCGCGCGCGCGGCGCCGAGATCATCGCCGAAGTGGCCGGGTTTGCAATGTCGTCAGATGCGGCTGATATCGTGATGCCCTCCCGTCAGGGGGCTGCGCGGGCCATCCGGGGCGCGCTCAGTGATGCGCAGATGAATCCCGAGGATGTCTGCTATATCAACGCCCATGGCACCGGAACCGCAGCCAATGACAAGACCGAATGCGCGGCGGTGGCAGATGCATTTGGCCATCATGCGGATGATCTGATGATTTCCTCGACCAAATCCATGCATGGGCACCTGATCGGGGGCACCGGCGCGGTAGAGCTTCTGGCCTGTATCATGGCGCTGAGGGACGGGGTGATCGCGCCCACAATCGGGTATCAGGAGCCGGACCCGGAATGCGCGCTGGATGTGGTGCCGAACGAGGCGCGCGAAGCGCGGGTCGAAGCGGTGCTGTCCAACGCTTTTGCGTTTGGCGGGCTGAACGCGGTGCTGGCCTTGCGGCGCGCGCCCTGAGCGTCAGTTCGGTCTGCCCAGTTTAATTGCCCACTGTTAATTGCCCAGCGTTAATTGCCCAGTGCGCGACCCAATCTGTTTTACAACGACGACAAAAATCGTTTCGACGTTCACCTGAGACAGGAAAAACTCGAAACGCTTTAACAGAAAACGCCGCCTGAACAGGCGGCGTTTTTTAGTTGTTTTGAAGGTCGGTGTTCTTATTGCACGACAGGCTGCACCAGCGCGTCATAGGCGGCGGTAAAGCCGGTCAGCGACATGTCCAGATTGACCTTCTGGTTGGCTGCTGCTGCGGGGACGATGGTCACGGTGGCCTTCGCGCCTTTTTTGAACGCAGCGATTTCGGCCGCGGTAAAGCCGATATTGGCAACACAGCCCGGCTGAGAGCAGAAGCGGAACGGGTAGCGGCGGGTCTGCGCGCCATCCACCGAGATGGTCAATTGCTGGGTCAGCAAGGTTTCGAGCGGCACCACGACAGTTGCCCCGGCGGCTGCCTGGCCCCCTTCGGGCAATTTGCCCAGAGAGACTTCTGCAACCGAATTGCCACTCTCATCTTTCAGCAGCTGATAGATCTGGCAGGGATCGTCCCCATCGGGATTGTTCAGGCATTTCACCTCCCAGTCGCCATGGGTGGAGGCGACATACGGTGCGCCTGGCTGCAGCTCGGCATTGGACACTTCGGTGCCCATATCCGGCCCATCCTGCGCAGTGTCCGTGACTTCCTGTGTCACCTCGGCGGCTTCCGGTGCGGTGGCATCGGTGCTTTCTTGCGCCATCGCTGCCGTGCCAAAGGCGAGAATCGCGGCAATCGACAGGGGTTTCAACAGGGGTTTCATCAATTCAACCGTCATCATATTCCGTCTTTTCCAACGTCTTTTGTTTCAGTTGCGCATGGCTTAGCACGAGGGGTCAGGGCTGTCAGGTGGAAAAGAAAACCGGGTTGGGCCGAGGGGGGATTTTCGCTGATCCCCTCGCTGTAGCTCAGAATTGAATGAAAAGGGTAAGTGACGGTTTCCAAAAGAAGAAAAGGACCCGACAGATGCGGATCCCTTTCTAATTCTCTCCCTGCCGGACTGACCGGCTTATGGGAGGGACGCTATGTCACTTGGTCGCAGTGGTCAAGACTTGAATTTGATCTGGATCATAAAAAATGCGCGCATGCGGGGCCGCATGCAGGGCGGTCCGATGAAAAAAGCCGCGCCCGAAAGGCGCGGCAGTCTGACAGGGAGGAAGTCTTCCCAGGGCGCGTGCCCATCGGGAATGGATTCACCCTTTCACAGAAAGGTTAATTTTGTATTGTCAGGGAGAACGGAATTGGAACACCCGACCGTGCGGGCGCAACACCTGCCAGCGGCGCGTGAATAAGACAGGCAGATCAGATGAGTGAAACGATTTTCATTGGTGGCGGTGGCGAAGGTTATGGCGCGGCGCAAACGCTTTTGCTGAAATATGCCAACCGGCATGGGCTGGTGGCGGGGGCCACGGGCACCGGCAAGACGGTCACGCTTCAGATCATGGCCGAAAGCTTTGCCGCCCAGGGCGTGCCGGTGTTCCTGTCGGATGTCAAAGGCGATCTGTCCGGTCTTGCCGTTGCGGGATCCGAAAGTTTCAAACTGCATGAGGCCTTCACCTCTCGGGCTGAAAAGATCGGGTTCACCGATTATGCCTATCAGGCCTTCCCGGTGACCTTCTGGGATCTTTATGGTGAGCAGGGCCATCCGATCCGTACCACGGTGACGGAAATGGGGCCCTTGTTGCTGTCACAGCTGCTGGAATTGACCGAGGCGCAGGAAGGGGTGCTGAACATTGCCTTCCGCGTGGCCGATGAACAGGGGCTGCCTTTGCTGGATCTGAAGGATCTGCAGGCGCTTCTGGTCTGGGTTGGAGAGAATTCCAAAGATCTTTCCCTGCGGTATGGCAATGTCTCCACGGCCTCGGTGGGGGCCATTCAGCGCGCGCTTCTGGTGTTGGAAAATCAGGGCGGGCACAAGCTGTTTGGGGAACCCGCGCTGGAGCTGTCGGATATGATGCGCACCGACACGGATGGGCGCGGGCGCATTTCGATCCTGGCGGCGGACAAGCTGATGGCTTCTCCCAAGCTTTACGCAACCTTCCTGCTCTGGCTGTTGTCGGAACTGTTTGAGGAACTGCCCGAGGTGGGGGACCCGGACAAACCCAAGCTGGTGTTTTTCTTCGACGAGGCGCATCTGCTGTTTGACGATGCCCCCAAGGCGCTGGTGGATAAGGTCGAACAGGTGGCCCGCCTGATCCGGTCCAAAGGGGTTGGTGTTTATTTCTGCACCCAGAACCCGGCGGATGTGCCGGAAGATATCCTTGGTCAGCTTGGCAACCGGGTGCAGCACGCGCTGCGCGCGTTCACCGCCAAGGACCGCAAGGAGCTGCGCCAGGCGGCGGAGACCTATCGCGACAATCCCCGCTTTTCCACCGAGGATGCCATTCGTGAAGTTGGCGTGGGCGAGGCGGTCACCTCGTTTCTGGAACGCAAAGGGGCACCGGGTATGGTGGAGCGCACGCTGATCCGCCCGCCCAGCTCTCAACTTGGCCCGGTGGATGCAGCGACCCGTCAGGCGTTGATCAAAGCCTCGCCGATTGCTGGCAAGTATGAGGATCTGAAAGACCGGGAAAGTGCGTTTGAGATCCTGGCGGCGCGTGCCGACAAGGCGGCGCAAGAGGCCGAAGAGGCAGAGCGCGCCGAGGAGGAGGCCGAGAGTGTGGCAGAACGGGAATACCGCGCCGGGCGGCGCTATTCCGGCACCCGTGTCGGTCGCTCCACCGCGCGCAAGACCAAACGTAAATCCGAAGACGGGTTTGGGTCAGCGATTGCGACCGCCGTGATCAAGGAGCTTAAGGGCACGACCGGGCGGCGCATCGTGCGCGGCATTCTGGGCTCGTTTTTCAAAGGACGGTGAGCTGTCTAAAGCGTCCCGCGGTATACCTGAAGCAGGGATTAGGCGGGGTGCTGCGCAACATACGAGCGTTTCGCGCGTTCCTCCACAAACCAGCCTTTCAGGTTTTTGGCGGAACGCTTTAGCTAAAAAGATGTAGTGCCAATTGGCGCAATCGCCCCTGAAACAGGAACGGGCCACATCCGAAAAGGTGGCCCGTTTCTTTATTATTCAATCCAAGGCCCTGGGAAAAATCGTGCCCTCGGGCCTGCCACAAACCTTGATTATGGCTGCGGCGGAATACCCCAAAAAGCAGGGTTTATTGGACTGAAATCGGACCTTTGCACGATAATGTTGTCCGCAGAACTATTGGCGCTCTTGTCCGAGCAGCCGGTAATAAACAGGACTAAACCAATCACAACGAGCGATACATTTCTCATGATACCCTCCTTGATTGAAAGGATCAGTATCCCCTGCGCCATGGTGACGGATCAAGCTGGCCAATCTGTTAGCCCGCCCCCGGTTGGACGGTGTTGGATGAGGGAGGAGGCTGTGAAGAGATGAAAAGCGTTTTGAATTCCCCTGTCACAGCAGAGGTCGAAACGCTTTAAAGGGGGCGGATTTTCAGTTCGGCAATCCGGTTGCCATCGCGTCGGAGCACCTCAAACCGGAACCCATGAAAGCTGAACACCTGGCCCTCGCTGGGGATCATCTGGGCTTCGTGAATGACCAGACCCGCAATGGTGTTGGCCTCGTCATCAGGCAATTGCCAGTCGCGCGCGCGGTTCAGGTCGCGGATCGTCATAGCGCCATCAATCAGGTAATGCCCATCCGGGGTGCGGGTGATTTCTTCCTCATCCGCCGAGTCGAACTCATCGGTGATTTCGCCGACGATTTCTTCCAGAATATCCTCAAGCGTGATCAGCCCTTCGAGGGAGCCATACTCATCCACCACAAGCGCAAAATGGGTGTGGCGGTGCAGGAACTGGCGCATCTGGTCGTCCAGCGTGGTGGTTTCGGGGATGAAATAGGGTTTCATCACCACCTGCATCACGTCGAAATCATCCAGTGATTTCCCCGAGGACTGAAAGGCATACATGGCGCGGCTCAGATCCTTGGCGTGAAGCACGCCAAGGATGTTTTCCTGCTCGCCACGATAGACCGGCAACCGGGTATGGGGGGAGGCAAGGATCTGTTCCAGAACGTCAAGCGCCGGGGCGTCGGCGTCAATCATTTCGATCTTGGAACGATGCAGCATGATCTCTTCGACCGCGCGATCCCCCAGATCCAGCGCCCCTAACAACCGGTCGCGATCTTCCTTTTCCACGGCCCCTTCCGAATGGCCCAGTGTGATGGCCCCGGCGATCTCTTCGCGCACTGCCAGGATCTGGCTGTCCGGGTCGGTTTCGACCCCAAACAGGTTCAGAACGCCCCGCGTGATTGCGCGTACGGCGGCCACTATCGGTGAAAAGATCAAGATCACCACGGCAATCGGCCCCGATGCCGCCCCGGCGGCGGCTTCGGGCCGGGTGATGGCATAGGTTTTGGGCAATACCTCGGCAAAGATCAGCACCAGGAAGGTCATCACCAGCGTGGCCAGCGCCACGCCGCTATCGCCAAACAGGCGGGTGAAAAGGGCGGTTGCCAGCGAAGTGGCGAGGATGTTCACCAGGTTGTTGCCCAGTAGAACCGATCCGATCAGCCGCTCATTATCCTCGGTGATCTCCAACGCGCGCTGCGCCCCGCGTTCGCCACGATCCGCCCGCGAGCGCAGCTTGCCGCGTGACGCTGCGGTCAGCGCGGTTTCTGAACCTGAGAAAAAGCCTGACAGCACCAGAAGCGCCAGAATGGCGGCGGAGGTGATCCAGAAACTGGTGTCGAGCATGTTGCGGCCTTTGTGATCATTGCGAAGCTGGGCGAATTGCCTATAGGTCTTATGGGGACAAGAACGGTTGTTTTCAAGGGAGTGACCAATGGATCATCTGACAGAAACGCATCCCGGTGCCCAGGAAATACCGACCGGCGCGGGGGCAGGTGATCCGGCGCCGCTTCTGGCTCGTTTCGCCCATGCCCCCCTGACCGGGGCCGGGGAGGCGCTTGAAATGATGCGCCTGTCCCTGCTGGACTGGGCGGCCGTCTCTATTGCAGGCGCGCGTGAGCCGGTCTCAGAGATCCTGCGCGACATGGGGCTGGAGGATGGAGGGCATGCACAGGCCAGTGTCATCGGTTCGGCCACTCGTCTGCCGGCCCGTGCCGCCGCACTGATCAACGGAACCACCAGCCATGCGCTTGACTATGATGACACGCATTTTGCCCATATTGGCCATCCGTCCGTGGCCGTGATCCCCGCCGCACTGGCCCTGGCCGAGGCAGAAGGCAAGACCGGACAGGACATGCTGGAAGCGGCCCTGATCGGGGTGGAGGCGTCGATCCGTGTCGGGATGTGGCTGGGCCGATCACATTACCAGACCGGGTTTCATCAAACCGCCACGGCGGGGGCGTTTGGTGCGACGCTGGCGGGGGCGCGCCTTTTGGGGCTTACCGAGGCGCAGACCCTGCACGCGCTTGGCCTTTGCGCCACCCGTGCCGCCGGGTTGAAAAGCCAGTTTGGCACAATGGGCAAGCCTTATCACGCGGGTATGGCTGCTCAAACCGGGGTGGAGGCGGCCCGTGCCGCCCGCGCCGGGTTTCTGTCGACCCCGGACGGGTTGACTGCTGGGCAGGGCTTTGGTTCGACCCATGCAGGAGAGGGCAATATGGGGGCGTTTGAGGGGATGGGCACGCAGTGGCAGATCCTGTCGATCAGTCACAAGTTTCACGCCTGCTGCCATGGCACCCATGCGATGATCGAGGCGCTCTCGCCGCTGATGCTGCGGCCCGATCAGGTGGTGTCGATCGAATTGCGCACCCATCCTCGCTGGCTGAGCGTGTGCAATATTCCGACCCCGGCGACCGGGCTTGAGGTGAAGTTTTCCTATGCCCATGTGGCGGCGATGGTGATCAGCGGCTGTGACACGGCGGCGCTGGACAGTTTCTCGGATGCGCGGGCCCGGGACCCGGAATTGCAGGCGCTTGCGCGCAAACTGCGTGTGATCGGGGATGACGCGGTCCGGGAAACCGAGGCGCAGCTGGTGATTGACACTGTCACGGGGCGTCGCACGGCAGAGCATGATCTTGATACGCCTGTGCCGCTGGACACGCGCCGTCGCAAGCTGCGGGCCAAGGCGCGGGCGCTGACCGGTGGGGCAGGCGGCGGGCAGGGGGACCGGCTCTGGTCCGCCATTCAGGCCGAGACTGGCCCGGACCTTGTGGCATTGGCGCGGCTGTTACGACTGGCCTGAGTTAGAACAACAGCGGGACTGGCAGCGGAAATGACAAAGGCGGAGACCCGAAGGTCCCCGCCTGTCCCTGCGGTGTCGGAAGTGTACAACTCGCGCAGGGCAGGCCCCTCTTGGTCAGGAGTGAGGGGCCGGTCTGGTGGGCCGTGTTACGATGTGAAATCATAGGCCCGTTCACCATGGGCTGAGAGGTCAAGCCCGTTGGTTTCGGTTTCCAGATCCACGCGGATCGGGGTGATCAGGGCCACAAGTTTGACCAGCGCGAGGGTGACCACGAAGGTAAAGACCCCGACGATGAGCAGCGCGCCGATCTGCGCAATCCACGCCCCATGTCCAAAGGCGGCAATCATGATCGTGCCAAAGATCCCGCCGACACCGTGCACGGCAAACACATCCAGCGTGTCGTCGATCTTCATCTTGTTGCGAACGAAATTCACCGCTTCCTGGCAGAGCACACCTGCAACCGCCCCGATGATCAGCGCCTCAACCGGGCCGACAAAACCAGAGGCCGGGGTGATCGAGGCCAGCCCCGCAATGGTGCCGGTCACAATGCCCACAAGGGAAGCCTTGCCGTATTTGATCCGCTCCCAGATCGCCCAGGTAAGCGACGCGGTGGCGGCCGAAATATGGGTGACGGTGATCGCCATCGCCGCGCCGCCATCGGCCGCCAGCTGAGAGCCGCCATTGAAGCCAAACCAGCCGACCCACAACATGCCCGCGCCCATGAACACCAGTCCCGGCGCGTGCGGTGGGGTGGTGCGATGTTTACGCGGCCCCAGCACATAAGCGATGATCAGCGCGGCAATGCCCGCGGTTTCATGCACGGTGATGCCGCCGGCAAAATCCTTGGTGCCGACCGCTCCGAAAATGCCGCCATCCGACATCATTCCGCCGCCCCAGATCCAGTGCACCACAGGCGCATAGACAAGGAGCATCCACAGGCCCGAAAAGGTCAGCACAAAGCCAAAGCCCACCCGTTCGACATAGGCGCCGACAATCAGCGCGGGGGTGATCACGGCAAAGGTCATCTGGAAGGCAAAGAACAGGATTTCCGGCAGGGTGCCGGACAGGCTGTCGGCGGTCACTCCGTTCAGAAACGCTTTGCCCAGCCCGCCCCAAATGCCGTGATCGGAGCCGCCAAAGGCAATCGAATAGCCCAGCACGAACCACAGCATGCTCATCATACAGGCAATGGCGTAGACATGCATGAAGACCGACAGCACGTTGCGTGCCCGCACCAGCCCACCATAGAACAGGGCAAGCCCCGGCAGGGACATGAACAGCACAAGGGCTGTGGCGGTTAAGATCCAGGCGGTGTCAGCGGCATTCATTGGTGTCCCCTTCACATGCAATTTCGCAATTGCCTATGGAAATGGCGCAAAACCCGCGCGCTGAGGACAAAGAGCGTGGAATTTAGCCGTGAAAATCAGAGGTTTTTGCACCTTGCTCAAAAATAAGGCGCCTTGCCTGTCTGTTTGGTGCAGGAACGGGCAGTTGCGGAAAGGGGGGGGCGGGATATGCCGCCTGGCCATGCTGAATGGCTGATGATTGCCGCGAAGGGGAGTGTGGTTCTGTGGTCTTGGCGATGATCCAAAGCATGGCCCCGAAGCTGGACCAGGAAGGGCAAACTCTGCCGCTTCAGCTGTGCGCTGGTTACCTTGTGACCTGGGCCGTGAGGGGGGAACGCACCACATAGCAGCTGTTTCAAACGAGTTGACGGTGGTAACAGGTGCCACAGGTGAATTCTGGGGCGCCTGGGGCAGGGGGATCAGTGCGCCAGACGGAAATACTCGGCTTCGAAATTTGATTCCATTCCGGTTCCGCAAAAGCCCATATTCATGTTTGAGGTCCCACTGATTGAACCCTCGGAAATGATCGATGCGCCCTGAATACCGTCTGCATTTGCCGTAAAGGCAATGTCTTTCTTTGCCAGAAGCTGGCTGCCGAAAATGCTGAGACCTGAGCTGAACTCCATCCCGCCCATGGACAGGATCTGGGCGCCGCCCCCGGCTGCGCAATTGTCGTCGCGGCCGATCTGCAGGTTCGAACTGGAGGTGATCGCTTTCACATAGGTGTTGGTGGTGGCGATGATCGCATCTTCGATCACCACTTCCTGTCCAAACTGAATTTCGCAAGGCGTGAGGATGACCACATTTGAAATTGCCATGACGGTTTTTGAATCGTCATAAAGCTTCAACACCCCGTTATTGTGGCAATCAAGGTAATGCACACGCCCAGTGGTCAAATCGCTCATGCTCAGCCCCTTACCGCTTGGGGGGGTCATGTAGATGGGGGAGAGGGTTTCATCCACATAATCCGGAAGAACATCCGGGTCGGCATTCAGAAGGCCGTCAATGATGTCTTCCAGCTTGTTGATAATACGCAGGCGATAGCTGCCCTCGCGCAGCGCAGATTGCAGGCCTTCATTGGTCTCCCAGCCTGAATTCGGCAAATCTAGATCCGCCAAATTCGGCATTGAAACAACGGTGCCTTCGTCAAAAATATTGTTTGAATTCAAGGATACATAGGAGTTCGAATGGATGCAGAACCCGTTTGTAAACGCGTTGTTGGACTGAATGTCGACCTCGTCATTGGCCACGAAACCTTCTCGGAAACAGGCAGGCCGATAGGTGGTGAAGATGGATTGCGCGGTCATGTCATAGGAGCTGTAACCGATGAGGTCGAGCAGCAGGGTGGTAACCGGGTTGCCTGTTTCGCTCAGCCGTCCGCTGTTGATCAGAACAGATTTTCGCGAGGTGGGATCTTCCAGGAACCCGCCGCTGACGTAATCGAATGTTCCAAAGGTGATATCCTCGAGGGTGATGATCTGGCCAAACTTGTCCTTCGGCATCGCGGTTTCCACGATGTTCAACGCCGCCAGTTTGGCAGTTTCCGCAGAATTCGTGTCACGTGAATAAAGGGCGGCATGGGCGGCCTGATCGGCCGTGGCCTGCAATTGCGTACGCGCCGTGATCAGCTGCGTCATGTCAATTGCAATTGCGGCCAGTAGGATCATGGTGGCAAAGATGTAAAGCCCAAAGACGGTTAACGCACCGTCTTCGCTTTGCCGGAATGCTCTCATATTTTCAGGACGTTTCATGACGCGGTACCCCTAGTATTCGAGGAAATGTTGCGCGGTGACACCAACATGATATCCCTTCAGGAAATCAAAGGCGTCTACTGCGGTCAGGTCAGAAACGGGGATTGATGCGGTTGTGGTGATGATACCAGAGCTCAGGGTGGTGACGGCGCTTGCCCCCGATGACAGGTCGGACAGGGCGCTGACAACATAGGCCTGTGTCGCCTCGGCGCTCTCAAGCCGACCGATCGAGAAAGCCCGGTTTGCATCCTGCACAACGCGCAGGATGGTGGACTGGCGGAAGAAGACAAAAGACACGTCGGCAACCAACGCCATCATGACAACAAAAACCGGCAGCCACATCACCGCCTCAATGGTCATGGCACCGCGTTCGCTGCGACAGAATTTCTTTATAATATTGCCTGCTGTCCAAGCCATCGCAACTGTCCTCTCAATAATGAGCGTCCAACCGAATACTTGTCAAAACCTTGCTAAAATCGCTTTACCAAGGGTCAAGGTGAACTGGGGCGGAACTGTGGCAGAATGAGGGCATTGTTTCGTTAAATAGGGCAAAAAAAGTAGAAATTTGGTTATTTTGAAATTTAATTATCTTGTAGAAACAATGACCGCGCCGGAATGGAACAATCCCTGCGCAGTCGTCTTTTTGTTGTCAAAGCAGGCTTGGTGAAAGAAATGTTCCCGTCACCCAAGCCTGTTTGTCAGTATGCGTTCATGGTTAACAGCTCATATTCCGCGACAAGCTCATCATTCTGGTTGGTCAGGGTCACATGCCAGCGCACTTCGCCATAATCTTCGGTTCGACGGGTCTTTGCTTTTACGGTCAGGCGCACTTTCATGCTATCCCCGGCCACGACCGGTTTCATGAAGCGCAAGTTGTCCAGCCCGGTATTGGCCAGAACCGGCCCTTCGGTGGGTTCGACAAACAGACCCGCCGCAAAACTAAGCAACAGATAGCCATGGGCGACCCGATCCGGGAAGAACGGGTTTCGTTTCGCAGCGTCGCTGTCCATATGGGCATAGAATGTGTCGCCGGTGAAATGGGCAAAGGTTTCGATGTCTTCCAACGTCACCTTGCGCGATTTCGTGTGCAGGGTCTCGCCAATTGACAGCTCACCAAATTTGCGCGTGAACGGGTGGGCTGGACCGGTGATTTCCGTCGCTCCCGGCACCCAGCGATTGCCGATGGTTGTCAGGATGTCGGGGCTGCCCTGAATGGCGGTGCGTTGCATATAGTGCAGAACACCACGCACACCGCCCATTTCCTCGCCGCCGCCCGCGCGTCCCGGACCACCATGCACCATATGGGGCAGGGGCGAGCCATGCCCGGTGCTTTCCTTCATCGAGGTCGCGTTGTTGAAATAAAGCCGCCCGTGAAAAGCGCCCGCCCCAAGGGCCATTTCTCGCGCAACCTCGCCAGAGGCGGTAATGACGGAAGCGACCAGCGACCCTTCGCCCTTGTTTGCCAGCTCAATCGCATGGGAAATGTCGCGATATCCCATGATGGTCGAGACCGGGCCAAAGGCTTCGGTTGAATGCACCAGGCTGGCCGTGTCGGGTGATTGGCAATGAAACAGCATCGGTTTGACAAAGGCGCCTGCATCTACGTCACCCGCAAAACTCGTGTCGTCAGGGTCGCCATAGACCAGCGCCGCCTCGGTGCCAATCTGCGCCGCCTTTTCCAGCACGTCGCGCTTCTGTCCCGCCGAGACCAGCGCCCCCATCCGAACCCCTTCCGCGCGCGGATCGCCCACAACGGTTTTCGCAAGCCGGTCTGAGAGGGCTTCGATCACGTTCTGAACCTGTGCTTCGGGCGCAATGATCCGGCGAATGGCGGTGCATTTCTGCCCTGCCTTCGTGGTCATCTCGCGATGGACCTCTTTGATGAAGAGGCCAAATTCGGGTGTGTCGAGTGTGACGTCCGGGCCCAGAATGGACGCGTTCAGGCTGTCCTGCTCGGCAACAAATCGCACCGAGTTTCTCAGGATATTGGGGTTGGAGCGCAGCAGTGACGCGGTCTGGGCCGAGCCGGTGAAGCTCACCACATCCTGCGGACCAAGACGATCAAGCAGATCTCCGGTGCCCCCGGAAATCAATTGCAGGGCGCCCTCGGGCAGGATGCCGCTGTCCAGCATGATCCGCACACAGGCTTCTGTCACATAACAGCTTGCGGTGGCCGGTTTCACAATGGCCGGCACACCTGCCAGCAGGGTCGGGGCAAGCTTTTCCAACATGCCCCAGACCGGAAAATTGAACGCGTTGATATGCACCGCCACCCCTTGCAGGGGCGTGGCAATATGCATGCCCAGAAAGGTGCCGTTTCGGGAAAGCTGTTCGATATCACCATCAATATAGATGTCGCCATCGGGCATTTCCCGCCGCCCTTTTGAGGCAAAGACAAACATTGTGCCCACGCCGCCATCAATGTCGATCATGTGGTCCGATTGGGTGGCGCCGGTGTCAAAGCTCAGATCATACAGCGCCTGTTTATTGGCGCCCAGATGCATCGCCAGCGCCTTGAGCATCTTGGCGCGATCATGAAACCCCATCTTGCGCAGGTTCGCGCCCCCAACATTGCGGCCATGGTCCAGCATGGCCTGCATGTCGAGTGACCCGCCACCCGCTTCGGCGATCCGGGCACCGGTGATGGCGGAATGAATGGGGCGGGCATTTTTGCCGGGTGCAACCCATTGCCCAGCGGCGAAGCTGGCTACTTTCATGGTCGTCATGTCTTGGTCCTCTCAGGATCAGGAATTCTTATGTGTGTCGGGGACAAATCTTGGGGCGGGTCGGGTCAGGGGGCTGACAGCCCCAATGCGTCCAACTGTTCCGAAGCGGCCTTGTCCCATTCCTCACGCAGTTCGGCATTGGTGGAATGACGCAGGCCAAACCGGGTCAGTTGTTCTGCACGCGACGAAACGGTCTGGCCAAAACTTGCGGCGACCCGCGGCCACCAGTAATCGACCGAGTTTTGCAGCGTCGCCTTGTCCGCACCCGCCGCCAGCATATGCTCGATGCCCTCAATGGCCAGATCGGTGTGGTTGACCTCAACCGGCATGATGTCACGGAACGTCCCGGCGAGGGGCTGATACGACACACGGCACAGTTCGCTCAGCTGTACGGACACTGCCAAACCCATCAACATATTCATCACCACCGCGTCTTCCCATGAGGTCAGGGGGTAGTTGAACACAGACAGGCGCATGTCATGTGCGCTGCGGGTGGTGCCAATATCCGCCTCACGGGCGAGGCGGTCTGTCCAGGGGTGGTGGGTGGCGTAGCGGTCGGTATTGGCACCAAATTCGCCCATGATCTTCAAAACCTTGTCGGCATTGTCGGTTTTTTCCAGCACGATCTTGGCTGCGGCGATACGTTCCTTGATACCCGGACCCGCATTGATCATATCCGCAAAACCCGCAGCCCCTGCCAGCTCGCTGTCCACGAAGCTTGCCATGAGCCGCATGAGTTCCGCCCGGTATCGCGCCGGCACATTTTCCGGGCTGGTCAGCTGGCCGCCCTGGGCCAGATAGTCGGTGATGCTCATCTCGCTCATGGTGTATCTCCCTGAAATATGTCTTTTAACCGATTGATTACTGGTCGAAATCAACGATGACCTTGTCGGATTTCGCATAGGCCTGGCAGGAGAGCACATAGCCCTTTTCGACCTCGTAATCCTCCAGCGCGTGGTTGGCGATCATCTCGATATCGCCTTCCAGGACCTTACAGCGGCAGGTCGAGCAGACCCCGGCCTTGCAGGCGTAAGGCGCATCCATGTTTTCAGCCAGGGCCGCGTCGAGGATCGAGGTGTCGGCGCCCATGGTGATGGTACGTGACGACCCGTCGAGAGTGATCACCGCCTCAGTGCCGGTGCCCGAATGTGTGCTGTGCGACACGGCTTTCTTTGCGGCACGTCCCGGTTGGGCCGAGGCGAAGAGTTCGAACTTGATCTGGCCATCAGACAGCCCGTGTTCACGCAGGGATTTGGCAATGCCCAGCATCATCGGTTCGGGGCCGCAGATGAACGCCGTGTCGATGGATTTGATATTGATCCACTGTTTGAACAGAAGCGCGCATTTTTCCTCATTCACCAACCCGGTGAAAAGGTCGATTTCCTGCGTGTCGGCCTCCAACACATGGATCACGGTGAAGCGGCCCATATAGCGGTTCTTGAGGTCTTCGATCTCCTCGCGGAACATGATGGTGGTGGCAGATTTGTTGGCGTAGACCAGCGTGAAATCGGACAAAGGTTCGCGGGACAGGGTGGTCTTGATGATCGACAGAACCGGTGTGATGCCCGATCCCCCCGCAAAGCCGAGATAGGATTTCGCGCTTCCCGGTTCGATTGCCGTGTGGAAGTTGCCCATCGGCGGCATGGCCTCAATGGTGTCCCCCATGGCCAGCTCTTCATTGGCCCAGGTGGAAAACGCCCCGCCGTCGACGCGTTTGATGCCGACCTGAAGGATACCGTCATCCTTGCCTGCACAGATCGAATAGCTGCGGCGCAGTTCCTGCCCGTCGAAGTCGCGACGGAAGGTCAGATACTGGCCCTGGGTGAAGTCAAAGCTCTCCGGATCGTCCGGGGTCAGGGTCACCACCACCGCGTCCCGGATGGTTTTGTGAATGTCGGTCACGGTCAGTTTGTGAAAGCGCGCCATGGGTCTCTCCTCAGATGTTTCGGTCTCCCTTGCGGAATGCCGAACCGCGTCAGATGCATTTGAAATAGTCGAAAGGTTCAAGACAGCTTTTGCATTTCCAAAGTGCCTTGCAGGGGGTGGAGCCGAACTGGCTGGTCCGGGTCAGATCCGTGCTGCCGCAATTGGGGCAACGATCCGGGGTGCCGCCGGGCGAGGGGGGGGCAATGCCGTATTCCTCCAGCTTTACCTTCCCTTTCTCGCTCAGCCAATCGGTGGTCCAGGCTGGCGAAAGCTGTTGTGACAGCGTCAGCCGGGTGATCCCGCGGTCGCGCAACGCGGTTTCAATATCGAGGTTGATGATCGAGGTGGCCGGGCAACCGGAATAGGTTGGGGTGACGGCAATATGCAGCAAATCGCCCTCACTGTCCTTCTCCCAACGCACATCCCGGATGACCCCCAGATCCACCAAGGATATGACCGGGATTTCCGGGTCCGGCACCTGGTCAAGCCAGGTCCAGATCGTATCAACCGAAGGGTGGGCCATTACCAGCTGGCCCCGGGATAGGCCCGTTGCAGCCATTGCATGGAGCACAACATGTGACCCAGATGCTCGGTATGCATATAGCCGGTGCGCCCTCCCTTATGGGCATAGGTGCTGCCGGGAATGCTCAGCGTGGCCTCGCTCAGAACCGCTTGCACCTTGGCGTCATATTCCGCCCTGAGGCTGGCCGGGTCCGGGGCAATACCTGCGGCCACCATGGCGTCATCCACCGCATCCCCTGCAAACATCTCGCCAACATAGGGCCAGAGATACTCCAGGGCGGCCTGCATCCGGTTGTGGCTTTCCTCGGTGCCGTCCCCAAGACCAATCACCGTGTCCCCTGAACGCTCCACATGATAAGCCACCTCTTTCGAGGCTTTTTCGGCAATTGCGGCAATGCGTTCATCGGTTGAATTCTGCAGCTTGGACAACATGACCTGTGACCAGGCGTCATAGAGGAACTGGCGCATCAGGGTCTGGCCGAAATCGCCATTGGGCAGCTCAACCAGAAGCACGTTGCGAAAATCCCAGACGTCGCGCAGGAAGGCCAGATCATCGGCAGACCGGCCTTTCCCCTCAACCTCACCCGCAAGCCCCAGCCACAGCTGGGTCTGGCCGATCATATCAAGCGCGGTGTTCGCCAGGGCAATGTCTTCCTCCAGCACCGGGGAATGACCACACCATTCGCTGACGCGGTGTCCCAGCACAAGGCAGTTATCCCCCATGCGCAGAAGGAACTGAAACAGTTGGTCCTGATCTGCCATCACATGCTCCCCACTTCTTCGGGAATGTCGAAAAAGGTCGGGTGGCGATAGACCTTGGAATTGGACGGCTCATAAAGCGGGCCTTTTTCTTCCGGGCTTGAGGCTGCGATATGGGCCGCTTCAACCGCCCAGATCGACACGCCTTCATTGCGCCGGGTATAGACGTCGCGGGCGTTCTTGATCGCCATTTCCGCGTCAGGGGCGTGCAGGCTGCCCACGTGGCGGTGGCTCATCCCGTGCTGACCGCGGATAAAGATTTCCCAAAGGGGCCATTCGTTGCTCATCTGATTTCTCCCTTATTCTGCTGCGGTTCGCGCGGATTTCTTGCGGGCGTGGGCCAGAAGACCGTCGCGCACCCAGGTGCCGTCTTCCCAGGCATTTACCCGGTCTTTCAGTCGGTCGACATTGCAGGGACCATTGCCCTTGATCACGTCGAAAAATTCGCTCCAATCCGGGTCCGAGAAGTCGTAATGCCCGCGCTCCTCGTTCCATTTGATGCCGGGATCCGGCAGGTCGAGGCCGAGATATTCGATCTGCGGCACGGTCTGGTCGACAAATTGCTGGCGCAGCTCGTCATTGGATTTGACCTTGATTTTCCAGGCCATGGATTGTTCGGAATGGGTGCTTTCGCTGTCATTGGGGCCAAACATCATGATCGCCGGGAACCACAGGCGGTTCACTGCGTCCTGTGCCATTTTCTTCTGTTCCGGCGTGCCGAATGCCATCTGCATGATCGCGTGATAGCCTTGGCGGGCGTGGAAGCTTTCTTCCTTGCAGATGCGGATCATTGCACGTGAATAGGGCCCGTAGGAGGTCCGTTGCAGCGCAACCTGGTTCACAATCGCGGCCCCGTCCACCAGCCAGCCCACTGCGCCAATGTCAGCCCAGTTCAGCGTCGGGTAGTTGAAGATCGAGGAGTATTTCATCCGGCCTTCATGCAGCAGTCGCACCAGCTCATCCCGGCTTTCGCCCAATGTTTCGGCAGCGGAGTAGAGGTAGAGCCCATGACCGGCCTCGTCCTGCACTTTTGCCAGCAGGATCGCCTTGCGCTCCAGCGTGGGGGCGCGGGTGATCCAGTTGCCTTCCGGCAGTTGGCCGACCACCTCGGAATGGGCGTGCTGACCGATCTGGCGGATCAGTGTGGCGCGGTAATCATCCGGCATCCAATCCTTCGGCTCGATCTTTTCGCCGCGATCAATGCGGTCCTGAAATTCCCGTTCCTGATCAGACATTTCCTCGCGTGTCTTCACACCGGAACGAGCGGTTTTGATCATCTGTGCATACATTGTCAGATCCTTTCGAGAATAAGCGCAACCCCTTGCCCAACCCCCACACACATGGTGCAGAGCGCGTAGCGCCCTCCCGTGCGTTGCAGCTGGTAGGCGGCGGTCATGACAAGGCGCGCACCGGACATGCCAAGTGGGTGGCCCAGTGCAATGGCGCCCCCATTGGGGTTCACATGGGGCGCATCATCCGCCACCCCCAAAGCCCGGAGAGTTGCGAGCCCCTGAGAGGCAAAAGCTTCGTTGAGTTCAATGACGTCCATCTGCTCGATGGTCAGCCCTGCTTTGGCAAGAACCTTGCGTGTGGCCGGCACCGGACCGATGCCCATCACACGGGGGGCAACACCCGCAGCCTGCATGGCCACAACCCGTGCCATGGGGTTGAGGTTGTTGCGTGCCGCGGCTTCTTCCGAGGCGATGATCATCGCAGCGGCCCCGTCATTCACCCCCGAGGCATTGCCTGCCGTGACCGTTTTATCCGGGCCGTTCACGCCCTTGAGGCCCGCAAGCTTTTCGGCACTGGTGCCGGGGCGCGGATGTTCGTCCGTGTCGATGACCAGCGGGTCGCCCTTGCGCTGGGGCAGGGTGACCGGGGTGATTTCGTCGTTGAAAAGGCCAGCCTCATGTGCGGCCTGCCAACGGGCCTGGCTGCGGGCGGCAAAAGCGTCCTGATCTTCGCGCGAGATATCGTAGTCTTCGGCAACGTTATCAGCGGTCTGTGGCATGGAATGCGTTCCATGGGCTGCATCCATCGCTTTGTTTACAAAGCGCCAGCCAATTGTGGTGTCATAGACCGCGTTGGCGCGGGAAAAGGCGCTGTGGGCCTTGGGCATCACGAAGGGGGCGCGGCTCATGCCTTCGACCCCCCCCGCGATACAAAGATCATAATCCCCCGCCTTGATGCCTCGCGCGGCCATGCCCACCGCATCCATGCCCGACGCACAAAGGCGGTTTACAGTGGTGCCGGGAACCTCAACCGGCAACCCGGCCAGAAGAGCGGCCATGCGCGCCACATTGCGGTTGTCTTCACCCGCCTGGTTGGCGTCGCCATAGATGACATCATCCACGCTTTGCCAATCCACGTCTGGATTGCGCGCCATCAGCGCTTTGATTGGGGCTGCGGCAAGGTCATCCACGCGCATCCCGGACAGCCCCCCCCCAAAGCGGCCAATCGGTGTGCGGATGGCATCACAGATAAATGCGGTCATCAGGTCCTCCCAGATCCTTCGGTCTACGTGATGGTCTGACGCAAAACCGACCGTTTGGTCGAGAATATGAAGGAGTGGGCTTTCGGGCAAGAGAATTTATGGAGATGAGGAGAAATTAAGGGGGATTGGTGAAAAAACATGGGGCCCAAAAATACAGTTGCATAACGATATGATCCAAAACCTATTGAAAATATTTGAGAATATATCATTTTGATCTGGAGTTTTGCAAAATCTCAGGGCATGTTTTGCATATTACGAGGGGATATGGTAAAGGTTGAATGTCGAACTGTGATGCATCTGGGGTTAATGAGCGTCAAAGATCGGCTTTTATTTCACACTCACAAAATACAGTCAGGGAAGTTGAGAGGCTTCGGGGTAGGTGATGTCACAGACCGAAAATGAGTATAGCCCTCGGGAAATCTACCAGGTCTTTTCGCGCAACCTGCGCGAACTCGTCGCGCGCGCGCCAAGTTCCGTGACACATATCTGCCGGGAAATCGGCGTGAACAGAACCCAGTTCAATCGCTATCTGGCCGGACAGGCCAGTCCCCGCCCGGATATTCTGCACAAGATCTGTGCGTATTTTCAGGTGGATGCCCGTATTCTGCTCGAACCGCTCGCGGATCTGGAAGATGTCTTTAACGCGCAGGGTATTCCGTGGATTACCAACGCGGCCTTTCGTCAGCATGTTGTGTCTTCTCAGGATCGTTTGACCCTTTCCTTGCCGGCTCCTCTTGGCATTCACCGGTATTGGCAACGATCATCGCTCCATCCCGATTGGGTGAACTCTTTCACCATGCGCATCTATAAGCTGGACCGGGCAACGGTCTTTCGCGCCTTGTCCGATCCGGGGAATGACAAGATCCTGACCCGCCATGATGTGCGCTCGGGGCGGGAATTCAAAGGCATTTTCCTTGCGCAGGTTGATGGTGTCACAATGCTTTCTTTCCAAGAGGACAGCCTGCGTATCGGGATGGGTTACCTCACTCGGCTGACCTCGGACAGTCCGATTCTGTCCGGCATTAGCCTGGCCTCTCAGCCCGAATTGCTTCAGGCCACGCGGATTGAACGCTGCGTGTTGGAGTTCCTGCCGCAAAAGCGGGGGCTTCTTGACCGGTTGCGCGGACGGGGTGGGCGGGCATTAGCGGATCTGCCAGAGCATATTGCCCATGGCCTCAGGGGGGATGCGCGCTGAGGCTTAAGGCGTTTCCGGTGATCTTTGTGATCTAACAAGAACAGGAAATGCTTTAAGGGCTTAGCGCCATCAACCACCCCCAGGCGGTTATGATGGAAAGGATCGTGGCCACCAGAACCGCCGTGGCCGCCACTCGTTTTGCGACCCCATAGAGATTGGCGAAAACATAGGCGTTGACGCCCGGAGCCATGGCGGCGGTTATGACGGCGGAGCGAAAGGCCATCTCGTCAAGGTCAAGCAGGCGCCCAACCATCCATGTCATGGCCGGATGAAGCCCCAGAGACACCGCGCAGATATAGGCCACGGTCCGAATGTCGCCCTCGGGTCGATAGCGATAAAGAACCCCTCCCAATCCAAAAAGGGCTGCGGGAATGGCAGCTTTGGCAATCAGTGAAAACGCGTCCTGCACCACGGCCGGCAAGGAAAAGCCCCCAAGGTTCACCACAAATCCGAAGGCAATCCCGATCACCAGCCCGTTTTTTGCCATCGATCGGAGAAACCCCAGAAATGCCGCACCAAGCCCTTTGTTTTGCGAGCGCGCAATCTCCATCGCCATCACCCCGATCACATAACATGTCGGCGCATGGATTGAGATAATGGCGAAGTTTGCCCCCAGGGCATCCGGGCCAAAGGCGCGCTCTGTAATCGGCAGGCCAAGCAGGAGCGAATTGGAAAACAAGGTGACAAACCCGATTGCCACCGCGTCCGGCCAGGGGCGGGAAAACAGGAACCGCGCGCCCAGAAGCCCGGCGAAAAAGCCGCTGACGGCGCCGGTGTAGAAACTGATCATCAGGCGGGGTTGAAAGCTTGCGCTCAGGTCCAGACGTGAAATGGCCAGGAATAGCAGGATCGGCACCGCGAGATTGGTGGCGAAATACATCAAGCCTTCAACGGCGTCCGCGGTGATGATCTTGCGCCAAGTGGCGAGATAGCCAATCCCAATCACCAGAAAGACGGGTAAAATGACCTCGATCAGGGCCCCCATCTATGCCTCGAACGGGATCACCATCCCGTCATAGGCCGCAACCACGTGATCCGGCGTCTCCGCTTCGACCGTCGCATGGTCCAGATCAATATGCATATTGGTCAGCACCCCTTTGCGCGCGCCCACGCGGTTGATCCAGAGCAGCGCGTCATCCAGGTTGAAATGGGTTGGATGCGGCGTGCGGCGCAGGGCGTCGATAATGAAGATATCCAGGTCCTGCAGGGCAGGGCGTGCGGCCTCAGGGATTTCGCTGACATCTGGCAGATAGGCCAGTTTTCCAATGCGAAAGCCCAGCGCGTCGATATTTCCGTGGGTCACCTCAAACGGGGTCATACGGATTGCACCTCCGGCCCCTTCGATCACCACGTCTCCGTCGATTGTGTTCAGGTCCAGGATCGGCGGATAGCTTGATCCCTTGGGTTGCACAAACGCATAGCCAAAGCGCGACATCAGGTCGTTCTGCGTCGGGCCATCCGCCCAGACTTGAACCCGTTTGCGCATGTTGTAGACAACCATGCGAAGATCGTCGATGCCATGCATGTGATCGGCGTGACCATGGGTGTAAACCACCGCGTCAACCTCACCTACGCCAGCTGCCAGAAGCTGATGGCGCATATCGGGGGACGTGTCGATCAAGACGCGCGTCACACCCCCATCCTCCCCGGTCCGCGTCACCAAGGCCGAGCAGCGTGAGCGGATATTTTTCGGGTTGTTCGGATCGCAATCCCCCCAAAGCCCGCCGATCCGTGGCACTCCCCCGGACGAGCCGCAGCCCAGAATGGTGAAGCTGTAACCGCTCATCTGGCAGGGGCCTTGTAAGCGGCTGCCTTGGAAAACAGACGGTCGAAATTGGCTTGGGTCTGTGCGGCGAATTCTTCGTAGCTGAGGCCGAAAACATCGGCGCCCACCCGGGCCGTATGCGCCGTATAGGCAGGTTCGTTGCGTTTCCCGCGTTTGGGGGGCGGGGCAAGGTAGGGTGCGTCGGTTTCCACCAGGATGCGGTCGACCGGAGCTGCGGCAAATATATCGCGCACGTCCTGACTGCGTGGAAAGGCAGCGATGCCGGACATGGACAGGTAAAACCCCAGATCAATCGCCACCTGGGCGAGGGCCGGACCTGAACTAAAGCAATGCATCACGCAGTTGAAGGCACCATGGGTGTGCGCCTCTTGCAGGATCCGTGCCATGTCCTCATCCGCGTCACGTGCGTGGATGATCAGCGGCAGACCTGTTTGGCGGGCCGCCTCAATATGCACCAAAAGGCTTTCGATCTGAATCGGTTTGCTGTCGGCCGTATAGTGGTAATCCAACCCGGTTTCGCCAATGGCAACAAATTTGGGATGATCTGCCAGGGCCACCAGTTCCTCCACCGTGACCATTGGTTCGCTGGCGGCCGACATGGGATGCGTGGCGGCTGCGAAGAAAACCGGGTCAAACGCATCGGCAATGGCCTGAACCTGCGCAAGGTTCTGCATCTTGGTGCAGATGGTCACCATCCGGGTCACCCCGGCGCGTTCGGCGCGCGCGATGACCTCCTCCAGCTCGCCCTCGAAATCAGGAAAATCCAGGTGGCAGTGGCTGTCGGTGAGGGTGGGGATCGGGCTGTCGGACATGCGTATCAAGCGCCTCTTATGCGACCGAACGGGCCGCCGTTTCATTCATTTTGAAAACCATATCAAGGATCAGGGCGGCCGGGTCAAGATTGACGGCTTTCCCATGAGAGGCGCGGGCCGACAGCTCCTGCTGCAAGGACGCCCAGTCGCGTGCGGCGCGCGGATGCGGCGCAAGCCGTTCAAACAAAGCCGTTTCCCCATCTGCTGCAGGCAATTGTGCCGGCATTCCGGCCCCATGGCGGGCCAGACGCGCGAGGAACAGGTCAATCAGTCGCAGCGTGACCTCAAACCGGGAGGCGTTGGCTTTGCCAGCCACCCCATCTGCCAGTTTCAAGGCCCTTGGCCGGTCATAATTGGGGGCGGAATGTAGAATATGCACAAGCTCGCCGTATATCCCCAGCCCGTTCACCTGAAGAAGCTGCAGGGCTTCGCCCACGGATCCCCCGGCCAATGCCCCCAGTGCCTGCATCTCATCCGGGCTGGGATATTCGTCCAGCCCGTTCATGATCTGCGCCAGAGCGTCCGGCGCCAGCGGGGGCAGGCGCAACTCGCGACAGCGCGAGCGAATGGTTGGCAATAGTCGCGAGGGCTGGTGGCTGACCAAAAGCATCACAACATTTGCCGGCGGCTCCTCCAGCACTTTCAGCAATGCGTTTGCGGCCGAACTGTTCATCTCATCCGCCGCATCCACAATCACCACGCGACGCCCACCACCTGCCGCGCTGAGGGCAAAGAAGCTTTTCAGTTTGCGCACCTCATCGACGGTGATGTCCTGTTTGTGACGTTTGAGCTTGTCATCCCAGGGGCGGCGCAACAGGAACAGGCCGGGTTCTGACAGGGCGTGCATCCGGCGTGCAACTGGATGATCGGCGGCAATGTCAAGGCTTTGCGGGGGCGGGGCGGCAAACATTCCGCCATCGTCAGGAGGGGTGGCCAGAAGGAAACGGGCAATGCGCCAGGCCAGCGTGGCCTTGCCCACGCCGCGTGGTCCGGTGATCAGCCAGCCATGGTGCAGCCGGTCCGAAGTGAACGCCTCGAGAAAGCGCGCCTCTGCGGCGCCTTGTCCAATCAGCTGCAAGGCGTCACGGGGATGCGGCACGCCTTCGATACAGTCCGGTTGGGGGATCTCGTCTGCGGCACTCATCGGTCCTGGCTTTCTGAAAGAGCGGCTTCGGCGAGCGTGGCCACATCTGCCGCGACGCTCTGCATGTCCCGCGCACCATTCACCACGCGAAACCGATCAGGGGCGTCCTTGGCCAGTGCCAGAAACCCCTTGCGCATCAGTTTTTGCAGATCCGCACCGAAATCCTCAAACCGTTCCTCGGTGCCATTGCGGCTTTTTGCGCGCGCCAGACCGACCTCCGGGTCCATGTCGATCAGAAAGGTCACATCCGGTTCCTGCCCGATCATCAGCGCGTGCAGTTGATCCACCGTGGCACGCAGATCGCCGGAGCGGGTGCCTTGGTAAATCCGTGTGCTGTCGGCGAAACGGTCTGTGATCACGATTTTCCCCGCGGACAGGGCAGGGCGGATCAGTCGTTCAATATGATCCCGTCTTGCAGCCGTAAATAACAAAAGTTCGGTTTCCGCCGACCAGCGGTCGGGATCCCCCTGTAACACCAGGGCGCGAATTTCCTCGGCCCCCGGGCTGCCGCCCGGTTCGCGTGTCAGCACCACATCATGGCCCGCTGCCCGCAGGTGCTCTGCCAGCAGGCGTGCCTGGGTGGATTTCCCCGACCCGTCAATACCTTCAAAGCTGATGAACAGCCCCGACCCGTTTTTGCTGATCATATCTGACCTGTCAGTTGAGGAAAGAGGTCAGGGCGCTGTCCTGCCCCATGACCTTGCCCAGTATGCGTTGTGCCGCCACGCCCATACGCTTGCCGATCCCGGCGGCGGCAACATCTTCTGCGGCAACAAGTGGGACAATCTGGTCAGGCAGGTCGGGGCGTTCCACGATCATTTCTGCGAGTTGCTGCCCCGCGCTGATCGGCGCTTCGGTTGGGCCGACCCATTTGATCTCAGCCTTGAGCGGGTCACGTCCAACCGCAGAAACCAGCAGTGACACATCCTCTGCGGTGGTCAGGCCAACCGAATTGACATTGCCAAGCCAGACCGGAATCTCGGCCACTTTTTCCCCGGCCTTCACCGGGGTCTTGATGGCAAACTGACGGAAGGCCCAGTTCACGATTGCCTCGGCCTCTTCTGCACGCGCCTTTGAGGAGCTCATACCAGAAAGCACAAACACGATGCGGCGATTTCCCTGACGGGCAGATCCCACCAGCCCATATCCAGCTTCTTCCGTATGACCGGTTTTCAACCCGTCCGCACCGATCCCCAGTGGCAGGAGCGGGTTTCTGTTGAAGCGGTTGTCAGGTGCGCGGCCTTTGTAATGAAATTCGCGTTGCGCAAAATAGGGGTAGTATTGCGGGAATTTCGTGATCAGGTAATTGGCCAGAATGGCGAGGTCTTTCATCGACATGCGTTGCCGTGGGTCTGGCCAGCCGGAGGAGTTTCCGAAACTGGAATTCTCCATCCCCAACTCTTTGGCCCGTTCCGTCATCATCCGGGCAAAGGCCTCTTCCGTACCGCCGAGCCCCTCGGCCACCACGACACAGGCGTCATTGCCGGATTGCACGATAATGCCCTGGATCAGCTCTTCTACCGTCGGGCGGTCGGTCTTGTTCAGAAACATGGTGGAACCGCCCATGTCCTGCGCCCGCTGCGAGACGGCAAACGGGGTGTTCATCGAAACGCGCCCGTCCTCAAGTGCTTCGAACAGAAGGGCAATGGTCATCAGCTTTGACATCGAGGCCGGTGGCAAGGCCACATCGGCGTTTTTCTCCATCAAAACGGTACCCGTGGTCACATCCAGAACATAGGCGGAAGAGGCACGGGTATCAAAGGCACGGGCGGGCAGGCCTGCGATGACAAACACCACCATCGCGGTGATCAGAGCAGATAGGCGAAAGTGGCGAACGGTGTGTCTGGTCATGTCAGTGGCTCACGAAATAGGCGTCGGCAAAGCCAAGATCCCGAATTTTCTTCAGGATCGAGGAGCGTTCGGTGCTGCTGGTGGTTGGGCCGACAATCACGCGCCAGAATGATTTTCCACTGGTGGAACCCGGCTTGATCGTGGGCAGCATCCCTGCGCGTTTCATGGCCTCTGCGGTGTTCTTGGCGTTGGTTTCCACGCTGAAAATACCGATCTGGATATAGGGTTTTGCAAGACCGGACGGTTTGGACGGGGCGGCCACGGGTTTCGGAGCCGGCTTTGCGGCAGGTTTAGCTGTGGCAGCGCCCGATGGGACCGTGGCTTCGGCCCGATCCAGCGCGGCAGACGCGGCGGCAATCGGATCGTCCAGCGTGTTTTCACTGATTTCGCCGCTTTCAAGCGCATCCGGTGCTGGGACAGGAGTGTCATCAACTTCGGGCTCTGGCTGGACGGTTTCCTTGCGCAGCGCGGTCACCGAGAGATTGACCGGATTGCCCGCCAGCATGCCCAATGTCTCAGCCGCGTCAGATGAGACCTGAAAGCGCGGACCAGGCACGTCACGTTCGCGCCGGAACAGGGCCCCGATCACAAATTTCCCGTTTGCTTCATTGCGAATGATCACACGCTCCGGGTCCTTGGCATCGGAATGCGCCACCCACACCCCCCCGAGGCTGGGGCGGCCATCCCACAAGCCGGTTTCCGACATCTGAAACACTTCGGGCGCTTCGACATCCCGTTCCACGGTGCGGCTGGTTGTGTCCGCGGTGGCAGTTGCGCCATCCGAGTTGCTGTTTTTCTTCAGAAAACCCGGAAGATTGGTGTCGTCACATCCCGCAACCGTCAATGCGCCCGTCAGGATCATCGCCACTTTCAAAGTGGTCTTTTTTGCCATGTTATGCCCCTAAAATTCTTGCTGGCTCTTTCGCCGTTTCCGCCCAATTGCGGCTATAGTAGCGGCATGTTCCTTTTGTGAAAAGTCCCGTGCGAAGAATGGGCAAGAACTGGCATGCACGGGCGTGCGGGGGGTGATCACACTGGCCCGGAAAGGGGGTTTTAGAATCAAAACCTTGCCGTTATGAGTTCCCGGGTCGGAGGAGTGGCAGAGTGGTTGAATGCACCGGTCTTGAAAACCGACGTAGGTGAAAGTCTACCGTGGGTTCGAATCCCACCTCCTCCGCCATATCTCATCTTGTCGTCTATTAGAGCTGGTGGCTTACTTTGCCGCTGGACTTTTGGTGTTTTTCCACCACAGATTGAACAACGAAAATCAATACAGACAAACAAATAAGGCAAAGAGCATAATGTTCAGTTTTGTCGATGATCGAGACCTTCAATCGATCAGGCGTTCCATATTCGCCTTAGCGGGGATCTTTGCGTTTTTGGTTTTGACCCCAGACCTTCAACTGGTTCTGCCACGGGCAATTTTCCAAGGAGCCGTGGACAAAACAGCCGCCGTTGTCGTTCCAAAGAACGGGATTTATGCGACAATCTTTTTCGCCCAAATTTATCTGCTTACTCGTTTGGCATTTTTGTATTCTCCAGCTCTGGAAGCTATCCAAAGGGAGTATGAGGTTTCACATGCTGGTAAGGCGGTTCACTCTCCCAGTCTTGAACAGAACATGCGCTACCTGAGCGGGGCGATTGATCAGGCGGTGCAGGGTTGGCCAGAAATGATTGAGGACATTGTTGGAAAAATTACCTCTGCAAAAGATCTTTTTGTGAAGGAGGTTTCCAATCTGGAAACCGCTTCGGAAAAATTGGGCAGGCCTCTAACGAAAGACGAGATTTTCAACAAGATCAATGTTCATAAGATAGATACCGCCATAAATCGAGTGACGGGTGACAATAATCCAGAAACTAGCTTACGTTTTCTCAATGAACAGATAAAAACGGCATTGGTAACTCTCGAAGAGTTTAATGCAACGCAAAGAGACATCGCAGACAAAGCCAACCGCGCCAGGCGTTTAAAGTTTTACATTTTTGACATGGTATTGCCTGGATTTGTTGCTCTTATATGTATACTTGCTGCACTGACCGCTTGGCATATGGCTGGGTGAACCGAAGACAGATCCGGTGATCACCCAACGCGTTTCGTAATCATCGCCGCAGGCCTTCACACCGCATGTATTGGGAGTGAAATAGGTCTCGATGCTCATTTCGTGATGCGCCCAAATTTTCATTCCTGCTACGATCACAAAAAAAGCGCCCGACCTGCCGGTGGGCGCTTTTTGAACTGTTGGGATGAAGGTCCCGCGTCCAATCAGAACGGGATTTCGTCGTCGAACCCGCCGCCGGAGGGTTGCCCGCCGCCTTGAGTGCCACCACCAAAGCCACCGCCCTGATCATAGCCGCCCCCTCCCTGAGAGCCTCCGCTATAACCGCCGCTCTGGCCGCCACCATAATTGCCGCTGCCGCCACCTTCGCCACGACCGTCCAGCATGGTCAGGGTCGATCCGAAACCCTGCAGCACAACTTCGGTCGAATACCGGTCATTGCCGGACTGATCTTGCCATTTGCGGGTCTGCAATTGACCTTCGATGTAAACCTTTGACCCCTTGCGCAGATATTGCTCTGCCACCCGGACCAGACCTTCGTTGAAAATGGCGACCGAGTGCCATTCCGTGCGCTCGCGACGCTCTCCGGTGTTGCGGTCTTTCCAGGTTTCCGAGGTGGCAATGCGCAGGTTGCACACTTTGCCGCCGTTCTGGAAGGAGCGGACTTCGGGGTCACGGCCCAGATTGCCGATCAGCATTACCTTATTGAGCGAGCCTGCCATGGACGGCTTCCTTTCGATTCTTCACATTTCGCATATCGTTACACAGATACGCCCCAAGGTGAAAACGGTTTCCTGTGGATGAATTCGCTCCGCGCGGGCAACCGGAGGAATTCAAAAATGGTGCGGGAGCCCGTTAGGGCGCTGGCTGGCGCCAAATGTATTGGCTAAATGGTGCGTCCGGGTGTTTTGGAAAGCCCGGCTTTGCGGCATATGGGCATAAAACCGCCGCGGCCATTGTCGCGTTGCAATTTTTAACTATATTGCCTGCAGAAGTTTGGAGAGAAACATGTCTCAGCGCAGCGTTTTTCATAGGATTGGTTTGGGTCTTTTCTTGATGTCGCTTCCGGTGGCACCGGCCTTTTCGGATGGGCTGTTTTCCAGTTCAACGGGGCGCGCCAATTTTTCGTCGCAACTGGATGTGCTGGACACACGGGCCGCTGAGCAATATGCCGGATCGACCCGGTTGCGGCCCAATGCGGATCAGGAACAGGGTGGCGCAGAGGGGATACCGCGGTTTTCAGGGAACTATCGCGGCCAATATCTTTCCATGGCCAAGGCGGCTGCGCGCAAACATTCCATTCCCGAGGACCTGTTTCTACGCCTCGTGCAGCAGGAAAGCGGCTGGAACCCCCGTGCAAAAAGTCATGCCGGAGCGATCGGGCTGGCCCAGCTGATGCCCTTCACCGCGCGCAAACTGGGGGTGAACCCGCATGATCCCAGACAAAACCTGGAAGGGGGCGCCCGGTATCTGCGTCAGCAATACAACAAGTTCAGATCCTGGCGCCTTGCGCTGGCGGCCTATAATGCGGGGCCCGCGGCGGTCGAGAAATATTCCGGTGTGCCGCCCTATCGGGAAACGCGCGGTTATGTAAAGGCGATCCTCGGCGGGTGATGTTCGCGCTTTTTCGGCCTGTTTTATCGTCAGTCAGTCTGTCGGCCAAAAGGCGACCGGGGTCAGTGCGGCGTCAGTGCGTCGCACGGAATTGCGAGGGCGTCACCCCGGTGTGTTTCTGAAAGGACCGGGTGAAATAGGCGGCGGAGGTAAACCCAAGGCTGCGCGCGATGTCTTTCACCGGAAGCGTGGTTTCGCTCAGCAATCGGCGTGCTTCGTAATGGATCCGATCCGCGAGAATGGTCGAAGCTGACCGCCCGCAGGCCCTGTTGCAAACCCGGCTGAGATGGGTGGGGGTCACGCCCAGCGCGCCAGCATAGTCCCGCACGGATTTCGGACTGTGGAAATCCTGCTCGACAAGGGCCGCGAAAGCATTGGCCAGTTTGGCACCGGATTTTGCCTGTGCCAGAGAACGGTCTTGGTCGAAACATTGATGTTCAACCTGCCGATCCAGCCAGACCGAAATCAGGCCGGCATGGCACATCATCGCGCGATGGGCGCGTTCGGCATGGGCTGCGTCAAACCGGTCCATCTCTTTTTGCAGGTTATCAATCATCCGGCTGAGTTCCATCTGCCGGTCCCCGTCAAGCAGGCGCAGGTGAAACGGATCGTGCGGCAACGACAGCTCCTCTTCGCTGGCTTGCGGAAAGACAACCATCGTGCCGCTGACCTGGGCTGAAACCTCAAACCCGTGCATGATGCCGGCAGGCACGAAGATACAATTATGCGGGCCATATCCTGCCGTGACGCCATTCACGGTGATCCGCCCCTGACCACGGGTGAACCAGATCAGAACGGGAGCACCGTAGGAACGCATCGCTTCGGTTCGCCATCGTCCCCCTTTGCTCATCCGCGCCAAGGGGACGACGCGGAAAGGAGAGGGTAAAGAACGTGTCTCTTGTTGCATTTGTGACCCCCGGCAGGCAGCGGTGCATGAAAGCAGGCAGGCTTAAATATTAGGTCAAAAATGCCGTTTTGTCGCTGCAAAATAAGGGTGCATGGAGGTTTTCCACAGGGTTATCCACAAAAAATGTAGACAATTGTGGGTGACTGGGGCCGGGTGTTGTCAGATGGTTAACCCAACAGGAGGTTCGATCTGTTCAAGCAGGCGGCGCGCGTGTGGCCATTAGGGCAGGGGAATCGCCTGCCAATGCTTCATGCGTTTGCGAAACCAGGTGCGTTGGCGTTTGGCATATTGCTGGCTGGCGATGATTGCGGCCTCGCGTGCGTCGTCCAAACTCAGCTCACCCTTCAGATGGGCAATCAATTCGGGGGCCCCGATGGCCTTGGCATGGGGGGCCTTCGGGTCCCAGTTCTCAAGGTTTGCCCGCGCTTCATCAAGGGCGCCGCCTTCCAGCATCAGGTCAAAGCGACGTTCAATCCGGTTGCGCAGCCAGTCCCGGTCGGCTTGCAGGACAATGGCGGTGCAATCTGCCAGCGCCAGCAGAGGTGGCGGTGTGTCGTCCTGCCACGACGCCAGCCCTCGCCCGGTGCTGCGCTGCACCTCCCAGGCGCGGGCCACGCGGGCCGGGTTGCGCTGGTCGATCCGTGCAAGCGTGTCCGGGTCCAGGGCGGACAAAAGGGCCCTGATCCCCTGCGTGGCAAGAAGGTGTTCCCCTTCCGCCCGCACCTCTGGCGGTGTCAGGGGAATATCGGCCAGCCCCTCGGTCAGGGCGGACAGGTTCAACCCGGTGCCGCCAACAATAATGGGACGGTCCCGGCCTTGCAGGATCTGAGCCACTTCACGCAGCCAATGCCCGACGGAATAGTCTTGATCCCCCGGGATATGCCCATACAGGCGGTGTGGCACCCGCGCCTCTTCTTCCGGCGAAGGGCGGGCGGTGACAATGCGCCAGTTTGAAAACACCTGCAACGCATCTGCATTCACAATCACCCCGCCACCGGTTTCGGCAATCTCCATCGCGAGGGCGGATTTGCCCGAAGCGGTTGCCCCGGCGATCAGCACCGGGCGGTTGGGCGGGAGGGTGCGAATGTCGAAGGGAAGGTGATCTGGCACGGCAAAGCTTTCGACTGTGGGGATCGGGTTGAGGGTTTCCAGGTGGCGCAGGCAGGGCGTTTTTTCGAAAGACGGCCCGTATACGCATTGAAAGTTTCGCCTGTTTGGGCCATTTTGCCGGGCAAGACAATCTTCTTGTTCAGGACCTTCCACCCATGACTGATACCTCTGCTGCCGTATTCTCTGAAGAAAGCGGCGATACCTCCGCGACCACCTATAAGCGCGTGATGCTGAAAATCTCTGGCGAAGCGTTGATGGGGGACCAGGGGTTTGGCCTGCACCCGCCCACCGTCGAACGAATCGCGCGCGAAGTGAAAAGCGTGGCCGAGATGGGGGTTGAGATCTGTATGGTGATCGGGGGCGGGAATATTTTCCGTGGCCTGTCCGGGTCCGCCCAGGGGATGGAGCGCACCACTGCGGATTACATGGGGATGCTGGCCACCGTGATGAACGCGCTGGCGATGCAGTCTGCGCTGGAAGGAATGGGGGTATTCACCCGGGTCATCTCCGCCATTCGCATGGATGAAGTCTGTGAACCCTATATCCGCCGCCGGGCGGTGCGCCACCTTGAGAAAAAGCGGGTCTGCATTTTTGCCGCCGGAACCGGGAACCCCTATTTCACAACTGATACGGCTGCCACCTTGCGGGCCAATGAAATGGCCTGTGAAGCCATTTTGATGGGCAAAAACGGTGTGGACGGGGTGTATGACAAGGATCCCAAAGAACACGCAGATGCGGTGCGCTATGACCATGTCAGCTATGATGACGTGCTGGCCAAGCGTCTGCGTGTCATGGACGCTTCTGCCATTGCGCTGGCGCGAGACAACAACCTGCCACTGGTTGTGTTTGGTCTGGATGAACCGGGTGGATTCAAAGGCATCCTGTCGGGGCAGGGCACCTACACCAAAGTGGGCGGCTGATCTGGCCGGGGGGATCCGATCGGATTGGGCAAGGACCTGCCCATAAGACACAGTTTTTTCCGCTGCAAATGGGCCGCCCTATACAAGGCCCGTGCGGGAGGGCTATAGGTATGAAAAGACGCTCGAAAACAAGAGCAGATGGATAAAGGGGACGCCTGAGATGGCTGACGAAGAATTTGAACTGGATCTGGATGATCTGGAACGCCGTATGGAAGGCGCCCTTGGCGCGCTGAAAACCGAGTTTGCATCGCTGCGCACCGGGCGCGCGTCGGCCTCGATGCTGGATCCGATCATGGTGGATGCCTATGGGTCGCGCACCCCTCTGAACCAGATCGGCACCGTGAACGTGCCGGAGCCGCGGATGGTGACGGTGAATATCTGGGACAAATCTCTGGTGGGGAAAGCAGAAAAGGCGATCCGTGAAAGCGGTCTGGGCATCAATCCCCAGCTGAATGGCACGATCATCATGCTGCCGATCCCTGAGCTGAACGAAGAACGTCGCCGCGAACTGACCCGCGTGGCCGCCCAATATGCCGAAAGCGCCCGTGTCGCTGTGCGCAATGTGCGCCAGGACGGGATGCAGCAGCTGAAACGTGCCAAGGATGGGATGAGCGAAGACGATCACAAGATGTGGCATGATGAGGTCCAGGAGCTGACCGACAAACATGTCAAGATGGTCGATAAGGCGCTGGAAACCAAGCAAGAAGAGATCATGCAGGTCTGATTTTAGACCTGTCAGGAGGGGCCGCGTGGGCAAGGATAAAACATCGCCGGAACATGTGGCCATCATCATGGATGGCAACGGCCGCTGGGCGCAAAAACGCGGCCAGCCGCGCCTGTTTGGCCATCGCGCCGGTGCCAAGCGGGTCCGCGAGATTGTGGAAACCTGCCCCGAGTTTGGCGTCAAATACCTGACCATCTTTGCCTTTTCGACAGAGAACTGGAAGCGCACCCAGTCGGAAGTGTCCGGTTTGATGAGCCTGTTTCGGCGTTACATCAAGAAAGAAGCCCGTGCGCTGCGTGATGAAGGCGTGCGGGTGCGCTTTATCGGGGACCGTGTGCGGCTCGATGAAAAGCTGCAAAAGCTGATGGACGAGCTGGAAGAACTCACCTGCGACAATGATCGTGTGCATTTGACCATTGCGCTGAATTACGGTGGCCGTGACGAAGTGGCCCGCGCCGTGAAACGTCTGGCGCAGGATGCCGCTTTGGGGCGGATCGACGCAGATCTGGTAGATGAACAAACGCTCGCAAAGTATTTGGATACTTGTGTTTTACCGGATCCCGATCTGGTCATTCGAACCTCTGGTGAGGCGCGGATTTCCAATTTCCTTCTTTGGCAGTCGGCTTATGCGGAATATGAGTTTATTGATACGCTCTGGCCGGATTTCAATGCCGAACTTTTTGGCCGGATCGTTACGCGCTTTGGCGGACGGGATCGCCGGTTCGGGGGCGTGGACACTGCAGCCGAATAACCGCTAACCGCAGGGCGATCCGGGGATCGGCGCTGCCCAAGGACTGCTGATGACCAGTAGAAAAGGAACCGCATGTCAGATGTGAAAACCGGATCGAAATGGATGGATCTTGGCCCGCGCGCCGGTGCCGGACTGTTGATGGCGCTGGTGGCCGGGGCAGCGATCTGGATGGGAGGCGTTGTTTTCGTCACCCTGATCGCGGTGGTGATTGGCCTGTGCTTTTGGGAACTGATCCGGCTTTTGGACCCGACAAATGCATTGGTGCCAATTGGTGTCGGCGTTCTTGCCGCTTTTGCCGTTGAACTGGCCGGATTGCGTTTGATGGGGGCAGGTGGCTTTGGCTGGACCTGGATTGGCCTTCTGGTGGCGCCGATGCTGGGCGCTTATCTGTTGCCGGACCGGCGTAATCTGGCACTGGGATACGGGTTTGTGATCATGCTGGCGGCATTGGGATTTTTGCAATTGTCCCATGGCAGGCTGGTGATCTGGCTGGTGCTGGTGGTGATCGTGTCTGATATTGCGGGATATTTTGCGGGACGCATCCTTGGCGGGCCGAAATTCTGGCCCCGTGTCAGCCCCAAGAAAACCTGGTCAGGAACGGTGGCCGGATGGATTGGCGCTGCCTTGATCGGGCTTTTCTTTGCCTCTGAAGGGACGACACTTTACTGGATGATCGGTTCTGTTCTGGCCGCATTTGCCGGGCAGATGGGGGATGTGATTGAAAGCGCGATCAAGCGCCATGTAGGTGTCAAGGACAGCTCTTACCTGATCCCCGGCCATGGCGGTGTGCTGGACCGGTTTGATGCCATGATTGGGGCCGCAGCCCTGATTTATGTTCTGTCGCTGGTCATGGCCGTTCCGGTGTTCGTGGCGGGGTGATCCATGCGCAGAATTTCAATCTTTGGAGCAACCGGCTCCATTGGCCAATCCACCATTGATCTTATTGCGCGTGACCCAGAGGGGTATGACGTTGTTGCGTTGACCGGGGGGCATAATGTGTCCCAACTGGCCCATGATGCGCGGCGTCTGAATGCGGATGTGGCGGTGACAGCCCATGAACGCAACCTGCCTGCCTTGCGTGACGCGCTGGCGGGGTCTGGCGTCGAAGCAGCGGCCGGGGCGGGTGCGCTTGAAGAAGCGGCCTGTCGTCCGGCGGATTGGGTCATGTCGGCAATAGTCGGGGCCGCAGGGCTTCTGCCAGGATTGCGCGCGCTGGAAAACAGGGCGACGCTGGCATTGGCCAACAAGGAAAGCCTGGTTACCGCGGGCCCCCTGATCATGGCCACGGCACAGGCGCATCACACGCGGATCCTGCCGGTGGACAGTGAACATTCCGCCGTGTTTCAGGGTCTTGTCGGCGAAGATATGCACGCGGTTGAACGGATCATCATCACGGCCTCCGGCGGTGCATTCCGGGACTGGCCGCTTGAACGGCTTGCCTCTGCCACCTTGGCCGAAGCCTCCTCTCATCCCAATTGGGACATGGGGCAACGGATCACAATCGACAGTGCTTCTATGTTCAATAAGGCGCTGGAAGTTATCGAAACAAAAGAGTTTTTTCAGATTGATTCTGAAAAAATCGAGGTGCTGGTTCATCCGCAATCCCTGGTGCACGCGCTGGTGGGGTTCAACGATGGCGCCCTGATGGCCCATCTGGGTGCGCCGGATATGCGTCATGCCATCGGCTACGCGCTGCATTGGCCCGAACGGCGGGATCTGCCGGTTGAGAGGCTGGATCTGGCCCGCGTGGCGACGCTCGAATTTCGGGCACCAGATGAATTGCGATATCCGGCCTTGCGTCTGGCGCGCGAAGTGATGGCAGCCGGGGGGCTGACGGGCGCGGTGTTCAATGCGGCGAAGGAAGTGGCACTGGATGGGTTCATCTCGGGCCAGGTCGGTTTCATGGAAATGGCGGGGTTGGTTGAAGAGGCGCTCTCTGACCTTTCTGGCGACAGAACACTGATCGGAGCGGCCATGACCCTTGATAATGTGCAGGCCGCTGACCAGATGTCCCGTATCAGGACGCAGGAGTTGATTGCAGCGCGCGCCTCTCGTCCCGTCACAACCGTGCTAGAAGGATAATCATGGATCTCATCTCACTCCTGCCGAATTTTGGCAATCTGGCCTTCACGGTTCTTGCGTTTGTGGTCGCTTTGACCATCATCGTGGCGGTGCACGAATATGGGCATTACATCGTTGGGCGCTGGTCCGGGATCAAGGCGGATGTGTTTTCCATTGGCATGGGGCCGGTGCTGTATTCGCGCGTGGACAAACATGGCACCAAATGGCAGGTCGCCGCTTATCCCATTGGCGGATATGTCAAATTTGCTGGGGATGCCAATGCGGCATCTGGCGGTGCCGATGAAGAGGTTCTGGCAGAGCTTTCGCCAGAAGAGCGTCGCCACACCATGCCGGGGGCGCCGCTTTGGGCCCGTACCGCGACCGTTGCGGCCGGTCCGATCTTCAATTTCATCCTGTCGATCCTTCTGTTTGGCGGGATTTTGATGTGGGCCGGGGTGGGCACCGATCCGCTGACCGTGGGCAAGGTAAAACCCTTGCCGGGCGTAGAAGATGTCTTGCAGCCGGGCGATGAGGTTCTGTCAATCGCCGGGGCAGAGACGCCCAAACTGTCGGAGTTTTACACCTTCGCCACTCAACTTCCCAACACGCCCGTTGTGGAATACCGCCTGAACCGGGATGGCAAGAAAGTTGTGGTCATGGGGCCGCATCCTTTCCCGGCTCTGATTGGCTCGGTGACACCGAAATCTGCGGCGATTGAGGCGGGTCTGCGTCGCGATGATCTGATCGAGACGGTTGATGGCAATCGGGTGGCCACATTTGAGGGGCTGCGCGACCTAGTGGTAAACGGGGAAGGTGCCCCTTTGACCTTGGGTATTTATCGTGACGGGGAGCGTCTTGAGGTGACACTGACACCCCGTCGTCAGGATCTTCCGCTGCCAGAGGGTGGATTTGAAACCCGTTGGTTGATCGGTGTTTCCGCAGGGCTGATATTTGAACCGGCCACGCGCACGCCCGGTGTTCTGGAAAGCCTTGAGGGAGGGGTGGATCGGGTGATCTATATTATCCGTTCCAGCCTGTCGGGCCTGTGGCACATGATCACCGGTGCGATTTCTAGCTGCAACCTGTCGGGTCCGATTGGTATTGCCCAGGTGTCAGGGCAGGCCGCGTCACAGGGGACGTCCAGTTTTATCGCCTTTATTGGTATGCTTTCAACGGCGGTTGGCCTGTTGAACCTGTTCCCGATTCCGGTGTTGGACGGTGGGCATCTGGTCTTCTTTGCTTATGAGGCCGTTACCCGGCGCAAACCCAGTGACAAGGTGATGAATATCCTTCTGATCATTGGTCTGTCGCTTGTTCTGTCGCTGATGGTGTTTGGGGTGACCAACGACCTGTTTTGCTAAGGTGAGGGGGGACGTGTCAGAGGAGTGGGCAGGCGTGGAACGATTGCCTTGAAAATGCCACATTCTGCCGAAATTTGCGCCACATTCCTGCGGTTAATCTCTTGTTACCGCCCGTAATGGGTGTTTGTTTCAGGAGAGTGAGATGGACCATATTCAAAACGGACTGCACAATGGCTATCGCGGCCTGTCCCTGCTGCTGGGATTAAATTTCGACCGTTTCCTAAGCGCGGGCGCCATCCTTGTTGCCCTGTCCCTTGCATCGATCATGGTGAACCTGTTCCTTTAAGAACACCTCCCTGAAAGGCGTGCGCCAGACTTTTGCTGCATGGCCTCAAGCTGAAACATTATGTGAGCCCTTCAAAGCGCCCTCTTGCCGGGGCGCTTTTCCGTCTTTGACATGCTCCCGCCGACCCTTTATTCAAAATTGGAAATGGGATGTTTGAGCGGAAGCTAAGTTATGAATAATAAAGGCAGTCTGAAGTGCGGAACCCTGTGCAGCAAAGACAGGTTTTCACGTTTTGCAAAACGCAGTTCAGTTGCGATTTTGCTTGGAATAACAGCGGCTTCCGGTGGATATGTTGCCCCGACCATGGCGCAGACATATGCGTTCAGCGCGGTTGATATCGAAGGGGCGCAAAGGGTCAAGGCCGCAACGATCCTGAACTATCTGGGAATCAACCGTGGCCAAGCGGTCTCTGCGGCCGAGGTCAACGACGCCTATCAGCGCCTGATCGGGTCCGGTCTGTTCGAAAAGGTCGAGCTTTTGCCGCAAGGTAGCAAGCTGGTGGTCCGGGTTCAGGAATTTCCCACGGTAAACGTCGTCTCCGTCGAAGGTAACCGCCGCCTGAAAGATGAGATTTTCGAACCTCTTCTGAAAACAAAACCGCGTTATGCCTATAGCCCGAGCACGGCCGAACAGGATGCCCAGACCATTATTGAGATGTATCGGGCGCAGGGGCGGTTGGCCGCCACTGTCACACCGCGCATCATTCGACGCGCCAACAATCGTGTGGATGTGGTTTTTGAAGTGACCGAAGGCAAAACGGTTGAGGTTGAACGCCTGTCCTTTGTGGGCAACCGTGTCTTTTCCGATGCGCGTCTGCGCCGCGTTCTGGAAACCAAACAGGCGGGTATTTTCCGTGCCCTGATCCGCGCAGATAGCTATATCCCGGAGCGCATTGAACTCGACAAGCAGGTGCTGACCGATTTTTATCGGTCGCGCGGATATGTCGATTTCAAAGTGCTGAATGACAGCACTGAATTCGCGCGGGAGCGCGACGCGTTCTTCATCACTTTTTCGGTGCAGGAAGGGCAGCAGTTCACGCTTGGTAACATCACCACGACAACGGACCAGCCTGAGGTTGATGCGGATGAGTTTGCGGCCGCCTCCAAGCTGCGCTCGGGGGTGGTCTACTCTCCGCGCCTGATTGAAAACACGATTGCACGGATGGAGCGTCTGGCGCTTCGCAAAGGGCTCAACTTTATTCGCGTTGAACCGATTGTGACCCGAAACGAACGTGATCTGTCGCTGGATATCGAGTTCAACGTAACGCGCGGCCCGCGGATTGTGGTCGAACGCATTGATATCGAAGGCAACGCAACCACGCTTGACCGGGTGGTGCGCAGCCAGTTCCGTACGGTAGAAGGGGATCCGTTTAACCCGCGCGAAATTCGCGAGGGTGCCGAGCGCATTCGTGCACTTGGCTTCTTTACAACGGCTGATGTGAAGACCCGCCCGGGGTCTGCGCCAGATCGCGTTGTTGTGGATGTGGATGTGGAAGAAGGCCCCACCGGCAGCCTGAGCCTTGGCGGGGCTTACAGTCTGGAAAACGGTTTCGGTCTGAGCCTTTCCTATACGCAGCGCAATTTCCTAGGCCGCGGGCAGTTCCTGAAACTTGGCCTGTCGACAGCAAAAAGCACCCGAAGCTTTACCTTCAACTTCTCCGAACCCCGGTTTCTGGGCCGTGATCTGACCTTCGGCATTGACAGTAATTTCACCGAGGACACGACAAACAATTCGGATTTCAACAGCACGGAAATCCTGTTCCGCCCGTCGCTGAGCTTTCCAGTCAGTGACAATGGTCGCCTTGGCGTCCGGGCTTTTGTTGAAGGCATCGAAATGTCGGAAGCAGGTTCAACCGGCGACAGTTCTCAGATCATCAAAAACGAAATTGCACGCGGAAATCAGGTCGGGTTTGGCGCGGGTCTGACCTATAGTTTCGACAGCCGGCGCACGGGTCTTAATCCCAACGCGGGCGTGCTGCTGCGCGCTAGCGCCGATATTGGCGGTTTGGGGTCGGATTATCAGTATATCAAGGCCGAGGCGCTTGCCCGCGCCCAGACCAAGGTTCTGAATGATCAGGTCACCTTGTCCGCCACTTTGGAAGGTGGGGGCCTTGCCGGTCTGGATAGCGGTGGGGTGTCACGGTTCACGGATCGGTTCCATCTTGGTCCGTCCAAACTGCGTGGATTTGCCAGCAACGGGTTGGGGCCGCGCGACCTTGGGGCAATCAACAAGGATACGCTTGGCGGCAATTTCTACGCGGTGGCCCGGCTTGAAGCGGAGTTCCCGCTTGGCTTGCCTGAAGAATACGGTATGACAGGCGGCTTGTTCCTGGATGCGGGCACCCTCTGGGGGCTGGATGATAATCTGGGGGGCGCGATTGACGACGATGCCTATCTGCGGTCCTCCATCGGGGCGTCGCTGTTTTGGAAAACACCGATTGGCCCGCTGCGCCTGAACTTCTCGCATGTTCTGGAAAAACAGTCCTATGACGAAGAGAACAATTTCGAGCTTACCATCTCGTCCAGTTTCTGATCCGATGCGTATGGGGGAGGCAAAACCGAGTGGGACCCGGCGCGCGCGTCAAGGTCTCACTGTGGGGGCACCCGCTTGGACACTGGTCACAGCCCTTGGGGTGATGATGGGGGGGGCTGCTGCGACAGGCCTTGCCGTTGCGCAGGACAGCAGCGCGCCTGTTTCCACCCCTGCAACGGCTGCACCGCCCGCACCGTCTGTTTCGGCGCAGGCCTCTCATATTCTGACGGTTGATCGCGACCGGCTGTTCAGGCAGTCGGAATATGGGCGACGTATTTTGCAGGATCTGGAAGCGGAACGCGCGCGTCTGGCTTCTGAGGCGCGCAGGGTGGATGACGCCCTTGCAGCTGAGGAAAAGCGCCTGACCGAGGAACGCGCGCGCCTCAGCCCAGAGGCATTTCGTGCGCTGGCCGATGCGTTTGACGAAAAGGTCCAGGCCCTGCGGGCACAACGCCCTGAACGGGAGCGCAGTTTCACCGAGCGGTTCGAGCGTGAGCAACAGGCGTATTTCGACCGGATTGGCCCGATTTTGGGGGCAGTTGTGCGCGAGCGTGGTGGTGTTGTGATCGTGGATCGACGGGCAATCTTGTTGACGACGCAGAATATCGACATCACCGATCAGGCCATTGCATTGATCGACCGGCTGTTGGGCGATGGAACGGGGTCAAAAGGGCCTGCCGTTCCGCCGCCACCTGCTGCGCCAGAAGACGAAAACGGGGCGGATGCGGCATCTCGCCCGGAGGCTGACCCTGACGCAGACGATGGCAATTGAGACCGTCCCGGCTTTCGCTTTGCGCAATTGGTGTGATCTCGCTTCGGATTGGCGTTGTTTCACCGTCGCGGGCTTGATAATCACAATATGAAAACAAACACTTTGGTTCCGGGCCGGATTGTGCCTGTCGGGACCAGTTGAAAAGGACATGACAATGGTTGATGTGCCCGCCACTGCTGATATTCTATTGATCCAAGAGTGCATTCCGCACCGCTATCCGTTCCTGCTGGTGGATCGGGTCGAAAATATCCGCAAGGGTGAGTTTGCCCGCGGGATCAAGATGGTCACCATGAATGAGCCGCATTTTCAGGGCCATTTTCCGGGCCTGCCGATCATGCCTGGCGTGACGATCATCGAAGCCATGGCACAGACAGCAGCGGTAATGGTGTCCCTGTCGCTTGATCTGGTGGGGACCGGTGCCGTGGTTTATTTCATGGGGATCGACAATGCCAAATTCCGCCGCAAGGTGGTGCCGGGGGATGTTCTGACCATGGATGTGACCACTGTGCGCGGTGGCGCCAAGGTCTGGAAATTTGACGGGGTCGCGAAAGTTGGCGATGAGATCGCCTGTCAGGCCACCTTCATGGCGATGATTGACGTGACTGGCGGAAAGGGCTGATCCATGGCGATTGACCCCTCCGCTCAGGTGCATGGCAGCGCGATTGTTGAGGATGGCGCGGTTGTCGGGCCGGATTGCCAGATTGGGCCATTCTGCCATATCGGCCCAAAGGTCAAACTTGCCCAGGGGGTTGTCCTGAAATCCCATGTTGTTGTGACAGGGGACACGGAAATTGGCGATGAAACGGTCGTTTTTCCCTTTTCCGTGATTGGTGAGATCCCGCAGGACCTGAAATTCTCGGGTGAAGACACCAAGCTGATGATCGGCAAACGCAACCGGATCCGCGAACATGTGACCATGAACACTGGCACCGCAGGGGGTGGTTTTGTGACCCGGGTGGGGGATGACGGGCTCTTTATGGCTGGATGCCACGTCGCTCATGATGCCCAGATTGGCAATAACGTGATCCTTGTGAACAATGTGGCCGTGGCTGGCCATGTGGTGATCGAAGATGACGTGATTGTTGGGGGATTGTCCGGGTTGCACCAATGGGTACGGATCGGTCGGGGCGCCATTATCGGGGCCTTGTCCATGGTGACCGCTGATGTCCTGCCTCATGCGCTGGTGCAGGGGCCGCGTGGCGAACTGGATGGGCTCAACCTTGTGGGACTGAAACGTCGGGGGGTGGCGCGTGCCGATATCACAGCATTGCGCGCTGCGTTCCTGTCGCTCAAACAGGGGGAAGGCAGCTTTCAAGACCGGGCTCGACGCCTTGATGAAGAAACGGACAGCACCTTTGTACGCGAAATGACCCGCTTTATTCTGGGCGAAAGCGATCGCGGCTTTCTGACCCCGAAGTAAACCATGCTGGATTATCGTGAAACACCCGGTCGCCTTGCGATCATCGCCGGGGCAGGTGATCTGCCCCGCACCCTTCATGCGGCCAACCCACAGGCCTTGTTCGTGTCCTTGAAGGGGATTGATGTGATCCGTCCCGCCGGGGGGGACCAGGCCGAAGCGTCTTATGAAAAACTGGGGGCCTTGTTCAGGCTTCTGCACCGGGCAGGGGTAAAGCGTGTCTGCTTTGCGGGCCATGTGTCACGCCCGAAACTCAACCCGCTGCGCATGGACATGACCACGCTGGCCCTGTTTCCGCGTCTGAAAGCGGTGCTGGGCAAAGGGGATGACACCGTGTTGCGGCTGGTGGCCGACGTCTTTGAAGAGCAGGGGTTTGAGGTTGTGTCCGCCTCAGATGTCTCCTCAGCTCTGACCGGACAGGCCCAGAATGCCGGGCGCGAGATGAGCGCACAGGACCGCGCGGATGCGGACCGAGCCTTTGCGATCCTGCGCGCACTGGATCCGCTGGATGTGGCCCAATGTGCCGTTGTGGCGGGGGGGCAATGCCTGGGGATTGAAAGCATCCAGGGCACGGATGCGCTGTTGTCTTACGTGGCCGAGACACCGGAAAAGCTGAAACTCGGCGCAGCGGGGGTCTTTGTCAAACGGCCCAAAACCGGGCAGGACAGCCGCATGGATACACCCACTATCGGCCCCGCAACCGTGCGCAATGTGGCGCGGGCCGGGCTTGGCGGCATTGTGATCCCGGCCGGGCAGGTGCTGGTTCTGGATCAGCCGGAAGTGATCCGTCTGGTTGAGGAGCTTGACCTGTTTCTGGAGATGCGGAAAGGGGAGGCATGAAGGTCTTTCTGATAGCGGGGGAACCGTCTGGTGATCGCCTCGGGGCGGCACTTATGGCGGGTCTGAAAACCCTGTCCCCTGAGGTGTCGTTTGCCGGTGTCGGCGGCGTCGCCATGCAGGGGGAGGGGATGGTGTCGCAATTCGAGATGAGCGAATTGTCGGTCATGGGCATTTCCGAGGTTCTTCCCAAATATTTCCACCTGAAACGGCGCATTCGCGAAGTGGCGGCTGAGGTGCTGCGGCTCCGCCCCGATGTTCTGATCACCATCGACAGTCCGGATTTCTGTTTGCGTGTTGCCAAGATCGTCAAAAGCGAAGGCGGGGCTGAGATCCCGATCGTGCATTATGTGGCCCCGTCGGTCTGGGCCTGGCGACCGAAACGGGCGGTAAAGATGGCGCGTCATGTGGACCATGTTCTGGCGCTGCTGCCGTTTGAGCCGAAATATATGCATGAGGCCGGCATGGGATGCGACTTTGTTGGCCATCCGGTTGTGGCCGAGCCACAGGCCACAGCCCATCAGGCGCAGGCCTTTCGGGATATTCACGATGTGGGCGACGGTCCGTTGCTGCTGGCGCTGCCCGGGTCCCGCAAAGGTGAGATTGCCCGGGGAGCAGAGCGTTTCGGGCAGGTCTTCGGAGAATTGGCGAAATCCCATCCGGGATTGAAAGTCGTCTTGCCAATGGCACAGGGTGTGGTTGATCTGGTGCGGGCAGAAACGGCGAAATGGCCGGTGCAGCCTATTCTGATTGCTCCTGAAGATCAGGATGCCAAGCGAGCTGCGTTTCGCGCGGCTGATCTGGCTCTGGCCACCTCTGGCACGGTTTCACTGGAACTTGCTGCCGCCGGCACACCGATGGTGATTGCCTATGAGATGAGCTGGCTCAGCCGGTTGGTGATTGGCAATCTGCTGTTGATCGACACGGTCACGCTGGTCAATCTGGTGTCCGAGACGCGTGTGGTGCCTGAATTTCTGGCCGAACATTGTCAGGTGGAAAATATCGTTCCCGCGCTTGAGGAGGTGCTGACCCATCGCCAGTCGCAGGATTATGCCATGGACCTGACGATGGAGCGCCTGGGAAAAGGGGGCGAATCGCCCGGACTGCGCGCTGCTCGTGCGGTTCTGGGGGTGGTGGAACAGGGCAGGGGATAAAACCCCGCCCTGCCAATCAGGTTACTGCGGTTGGGCACTTTCGGTTTCGACACCTTCGACAAGGATCTCCTGAATACGCGGAATGATTATGGGCATTTTTTCCTGCATCGTCTTCATGATCTGCGGTGTCTGAACTTCTGCAAGCTGTGGCAGTTTGGACATGGCAGAGCGGCCAAGGTCGGTTGCATAGAAATCCCGAAGTGCCTTGATTTCCTCAAAGGTAAATACATCCGCCATGACCTGAGCCTGCGCGCGCATGATCTCATACATGGGCTCGGTCATTTCATCTTGATAAATCTGGTCGATTTTTGCGATCTGCCCCTCATCAAGCGGAATGCCCTTGGACTGGATATCCGCTACCAGAGGTTTCCACATGGTCTGGATCATCGCGGACATGTCGATATCCTGCAGCGTGGCTTCGATATAGCCAGCGGCCAGGGCAATTTTCTGGGTGTGGCTCTCTCCTTCGGCATGTGCCGGGGCCAGTGCCACAAAGGTGGTGAGCGTAAGGGCAAGGGCGGTTGTGGTCAGGCGCATGAAAATTCCTTTCGGGTTTGTTTGGCGGATCTTCCCCTCCTGCAAAGGAAAGGACAACGACATTGATCAAGACATTTGGGAAAAATTTCTTTTGGGTGCTTAATCCATCTCGGGTTTGACCTGAAACAGGGGGACATCAGACCGCAGGCAGAGATGTCGGATAGGGGGCGTATCGGGAAAGGGAGATATGTTAACCCTCCCCCGAAAGGCAGTTAACCGCGCCAGATCCATCCGCCGCCGAAAATGCGGGGGCTGTCCATGTCGTAAAACACACAGGCCTGCCCGGGGCTGACCCCTTCTTCCGGCGTAAGAAGCTCAACCTCGGCTTCTGTTTCGGAAATCGGGCGGAGGATTGCCTCGCGCGGGGGGCGGGTTGAGCGGATCTTGACCCCCATATGCCATTCCTGCCGACTGGTGAACGGCTCATCCCCCAGCCAGTTGATTTCGCGCACCGGGACAATCCGCGTGGCCAACAGGTCTTTTGGACCAACCACAACCTGCTTGGCCTCCACATCCAGCCTGACCACATAAAGCGGTTCGGACAAGCCGCCGATGCCCAGCCCGCGACGCTGGCCGATTGTATAGTGAATCACCCCGTGATGGTCGCCCAGGACCCGGCCATCCACATGAACAATCTGGCCGGGCTCTGCGGCACCGGGGCGGAGTTTCTCGATCACCCCGGCATAATTGCCTTCCGGCACGAAGCAGATGTCCTGACTGTCGGGTTTGTCAGCCACTTCCAGCCCATATTTACGCGCAAGTGCCCGGGTTTCGTCTTTCGTTTTCAAATGCCCAAGGGGGAAGCGCAAATAGTCGAGCTGCTCTTGGGTGGTGGAAAACAGGAAATAGCTCTGATCGCGGTTGGGGTCAGCTGCCGAATGCAGTTCCGGGCCGCGGGCGCCCATTTTTCGCTGAATGTAATGCCCGGTTGCCATGCAATCGGCCCCCAGGTCACGCGCCGTTTCCAGAAGGTCCTTGAATTTCACGCGCTCATTACAGCGAATGCATGGCACAGGGGTGGCGCCGGCCAGATAACTGTCGGCAAACTCTTCAATCACGGCATCCTGAAAGATGTTTTCATAATCCAGCACGTAATGAGGGAAGCCCATACTTTCCGCCACATGGCGTGCGTCGTGAATGTCGATCCCGGCACAGCAGGCGCCTTTTTTCGCCAGCGCCGCGCCATGGTCGTAAAGCTGAAGCGTGACGCCTACGACGTCATAGCCTTCATCCGCTAGTTGGGCTGCGACAACAGAACTGTCCACGCCACCAGACATGGCCACAACCACACGGGTTTCTGCCGGGGATTTGGCAAATCCCAGCGAGTTAACAGTGGCGGCCTTAACCAACGTGTCAGAAGTCATAACAGGTCCTTTCCAGAAGACCGCCAAAATATAGGAAAATTCGAAGGAACAACAAGAGGGGGCTTCACCACTCTTTAAACCTGTCAGGGCAAACTGCCCAGATATGTAGCCAATGGGAGCGAAAAAGGGAGCAATCATGTATCTCAAGAAAGTTGAGGGACCCCGATCTGTCACTTTGCCAGACGGAACCATCATGTCTCGGGCGGATCTGCCGTCAGCCAAAACGCGCCGCTGGGTGGCGAGCCGTAAGTCTGCAGTGGTCAAAGGAATCGCCTATGGGTTGATTGGGGAAGATGAAGCCATGAAGCTGTATGGCCTGTCAAAAGAGGAGCTTCAGGAGTGGAAGACCGCTTTGAAATCCCATGGAGAAGCAGCTTTAAGGGTCACTGCCTTGCAAAAGTATAGACAACCCTGAGGGGAATTCGCTAAAAGTTCTTTTAGGGTAACGGGTGGTTAACCATTTCAGGCGATGTTGTTTGCAGTCGGAAGTAATATCTAGCGGAGAATCCCGATATGCGTATTTTGCTGGTGGAAGATGACCCAACCACGTCTCGTAGCATTGAATTGATGCTGACCCATGCAAATCTGAATGTCTACTCGACCGATATGGGCGAAGAGGGCATCGATCTTGCAAAACTTTATGATTATGATCTCATTCTTCTGGATCTGGGATTGCCCGATATGAACGGGCATGAGGTGCTGCGCCAGCTGCGCATGTCACGAATCGAAACGCCGATTCTGATCCTCTCAGGGGCCGATGATACCGAAAATAAGATTAAAGGTTTCGGTTTTGGCGCAGATGACTACATGACCAAACCTTTCCACCGGGAAGAACTGGTTGCACGCATTCATGCGATCATCCGTCGGTCAAAAGGCCACTCCCAGTCGGTTATCAAAACAGGCAAGATTGCCGTCAATCTCGACGCAAAAACCGTGGAAGTGGATGGGCGGACCGTTCATCTGACCGGGAAAGAATACCAGATGTTGGAACTTCTGTCGTTGCGCAAGGGCACGACGCTGACAAAAGAGATGTTCCTCAACCATCTTTATGGCGGTATGGATGAACCGGAACTGAAAATCATTGATGTCTTCATTTGCAAACTTCGCAAGAAACTTGCCAACGCGACCGAGGGAGACAATTATATCGAAACTGTCTGGGGGCGTGGCTATGTTCTGCGCGATCCCGAGCCCGCAGAGTTCGATGCGCAGATCGCCATGGGAGCGTAACGTCCAAGCTCTCTATGCTTGGCCTGTTTCCGCAATCTCTGGTTTCCGATTGCCCGGTGGTGTTTTGCCACCGGGTTTTTCAATTTATATGTGACTAGGTGTTCAGTCCCGGCATCTGGTGGATCGGATTTAGGATGAATCGATCTGGCTCTGATGTCCAGATTTTGCAGATGTATTCGTAAGGCGTGAGACCGCTCAGCGTCTTGAGCCGCCGTGCGAAGTTATAGGTATCCAAGAAGTCTGCGAGGTGGCCTCGAAGCTGATCATGGTTTTCGTAGTGGTATCGTTTGACCGTCGCGTCCTTGATCGTGCGGTTCATCCTTTCAATCTGGCCGTTGGTCTAGGGATGATTTGGCTTGGTCAGCCGATGCGCGATGTCATTGGCCTCGCAGATCAGGTCAAATCGCATCTTGCGGAATGTCACGCCGTTGCGATTGCGCGGTTGCTCGGCGAACTGGATGCCCCTCTCGGCAGATTTGGCTGTGCCAAACCGCCTGCCGGGCAATGGTTGTCGGTCAGGATCGTGTGAATCTTGTAAGGCACCGCCTCCAGCAGGTGCTCCAAGAATTCCCAGGCCGTCTTGCGATTTGCTTTCTCAACCAGTTGCGCCACGGCGAATTTGCTGGTGCGGTCAATCGCTACAAACAGATAGAATTTGCCTTCCTCGGTTCTGACCTCGGCGATATCGATATGGAAATAACCAATTGGGTAGCGTTTGAACTTCTGGCGCTTGGGCTTTTCGCCGTCCATGTCGGGCAAGCGAGAGATACCATGCTGCTGAAGGCAGCGAAGAACGTGTCAGATGTGGGATCGAGGGCTGCAAAGCATAGAGGCAATCATCCAGTGGCAAGAGCGTGTGCCGCCGGAATGCAACTACCATCGCCTCCTCTTCTTCGCTAAGAATGGTTGAGCGAGGGTCTTTCGGTCCAGTCTTCTGGACTTGTCCCGGTTTAGTATCCACTCTTTGGTCTAAATCCTCCGACTTCCAGTCGGACCCGCTTCAGCGTGAAAGAATCGTCTTATGATCATACCCTCTGAAAAATGAGCCGCAGCCGGGGCGGAGGTTCATTTTTCAGAGGGTATGATCATGCAATATGACACCGGCAAACACTGCGTTTTCTATCACCGCTACCACATCGTCTGGTCGACCAAGTATCGTGCCCAGGGCGCTGCGCCTTCGGGTGCGCGACATCTGCCGCCAGGTCTGCCGCGAGAACGAGGTCGACATCTTGCGCGGGGTGCTGTCGAGCGATCACATCCACATGTTTGTGTCGGTGCGGCCGAAACTTGCCATCTCGGACCTGGTGCGCAAGATGAAGGGCCGTTCGTCCTACCGGCGCCAGCCGGTAGTCGTTCAGTTCCGGCCCTTTGAGAGCAATATTGCCTTGAACTATGGCAAACGGACACAGTGAAGAGTTCAAGCGGGATGCGGTGCGTATCGCTCTGACGCGCGGCCTGACGCGGCGACAGGTTTCTGCGGATTTGGGGGGGCCTTTCAACGCTGAACAAATGGATCACATCCTTTGACGAAGAGGCGGTTGTTTCCGGGCCCGATCAGGATCTGGCACGGGAGAATGAACGGCTTCGACGGGAGAACCGCATCCTGAAGGAGGAGAGGAGCGTGCTAAAAAAGGCCACGGCCTTTTCGCGAGGCAAAAGACGTGAGGGTCGCATTCATCGACCAGTACGACGGTAAACTCAGCCAGCGCCAGCTCTGCGGCCTGCCTGGAGTAACCGATCGTGGCTACCGTTCACGGCGATCACGGCCGATCAGTCAGCGCCAGCGCGACGATATTGTAATCCTGGCCCACATTCGCGAGTAGCACCGCCTGTCTCTGAACAGCTATGGGCGGCCCCGGATGACCGAGGAATTACAGGAGCTGGGCCTTGAGGTCGGCCATCGCCGTGTGGGGCGCTTGATGAAGCAAAGGTTGTGCGCCCCCATAAAGACCAGGCCACAAGGGAGAGCGCCCACAATCTCAATATTGCCCCGACCCTGTTGGCTCAGGACGTCACGGCAACCGGGCCGAACCAGAAATGGGCCGGTGATATCAGCTATATTTGGACGCAGCAGGGCTGGCTCAATCTGGCTGTCATCATTGACCTGTATTCACGACGTGTTGTCGGCTGGGCCGTCAGTAACAGGATGAAGAAAGACCTGGCGGTACGCGCTTTGAAGATGGCGATCAATCTGCGCCAACCCCCGAAAGGCTGCATCCATCACACCGACCGCGGCAGCCAATATTGTTCGCATGAGGACCAGAAGCTGCTGAAACAGCGCGGCTTCAAGATCTCGATGAGCGGCAAGGGAAATTGCTATGACAACGCTGCCCTTGAGACCTTCTTCAAAACACTGAAGGCCGAGCTGGTCTGGCGGCAACACTGGTACATTCGCCGGCAATGCGAACTGGCGCTCCAGTACATCAACGGTTTTTACAACCCACGCCGACGGCACTCAGCCCTCGGATACAAAAGCCCCGTGACTTTCGAACGGAAAGCCGCTTCACATGAGAGCTCTTGGTCCGGAACTAAACCGGGACAAGTCCAGACCGCCTAGGCAAAATATGCGGACGCCTTGCGAAGGATCTCATTGGCTTGCTTGAGTTCGCGCACTTCGCGTTCCAACGCCTTCATCTTCTCGGCTTGTTCCGTCGTGATACCGCCACGTTGGCCGGTATCGACCTCAAACTTCTTGACCCATTCGTTCAGCGTCTGAGGCGCGCAGCCGATCTTCGATGAAATCGACAAGATCGCCCCCTCTCGGGACATTGCTGCGCAAAACCCTGTCGGGCAGTGGACCAGCGGCTGCCATGCTGACCTTGATTGTCCAAAACCATCCGCACGGCTCGTTCGCGCACTTCCGGGGAATACTTGTTCGTTGTCTTGTTCAGGATGCTCCATCCTACTCATGAGTTGGAGCCTCCGGTAAAACCCGCCGCGGTTCATTCTATGTGTCGAACGGTGCTGACCCAAGGCGCGGCAGGCACGACGCTCAGACACGCCCAAATCCTGCCGCACATAATCAATGCACTTACGGCGACGCGAAGGGCTTAGGGGCTCCGCCCGTTTGTGCGCTTGAACGATCCACTGGATCGTTCATCACTTCATGAACCGGTTCAAACTCCCTTCGCTGCTTCAGTCAATATGAGCTTGTCCAATGTCAGAGCGGACACCACCCGCCGCAGCCGTTGGGTCTCCTTCTCAAGCTCCTTCAAACGCTGGAGCTGAGACCGACCCATGCCGCCATACAGCTTGCGCCATCGATAAAACGCCTGTTGCGTCACGCCGATCTGGCGCACCGCCTCAGAAATCGTCATCCTTTGCACTTGCAGAACTTCAACTTGCCGAAGCTTCGATACAATCTCTTCGGGCTTCTCTCGTTTTCCAGCAATCGCTGATCCTCCAACTTGCGGGACAAAACTATCCCAGTTGCTGGACCACTTCCAGGGGGCTACTCTAGGGTGTGCCATTTTACCGACCTCCAGAAGAACTTAACATGCTGAAATATAACACGAAAAGATGTTGGGTCGAAGGGAAGTCAGATAACTATATGGGAAATATGGGTTAAAACCCGCGCGCCATCCTATGGCACGCGGGTTCTTCACTTTTCCGATTTCCGGATTTATTCCTCGGTTGGAGTTTCGCGTTCAGACAGGGCGTCATTTGCGATTTCCCGCAAGAGGGCGCGGCCGCGCACTTCTGCGCGACGCACCCTGACTGCGGTCATGAATGCCTCTTCCAAAGTGGTTGAGGAGATTCCGACTTCTTTCTTGATCCGGGTGATAATGCTTTCATCACCGGTTGCGTCCACAACTTTCAAAACATCTGTTGCCAGCTCGTCAGCAACCTGTTCCAGAAAATCCATGTTCCGCCCCCTTTAAATTTTCGAAACCAACCGCGTTCAGCGTGTGTTTTCGGTCAGGCGACGGCGCACATATTCATCCACGCAGGTGATCATGGTATCCATGTGCGGCTCTTCAAAGAAATGGCCCGAACCTTCGATTTCCGTGTGGGTAATGGTGATGCCCTTTTGCTCGTGCAGTTTGTCGACAAGCGCATGGGTGTCCGCCGGTGGGGCCACGCGGTCATTGGTGCCATTCAGGATCAGGCCCGAACTGGGGCAGGGGGCCAGGAAGCTGAAATCATACATGTTTGCAGGAGGGGACACGGAAACGAAACCAGTGATTTCCGGTCGGCGCATCAGCAATTGCATGCCGATCCAGGCCCCAAAGGAAAACCCGGCCACCCAGCAATGTTTTGCGTTCGGGTTCATGGACTGAAGGTAATCCAGCGCCGAGGCCGCATCTGACAGTTCGCCAACCCCCTGATCATATTCCCCCTGCGAACGCCCCACGCCGCGGAAATTGAACCGCAGGACGTTGAAGCCCATTTTGTGGAAGGCGTAGTGGAGGTTGTAGACCACCTTGTTGTTCATCGTGCCGCCAAATTGTGGATGCGGGTGCAAGACAATGGCAATGGGGGCATCTTTTGTTTTTTGCGGGTGGTAGCGGCCTTCAAGCCGGCCTTCGGGGCCGGGAAAAATCACTTCGGGCATTCGTTTTGCTCTCTCCTGTCCGCAGGCCCCTTTTGCAATCCTTGACGGGTTGGGGCGCGCGCCATAATACGGGGGTGCGCAAGTCTCGGGTGCAAAGCCCTGAGCAAGCACGTCTTTAGTGACCTAGTGGCCCACGCGGTCAAGGTCAATGTTTTTGGCGCGGATTGACGGTGCAGATAGGGGGCAGTGATGAAACTTTCGACCAAAGGCCGGTATGCCATGGTGGCGCTGGCAGATCTGGCGATGATGCCTGCGGGTGAGCTGATGTCGCTGACAGATCTGTCAAAACGTCAGGATATCTCGCTACCTTATCTCGAACAGCTTTTTGTGAAGCTGCGTCGGGCGGAGCTGGTGGAAAGTGTGCGGGGGCCGGGCGGCGGGTATCGTCTGGCGCGCTCTGCCAGCGATATTCGCGTGGCCGAAATCCTGGCTGCGGTTGATGAAACTGTTTCAGCGCTGCACAAGGGGGCTGGGGCGTCGGGGGCCTCGTCCGGGTCGCGTGCGCAATCTATGACCAACCGTCTTTGGGAAGGTCTGTCCGCCCATGTCTATGTGTTCCTGCACCAGACCCGGTTGTCTGATGTCGTGAAGAACGAACTGACCCCATGCCCCGCAGTTCCCACGCTGTTTGCGGTGGTGGATGAAGAGTAGAAATGCTGGCCTGAGCGCATAAAGCGGCAGCGTGCTTGATTTTTGTCAGGCCGCTCCGGTGTAAAGCAACGCATTGACCTTGGATGTCCGGTGTGACGCACCTTTTAGGTGCGGCAGTGAAAGAAACCCTATGACCCGAACTTATCTTGATTGGAACGCAACCACGCCTTTACGTCCCGAGGCGAGTGAGGCGATGCTTCGGGCCATGGATCTTGTCGGCAACCCCTCTTCCGTTCACAGCGAAGGGCGTGCCGCCAAGGGAATGATGGAACGCGCGCGGAAAGATCTGGCCGCTGCCCTAGGGGCGGAAGGCGCCGATATCATCTTTACATCCTCGGCGACCGAGGCCGCGGCCTTGGCGCTGTCGGGAAAGGGGCTGCATTGCGCGGGGGTGGAGCATGATGCGGTGCGGTCCTGGTGCAGCGAAGATCTGGACGTATCTGAAAATGGTTCAGTAACGGTGACCGACCCGGCGAAATCTGCCTTGCAACTGGCCAATTCGGAAACGGGTGTGATCCAGACCCTGCCAGACGGGCTGCTGTTGACGGATGCGACGCAGGCATTTGGTAAAATCCCCTTTGCGTTCAATTGGTGTGGGGCGGATATGGCGATTGTCTCGGCCCATAAATTGGGTGGGCCAAAGGGGATCGGGGCGTTGATTGTGAAACGAGGCACCGATATCGCGGCACAGATCAAGGGCGGCGGGCAAGAGATGGGGCGCCGCTCTGGCACGGAAAACCTGATTGGGATCAGTGGGTTTGCGGCGGCTGCTAAAGCTGCTCAGCTTGATCTGGAGAATGGGGTTTGCGAACGAGTCGCAGAACTTAGAAAGATTCTAGAAAACGCCATTGCGGAATCGGAAAAAGACACTATTTTTGTCGGGAAAGCCGAAAACAGGCTTCCTAACACCTCCTGTTTCATCACCCCCGGCTGGAAGGGCGAGACGCAGGTGATGGTGATGGACCTGGCGGGTTTTGCCATTTCGGCCGGATCTGCCTGCTCGTCCGGGAAAGTGAAATCGAGCGCAGTTCTGCGGGCGATGGGCTATGATGAAGGGTTGGCGTCTTGCGCGGTTCGCGTGTCGATTGGCCCTGATACAAGTGAGGAACAGATCCTTGCATTTGCAGATGCATGGGGTCGGGAATATGGAAAATTCCGCGCCCGCAAGGGCTCAGGCGGATCGAAAGGGTGAGATGTCCGGTATTGATGAACTGAACGTCAAGGAAGGCGTGGAAGAGGAAACCGTCGAGGCGGTCAAATCGCTTGCCGGAAAGTATAAGTACGGTTGGGAAACCGAGATCGAGATGGAGTATGCGCCCAAGGGCGTGAACCCCGATATCGTGCGCCTGATTTCTGGAAAAAACGAAGAACCCGAATGGATGACCGAATGGCGTCTTGCCGCGTTCCAGCGTTGGGAAAAGATGGCGGAACCCAGCTGGGCGTTGCTGAACTATCCGGAAATTGATTTCCAGGACCAGTATTACTATGCCCGGCCGAAATCGATGGAAGAAAAGCCGAAATCGCTGGATGACGTGGATCCCAAGCTGCTGGAGACCTACAAGAAGCTGGGTATTCCGCTGAAAGAACAGATGATCCTTGCCGGTGTTGAAGGCGCTGAGGACATGCCTGCCGAAGGGCGTAAGGTTGCGGTGGATGCTGTGTTTGACTCCGTGTCCGTTGGTACGACTTTTCAGGCAGAGCTTAAAAAAGCGGGCGTGATCTTCTGCTCGATTTCAGAAGCGATCAAAGAGCATCCCGAGCTGGTGAAGAAATATCTGGGCTCGGTGGTTCCGGTGTCGGACAACTATTATGCGACGCTGAACTCGGCCGTGTTCTCGGACGGATCGTTTGTCTACATCCCGCCCAACACCCGCTGTCCGATGGAACTCAGCACTTATTTCCGCATCAACGCAGAAAACACCGGCCAGTTTGAGCGCACGCTGATCATCGCCGATAAAGGCAGCTATGTCAGCTACTTGGAAGGCTGTACAGCGCCACAACGCGACACCGCACAGCTGCACGCCGCTGTGGTGGAAATCATCGTCGAAGAAGACGCTGAGGTGAAATACTCGACCGTTCAGAACTGGTTCCCCGGGGATGAAAACGGCAAGGGTGGCATCTATAACTTCGTGACGAAGCGTGCGGATTGCCGGGGGGACCGGTCAAAAGTGATGTGGACGCAGGTGGAAACCGGATCCGCCGTGACGTGGAAATACCCGTCCTGCATCCTGCGCGGGGCCGAAAGCCAGGGCGAGTTCTATTCAATCGCGATCACCAACAACTATCAGCAGGCCGATACCGGCACGAAGATGGTGCATCTGGGACGCGATACGAAATCGCGCATTGTGTCGAAAGGGATTTCGGCAGGCAAGGCACAGAACACCTATCGGGGTCTGGTGTCGATGCACCCGAAGGCCAAGAACTCGCGCAACTATACGCAATGCGACAGCCTTTTGATCGGTGACAAATGCGGGGCGCACACGGTGCCTTATATCGAAGTGAAGAATAACTCGTCGCGCGTCGAGCACGAGGCGACCACATCCAAGGTGGACGAAGAACAAATGTTCTATTGTCGCCAGCGGGGCATGGACGAAGAAGAGGCCGTGGCGCTGATCGTAAACGGGTTTGCCAAGGAAGTTCTGCAGGCGCTGCCGATGGAGTTTGCCATGGAAGCCCAGCAACTTGTGGCAATTTCGCTGGAAGGGTCGGTGGGGTAATTCCCACGGCACCACTTGGAAATATGAGGAAAGATGATGAGCAACAATCTGCGTGATGGGCTTGAAAGCATCATTCATTTCGGTTTCCCCGCTCTTGGCGGGCTGATCGCCGTGGTCATCATCAACCTCAACCCTGAGGCGCTGATGAACCCGATGATCTGGATCCCGCTGGGGATTTTCCTGGGCTGGGCTGCCGCTCGGGTCGCGCTGAAATACATGAGCAAGTTTCACTGAGATCACCCTGATGTCTGCAACGCCTCTCAAACTTTACTGGTGGAAGGATGAACCGAATTTCGGCGACGACCTGTCGCGCGAGGTGGTTTCTGTCGTGTCCGGACGAGAGGTAAGCTGGGCCCCCAAGGATGGCGCCGACATGGTGGCCCTGGGGTCGGTGCTGCAAGGGGTGCGCAATCGGTTCAAGGATGGATCCCCCAAGGGAAACCGCCCGGTGATCTGGGGCACGGGTTTGATGTTCCCGGTGCCAAAAGACTTTCTGCCATATGTTGATATCCGTCTTGTGCGCGGGCCTTTGACCGCCACGTTTCTTGGCCTCAAACATAACCGGTTTGGGGATCCGGGTCTGTTGGCGCAAGAGGCGCTGGGGGTGCAGGGGGAACGGATCGACCGCATCGGGATCATTCCGCATATGAAACATGTGGACAGCCCGGAACTGGCGGCTGCTCTGGCCGCGGAACCTGCGCTGTTTTTGATTGATCCGCGCCGCAGTGCCCGTGAAGTCGTTGCCGAGATCGCGTGCTGTGCCCATGTGATTTCTTCCAGCCTGCACGGGCTGGTGGTTGCGGATAGTTTTGGCATTCCCAACACCTGGTTGGAGCCCGTGGCCATCCATGCCATGCCCAAACTGAAATTCTATGACTATGCCACCGGGATCGAGCGACCGCTTGCCAGCCCGGTGAAGCTGACCGACATCCCGGCGTGGGTCACCACGCTGAAAGACCAAACACTCTCATATCAAGATGGTATCGAGGCGTCCAAAGCCAGTTTGCTGGCAGCGTTCCCCGCATCTCTGCGCGCGCAAGACTTGTCTGCCTTGGACCTCTGAAAGGATAAACATGCTTAAAATCAAAAACCTGCAGGTTAAACTTGAAGAAGAGGATAAGCAGATCCTCAAGGGCGTTGATCTGGAAGTGCCCGCAGGTAGCGTTCATGCGATCATGGGCCCGAACGGGTCGGGAAAGTCGACCTTGTCCTATGTGCTCTCGGGGCGTGACGGTTATGAAGTGACCGGGGGCGAGGCCAGCCTGGACGGAGAGGACCTGCTGGAGCTGGAACCGGAAGAACGCGCCGCTGCCGGCCTGTTCCTTGCCTTCCAATACCCGGTCGAGATCCCGGGTGTGGGCAACATGACCTTCCTGCGCACCGCTGTGAACGCCCAGCGCAAAGCACGCGGGGAAGAGGAAATGTCAGCCGCAGATTTCCTGAAATTCGTGCGCTCAAAGGCCAAGGATTTGAAAATCGACGCCGATATGCTGAAACGCCCCGTCAATGTGGGCTTCTCCGGCGGGGAAAAGAAGCGCAACGAGATTTTGCAGATGGCCATGCTTGCGCCGAAGATGTGCATCCTTGATGAAACCGATTCCGGTCTTGATGTGGACGCGATGAAGCTGGTGTCCGAGGGCGTGAATGCGCTGCGCGACGAAGGTCGTTCCTTCCTGGTGATCACCCATTATCAGCGCCTGCTGGATCACATCAAACCGGATGTGGTGCATATCATGGCGCGTGGCCGCATTGTGAAAACCGGCGGGCCGGAGCTGGCCCTTGAGGTTGAAAACAACGGATACGCAGACATTCTGGCGGAGCTGGACGCATGAGCACGGCCCCCGCACAGAAAGACGGTCTGTTGACCGTGGAAAACCGCCCCGCCTCTGGCGCCTGGGCCCGTAAAGCCCGCGACGAGGCCGCCCAACGTTTGGCAGAAATGGGGTTGCCTGGTCGTCGTGACGAATACTGGAAATGGACCCGCCCGGATGGGCTGATCTCCGGCGAAGCCGCCAGAGCTTCTGTCTTTGATTACGAAGGCGAAGCGCCGGTTTATGACGCGATTGACCGCCTGAAAATCGTCTTTGTCGACGGTGTATTTGATGCAGAGGCCTCAGATGACCTGACCCAGGATGGGTTAGAAATTGAGCGTCTGGCAACAGCGCAAGAGGCCGACCTTCATTGGGCCGGACAGCTCTTTGGCGTGCTTGAAGCGCGCGGGCATACCCCCGTTCAGCGCCCGTTGGCTGCCCATAACACCGCCATGGCCACCGATGGTGTTCTGATCCGCGTCACCTCTCAGGTGTCACGTCCGGTCAGTCTGGTCTATCGCCACAAGTCAGAGACATCTGACGCGGTTCTGCACCATGTCATCAAGCTGGAAGAGGGCGCCAAGCTGACCCTTCTGGAAAATGGCACCGCAGCCTCGCGCCTGTCACAGGTGACCGAGGTGGATGTGGCGGCCAAAGCCGAATTCCATCATGTTCGCGCCCAAGGCCGCGATCATGAGCGCCAGCTTTCCACCCATCTTTTTGCCCGTTTGCAGGCGGAAAGCGTGTTCAAGAGCTTTACCATGTCTGTTAATGGCGCACTCACCCGCAATGAGGCGGTGATCGAGTTGCTGGGCGATGATGCGGTTGCACATATCGCAGGGGCCGCTCTTGGCGATGGCAATGACGGGGCGTTTCATCATGATGACACCGTTTTCATCACCCATGACGCAGTAAATTGCGAAAGCCGTCAGGTGTTCAAGAAGGTGCTGAAAAACGGCGCCACCGGCGTGTTCCAGGGCAAAATCCTGGTAAAGCCGGACGCTCAGAAAACGGACGGATACCAGAAATCCCAATCTCTTCTTCTGGATGAGGACAGCCAGTTCCTTGCCAAGCCCGAGCTTGAGATTTATGCCGATGACGTGGCCTGTTCGCACGGCTCCACCTCTGGGGCAATCGACGAAGAGGCTTTGTTTTATCTGCGCTCTCGCGGGGTGCCTGAAAAGATCGCCACCGACCTTCTGGTTCTGGCCTTTCTGGCGGATGCCATCGACGAGATCGAGGATGAGGCGATTGCCGACGATATCGTGTCGCGGCTTGAGGCCTGGCTGGAACGGCACCGCAGCTGACCTGATGGGTCTGCGGCTCTGATCCGATCAATGGGCCGCAGCCATCACGGACGGAGAGGTCCGGCTGACAGTTAGGAAAGGGCCGGATATGTCGGTCATAAAAGACGTGCTGAAAAGCTATCGCAGCCCCCGGTTGGTGTTTCAGCACCGGATGCAACAAGGTGTGCGCGAGGACCGGTCTCTGGCGATCCTGATGGCGGCCTGTGTTTTGGTTTTCGTGTCGCAATGGCCCATGCAGGCCCGGATTGCCCATGAAACAGGGCAGGAACTGAACATGCTGCTTGGGTCCGTGCTTCTGGCCTGGGTGTTCATCATGCCCTTGGTGCTTTATGCGATCGGGTCAATCAGCCATGGCATTGCGCGGTTGTTCAAAGCGCGTGGCACGGCGTTTGGCGCCCGATTTGCGCTGTTCTGGTCCCTCCTCTGTGCCACCCCCCTGTGGCTTTTGTGGGGGCTGGTTGGCGGTTTCATTGGCCCGGGCATCCAGATGCAACTGACCGGCATCCTCGCTTTTCTGACCTTCCTGATATTCTGGTCGGTGAATTTCCGTCAGGCGGAATGGCCCAAAGAGTGAAAATGCCATGAGATTTGAACCTGGTTACCTGTTTGGCATGATCCTGCAAACCGTGCCCGAGCCACGCAAGGTGGCGCGCGATCTGTTTGATCTTCCGGTTTCGCGGAAGGCGCGCTGGCTGAGTTTGTGGCTGCTTCTTGTGTTTGCAGCGGCCGCGGGTGTGGTCAGCCATTTGCTCTATCCGGTCGACGCGGCCGTGTTCGGACCTGTTTTGTCGGACCCGATGGTCCTGGGCGCAATTGAAGCGGCTTTTCTGGTTTCAGGCGTTTTCATGATTTATCTGATTGGTCGCCTGGCGGGCGGGCAGGGCAGTTTTGATGACGCTTTGACCATTGCCATCTGGCTTGAATTTGTCCTGCTGGTATTCCAGCTGGCATCCTTGGTATTTTCGCTGTTTGCCCCTGCACTTGCAGGCATCCTCATGGTGATGAGTTCCGTCCTCTTTTTCTGGATCCTGAGCCATTTCATTGCAGAGAGTCACGGCTTTCGCTCGGCAGGGTTGGTATTTGCCGGGATCGCCAGCACCATGGTTCTGGCGGTGTTTGCCTTGTCTTTCCTACTTGTCCTTCTGGGTGTAGAACCCATTCAGTTCGGAGAATGATCATGTATGACATCACCAAGATCCGTGAAGATTTCCCGATCCTGTCCCGAGAGGTGAACGGAAAACCTTTGACCTATCTGGACAATGGGGCCTCGGCGCAGAAACCACAGGTGGTGATTGATGCGATCACGCGCGGATATGCCGAGGAATATTCCAATGTTCACCGCGGTCTGCACTATCTTTCAAACCTCTCGACTGAACGCTATGAGGCGGTTCGGGCCATTGTGCAGCGGTTTCTGAATGCCGCCCATGAAGATGAAATTATCTTCAATTCCGGAACCACCGAAGGGATCAATATGATCTCCTACGCCTGGGCCGCCCCAAGGATGCAGGCCGGGGATGAGATTATCCTCTCGACCATGGAACACCACGCCAATATCGTGCCCTGGCACTTCCTGCGGGAACGTCTGGGGGTTGTTCTGAAATGGGTTGATCCGGAACTGGATGGGTCACTTGATCCGCAAAAAGTGCTGGGCGCAATTTCGGACAAGACCCGGCTGATCGCCGTGACCCAGTGTTCCAACGTATTGGGCACGGTTGTGGACGTGAAAGCCATCTGTTTCGGCGCGCGCGCGAAGGGCGTTCCGGTGTTGGTGGATGGATCGCAAGGGGCGGTGCATATGCCGGTCGATGTGCAGGATCTCGGATGTGATTTCTATGCGATCACCGGTCACAAACTCTATGGGCCCTCGGGATCCGGGGCAATTTATGTGCGCCGGGATCGCGCCCTTGAAATGCAGCCCTTCATGGGCGGCGGTGACATGATTGACGAGGTAACCAAAGATCATGTGACCTATGCCCGCGCCCCGTTGAAGTTCGAAGCCGGGACGCCGGGCATCGTGCAGACAATCGGTTTGGGGGCCGCGCTGGACTATCTCATGGGGCTGGGAATGGAGAATGTTGCCGCCCATGAAGCGGATCTGGCCAAATATGCTCAGGAACGCCTGTCAGGCCTCAACTGGGTCAATGTGCAGGGCACCGCTCCGGGCAAAGCCGCAATTTTCTCGTTGACGATGGAAGGCGCGGCCCATGCCCATGACATTTCCACCATTCTCGACAAAAAGGGGATTGCAGTGCGCGCAGGCCATCATTGTGCCAAACCGCTGATGGAGCATCTTGGCGTTGCGGCGACCGCGCGCGCGTCCTTTGGTCTTTATAACACCCGTGACGACGTAGATACGTTGATCGACGGGTTGGAGCTCTGTCACAAGCTGTTGGCGTAAGTTGTTAAAGCGTTTCGAGATTAGTTTGAGTCACAAGTTGATTTCGAAACGCCCGCAACATCAGTAGGTTTCGAGCGTTTCGCCTCATTATTGTGTCTCAATAATAAGTCGAAACACTTTAGGGTGGTGAGGGGCGCTGCCCCTCGCGAGGCAAGCTCGCTCACCCCGGGATATTTCTGACAAGAAAATAAGGTGTGAAAAAATCAGGGCAGGGCGCCGTCGGAGATCTCAATGGCGCGGGCGTTTCGGCATGAACATATGTCTCGAATTTGTCCCGAAACGTTTTACTCGTCCGGTTTGATCAGACCAAGGCCGCGCAGGTAAACGCCTATGCCTGTTTCCAGAAGTTCTTCTGGTGGGAAGGGGCTTTTCTGTCCGGGGCTTCCGCGCCCGAACAGTTCCACAACCCCGTGGCTCATGGCCCAGATATGGGCGCTGACCATTTTTGCGGGTGGGCGTTTTTCTTGCGGGATGTGCTCAGCAAGAGCGCCCGCGGCTTTTTCCAGCACCCCCATGGCGCGATTGGCAACCATTGCCAGTTCTGGGGAGTGGTTCACCGAGACGCCGCTTTCAAACATTGAGATGTAGTGGCCGGGATATTTGCGGGCGAAGGCCAGATAGGCGCGGCCGGTTGCCTCGAAACTGGACAGCGCAGAAGGCAGCCCCTTGGAATAGGCAAACTCCATCAGATCCGCAAAAATTTCATAGCCTTGGCGCGCGGCCTCGGCGATCAGATCTTCACGGCCCTTGAAGTGGCGATAGACCGCGGCAGGGGTGACACCCGCCTGCTTTGCAGCTTCGGACAGGGTAAAGCCGGTCGGGCCTTTTTCCTCGATCAATGCAAGCGCCGCTTCGACCAGGGCCTGCCTCAGGTTTCCATGGTGATAGCCGCGTTTAGACATGCCAAACCTCTGGACCGCCACAGATTTCCGTATCAGGTGCATAGGCCACTTGTGGGTTCTTGCCTGAGTAGTCGATCCCCTGCAGCACCGCCCGCAAGGCCGCAAGTCGGGCGCGGCGTTTGTCATCGGAACGGATGATGGTCCAGGGCGTAACAGGGCGATGAGTTTTATCGAAAGTTTCACCGATGGCCTGCGAATAGTCGTCCCATCGGTTCAGGCCTTCGACATCAATCCAGCTGAGTTTCCATTGTTTTAGCGGATCCTTTTCGCGGGCGAGGAAGCGGCGCAATTGTTCGGAGCGTCCGACATTCAGCCAGAGTTTCACGAAGTGGATCCCCTCGTCTGCGATCATGTCCTCAAATTCTGGCAATTGTCGGAAAAAGGCCTCACGCTGGGTGTCTGTGCAAAAGCCAAATACCTTTTCGACCACTGCGCGATTATACCAGCTCCGGTCAAAGAGGGTGATTTCACCGGCGGTGGGCAAGTGTTTGATATACCGTTGGAAATACCATTCCCCTTGTTCGCGCTCAGTGGGCTTTGACAAGGCCACCACCTTGGCAACCCTAGGGTTGAGGTTCTCGCGGATGCGTTTGATCGTGCCCCCTTTGCCAGCAGCGTCGCGCCCTTCGAACACGACAATCACACGTTTGCCAGTTGCCTTTACATCCGCCTGAAGTTTGACCAGCTCCAATTGCAACACCTTGATTTCGGCTTCATATGTGTCGCGATCCATGAGCCGGTCATAGGGATAGCTTGGGTCCAGAATGTCTTTTTTGCCTGCCTCCTGAAGAGCATTGCGCAGATCAGCGGGGAAGGTGTCGTGAAAATATCTGGAAATGGCACCCTCGAACGGCAGGGTTTCAAGGGAATGGGACATGCTGCAACCTCCTGATTTCATGCCATTATGAGGGCAGAGCATCCGTATGTAAATGCGATTAACTCACGCGCCATCCGTTGGGGATGCCACAATAACAGGCGTCGTGTGCAGTTTGTTAAGCTACGGCAGAATGTGCCCCCCGTTGCAGGGGGGCTCAAAGCCCTCTCCCCCCTTAACGGCGGCGATCCTTGATGGATTTTCCGATTTCGTTCATGTCGAACGGTGTCGTCATATACATTTCCGAAATCCAGTTGGCATAAAGCAAATGCGCATGGCTGCGCCAACGGTTTTCAGGCGTCCGGGTCGGATCATTGGCCGGGTAATAGTTTATCGGGATGTTGATGGGCGCGCCCTTGGCGACATCCCGATCATACTCGCCCTTGAGGGTGAAACTGTCATATTCGAAGTGGTTGAATACATAGAGGGCCCGATGGGCTTTATCTTCGATCAGGCAAGGGCCAACCTCATCCGATCCGAGCAGGGTTTTTAACCCGGGAGCAGCGTCTACCTCATCCTGGCGCATTTCGGTCCAGCGGCTGACCGGAACCACGCAGCTATCTGAAAAGCCACGCAAATAGGGCGAGGTCGTATCCAGGTTCTGTTGCGGAAAGCACCCGAATGCCTTGGCGTCGAGAATGTGTTTCTTGACCCCATGGAAATGGTAGATCATCGCCATCGCACCCCAGCAGACACCAAAGGTGGAATGCACATTGGTCTGGGTCCAGTCAAAGATCTGACTGATTTCATCCCAATAGGTCACCTCCTCAAAGGGAAGATGTTCAATTGGGGCACCGGTGATGATCAGACCGTCAAACTTCTGATCCTTCACGTCTTCCCAAGTTTGATAGAACGCACCGATATGAGCTTCGGACGTGTTTTTCGAGATATGTTCCGATGGGCGAAGCAATGTCAGTTCGATCTGAAGCGGATGCGCGCCGATCAGGCGTGCAAACTGCGTTTCGGTCTCGATCTTTTTGGGCATCAGGTTGAGGAGGGCGATCCGCATGGGCCGGATATCCTGCTTGGCGGCCTGATCTTCCGACATGACCATCACGCCCTCATCCGTCAGCACGTCGATGGCCGGAAGGTTGGTCGGGATCTTGATGGGCATGGTTTGCTCCTGTGGGTAACGATTACGGGTAAGATGGGGTGTGCAGATGAACTGTCAAGAAAGTGGATCAGGCCGCGTCCAGCGCGGCGCCGATCATTCGGCCAAAATCATCAGGAGATTTAATCTGCGCCACATCTTCGGCACAAAGGGTGATACCAAACTGCGCCATGTGTTGATAAAGCGGCTGGCGATGGGCAAGGGCCTGGGCATAGGTCCAGCGAATGAAGCTGTCTGGGTCAACGTCACTCTCTAACGAGTTGGAATAACTCAGATATTCATCCCATGCTTTGGTAAGGAATTCCGGTTGGTAAGCCATCGGTTTCGGGGCCTTGTCAAACCGGCGCACCAGTTCCGCCGTATGGCGGTCATCCCCGCGCAGCCAGACAAGAAGGCAATCTTCACTCAGCGCCTTCAGGATGGGATCATCAGCGCCAAGGGCCGGGTCAATCCATTCGCAGATCGACCCGCCGCTATCGCAAATGAAATGCGGATAGCCATAGATGCGGTCCGCCCGATCAATGAAGCTGCGCGTATCCAGAAGCGCCGAGATTTCGGCCTGTTTGAATTGCTGTTGTCTGCGACAATACTCCTCATAGGGCAGGCCGCCCTTGGCGGTATCTCCGGGTTTGCCCAGATAGGTCGCCATGGGTTTGAGGTTTTCAAAGGTGATTTTCGACGAGATTCGAATGCTGTCCGACAATAAAAGTTCACGCAGGAACGGCACTTTCATGGCTTCAGCTTTGAAGTTGTCGGCGATGTGTTCGCCCATGTATCGGGTGCCGATACGATAGTCGATCGAATAATGGAACCAGTCACCATGATCTCGTAACATGTTGGAAAGATATGTTTTTCCAAGTCCGGACATGCCAAAGAACAGCACCCGTTTGTGTGTGGCGGATTGCCAGTCCTGAGACGATTGATAAAGCATGCCTGATAGTCCCTGCTGTGCCTTGCGATTTTGTCTTTGGTAAGCTGTGGCGCGGCGGGGGTCAAATGCTTCTCGTGCGTGCGCCCCAGAAGTGACGCAGCGATGATGACAAAGCCATCACATTGTGAACAAAGAAAAAACCCCGCGCTTTCGGGCGCGGGGTTTGCATTTTGAAGGGGCGTGACGCTCAGAACGTGAAGTCGAGCGACAGGCCAGCGGCCAGAGCATCACCTTTGAAGGTCGAGCTCAGACCAGAAGATGAGGTCACGGTTTTCTTGTCGAAGGTCACATATTTCAAGCCACCCGAGATCTTATAGCCATCCCCGGTATAGCTTGCGCCCAGGCCATAAGATTTGCTGGTCCCGGTCGGAGCCAGGAACGTGGTGCCGGTATCCGAGCCTTCTTCATACCCGATCGTTGCGGCAATCGACCATCTGTCGTTCAGTTTCCGGCCGAGCCCAAGTTCATACGAGGTCGAATCTTCGGTGAACTCCACCCAGTCGATATCGCCAAAAGCAGAGGACGTCTGCAGCTTGGTACCAGCCCAGGCCACATGGCGGATCTTACCAAACAAAAGCGTATTCTGTGCGATGCCGGTTTGGAAGTTCAGGTTGTAGCTTTCTGGAACGCGCACTTTACCGGTTGCAGGGGCAAGGTTATGGGTGCCGGCCAGATCATGATCAATTGCCGAGTTATAGGTCAGGTCGACCCGCAGCGCGATGTCCGGGCGTTCATAAGCCACACCGGCCGAATAACCGAAGTCAAATGAGCTGCTCGCCTGCAAAAGCCCGTCACCGGACAGGATTTCACCGCTCACGCGTTGCGCGCGCAGGCCACCATGAACGCTGAAACCGTTCCCGAATTCGTAACGCAACAACGTGCGGATTGCTTTGCTGTCAACCAGCGCACGCCCCTGTGGGTCTGATGTCAGTGCGGTGTGAGTGGGGTGACCAACCGGCAGGCTGGCGCCCGCGGCCAGAAGATTGCCCAGATTGCTCAAGGCGCCGTCCTTATAGCGAATATCCGCGCCATAAGGTTCATCCATCTTGATCGCAAAGCTCAGGTTTTCATTGATCTGCTTTTTGACCCCAAAGGAAAAGGTCTTGTAGTCAATTGCCGACTGCGAGAAGTCAGCAGGTCCTGCAACTGCGGTGCCTTTCACATTGGGGCTGACAGATGCGAAGGTCAGTTGAACGTGGTTGCCTTTTTCAAACAGGATAGAGATATCCTGACCCGAGCGGTCGATCCCGCCTGCAATCCCTGTGGTGGCCGTCAAAGCTACAGATGCGGCCGTTAACGCAAAACTCTTCATGTTTCCTCCCTGAGAGCAATTTGCCACTTCACCGCCAGCCAGAGTGGTGCATGGCCATCGGCGGAAAAAGGCTTATCCTGATTTTTGTCATTGCAACGAAAATTAGAAGTTGGGCAAGGGGGCGGTCAATTATTACCTTGGGTCAGTTGCTGGCTTGCACCGAATGGCGGGTGCCAATTTACCACACTGCCTTGTTAGGTGCTGATTTCACTTTAAAAACAACCTATTGGGGAGGCGGCCTAGGTTGATAAGATTCCCCAATACAATCAGAACGGACCCTGCCAGAAGACCACCCCCTATGGGTTCGCCATAAAACAAGGCACCAACCGCAGCGATCAGCGGCAGCCGGACGAAATCCATCGGGATGACGAGACTTGCAGGCGCAAGCGACAGTGCACTGGTCAGGCAGAGATGGGCCAGTAGCCCAGCCAGTCCGATCAATATGAACCATGGAATGTTGGGCAAAACAGGCAGGGTGATATTGCCATCCCATCCCGCGCAGACCAAACCAAAGACGAGCTGCATGGCGGTCAACCAAAACAAGATGGTCAGGCGACTGGCGGACTGGGTCAGTTTTCGTGTCAGAATAGCGGTCAGTGCAAAGGCAATGGCAGCCAGAGCACCAACCATGGTTCCCAGCGACAGGCCGCTATCCGGGCGGGCGATCAGCAATATTCCCAGAAATCCAATCCCGGCGGCGAGCGCCTTTCGTCCGGTCAATCGTTCTTGCAACAGAAACGGTGCGAGGATCACAACCCATAGCGGTGAAGTGAATTCCAACGCAAAGACCTGCGCCAGAGGGATCAGGGTCAAAGCGTAGAACCACAGGTTTTGCCCGGTGAAATGTGCGAGATTGCGCAGGACATGCCGTGGCAGATGGTCCCGTCCGATATGTGACAGGCGCCCCGACAGGGTCGCATAGCCAAGCACGACGACAAAACCGACAATCGACCGATAGAGCATCAGCTCGAACGTGTCATGCTGGGCGCTGACCATTCGGCCCGCAACGGCCATTGCCGAGAAAGAGAGGATTGCGCCGCTCATCCAGATCGCCGCGCGCGAGGTTGCGGTCATCCGGGGGTCTCGGTGATTTGGTAGTGGCGGGGAATGCCTGCGGTGATTTCGGCCCAGGGGGATGCGCGCATCCGCTGCTGGTGGGCCTCAAAATCGACACGGCTGGCAAACCGTTCCGTGACATTGAACCGGCCGGGAATATCCTCGTCCATGGTGACATCAAACGCCACGCACCCCAGTTCCGCACGGGTCAGGGCAATATGCGCGGGCAGGGCGGCGGCCACAGCTGCCAGCCGATCCTCGGGCACATCTATATAGCCGGTGAGGGATATCTGAATTTGTTTGGTCATGGATCAGGGCTAACAAAGCCCGGATCGAAAAGCGAGTTGCAAATGAAAACGCCACCCGATCGGGGCGGCGTTTCAACGGTCTTCTGACCTTTAGGCAGAGCCTTCAGGTGTTCGCACCTAAAATCAGTCCACGGGACTGATTTTCCCCTACAGGTCGGTGCTCACTCCCACTCGATGGTGCCCGGAGGCTTCGAGGTGATGTCATAGGTGCAGCGGTTGATGCCCTTGACCTCATTGATGATCCGCGTGGCGGTTTCGCCAAGGAATTCATGGCTGAACGGGTAGTAATCCGCGGTCATCCCATCAACTGATGTCACGGCACGCAACGCACAGGCGTAATCATAGGTGCGCCCGTCCCCCATCACGCCCACGGTGCGCACAGGCAGGATAGCCACAAAAGCCTGCCAGATCTCATCATAAAGACCGTGTTTGCGGATCTGGTCGATATAAACCGCATCCGCTTCGCGCAGAATATCCAGTTTCTCACGGGTAATCTCGCCCGGGCAGCGAATGGCCAGGCCCGGCCCAGGGAAGGGGTGGCGACCAATAAAGCTTTGCGGCAGGCCCAGTTCGCGTCCAAGCGCGCGCACTTCGTCTTTGAAGAGTTCGCGCAGAGGTTCCACCAGTTTCAGGCCCATCTTCTCGGGCAGGCCACCCACATTGTGGTGCGACTTGATCGTGACCGAGGGCCCACCGGAGAAGCTGACCGACTCGATCACATCCGGGTAAAGGGTGCCCTGGGCCAGGAATTCAGCGCCATCAATCGTATCGGCATGTTTCTGGAACACGTCAATGAACAGCTTGCCGATGATCTTGCGCTTGGTTTCCGGGTCGGACTGGCCTTCCAGCTCGCCCAGGAAAAGCTCCTGCTCATCTGCGTGAATCAGTGCCATATTATAATTGTCGCGGAACATGGTGACGACTTCTTCAGCCTCACCTTTGCGCAACAGGCCATGGTCCACAAATACGCAGGTCAGCTGATCGCCAATGGCTTCGTGAATCAGCACTGCCGCGACCGAGCTGTCAACGCCGCCGGACAATCCGCAGATGACCTTCTTGTCACCAACCTGTTCGCGGATCTTGCGGATCATTTCTTCGCGATAGGCCCCCATGGTCCAGTCGCCCTTGAAGCCCGCCAGTTTCACAAACTGTTCGTAAAGCTTCGCGCCGTTCGGTGTGTGGTGCACTTCGGGATGGAATTGCACCGCGTAGAAGTGACGCTGCTGATCGGCCGTGATGGCGTAAGGCGCGTTGGGCGAGGTGCCATAAACTTCGAAACCCGGTGCGATTTCAGAGACATGGTCGCCATGGCTCATCCAGACCTGTTCGTCACCTTCCGCATACCAGCCTTCCAAAAGGTCCAGTTTCTGCGTTTCCTTGACATAGGCGCGGCCAAATTCGGCGGTGCCATGGCCGCTTTCGACACGGCCTCCAAGCTGGTGCATCATCACCTGCTGTCCATAGCAGATGCCCAGGATGGGAACCCCATAGTCAAAAATCTCCTGTGGGGCACGAGGGGACCCTTCGCGAGTCACGCTGTCGGGCCCACCGGAAAAGATCACCGCTTTGGGCGCCATGTCGCGCACAAAGTCCATTGTGACATTCTGATAAGGGTGGATTTCGCAATAAACATTCAGCTCACGCAGGCGACGCGCGATAAGCTGCGTGACCTGGCTGCCGAAGTCGATGATGAGAAGGCGGTCGTGGCTCTGATCTGTCATGTCATGCCCTTATTCCAGAGGGCGGTTTTTCGCAAGTCCCGAGCGCGCGGTCTTGTGAGATTCTCGGTCGATTTTCTTAACAGGTTTATGGTGCCATTCCACCAATATGTCGTTTTTGCCTCCTACGCGCCGTTTCAGGCGGGATTTGCCGGGGCGTGCGGTATAAATCCTATGAAAACAGGATTTACACCGACATATCGGAGGAGTTGACATGACCGAAGCTCGCGCACGCAGACGGGGTCGTGGGGGCGGGGGCGCCGCCCGCCGCGCAGAACGCAGTGCAGTTTCATTCGAAACCGCCAAATATATCGAGCGCAACATTCCGAATCTCGAGATTCTGAATGATGAGGCGATTGAGATCATCGAATACAACGCCGAAACCGTTCTGGAAGAGATCGGCGTCAATTTCGTGGAAAACCCCGCGGCTCTGGCCCGTTGGAAAGAGGCCGGGGCGGATGTCGAAGGCGAGCGCGTGCGCATCCCTCGTGGTCTGGCGCGTGAGCTGTGCAAGACCGCTCCGAGCCAGTTCACCCAACATGCCCGCAACCCGGACCGCAATGTGGTCATTGGTGGCAATAACCTGGTTCTGGCCCCGGTCTATGGCCCGCCCTTCGTGCGCGATATTGATGGCGGCCGCCGCTATGCCACGATGGAAGATTTCCGCAAATTCGTGAAGCTTGGCTATATGTCGAAATGGCTGCACCATTCGGGCGGCACGGTCTGTGAACCCACGGATGTGGCTGTGAACAAACGCCACCTCGACATGCTGATGGCGCATATGGAGCTCAGCGACAAACCGTTCATGGGGTCGGTGACCGCGCCGGAACGTGCGCAAGATACCGTCGACATGTGCGGCATCCTGTTCGGCAAGGAGTTCGTCCAGCAAAACACCGTCACCACGTCGCTGATCAACATCAACTCGCCGATGCAGTTTGATGATGTGATGATGGGCGCGCTGGAAGTGTTTGCCGAGAACAACCAGGCCGCCATTATTTCACCCTTCATCGTTGGCGGGGCCATGGCGCCTGTGTCGGTGACCGGGACGCTGACCCAGGTGTTGGCCGAAGTGATGGCCGGTGTGGCCTATTCGCAGCTGGTCCGCAAAGGTGCTCCGGTGATTGCCGGTACGTTTGTATCCTCGATCGACATGAACTCGGGCGCGCCCACCTTCGGCACGCCGGAAGCGTCGAAAGTGACCTATGGCTGTGGCCAGCTGTTCCGCCGTCTGGGGCTGCCCTATCGGTCTGCCGGATCGTTCAACGGCTCAAAGCTGCCCGATGCGCAGGCGGCTTATGAAACAGCCAACTCGCTGAATGCCGGGCTTCTGTCCGGCGTGAACTTCATGCTGCATGCCTGTGGCTGGCTTGAAGGCGGTCTGGTGTCGTCCTTTGAGAAGTTCGTGATGGATGCCGATCAACTGGGTGTGCTGCATGGTATTGCCAGCGGTGTGACCTCGGATGAGAACGCGCAGGCGATGGATGCCATTCGTGAGGTTGGGCCGGGTGGCCATTATCTTGGATGTGCCCACACGCAGGCCAATTTCCAGTCGGCGTTCTGGCGGTCGGATGTTCTGGACTACAAACCGTTCGAAACCTGGGAAGAGGAAGGTGGTAAGGACACCTATCAACTGGCTGCAGAAAAGGTTGAGAAAATGCTGGCGGACTATCAGCAACCGGCAATGGATCCTGCAATCCATGAGGGGCTGACCGATTTCATCGCGCAGAAAAAAGCGTCGATGCCTGACGCCTTCTCATAAGGAAAACGCCCCGGCAAGGTTGGTCTTGGCGGGGCAAATCTCGAATTCCCCAACCGGATTTCAGTTTCTGGGGAATGTTCTGCCTGATTAAAGCGTTTCGGGATAAACTTGAGACACATGTTTATTCCGAAATGCCCATCAAATTGAAATCTCTTGCAGCGCTTCGGTTTTGCCCAGTGTTTTTGCCCTGTGTCAGGTTAAAACCGAAGCGCTTTAGCAGGCTTGTAAGGGGTCTTAACAAAGGCCCCTTACACTATTTCAACATTATACCCCTTTAAGCTTTCGTGGCAGCAGGCGCGCCTCGGCCATCAAGGCAATCAACACTTCCACATGACGTCCAACCGAGTAAGAGGCATCTCCGGCCTGGCGAGTCGCTTCGAGGCGGGCCTCTTCGACAATCAACCCGTCCACCGCGGAGGCGGGTGATGGGGTGCGGGGTGATTTCATCAATCGTTTCAGATCCCTATCGCGGTTGTAATCAATCATTCCAAAACGGGCTGCGCGGATCAGAAGACGGGGGCGGCGCAGCGATTTCAAGAGGTCCAAAGCATCGGTCATACTGTTTCCTTTCGTCCTGTTGATGACAACAATACTCAACCCTAAGAGGTGTTGCATCGCGCGATCCTAGCGAACGCAGGCTTTAATAATTGTTTCACTTTTCGCAACAAAACTGTTCTCAGGCCTGGACAATTAAGAAATCAGTAACCAAACGCGTGCTAGCAAATATACCTGTTCTGCAACCGCTAGTGGAGCGTCAACCGGAGTGGATCACCGGTTCCCGAACCACTTCAAAGGGGGACATATGGAGTTTTCGAGCTCGAAAAATTTGGATATCGCGATCGGGGACATGCTTCCCTGGCTGCCAGCTGCGGTGAAACTGTATCTTGAGCATACGGAGCGGGGGGAAACCATCCGCGCTCTGGCGCGCCAGAAAGGTGTGCATGCGTCGACCGTGCTGCGTCAGGTTCAGAAAACCGAAACGCGCCGCGACGATCCCTTGATTGACAATTTTCTGACCCAAATGGCCCTGAACTGGTGTGATCAGGTTGTCCCGGCTGGAGATCTTGAGGAAAGCGATGTGCCTGTCTCGGATCTCGAAGGGAGCAATGGCGTGATTGGCAAACACGCGCTCCGGGTGTTGCGGGGGCTTATGAAGGAAGGCACGCTTCTTGCTATCACCAAAGGCGTGGACACGGCTGTCGTTCTGGATTTGCGCGAAGGTGAGAATCCGGTTCAACTGTGCAAAGCGCCGCGTGAGGTCGCAGAAATTCTTGCGCTGCGGGATTGGATCAGCGGCACTTCATCAGGGGCTGTGTCGCGCTATCGGATTACCCCTGCCGGCCGCTCGGCGCTGAACAAGATGATGGCGCAGGCGGAAGGAAAGGCGTCGGGGTGCACCTCCGAAAGCGGCGCATTTTTACGCCCGGACCGCGCAGGAAAAAATGCCTCGGCCGCATCGCGCAAACGCCGCACCGTTGGTGCAGACACGCCGTTGCGTGTTCTGGCACGCAGCCGCTCCAATGGACAACCTTACCTGTCGGAAGACCTGGTTCAGACCGGAGACCGCATTCAACGGGATTTTGCACTGGCTCAGCTGGAGGCGTCCCCCCAATCCGGTTGGAGTGGTGTCATGGCCGGATTGCGTCAGGTGCCAACAGGTAAGGGGTCACGCGCGGACAGGATGTTGGATGCCCGCAACCGGTTTGTTGCCGCAATGGATGCGCTGGGGCCGGAACTGGGGGAAATGGTGTTGGGCGTTTGCTGCCATGAAAAGGGTATGGAGCGGATAGAGGCAGAGCTGAACATGCCCGCGAGATCCGGCAAGTTCATGCTGAGGGTGGCGCTGAAATATCTGAAACGGCATTTTGACCAGGTGGGCGGAGAAGACCACGATTTGATTTATTGAAGGAACAAACAGGGCTCAAATCTGGTCAAAAACAGGGCGGAGCTTGCGGGTGGAACTGGCACGTGAAAACCTGCGAGCTGCGTGGCTCGGCACCGCACAATCACAGAGTATCGAGCCCTGTCACAATATCGAAATCCACCCCCGGCGCCTGCGCTGATATCTCTGACTTGATGATCCTGGGATTGGTGATTTCGGGGGCCATAACCCGGTATTTTCCCTGAAACCCGATGGCCTGCAGTTGCAGGGCAAGGTCCAGGCAATCAAAGCTTCGGCTCATCAGAAATGAGATCACCAATCCCGGGTCGAGATGATGGATCAGCTCTTCGGTAACATCGGAAAACTCGACAAAGCTGACACGGTCCCGATCCGGAAGGGGCAGGGTGTTAACATCTCCCGCCACAAGATCTCCGACTGCAAGAATATGTGACGTGTCGATCTGTGCAATCATCTCTGGTCCAGTTTTGTTGTTATGCCGCAGTGGTTTCGCGGTCTGGGATCATATGCTGCCTTGCCGGAGACATGTCGCTATTTATAGAGGGTGTTGTGGAGGTTTCAATTCTCCTTTCAGGTGAAATTTGACCGAGAGCCTATTCCCCCTCTTTACAGGTCGTCAAATTCGGGCGCAAAACTTGGTGAAACGAGGCAACACCAAGCTGAGGAGTGCGGATTTGGCCAGTGCGGGAAAATATGACGCCATCCCCATTCCGATTATGGAAATTGCAGCGGATGGGCAGATTTGCGAATTGAACGGCGCAGGGCAGGACCTGTTCGGTGCAAGGGCGCTTGGCAGATTATATGCTGCGGTGCTGCGCCAGCCGGTTTTATTGGCGCGGATTGAAAATGCACTGACAGGAGAGCTGGCCTCGCCGGTTCGCTATTTGACCAATGAAGTCACGCGCGACGTGATATATGAAACCCACGTGACGCCCGGCGCTCAGGGAAGTGTTGTGCTCAGTTTTCTGGATATCACCCATAAGGAAGAGGCCGGGCAGATGCGGGCTGATTTCGTGGCAAATGTCAGCCATGAACTGCGCACCCCCCTGACGGCCCTGTCCGGTTTCATTGAAACCCTGCGTGGACCAGCACGTGATGATGTCGAGGCCCGCCTTCGCTTTCTGGACATTATGGAACAGGAAGCTGGCCGGATGAACCGGCTGGTTGGCGATTTGCTGTCTCTCAGTCGGGTGGAAGATATGGAGCGGGTGCGCCCGACCGATCCGCAGCCCATTCGTGAAATCCTTGCGGCGGCGGTCAGTATGTTGAAGCCGCAGGTTGACGAACAGGACGTGACGTTGAACCTGTCTCTTCCGCAGGATTTCGACGATAAGGTGCCCGGTGACCGCGATCAGCTGCTTCAGGTTTTTACCAATCTCATCGAGAACGCGGTGAAATACGGGCGCAAAGGTGGAAATGTGGAGATTTTCCTGGAAACCCGTACGGATCATCCGGGCATGAAAGGTCCGGTTCTTTCCGTCACGGTTGCCGACCAGGGGGAAGGGATCGCCGCCCATCATATCGGGCGATTGACCGAGCGTTTTTACCGGGTAGATGGGCACAGATCCCGTGAAATGGGCGGCACCGGCCTTGGTCTGGCGATCGTCAAGCATATCCTGAACAGACATCGCGGTCGGCTCAGGATTGAAAGTGACGTTGGAAAAGGCAGCCGATTTATCGTGACGTTGCCGCGCGTAGATTGAGTTTTATATGGACAAAGCACACCAATAAATTGTTAGATCCTGCAGAATTTAAATTAACCAGTAATTTTGCGGTGCAAAAACACATGGATATACACCAGTCCGACGCCGTATCTCTTCCTTCACTGACCAAAGGTTCTCTTGGTCAACGGGGCATGCCGGACCTGCACGATACCAAACAGCTTGCACAATGGGTTGCGTTGGTGGCCGAGGTGATGATGCTGGCGGTCTGCCTGCGGTATCTGATGATCGGGGCATATCTGCCGGCTTTCGTTTCAGCCGTTCCAGTTGGTTTGATCATTTTGGATCAGATCGCTTTTCTGAAATCCAGAAGCTTGCCCATTGCCCCTAATGTGATTCTTCTTGTTATTGCCGTGGCCCAGTTGAGCGTGGCCAACCTGATGACAAGTGCGACCCTGATCTGGACCTTTCCCACCCTTGTCGGGTCCTTCCTGATCGCAAGAACAGGGGTTGTGAACCTTTATGCAGCCATCATGCTGACCTGCGGAACTGCCATCATATATATCGAGGGGGATCTGAGCTTTGCTTTGCGGTTTGCACCCGCTTTTGCCGGAACATGGGTTTTTTTGCTCATTCTCGTTCAGGTGATGAACGGGTTGCGGTTTCGGGCCTGGCAGCAAAGCATCACGGACCCGCTGACAGGGTGTTACAATCGGCGCTATCTGGATCAGTATCTTGACGTTCATATCAAAACGGGACGGGTTGCGATGCTTGTGATTGATATGGATAATTTCAAGCAGCTCAATGATGCGAAAGGACATGTGGCCGGGGATAAAGCTCTGTGCCGTCTCGTTGAGATCGTGCATTCCAGCTGGACAAGTGAGGCGATTTGCTTTCGTCTTGGCGGGGATGAATTTGTTTTGTTGTTACAGCTTCCGGCGCGCAGCAGGGAGCATATGAGCCTGCGGGAACAGGATCGCCACCTGACCCAGTTGGGCCAGAAAATTACAGATGTTTTGAACCAGGAAACCAGCTTTTCAGTTTCAAGTGGTTTGACGCATTTCAACTGGCCTTGCGATCTGGAAGCGGTGTATCGGCGGGCGGATACCGCGCTTTATGCTTCGAAAGACCTCGGGCGGCGGCAAATGTCCGTGGCAGATACGCTTGCCTCGCCCCCCCGAACACACGGCTTCAGTGCCTGCAAGAGTTCAAGAAGCCCTTCTCTGAACGGATCCGTGGGCTGAAGTTCATAAAAATGTCACCTGTCATACTCCTGTTACACAAGCGTCACAAAAGCTTTGTCCAAGCGCATTAGCACGGCGCCAGGTCACCAAGGCTGGTGACATGATGAAAACAGGAGAAGACAATGTCTTTCGTGAAACTGACCGCTTCCGCACTGGCCATTTCGGCCGCAACTGCAACCGTTGCGACCGCTCGTGATCAGGTGCAGGTTGCCGGGTCGTCCACTGTTCTGCCCTATGCGTCGATTGTGGCCGAGGCGTTTGGTGAAAACTTCGATTTCCCGACCCCGGTTGTTGAATCAGGTGGGTCGTCGGCTGGTCTGAAGCGCTTCTGCGAAGGTGTTGGCGAAAATACCATCGACGTGGCCAATGCCTCGCGCAAGATCAAGGATAAAGAGATCGCCAAATGCGCCGAAGCAGGTGTGAAAGACATCATTGAAGTGCGCATCGGTTATGATGGTATCGTGTTTGCCTCGCAACTGACCGGCCCGGACTTCTCGGCCTTTGAACCGGCTGACATCTACAATGCGCTTGGTGCGCAGGTGATGGTGGATGGCAAGCTGGTTGATAACAGCTTTGTCACCTGGAACGAGTTCAACGCAAACCTTCCCGCCGTTGACATTGCCGCCTTCATTCCCGGCACCAAGCATGGCACCCGCGAAGTGTTCGAAGTGAAGGTGATGGAAGCAGGGTGCAAGGCCACCGGTGCGTATGACGCGTTCCTGGCTATGGCTGAAGGCGATGATGAAAAGGCCAAGAAAAAAGCTGCTGCCAAGATGTGCTACAAGGTGCGCACCGACGGCAAATCGGTGGATATCGACGGCGACTATACCGAAACCCTCGCGTCGATCGACGCCAATAAAGATGGCATCGGCATCTTCGGCCTGGCGTTTTACGAAAACAACACCGACACGCTGCAAGTGGCGACCATGTCCGGTGTGACCCCGTCGACCGACACAATTGCAACCGGCGAATACCCGGTGTCGCGCCCGCTTTATTTCTACATCAAGAAAGCCCATATCGGCGTGATCCCGGGCCTGAAGGAATATGCCGAATTCTTCGTCTCGGACGAGATTGCCGGCCCGGATGGTCCGCTGTCGGAATATGGTCTGGTGGCAGACCCGGAACTGGCTGCAACCCAGGAAGCTGTCGCCTCAGAAACTGCTCTGACCCACTAAATCTCTCTGGTGGCGCGGGGGGCTTGCCTGCGTCACCATCCCCCACCGGATCGGGGTAAGGTCCGCTTTTCCCTTATGAGACAGGTCCAATGTCTGCTTTCACCCTTCTCCTGATCATACTGGCCCTGGCTGTCATCGGATTTGCCATCGGCCGGGGCAGGGCGCTCAAATCGGTTCAGGGGAATCGTCGGCGCCTGCATTCCCTGCCCAACTACTATGGTTTCAATGTCGCCATGCTGGCCTTTGTGCCAGCGGTTCTGGTTCTGGCCTTATGGGTCATCGCGCAGCCGCTGATCATAAACGGGGCTGTGTCCGCGATGATCCCCGAAAGCGCGTATGACGATGCGGGGGCGCTCAACCTGATCATGAGTGATGTGAAACGTGTCTCCGAAGGGTTGGAGGTCGCACTGGATCAGGGCGTTCTGGAGCGGGATGGGGTGCAAACCCTGTCGACAACAACAACCGACATCCGCGCTTTTCTGGCTGAGGTCGGTGTCGCTCTTGGATCTGATGTCAGCGAAGAGGTTCTCATCGCTGCCCGTGCCTACCGAGAGAAAACACAGACGGGAAATTGGGTGATGACGGGGGGTGTCCTCGTGATCGCTCTGGCCGGGTTCCTGGCAGCCTTGCTCAAAACCCATGGGGATCTGCGCGCCCGCAATCTGGTTGAACGCGGCATTCTTGCCGTTCTGGTGGGTGCCGCGTCGATTGCCATCCTGACCACGCTGGGCATTGTTTTGTCGCTGATTTTTAACACGGTCAGCTTTTTTGGCATGTTTCCGGTTTCGGATTTCCTGTTCGGCCTGACCTGGTCCCCCGAAGGGCGGGGCGGTTCTGAACATCTGGGCATCCTACCGCTTCTTTGGGGCACCATTTACATCTCGATCGTGGCACTTGCGGTGGCAGTTCCGATCGGATTGTTCGCCGCTATTTACCTGTCGGAATATGCAAATGCCAAAACCCGCGCGGTTGCCAAACCATTGCTTGAGGTTCTGGCAGGCATTCCAACCATTGTTTACGGCCTGTTTGCCCTTACCGTGGTGGGGCCCCTGCTGGTTGAAGTGTTTGGCCGGGATGGGCTGAGTTGGATGCAGGGTGCGCGCTCGGTGATGACGGCGGGGCTTGTGATGGGCATCATGCTGATCCCCTTTGTGTCATCCCTGTCCGATGACATCATCAATGCTGTGCCACAGGCCATGCGGGACGGGTCTTACGGATTGGGTGCAACCCAGTCGGAGACCGTGCGCCAGGTGGTTCTGCCCGCGGCCCTTCCGGGCATTGTCGGCGCCATCCTTCTCGCCGCAAGCCGGGCGATTGGGGAAACCATGATTGTGGTGATGGGGGCAGGGGCGGCGGCCCGCCTGTCGATGAACCCATTTGAAGCAATGACCACGGTGACCGCCAAAATCGTTTCGCAATTGACGGGGGATGCGGATTTCGCCTCGCCCGAGGCGTTGGTGGCCTTTGCCCTGGGCATGACCCTTTTCATTCTCACACTCGGGCTCAATGTGCTGGCACTGATGATCGTGCGCAAATATCGGGAGCAATATGAATGACCGACTTTACCGCAACTGGCCTGTCTGGAAAGGACCTGCCGGAACAGGCCAGACAGGGATCGTCTTCGCTTCTTGAACAAGATGAGCGCACCCGCAAACGCAATGCGTCAGAGTGGCGTTTCCGAGCTTATGGTATCAGTGCCATCGCTATCGGCCTTGTCTTTCTGATTGTCCTGATCTCGTCGATTTTCCTCAAGGGGGTGGGTGCGTTTCAGCAGACCACCATCACCTTGCAGGTCGAGCTGCTGGAAGCCAAGCTGGACAAATCCGGCCAAAGGGACATCGAAAAGATCAAGAAGGTCACGACCTTTGGCTATAACCCGCTGATTGATGCAGCGATCAAACGGGCGCTGGATGAGGCCGGGGTCGAAAGCTCGTTCAAAAAGGGCAAGGAACTTCGCAAGCTCCTGTCCTCTGGCGCTGCGGCACAGATCCGTGATTTTGTCATCGCCAACCCGGACCGCATTGGCGACACGGTGGAATTCAAGCTGCTGGCCTCGTCGCGGGTGGATGGATACCTGAAGGACCGTGTGAGCCGGGATAGCCTTGCCCGCGACAAGAACCTGACCCCGGATCACCTGGATCTGGTGGATGGGCTGCGCGCCACGGGGTCGCTGCGCAAAAGCTTCAATCTTGGTTTCATAACCGGGGCGGACGCCTCTGAAAGCCGCCCTGAACAGGCCGGGATCGGGGTGTCGATGCTGGGCAGCCTCTACATGATGCTTGTCGTGCTGGCTGCGGCGTTGCCGATTGGTGTTGCCGCGTCGATTTATCTTGAGGAGTTCGCGCGGCAGAACTGGTTTACCGACCTGATTGAGGTAAATATCTCAAACCTTGCCGCGGTTCCGTCGATTGTGTTTGGTATCCTTGGTCTGGCGGTGTTCATTCAATTTGCCCATCTGCCGCAATCTGCGCCGCTGGTCGGGGGATTGGTGCTTACGCTGATGACCCTGCCGACGATCATCATTTCGACCCGGGCATCGTTGAAAGCGGTGCCGCCCTCGATCCGCGAGGCCGCTTTGGGCATCGGGGCGTCCAAGATGCAGACCGTGTTTCACCATGTTCTGCCGCTGGCCATGCCTGGCATTCTGACCGGCACGATCATTGGCCTTGCGCAAGCGCTTGGTGAAACGGCCCCGCTGCTTCTGATCGGTATGGTTGGCTATATTGCGTCAAACCGCCCGGATGGGATCATTGAGGGGTTCCTCAGCCCCAACTCAGCCATGCCGGCGCAGATCTATGAATGGGCAAAACGGGCGGACCCGGCCTATTACGAACGCGCCTGGGGCGGGATCATCATCTTGCTCGCGTTCCTGATGAGCATGAATATCATCGCAATCCTTCTGCGCCGCCGGTTCGAGCGCCGCTGGTAAGAGAGGGGATAAACACATGAACGATATGACGAAAATCGAAAGCACCGTGGATATGAAAACCACCAAGATCTCGGCCCGTGACGTGCAGGTCCATTACGGTGACACCCATGCGATCAAGGACGTGAATGTCGAGATCGAGGACAAGACCGTGACCGCCTTTATCGGGCCGTCAGGCTGCGGGAAATCAACCTTCCTGCGTTGTCTGAACCGGATGAATGACACGATCGACATCTGCCGCGTGTCCGGCGACATCCTGCTTGATGGCGAGGATATTTACGACAAACGCGTCGATCCGGTGCAGCTGCGCGCCAAGGTCGGCATGGTGTTTCAGAAACCCAACCCGTTCCCCAAGTCGATCTATGATAATATCGCCTATGGGCCGCGCATTCATGGCCTTGCCAGGAACAAAGCGGAACTGGATGAAATTGTTGAGAAATCCCTGCGGCGTGGGGCAATCTGGGACGAGGTGAAGGATCGGCTTCATGCGCCCGGCACCGGCCTGTCGGGGGGGCAGCAGCAGCGTCTGTGCATTGCCCGCGCCGTGGCCACGGAGCCCGAGGTTCTGCTGATGGATGAGCCCTGCTCGGCGCTGGATCCGATTGCCACGGCTCAGGTGGAAGAGCTGATTGACGAGTTGCGCGAGAAATTTGCGGTGGTGATCGTTACCCACTCAATGCAACAAGCCGCGCGGGTCAGCCAGAAAACCGCCTTCTTCCATCTGGGCAACCTGGTGGAATATGATGATACGACCAAGATTTTTACCAATCCCGAAGACAGCCGCACCGAAGCGTATATCACGGGCCGGATCGGATAAGGGCAGGGGACCACACAATGATTGATCAACATATCGCTTCCGCGTTTGACCGTGACCTTGAGGAAATTCAGGCGCATGTGATGAAAATGGGCGGGCTGGTCGAAGACAGCATCCGCGAAGGGGCCAGATCGCTGAAAATGCGTGATGAGGAACTGGCGGAAAAGGTTCGCAAGGCAGACAAGCAGATTGATGCGCTCGACACCAAGATCCAGGAAGAATGTGCACGCCTTCTGGCCCTGCGCCAGCCGATTGCCTCGGATCTGCGGACCGTTCTCACCGTGATGCGGGTGGCCGCGAACCTTGAGCGGGTTGGCGATTATGCCAAGAACATGGCCAAGCGCACCACGGTTCTGGTGCATATGCAACCGATTGACGGGGCATCCGGTGCGATCAAGCGGATGGCCAAGGAAGTGCGGCTTATGCTGTCGGATGTTCTTGATGCCTATATCCGTCGTGATGTGGATCTGGCACAGGATGTGCGCCACCGGGATATTGAAGTGGACCAGATGTATAACGCTCTGTTTCGTGAATTCCTGACCTTCATGATGGAGGATCCACGCAATATTTCCTCCTGTATGCATCTGCATTTCATCGCCAAGAATATCGAACGGATGGGGGATCACGTGACCTCCATCGCTGATCAGGTGATCTATCTTGTGACGGGCGAAATGCCGGAAGAAGCCCGACCGAAAGGAAATTCGGTCAACTATAACCTAGAGGCACAAATGGGGTTGGAGCGCGAAACATGAGCACGTCCAAACCCTGTATCCTTTTGGTCGAAGACGAACCCGCCCAACGCGAAATCCTGCGCTACAATCTGACCTCAGAGGGATATGAGGTGATGATGGCGAGCAATGGGGATGACGCGCTGGTCATGGTGGATGAGGTCATGCCCGACCTGATCTTGCTGGACTGGATGCTGCCCGGAGTATCAGGGATCGAGATCTGTCGTCAGATCAAAGCCCGGAAGGAAACACGCACGATCCCGGTGATCATGCTGTCGGCGCGATCCGAGGAGATGGACCGGGTGCGCGGGCTGGAAATCGGGGCTGACGACTATATGGTCAAACCTTTTTCGGTGTCTGAATTGATGGCGCGCATTCGGACCCAGCTGCGCCGCACCCGCCCGGCAGCCATTGGTCAACAGCTTGAGTTTGAAGGGATTGTGCTGGATGGGGACAGTCATCGTGTGACCCGCGATGGTGAACCGATCAAGCTTGGTCCCACCGAATTTCGCCTGTTATCAACCTTGATTGAAAAACCGGGGCGGGTCTGGAGCCGCGAGCAGTTGCTCGACCGGGTCTGGGGCCGGGATGTCTATGTCGATACCCGAACGGTGGATGTGCATGTGGGACGGTTGCGCAAGGCATTGTGCAAACATGGGGGCGAGGATCCCCTCCGCACGGTTCGAGGAACCGGATATTCTCTTGGCTGAGGGTTAAACCGCATTCAGCGGGGCGGGAAGGAGCCTGCCCCTTTTTCTTTTACACCGTCAGATTGGTGCGGATTTTCGGTGTCGTGACCTTTCACAATTCCAACGGGTCTGGTTCCGAGCAGGATTGCTCATCGCCCCAACGCCATCATCACAATCATCTCATGGCACAGATAGGCGGTGGCGAGGATCTGCGCGGGGGGCTGATCCTGACGCAACCGATCAAGCGCATCCGCCAATAGCAGAAACTGACGCGCCTCAGCTCCGCGGGCCAGATAGGCCAGATGATCGGGCTGCAGATGCCTGCATTGTTCGGCGAGATGGCTGAGCACCTGGGCCGCAAACCCGCTGTCATGGGGTGCAATCTCGGTTCCCCGCAAATGTTTCAACCCGCGCAGCAGACCGCCTTTGGCGCGTGTCAGGATCCCGCCTTCGGGTGCAGGTTGAAAATCGAGATTGGTGGCGGTCAGCCCCGATCCATCCGGTCGCAGCAGCGCCACCGGTTCATGTAGCAGTTCGTCCCCGATAAGAGTGGTCACAATCAACAGTGCCACCGCGCCGGGAAACTGCAGATGCAGATGGGTCAGGTGATCCATGTCCTGCGGGCGGGCCGAAAGCTCGACCACATCGCCGGACAGATCCTGTGCCCGCCAGCGATAGCGCTGGCTGATATCGTCAAAATACGGCTCTTCAATGCGTGAAGGGGCGATCAGTGCAGGCAGGGGGGACGCGCCCCGTCGAAGCCCCTGTCCGACCCGGCTGCGCAGGGTTGCGCGCAATGCGCCCCAGTCCTTTATGCAGGTGTCATGATCTTGTAGGCGGGCAGGGGACAGGGGACCATTGACCTGCGCTGTTATCTTATCCGCCGTTGACAGCTGCCCGTCCGGGGACAGATGCGGGTGTTCCAGCGAGACCACATTCCCGGTCAGGCCTGGCACAGAGGGTGCCCCCCAGAACGGGTTGGCATAGGCGCGGGCTGGTGTGAAACCGGCATCCATTCCGGCGCCACGCGCCATGGTGGCGGGGTGGAATTCACTTGTCTTGGGGTCCAGAAGATACAGGGTCAGGCCACGTGCGCCATTGGGGCTTGTCCACCCTTTCGCCCCCAAAGCCCAAAGATCCATCGGTGGGGCAGGGGCATAGCTTCGGCGCAGCACCCCCAGAAGGGCGGGATCGTCAGGCGTCTGTGCCAGTGCCTTGACCAGCGCATAGGCCTGCGCCAATGCCGCCAGATACCGCCCGCCTTCAAAGCGGATATCACCAGCCTCTGCCCAGCCCGACAGGGTCGACAGGGTCAAAAGCTGTCCGGTCAGGCGCGGGGCGGCCTGCACCTTGGCGGATATTGCCAAATCAAGAAACCGTTCCTGCGCCAGTTGGGCAGACCCATGAAAGACCTGCGAAATCGCGGCCTCAAGTGCCGTGGCGATCTCAGTCAGCATAGGTTGATCAGGTCCGGTCAAATCCGGTTTGGAGGACGGGGTATCGATCCCCCCTCTTGCCACCCCGGCCCTATCGCGAATGGCAATGGCCCCTGCGGCCACCACCAAACGTTTGCGGGTGGCAGGCCCCTTGTAAAGCGCGGCAGAGAGCGTTTGCCCGGCCACAAATGTCACCGAAGCCTCTGGTGTGGCAAAACTGACCTGTGCATTTTGCCCGCGGTCTTCGATCCGGGCGGATCCGGCCAACATCATTGCCCCGTCCAGATCGGCCCCCGCAAATCTCTGCAGGACATCCGCTTTCAGCGCCACCAGCCCCTCCGTAGCGGTGGCCGTAGCTGTGGCGGCAGGCGGCATTTCGGGTGTGGGGACCTTCTCCTTTAGGCCGTCTTCTGACGGCGTGGCAGCAGGGGCGTCTGAAGGTACTTCCCGCAACACCAGCATGGCCGTCAGGATATGGCTGCACATACCGGGGGCGGGGCAGTCACATGTGGCGGATTGCGGCCCCGCCGCAGGGATCGTCACGCTCTGCCCACTGATGGTCAGATCCGCGCCATCTGCATCATAGCGCAGCACCTCTGCCTCGCCTGTGGCCTTGATTGCGCGACGCAAAAGCCCCTTATTGGCCAGTGCCACCAGTGCGGCATCATCAAAAGAGGCAATCAGATCTGGCAGGCTCATCGCATCACCTCTGCCAACCACATCGCCAGCCGGTCCGGGGTCATTGCGCCGATTTTCATCCCCAGCCCCGCAAGACGCCCGGCAATCTGCTTGTCCATATAGGGATCCCCCAGATCATCCAGCGCCGACAGGCCAATCATCCGCACCTTTGCCTCGTTCATCCGTGCCACGGAGCGATAGAGTCGGCGCGGGCTGGCGCCTTCGGCAAAGTCCGAGATCAGAACAAAAACGGTGCGCTCGGGTGTATCCACGAAGCGTTCGCAATATTCCACAGCACGGCCGATATCGGTGCCGCCCCCCAGTTGCACCGACAAAAGCGTTTCCAGCGGATCAGTCAGCCGGTCGGTGACATCAAGGATCGAGGTGTCAAACAGCACCATCGACACGTTCACACCGGGAAGGCCGGACAGGATCGCCGCCATGACCGCAGAATGGATGATGCTGTCGGTCATCGATCCCGACTGGTCCACGCACAGCACCACCGACCAGGGAAGGTGTCGCCGTTCCCGCGCGATGAAACGCAGATCATCGGCAATGATCCGGCCGCTTTCCGGATCGTAATTCTTCAGGTTGCGCCGCAGGGTGCCGCGCCAGTCGAAATTCGCAGCCGAGGCCACATGGGACCGTTTGAACGGGTTGCGCCGCCCGGAAAAGGCTCGTTGCACATCCGATTTCAACCGACGCAGGATGTCTTGAATGACCGCGTCTGCCACCTGCCGCAGCTTGTCTTTCATCTCGGGCTTGGCGCGGCCATGGAAACTGAGCAGGGTTTTCAGCAGGTCCTGATTGGGTTCCAGACTGTCCAGCGTCTTTGGGTCGTCCAGCAGATCGGACAAGCCGTAGCGATCCAAGGCGTGGTCCTGCATCACCTCAAACACCGATTGCGGAAAGAGTTTGCGCGCCTCCCCCAGCCAGTCCAGTGCCTTCATTTGGGTCGGATCAAGTGATCCCGGACCGGACGGGCGGTGTAAGCCGCGTTTCTCGTATTCGCGACCATAAAGATAATCGAGCGCCCGGTCTGCGCGTATGTCAGACCCTGCCAGCCCACCCATCTGCCGTTCGGCATAGCGGCCAAGGGCAAGGCGCCAGCGGCGTTTGGCGTGATTGGGATCGCGCTCGCTCATGTCGTGCCTCCGATGATCCAATCCATCAGCCCGTCTTCCCGAAGGGCCGCGCGCAGGGCGGCATCAATCTGCGCCCCCTTTGCGGCCTCGCGCGCGTCCACATCGTGATGATGTGCGGTAAACTCTCCCACTGTGCCGCCATGGCGACGGGTCAGGGCAGCGGCCACCTGATCCGCTTCACGCGGAGAAAGGGCGGACAGGGCCAGTCGCAGATGGGGCAGCACCTCCAGAAAGCCGTCATCTTCCAGACCGGTCAGAAAATCATCCAACGCGCCCAACATGCCTTCGACTGTCCACAGCAGGGATGGAGCAACCGCCAGAACGCCCCGCAACCCGGCAAGCCGCGTGGGCAGATCAGGGGCGCTGCCGGTCAATTGCGCGACGATAAGATCGGGCAGGGTATGATCCGGTTTGCGCCCGCTTTCCACCGCGATGGCGGTGATGGCACCCAGAAGTTCCGGGGCGGGGTCCGCCTCTGCCACCCGGTCCAGCGCATCTTCAAACCGTTCGGCGTCAAAGTGTTTGCCCCCCGGACCGCGCATCAGTTCGGACAACAGGCGCAGCGCGTCCAGACAGGGCGGGATCGCCTCTTCGCGCATCTTTGGCAGGTCATCACACAGATAAATCATGCGCGAGAAAGCCTGTTGCATGGTGGGGGCAATCGCCAGCCCCTCAGGCAGTGACAGCGGCCCGCGAGAGGCTTCGATTGCGTGCAGTTCCACCATTGCACTAGCGGCATCGGGAAAATCCGCTGATCGGGTGATCGCCCCGGATATTTCGCTCAGAAACCCGGTCAGATCCGTGCCCAACCCTGCCAGAAGCCCCTTCTTGAACAGCGTGATCAACGCCGACAGATCATCGGCCCGTCCTTCATCCGCCAGCGCAATGCGGAGGGCATTGAGCTTGCCCAGGCAGGCGGCAGGCAATGTGTCACCATGGATTGCAGCCTCGATCAACTGCCCTTCGACACGGGGCGACCAGGCATAGTCCCAATGTTCAAACAACAGCCCGGTCTGCACGGCGTTCAGGAAGTCCGGCCCGCCTTGCCGTGTGGCAAACCCCGTGTCCAGCAGCGCCATCGCATGGGCAAAACGCGAGGCGGCGAGATGGGCGGGTTTGCGGCGAATATCCAGGCTACGCTCGCGCCGTTGCCCGTCGGTGACGTCAAAGCGGTGACGCCGGGCGCGGGCGCGGGCATCTGCCACAATCGGTGGCTGGCCCGCCGCGTCGCTGACCTCGCCCAGGGCATGGCCACGCAGGAACAGGGTAAAACGTTCGCGCCAGACATCTGCCCCGCTGGCCTCACCTTTCAAAAGTGAGGAGGTCAGCCCGTCAAAAAGGTCGTGCCGCAACGCACCCGGGTGGCCCCGCAGCCGGGCCAGCGTTTCTGCCATGCGCAGAAGCTCGACCTGGGCGGGCACGGGGATGCCATTCCCTGCCGCCCGCATGTCAGATGCGAAATCTGCGACAATCTCATGGGCGAGGGCAGGCCAGTTGGGAATTGTCCCACAGGCCTCAGCGTGATCCCACAGCGTTTGATAATAAGCGGGCTGTGGCAGGCCCGCGCCATATCCCATCAGCGCGTCGAGCTCCTTATACCCATAGCGGATCAGGTAAGAGGCTGCATTGGATTTGCCACCTGCCTTGGTCTTGCCAGCCGTTTCGGACGGAGACAAAAGAGGCCCGGTGTGAAACCCGCCGATCACGCAGACAACCGGGCCGTTTGCGACCCCTTCAGCTAGGGCGTCACGCAGGCAGGCGGCCATATGGGCCTCGCGCGCCGGGTCTTCGCCGCTGGTAATTTCCTCTTCCGGGGTGGCGGCACGCAAGGCGGCGCAATAGGCGCCCACATCCCCCAAAAACTTGCGCCAGTTGGCTTCGCCCATCCGGGTTTCAAACAGGTGGTCCCAAAGCTCATCCCCATCGCGACAGCCAAGCCGGTCACAAAGCGCGCGCACGTAGTCACCGCTGTCAAACCCCTGTTCACGCACAAGCGCGCGCGGGCCGGTCTGATTATCACTTTCCCCGGCCATCTTGGCGTCTGACCCAAGGTCGATAAACCGCAAATTCGCGCCAACCGCCGCCCCTTCGCGCAGGGCCACCCATTCGGGGGAGTGGGCGCAGAACGGGTAATACGCTGCCAGCCGGGGGCCGTTTTTTTGATCCAGCAGACTGGCCGCCGCCACGGGGGGCACGGTGTCCGGATCCAGCAGATGTGGGATCAGATGGGACAGATCATGGGGGGCTTCGATCAGCACATGTGATGGTTTCAGCTCGCGGATCATGGCCCGCACCGCCCAGGCGCAGGCGGGCGAATGGTGACGGATCGGGGCCAGATACAGCCCGGTTTCCGGCTGAAAGAGCCGGTTATGCACCTGATGGATCAGCGCCTCATCCCGCATGCTCACCCCACACGGTCGCCGTGGATCGTCCGTCAGCCATCATCCTTGGCGGCCTTGTGAAACGCAGCCCATGCGCGGCTTTTGCGGCCCCGTGCGCGGGCAATGGTATCGACATAGGCGCGCAGTTTGCGGGCATCGTCAGCATCATCCTTGAACACCACGCCACGCAATTGCCGCGCCACATGGGCACCTGTCGGGGCCTCTCCTGACAGGTAACTGGCGTCGAGCAGCGCGCCGTGGGCCACATTCACCGCCTCTGCCGTCGACATGACAGATTTGGGCTGCGCCACCACCGCGCCGTCTTCGGCCCGCCCGGTGCGCAGGTCCCGAAAGACCGACACCACCACGTCGAGCACATCTTCGGGCAGATCCGCCTTCAGGTCATATTCCGCCATCCGTTCGCCCACCTGCCGGGCAATCAGCTCTTTCTCAAAGGCGGCATCAGCGATCGGGGCCACGGTTTCAAAATTGAACCGTCGTTTGAGCGCGCTGGACATTTCGTTCACGCCGAGGTCCCGCAGGTTGGCGGTGGCAATCACGTTGAAGCCGCGTTCTGCCCGCACCTCACGCCCTGCACCCAACTCGGGCATGGCCACGGTTTTTTCCGACAGGAGCGAGATCATCGCATCCTGTACTTCGGGGGCGCAACGGGTCAGTTCCTCGATCCGGGCGATCTGGCCGCCTCGCATGGCGGTCAGCACGGGCGAGGGGATCAGGGCACGGTCGCTAGGCCCTTCGGCCAGCAGCAGCGCATAATTCCAGCCATAACGCAGGTGGTCTTCGATCACCCCGGCGCTGCCCTGCACCACCAGTCGTGAATTGCCGCTGATGGCGGCGGCGAGGAGTTCGGACAAAAGCGATTTGGCGGTGCCCGGTTCGCCCACCAGCATCAGTCCCTGATGCCCCATCAGGGCCACAATGCAACGGTCCACCAACGGGTCGTCGCCGTAAAACTTGCGGCTGACCTCCAGCCCCTTGTCGCCCAGGATAAACCGGCGCACCGCGCGGGGGGACAGCGCCCATCCTGCGGGTTTCGGATCCTGATCGGCCGCGCGCAGGCGGGCAAGCTCTGCCGCGTAGCGCATTTCGGCGGGCAGTTTCTGAACGGTATCTGCAGTTACATCCATGGCATTTTCTTTTCCCAGTTGGGATCAAAACTGCCCTTGGCAACCATGTCCCGGTAATCATTCCAACATTCCGACAAAAGCACCGGTGGCACCTCGGACAGGGGCACTGCGCGCCCGCGGCGCCCGGCACCGTGCAGCTTGGCAAATTCCAGGTGGATCTGCGCGGCGGCGACGTTTTCTTCCGGCAGGCAGTTGCCGGAAAATTCGATCACCGCACAAAGGCCCGCGCTGCGGAAGGTCTTGATATATTCGTTGAAATAGCCGCCATCCAGCGCTTCGCCACGTTCATATCCCAGCTTGGTGCTGGCGCCCCGGAAGCTGAACGTGTCGGTGATCCAGCCCTTGCGATCCTCGATCCGGGTCTCTTTGCCCATCTCGCCGTCCAGCGCCAGAAGCGGGCGGCCAAACTGGGCGAAGAGCGGCTTGACCTCGTAATCGACCAGATGAGTAGCCCAGGCCTTTGCCGCGTTATCAGACAGAAGCGCGCCATGGGCGAGGCGGATGGTGGTGAAGCTGTCTGGCGTCACCTCGTTGTCATCCGCATCCACATAATCGCCTTCGGCAGTGGGGCGGAAGGCGGTGACGATCTTGCCATCGGCATCTTCACCGAGCCAGATCACCCGTTCGGTCAGCCGCCCCATCAGGGGATGATTACGGAAATCGCGCATCCAATCCGCCACCGGCCAGCATCGCTCGGCGCAAAGGGCTTCGTAAAGCCGTTCCCCTTGCAGGGTGATCACCTGTTTCAACTCGCGTTTCGAGACCGAAAGCTGTTTCTTGCTGGTCTTTGTGTTGTCATCATCCCCGGCTGGCAGACCTTTGATCTGCTTGCCATCCGGGTTCAGCACCACCAGCTTGAACTCATCATCCAACCGGGCGGAATAGGGTTTTTCCTCTTCCCCGATTGGCAATTCCAGCACGCCGTCATCATTCAGCCCAGCGGTGGGAATGGTGCGGTCGGCCAGCTCATCCATCGACCAGTCGCGCGCTTCTGCGACCGCTTCGATCAGCTTGCCCGCATGAGCCTGCACACCTTTTTGCTTCAATCGCGTGGCGGCGGAAATCACGATCTGCAGAGAGAGCGGATCGCCCTTCGCGGCCAGAACCTCCAGCAGGGACGAGGCCTGAGATGTGCGTGACCCATGCTGTTTGAGGTAATTGCGCACCGAAGCGGCCGCATGGGCCGGATCCACATGTTTGGTCAGCGCCAGCACGCCTTTGGTGGCTGCGCCTGAGTTCAGATACTGGGTTTTAATGCTGTTATATAGACCGCGATAGGCCTGTTCTCGGGTATAGCTCTTGTCCCAACGCAGATAGGTTTTCCAGTTCTGATCCGCATGCTGTTCGGCATAGGCATTGGCTTCATCATCGCCTGGACGCACCGTGTCATAGTTGATCCAGGCGTCAAAAATCCAGGTCGACAGGGTCTTGGCGCTGTCGGGGGCAAGCTGCGTCAGATAGATGTCAAAAAGCGTGTTGCCGCCCGGTTGCTTGAGCTTGTTGGCAAGGAAGATCCAAGCCTTGATCACCTTTGCCGGCACCTTTTGCCCACCTTTGTATTTCAAGTCGGGCAGGTGGTCGCTGACCAACCAGTCCAGCTTGTCGAACTTGGCTTTTTTCAGGATCACCTCTGCCTCGGTCATCAGCGCCTTGGGGCCGACATAATCGGACAGTTCCACCCCCAGACGGGAGAGTGCGGTGAGGATTGCCGCTTTGGCCAGATCGGATTTTTCCTTTTTCAGGCGCGCTTTGAGGGGCTTCACCGCCTCCTTGATGCCAAGATCCGCCAGCCATTCGGCGGCCCCGGCGCGCACGTCCTGCCTTGTGTCGTTGAGCAGCGCAATGGCGCGCTCTTCCAAACCCTGCGCCCCTTCCAGCATCGCGCGGGCCTCGGCCCGGCCGGATTTGGTGGTGCCGGTTGCGACCTCCAGCAGCGGGCCGTAATAGCGTTGTGGCGTCTTTGGCAAAAGCTGCAGGAACTGGATCGCGCGCAGTTTGCGCGGTGCGGGTTCACCGGCGGCGCGCAGGCCAAATGCCTCGTCAAACACGTCGAAACTTTCAGCCAATAGCGGCCAGAGCGCGTCGCGGTTGAGGTCCATCACATCATAATTGCCCCATTCGCGCCCCAGCTCACCTCGGATCAGATCGCCGGGCACTGCCTTGCGGGTCTTGCGATTGTTCCACGGGCCGGACTGGATTTGGCCCATTTCCACATTCAGGGTTTCGAGATTGCGATAATCCGCCTCCTCGCTGTTTACGTAACGCACCAGCCTGCTTTGAACGGCGCCCCATTCATTCAGGTGAAAGGCCGCATAGAAATTCCGTTCGGTGGCGGTGAAAAATCGCAAGGCGCGGTCGGGTGACATGCGCGAGAGGGCGTCAAGCGTCCATTTGTCCCGCGCGGTGAAATTCAGAAACTGCCACAGCCTTGTGTGCCCCTTGCGATCCAGATCTGCGCCGGTGCCGTTGAACAGTTTGATAATCTGTGTGGCCATGGCGGGCTTCAGGCGTGGCTCAACAAAGTTGTATTTGCCCTTGCGCGCCTCGTTGCGGCGATCAATCTCGATATTTTCCTTGGTGATAATGTCCAGAAGTTTCTTTTCATCCTCGACGCCAAAGGTGACATCCGGTTCCTTGGAAAGTGGGGTCAGGGGAGGGATCTCAACCCGGCTGCCATCCAGCGCCAGATAGGACATGCGGTCGCCCTCATCCTCCTCATCCGCCTGCGAGACCTCCTCGACCGTCAGCGCGCTTTCAATCGCGGCTTTGATCCGGGCGGTTTTTTCGGATTTGAGGTGATCGCGCAACAGGGCAAATCCCGCGTCGGACCGTAGACCCGCCAGCAGATCAACCATGGCTGCGCGGATGGTGGCGGCCCCTGTGTCAAGCTTGTCTTTGGCGATGGGAAGGATTTGATCCTGGGGCAGGGTCATCATGGCCTGCACGGCTTCGTGGCGCACGGATTTTGCGCTGTCGGCGCTCATGTCGACCAGAAATGCGCGTGCCTCCGGGTCGGAGAACATCTCCCATTTGCGCATCTGCGCAATCAAGAGCACCTTGCCACCCGCGCCCATACGGCGGCCTGCCGCCAGCAGATCCTGCTGATGGCTGCGCGCCAGTGGGGCAAAGTCGAAAACCTCGGTCAAGCGGCGAATATCATCACTGCTGCGCCAGCGCCCGTCGTCATTATAAAGGATATCAAACAGGTCTTCGGCGCTGCCTCCGGCGGCCTCGCAAATTTCGACACAAAACTCTGGGGTGAGCACACAGAGCGTGGCGTCGATGACTTGCCTCGGCCATGAGTTCAAAGTTTTCACCAAGCCAGCCCCGGCTTTTGTAAAGAGGATACGCAGGGGGAGTGAAACGTGTTTCGACCCGGCTAAATAGTCCTTCTCGCCACCACTTGCAGCGGCCAGCACTTCACCATAGCGGGCCAGAACAGAGGCATCTTGGGCCTGTCGCGCCAGAAAACGCCTGCGGGCCTTATCGCCGGGTTCGTCGGAATAATTGCTATCAAGTATCAAGCCCAAGGATTTTGGAGGCATCTACATTGGCGAGCGTTGACAGCACACTGCCACCTTTGTCCTTGAGCACATAGGCGATCGCCTTGTCCCCCAACCCGCGCTCAACCGCATGCAATCGCTGCAGGTCCTTGGAAATTGCATTGGAAACTTTTGGGATATTAAAAAGATTGGAGATAATTCCACGCACTGGCTTTCCTCACAAACGACTAATCAACTCTTAAATCGTTAACGCAATGACGGGCACAACCCAAGATTAAATTGGAATCGGAGATGGGCTTCTGCCGGGGGACTTGGCGTTCCGAATTTCTGAGTTTCTCGAATTTGTGACATTCTAATCAAGGAGTGTCGACGTTCAGGCTTCTCACGTGGCATGAGTTCTGCTTCAAGGTTGCAAACAGAAGAGAGGGGTCTTGCCCGACGAGCCCTGACCAACGCCCATTGGGCGATCATCGCCCCCTTCTGCCTTGGCAAGCACACTGATCCCGGCCAGACCAGAGGCGATCCGCGGTTATTCATGGAAGAGGTTTGGTAGAGTGTGAGGACAGGCGCGCAATGGTGTGAATTGTCTGCCGGGTTCTGGCGCTTCAAACGCGTCCAGCCTGGCCCAAAACCAATGTATTTTACAATATGCTCAGAGCGTTATCTTCTGCTCCCGATTTCAAGTACGCGATGATCGATGGCTCTGTCGTTAAGGCCCACCGCTCAGGCCAGGGCGCCAAAGGGGACGCTCAGCCAGGCCATAGGGCGCTTACGCGGCGATTGCCCAAGCATCTGCCTGAGATCGACGAGGTTACCCAAACCGTCAGTCAGCGCCAATATTTTGGTGGTGATACCGCCTGACCGGCGCGCCGTGCCGGATTTGATCGAGCACTCTGTGCCGACTGCGCTTTCGATGCCGACTGGCTGCGGTCTGCTCTCGATAAGCTGGACATACCCCCTGCCATTCCTCTGAAATCGAACCGGCGTTTCCCCGCAACCTTCGACAAGGAAACATACAAATGGCGGCCCCTGATCGAGATTTCCTTCGGGAAACTTAAGAAAAACTGGGGCATTGCGCTGCGGTCATGCAAAACAGATCAGAGCTTCGCCGCCTTCATCTCACGTACAGCAACCATCCTTCACGCCAGGAGAACGTCAACAGGGGCTAGAAAATATTAGTATTCTGGTTTTCTTCCCGAAATAGGCCGCAATCCAGATCAAGGGGGTTGCCACCTGTCAATTCCCCCTATATACGCGCGCCTGTTAATCCACAGGCGGAATGCGGGCCTATGGGGGAGACATCCCCATAACGTCCACCGGTTGAGGGCTCCGAAAACCAACGGACCTTCGAAACATTTCGCCGAGGTTGAAACCGGAAAAGGAAAAGAACATGGCACTGCCTGATTTCACTCTCCGTCAGCTGCTCGAAGCTGGCGTACACTTTGGTCACCAAACTCAGCGTTGGAACCCCCGTATGGGCCCGTTCATCTATGGTGAGCGCAACGGGATCCACATCCTCGACCTGACCCAAACCGTCCCGATGCTGGATGCCGCACTGAACGCCGTGCGTGAAACCGTTGCAAAAGGTGGCCGGGTTCTGTTCGTCGGCACCAAGCGTCAGGCGTCGAAAGCAGTTGCTGACGCAGCTGAGCGTTCGGCACAGTATTACATGAACCACCGCTGGCTCGGTGGCACGCTGACCAACTGGCAGACCGTGTCGAAATCGATCCAGCGTCTGAAAGAATTTGACGAGAAACTTGCGTCGGGCGCGGAAGGCCTGACCAAGAAAGAGCGTCTGGGCATGGAGCGCGAGCAGGCCAAACTGCAGGCCTCGCTGGGCGGCATCCGCGAAATGGGCGGTGTTCCGGATCTTCTGTTTGTCATCGACGTGAAAAAAGAATCGCTGGCGATTGCCGAAGCCAACAAGCTGGGCATCCCGGTTGTGGCCGTTGTCGACACCAACTGCCCGCCGGAAGGTGTGGATTACATCATCCCGGGCAATGACGACGCAGCGCGCGCAATCGCTCTTTACACCGACCTGGCTGCCCGCGCAGCTCTGGACGGCATGTCGGCCCAGATGGGTGCAGCAGGTATCGACCTGGGCGAGCTGGAAGACGGCATGACCGAAGAAGCCGTGGCTGAAGAAGCCACCGCCGAGGCCGCTGACGCCTAAGCACGATTGGAAGACGGGCAGGGGACACCCTGCCTGTCTCATCGTTTGGCATCCAAGACTGATGTCACAGAATTGATACCGGCTTGGGCTAGGACCCGGCCGAAGATCCTCAAGGAGAGTTAAGATGGCAATCACTGCTGCACTCGTAAAAGAACTGCGCGAATCCACCGGCGTTGGCATGATGGACGCGAAAAAAGCCCTGGTCGAAAACGACGGTGACATGGAAGCCGCTCAGGACTGGCTGCGCACCAAGGGTCTGGCCAAAGCCGCCAAGAAGGCCGACCGGACCGCTGCTGAAGGCCTGGTGGCCGTGGCTGTGGACGGTGGCAAAGGTGTTGCCGTTGAAGTGAACTCGGAAACCGACTTTGTCGCCAAGAACGCTGAATTCCAAACCATGGTTTCCGGCATTGCAGGTGCTGCGCTGAACGCAGCAGATCTGGAGGCGCTGAAAGCTGCTGATCTGGGGGGCAAATCTGTCGCTGATATCATCACCGACAAGATCGCCACCATCGGCGAAAACATGTCGCTGCGTCGCATGGCATCGGTCGAAGGTGATGTCGTGGCCTCCTATGTCCACAACGCTGCTGCGGACGGCATGGGCAAAATCGGTGTTCTGGTTGCGCTGAAAGGTGGCGACGAAGCATTCGGCAAGCAGGTTGCCATGCACATTGCGGCCGCCAACCCGCAGGCGCTGAACGAAGCTGAGCTGGACGCTGCTGTTGTTGAAAAAGAACGCACCATCCTGACTGAGCAAGCCCGTGAAAGCGGCAAGCCCGAAAACATCATTGAAAACATGATCAAGGGTCGGATGAAGAAGTTCCTCGCCGAGGTGACCCTGGTGGGCCAGGATTTCGTTCTGAACCCCGACGTCACTGTTGAGCAGGCTGCCAAGGATGCAGGTGCTGAAATCGTCGGTTATGTCCGTATGGAAGTTGGCGACGGTATCGAAAAAGAAGAAACCGACTTTGCTGCTGAGGTTGCTGCTGCCGTAAAGGGCTAAGCCGGCGCAAGGGCAGGGTATCTGCTAAGAAAATAGAAAAGGGGTCGGTCACCCGGCCCCTTTTTCATGCCGGGCGGAACGGGATACCCGGCCACTAAAGCGTTTCGGAATCAACTTGTGTCTCAAGTTAATCTCGAAACGCTTTAGTGGAAAAGAAACGCGGCGCTGACGGGGAATGTCAGCGCCGCAAACATACCGCGGGACAGCGGTGATGCTATTCTGGGTAAGAGGGCGTCTGGTGCCTCCGGTAAAAATCCTCCTTCGACACCAGCCCTCGGTTTCCCGAAAGAATGAAACATTTGCTGAAATTACAGCGCGTCCACCCCTCTATGTTCCAAAGGCTAAAGCCACCACTCACGGAACGTGTTCAATATCGGAATTTTAGGATCATTTTAAAAGTCCGGTATTCCTTACCGTAATTTTACGTATAGGCCCAACTGGACCGAGCGTGCAAAAGTGGCCAAAAATCAGAACAATATAAGAACTTGCAAAAGTAACCGACCTTCGCCGCGCCGTGCGTGAACTAGTAAGATGCGGACAAAAAAGCCATTCCCCTCGCTTCCCCTAATGTCTGGTTTGGCGAACCGTTCAACATTCGCTGATTTTTGGAAAGATTTGTACAGTTGCAGCTATTGGTAAGCTGGCGGTGGATTTTCTCCTAGCCAAGTCATCCAATGAACCCAAACATCCACACCGTTGTTCTTTAATGTTTCAAACAGGTCATTTTGGCGATGTCCGATACTACGCACATCGCGATACAGATCGTTACCGACAAGTTCGACGGAGCGAAGAGTTGGCATGGCCAAAAGAGCCTCGGTGTTTGAAACGGGTACGCCGCCTTCAATCACTTCCAACTTATCAAAGCCCGCTAACAGATTTAGATCGAGTTCGGGGATCATCGATGAAGCTTCAAAAACCCGTAGGTTTCGCAAATGTTGAAGTCCCTCAAAGCTCGATATGTCGAAGTCTTCCGTCTCACCATCCCAAGTCGGACTTACGTAGAAATAGATTTCTAGGCCTCCATCAAAGGATAACGTTTCCACCTCATCGAGAAGGCTCTGGCCGAGGGGATATCGGGCGAGGTAATCATACGCCGGTTGAATTATTCCAAACCCAAGGTCCCATGGATCGGACACAGGTTGGTCTAGGACCCAAGACAGGAAATCAGAGCTTTCCCCTAAATCGATGTGCCCTTCCTCAAGAAGCGATGACAGCACCACAAGTTTTAAGTTTGGATCAGCAAATGGCGCTCCAGTTTCACCGCGAGGCTCCGGGTAGGATTGAGCGGTCGCAGTCTGCGAAAGTGCGGCCGCGCCAATTGCTATCGCGCCACTCCATGCCTGCAAACCTTTCAAAATGCCAACGCCCCCCAATTTTCTTTCCATCTCAACGGTTACATTGGCCGGAGAGTATAAAGAGATTCATAGTTCGATCCACCCTTCATCCTTAGACATCAAGGCAAGCATTGCGACACCATGGTGACATTGCCATCAAGTCCCACAATTCCCAAGCCGGCATTCGCTTTAATGAAGAAAATAGGTCAAAATGGGCTCTGACTTTGAAGCCGCCGCGTCCTGAACGAACGGCGGCTTCAGGTTTCGGCATCAGCGAGAGCCCGGTAGACCGTCATTCTGGAAACGCCGAGATCACGGGCGATCTGGGCTTTTGCGGTGCCCTCACCTGCCAGCCGCCGGATTTCCTCATCATCTACAGACTTTCGCCGCCCCTTGTAGATGCCTTTATCTTTGGCGACTTCGATTCCAGCGCGTTGACGATCCCGAATGAACTTGAGCTCCATGTCGGCGACCATGCCGAGGACGGTGATGACCATGCGGCCCATATCCCCGGCGGTGGTGACTTCCGGTTCAAGCACCCGGAGCGATGCGCCTTTGGCATCAAGTTCATGGACCAGATTCAGCACATCGCGAGTGGATCGGCCGAGGCGATCGAGACGATGCACGACCAATTCGTCCCCGTCGCGCAGAAACTCCATCACTGTCGCCAGCTCAGAACGATCATCACGGGAAGCACCAGAAACGGTTTCCGAACGGATGACCTCACATCCCGCCGCATTCAGCTTTGCTTTCTGAATGTCGAGATCCTGGCTTGATGTACTGACGCGGGCGTATCCGATCTTAGGCATGGGAACCTGTCACATTAGGGTGGCTTACGCTTTGATGCTGTACCATTAGTCGTTTGACTACCCATTTGTGACATTTCACTTTGTCACATCAGCCTGTCTCCTGTGGGTGCACTCTTTTGTGCATATGGATCACGCCGCTTGTCGTCCAAAGTCGATCCGCTTGTCCAAATCCACATCAAACCGCCCGTAGGGATTGATGTGCGAATAGATCAATGGGGAGAGACCACGGTAATCGCGCTCAGACAGGCGGTTTGCCCAGGTCGGCTCCGACAGCACCGATTGCACCATACGAGTATTCACATAAACGAGGGATGCCTGAAGCAAATGCAGCGCATGCGCTGAGATTTCCTGATCGGCAATCCGGTTGCTGGAAATCTCGCCGCCCTTGCCGAAGAAGATAAAGCCGTTGGCGCTGTTCCAGTTCTCAACCACATTCAGGCCCTCATGGATTTCGCGGCGGAACGTCTCGGATCGGAGATAACGACACAGGAAGATTGTTTTGATTGCCTGGCCGAGTTCAGCAAGTGCCTTGTAGGTTGGGTGCATGACATCAGCACGCGCAAAGCAGCGGAGAATGGCTTCCGGGTCCGCAGTGCCGTGCTGCATGGCCGCAGCGTATTTGACCATCTCATCATATTGCCGCTCAATCTCATTCCAATCGATCGTACCTGACAGGATTGGCAATAGGTTTGGAAGCTTCGCCCGCATGCCAGCGCTCGGCAGGGCCAGCTTCTGTTCGGCGATCGCTTTCAGCCGTGGGGCAAGCTCAAAGCCGAGAAGGTGACAGAATGCAAACCCAATTGCGCTTTGGCCATGGCTGTCCACATATTGGCGCTGGATCTCCATGTCCGTGCAATGACGCAGCACACCTTCGATCATGGATGCCACTTCAGACGATGAACAGCGCTTCAGCTGAGAATAGATACAGGTCGCTTGCTGCGCGACATGCCAATAGATCATCACCCCACGCCCGCCATAGCGGGCGTGCCATTCCGTCATCAGATTTCGGTCCCAGGCCCCGAACTTGGTGGAGTCTGATGCACAGGCCGTGCCTGCCTCGCCCCAGACGCTGGGATTGCGGATGGCAAGGGTGGCATCTGCAACGCGCGCGGCCGCGGCACGCAGAGAGGCTGGGTCAATATAGCGCCGTCGAATGTGCAACAGCTCGTCATAACTGGTCCCGGGCACCCCAGCAGCAACACGCTTCAAACCCGCATTTGTACCCAGACCATATAAGGAGAGCAGCAAACGTTGATCCCGAATGTCGGCTGGCAACGCCTCTCTGGTCGCGGAGGTCTCAAAGGCATCAAGAAAGCCCGTGTCTAGCGCCGTTTCCTTCAACGTATCCAACAGTCCCGCCATGGGCCATCGCCGATTGACCTCGGATTTGAGGCCAATCAGACCCTTGGGCTCAGGGGCTGGTTTGAAGGGCGTGATGCTGATCCGGTTGTCACCCGACCAGCGCAAGCGGACCATGTCATTGTCAGGTAGCGTGACATTCAGCTCTAGAAGCTCCTGTTCTACTTGCGTGCGAACGGACTGGCTAAATGCCTGTGCGTCCTGAGTGAGGTTCAGCCCGCTGTAATAGGCCGCGCGTTTCTCGGGAAAATCCTTTGGTAGATCATTGTCCGGATTACGATGACGATCCGCACCCTCGATCCAGATTTCCTTTGCCCGAATCCGCTCTCGTAATTGGGTCAGGATACAGAGCTCATAAGATATGAGATTCATCCGGCCTCGTTCATCCAACACAGTTGCACACCATTTGCTCGGGATCGATCCTTCTGGAGCGAGAGAGGCCGGTGCAGTGCGACGCCCTTCTTCGTTGAGGCGGGCAATCAGAGCCAAGGCATCAAGGATCGGTCGCCATGTCTCATTGTTCGACCTAAATCTCAGAACGGATAGTAAGGAAGGCAGCATCGGGCGATAGTGACTGGCATAGGATCCCCGCATCACCGTCTGGATCTGAACATTGAGCGTACCCTTAGCATTGTGCTCATCAATGATGGCCTTCAGCTTGGATGCACCTGCGATGGGAAAGATGACATCCGACACCTTGCCATTCGGCGCCATCATCGCCGCCGTCGCGATATCCACCAGCAATTGTTCCTTGCCGTGTACCTTGTTTATGTCTGCGGCAATTCTACTAATCACCTTGGTTTTTGATCGCGTATCAATGCGATGCACGACTTCGATCAGCAGACGCTCTGATCACATCAAACGGCAGGTCGAGGTCCCGAATGAAGGCAAGCCGAGCTGCCGCTCAAGCTGTGAAGCTACATATTCGATTGCTCCATCATCTACATCAGTCCAGTCTTCAATGAATCTCCCCGAGCTGCGCGCACTACAAATTTGAAGGGCCGCCTCCAGACAAACCGTCTGGGGCAGAGATGAGAGAAATTCCATATCCTGAAAGGACAGGCTCCAGTCCCGTGCCGCGATACTGTCCATCTGCTTACCCCCCCAAATACTGTTCGAAAGCAAATGGCTACGGCATTTCAAAGTCATTGCAAGACTACTTGTTCACAAATGTTCTGAACTTTGGCCACTTTTACACGCTCGGGCCAGTTGGGCCAATAGAACGTTTTTATTTATTGTTGGATCACAATAATAAGTGGAAACGCCCAGGCCTTCTCGATGTTGCGTGCGTTTTGAGAACAGCTGCGTTTCACCCTAATCTCAAAACGCTTTAGGATCTATTTTGAGTTTTCTTCGCCGCCAGCGACAACATAGATCTGATTGAAAAATGACGCCTTGGCGACGGCCTGTGCCGTTGTGTCCACACCAAGCTTTTCACGGGCAATGCGAAGATGTTTTTCAATGGTGGCGGGCGACACATTCATGATGATCGCAATTTCAACATTTGTCTTGCCATCCGATACCCATTCCAGCGCCTCTCTTTGACGTGCTGTCAGAGGTTGTCGTTGAGTTTCAATGGGTAACGAGATGATTTTAAGGTGGGTTACATTGGCGAAAACCTCAATATCCCGACCATGTTCCGCCCAGATTTTGTCTGCGTCGTCCTGCGTCAGGCCAGCTTTTGCAGTGGCTGCAATAACCCCACGCGTCCGAGAAAAGGCGGTCGGAAATGACAGGGTGTAGCCAGCGGTTATGTCCATACGGCGATTGACATCAAGCACCTTTTGCTGCCGCTCTCCCATCAAATCGGAATGTTCTGCAATCCAGCGCCAGGAACACGCCCCCGTATTGTTGGACGCCCAGAGAGCCATGGGAGAATGCAGATACATCTCATCATCCGTGTAGGCTTTGAGATACTCAGGATCGTGGTTGGACAACAAAAGAATGTCTTCTCGTGGCCCGAAATTTTTTGGCGAGAAAAACCGAGAATAGCCGTAAATGATCCGATCGAACCCATATGACGCAAAGGTTTCTCTTTGAATCTGCCAGACATCCTGCAGCGAAACGCTATTGCAGACATCATGAAGGAGATCCGAAAACCTCATGGGTCAGATCTTTTTTAGATGCGCCAAAAGTGCATCAATCGCAAGGGGATAGCCATCGGACCCAAACCCGCAAATTACCCCGATCGCGGCCTTGGCGATATAGGAAACATGACGAAATTCCTCGCGTGCATGCACATTGGACAGGTGCAATTCGATCACCGGCAGTTCGGTAGAGAAAATGGCATCCATCAGCGCGATCGAACTATGGGTGTAGGCGCCAGCATTCAACACGATCCCATCATGGACACCTTTTGCCGCATGGATGGCGTCGATCAAGGTACCTTCGTGATTGGATTGCAGGCAACAACATTCGGCGCCACGCGTATTTGCATGGCTTACGCATTTCGCTTCGATATCCGCAAGCGTTTCCGACCCGTAAATCTCCGGCTGTCGCGTACCCAGCAAGTTCAGGTTAGGCCCGTTAAGCACCAAAATAGATGGCATTTGTCATATCCCTTATTCCATGCCAACTTAGTCATCTCTATATTGCCTTGTCGAGACACAGTTAGGAGCAAGCCAGTCCTTTTTCACATCCATTTCAGTCATTAATATTACATAATATTGATTATGCGAAACATTGACTGTAGCCGCAAAGCAAAATGTCACCCATGAGCAACTCAGGAATGTCACTCTCCCGTCCGAAGCTGAGGGAGATTGGGCATGGGATAGGTGCTAATGAGCGAGCGCGAGTTGAACCGCGTGGAGGTTTTGACGCAGGTCGATGATGGACGGCTGAGCGTCGACAATGCAGCGAACATGCTGGCACTGACGCGTCGGCAGATTTTTCTGCTGTTGAAGCTTTATCGTCAGGATGGCGCGTCGGCGATCCGTCACAAGGCGCGCGGCACCCCCCCGAACAATCGCATCCACAAAGCCAAACGGGATTACGCGCTGTCGCTGATTAAAGAGAACTATCCCGACTTTGGGCCGACCCTGGCCGCGGAGATACTGGCCGAGCATCATGGGTTCAAGGTGTCGCGCGAGACGGTTCGCAAATGGATGCAGGAAGACGGTCTTTCGCTCTCGCGCAAACAGCGTCGGACATTTCATCAGCCCAGATTGCGCAGAGAATGCTTTGGTGAACTCATCCAGATAGACGGCTCAGAGCATCGCTGGTTCGAGGATCGGGGCGATCCCTGCACCCTGCTCGTCTTCATTGACGATGCCACCAGCACGCTCATGGAACTGCGCTTCGTCAGGTCAGAGAGCACCTTCAGCTATTTCGAGGCATTGGAGCGTTATCTGACGACGCATGGCCGCCCCGTTGCTTTCTACAGCGACAAGCACACGGTCTTTCGCGTGCCAAAACCCAGCGAACACATGACCGACATGTCTCAGTTCGGGCGTGCTCTGGCAGAGCTGCAGATCGAGATTCTCTGCGCCAATACCAGCCAGGCCAAGGTCCGTGTGGAACGGGCGAACCGGACATTACAGGATCGCCTGGTCAAAGAGCTGCGCATCGCAGGCATCTCGGACATGAAGGCCGCAAATGCCTTCCTCCCTCGCTTCATGGAGCGCTACAATGACAGGTTCGCCAAGCCAGCTGCCCGCCCGGATAATTTGCATCGTGCGTTGAACCTCGCATCGGATCGGCTGGCCGAGATCTTCTGTCTGCGCAATAAACGCTATGTCAGCAAGGATCTGACCCTGAAGTACGACCACAAGCGCATCCGGCTGGAAGTCAACGATCTGACGCGCGGTCTGGTTGGCAAATATGCCGACACCTACGAATTCCCCGACGGGCGCATCCAGGTTCGGCACAATGGCGTTGCCCTGCCCTGCACCATCTTCGGTCCGCATAAGCAGCGCGTCACGCACGCGACAATCACGGACAACAAACACCTCAGCGCAGTGCTGGCCCATATCAAGGCCGAACAGGACAAGGTCGCCGCCAGCGCCGAGGTGCGCCCGGAAAGTGCCAGAAACGGATACCGGAAGATCGGACGCCGCAACAACGGCTGGAACACCCTCGCAGACCGCAAGCGAAACACGGCCCGCAAAGCCAGCCAGGGCTGCGATAATTGAGGTCTTCGCCCTGTCAGGCTTTGCTGCCGACAGCACTCAGAGTGACATTTCTGCTTTGCAAACCCGGTGACATTTCCACCTGGTTGCAACATCTACTTTGAAGTACAATTTTTATTAGAAAACAATGGGTTATCTAATAGCAGAACATCGCATGGGAGCCGTTTACACGCAACTATCACTGCAAGAACGACGTAAGATCGAGAGCTGGTGGCGTGCAAGGGTGCCCGTCAGAGAGATGGCGCGTGTCCTCGAAATCGCCGCAATCACTGAAAACGTCGTCGAGGCCGCCGCGCAGACCCTTGTCATCGGAAACGCCAATTAGCAATCAAAAAAGACCGCCACTTAGCGATCAAGTTCACAGAAGCAGTTCAAACTGGACACGCTGATGATACGTTCCACCCGCCACTCTGAGACAATCTCGCCGTCAGCCCAAATCCTGGTGGATCCGCTTTGATCCGTAGCATTTATTACTGGCTTTGAAGACGGTCTTGATCCCGGGCGTTCCGGTCCGCTTTTCGCGGATCCCCCGCTGGTTGGCTGGCCGGAAAGCCATAAAATCAGCCACGGGATATCTCCAGAACTCTGCAAAGTGCAGAAACCGCGTATTGGGCTTTATGGGCAGTGACGAAAGCGCGCTTGTTCGTCATGGTTTCACCGCCCGTGTCGCGAAAAAAGCGGATGCGTGCGCCGGGAAAACGATCCCCCGGATTGTTTTCTGATCCGGCTTGCTGCAAAATCTCCACTTCCTCGGTCAGGCGTTTATTCTCTTTGCGCAGTCGCGCCAGTTCCGCCGCATTTGCCTGCCCCTAGATTGTCGATTTTGCGCGTAGTTTTGGCAGAAACAATACAGGCAAAGTGGTTGCGAATATATCCTAGTAGGTATTGAACTATCAGGATGCGCCATGAAATATTCTGCATTGAGACTGATCAAGGAAGCCCTGACCGGCCACAAGGGTTGGGGGCCGCAATGGCGTGATCCTGACCCCAGGGATGCCTATGACTATGTGATCATAGGCGGGGGCGGACATGGCTTGGCAACCGCATATTATTTGGCGAAGGAGTTCCACGGCACGCGGATCGCGGTGCTGGAAAAGGGGTGGATTGGCGGCGGTAATGTGGGTCGGAACACGACGATTATCCGCTCGAACTATCTGCTGGATGGGAATGAACCGTTCTACGAGTTTTCGCTGAAACTGTGGGAGGGTCTCGAGCAGGACCTGAACTACAACGCGATGGTCAGCCAGCGTGGTATTCTTAACCTCGTCCATACGGACGCGCAGCGCGATGCAGCGCGGCGGCGCGGGAATGCGATGATCCTGAACGGATCAGATGCAGAGCTTCTGGACACCAATGGTGTGCGCGCGCTGTACCCGTTCCTGAACTTCGACAACGCCCGGTTCCCGATCAAAGGCGGCCTTCTGCACCGGCGCGGCGGCACCGTGCGCCACGATGCGGTCGCTTGGGGATACGCGCGCGGTGCGGATCAGCGCGGCGTGGACATCATCCAGAATTGTGAAGTGACTGGGTTCCGTATCGAAAACGGCCGCGTGTTGGGTGTCGAGACATCGCGCGGGTTTATTGGCGCAGGCAAGGTCGGCGTCTCGGTCGCGGGCAGCTCAAGCCGCGTGATGGCGATGGCCGGGATGCGCCTACCTATTGAAAGCCACGTGCTGCAGGCCTTCGTGTCCGAGGGGCTGAAACCCTTCATTCCCGGCGTGATCACCTATGGCGCGGGGCACTTCTATTGTAGCCAATCCGACAAGGGCGGGCTGGTCTTTGGCGGCGATATCGACGGCTACAATTCCTACGCTCAACGCGGGAACCTGCCGGTGGTCGAGGACGTCATCGAAAGCGGCATGTCACTGATCCCCGGCCTTGGACGCGCACGCCTTCTGCGCAGCTGGGGCGGTATCATGGACATGTCGATGGACGGATCGCCCTTCATCGACAAGACCCATATCGAGGGTCTCTATTTCAATGGCGGCTGGTGCTATGGCGGCTTTAAAGCCACGCCTGCAGCGGGATATTGCTTTGCCCATCTTCTGAAAACCGACCGTCCGCATGACACCGCGAAAGCCTATCGGCTGGACCGGTTCATGACCGGGCACATGATCGACGAAAAGGGCCAGGGTGCCCAACCGAACCTGCATTGACGCAGCTGCGATTTGAGGAACTGAACCGATGATCATCAACCATCCGCTTCTGGGACCGCGCGACGCGCAGGAGTTCACCTATCTGGGCGACGCGGGCCTGATCAACCGCCCCTATTGGCTGTCGGAAAACGCCCTGCGCGAATTTCACGACTATCTGCACCTGCGCGACAACCCCGCTGGCCTGCACCGCGAGTTGTGGTTTCACGAACAGGGCGACCGCTCGTGGTTGGTTGTAACCCGCGACACCACCACGCATGAGATCACCAAGGTCGAGCTGGCCCGTGATGTTGCCCGTGCCAACCACGCCGCCGAGGTGTTGCAATGACACAGGCAAACCGCCTTTCTGGCGGGTTGATCGACCGGTCCGCCACGCTGAATTTCAGTTTTGATGGCAAAAGCTATCAAGGCTATGCGGGCGACACGCTGGCCTCGGCGCTATTGGCAAATGGCGTGCGCCTGATGGGGCGATCGTTCAAATATCACCGCCCGCGCGGTGTGCTGACTGCGGGTTCCGAGGAGCCCAACGCGCTGGTCGAGTTGCGCTCGGGCGGTCGTCAAGAACCCAACACCCGCGCCACCGTGGCCGAGATCTATGACGGCCTTACGGCCAACTCGCAAAACCGCTGGCCGTCGCTGGAACGTGATTTCATGGCGATTAATGATCGCTTCTCGAATTTCCTGAGTGCGGGGTTTTACTACAAGACCTTCATGTGGCCAAAAGCATTCTGGGAGAAGCTCTACGAGCCGATCATTCGAAAGGCTGCCGGACTTGGCAGCCTAACCGGCGAGGGCGATCCCGACGCCTATGACAAGGGCTTTCTGCATTGCGACCTTCTGGTCATCGGCGCCGGACCTGCGGGTCTGGCCGCTGCACTCACCGCAGGCCGTGCTGGCGCGCAAGTGATCATCGCTGACGAAGATTTCCGTCTGGGCGGGCGCCTGTTGTCGGACACCGGGTCTCTGTCTGACCAGTCCGGCGTGGATTGGGTTGAACAGACGCAGGCCGAGTTGGTTTCGCTGCCCAATGTTCGCGTGATGCCGCGCACCACCGTCTTCGGGGCCTATGATCACGGCGTCTATGGCGCGGTCGAGCGCAACGCAGATCACCTGATCGCCCCCGAGGCTGACAAACCACGTCAGACGCTCTGGCGGATCTATTCCAAACGCGCTTTGGTCGCCACCGGTGCAATCGAACGCCCGATCGGCTTTGAAAACAACGACCGTCCCGGCGTGATGCTGGCAGGCGCCACCCGCGCCTATGCCAATCGTTATGCGGCCACGCCTGCGCAGTCGGTTGTGGTCTTCGCCAACAACGATGACGCCCACCAGACCGCCCGCGACCTGATCGCCAAGGGCGTCGAGGTGCCCGCCGTGGTGGATATCCGCACTGACGCGCCTGCGATTGAAGGCACAGAGGTGCTGGCAGGAGCACAGATCGTCGATACGAAAGGCCGTCTGGGTCTGAGTTCGGTCACTGTACGGCTGGCAAATGGCCAGACCCGCGTGATCCAATGTGGTGCGCTCGCCATGTCCGGCGGTTGGAACCCCAACCTCGGTCTGACCTGCCATCAGCGCGGTCGTCCGGTTTGGAATGAAGGTATTCACGCCTTTGTGCCGGGGCAGGGCCTGCCTTCGGGCCAAAGCGTTGCCGGGGCCGCCATTGGTGAGATGTCGACCCATGCGGCGCTGACCTCAGGTGCTGCAAAGGCTTCGGACGCATTGTCCGATCTGGGCATCTCCGTGTCCTCTGTGGACTTGCCCAAAGCTGAAGACGCACCCGTCTCGCTCACCCCGTTCTGGCATGTCGCGGGTGCGAAACGCGCCTGGCTGGATTTCCAGAACGATGTGACGGTCAAGGACGTGAAGCTGGCGCATCAGGAAAACTTCACCTCGATCGAGCACCTGAAACGCTACACCACGCTGGGCATGGCGACCGATCAGGGTAAGACCTCGAATGTGAGCGCGCTGGCAGTGATGGCCGAGCTGACGGGCAAGTCGATCCCTGACACTGGCACCACGATTTTCCGCCCGCCCTATACACCCGTTTCGATGGGGGCGCTGGCAGGCCGCGCGGTGGGCAAGGAATTCCATCCGACCCGTCTGACTCCCAGCCACAAATGGGCCGAGGAACAAGGCGCTGTGTTTGTTGAGGTCGGCAATTGGCTACGCGCGCAGTGGTTCCCACAGGAAGGCGAGGCTCACTGGCGTCAATCCGTAGATCGCGAGGTTCTGGCCACGCGTAGCTCGGTCGGCATCTGCGACGTAACAACACTGGGCAAGATCGACGTGCAAGGCGCGGATGCGGCAGAATTTCTGAACAAGATCTACGCCAACGGCTTTGCAAAACTCCCCATTGGCAAAGTGCGCTATGGCCTGATGCTGCGCGAAGATGGCGTGGCCTATGATGACGGCACCGCGGCCCGTCTGGCCGAGGATCATTTCATCGTCACCACCACCACCGCCAACGCGGTTCTTGTCTATCGCAACATGGAATTTGCCCGCCAATGCCTGTGGCCGGATCTGGACGTGCAGTTGATTTCCACCACCGAGGCCTGGGCGCAATACGCGGTCGCAGGTCCCAACGCGCGCAAGCTTTTGCAAAAGATCGTGGACCCTGAGTTCGACATCTCGAACGAGGCGTTCCCTTTCATGGCCTGTGGTGAAATCACCGTCTGCGGCGGGTGTCACGCACGGCTGTTCCGTATCTCGTTCTCGGGCGAGCTGGCGTATGAAATTGCCGTGCCAACCCGCTATGGCGACGCGCTCATGCGCGAGTTGATGGCGGCAGGCGAAGAATTCGACGTGACACCTTACGGCACCGAGGCACTGGGCGTTATGCGCATCGAGAAAGGTCACGCTGCCGGCAATGAGCTGAACGGCACCACCACCGCGCTGAACCTTGGTTTGGGACGCATGGTCTCGACCCAAAAAGACTGCATCGGCAATGTGCTCAGCCGCCGTGACGGGATGAACACCGAGGACGCGCTGAACCTTGTGGGGCTGCGCCCTGTGGACAGCGGCCAAACCATGTCCGCGGGTGGGCATTTGATGGCCGTTTCTGGCCCAGTGGATGCGGTGCACGATCAGGGCTATGTGACCTCAGCAGCCTATTCCCCCATCCTGAAAAGCTCAATCGGACTGGGCTTCGTCAAAGGTGGGTTTGATCGCATGGGCGAGCAGCTGCGTCTGGTAAATCCGCTGGAAAACCAGGAAATGTTAGTCGTAATCACCAGTCCGCATTTCGTCGATCCGGAGGGGGAGAAGCTCCGTGCATAAGTTAAAGCCCATCACGCCGCTAGGGGCCGAGGTGCCACGTGTCGATATCATCGGTGACATAGAGATCACCGAAATTGTGGATCGCGCCCTGGCATCAGTTGCCGCCCGAAACGGTCAGGAAAGCGCGCTGCGCAAGGCGCTTTTGAAACACCATGATCTGACCTTGCCCTGTGCCGGACAGTCGTCATTCGCGAACGACTTTTCGGCCTTTTGGATGGGGCCAGAGCAATGGATGGTTGTTGCACCATATGACGATCAGGAAATGCTCGCAGTAGAGCTGAAACAGACCGTTGGATGGATTGCATCAGTTGCGGAGCAGACCGACGGATGGTGCAGGTTCGACCTGTGTGGAAAAACCGTTTGCGACATGCTTGAGCGGCTTTGTGCCCTGCCCGTCCGCAGGATGAAGACCGGGGCCGTGACACGCTCGATCGTTGAACACAGCAGCGCTTTTGTCTGGTGCCTTGATCAAGGCAAGCATTTTGCGGTGATCGCTCCCCGGTCCTCAGCTGCGTCTTTGCATCACGGATTGCGTGCTGCTGCAACGTCGATTGCCTGAAGTTGTTTCTGCTCAGCCCGACGGCAGGCAATCTCCTTCAGAGACCCGAAGCGAGTTCCTTTTACGCCGGTCCGAAATCGGGGTAATCCCGTGGCTTTCGCGATAGTGCCTCAGGAAGGTTACTGGGGTTGAATACCCAACCATATAGGCGATGTCGGTCACGGGTTCGTTCGTGTAAAGAACAAGCTGGCGTGCTTGTTTCATTCGCACCGCGCGGTAGTATTTCAGCGGGCTTTGCCCTGTGGCATCCTTGAAGCTGCGCTCAAGGCTGCGGGTCGACACACCCAGCGTTTGCGCAACTTCACTGATCTGAAGCGGGCTATCGATATGTTCAGAAAACAGCTGGATCGCGCGGGCAACCGGTTTTGGCAGCATGTCTTCGCTCCGTTCGCTTTGGATGGCCGGGGTCTTTTGCGAAACGGTCGCGCTTCGAATGAGCGGATGCTGAAACCAACAGGCGACCTCTGCCATGATATCGCCTCCCAAACGGGCTTCAATCAGGTTGAGCATATAGTCGAAAACGGCGGAGGCACCTGAAACCGATTTGATGCTTGGCGCATCGCAAATCACAGTGGTTTCTATCGGTACATCTGGAAATTCCGCCTGAAAGGCGGCGGAATAGCACCAATGGACGGACATCGGATCGCCACGGGTCAAACCCGTCCGGGTCAGTGGAAAAACACCACCACTGAAAGCGCCCAATATGCCACCAGATCGCATGTGACGTTGAAGCGCGGCACCGGCGCGCGACGGGTTCTCAAAACACCCATCCGGGCTGGAAACGAAAAACAGATAGTCCAACCCTGTGACCTCGGACAAGGTCGTATCCGGTGCGAATGCAACCGCTGCGGATGAGGTGACGGGTGCGTTCTGTTCTGCCACCACCCGCCACTGAAACACGTCTTTTCCCGAGATTTCGTTGGCCGCGCGCAACGGCTCGATGCAAGATGTCAGACACGCCATTGGAAACCCGGGAAACACCAAGATGCCTAGATGAATCACGTCGATTTGTTCGTTTGCTTTCGTCATGCTGGAAATCTCACGGCTAAGTCGGCAGCGGTTTCCCTGATCCGCCGCTCAAGCAAACGGGCGGCTGGTGATTGGGGTGAAGCGGCATTGCGTAACAAATGGATTTGTCGCCGGATCGTGTCATCCGCCAACGGGCGAAAAACAAGGTCATTTGGCTGCAATGCAAGTGACGCCATTGCCGGTATGATCGTAACGCCGATATTGGCCCGTACCATCGACATGATCGAGGTCAGGTTATGCGCGGACAGCATTGCCTTTGCGTGCAGATCACGCGACTGAGGGGCGGTGATGCCCGCAGATAGGCTGTTGGCGATCAACCGGACATCCTCAAGTTCAGCCCAATCAATTGGCCCGCGCACTTGCGCAACTTTGTGGTCTGGCGAAGCGATTACCCCAAAGCGGTCGGACATCAGGTATTGGCTGTGCAGCCCGATGGCATTTTCACTTAGTGTCGCAATTCCAATATCAACCCTTCCGCGGGCAAGCTCTCGTTGGATCGAAGTCGAATCCATGTCGCGCAGTTCAATATCGATGTTCTCAAACTCATCAATGAAGCGCGAAAAGACGTCCGGGATCACTGTGCCCGCAACAGATGGAACGACTGCAATACTGACATAGCCGTGTGACGCTTTCGCAAAGCCTTCGATGGCTTTCACCGTACTATCGAACTGCTGCAATTCCCGTTCGGCTTGTTCCAGGACGAATGCTCCAAGCGCGGTTAGACGATTCTTACGATCCGTCTCGAATAAGGGTTCGCCAAGATGGGTTTCCAACTGTTTGAGCATCATTGACACGGCAGAGGGCGTGCGCCCAAGGCTACGCGCCCCATCACTGAGATTTCCGCTGCGTGCCACCGCCGCAAACCCCCGGAGCATTTCGATTTTGATACTCATTTCAACATTCCTGAAATATCATTCAATAATTTTAGTTTGATTGAAGTTGCTGCAAAAGTCCATACTGGTCAAAACTGACTTTTGTGCAAGGCGACACTTACATGACCGACATCCAAAAGAACTTGATTGCTGGCGAATGGCTGACTGGCGAAGGCGAGATCGAAAATCGCAACCCGTCGGACCTGAGTGATCTGGTGGGCATCTTCGCTCAGGCCAGCGGTGATCAACTGGAAGCTACCCTTGATCAGGCGCGTGTCGCGCAGCGTGAATGGGAAGCTTACGGTATGGAACGCAAACAGGCGGTTCTGATGGCCATTGGGAACGAGCTGATCGCGCGTTGTGAAGAGCTGGGTGCTTTGTTGTCCCGCGAAGAAGGAAAGCCATTTGCAGAAGGCAAAGGAGAGGTTTACCGCGCCGGTCAGTTCTTCACATACTACGCAGCCGAATGCCTGCGCCAGCTGGGCGAGAATGCAGACAGCGTGCGCCCCGGTGTCGAGATTGACGTTCGCCGCGAAGCTGTTGGCACCGTGGCCATTATCTCGCCCTGGAACTTCCCAACAGCGACCGCGTCGTGGAAGATTGCGCCCGCGCTGTGCTATGGCAACGCGGTGGTGTGGAAACCCGCCAACCTCACGCCCGCCTCGGCGGTTGCCCTGGCCGAGATCATTAACCGGCAAGACATCCCCAAGGGGCTGTTCAGCCTCGTTATGGGCGCAGGCCGTTCTGTTGGTCAGCGTCTGGTTGAAAACCCGAAAGTAAACGCGATTTCTTTCACCGGCTCGGTCCCGGTTGGTAAGGGTATCGCTTCCGCTGCCATCCAGAACCTGACCAAGGTGCAGATGGAGATGGGATCGAAAAACGCTCTGGCCGTGATGGACGATGCCGATCTGGATCTGGCAGCGACACTTGCGCTTGGCGGCGCCTTTGGCGGCACGGGTCAGAAATGCACCGCGTCCTCCCGGCTCGTGGTCCATGAAGCCGTGCACGATGCCTTTGTTGAAAAACTGGTGGCCGGTGCGCAGGCGATGAAAGTGGGCCACGCGCTGGAAGAAGGCACCCAGATGGGGCCGGTTGTCAGCGAGCAGCAGCTGAATGAAAACCTGGCTTATGTCGAACTGGGCAAAGCTGAAGGCGCGGAACTGGCCTGTGGCGGTGTCCGATTGGATATGCCGACCGAGGGTTACTACATGTCGCCGGGCGTATTCCTGAACACCACCAACGACATGCGCATCAACCGCGAGGAAATGTTCGCGCCGTTGACGTCTGTCATCAAGGTGGGAAGCTACGACGAAGCGCTTGCAACGGTAAATGACACCAACTTTGGCCTGACCTCGGGCATCGTGACAACCTCGCTGGCCCGCGCCACGCATTTCCGGCGCAATGCACGCACTGGTGTTGTGACTGTGAACCTGCCCACCGCCGGCACCGATTATCACGTGCCGTTTGGTGGCCGCGGCGACAGCTCCTATGGTCCGCGCGAACAGGGCAAGGCAGCGGCGGAATTCTACACCACCGTCAAGACTGCATATATCAGTGCAGGCCCTGTCTGATGCGTATCGACGGTCTTCAATACGCCAACTGGTCGGAGAAGATCTTCCGCCAACTTCGTGAGGGGGGCGTGGATGCGATCCACGTCACCATCTCGTATCACGAAAACTTTCGTGAGACCGTCCTGAATTTTGAAAAATGGAACCGCTGGTTCGAAACCTATCCCGACCTGATCATGAAAGGTCAGTGGGCCAGCGACATCGACACGGCCCGTGAAACCGGGCGCACGGCGGTGTTCTTTGGCTTCCAGAACCCCTCGCCCATCGAAGACGACATCGGTCTGGTCGAAATCCTGCACACCCTGGGCGCCCGCTTCATGCAGCTGACCTATAACAACCAGTCGCTGCTGGCGACCGGCTGTTACGAGGCCGAGGACATGGGCATCACGCGCATGGGCAAACAGGTCATCAAGGAAATGAACCGCGTTGGGCTTGTGATTGACATGAGCCATTCGGCCGACCGCTCGACCATCGAGGCAGCAGAGCTGTCGGAACGCCCCATCGCCATCACCCACGCCAACCCGCATGACTGGTCGCCTGCGCTGCGCAACAAGAAAGACGCGGTGATCCGGGCCGTGACCGGGAACGGCGGCATGTTTGGCTTCTCGATCTATCCGCACCACCTGAAAGGCAAGTCCGATTGCACGCTGGAAAGCTTTTGCGAGATGATAGCCCGCACGGCGGACAGCTATGGGATCGAGCATCTGGGGATCGGCACCGATCTTTGTCAGGACCAGCCCGACAGCATCGTTGAATGGATGCGCGTAGGCCGCTGGACCAAGGAAATCGACTATGGTGAAGGGTCAAAATCCGCGCCCGGCTTCCCCGCCATGCCCAGCTGGTTCAAAGACAACCGCCATTTCGGAAACATCGAAGCGGGCTTGAAAGCCACTGGCATGTCCGCTGACGAGGTTGCCGGGATCATGGGTGGAAACTGGTATCGTTTCTTTGGCGAAAACTTTGGACCTCAGATCAAATGAACACATCAAACCTACATATTGCGCGCCGAGACCCCGCCATCGTCATGCGCCTACAGCGCCTTGGGTCGCTGCATCAATGCCGTCTGAGCTTCATGCGTGTCCTTACCCGCCGCCTGGCGCAAGAAAACTGGCAGTTCTCGCGCCCCGTATTTGACATTGATGTCAATGGCGTTGGGCATGCAGTCTATACGGCGCAAGGGCCGAAACATACGTATTCACTGGTGGCCTTTGCACATGATCTGCCACCAGACATGCGCTCAGATCGCGTGATCGCAACCGCATGGGACGCTACATTCACGCTTTTTGACGGGGTGCCGGATGCAGATGACATTCAACGCCTGTCCGAAAACGTACCGCTACAAGAAGCGGGGCGCGTCAGCGAAAAGGAAATCTCGGTTTCGCGCGCCAACCGATCTGTGCGCCTCTGGGCCCATTTTGTCGATGCGCTTGCGTCGGGTCAGCAGCCTGATCAGGACAAGATCGACGCTGTCGGATATCTGATGCGAACAACTGCGGTTTATGGATCAGGCAAGCTTGGTGCGACAGACCGCGAAGGCATTGCGGGCCGCGACGAAATGGTTGTCCCATTTCAGGCCGAGATGTTGTCGGTCTTTCTGACCCGTGCCTTCGTGCGTGATCTGGTCCAGCATATGGCGAATGCCAAAGGTGGCCCCGATACGGTGCAGCTTGCCCCCAATATCGCGCGCCAGCTTGGGATCGGAAATTCGACCGGGCTGGGCATGGCGCCCTTCATCATCAATCACCCTATTCTGTTCAACAACTGGATCATTGCCCGCGAAGAAGCGATTGCCCGCGTTCGATCCCAAAAAGCTGCGACGGAGGCTGAACGGAAGACCTTCACAAACATATTGCGACGAAGCGAAGCATCAGTTGAGCGATGGCATTCCGAACATCCGATCCAGATTGAGAAGCTAAAACAGCTGCGGGCGGATTGTGTGACCCTGGGGGCTTATCTCGCGGGGGGCGTTCTGCGCGACGATTACCCATGGGACAAGCTGATGCAGTGGGCAGGCAAGGAACTCAGCGTAGAAGGGCAAGAACTTGTCGCCTCGCTTATACTTGAACCTTTTGGCGACCTCGTCGATGGACTGGCGGTCTGCATGGCGGACAGCAACGCGGATGCCTTCGCAATCAATGGCGCCATGTCCGTCGCGCAATGTCGGGCGTTGATCGAAAAAAGTTTCGGCTGGGCGTTCGACATTGACTGGAATGCAAAGGAAAACCGGGCGCGCGCTTGGTATGTTTCAGAAGAGAAGCTTGAGCCGCGCCTTGGAGAACGGTTTGACGAACCGATCGAGGATTACGAACAGCCCCTTGCACCAGCGCGTGACGCGGTTGCCGCACACTTTGATCTTGCCTCGTTTGACGATGATCAACCGATTGCTGCGTTTCTGTTGCAGCATCCCGAACATCGCCACACAATCCGGCGGGCGCAGATGAGCGGCATCGCGCCCTATGGCGAAATTCATGACAACACGATCTGCGCCACGGTTCTTCCCATCGACATGTTGCGCGCCAAACTGTCTTTCTTCGGTGCGACACATTTCGACCCGCGCTCTGATCGCTGGGTTCGCATCTGCATGTATGCAGGCGCCCCCTACCCTGAAGATCTGACAGACGAAAACGCGGACCTTTGGGTTTACCCGGAGGTCACACAATGAGCTACTCGTTGAATGAAATGGAAGCGACAACCAAGCGTGCGGCGCGTGGTGCGGGATACCCCTGGGGCCTGGCCGAGGACGCTGCGAAAGCGGCCCGCTGGCTTTGTACTCAGGGTCTGGATGGCAGCGCCGAAATGGCACGAGTTCTGGAGCGTGGATTTGCAGAACACCCCGCGAAACACAGGCCGCAGTCGCTTGTGGGCGTGTGGCGGTCTGAAGGCGATCTGTGCCCCATTTCCGCGGGCGCATTGCTGTCTGATTGCGCGCAGACCTTGAAAGCTGCGCCGATCGAGATGCGGCACGTGGTGGTCCCATCGGTTCTGCTGCCCTTTGCGGCCAGCGCGGCAAAACGTCTGGGTGGCTCTGTCCGTGTCACCTTTGATGATGTGGTGGCCATGACAGATGGCACACATCTCGAATTGCAAGGAGAGTTGCCCGGACTGGTCCAGCGCGTGGTGGTATCCCAATGCACCGAAACGGTGAAACCCAACCGCTTGCTGACCCGCTCTCATCTTTCCGCGCAAAGCTGGGATGTTCTGAACAGCTTTGCCCATAAAACATACGCCCCCGCAACCGAGGAATCCCGTGCATTGGGTGCTGGAGCGGGACTGTCTGACAATGACTGAGAAAGCATCAACATGGTAGAAATGCAAATCCTGACCCTGGCCGAGATCGAAGACCTGTCTTTCCGTGCGCTTGTTGCTGCGGGAACATCTGAAGACAACGCCCGCCCCCTGGCGGTCGCCACCGCCGCGACCGAGGCAGACGGTGTGGCCAGTCACGGGCTTGCCTATATCCCGATCTATTGCGAACACGTGCAATGCGGGAAGGTGGATGGTCAAGCCAAGCCAGTCGTGACACGCCCGCGCCCAAGCGTTGTGGCCGTCGATGCCGCGACAGGATTTGCGCATTCGGCAATTGATCTTGGTTTCGAGGCCTTGATCCCTGCCGCCCGCGAACAAGGGGTTGCCGTTTTGTCGATCCGCAACAGCTATAATTGCGGCGTTCTGGGGTATCACACCTATCGGTTGGCGCAGCAGGGGTTGCTCGGCATCGGCTTTACCAACGCTCCGGCTTCTATTGCGCCGTCCGGCGGAGCCAAGCCAGTTGTAGGGACAAACCCGTTTTCAATTGCGGCCCCCGGAGTGGATGGTCAGCCCGCGATCCTGATTGACCAAAGTGCCAGCACCATCGCCAAAAGCGAGGTGATGAAACATGCGCGTGAAGGCAAAGCGATCCCCGTTGGATGGGCTTTGGACGCCGGTGGCAACCCGACAACCGATCCCAATGTGGGGCTGAAAGGCTCGATGGCGCCTTCGGGTGGCTACAAAGGCGTCGGTGTTGCATTGCTGACCGAGATCATGGCCGCCGCCATGACCGGCGCAACCCTTGGAATTGACGCCTCACCCTTCTCGGGCACGGCGGGCGGGCCCCCAAAAACGGGGCAGTTCTTTATCGCAATAGACCCAGCAGCCACAGCGGGCGACGCTTACTTGACCAGTATTGTCGCTTTGGCCCAGTCTATTCACCAACAAGAAGGCGCACACTTACCTGGCGATGGCCGACGTAACAAAAGGCTGTCTGCACAGGAAAAAGGCGTTGCCGTAAACAAGGCGACGCTTGCCAGGATCGAAGCGATCTTGAGCTAAAACCGGGCGGGAACTGATCGGGGACCGCCGCAGGAAGAAAAACTAACCCGATACTACGTATATGTGCGAACAGGGAGGAAACGCATGTCTTTAAAACAACCATTCACCGACCTGCAGGTCCGTAGGGCTGCAAGCGGGTTTTACAGGGGGCATAGCGTCGAAATCGCGCTTCTCAGTAAAGCTATCATGATCGGCCTCGTGATCTGGGCCTTGGTATGGCCAGCCAATGCCAATGGCGTTCTTGGCAGCCTCAACTGGAAACTCCTTGAGGGTTTCAATTCCTTCTACATCATCATCGTCGGACTGTTCTCGTTCTTCTTGTTAGTGGTGGCTTTGCTGCCCCAAACAGGACGTAGGATCATGGGACGCGAGGGCGAAGCCCCAGAGTTTTCCAACTTTTCATGGTTCTCGATGATGTTCGGTGCTGGTCTGGGCGTGGGCCTGATGGTCTTCGCAACCGCAGAACCTATGGGTCTGTGGGGGTCAAACCCCGTCGTATTGGCCGGCGAAGTCCAGCCAAACACCGCAGAGGCTGTTCAGTCTGGCTTTCGTTACACGTTCCTGCACTATGGGTTCCACGCCTGGGCAATCTACGTCACCACAGGGCTTTCGCTGGCATATTATGCCTATACGCGTGACATGCCCCTGACGATCCGTTCGGCGCTGACGCCGCTTTTTGGCAAGCTCATGAACGGTGTGCTTGGTCACATCGTGGACGTGCTTGGCGTTGTGGCAACCATTCTTGGCGTATCCGTTACTATCGGATTTGGCGTATCGCAGTTTGTCGACGGTATGTATGCGATCACCGGTATGGAATGGATGATGGATATGAGCGGCGATGCTCCTGCACCCGGTACAGTTGGCCTTGTGGCTGGATTGTTCGTGATCATGGGGCTGTCCATCTTATCGGCTGTATCCGGGGTAGGACGCGGGGTGAAATACCTGTCAAACCTGAACCTTGTTTTGTCGCTCATCCTGCTGTTGACCTTTGTCACCTTCGGATCGTTCATGTTTGCCATGAGCACATATGTGACTGCGTTTGCAGACTACATCCTGCACTACGTATCGCTGAGCTTTGGGGCGTTCGGACCGCAATCTGCAGACGCGTTCGCGACCGCACTTCCGAAAGAAGCAGTTCCGTTTGCCGATGCGCTGCGCGGGGGAGCCACCAACGCTTGGGGGTCTTTCGCAGGCTTCAAGTCAGGCCTTGAAGGCGAAGCTGCAGCTTTGTCCGACGACGTTCTAACCGCCGTATACGCGGCAGGTGAGCCCGGCCGTCAGTTTGGTTGGCAAGCAGGCTGGACCACCTTCTATTGGGCCTGGTGGATCGCGTTCTCGCCCTTCGTCGGGTTGTTCCTTGCGCGTATCTCTCGGGGCCGTTCGGTCCGCGAGTTCATCATCGGCTGTGTGCTTGTCCCCGCCATGGTCTGCTTTGCGTGGATGGCAGTTTTGGGTGGCACTGCAATTGATATGGAGCTGAGCGGCGCTGCAGAAGGTGCCATCATTGGTGCCTCGAACACTGCCAAGCTGTTCGTTACACTCGAGCAAATCATCTCGGGCGGCCTTCTGTCAGCCATTACCGTGATGTGTGTTGTCTTGATCATGACCTTCCTGGTGACTTCAGCAGACTCGGGTATTCTGGTGATGAACACCATCATGTCAGGCGGAGATCAAGACATTGGCAACAAGCACAAAATTGTGTGGGGCGTTATCCTGACACTCGTGATCGCGACATTGCTGATCGCGGGTAAAACCAACGGAGGCGCGGACCCGATGGAGGCGCTCAAAAGTGCGATGATTATCGGAGCCTTGCCGTTCACCATGGTCATGGGACTGATGTGTATCGCACTGACCAAAGCGCTCTATCGCGACGGTTTGCGTGCTAAATCAACTGCGGCCGAGCAAGCGTCTGCAGCTGAGTAAACCATATAAGAACAAAACCAGGCAGCTCTCAAAGGCTGCCTGGTTTGACCAATCTTAAAGCCCTGCGAAAACTTAGTCTAAGTTGAAGCCAACAGGGGCGACACCGCTCAGATTTCGTAGATCTGTTCCGTCGATATCAATGAAGTCTCATATTTGGGAACGCTTTCTTCTCAAGCTCGCAGAGCTTCGGTCGGCCCTAGACCCAGCCCTATTTCGATTGCCAAGCAATTGCGGCAGATACACGTCTGCGAACGTGCTATTTAACGCTGCCCCATCTCCGTAAGGGGCGGACCAGTTCAGCTGGGAAGGCCCCTTACGCCGGTTCCCATCTTGCCCTTTACTGCAAACATCGGCAGAGAGAGAATATGACACATGACATTCTTTGTATCGGATCCGTTCTTTGGGATGTGATCGGACGCACCACAATCGATATGCGGATCGGGTCTGATCAACCGGGGCGCATCTCGCGCCTGCCGGGGGGCGTGGCGATGAACATCGCCATGACCTTTGCTCGATTTGGCCTGACGCCCGCGTTGATGACCGCAATTGGTCGGGATTATGAAGGGGACGATCTGCTGGCCCAGGCTGCAAGCTTGGGTATGGTCACCGATTATATATACCGGCCCGAAGGTCTGCCGACCGACCGGTATATGGCGATTGAGGGTCCTGCGGGCCTGGTGGCAGCCGTGGCTGATGCCCATTCTCTGGAAGCAGCTGGGGATGCAATACTGGCGCCATTGGAAAACGGTATCCTGGGGTCGGAAGACGCACCTTATCGGGGGATTATCACGCTGGATGGCAACCTGACCGTTGATCTTTTGTCCGACATTGCCACACGATCCAGTTTCGCACAGGCAGATCTCCGTGTGGCCCCGGCAAGCCCCGGAAAGGCCAAGCGTCTCCGCCCTTTGATGGCCCATCCCGGGGTCACGCTTTATGTCAACCGTGAAGAGGCGGGCCTATTGACCGATAGTGCGCCGGCAACCGCGTCGCAGGGCGCGCAGGCCCTGCTTGAGGCCGGGGCAACCCGTGCCATCGTCACCGATGGTGGCAATCTCGCAGCGGAAGGACACAAGGACCGTGGTGTGATCACCGCCCCCTGCCCCGCAATCCGGGTGCGCCGGATCACCGGGGCTGGCGACACGTTCATGGCCGCCCATATCGCCGCCGAGCGCGAAGGGCACGTCCCCGCAGCAGCCCTTGATGCCGCACAGAAAATCGCAGCCAAATATGTCTCAGGAGAAGACGTCTGATGTTTGACCTCACCTACGCACCCGACGTGGCGCAGGCCCTGGCCCACGAAACCCCTGTGGTGGCGCTTGAAAGCACGATCATTACCCACGGGATGCCCTATCCGCAAAATGTCGAAACCGCGCGCGAGGTCGAAGCGGTGGTGCGGGCCGGTGGTGCCGTCCCGGCCACCATTGCGGTGATGAATGGCAAGTTGCATATCGGCCTGACCGATGATCAGCTGATGGAGCTGGCACAGGCCGACAACGTTGCCAAGGTCAGTCGCGCTGATATGCCGGTCTGTCTGGCCATGGGCGGTTACGGGGCAACCACCGTGGCGGCGACGATGATCGCAGCCCATCTTGCGGGTATTCGCGTGTTTGCCACCGGCGGCATTGGCGGCGTCCACCGCGGCGCTGAGGAGACCTTTGATATCTCCGCTGACCTGCGCGAGTTTTCCGCCACCCCCGTCACGGTGGTCGCGGCAGGGGCAAAGGCCATTCTAGACATTCCAAAGACGCTGGAAGTCCTTGAAACCCTTGGGGTTCCCGTAATTACCTATGGTCAGGACGAGTTTCCAGCCTTTTGGTCGCGTTCCTCCGGCCTGTCTTCGCCGCTGCGTCTGGATTGTGCAAAAGACATTGCCCGGGCGGGACAGACGCGCCGGGATCTGGGATTGCCGGGCGGGCAGTTGATTGCCAATCCGATCCCACAGGCGGCCGAAATTCCGCGTGAGGAAATTCAGCCGGTGATCGAAGACGCGCTGGTCCGATCCGAGATCGAACGCGTCAGCGCAAAAGAGGTGACGCCCTTCCTGCTGAATGCGATGTTCAAAGCCACGGAAGGCCGGTCTCTTGAGGCCAATATTGCATTGGTCAAGAACAACGCTGCCCTGGCCGCTGAAATTGCCACGGCTTTTGCGAAACTGACATAATAGCAGATCGCGCCCCTGCCCCATTGACCCGCGCCGAAAACACCCTAAGTTCCTCTGACGAAACGTAAAGAGATCAGCATGACCGACCCCAATCACCGCAGCAAATGGCGCCTGTTCACCGGGCTTCGCAACAACTTCCTTGCGGGGTTGGTTGTCGTTGCGCCGATTGCGGTGACGATGTGGCTGATCTGGACCTTCGTAGGCTGGATTGACAGCTGGGTGCTTCCCTTTGTGCCCGCAGCCTATCACCCGGACGCGCTGATCGACCGCTTTTTTGGCGATAGCGCATGGTTCCGCTGGGTGTTTGGTGAAGATGTCCGCGTGAATGTGCGCGGCCTTGGCGTTGTGGTTTTCCTGATCTTCACGGTGATTGTCGGCTGGATCACCAAGGGCTTGATTGGCCGGTCTTTTCTATCCTGGGGGGAGCGGATCGTTGACCGGATGCCCGTGGTCAGATCGCTCTATAACGGTTTGAAACAAATCGCAGAAACCGTGTTCAACCAGTCGACGGAGGCCAAGTTCGACAAGGCCTGTCTGGTTGAATATCCCCGCAAGGGGATCTGGGCGATTGCCTTCATCTCCACCAAGGCCAAAGGCGAAATTGACGCTCGTATCCCGGTGGATGAGGACATTATTTCGGTCTTTCTGCCCACCACGCCGAACCCGACCTCAGGGTTTCTTCTGTTCGTGCCACGCCACTCGGTGGTTGAGTTGGACATGACGGTGGAAGACAGCGCCAAGCTGGTCATTTCAGCGGGCCTTGTCTACCCGAACCCGAAGGACCCATCGCAACCGCTTGAAATCACAGGAAAATGACGGCTGCAATTGCCGGTTTTTTCACGGGGTTCTCTCTGATCCTGGCGATTGGCGCGCAGAACGCTTTTGTCCTGCGGCAAGGGCTGCTGCGCAACCATGTGTTTCCTCTGGTTCTGTTTTGTGCATTGTCAGATGCACTGCTGATCATTGCCGGAGTGTTGGGATTTGGGGTGCTGGTCTCTGCCGTGCCAATGTTACCGGTCCTGATGGCGGTCATGGGGGCCGTGTTTTTGATGGCCTATGGCGCCCTGCGCTTTGTCGCGGCCCTGAAAGGGCAGTATGAGATGGACCTGACAGGACGTGCCCGCTCGCTCAAGGCGACCTTGGCAATTGCTGCTGCATTCACTTGGCTCAATCCGCATGTTTATCTGGATACGCTTGGCCTGATCGGCGCGATCTCAACCAGTTTCGACGATTGGAACGCGCGTATTCTGTTTGGTCTGGGCGCTGTGAGTGCCAGTTTCGTCTTTTTCTTTTCGCTGGGATACGGTGCCCGCCTTCTGGCTCCGACCATGACGCGCCCATCCTCCTGGCGCGTGCTCGACATTGGCATCGGCCTGACCATGTGGATGATTGCCGTTGGGCTGGTCCATGGTGTCTGGAGCGGTTCAATTTCCTGAAACCGCTCCACTGAAGCGTTGGTCGCGAGACGCCCCCCCTTAGAGGGCCGTCCACCCACCATCCACGGAAATACTGGTGCCGGTAATCTGCGCCGCAGCATCGGAACAAAGAAATACCGCTGTGCCGCCCATCTGCTCCACCGTGGCAAACTCCTTAGACGGCTGACGGGCCAGCATCACCTCGCGCACGACCTGATCGCGGTCCATTCCATGTGTTTTCATCTGGTCAGGGATCTGGCTTTCCACCAGCGGGGTCAGCACATAACCAGGGCAGATTGCGTTGCAGGTGATCGGCTCCTCTGCCGTTTCTAGCGCCACGGTTTTGGTCAGGCCCACCACCCCATGTTTGGCGGCGATATAGGCGGATTTATAGGGGGATGCGGTCAATCCATGGGCTGAGGCAATATTGACCACCCGCCCCCATCCGGCCTTACGCATCAGAGGGAGCGCAGCCGCAGTTGTGTGAAAGGCGGAGCTCAGGTTGATGGCGATGATCGCATCCCATTTCTCGGTCGGAAATGCCTCGACCGGGGCGACATGTTGAATACCCGCGTTGTTGATCAGGATATCGCAGGCCCCCGCTGTTTCGATCAGCGCGCGACACTCCTCTCCATTTGACATATCCGCTTTGATATAGCGCGCAATCACGCCGAATTTCGCAGCGATCTCCGCGGCAATTGCGTGGTCCTCGTCACGGTCGGTAAAGGAATTCAGCACCACATTGGCCCCGGCCCGCGCCAGTTCCTGCGCCACGCCCAGACCAATCCCGGAATTCGACCCGGTAATGACAGCGGTTTTGCCCTCAAGTGATGTGGTGATGGCCATGGGAATCCCTTTCACAATATCAGTATGCTTTGCAGTCGCAGCATAACCCGCCCTGATACCTGCACCATCCCTTTTTTACCCACCCCCCAAATTCGCGAATTGCCCAATTTCAACGGTGTCTGGTCACGGTGATTCTTCGGACCTCCACGTGAAATCCGTTGCGTAAGACGAGTGGAAAATAGCCATAAAAAAAACGCCCGCACGAGGCGGGCGTAAGTTATTGAGGCAGGTTTCATACAGGCAAGAAACCTATCGAGCAGTGATTACTTTATACCGCCTAACTCAGCGGGTTCCAAGCTAAAAGTTTGAAAAGACTATTTGACAGGGCTAGGGTTTTTCCAAGTTGAAACAGGTCGATCGAGGATTGTTGCTCATATGAAATCAGATTATTTTCGAAAATTGCGGCTTGCCTGCACGATGGGGGCCGTTGTTTGTTTGAGCGCAAATCAGATCCAGGCCAAGCCCCAACATGGCATAGCTATGTATGGCGCACCGGCCCTTCCACAGGATTTTGTGTCTCTCCCCCATGTTAATCCGGATGCGCCAAAGGGGGGAAAGATCATTTTTGCCGAGGCTGGCAGCTTTGATTCGCTGCACCCGCTGATTCGCAAAGGAGCCGCCCCCTGGCAACTGCGCTTCATGCTGTTTGAAACCCTGATGGGACGCAGCTGGGATGAACCTTTCTCGCTTTACGGGCTATTGGCCGAATCGATTGAGACCGACGAGGCCCGATCCTGGGTCGAGTTTACCTTGCGGGAGGAGGCGCGGTTCTCTGACGGGACCCCGGTCACGGTCGAGGATGTGATCTGGTCGTTCGCAACCGTCGGGACCAAAGGGGATCCGCGCTACCATGGGGCCTGGAAAAAAATCAAAAACTCCGAACAGACCGGGCCGCGCTCGGTTCGGTTCACATTCCACGAGGCGGATCGTGAATTGCCGCTTCTGCTCGGGCTGCGTCCGGTTTTGAAAAAGGCCCAGTGGGAGGGACGTGAATTTGATACCTCCGGCGTGGAACTGGTCCCAATTGGCTCCTCCCCCTATGTGATCGGAGAGTTCGAACCGGGGCGGTTCCTTACCCTCAAACGAAACCCGGACTACTGGGGCAAGGATATTCCTTTCATGCGTGGTCAGGCCAATCTCGATGAAATCCGTTTCGACTATTATGGCGATGGCGATGTCACTTTCGAAGCGTTCAAGGCAGGTGAGGCCACGACCTATCGAGAAACCAATGCGCAGAGATGGGCCACCCAGTTCGATTTCCCCGCAGTGCAGTCAGGTGATATCGTTCTCTCCAACATCCCGCATCAGCGCCCGACCGGGATCAAAGGCTATGTCATGAACACCCGCCGTGCCGTGTTTCAGGATATCCGCGTGCGCGAAGCCCTGATCCAGGCCTTCAATTATGAGTTCATCAACCAATCCCTCTATGGCGGAGGCAGAAAGCGCATCCAGTCCTATTTCCACAATTCCGTTCTGGGCATGTCACCAGGAACGCCCGCCGAAGGCCGTGTCAAAGAACTGCTGTCCCAGTTTGACGACCTGCCAGAGGGCGCGCTTGAGGGCTACACCCTGCCCGTTTCAGATGGAACGGAACGCAATCGCAAAGGGCTGCGACGCGCCGTGGCGTTGCTGGAAGAGGCAGGCTGGACCGTTCAGGACGGGGTGATGAAAAATACTGAGGGAACGGCCTTCACCTTCGATATCCTTTTGAAAAACGGCGCAACCGAAACACGCCAGACCATTGATATCTTTGTCGAAGCCCTCAAACGGTTGGGGATCACGCCATCCGTGACATCGGTGGACAGTGCCCAATACAAGGAACGCACCAACGCCTATGATTTTGATATGGCCTATTACTGGCGCGGTCTGTCGCTGAGCCCCGGCAATGAACAGCGTCTGTATTGGGGAAGTGAAAGTGCCGACAAGCCGGGAACGCGCAATTGGATGGGGGTGAAAAACCCCGCCATTGATGGTTTGATCGACGTGATGCTCACCTCCGAGAGCCGGGAAGATTTTCTTGCGGCGACAAAAGCCCTGGACCGGGTGCTGACAGCAAGCCGTTTCGTGATCCCGCTGGGCTATGACAACATGTCTCACATCGCGCATGTGAAAGAGCTGAAGTTCCCGGACCGGATCCAGATGTATGGCGACTATCTCGGGTTCCAGCCGGAAACCTGGTGGTACGAGGAATAGATACGCAGCTCTTTCGGAGCAGAAACACCGCAGAAACACCAAAGGGGCCTGATCCGGCCCCTTTTTCTTGCCTTAAAATACCTCGGGGTGAGCGCATAGCGCGAGGGGCAGCGCCCCTGACCCGGCTAGGCCAGGGATGTCACCCAGAGAATTGTCGCATCTTCTTCACTGATGGAAATTACATTATGGCCCATCGAGGCGTCGTAATAGGCACTGTCGCCACGTTTCATCTGCACCGGTTCGTAAAACTCGGTCAGCAGCTGCACCGCCCCGGTCAGCACGTATAGAAACTCCTCGCCGTCATGGCGCACCCAGCCGTCAAATTCGTCAAAACTGCGGGCACGCACCCGGGCGCGGTAGGGCAACATGGTTTTCTTGGTCAATGCCCCGCCCAGAAGCTCGTGCTCATAGGTGGCGGTCGGATGGGCGGCCCCTTCCCCCGATTTGGTCACGGTCATGCGACCTGATACATGGGCCGCCTTGGGCGCGGTGAACAATTGCGGCACGGAAATCTCAAGCCCGACCGCGAGTTTCTTCAGCGCCTCATAGGTCGGGGACATCTGTCCGTTTTCGATCTTGGACAGGGTGGAACGGGCAAGTCCCGCCTGCCCGGCCGCCTGTTCCAGCGTCCAGCCGCGGGATTTGCGCAGATCGCGCACACGTTCACCCAGGTTAAGGGGGCTCAGGTCCTGGCTCTCTTCGCCGCTCTCGCGGGCAAGCTGGATCAGGCTGGGGGTCGATTTGTCGCTCATTCTTTTCTATTGGCACCCCTTTGCGCCTATTGCAACCACCTGTAACCACTGTCAGCATGAGGAACATGCTGTCACAACACCACCCGACCCGCCCGCTCGCGCCAGCCCCTTCGCCGTTCAATATGGCGGCCCATGTGTTACGCCATGCGAAAGATATGGGGGACAAGGTTGCGCTGGCGGTTGTGTCAGCAGAGGGGGAAGATACGGTCTGGACCTATGCCCAATTGGCCCGGTCGGTCGAAGGGGTGGCTGCGGGGCTGTTGCGCAAAGGTCTGCAGCCCGGCGATCATGTGCTTTTGCGGCTTGGAAACACGGTGGATTTCCCGTTGGCCTATCTTGCTGCGATCCATGCCGGCCTTGTGCCTGTTCCCACCTCGTCCCAGCTGACCGAGGTTGAGATCACCAAAATGGCCGCTCTGGTGACCCCTCGCCTTGTCATCGCATCCGAAGGGATTGCCCTGCCGGCAGAGGATCCGAAAACAGAGAGTTTGCCGGTTCTGACAGTGCGGGAATTGCATGATATGGCTAGGCTTGCCCCGGTGGATCCGCATATGGGGGATCCGAACCGCCCCGCTTATATCATCTTCACTTCCGGCACATCCGGTCAGGCCCGCGCCGTGGCCCATGCTCATCGGGCGATCTGGGCCCGGCAGATGATGTGGGATGGCTGGTATGACATTTCTCAAGATGACCGAATGATGCATGCAGGCGCCTTCAACTGGACCTATACATTGGGCACCGGCTTGATGGATCCCTGGACGGTTGGCGCCACGTCGTTGATCCCGGCTCCGGGCAGCACGCCGGAACAGATTACCGCCCTTCTGGCCGGTCACGGGGCCACAATCTTTGCCGCCGCTCCGGGGGTCTATCGTCAGATGATGAAACATGACCTGCCTGACCTGCCCGGGCTGCGTCACAGCCTGTCTGCGGGTGAAAAACTCCCCTCGACCACCCGAGCGGACTGGAATGCGCGCACTGGCAAAAAGATTTATGAAGCATATGGCATGTCGGAATGTTCCACCTTTATTTCCGGAAGCCCCAGACACCCCGCGCCGAAAGGCACGCTTGGCTATCCGCAGGCCGGGCGGCATGTTGCGGTTCTTGGCGAAGATGGCATGCTGGTGCCCCGTGGCGTTGCGGGCATTATGGCGGTGCATGAAACGGATCCTGGCCTGATGTTGGGATATGTCGGCGCTGAAGAGGCCACGAAACTTCGGTTTCAGGGAGAGTGGTTTGTGACCGGTGACACGGTTGTCATGGAGCAAGACGGAGCGATCCGGTTCGAAGGGCGCTCAGACGATATCATGAATGCAGGTGGCTTTCGGGTTTCTCCGATTGAGGTCGAGGCCGCCATGGCGCTGCATCCCGGCGTGCATGAAGCGGCCTGTGCCGAGGTCGCCATCAAGGCGGATGCCACCCTGATTGCCTGTTTCTACCTGCCTGAGGACGGTGTGGTGGACGAAAAACTATTGTCAGATCATGCCCATGCGCGGCTGGCGCATTACAAATGCCCGCGCCTGTTCATCCCCGTTGATACCATCCCGCGCGGGGCCAACAACAAGATCCTTCGCGCCCGCCTGCGAGAGGGGTTTGAAGCGGGTAATAGGGGGTGACGTGGTAAGTCGTATCACGACCGCCCCTTTCGGAACCCTTTCCTTTGGTCGCTGCAGGGGATAAGTCCAACGGGTGAAAAGGAGAGTGCCATGATCCGCCTTGATGTTTTTTCAGACCCGATTTGCCCCTGGTGCTATATCGGCAAAACACGCCTGCAACGCGCCCTTGAGGCACGCCCGGATCATCCGTTTCTGATCCAATGGCACCCGTTTCAACTGAACCCGGAGATGCCGAAAGCCGGCATGGATCGTCGCAGCTATCTTGAAGCGAAATTTGGCGGCAGGGACGGCGCGGTTCAGGCCTACCTGCCAGTGGTGAAAGAGGCGGAGGCAAGCGGTCTGTCGATCAATCTGGACGCCATCGAACGCACCCCCAACACGCTTGATGCCCACCGGATGATCCATTGGGCTGCGCTGGAAGAAAAGCAGAACGCCATGGTTGATCGCCTGTTCAAAGCCTATTTTGTCGAGGGGCTGGACATTGGCGACCCCGAGGTTCTGGCCGATCTCGGCGCGGATATCGGAATGGAGCGCGATGTGATTGCCCGGCTGCTGGCCTCGGATGCGGATGCAGATGACATTTCGGCACGCGACGCGGATGCGCGGCACAAAGGGGTGAACTCTGTCCCCACATTTGTCATCGCCAACCAGCATGTGGTGCCCGGTGCGCAACCGGCTGAGCTGTGGATGCAGGTGATTGATGAGCTGATGGAACAGCTTTCCGCCCCATCCGAGGACAATCCGTGAGTATCCTCCCGACACCGCAAAAACCGCTGCCGATGGGGGAGTTCATCATCCTGCTTGCGGCGCTGTTTTCGATGGTGGCCTTTTCAATCGACTCGATCCTGCCTGCGCTGCCCGAGATTGCCGCCCATATGGTGCCGGACAATGTGAACCGGGCGCAGCTGGTGATTGTCGCCTTCGTCGTTGGCGCTGGTCTGGGGCAATTGTTCTTTGGCCCCCTGTCCGATGCCTATGGGCGGCGGCTTTCGATGGGATCCGGCTTTGTGCTTTACATGCTGGCCTCAGCCGCAGCCTATAGCGCGCAATCCATCGAGGCGCTGTTATTTTGGCGCTTTGTGCAGGGGCTGGGTGCGGCTGGTCCACGTACCAATGCGATGGCGCTCACACGCGACCTTTATGAAGGGCGCACCATGGCGAAGGTGAATTCAATGGCATTCACCTTTTTCGTGCTGGTGCCTGCCGTGGCGCCCATGCTGGGACAATGGATCATCCTCGGGTTTGGCTGGCGTCACCTGTTTACCACCTATGCGCTGGTGGCCTTCGTGATCCTTGCCTGGTTCTTGCTTCGCCAACCGGAAACGCACCCGGTTGAGAAACGGCGTCCGCTGCGCCTGCGCCCGGTGCTGGAAGCATTTGTGATTGTTTTCAAAAGCAAGGTCACCCTGCTTTACATGACCGTGATCTTGCTGGCCTTTGCCCAGTTGATGGCCTATCTGAGCTCAGCGCAGCAGATCTTTGTCGATGTTTTAGGGACCGGAACGTCCTTTCCGTTTTATTTTGCCCTGGTGAGCATTCTGTCGGCAGGGTCCGGGGCGATTAACTCCATGTTGGTTCTGCGGATTGGAATGCGACGCCTTGCGCTGATCGGATTTGCAGCTCAGACCGTTCTGGCGGCTTTGACGCTCGGATATTGGGCAATCATGGCTCCGGGCGGATCCGTGGCACTTTGGCTGTTCGTCTGCTGGTCCACGACGCTGTTTTTCTTAAATGGGCTGAGCTTTGGCAATCTGAATGCGCTGGCCATGCAGCCGCTGGGCCATGTTGCCGGAACCGCTGCTGCCGTGATCGGCGCTGTGCCGACGATGCTTTCCGTCCTGATTGCTGCACCGATCGGTCAGGCGTTCAACGGAACCCCGATTCCGCTTCTCATCGGCGTGGTGATCTGTTCCACGCTCAGCGCGATATTGATCCAGATCGACCGCCACAACCCGGATTAAAAAAGGGGCCAAGGCCCCTTTTTCTATTTCTTGAGAAACCAAAGTCCTGCAAAAACTATCGCGGTGAGGCACAAAACGAATATGGTTTCACGGTGCTCCACAACAATCTTGATTGCCCCCCACTTGGCAGAGAATGCGGGGGGCTTTTCATCGGGCATTTCGACCTCCTTTGTTTCAATCAGGCAAACAAATTGCTTCCGAATTGCTTGATTCTTTAAAGCGGTGAACAAAAGGCGAATCTTTGCGACTCATGATATTTTTTGATCAGTGACACCTATTTGCTGGCGGTATTTTGCAAAAATGCAAAACATGGTCTCGCTGACAATTTAACCATGAGAAAAAATCATAACTGTTTTATCTCAATATATTACGCACTCTTCTGCGCCTCTTTCACCTTGATCGCCAGATCCTGCGCAATTGCAAACGCGCCTTTGATCTTGTCTGAGGTCTTGCGCCAGTCACGCCGCACCACGATCTTGTTGTCCTTGACCTTGGCCAACCCGTCCTGCGCCTGGATAAACTCGACCAGACCTTTCGGACTGGCAAACTTGTCATTGTGGAACTGAAGGGTTGCGCCTTTTGGTCCGCCGTCCAGCTTGGCAATCCCTGCCCGTTTGCACATGCCCTTGATCCGCACCACCAGCATCAGCGTGTTCACTTCTTTCGGAAGCGGGCCAAACCGGTCGATCAGCTCAGCCGCAAACCCTTCCAGCTCTACCTTGGTCGACAGCGAAGACAGGCGCCGATAGAGGCCAAGGCGGACGTCAAGATCGGGCACATAATTGTCCGGGATAAGAACCGGCACCCCGAGGTTGATCTGCGGGGCCCAGGTGCCATCACTGTCCGAAAGCCCCTCAAGCTGGCCGGATTTGATCTTGGCAATCGCCTCTTCCAGCATCTGCTGGTAAAGCTCATAGCCCACTTCCCGCATCTGCCCCGACTGTTCTTCGCCAACAAGGTTCCCCGCGCCGCGAATATCCAGATCCTGTGAGGCCAGCGTGAACCCGGCCCCCAAAGTATCCAGCGATCCCAGCACCCTGAGACGTTTTTCCGCGGTGGCGGTCAACGGGCTGCGCGGTTTTGTGGTCAGATAGGCATAGGCGCGGGTTTTCGAACGCCCCACCCTGCCCCGGATCTGGTAAAGCTGGGCCAGTCCAAACATGTCGGCCCGGTGGATGATCATCGTGTTGGCGGTCGGAATATCAATGCCGCTCTCCACAATCGTTGTGGCCAGCAGGACATCATATTTCCCATCATAAAACGCATTCATCCGATCATCGAGCTCGCCCGAGGCCATCTGCCCATGCGCCACCACAAAGCTCACTTCCGGCACATGGTTTTGCAAGAATTGCTCGATCTCAGGAAGGTCCTTGATGCGCGGGACAACAAAGAAACTCTGCCCGCCCCTGTAATGTTCGCGCAGAAGGGCTTCGCGCAGGGTCACGCTGTCAAATTCAGACACATAGGTGCGGATCGACAGCCGGTCCACCGGCGGGGTGCCGATAATCGACAGATCCCGAACACCGGAAAGCGACATCTGCAAGGTGCGCGGGATTGGCGTGGCACTGAGGGTCAGCACATGCACGTCCGAGCGCAGTTCTTTCAGGCGCTCCTTGTGGTTCACGCCAAAACGCTGTTCTTCATCCACCACCAGCAGACCAAGGTTTTCAAACCGCACATCTTTGGCAAGCAGAGCATGGGTGCCCACGACAATGTCCATCGTGCCACGGGACATGCCTTCACGGGTGCGCCTGGCCTCTGACGCACCGACAAAGCGTGAAAGCTGCCCGACATTGATCGGAAACCCGCGGAACCGTTCGGAAAAGCTTTTGTAATGCTGACGGGCAAGCAGGGTTGTGGGGGCAATCACGGCCACCTGTTGCCCGGACATGGCGGCGACAAATGCGGCGCGCATTGCCACCTCGGTTTTGCCAAACCCCACATCCCCACAGATCAGCCGGTCCATCGGCCGACCCATCGCCATATCCTCGATCACGTCTTCGATGGCGGCAAGCTGGTCTTCGGTCTCCTGATACGGGAAACGGGCAGAAAATTCTTCCCAGGCATGATGTGGGGCTTCCAGCACCGGCGCCTTGCGGAGTTCGCGCTCCGCAGCCAGACGGATCAGCTTGTCGGCAATCTCCCGGATCCGTTCCTTGAGCTTGGCCTTTTTCGCCTGCCATGCGCCACCGCCCAGCTTGTCCAGCAGCCCGGTGTCCTGCCCGAATTTGGACAGAAGCTCGATGTTTTCAACCGGCAGGAACAGACGGTCGCCCCCTGCGTATTCCAGCAGCAGGCATTCATGGGGCGCGCCCATCGCGGTGATGGTTTCAAGCCCTTTGTAAAGGCCGACCCCGTGATCCACATGCACAACCAGATCCCCGGTGGACAGGGCATTTGCCTCGGTCAGAAAGTTTTCCGCCCGGCGCTTGCGTTTCGGGGCGCGGATCAGGCGATCCCCCAGCACATCCTGTTCGGAGATCACCGTCAGATCGGGTGTTTCAAACCCATGTTCCAGCGGCCAGACCGCAAGGTAAACACCCGCACCGCTGTCCGGCACATCCCGGAAATCATTGATCAGCGTAGTGCCTGTCAGCTCCTCATCTGCCAAAAGCCCCTGAAGCCGCTCTCGCGCCCCTTCGGAATAGCTGGCCACCACGGTTGGGGTGGCGGATTTCACGCGAATATGCTTGGTCAAAGCCTCAAACAGATTGACATTTTCCTGTTGGCGTTCCGGGGCGAAATTGCGGCCGATCCGCCCGCTCCCATCCACGACACCCGGTCCCGTGGCCTGCGGAAGGGCGGCGAACTGCACCACCCGCCGGTCTTTGACGATCTCTTCCCAAGCTGGATCATCAAGATAAAGAAGCCCCGGCGGGCACGGTTTATAGACCGTATCCATCCGGTTCTTTGCAGTCATTGCAATTTTGCGGGTTTCATACTGGTCGACAATCCCGTCCCACCGCGCCAGACGCGTCGGGGTCAACTGGTCATCCAGCATCACCGAGGCCTCTGGCAGGTAGTCAAACACGGTCTCAAGGCGCTCGTGAAAAAAGGGCAGCCAATGTTCGACACCTTGATGTTTGCGCCCGGCGCTGACCGCCTCGTAAAGGGGATCATCGGATCCGGCTGCACCGAACTCGATCCGGTAGTTTTGCCGAAACCGGGTTATCGATGCCTCATCCATCAACACCTCGGACACAGGGGCAAGATCAATCCCGGTCAGTTTTTCGGTTGTGCGCTGGGTGGCCGGGTCAAAGCGGCGCACGCCATCCAGAACATCCCCAAACATATCCAGCCGCACCGGTCCGCTTTCCCCCGGAGGGAAAATGTCGATGATGCCGCCGCGCACGGCAAAATCCCCCGGCTCCATCACCGTGGGGCTTTGGGTGAAGCCCATGCGCACCAGAAAACGTCGAAGCTGGTCGATATCCAGCTGATAATCCACCCGTGCAGAAAAGCTCGCTCCGGCCAGCACGTCACGGGCTGGCAGCCGTTGCATGGCTGCATTCAAAGTGGTGAGAAGCACGAACCGGCCCTGAAGGGCCCCTGTGGCCAGTGCAGCGAGGCTGGCCATCCGCGTGGCAGACACGTCTGCGTTGGGGGACACCCGATCAAAGGGCAGACAATCCCAGCCGGGCAAGGTGATTACCGTCACATGGGGGGCAAAAAAAGACAGCGCCGCCTGCATCGCCGCCATCCGCTTGTCATCGCGCGCCACATGCAGCACCGGTTTGCCCGAACGCTCCAGCTCTTTCAGCACCAATTGGGCGTCAAAGCCTTCGGGGGCCCCGGACAGAAGAACATGTGTCATGGAAAACATCCTGCGAAAACATCCTGCAATTCAATGCGTTTCAACCAGCAAGCTGGGCTCAGCCCCAAACATTCAGGGCGAGGTTTTGATACATGCCCCACATCGAGGTGATGAAAATCGACAGCATGCCGATGAGCTGGACCTGAAACCGATGCCGAGACAGGCGTTTGCGCAGGGAGGGTCCCTCCAGCGCCTGCTCCGTGATAATCCGGGCCGTGTTGATCGTCAGCATTCCCACGATGCTCATCGGGAAAGCCATCAGGAACACGGCCTGGGCGAACTCGACCCCGTAGTAGAACCCCAAAAGCAACAGCATGGTCAGAAGACCACAGGCCAACCCAAGAAGCCAAAGCCCTGAAATCGCAGCGATATACAGGATCCGGTTGCAATAGATCCGCACCAGGACCTCAAGGTCAAGTTGCACCTGCCCTTCGTGCCGGTCAGCGCGCTGAACCATGTCAAAGGGCACGCCCAGCACCCAGTGGCTGGCGGTTGACCAGAGCACGGCGAGCGCAATCCAATACCAAAGGTTGGAAAAGGAGCGCATGTCGATGATTTCAAAAAGGGTCGAATACCAGTCCAATGGTCTAACCTGCCTCGTGCCGGGTCTGCCTCATGCTGTCAGGGCCTCATGTCATGATGGGGCTTTGCGCGACCATACGCCCGCTATTCGGTCTTGACCAGACCGGTTTTGCGATAGGTTTCCCGGTCTTGTCCCAAACAGGGGGTTGTGGCAGCGCAGCGCGCATGGCAAGGAAAAACATGTCTTTCGGGTTGGGGATCCGACCCGTTCAAGACCTACATCGCCATCCCGCCGGGGCACCCCCGGCCCACTGACAGGAGAGCCAGATGAGTCGGCAGATCCCTTCGCGCACCGTCGCCCCCTTCCCCATGACCCGTTTGCGCCGCACCCGTTCGTCGCAAGCCTTACGTGATCTGGTCAGCGAGAACAGCCTGACGGTCAATGACCTGATTTGGCCGGTGTTTGTGGTGGATGGCGACAATGTGGAGCAAGAGATCCCCTCGATGCCCGGCGTGACCCGCAAGTCAATTGATCTTTTGGTCGAAGCCGCCCACGAGGCTGCGGATCTGGGAATCCCCGCCATGTGCCTGTTTCCCTATACCGATCCGGCGCTGAAAACCGAAAGCTGTGAAGAGGCCTGGAACCCGGAAAACCTGTCAAACCGCGCCATTCGTGCAATCAAGGACGCGGTGCCGGATATTGCCATCATGACCGATGTGGCCCTGGACCCCTACAACGCCAACGGCCATGACGGCATTGTCAGGGATGGAGAGATCCTCAATGACGAAACGGTTGAGGCGCTGGTGAAAATGTCGCTGGCCCAGGCCGAGGCCGGTGCCGATATTCTGGGCCCGTCCGACATGATGGATGGCCGTATTGGTGCAATGCGCGCGGCGATCGAGGCCGCAGGTTTCCGCAATCTCACCATCATGAGTTACACCGCCAAATATGCCTCGGCCTATTATGGACCGTTCCGGGACGCCGTCGGCGCCTCCGGGGCATTGAATGGCGACAAAAAAACCTACCAGATGGATCCCGCCAATTCCAACGAGGCGATGCGCCTGGTTGAGCGGGACCTGATGGAAGGCGCGGATATGATCATGGTCAAACCGGGAATGCCCTATCTCGATATCTGTCGCCGTGTGAAATCCGAATTCGGTGTGCCGACCTTTGCCTATCAGGTGTCGGGTGAATACGCGATGCAAGAGGCCGCGGCGGCAAATGGCTGGCTGGATGGCGACAAGGTGATGGCGGAAAGCCTGATGGCATTCAAACGGGCGGGCTGTGATGGCATCCTGACCTATTACGCCCCCCGCATGGCACGCGCCCTGTCTGGAGAATGATCCCGGTGCCCTGCGCCGCGCCGTCTAAAACACGCATTTCGTGCAGTTTTCCGCCGCCCCCCTGGGGCGGTGCCCTCTTTGCGTGACAGCCACACATGGCTGGTCTATAGTTTTCAAACAACAGGAATGGCACGGAATAATTCCGGCACCAAATGAAAACAGGCAGGGGCGCTGGAGGTGTTGATCCGGCAGGTCAGTTCCCCGAATTTGGCGATGCGAGGCTAAATATGAGCAAGTCAGAACAGAATTCAGAATTTTCCCGTCGAGGCTTTATCGTGGCGCTTGGCGGCACGGGGCTCGCGCTGGCGGGCTGTGCCAATGGCGTGGGGTCGCAGGGCGCAGCCGAGATTGACGCCCGCGTGACCCAGACCCTGAACTATCTCTACAACCGGTATCCGGGTATGCGGGATCTTGCCGCCAAAGCATCCGGGATGCTGGTGATGCCCCTGGTGACCGAGGCGGGGTTCATCGTTGGGGGCGCTTATGGGCGCGGGGCGCTGTTGATCAACGACGTCACGGTTGATTACTACTCGCAAACCCAGGCCAGCATCGGTTTTCAGATCGGCGCGCAGCAATATGCCCATGTGCTGTTTTTCATGACGCAAGAGGCGCTGCAGGATTTCCGCCGCTCTGCCGGCTGGGTGGCTTCTGCGGATATCAAATACGCCTTCCAGACCGAGGGCGATCGCTTCTCCGCCGACACGATCACCTCATCCGATCCGGTGGTTGCTGTTGTCTTTGGTCAGGCCGGGGCGCTGGCTGGCGCGTCGCTCGAGGGGGCAAAATACACCCGTATCATTCCCTGACCCAAACAGGTTGAACCAATGGAAAAGGGAGGCATGACGCCTCCCTTTTTTGTTTTGAACCGAAACGCCCACAACAGTGACAGCACTTCCCGCGTTTCGACTTCCCCTGTCTCAGGTTGAAGTCGAAACGCTTTAGTCAGTCCAGGGTCTTCAACCGCTTGAACAAGCTGGATGTGTCCCAACGTCCGCCGCCCATTTTCTGGACGTCCTTATAGAACTGATCTACCAGCGCCGTAACCGGCAGGCTTGCGCCATTTTCATTTGCCGTGTCCAGGCAGATGCCCAGATCCTTGCGCATCCAGTCAACTGCAAAACCGTGTTCAAAGTGATCATCCGCCATGGTTTCATGCCGGTTGACCATCTGCCAGCTGCCTGCAGCCCCGCCCTGGATCACATCGACGACCTCTCGAATATCAAGACCGGCTTTCTCGGCAAAATGCAGCCCCTCGGACAAGCCCTGCACCAGACCGGCGATGCAGATCTGATTGACCATCTTTGTCAGCTGCCCGGCCCCACTTTCGCCCAAGCGTTTTACAGTGCGACCATAGGCCTGCATGATCGGTTCCGCAGCGCAATAGGCGGTGTCATCGCCCCCGCACATGATCGACAGAATACCGTTTTCCGCCCCGGCCTGCCCACCGGAAACGGGTGCGTCCAGAAAACTGACACCTGCAGACCGGGCAGCGGCATAAAGTTCGCGTGTCACTTTGGCGGATACCGTCGTGTGATCAACGAAAACCGCCCCGTCTGTCATGCCCGACAGCGCGCCATTTTCACCCAGCACCACCGCGCGCAGGTCGTCATCATTGCCCACACATGCCATGACAAAATCCGCGCCAAGTGCCGCTTCACGCGGGGTGGAGGCCCATTTCCCCCCATGTTCCTTGGCCCAGGCTTCGGCCTTGGCAGTGGTGCGATTGTAAACCGTCACCTGATGCCCCGCAGCAACGAGGTGCCCCGCCATCGGATAGCCCATCACGCCCAAGCCCAAAAATGCGCATTTTGCCATTGCAACGCCCTTTCGTTGTCTTTCCCTGTCAGGCACAGTAGTTACCGCTCAGACCCAAAACGTCAACAAGAGGCTCGGAATGGGAATAGTGTTTCGCTGGTTGATCCGGATCGTATCGGCAGCCCTTTTATTGGCAGTTCTGGGAATCGGGCTGGTCTATTACCTTGCGGCGCAATCCCTGCCGGATTACTCCGCCACGCGAGAAACCCCCGGCATCACCGCGCCGGTCGAGATTGTGCGCAACAACGCCAATATCCCCCATATTTTTGGTCAGAACGACAGTGATGTGTTCTTTGGGCTTGGCTATGCGCACGCCCAGGACCGACTTTGGCAGATGATGCTGCTGCGCCGCACCGCGCAGGGCCGCCTTTCGGAATTGTTCGGGGAGCGTACGTTCAAAACGGATGAATTGATGCGGCGGCTCGATATCTACCGCCTTGCCCAGCAGGATGTGGCAGAACAGGACCGTGACACCCAAAAGGCCCTGTCGGCCTATGCGTCGGGCGTGAACGCCTATCTGTCCCGGATCAACACCGAGGCGTTAGGAAGAGGGGCGCCCGAGTTTTTCCTGTTCCCTGCCGGAATTTCCCCCTGGCAACCTGCCGACAGCCTTGCGGTCCTGAAGCTCATGGGGGTGCAGCAGGGGGGGCAGCTTCAGGACGAGGTGCTGCGCGCGCGCGTTTCGCTTGCCCTACCTGAGGAGCGCCTGCGTGATGTGATGCCGGACATGCCCGGCACCGGTGTGGCTGCGCTCCCTGATTACGCGTCCCTCTTTAAGGGCACCCCGGACTTTGCCGCTTTGCGCCCGGTGGATCGATTGCCCGATTTCTGGCCCAGCCCCGCCCGCGGGCTGGAAGGTGCGTCAAACGCATGGGCCGCCGCGCCCAGCCGGTCCGCCGCCGGTGCCTCCCTTCTCGCCAATGATCCGCATCTCAGCTTTACCGCCCCCAGCCTTTGGTATCTTGCGCGGTTGGAGTTATCGACCGGAGGGGTGATCGGGGGCACCATTCCCGGCATGCCTATCGTGCTTGTGGGGCGCTCAAACGATTTTGCCTGGGGCATCACCTCCTCTTACATGGATGATCAGGATGTGTTCATGGAGGAGCTGAACCCCGAGAATGCGGAAGAGGTGCGCACGCCCGACGGGTTCGCAAAGCTTGTCACCCGTCCAACCATTGTCAAGGTCAAGGATCAGGCGCCGGTCACCCTGCAACTGCAATGGTCAGATAATGGCCCGGTTTTGCCGGGGAACATGTATGATCTGTCCTCGGTTACCCCACCGGGCCATGTTGCGGCACTGTCCTGGACGCTGCTGGCGCCACGTGACCGATCCATGAGCGCGGCAATCCGACTGATGCGCGCCATGACAATCAGTGAAGGCCTGTCTGCAGGCGCGGATTTTGTAGCCCCGAGCCTGAACCTGACCATGGCAGACAAAAGCCAGATCGCGATGAAAGTGATCGGGGCGATGCCCCGCCGGAATGCGGATCATCAAACCAAGGGACGTATGCCGAGCCTCGGGTGGAAGCCGGAAAACCGTTGGAACGGGGTGGAAACCTATTCGGCCAACCCGGAATTCGTGCAACCCAAAGGGGGCATTGTCGGCAACACCAACAATAAGGTGATCGAACGCCCCTTCCCGCTTCACATGAGTTACTCTTGGGGTGACAGCCAGCGTATCCAGCGCTGGACCCGCCTGATGCAGGCCCGTGCCGTGCACACGCGCGACAGTTTTATCGAAGCGCAGCTGGACACGGTCTCTCCCACCGCCCGGACGCTGTTGCCTTTGGTGGGGGCAGATCTGTGGTTTACCGGTGAGGCCGCCCCAGAGGGCACGCAGGATCGCAAGCGCCAGCGCGCGCTTGACCTGCTGGCCAGTTGGAACGGCGAGATGAACGAACATATGCCGGAGCCCCTGATCTATTCTGCCTGGATGCAGGCCCTGAAAAACAGGTTGATCCGCGATGAGCTTGGACCGTTGACCGAGGCTTTTCCCCATGCCGATCCCATTTTTATCGAGCGGGTTTTTCGGGACATCGAAGGGGCTTCTGTCTGGTGTGATGTGATCCAGTCCGCCCCGGTAGAAACCTGCACTGACATCGCCCGGGCCGCTTTGGATGATGCGCTGCTCTGGCTGGAGGAAAACACGCGTGGCGAGCAGGAAAGCCTGCGCTGGGGGGATTATCATATCGCCACGCAGGATCATCCGGTGTTGGGAAAAGTCCCGTTTCTGAAGTATTTCGTGAATATCCGGCAATCGACCTCTGGCGGGGACAATACGCTGATGCGCGGAAAAACATCCGGTCGTGGCGATAATCCGTTTCAAAACGTGCATGGGGCTGGATATCGCGGCGTTTATGACCTAGCCGACCCCGACAGTTCGCTTTTTGTCATCGCCACCGGCCAGTCCGGTCACCCGCTTTCGCGTCACTATGATGATCTGGGCGAGCTTTGGCGGCGCGGAGAATACACCCCGATGTCCCTTGATCCCGATCTGGCGCGGGCGGCGGCGGTTGGTATTACCCGCCTGCTGCCCAAGGAAAAATGATCCGGGATTTCTAAAAACCGGTCTCGGGGGCCAGCCATCAGAGGGTGGTCTGCCCCCCCGAGAGCCTCGTTCACAGCGCCGCGTATTCCGCTTTCTGCCGCTCGGTCCAGGTGACGGTCAGGGACCAGCCGGTTTCGGTCTGTTCTTCCGCGTCCACCACCCCTTGCGAGAACAACCACGCGCGCTGCTTGCCCTGGGAAAACGCCAGATCAACATCTGTGGTTTCGCGCGGTGATGCCAGCCGGGTTTCCACCGCCTCCAACAATTCTTCGAACCCTTCGCCCGTTATGGCGGACAGGGTGAAAACATCGTCGTTGCGTGCAGCTTCGCGCCGGCGCGCATCTGCGTCCTCGGGATCCAGAAGATCGGTTTTGTTCCAGACCTCCAGGCTGGGCGTGTTTTCATCCACCCCCAGATCTTCCATGATCTTTTCCACATCCGCCGCCTGTTCATCTGTGTTCTCAGACGAAATATCGCGCACATGCAGGATTAAATCTGCGGCCAGAACCTCTTCCAAAGTGGCGCGAAACGCAGCCACCAGCTGGGTCGGCAGGTCCGAGATGAACCCCACCGTGTCCGACAAAATGACCTTGCGCCCGCTGCCCGGCAGTTCGATATTGCGCATCGTCGGGTCAAGCGTGGCAAACAGCATATCTTTTGCCAGCACGTCCGCACCGGTCAGCCGATTGAAAAGCGTAGATTTCCCGGCATTGGTATAGCCCACAAGCGCCACGATCGGAAAGGGAACCTTGGCCCGCGCCGCACGGTGCAATTCGCGGGTTTTCACAACTTTCTCAAGCTGCTTGCGCAGCCGGTTGAGCTGATCATCAATGGCGCGGCGGTCGGCTTCGATTTGGGTTTCACCGGGGCCGCCAACAAATCCAAGCCCGCCACGTTGGCGCTCCAGGTGGGTCCATGCGCGCACCAGTCGGGTGCGCTGGTAACTCAGCGCGGCCATTTCGACCTGCAGCACCCCTTCCCGTGTCCGGGCGCGATCCGAGAAGATTTCAAGGATGAGCCCGGTCCGATCGAGGATTTTGACTTTCCAGAGCTTTTCAAGATTGCGCTGCTGCACCGGGCTGACCGGCCCGTCAATCAGCACAAGCTCAACTTCGGCCGCCTGAAGGCGCGCCTTCAGCTCTTCGATCTTGCCCGATCCGAACAGGTGGCCGGGATGGGGGCGGGAAATACGCACGATTTCGGCCCCTTCAACCACCAGATGTGGCAGGGCAGCGGCCAGTGAAACGGCCTCTTCCAGCGCAGGGCCAGCGGTCCGGCGGGCGCGGTCGGATGTCAGTTCGGGATGGAGAACCCAGGCCCGTGTGGGCAGGCTCTCCTGTTCAACGAGATCGGTCAGCTGTCTTCGCCATCATACAGGTTGATCGGAGCGCCCGGCATGATCGTCGAAATCGCGTGTTTGTATACCAGTTGCGATTGACCGTCCCGGCGCAGCAGAACGCAGAAATTGTCGAACCAGGAAATGACGCCCTGAAGTTTGACGCCATTGATCAGGAAAATCGTGACGGGCACCTTCGATTTGCGCACATGGTTCAGAAAGGCGTCTTGCAGGTTTTGTTTGTCCGCAGCCATCGTTTTTTGTCCTTTTTATCTCGTGCTGCCGGGAAACGGCAGGAAAGTCCTATTCTTCTAATATGACCTGTGAATTTGAAGGTTTCCAGCCCCAAACGTATTGCAAAATGCACCTATAGCGACAAAAATGTCGGGAAAGCTTCAGCGGCGCCAGCTGTCGGGATTGAAAAGTGCAATAATTGCCAATGTCTCAAGCCGACCAAGGACCATCGCCCCGGCCATGATGACCTTGGCGGGGTCGGACAGATCCGCATAAGAGAAAGGTGTGCTGGACGCCACCTGGGCCAGTGGCCCCGTGGTGGTAAGGGCGGAAATGGTCAGGATCATCGTGCTTTCAAAATCCAGACCGGTAAAGGATAGCGCCAGTGTCACAATGGCCAGCGACATTGCCAGAAGCATGAAAAACACCCAGGACATATAGGCACCACGCCCCCGCATATGGCGCGCGTCGGTTCCGCTGCCACCCACCGATGACGGGTGGACCAGTTTCTCCAACTCTCGTCGTCCATGCAGGTACAGCGCATAGACCCGCATGAGTTTCGCGCCCCCGGCCGTGGTCGCAACGCCGCCGCCAATCAGGGCAAGCCCAGTCAGGACCAGACCCGGCGTCTGCAAGCCCGACCAATCCCGGCTGGCGGCCCAGGCGCTGCTTTCAAACCCGGTTGTGGTCAGAAAGGACAGAACCGTGAAAACCGATCCCCACAGAGAGGTCAGGCCCGCCAGAATATTGGTTTCTTCATCCACTTCATATGCGCCAATCCAGTGGCGCAGGAAAAGGAAGGCCGGGACAATTAAAATAATCGCAAACGCCATGCGAATTTCCGCATCCCCAAGAAGGCTGCGCAGGTTTTCTGATTGCATGTCAGTGGCAAATGTCAGGCGTGAAATCGCAAAAATGAAAAACACCGCGATAATCGCTTCGCCCGCAAATCCGGCCCCGCTATTGCTTATGCCTCCTACAGGAGAGATCCCGCTGGTGGCCATGGTCGACATGGCGTGGCAGGCGGCAACAAAGGCGGTATCACCGGCCAGGATCAGGCCAATCCAGAGGACCAAGGTCAACCCGGCATAGACCGGAAACAGCTTTAGCCCATAGGCGCGAATGCGCTGGGAAATATCTGCCACATGCGTGATCTGGCTCAATCCGCCGCCAATACCCCCAGCGTCCTGTCGGGCCCCAAACCGTGCGCGCACTTCGAAACCGCCAAGGGCCATGGGGGCAAGAATGGCAATGGCACTGACCCAGATGAACAGGCCGCCCATCCAACCGACCAGCGCGCGCCAGAGGTGGAGGGTCTCTGCAAGTCGGTCGGGGGTATCGAACAGGGTCGCCCCGGTGGTGGTCAGGGCCGAGACCATTTCGAAATAAGCGTTTAGAAAGCTGGTGTTGCGCAGGGCCTGGTGAAAAGGAACCGCAAGCATGATGGGCAAAAGCACAAACAGTCCCAGCAGCGCCATCAGGTGGCGCCGGGGCCGGTTGGAGCGCGGTCGATCCGCCATGGCAAGCGCCAGGAAGGACGTCAGAAACCCAAACAGGATGGCACCGTAAAAGAAAACCCGGCTCTCAAAAAACTCGCCTGCAAACCACCCGTATACAGCTGGGACCAGCATTGAGGTCGACCCGATCCCCATCAGGATCACCAGCAAAGGCAGGTTCAGTATCCTGCCAACAAGAGAAGAGGACGGCAGGCGCGACATCAGAAATAATCAATCTGAACCTGCAACAGGCGTTCCACTTCGGGGACGTCTTCCGCCATTGCAAAAATCGTGACCACATCCCCTTCATCCAGCCGCATCTTACCGGTTGGCTTATAGACGGTATCCCCCTTCAGCACCGCCCCGACCAGCACCCCTTCCGGAAAATCCACATCCCGGATCGCTTTGCCGGCCACGGGTGAGGTGGCCAGAACCTGCGCCTCGATCACCTCGGCCTCGGCGTCGCCAAGCGAATAGACCTCACGCACCTTGCCGTGCCGGATATGGCGCAGGATCGAGCTGACCGTCTGGGTGCGCGGGTTGATATAGGCGTCGATATTCAGCGGCTCCATCAACCCGGCAAGGGTAGGATCGTTGATCAGGCAGATCGACATCTGACACCCAACGGATTTGGCGCGCACCGAGGTCAGCAGATTGACCTTGTCATCATCCGTCACCGCGAGAATGGCATCCGCTTTGGGCACCCCCGCCTCTTTCATGAGCTCCATATTCATGCCGTCACCATAAAGCACGACGGTGCGCTCCAACGCATCCGCGGCCTTCTCAGCCACAACACGGTTAAGCTCAACCACCTTGGCCCGGATCCGATCGGTCCGGGTTTCCAACGCCTTGGCAACCGCAAGCCCAACATTCCCCCCGCCCAGAATGACCACACGGTTTTGGCGTTTTGTGGTCTTGCCAAAGACCTCCATCGTGCGATCCATATCTTCGGTACGGGTGAACACATAAACCTGATCGCCGCCGAAAAGCTGATCTCCCGGTTCGGGGGCGAACAATGACCCCTCGCGCCGCACACCCACAACAATCACCGACAAGGTCGAAAACAAATCTGTCAGCTGGCGCAGCGGTGTGTTGAGCACGGGGCAGTCGTCATCTAGCTGCACCCCCAGCAACTGCACCTTGCCGTCGAGAAAACTCTCGATGTCAAACGCGGATGGTGCGGTCAGCCGTTTCAGAACCGCCTCGGCCACCTCGCGCTCCGGGCTGATCACCACATCAATCGGCAGATGATCACGCCGATACAGATCGGAATAAATCGCATCGAGATAGGATTGGCTGCGCAGCCGGGCAATTTTTCGCGGCACTGCAAAAACCGAATGTGCCACCTGACAGGTGACCATGTTCACCTCATCCGAATGGGTGGCGGCAATGATCATATCCGCATCCGGTGCCCCTGCCCGCTCCAGCACATCCGGGTAGGAAGCGAACCCCGTAACCCCTTGAACATCAAGTGTTTCCGTGGCGCGATTAACGAGGACCGGATTGTTGTCAACCACGGTGACGTCATTGTTTTCCGCCGACAGATGCCGCGCGATCTGCCAACCGACCTGTCCTGCTCCGCAAATGATCACTTTCATGGCCGACTGTTCCTTCAGCTCGTTTCGGCGGCGCAACCTCAGTCAACATGAGGCTGAACCGACTGTCTTTTGCCGAGTGCCATTGTCCGGCGCCCTGTCAGCAAAAGGTCTGCCATTGCAACCCAACAAGGTCAAGCACCCCCAATGCCCAGGCCGCAACGGCCTGAACGTGGCGACACTTTCTGTTTGGATCTCAGGCGGTTTCCTCTTCGCTTTCTCCGGCAATATATGCCACGCGTGCGCCTGCCTTGTTGCCGGTCACAACGCCAAGGGATTTCAGCTTTCGATGCAGGGCGCTGCGCTCCATCCCGACAAAATTCGCAGTTTTCGAGATATTGCCGCCAAAACGGTTGATCTGGGTCAGCAGATATTCCCGCTCAAACGCTTCCCGTGCTTCGCGCAGTGGCAGGGTTGCCAGGGCCGACGGAAGCGCACGCGGAAGGCCGCCATCCTCACCCGCAGCTTCAGCCGGGTCATTTCCAGGAAGCTCATGCGGTTGAATGGGGCCGGTGCCATCGCCCAGAATCAACACGCGCTCGATCACGTTTTTAAGCTGGCGCACATTGCCCGGCCAGCTCATTGCCTGAAGCATTGCCTCGGCATCTTCGCTCAAACTGCGAAGGGCCAGCCCCTGCTCGGCATTGATCGTTTCCAGAAAATGCGCGGCAAGCTCCGGGATGTCTTCGCGTCGATCGGCCAAAGCAGGCACGGAAATCGGCACGACATTTAGCCGATGAAAGAGCTCTTCGCGGAAGTTTCCTTCATTAATTTCGTGCTGTAAGTCTTTGTTAGAGCTAGAAATGACGCGAATATCTACGCTGACCTTATCATGTCCCCCGACCCGCTGAAAACGCTGATCCACCAGAACGCGAAGGATTTTGGACTGGGTGCCAAGCGGCATGTCGGCGACCTCATCGAAATAGATCACCCCGCCATTGGCTTCATCCAGAAGGCCGGGTTCCACCCCGCGTTCCACTGTTTCGCGCCCGAACAACACCTCCTCCATCCGGTCGGCGTCAATCGCTGCGGAATTGACCACGACAAACGGTGCTGAAGAGCGGTCGGAATGGGTGTGAATATAGCGCGCTGCCAGCTCTTTCCCCGACCCGGCCGGGCCGGATAGCAGCACGCGGCCATTTGACTTTGTGACTTTATCAAGGTTACTTTTCAAAGCTTTGAGGGCCGAACTTGATCCAACCATCTCTTTTGTGGACCCGTCACGCCGTTTCAGTGCGGTGTTTTCGCGTCGCAGGTTGCTGGCCTCCATCGCACGGGAAATCACCACCATCAGCTGGTCAATGTTGAACGGCTTTTCGATGAAGTCATAAGCGCCTTGTTTGATCGCCGCGACGGCGATCTCGATATTGCCATGCCCGGAAATGATCACCACCGGCACTTCCGGGTGTTCGCGCTTGACCATTTTCAGGATGTCGATCCCGTCCATGTCACTGTCTTTTAGCCAGATGTCGAGGATCATCAGCGCGGGAAGTTCGGATTTCACCTGCGCCACGGCCTCATCCGAGGTGCCGGCAATGCGGGTGGAAAACCCCTCATCTTCAAGAATATCCGAGATCAACTCGCGGATGTCCCGCTCGTCATCGACAATCAGAATATCGCCCCTGGTGTCACTCATCTTATCCTCTTTCCTTAACTCACTGCAGTCGCCGGGATTTCATCCACTGGCAACCAAATTACAGCCATGGCCCCGGGGCGCAGCTGCCCAGTGCCAGATTGATGTCCAAAGACGGGGGCATCTTCTAGATCGAGCGTCCCGCCATGTTCTTCGATAATTTTCTTGACGATTGGCAATCCCAACCCGGTCCCTTTGTCGCGTGTCGTGACATAGGGTTCAAAAAGCTTAGCACGGTCTTCGGGCAGGCCAATCCCATTGTCGGCAATGGTGATCCGCACCCCGTCCTCTTCTTTTTGCATCGCAATCCGGACCTGAGGATCATACCCTTGAGGAGCGCCACGTTCCTGAAGGCTTTCAATGGCTTCACCGGCATTTTTGATAAGGTTTGTCAGGGCCTGACCAATCATGGTCGGGTCAATATCCACGCAAAGCTCTTCTTCTGGCAGGTCTGCGTGAATCGTGATGCCCTCTTGGCCTGTCTGCTGCAAAAGCACCGCATCCCGGGTCAAAGCCACAAGATCTGTGCGTCTACGCTCAGGTTCCGGCATCCTGGCAAACTTTGAAAATTCATCAACAATGCGCCGCAAATCATTGGTTTGGCGAACAATCACATCCGTGTATTGTTCAAGGGCGTCGACATCCACCCCGTCAACACGAGAGAATTTCCGCTTGATCCGCTCCGCCGACAATTGAATTGGGGTGAGCGGGTTCTTGATCTCATGTGCAATCCTTCGGGCGACATCGCCCCAGGCGGCCATACGTTGCGCAGATACCAGATCGGTGACGTCATCAAAGGCAATCACATAGCCTTCCAGCTCACGATCATGATTGCGCCGCTGGGCAATGCGCACCAGCAAGCTTTCCTGCTTGCCGCTGCGGGTCAGGCGCACTTCTTTCTGAACGCTTTCGCGATTGCTGCTGCGCAATTCATCAAACATGGGCTGAAACTCCGGTACAACCAGTTCCAACTGATGTTCATGTCCGCTTTCATCCTGCACATCCAGCAGCCGTTCGGCGGCGCGGTTGACAAAGGTGACCGACCCATCGGCCGCAAGCCCCATAACCCCGCCAGTGATGGAACTCAGCACACTGTCAAACAAACGCCGACGCTCATCAATTTGCTGCGTGTTATCCAGAAGCCGCTGACGCTGCCCCTTCAATTGCCGGGTCATCTGGTTGAAAAACCGCGCGAGCATGGCGATTTCGTCATCCCCGCGCTCTTCCAGCACCTGAACATCCAGATCCCCGGCCCCAACCCGTTTTGCAGCCCCCGCAAGCCGCCCGACCGGTCGCGCCAGCCGTTCGGCAAACCACATTCCCATCCAGACTGCGGCGAGGATCAGGATCAGCGCAAAGCCAAGATAAATAAGACCAAATTGGAACAGGGTTTTCCCGCGCTGGCTTTCCAGTTGGGTGTAAAGTCTGGCCGCTTCCTGTGTTTCATCGACCAGGTCCAGGATCTCTCCGTTCACCTCGCGCGTCAGGTAAAGAAAATGGTCGGAGAAGCCCGGCAGCAGAAGCAAAACGCGAAATTCATTCTGGCTCCAGTCTTCGATCACCACCGGTTGCCCTGCCATCGCCTGTTTGAAATCTTCCTCTTCGGGGCGGTCATAGTTGAACAGGTAGGATTGATTGCCGCGCACCCGAATATCGCCATCGGAATTCAGCACAAAGGCTTCGCTCAGCCCGCGCTGGATCCGCTCTTGCGCCGTTGTCAGAAGCTGGCCGAGTTCACCCTCGGTCAAAAGGGTTTGTCTTTGTCTCTGGGTCACAAGGAAATTGCTGATCGCACGCGCATCCTGAACAAGCCCCTCGCGGCTTTCCCCCTTATAGGCTTCAGCCGCGGCGCGGGAATTCCCCACCACAAGGCGCACACGTTCTGAAAACCAGCCCTCAAGCCCCAAATTCAACGTGAGCATGGCAAAGATCGCCACCAGCACCGTCGGGCTCAGCGCGATAACGGCAAAAACCGCGGTCAGACGCAGGTGCAACCGTGACCCGGCATTTTCCATCCGGCGCGCACCAACCATTCGAACGATACCTGCCAGAACAAGTCCGGCCACGACGATCACGTAAAGAAGGTCGGCCATCAGGATGAGACGCAACGCGGAGCTTTCCCCGCCCTGACCAAAAGGCCCAAGCACAAGGAAAGTGCCCACCGCCAGAAGTGGTCCCATCATGATCAGGCCAAGGGCCGATATCGTGCGCAAGCGGCGCCAGTTCCGCGCCGCGATATACCGCTCAAGGCTGGTTTTGCGCATCTTGCGCTCTGCCAACGTATTTGCCCCCCAAAACCTGCAGGCTGCTCGTTACTGCCACTTTTGTGACACCGAGTTCAGCACCACGTCTGCGCCGGTTTGTCCGACCACTTCACGTCTCCCGCCCCGGATCGCAGCGACCCAGTGCCAATTTGCAACGCTTGTTGCTCTTTTACATCAACTTTCGACGGCGTGTCACCTCTATTCCGAGGTCGGTGATCTTTTTGCGCAAGGTATTGCGGTTGATGCCAAGAAGATCGGCACATTTGGCCTGATTGCCGCTGGTGGCATCCAGCGCAATTTCCAGCAGGGGAAGCTCGATTTCACGTAAAATACGTTGATAAAGGCCGGGTGGCGGCAATGTCCCGCCGTGAAGATCGAAGTAATGCTTGAGGTGCCTAGCGACAGAGGCGGAAAGCCGCTCATCGGGGGCCTGACTGGGAGAGCGCACGGCCAGATCCCCGGACAGGGCATTCGTTATTTCGGTCAGAGAAATGTCTTCCTCGCCCCCGGTGACCAGCAGGCGGGTCATCAGGTTTTCCAACTGGCGCAAGTTTCCGGGCCAGGGATGCGCTCGCAACGCCTCCAGAGCGTCGTTCGACAGCCGCCGCTCCAAAATCCCATCCTGCGCGGTGCGCTGAATGAAATGCGCCGCAAGGGCGGGGATATCTTCCAGCCGTTCACGCAGGGCCGGAACGGATATCACGACACCTGCCAGACGGTAATAAAGATCTTCGCGAAACGCGCCTTGCCGAATGCGTTCTGATAGATTTCCCTGAGAGATGGCAATGACCCGGGGGCCTCCATTTCCACTTGCGCCAAGCCCATCCAGAAAGCGCGACAGGCGCGCCTGAGCCTCGCCATCCAGATCCCCGATCCCGTCAAAAAGAATGGTGCCGCCGCCAACCCGGCGGGTCAGATCCGACAAGGCATCCGCTGGCCGCAGATCATCCGGGGTTGCCACCACAAATGGGGCCTCACTGCGGGCTGAGAAATCATGTATGGCCTGGGCAATCAACGACTTTCCGGTGCCGCTTTCCCCGGTAATCAATACAGGAAGATCAATATTCAGCACCCGCGCCACGAGGCGATAGAGGTCCTGCATTGCCGGGCTGCGCCCCACAAGCGGCAGGTCTGACCTGGTGGTGGAGGTCCCCTGAACCGGGCTTGCAGGCGCACGCAGGCGTTTTCGCTCCAACGCCTGCCCGACACGTTTCATCAGGTCCGGCAGGTCAAAGGGTTTGGGCAGATAATCAAATGCCTCTGCCTCGGCCGCCTGAATGGCCGTCATGATCGTGTTCTGGGCGGAAATCACGATCACCGGAAGGTCGGGGCGCATTTCAGAGATCTTAGGCAGGTTTTCCAACCCGTTCCCGTCAGGCATGATCACGTCGGAGATCACAACGTCCCCGCGCCCCTCTTCGACCCATCGCAGCAGCGTCATCATTGAACCGGTGGCATGCACCCGACAGCCTGCGCGGGTCAGCGCCTGGGTCAGCACAGTTCGGATCGTGCGGTCGTCATCGGCAATCAGAACGGTTCCGTCCATTGTCTCAGCTCCTTATTTCCTGGCCCGCCCGGGATCGGGCACCACCGGCAGCGACACCCGAAACACGGTTCGGCCCGGTTGACTGTTGACGGTGATCAGCCCGCCGTGATCGGTGAGGATCTTTGATACCAGCGCCAGCCCGAGGCCGGTGCCATTTTCCCGGCCAGACACAAAAGGATCGAACACATGATCGGCAATGTCCGGGGGCAGGCCCGGACCGTCATCAATCACCTCGACCTGAAGCGGAAGGGGCTCTCGGGTGCCATCCGGACCGCGCCGATGCAACCCGGCGTCGTAAAAGCTGCGCAACGTGATGGACCCGGCACTGCCTGCGGCCTCAGATGCATTCTTGATCAGGTTCAGAAAAACCTGCATCAGCTGGTCTTCATCCACAAAGGTCAGGGGCAGTGAGGGATCATACAGTTCATTGATGCTGCACCCATCGGCAAATCCCACCCGAGCCGTGGTCCGGGCGCGATCCAGCAGGTCGTGGATATTGACCGGGTGTTTTACCGGCGGGCGCAAATCGCCAAACTGTTCAACCTGATCCAGCAGCGCCACGATGCGGCGGCTTTCGGCAACAATCAGATCCGTCAGCTCCTGATCTTCCGGGCTGAGCCCCATGGACAGAAGCTGTGCCGCCCCGGTGATGCCGGCAAGCGGGTTCTTGATCTCATGGGCGAGCATTTCCGCCATGCCAATCGCCTGACGCGCGGCCTTGCTGCCCTTTTCTTGCCCCAACTGTTCCGGCTGTCGCGGATGCAACAGCAGCAACGCCCCTTCCCCGATTGGTGAGATCTGGATGTTCACCTCGCCGGGCGGGGCATTATGCGGCGTGAACTTGACCGCATCTGCATACATCGTTCCCTGCGATGCGCGCACCCTCTCGATGGCGTCCCCAAGTTCGGGTCCAAGTTGCAGCACCTCGATCATCCCACGTCCAAGCAGGGCCCGCTCAGATTGATTGAGCAGGGCTTCGCCTGCGGCATTGACCTGCTCAACCTGCCCATCCTTTGACAGGATCAGCGCGGGAATGGGCAATGCGGACCACAGAAGATCGCTCATGCGGGCACCTCTTGCAGCAAAGCGTCCGAAAGCAACCCGGTCACTTCGGCCGGATCACGTGACGACAGGATCCGGCGGCGCAGGTCCGCGGGTGTGCGGGCCACATCCATATACCAGCCAAGATGCTTACGGATCACCCGCGCGCCCAGTTCCTCGCCATAAAAGTCAAGGCTGGCACGATGATGATCCTGAACCATGTGGACCAGATCTTCGCCTTGCGGAATCACCGGGGCAGGCGCGCCAAACAGATCATGGGCCACCTGTTGCAGGAGCCAGGGCTTCCCCCCTGCCCCGCGCCCGATCATCACACCATCCGCACCAGATTTTTCAAGCGCCTCGCGTGCGGTTTTGCTGTCCATGATATCCCCATTGGCAATCACCGGTATCGATACCGCCTCCTTGACCCGCCTGATCGCCGACCAATCGGCACGACCTTTGTAAAACTGGCATCGGGTCCGGCCGTGGATGGTGATCATCTGGATGCCAGCCGCTTCGGCGCGTCCAGCAAGCTCCGGCGCATTCAGCATCATGTCATCCCACCCCAGACGTGTCTTGAGCGTGACCGGGATCTGCACCGCGCCGACAATGGCCTCGATCAAGCGCAGCGCATGATCGAGATCGCGCAAAAGCGCAGAGCCGGACATTCCGCCGACCACCTTTCGGGCTGGACACCCCATATTGATGTCGATGATCCGGGCACCATTGGCCTCAACCATCCGTGCCGCTTCACCGGCCCAGTATACATCCCGGGCGGCCAGTTGCACCGCAGTGTCAGAGAGGCCAAACCCCAGCTCCGCCCGTTCCCGCACCCCCGGTTTGGCCTGCACCATTTCCTGACTGGCGACCATTTCGGACACAACCAGACCGGCCCCAAATCCGCCAACAAGCTGGCGAAACGGCAAGTCGGTGATTCCCGCCATTGGCGCCAGAATAACCGGCGACGGCAGCGTGATATGTCCGATAGAGAGAGGCATGCCTAATCCTTGAGCAATTGCGAAAATCATGCGCGGGTCCCTGCAACCAAACAAGAATTTGCCTGCGGGGATCGGCCCTCATTTATGAATTGCACATTTTTTAGGCGGTTTCCATGGCGCTCTATCGGCTTGTGATCTCTTTCGTGGCAGGTTCGCAAAACGCGCGTGATGTGGCGGCAAAGGTTGCGCCCGGCGTTCGTGTTGAAATCTTCGATACAGTTTTTCGCAGAAACATCTTAAACAGGGCGTCATGACACACCAGACACACTCCATTCCCCCGAAAGTGGCCGTGGTCATTGTTGCCGCAGGCCGGGGCACGCGGGCGGGCGGCGGGCTGCCAAAACAATGGCGTCCTCTGGGCGACGGTTCCGTGGCGGAGGCCACCATCCGAAGGTTCTGCAACCATCCCCGTATCTCGATGATCGCGCTGGTTATTCACCCGGAAGATCGGAAACTCTGCGAAACCCTGATCTGGGATCGCCTTTCCAAAGGACCTGACCTTCCCGAGATGGCGGAAGTTTTCGGCGGGGCCAACCGCGATGAAACGGTGCGGCGTGGGTTGGAAGCTCTGACCAGCGCCAACCCGGATTATGTGCTGATCCATGACGTGGCCCGGCCGCTTGTGTCCGACAAGGTGATTGATGCAGTTCTCGATGCGCTTACCCTCAGCCCGGGGGCGGCCCCTGCCCTTCCTGTCACGGATGCGCTTTGGCGGGGAACGGATGGTAAGGTTTCCGGCACCCAGAACCGTGACGGGCTTTATCGCGCACAGACCCCGCAGGGGTTTCATTTCGACAAGATCCTGTCCGCACATCGCGCCCATCCGGGCGGGGCCGCCGATGATGTCGAAGTCGCGCGCCATGCAGGGCTTGACGTCACGATCGTGGCGGGCGAGGAGCAGAACCTGAAAATCACCACGCCCGAGGATTTCGCACGGGCCGAGTTATTGTTGCAAAACATCACGTAAGGGACAGCAAGATGGATATTCGGGTGGGTCAGGGATATGACGTGCACGCCTTTGAAGAGGGTGATCATGTGATCCTGTGCGGTGTCGAAATTCCGCATGAGCGGAAGTTGAAAGGGCATAGCGATGCGGATGTGGGCATGCATGCGCTGACAGATGCGATTTACGGCGCCTTGGCGGATGGCGATATCGGCCAGCATTTCCCGCCCAGTGATCCGCAGTGGAAAGGTGCTGAAAGCGATATTTTCCTGCGCCATGCCGTCGGCCGGGCCCGTGATCGGGGGTATCGCATTTCGAATGTGGATGTGACCCTGATCTGCGAACGGCCGAAGATTGGCCCTCATGCCATCGCCATGCGGGCGGCCCTTGCCACCATCATGGGGCTGGAACCGGACCAGGTTTCGGTCAAGGCCACCACATCGGAACGGCTCGGGTTTACTGGCCGGGAAGAGGGGATCGCCTCAATGGCCGTTGCCACGTTGATCAAGGATTGAGCCATGAACAAATCCACCGCCAAGCTGATTGCGACCTTCGGCTATTCTGGTCTTTTGAAACCCGCATCCGGCACCTGGGGCACCTTGGCGGCGCTGCCGGTAGGATGGCTTTTACACATGATCGGGGGGCCGATAGCCCTGACTGGCGCCACCATTCTGGCCTATCTCATCGGCCTCAAAGCGACAGAGATTTACACCATGGGGAGCGACAATCACGACCCGTCTGAAGTGGTGATCGACGAAGTGGTGGGGATGTGGATTGCACTTTTCCCGGTGTCTTTTGGGGCGCGGATCATGGGGGCTGATATCTTACAGCTTTATCCGGGCTGGATCGTGGCGTTCCTCGCGTTTCGGTTCTTTGACATCACCAAATTCGGGCCGATTGGAAAAGCGGATCGGCGCGGGGATGCACAAGGTGTCATGCTGGATGATGTCTATGCGGGTATTGCCGCTGCGATCACCGTGATTCTCGCGGCCTATATCGCCCATATGGTGATCATTGGCCCAACCCCGATGAGGTTCTGATGCCCACTCCGACCACGCCCCTCACCGATGATCCCCTTGTCGCGGGCCTTCTGGACATGTGCCGCAGCAAAGGCGTGAAACTGGCAACGGCTGAAAGCTGCACCGGGGGCATGGTAGGCTGTTGGATCACGGAAATTCCCGGCAGTTCCGATGTTTTTGATCGTGGGTTCATCACCTATTCAAACGACGCGAAACAGGAAATGCTGGGGGTTCAGGCAAAGACCCTTGCCGCCCATGGGGCGGTCAGCGAAGAGGTCGCTGCGGAAATGGCTTTGGGCGCTTTGGCGCATTCGGTTGCGGATATCGCCGTCTCGATCACAGGTATTGCCGGCCCCGGTGGATCCGATCACAAACCCGAGGGCCGGGTCTGTTTCGGGCTTGCAGCAGCCACCGGGGGGACAACTGCGGTGACAACGGAAACCGTGGAGTTTGGCGCCCGTGGGCGCGCGCAAGTGCGCCTCGCCGCGGCACGCCACGCACTGGAACTGATTGACGCTGCATTGAGCGCGCGCTGAGAGAGCGAGACCGGAGCGGGATCAGCTCCGACCGGCCAGCGCGTCGTTCAGAACACCACGCACAATCTCCATATCAACCTGATCGGTGACAAACGCATCGCCTATGGCGCGGGCCATGATAAAGCGCAGCTTTCCGGCCTGAACCTTTTTGTCCTGTGCCATCAGCGCAATCAGCCCTTCTGCATCCGGCAGCTCGCCGGGAATATCCGACAGGTCTTTCTTCATGCCCATGGCAGCAAGATGTTCGCGCCAGCGCGAGGGGCTTTCCTGGCTGATCAGCCCCATCCGGGCCGAGGTTTCAAAGGCGAGCGCACATCCGATCGCAACCCCTTCGCCATGCAGCAGGCGGTCGGAATAGCCGGTGGCGGCTTCCAACGCGTGACCAAATGTGTGACCGAGGTTCAAAAGCGCACGGTCTCCCTGCTCGGTTTCATCACGCACCACGATATCGGCTTTCATCTGCACAGAATGGCGCACGGCCTCTTTGCGCAATGCCATATCTCCCGCGGCGAGTGCCGGGCCATTTTCCTCAAGCCAGGCGAAAAAATCCGCATCTCCCAGACCGCCATATTTGACGACCTCACCGTATCCGGCCAGAAAATCGCGCTTTTTCAACGTGCCCAGCACCGCAATATCTGCCAGAACCAAAGACGGCTGATGAAACGCCCCCACAAGGTTTTTACCATGGGTCGTGTTGATGCCGGTTTTTCCCCCGACCGAGCTGTCAACCTGTGCAAGAAGGCTGGTCGGGATCTGCACAAACCCCACGCCCCGGCGCAGGATCGCGCAGGCAAAGCCCACCAGATCGCCGATCACCCCACCGCCAAAGGCCAGAACCACATCCTTGCGCTCAACCTTTTGCGACAACAGCCATTCGACCACCTGCATGAGATAAGGCCAGCTTTTGGTGCCCTCTCCCGGTGGAAGGATCAGCGCCTCAGCCTCGATCCCTTCGGCAGCCAACCCGGATTTGAGCGTATCCAGATGCAGACCGGCAACCGTTTCTTCCGTTACAATCCATGTCTTCGGGCGCGGCAGAAAAGGAGCGATTTCCGCGCCCGCACGGTTGATCAGCCTGGGGGCAATGCGCACGTCATAGGCGCGCCCTTCGAGGGGAACGTGAACTGTGGTCATCTCATACCTCCTGCAAAACATCCGGACGGGTCAGAAGGGCGGCAATCACCGCATCCGCCATATCCCCGATTGCATATTCCGACCGGGCCTCAACAACCAGATCCGCATGGGCATAGATCGGCACGCGGGCATTGTAAATCTCGGTCAATGTGGCCTTTGGATCAGCAGTGCGAAGAAGGGGACGGGTGTCTTTGTGTTTCACCCGGTTCCACAGCAGTTCCAGATCCGCCTTGAGCCAGACGGACACACCCATCTCGGTGATGACATCGCGATTTCTCTCAGCCAGGAATGCGCCGCCGCCGGTGGACAGAACCGCCCGCTCCGTCTCCAGAAGACGTGCGATGACTTCGCTTTCCCGATCGCGAAAAAACGGCTCGCCGTCGCGTTCGAATATCTCGGCAATTGACATGTTGGCCGCTTTGACGATCTCTTCATCACTGTCCAGAAAAGCAACGCCCAAACGGTTGGCCAGCGCCTGTCCGACGGCGGTTTTCCCAGCCCCCATCATGCCCACCATGACCACGGATTTCTTCAGTTCATATGTCACAGTCTTGCTCAAAGGGGCGCCCATCTGCCGAATTACGAAGTTTTTACTTCAATGGCGTGATCTTGCCGCAAAAGCCATATATAAAATGAACCGAGGCAACCGCGAGGCGAGAAAAAAGGGAAAACCATGGCACTTCGCATTATCAAACTCGTTCTTTTTCTGTCGATCCTGTCCGGCATCGGCGTATTGGGATACGCCTACCTTGGGGACATGTCACCTGATGCCACACCGCAGAACATGTCGGTGATCTTGAACGATGGCTAAGAGGGGGTGTCCTTCTGAACCTGGGCGAACAGGCAACCCGGCAAAGCTGGGCCGTGTTTTGTCACGGTCGCTTTCCCGGTCACTGCTCTGTGCGCTGGTGGCGGGCACCCTGTCCGGTTTGGGTGTGCCCGGATTGGTAATGGCGCAACAATCTTCGCACGCGCCCGTGTCCCAGCAGGGGGCTGCAGACAAGCCGCTTTCGGCCATTGACTGGCTGTCCAACAGCATCACCCTACCCGCCCCGACACCCCCTTCTGCCCAAAGCGGTCGCAGCGAAAGCGATGTGGCGCAGACGGCGGCGGTGGCCGCGGTGACAGTGTCCCCTCTTGCACGCACAAAAACAGACGCGGTTGGTCTTTTGCCCAGCCATGTGACAGGATTTCAGTCCGATCTCTGGGGGGCCTCGCGCGCGGATGACCTTGCGCGCCGGATCAGCGGCCTGCCGGTTGACCTGCTGCCGGCCCTGCAGGACCTTCTGAACCGCCTTCTTCTGGCCGAACTTGATCCCCCAAAGGGCACGTCGCTTGCTGATGACCGGCTGTTCCTGGCCCGAGTGGACCGGCTTTTGAACATTGGTGCTCTTGATCAGGCCGATGCGCTTTTGGCACGTGCCGGTCTGACAACACCTGCCAGTTTTCGCCGTGGATTTGATACGGCGCTGCTTTTGGGGGAGGAAGACCTGATCTGTCGCCACCTTGCCAATGCCCCCGCCCTCAGCCCGACTTTTCCTGCGCGGATCTTTTGCCTTGCCCGTCAGGGGGATTGGGAAGCGGCGGTCCTGTCTTTGGGCACGGCGCGGGCGCTGGGGTATATCTCGCAAGAGCAGGACCTTCTTTTGTCCTGGTTTCTGGACCCTGACCTGTTCGAAGGTGACCCCTTCTTGCCCAAGCCCGGCAATCCGACCCCTCTGACCTTCCGTCTTTACGAGGCAATCGGCCAGCATATTGCCACCCACACCCTGCCCCTCGCCTTTGCGCAGGCGGATCTTCGCGCCAATATCGGCTGGAAGGCACGCGCGGAAGCGGGCGAGCGGCTGGCCCGTGTGGGCGCCGTCAGCGACAACCAGATCTTTGGCCTTTACACCGAACGCAAACCGGCGGCCTCAGGGGGCGTCTGGGATCGGATGGCCGCCGTGCAGGCCCTTGATACAGCACTGAAAACACGCGACATTGATACGCTGAACGTCCTGCTGCCTGCGCTTTGGACCCGGTTGGAAGAGGTGGATCTGGAGCTGCCCTTCTCACGCATTTTCGGACCTGAACTTAACCGGTTTCCCCTCGCAAAAGAGGCTGCATGGGTGGCCCTTCGCATGGGGTTGATGTCCAACGCCTCCGAACAGATCGCGCGCCAGCTTCCGGCAGATCCGGGGCCTGCTCCACGTGCCGCCATCCTGCGCGCGATCGCTCTTGGGGACACAATATCGGTTGTTCCGGTGGATGCCGAAACCGAAGCGGTGCTGGAAGGGTTTGCTGCCCGCACCATGCCAACACGCCTCAGCGGCCTTGTGGATCAAGATCGTGTGGGAGAGGCCATCCTGCGCGCCATCGCCCTGTTCAGTAACGGCTCCTTGGGCGATCTGGACGAGGTGAGTGATGCAATCGCGTTTTTCCGCCAGATTGGTCTTGAGGACACGGCCCGCGCCGCTGCTTTGCAATTCTTGATACTGGATCGCCGCGGATGACCGGATTTGATCACAACGCACGCTGGATATCAGCCTTTCTCGAAGCGCAGGCGGCCGAATTGGACGGTGCGCAGAACACGCTGCTTGCCTATGGGAGGGATCTGAAAACCTTTTCCGATCACCTTGGCTCCAAGGGATTTTCCAACGTCACCCGTGAAGATATTGAAAACTTCATGGTGGAATGTGATGCGCTTGGACTGGCCCAGTCAACGCGCGCGCGCCGCCTGTCCTCGATCAAAGGGCTTTTTCGCTTTGCCTATGAAGAGGGATGGAGAGACGACAATCCCGCCTTGCAGATCAAAGGGCCCAAACGCGTAAAATCCCTGCCGAAAACACTGGACGAACAACAGGTTGATGCCTTGTTGGCGGCGGCAAGGCAATTTGGGCGTTCCCCCTCTGACCGATGCCGAAACACCTGCCTGATGGAACTGCTCTATGCCACCGGAATGCGGGTCAGCGAGTTGGTCGGGCTGCCGGTCAGCAGCGCGCGTGGTGACCCGCGCATGTTGTTGGTCAAAGGGAAAGGGGGCAAAGAACGGATGGTGCCGCTGTCTCCGCCCGCGCGCGATGCGCTTGCAGACTGGCTTTTGCTCCGCGATGAACAGGAAGAGACGCAGCGGATTGAGAAAAAGGCCCCCCCCTCCCCATTCCTGTTTCCCTCGCGGGGAAAATCTGGCCATCTGACCCGGCATCGGTTTTTTGGCCTGATCAAGGAAATTTCGGTGGCGGCGGGCATATCTCCGGATCTGGTGACCCCGCACCGGCTGCGCCATGCCTTTGCCACCCATCTTCTTGCGCATGGGGCAGACCTGCGCACCATTCAGACGCTGTTAGGCCACGCCGATGTCGCCACGACCGAGATCTATACCCATGTTCTGGAGGAACGGTTGAAGTCGCTGGTGCTCGAACACCACCCGCTTGCGCAACGCGACACGTAATCCGATGTCTGGACTGCTCGGGACACGCGATGAAGGGCTGGATGCAAAGCACTCCCTCTGGGGGACCAACCCTGCCACCAGCAAGGCTCACCCTACCACGGGGCCATAAAGTTCCTGTGCCCGCAGTTCAAACGCCCGCACGATCCGTTGCATTGCCTCGTTGAACACCAAGCCAATGACTTTCTGCAAGACTGCGCTCTTGAATTCAAAATCGACAAAAAATTCAATTTCACACCCCGTTTCATGCGGATGAAACTGCCAATGGGACCGTAGATATTTGAACGGCCCGTCCAGATATTCCATGTCCAGGCGCGGCGTGTTGGGGTCCAGAAGGGCCCGCGATCCGAACCGCTCCCGAAACACTTTGAAACTGATCACCAGATCGGCCTCAATCACTTCCGTTCCATCCGGTTGCGGCGTCCGCTTGCGCACCCGTGCAGCCGAGTTCCAGGGCAGGAATTGCGGATATTTCGCAACATCAGCCACCAGTTCATACATCTGGTTGGGCGTATAAGGCAGGATCCGTTTTTCCCCATGGGTTGGCATATGTGCTTTTTCCCTTCTATCGTGGCGGAACATGTCCTAATTATGCGCTCGGAAATCAAGGGGGATGCCCCGAAAAATACCAGCAAACCTGCAAGGACCCAGCATGACCCAACCTGCCTATGTGATTGACACCCTGATCTCAGCAAAACGGATTGCGGCGCGGGTGGAGCAGCTGGCCCATGACATTCATGAGGAGTTTGAAGGCACTGACAAATTGGTTGTGGTCGGGCTGCTGCGTGGCTCTTTTGTCTTTATCGCGGATGTGGTGCGAGAGCTCGACCTGCCGGTCGAGGTCGATTTCCTTGAGGCCTCATCCTACGGCAACGCCATGGAAAGCTCGCGCGAGGTGCGCATTCTCAAGGATCTGCGTGGCGAAATTGCCGGGCGCGACGTGCTGGTGGTCGAAGATATCGTCGATACCGGCCATACGTTGACCCAGGTGATCAAACTTCTCGAAGCCAAGGGGCCGCGCAAGCTGCGCACGATTGCCCTGCTCGACAAACCATCCCGTCGTGAAGTGGACATCAAGGCCGATTGGACCGGCTTCGAAATCCCCGATGAATTTGTCGTTGGCTACGGGATCGACTATGCGCAACGAAACCGAAACCTGCCCTTTATCGGTAAGGTGCGTTTTGTCTAAGAGACCTGACCGATGAACCCGCGCTGGCTTTGGCGGATGTCCCGATGGGCGCGAAACCCGCCCTCTGAAAAACGCGTGAAACTGTTTTTGGCCGTGCTGGTGCTGTGTCTCGCCCTTTTTGCCGTGGAATATTTCTTCGGCGCGCCGGGCTGGATGCAGGACTTCCGCTCACAAAGCAAAATTCGCCCATAATCATGCCCATAATCACGCAACGAAAAAGAGCGCCCGGAAAACCGCGCGCCCTTTTTCTTGCCTGAAATACCTCGGGGTGAGACCCGAAGGGTCGAGGGGCAGCGCCCCTGATCTGTCCTGTCAGGGTTTTGTCGCCAGCTGAGCTTCGCGATTGGCCCGCAGCCGTTCAAAATCATTCCCGGCAAAATAGGACGAGCGTGTCAGAGGGGTTGCCGACACCATGGTAAACCCTTTGCCATAGGCCGCTTTCTCGTAATCCTTGAACTCATCAGGATGCACAAACCGCTCCACCGCGTGGTGTTTCGGTGTGGGCTGCAGATATTGACCGATGGTCAGGAAATCCACATCCACCGCGCGCATATCATCCATCACCTGCCGCACACCTTGCGCATCTTCGCCCAGCCCGACCATGATGCCGGATTTGGTGAACATCGACGGGTCCAGCTCTTTCACCCGCTGCAACAGGCGCAACGAGTGGAAATAGCGCGCACCGGGGCGCACAGTCGGATAAAGGCCCGGCACGGTTTCAAGGTTGTGATTGAACACATCCGGTTTGGCCGCCACCACGGTTTCCAGCACCGACGGGTCGCATTTCAGGAAATCTGGCGTGAGGATTTCAATTGTGGTTTTCGGGGATTTATGACGGATGGCGCGAATGGTCTGGGCGAAATGCTCGGCCCCGCCATCTTTCAGATCATCCCGATCGACCGAGGTGATCACCACATGGTTGAGGTTCAGCTTCTTCACCGCGTCAGCGACGCGGCCCGGTTCAAACACATCCAGATCATCCGGTCGCCCGGTGGCCACGTTGCAGAATGTGCAGCCGCGGGTGCAGATCTCTCCCATGATCATCATGGTGGCGTGACCCTGCGACCAGCATTCCCCGGCATTCGGACAGGCAGCCTCTTCGCAGACCGTGGCAAGCTTGTTTTCACGCATGATCTTGTGGGTCTCGGCATAACCCTTGCCGCCGGGCGCGCGCACACGGATCCAGCTGGGTTTCTTGGGCTGAGCGTTGTCCTTGCGATGCGCTTTTTCCGGGTGGCGCTCTTCAGGAAGTTTAAGATCACGCATGAATGGTCCTCCAATTTCCCCGATTATATACGCCGCGTGGGGAAGCCTGTCACCCTTCTGCATCGGCAGGGATGCGGGAATGTGAAAAATGCATGGCTTGGCGAAATTGGCGCGCATGAAACCGACATGAACCGCCCTGCCCGGCGCAATTCTGTTGCGTTTGTGAATTTTACCAACTGCGACAAAGAAAGTCATTGAGTGAGTTTTGGAATCTTTCTAGACAGTCGCGAACCGCAGGGGAACGTTGATTCTTCCCCTGCCAAAAGTTGAACTTTTATGAAGGATCAAGACAGATGAAAGAAGGCGTTCGCGTTCCCAACATCACCTTTAAAACCCGTGTGCGTGACGAAAGCATCGGCGGTGACAACCCGTTCCGCTGGCAGGACATGACCTCGGATGATTATTTCGCCGGCAAACGCGTGATCCTGTTCTCGCTGCCAGGGGCATTTACCCCCACCTGTTCGACCTTCCAGCTTCCAGGCTTTGAAAAAAGCGCTGAAGAATTTGCAAAACTGGGCATCGAAGAGATCTATTGCATGTCCGTGAATGACAGCTTTGTCATGAACGCCTGGGCGCGCAACCAGGAATTGAAAAACGTGAAAGTGATCCCCGACGGATCGGGTGAGTTCACCCGCCTGATGGGCATGCTGGTCGACAAATCCAACATCGGCTTTGGTGTGCGTTCCTGGCGCTACGCCGCCGTGATCAAAGACGGTGTGGTGGAAAAATGGTTCGAAGAGCCGGGCCGCGAGGACAATCACGGCGAAGATCCCTATGGCGAAAGCTCGCCGGAAAACGTGATGAGCTGGTTGAAAGACAATGCCAGCGCCGTGGCATAAGCCACCCCGCGTTTGAAAAATTCAAAGGGCCGCCTGATTAGGTGGCCCTTTTTTATATGATTTACTTCATAGGATTTACGGTTTTCCAGACGTGTGAACTTGATCTCTATGTGGCGGTGAAGCGGGTTTTCCATTCGGCAAAGCCCCCGGCAATTCCGGCAATAGCTCAGTGTTGATGGTGCCAAAGAAGCGCTCGATCTTGCCGCACCCCTGCGGTCGGCCCACCGTCGAGAACACAAGCTCAATACGCAAATCCGCCGCTACCTGCTCAAGGTGCTTGCTGGTAAAATCGCTGCTGTGATCGGTGTAGAGCACGTCTGGTAAGCCGCAGATCGGCCAGGACGGCGTGTCTTTGCGCCAGATCGCTTGCCACAGGGTAAGGGCCATTTTGGATGGCTGAAGGCGCGCCCACCAAAATGGCATACCCGGCCGCGGCACGAGAATGATCATCGAGCACAATGGTCCGCCAGGGTCGTACCGGCGTGCCATTGGCATCCGGAATGAGAATATCCAGCTGCCTGTGGTCTGCTTTCCAAACCGCATCCGGCTTTTCAGCCCGATGACGATAGACCATTTCGAATTGGTCGCGGTAGGCGGCTGCGCCGTCATGGGCGAGCGTGACAATCGGAGTTTGTGCAGGGCCAAACCTTCGATCAGATTGACCAGCTCAGACGGGATCTTCCGCCGCCCTGCATCGGTGCGCGGTGCCCGCGCCAGCCCAACCAACCCGTCCCGATGATATCGGGCCACCCATCTTTGAAGGGTGCGCAACGAGACCTCACTGGCACGGGCCACTTTCGTCAGGGGAACCGCATCGTTCAAATGTGGGCGCAGGATGTTGAACCGGCGCAGTGCTTCGGCGCGCCGGTCATCGGACAGCGTGGTCAAACAGTCCGTAAGGGGACGGTGAGCGGACATTTTGGCATGACGTGGGTCTCGCTTGCAACCGGCATCTTGAGTGTATCATGACAATGGTACGATGAAATTTACAAAAGAGGGGCCTTATTCGTGCAATGGCGGTATGAGTTTCACAAAAATCGGATACGCGCGCTGCTCGACCGACCGGCAGGACCTGTCGGCACGAAAGCAGGCGCTCGAAAAGCTCAGGGTGAGCCCGGATCGCATCTACACCGACCACGGGCTGACCGGCACCAACCTGGCCCGCCCCGGACTGGACCAGGACCTCGCCGCTGTGCACGAAGAGAACATCCTCGTCGTGCACAAACTCGATCTGTTGGCGCGCTCGGTCCCCGATGCCCGCGAACTCGAACGCCAGCTTGGGTGCAAGACGATGGAAGTGGAGATATTGGAGGAGTCATTGGATAAGTCACGGTCAAAAGAACCAACCTTGCTTGCACATTCGCTGCAACGGGACGGTTGCCATGAAGATGGTTGCTGATGCTCTGGGGTGTCCCGTTCAAACTTGCACGAACGGCAGAACGGAAGCACGAAGCCGCGTCGGAGCTATCATAAAGCTCAAGACGCGGCGGTCCTGCCACGCATCGACGGCTGGTAGCGGAGCACCCGACCTATGGCTACCAGCGGATTACGGCCGTGCTGAACCGGGAACTGCATTCTCTGGGCTTACAGGTTGTTAACCATAAACGGGTTTACCGCATCATAAAGTACAACAGTTTTCTGCTGGAGCGCTCCGGCTTTGATCGACCCGAGCGCACCCATGACGGCAAGGTGGTGGTGATGCGCTCGAAGCTGCGGTGGTGCAGTGACGGCTTGGAGTTCACCTGCTGGAACGGTGATGTCATTCGTGCAGCTTTTCTGATCGACGCTCATGACCGCGAGATCATCACCAGGCGGGCTGTGGCCAATGCAGGCATCAGCGGTTCCGACGTGCGCAACATGCTGCTAGAGGCCGTAGAGAAGCGGTTTGGCTCCTGCCGTGCTCCAGATGTCGCCGATGCACTGTCCACGTCTGCATGTTTGTTTGAGACACGTGATGAGATATTGGCTTGCCTGTCCCATTTCCAAGCCGCGCGACTTGAAGCAAGCCACAGTGTGTAGGCCGCATCTGAACGGTAAATTGGGGACTGTTGCATTAAAGCGTTTCGGGATTAACTTGAGACACATGCTTATTCCCAAATGCCCACGACATTGAGATCTCTTACCGCGTTTCGGTTTCCCCCTGTATCAGGTTAAAACCGAAACGCTTTAATTCGATATATGTTGTTTTTGCGCCGACAGCTTTGATCCAGCCCTGCACGGCCTGAGCCACGAACTCCGGACCATTTTCCGAACGAATGAACGATGGGATACCACGTAGGATGAGCAGGTCGCTCGGGGCATTGATCACGTTGCGCGAGTTCAGCTTTCTATCGACGCGGATCGCCAGACATCCGTATGCATCCGGTGTCCCTGCTCTGACGTGGGATAGAGTGTGTTGATGGTGTCCACCATCGATAGTGGACATTATGAGGCGGGTTATGGGGGCGAAGAAGGGCGGGAAGAAGCGGTTTTGGTCGGACGAAGAGAAGGTTTCGATCTGCGCGCAGACACGGACGTCAGGGGGGCGGTTGCGCAAGTGGCGCGGCGTTACGACGCAAATCACCTGCGCGACTGGCTGAGCGACGCCAAGGCAACCGCCTGCATCCCACCGCGCAAGAACCGCAAAATACAATTCGAATATGACGCAGACCTCTCCAAAACCCGCAACATCGTCGAGCGCATGTTCAACCGACTGAAGGACTGGCGACAACTCAGCCTGCGAACATTTCGATGCCAACAAACCCTCTTGGCAGCAGCCCACATCGCCGCAACAGTCATTTGGCTCTTATGAGTCTACGCCCTAGCAAATAATCCTATTGGCCCCATAAGCGCTGAAGTCAGACACTGCCCTTCTGTGATTTCTGGGGTTATATTTGACGTTTATGGAACAACTGAGTCGGTCAGATCCCCCGCCACAAAAATATAATATTGACCAGTGACAAGGCTGCCATCCTTAAGTGTCAGATCAACCGGTATGAAATGGTGCTGGACCCGATCCTTGGCTTCTATCATGTCTTTTACACGGTAACTGACGATAAGGTCACGACTCCAGCGACCACTCACCAGATCGGTCAACACACCTCCCTTTTGCAGGTGCCCTTAAATCATCTTGTAGGGGATTGGACCTTGGATTTTGGGGACAGATCCATGCGGCTTTCCAAGTCTACCATACTCCCTTGTAATCTTTTCATCTGGCCAGACATCCCACCATTGAACGTCGCCGGGCTGGTTGCGCTGAGTTTTCAAGTGATAGGGCATAAGAAGCGTCCTGGTCGTAGAGTTTAGGTATAGTAGTTTAAGTTATTGGCGGCTGCAAAATCTTGGCCAAATGTGGTTTCAGATTGCAGGCCCTCGCGGAAATAAGGCCATTTTGCCCTAATTCCCGTATTCCCTCAGGCCCGTTACAAGCCGATGCCGGTCCTCAAATTCTCATGAAATTCCAAGGCTACATAAAACTTTAGATTAAATTACAATAATCTAAAGATACCCCAAACTAACCGGATAGGTAGACGTAAATTTGTCATAAGTATGACAGAATTTTGTCTGTAATTGGGAGCCGATTTTTCCACGGCACTTCCATCTCCGGTCAGCTTCCGAGCTCCGAAGTTTTTTTGAAATAACTTTCTTTTTACGGGGGGTAGAATGTTTAGAAACAAAACATCCACGCTAAGCATGCTCGCTGCAGGCATCATGCTTATTGGATCGGCACAAAGCAGCTTTGCAACTGAATGTACGTTTAAAACGCATAGGGCATCCCTTGATGCTGATATCTTGTGCGGCTGCACAAGTGTGACGACAAAGCTGCTGCGGCACATTCAGAGAAGTGACGACTTTCTCACCATTCTGGAACAAACAAGCGCGCAATGTCCCGCTTTTGCGAATGCGTTGAACGCATTGCCAACGGCGTCGATTTCGTCCGCATTGCCTGACTACGATGATGAACCGAACCAAAAGCCTGGTGGTGATGGCGGCGGTGACGGCGGCGGTGACGGCGGCGGTGACGGCGGCGGTGACGGCGGCGGTGATGGCGGCGGTGATGGCGGCGGTGATGGCGGCGGTGATGGCGGCGGTGACGGCGGCGGTGATGGCGGCGGTGACGGCGGCGGTGACGGCGGCGGTGACGGCGGCGGTGATGGCGGCGGTGATGGCGGCGGTGACGGCGGCGGTGATGGCGGCGGTGATGGCGGCGGTGATGGCGGCGGTGACGGCGGCGGTGACGGCGGCGGTGACGGCGGCGGTGACGGCGGCGGTGATGGCGGCGGCAATGGCGGCGGCAATGGCGGCGGCAATGGCGGCGGCAATGGCAACTCGGATTCCACAAACGGAAACTCAGGCAACTCCAACGGGAACGGTGGCTGCACGAGCGGTGGAAACCAAGGCGCATCGAACTGCTAAATCAGTCAAACAAAACGGGCGTAGCAAATGCTACGCCCGTTTTCTGTCTGCACCGTATTTCTGGGTGTGAAAACAATTGAGAGGTTTTAACCACCAGCGAAGACATTGACCCAGCGAGCAGGATTGTTCGGATCCTGCATCCGCAAAAACACATAGCGGGTATCCTGCCAGCTTCGAATCTTATTCGTCACATTGTCCAGGATCAGATCCCCTTTGGCCGAACGATACACAAGAACCGCATGAGAATTGCGTTTTCGGTCAAGAACCGTTGCGATCAAAAGGCGTTGCGGCGAAATCCCCTGCCCGATCAGCGCGTGTTTTTTGGCAAGTGCATAATCCTCGCAGTCACCACCAAGCCGGGAAGGCATGGTCCAGCGTTCCGCAACACCATATTGCTTTTGATCATCCACTGGGCGGATGGTCCGATTGACATGTGAATTGATCTGTCTGACCACCTTCATCTCATCAGGACTTATGGCACGATCCACCGAGCCGGTTGAACAGGCCCATTGATATGTTTGACACAGAGTTCTGGCGCCTGGAGGTGCCGCAACCTGCCCCTTGTTCGGGACAAAATAGCCACCAGCTGCGGTTGCGACCTCAGCCCCGCTGAGCATAACCGCACCAACGGCCACGAAAATCATGGATTTAACAGCGCTTGCCACGCGCAATCTGCCCCCCGGCATTACATACTGCTTCATGTCTCTATCCCGCTCCTTGCCTTGCACCTCATACTTAAATGGCTTGGCGTCAAAGGGTTCATTTCATGACAAGTTCCCCTGTCAGGAGTTAAGGTAGAGTGTAAATTTGTCCAAAAATGGGCCTGTATGCGGCCAGATAGCTGCATTTATGCGTACCTGGCTACAATGCCTTTTCTTGGGCGCGGATTGTTGCCGATTTAAACATGCAATCGGAATGGCTCACAGCTGGTAGATCTCAGAAAACTTGCTTTCCAGATACCTTAACAACGGCTCAACGGTAATCGAAGACCCGGTTGCATGTGTGATGGTCGCAACCGGTTCACGAAGGCCACCGTATTTCTGAAGCTTTTCCCTCAACCAACCTGTCGCATAGGTGGCATGACCTTGTGCAAGCTGAGCCTCCAGATCGGGCAGATCCGCACACAGGGCCTGATAAAGACATCCCGCGTAAATATTGCCCAATGCGTAAGTTGGAAAATAGCCAAACAACCCGACGGCCCAATGCACGTCCTGCAACACTCCGTTCGAAGCTTTGTCGACCTCGTATCCGAAGTCCGTTGCAAAGCGCGCATTCCAGGCATCTTCCAGATCGGCAACATCGAGATGCCCGGTGATCAACCGGCGCTCAAGATCAAAGCGCAACATCACATGCAGGTTATACTGAACCTCGTCCGCCTCGGTGCGGATAAAGCCCTTGTTGATCCGGTTAACGGTTCCGTAAAACGCCTCAGCGGATGACGCAGGGGCCTTACCAAATGCCTTTTCCATCTGCCCAAACAGGTAGCCCGTAAACGCACGCGACCGGCCGATCTGATTTTCGTAAATCCTCGACTGGCTTTCATGCACCCCCATTGACACGCCCGCGCCCAGAGGCGTGAGGAGATGGGTTTTGTCGATGCCCAGTTCATAACAGGCGTGGCCCACCTCGTGTATGGTCGAATAGAAACAGTTGAACGGATCTTCTTCTGCCGTGCGGGTGGTAATGCGAACATCCTGCCCCGAGCCGGACGAAAACGGATGCACGGCCTTGTCCAACCGACCGTGATGGAAATCATATCCGAACTTTTTGGCCAGTTTGCGCGCCAGCTTCATTTGCTTCTTGGCCGCGTAAGTGCCGATGAGGGCTTCGGGCTGCCGATCGGCGCCAAGGGCGGCATCGCGCAACGCCACGAGGCGCGGACGCATGGCATCAAACAGGGCCTGGATCTCTGTCCCTGACGTGCCCGGTTCATAGCCCTCCAGAAGCGCGTCATAGAGATCTCCTCCATCCGCAAGAGCCGCAGCGCGCTCTCTCTCCAGCTTGACAACTTGTTCAAGAACAGGACGGAAAGCTTTGAAATCATTTGAAGCCCGAGCGTCTGCCCAATGCCGTTGAGCCCCGGACGTCACGCGGGCAATTTCGGTTGCGAGCGCCTCGGGCACGCGGGATCTGCGGGTAAAATCCCGGCGGATATGGCGCAGGTTCGCGCGCTGAGTTTCATTCAATGCATCTTCATCAATGGCCGCCAACCATTCGCCAATCCGCGGATCCGTTCGGCGTTGATGCAGGATCTTCTCAAGCACGGCCATTTCCTCAGCCCGCTGATTGCCAGCACCATCGGGCATCATCGTTTCCTGATCCCAGCCCTGGCGTCCTGCGACCTCACCCAGCGCATTGGTATCGCGCTGAAAGCTCATCAAATCATTGTAGTTTTTCATATCAACCTCTTACGGATTGCTCGTTGGGATAGCCGGACATGAACCGGGCATTCAGGATCAGAACAAAGGACAGGATGGCACCAATCTGATGGGTGATCGCCACATGAAGCTGGGCTGCCTGCAACACGGTGGTAATGCCAAGAACGGCCTGTGCCAGCACCATGACAGCGACCAGAGAAAACGCCAGTCGTGTATCCGCATGGGGGGACCGGCGCGATGCGCGCCAGACGATCAGGACAAACACCACCACCAGATAGCCCACCATCCGGTGCATGAACTGAACCAACCCGGCATTTTCAAAGAAATTTCGCCAGATCGGTGAGATTTCAAACGCATCAGGCGGAAAAATCTGTCCTGCCATCCAGGGCCAGTCCACAAAGCTGCGGCCAGCATCAATACCCGCCACCAGAGCGCCCAGCAGGATTTGCAGGAACGCAAGATGTAACAGCCCGGTGGACAGACCCCAGAGCTTCCCCTCACGCGCACGACGCGCCGTCATCAGCTTGGCGGCATCGCGCCCAAGGGAAAGAAGATACCATGAAATCAGCCCAAGGATCAGAAAGGCAAGCCCGAGATGGATCGCCAGACGGTAAGCCGCCACATCCACCCGTTCCCCAGTCAGCCCCGAGGACACCATCCACCAGCCGATTGCCCCCTGCAGCCCGCCAAGGGCACCAAGCCCAAGAAAACGAGGCACCCAGCCGGCGGGAATGGATTTCGTAACCAGCAAAAGCAGAAAACCAACAGCCCAGACCAGACCAATAAAACGGCCCAGCTGACGGTGCCCCCATTCCCACCAGTAGATCTCTTTGAATGCGGCCAGATCCATATGGCTGTTTTGCAGCTTGAACTCCGGGATCTTCTGGTATTTCTCGAACTCCGCACTCCATGCGGCCTCGGACATCGGAGGGAAGGCGCCGGTGATCGGCGCCCATTCGGTGATCGAAAGCCCCGAATCCGTCAGTCGGGTCAGCCCGCCGACCACAACCATTGCCGCCACCAGGACAAACAGCATCGCCAACCAGATCCGAACCAGACGACGGTTTCCGCCCGAAGCACCGCCACGATCAATGCCGCCGGTGCGGGCTTCGGGCTTGGCGCCCTGTTCGCTCACGTCTTCGAATATGCTGCGGGGCTTGGGCATGTTGAGTTCTCCTTGATCTGGCGATTGGGGCCGGTCGCGAGTTTGCGCGATACTCCTTTATGTAAACCGGAAAGTGAAGAGCGAAAGCACGGCGGCGTTCTCTGGCCCTGTCATCTGGCCCTGTTCGAAATTCCACCCATTTCACCGCCAACAGCCGGGCTTTTGGTTGCCCCCCGCACCTCGCCGATGATATAGAGGGACGATCAAGATATTGTGTGAAACGCACCAGAACGGCGGACAACGTGAGCGATACTCCCGAAAATCCTGAAAACACAGGCGAAATTCCCCCTGAACGCCCCATCTATGACGGGCCGCAGATCTCAATCGAAGAGGAGATGAAGACCTCCTATCTCGACTATGCGATGTCGGTCATTGTCAGTCGGGCGATCCCGGATCTGCGCGATGGGTTGAAGCCGGTTCATCGGCGCATTCTTTATGCAATGCATGAAACCGGCAACAGCCATGACAAGCCTTATCGCAAGTCGGCCCGCCCGGTTGGCGACACGATGGGGAAATACCACCCGCATGGGGATTCAGCGATCTATGACGCCTTGGTGCGGATGGCACAGCCGTTCTCCATGTCTCTGCCGCTTCTGGATGGTCAGGGCAACTTCGGGTCGATGGACGGCGATAACCCGGCGGCAATGCGCTATACCGAAGTGCGGATGGACAAGCCCTCGGCTTCACTGCTGGCGGATATCGAAAAAGATACGGTGGATTTCACCGATAACTACGACGGAAAAGACCTGGAACCCACTGTTTTACCTGCACGTTTTCCAAACATGCTGGTCAATGGTGCTGGCGGGATTGCGGTCGGTATGGCCACCAATATCCCCCCACATAACCTGGGCGAGGTAATCGACGGCACCCTGGCGCTGATCGAGAACCCTGATCTTTCTTCCGAAGGGTTGATGGAATATATCCCCGGACCGGATTTCCCGACCGGTGGCATCATGCTGGGCCGTTCCGGCGCCCGCAAAGCCTATACCGAAGGGCGCGGGAGCGTGATTGTCCGGGCAAAATCGCGTATCGAGGAGATCAGGAAAGATCGCTACGCCATTGTTCTGGATGAGATTCCCTATCAGGTGAACAAGGCGACGCTGATTGAGAAAATTGCCGAAGGCGTGCGCGACAAGCGGCTTGAGGGCATTTCCTCGGTCCAGGATGAATCCGACCGGATTGGTGTGCGCGTTGTGGTCGAGCTGAAACGCGACGCGACCCCCGAAGTGGTGCTGAATCAGCTGTTCCGTTACACGCAGATGCAAACCTCGTTCGGGTGCAACATGCTCGCGCTGAACGGCGGTCGCCCGGAACAGCTCACCCTGCGCGATTTCTTGAGCCATTTCATCACTTTCCGCGAGGAAGTTGTCACCCGGCGCACCGCGTTTGAACTGCGCAAAGCACGCGAGCGCAGCCATATCCTCTGCGGTCTGGCCGTTGCAGTTTCCAATGTGGATGAGGTGGTTGCCACCATCCGCGCCTCGCAGGATCCCGCAGATGCCCGCGAAAAACTGATGACCCGCCGCTGGCCCGCCCATGACATCGCGGAATATATTCAGCTGATCGACGATCCGACCCACAAGATGAACGAGGACGGCACCTATAACCTGTCGGAAACGCAGGCCCGCGCCATTCTGGAACTGCGCCTGCAACGCCTGACGGCCATGGGTGTGAAAGAGGTCACGGACGAACTTCAGGAACTTGCCGCAAAGATCCGGGATTATTTGGATATTCTGCGGTCTCGTGAACGGATCATGTCGATTATTTCTGGTGAGTTGACCGAGGTGCGCAATCAATTTGCCGTGCCGCGCCGCACCGAGATTGTCGACTGGTCGGGCGATATGGACGACGAGGATCTGATTGAACGCGAAGACATGGTGGTCACGATCACCGCGTCCGGTTGGGCCAAACGCACCCCTCTTGCCGACTTCCGAGCTCAAAAGCGGGGCGGCAAAGGTCTGTCGGGAATGCAGACCAAAGACGAGGACGTGATCACCAACCTCTTTGTTGCCAACACCCATACGCAGCTCCTGTTTTTCACCGATGATGGCATGGCCTACAAGCTGAAGACCTGGCGTTTGCCGCAGGGCGGCCGCACGGCGAAAGGCAAACCGCTGGTCAACATCCTGCCGATCCCAACCGGAGTATCGATCGCCGCAATCATGCCGGTGGATCGGGATGAAAAGGAATGGGACGACCTGCAGGTGATCTTTGCCACGTCCAAAGGATCCGTGCGTCGCAACCGCCTGTCGGACTTCACCAATGTGAAGGCAAATGGCAAAATTGCGATGAAGTTTGAAGGCGACGACGAAGGCACCCGCCTGATCAACGCGCGAATTTGTGATGAGAATGATGACGTTATGCTCGTTACCTCATCCAGTCGCGCCATTCGGTTCCCGGTCACGGATGTGCGCGTTTTCAATTCACGCAGCTCAACCGGTGTGCGGGGGATCAAGCTGGTCAATGAAGGGGATGAAGTGGTCTCGATGTCGGTGATCCGTCACTTTGACGCCACCCCGGACGAACGCAACGCCTTTATCAAACGGTTCCGGACCGAACTGGGGGCGGATGAAAGCGATGCCGGAGAAGAGCTTTCTGGTGACCTGTCTGAAGAGCGGTATCAGGAAATGCTGGCTGCCAATGACCTTCTGGTCACGCTGACTGAAGGCGGGACTGGCAATCTGACCTCATCCCATGATTACCGCGTCAGCGGCCGTGGTGGCCAGGGTGTTGGCGCGATGAAAGGTGGCAATATCGTTGCCTGTTTCCCGGTCGAGATCAGCGATCAGATCATGCTCGCAACCTCGAAAGGCCAATCCATTCGCTGCCCGGTCAACGGGATTTCCTTCCGCTCGCGGGCTGCGGGTGGTGTGAAAGTGTTCAACACCGGCAAGGGCGAAAGCGTCGTATCGGTGGCACGGGTTGTGGAAAGCGACGACGAGGAGGTTCAGGTGGATACGCCTGCGCCCCACGAATCTCAGCCCGATGAGGCACAATCCGGCGACCTGTCGTAAGAATCCGGCTGGGTTGCCCCGGCCCTTCACACCAAGCGCGGGCCGTTTCGCCAAAAAATAAGACCGGCACAGGTTTTCACCTGATGCCGGTTTTCTTATTCCCCCCCTTTCCACGCAGCCCTCTCTAGCCCAAAGCGTTTCGCGAAGACTTGCCGCAAAAGTTTGGCGCGAAACGCAGGGAATCTGTGTTGCGTTTCTCACACGCGATGCAAGATTTATGTTTCATTTCCATATGGATGGTTCTCCACATGACCAATCTTCTCTAAAGGAAGCGGGAAAGACATTGAGGATAACATGAAACACACAATCGCAATCACCGCCCTTGCCATCCTTGGGACACTGGGGGCCGCTCATGCGAGCAGTCTTGGGAATGCCGAAACCGAGCCGACCGTAGACGTCGTGCTTGAAGAGACAGATCTGCTGACCTACGGCCAGTTCAAATTTGAAACCACGATCTTCGACGAAGCATCTCTGACCTCTCTGACAGGAGCAATGGATCTTGATTTCGGTCGCATCGAGGCGTCGATTGATGGCAGCTCGCTCATGTTCTTCGGTGTGGAGAAAGAAAGCATCCTGACCGGCAAACTGGCCTTCGAAGTTGTAGAGGGGGCAGCTCTCTATGTTCATGGCAGCACATTTTCCGGAGAAACCGCCAAAGGTTTTGGTGCGGATTACCAGAATGATCGCTTCGGCATCAGCTTTCAGCAAAACACGATCAACGAAACCGACGCGAACATTTTCTCGGGCCTTTTCAATATCAACGACCGCACAACGATTTTTGGATCCGCCACATCGGTTGAGGATTTCAACCTCCAGTCCGTTGGTGGGCGTTTCGACAACGGTTCCTTTGGGGTTGCTGCCATGACCATTTGGGGGGAAGGGTTTGAAGACGGGTTCAGCTCGCTTGCGGCCACCTATCAGATTCGTCCGAATATTGGTCTGGCTGCCTCGGTTCAAACCACCAACGAAGACTGGTTTGACAACGGTTTCTTTAATCTTGGCGCAACTCTCGACCTGAACAAACATGTCGCCATGGAAGCCTATTACGCCAAGGGCCTGTCTAAAAAAGACAGCTTCGGCTTTGAACTTGTCGTTCAGACCGGTGGTACGCGCAAACGCGTGATCGATCAGGTGATCGAGCTGAACAAAAGCGCCCTTGGCGTATCCGGTGTGGATTTCGGAGCAAGTGGTATCAGCCAGACCAATGGTCCGGCTTTTGGCGGCCTGCTTCTGTTCAACCCGACCTGATCAGGTTCGCACGAAAAAACAAAGTTCCAGACACCCGCCGCATCCTTCGGCGGGTGTTTTTACATCAGGACAAGATGCAAGGCTTGCCCCCCCCCCAACACGCCTCTATATCCCCAACATGACTGACAAAACACTTCATATCGTGGGTGGCGGCATGGCCGGGTCCGAAGCCGCCTGGCAAGCAGCCCAAATGGGCGTGGATGTGGTGATCCACGAAATGCGCCCAAAGGTGGAAACCTTCGCCCATCGCACGGGCGATTTTGCCGAAATGGTTTGCTCCAACTCGTTCCGCTCCGACGATGATGAACAAAACGCCGTCGGTCTTCTGCATTGGGAAATGCGCCAGGCCGGCGGGCTGATCATGTCCACGGCCGACAAACACCGCCTGCCAGCCGGGGGCGCCCTGGCCGTTGACCGTGATCCTTTTGCGGCCGATGTAACCGCCCAGTTGCGCGCATTGCCCAACATTTCCGTGGAATATGGTGAGATCACCTCGCTCCCCACTGAGGGAAACTGGATTTTCGCCACCGGCCCGCTCACATCCCCTGCCCTTGGCGAAGCGATTGCCCATGAGACCGGCACCGACCGGCTGGCCTTTTTCGATGCCATCGCACCGATTGTCTATGCTGACAGCGTAGACATGAATGTGGCCTGGCTGCAGTCCCGCTACGACAAGGGCGAGACGGAAGAAGAGCAGAAAGCCTATCTCAATTGTCCGATGACAAAAGACCAGTATGAGGCGTTCATCGACGCCCTTCTGGCCGCGGACAAGACCGAGTTTCACGAAGGTGAAACCGCCACCTATTTCGACGGATGCCTACCGATTGAAGTGATGGCAGAGCGCGGACGCGACACGCTGCGTTTTGGTCCGATGAAACCAATTGGCCTCACCAATGCACACAAACCCGACGAGAAAGCCTATGCTGTGGTTCAGCTTCGCCGGGATAACACCTTGGGAACGCTTTATAATATCGTTGGTTTTCAAACCAAGATGAAATATGGTGCGCAGACCGAAGTCTTCAAGATGATCCCGGGGCTTGAAAATGCCAGCTTCGCCCGTTTGGGAGGCATCCACCGCAACACATTCATGAATTCTCCCACATTGCTCGACAATCAGATGCGCCTGAAATCGCGCCCCAACCTCAGGTTTGCCGGACAGGTGACCGGCGTCGAAGGCTATGTGGAAAGCGCGGCCATGGGGTTGCTCGCCGGCCGTCTGGCCGCTGCCGAAATCCTCGGATTGGACCTTCCAACCGTTCCACAGGATACCGCAATGGGCGCGCTTATCCACCATATTACCGGTGGGGCCGAGGCCAAAACATTCCAGCCAATGAACGTCAATTTTGGCCTGTTTCGCCCGGTGGACGGCCTGAAAAGCGGACGGCGCGGCCGCAAGGATCGCTACAAAGCCTATACAGATCGGGCGAAAGAAAAATGGACAGACTGGCTTTCAAACTTCTCGTAAGAACGTGACGTAAGTGACTGATTTTATAATACGTTTTGCGCCCAGCCCAACCGGCCCCCTACATCTGGGTCATGCCTATTCTGCCCTGCTTGCCCATGATGTGGCCCGCGCAAATGATGGGAATTTCTTCCTTCGGATCGAAGATATCGACAGCACGCGGGCACGGGCCCATTGGGAAGAACAGATCTATGAAGATCTCAACTGGTTGGGGATCACCTGGGATGCCGAGCCGATACGCCAGTCAGATCGCCTTCCCGCTTATCAAACGGCGCTCGACACCTTGTGGAAACGCGGCCTGATTTATCCCTGCACCTGCTCACGTAAAGACATCCTTGCCGCCGGCTCCGCCCCTCAGGAGGGCGCGCCCCCCACATTTGGTCCGGACGGGCTGATCTATCCGGGCACCTGCCGCCGCAAGCCGCGGCCCGATGTTAGGCCCGAAGGCACGGCGTTGCGCCTGGACATAAGCCGCGCCGTTGACCTCCTCACCCAGGCAGGCGAGAGCAGACTGCATTTTACCGAAACCGCCGCTCGGGATTTAAATACTCAGGTTCCACTTCAGGATATGATCACAAATGTAGGAGACATCGTCCTGTCTCGTCGGGACTTTCTTGGGTCCTACCACCTTGCCGTGGTGCTCGATGACGCCGCCCAGGGCATTACCCACGTGATCCGGGGCGAAGATATCGCACCCGCCACCCAGATACACGTCCTGCTGCAAAAACTGCTCAACCTGCCCACCCCAACCTATTGCCACCACGGGCTGATCCGCGATGAGGCGGGCAAACGGCTCGCCAAGCGAGATGACGCGCGCGCCATCGCCAAATACCGAGAAGACGGTGCAACCCCGTTGGACATCCGCAAAATGGTCGGGCTCTGAAAACCCGCCCCCCTTTTTCTTGCCAAAAATACCTCGGGGGTCCGGGGGCAGCGCCCCCGGCCGGTTGTTGCAATCACACCTCCGGTGCCATCAACTCAACCTGTTGTCCCTCACGCACCGCCGTATAGAAACACGAACGCCGATTGGTGTGACAGGCCGGGCCTGTTTGACGGACCATCACCAGAAGACAATCCTTGTCGCAATCGAAACGAAAATCCACCAACTCCTGCACGTGACCTGAGCTTTCCCCCTTGACCCAGAAGGATTGCCGCGATCGCGACCAATAGGTCACCTTCCCGCTCTCCAGCGTGCGTTCAACCGCTTCTTGGTTCATCCAGGCCATCATCAGAACGTCACCAGATACCGCATCCTGAGCAATTGCCGGCACCAACCCGCGTTCGTCGTATTTCAAAGCTTTCGCGTCGAATTGCATGGCCCGTCCTTTCCATTTTTTGTTCAGCCTCTTATGTAAGGGGCTGCACGGCCCGACACCACCACACGTTTCAATGCATTTGCGTCAGAAAGCAGAAAAATGAGCGACAGCGACCTGATCAAACTCTATTCAAAACAGATCCTCGCATTGGCATCGCAGATCCCTCATGTCGGACAGCTGACCACACCGGAAGGCGAAGCCAAGGTGCGCTCGCCGCTCTGCGGATCAACCGTGTCTGCGCAGGTGGTCATGAAAAATGGAAAGGTTGCTGACTTCGCCCAGAATGTCAAAGCCTGCGCCCTGGGACAAACCTCGGCAGCACTCCTCGGAAAAGTCGTGATCGGGTTGGAAATAGAGGTGATTCAACGCGGTCGTGACCAGCTGGCCGCCATGTTGCGCGATCAGGGCCCCGTCCCCGCCCCGCCCTTTGAGGGTTTCGAAGTCCTGATCCCAGCGCGGGATTACCGCAATCGCCACGCCTCAATTCTTCTCGCTTTTGATGCAGTGCTACAGGCGATCGAAAATTCTGCCGAAAGTTAACCGGATTTCAAAATTCGTTGGCTAGCACTGTTTTGTCCAACGGAGATGAAACGTGCTAGAAAACCAGAACTTCGCGGCAAATCCTTCAGCCCCTCCCTTACAACAAATATCCGAAGATGACCTGTCATTCCTTGCCGAAAAAGGATCAAGGCTTGCCCATGATATCGTGGACATTGCGGGATTTCTCTCTGATGTAGACGAGAAAAGCACGCTCCAGCTGAACTCGATCTCGGTCCTGTCTGCGCAGGCGCATGAGGTTGCAAACGCAAATCGTCACGTCAGAAGTACGATGCAAACCCTGCTGGAAAGCGCCCAGTCGACTTTGGCAACCGTGGAAGGGTCAACCGACAAAATCCGTCAAAGTGCGGAGCAGTCCAAAGATATCGCTGGATGGGTGAAAAACCTTTCAACACAGATGAGTGAAATGGCGGCGTCTCTTTCCTCTGTTCTGTCTGCAAATGAACAAATTGCAACCATCGCAGCTCAGGTCAATATTCTTGCGATCAATGCAAAGATCGAAGCTGCCCGCGCCGGGGACAAAGGCCGCGGCTTTGCAGTGGTCGCAGAAGCAATCAACGAACTGTCCGGCAAAACGGCCAAATCGGCGGCATTGATCTCGGAAAATGTCATCGGCCTTTCCGAACAGATCAACAAGCTCAATACAGAAACCAACCAGATCGAGGCAACGGCAGAAAAAGTGCTGGAAGACAGCCAGAAAACCGATACGGCAATGGGGCAGATTGCCGAGGCTGCACAGGCATCAAGCGCACAGACCGAAACAATTATGGTAGAAGCGGGAAAAGTCCGCGAAGCGGTCGATACCTTTCTGCCAACCTGTGCGCTGCTTGAAAGCTCGGTGCGCGAAACGGCGGCGGATGTGCATCTTGTCACCGAAAAGGCAAACACGCTGATCGACGCATCTGAAGGCATCGTGCAGTCCACGGTGGCATTGGGCGGAGAAACAGCGGATCGCCCCTACATTGAACGTGTGCGCAAAGACGCCATCCGCGTATCTGACCTCCTGAGCCACGCCGTGGCCTCTGGCCTAATCAGCGAAACAGACCTGTTTACCCGACGATATGTCAAAATTCCCGGCACCAATCCGCAGCAGGTCCGGGCACCTTTCACCGAACTGACCGACCGGCTATTGCCTGCAATCCTGGAAGACACTCTGAACAGCGACCCGGCCATTGTGTTCTGCGCCGCTGTGGACGATCAGGGGTATCTGCCCACTCATAATAAGAAGTTTTCACAGCCACAGAGGGACGACCCAGTCTGGAACACAGCCAATTGCCGAAACCGTATCATTTTCAATGATCGCGTGGGGTTGAAGGCCGGGCGATCAAAAGGTCCCTTCCTTTTACAAGTCTACCGTCGGGATATGGGCGGAGGTAAGTTTGTACTGATGAAAGATCTCTCCGCCCCTATTTTCGTAAATGGAAGACATTGGGGCGGGTTACGTTTGGGCTACAGGGTTTGATCGGAATTGCGAAAAGCGTACTCCCGATAAAAAAGCCGCCGCACTTCTTTTCAGAAGGCGGCGGTAGAATGCGGATCAGATCATTCCGGTCGTGGAGTGGGATAGAGGCAAACACTCCGGTTTGGGACAGGTGACGGGCAGTGAACCGTCTCAGCATCAAATTGGGACAGGATGCTGTACCGGGGGATCCGCAAGGCAGACAATGGTAATATCACACCAGTCCAGGCAGATGGAGAGACGCAAAAAGGATGATGACAAGAGAAACACACCCCATCAGATCCTGCAAAATCGTTGCGGATGACCGGGACAATACTTCCATAACCTGTTTCATCATAGCTGCTCCTCCTGCTCTCATCATGTGATATTAACCTTTGTTGCTATTTTGTTCCCACATCACACCCCTCATGTAAAGAACTTTTTGGGAACATTTGTGAACTTTTCATGAATAAATCACTAACCCACTGAAATCAAACGAATTGCCTGATCTTGCCGCATCAACCACAGAAGAACGCGCGCCGCATGGCCACGTTCAGTTTCCAAACCGGGGTCATTTGCCAGCAAAAGCCGCGCATCTTTTTGCGCCACCGCCATAAGTCCAGACTGATGCTCCAGATCGGCAACCCAGAACTGAGGAAGACCGGATTGAGCTGTCCCGATCAGATCCCCTGCCCCCCTCATTTCCAAGTCCGCTTCAGCGATCACAAAACCGTCCTCGGTATCTCGCATCGTCGCCAAACGCTTTTCGCCTCCTGCGGTCAACGGTGGCTGATACAACATCAGACAGGTCGAAGCAGCCTGGCCGCGCCCGACCCGACCTCGTAACTGGTGCAACTGGGCGAGGCCAAAATGCTCCGCCCCTTCAATCACCATGATCGTCGCATTGGGAACATCGACCCCCACCTCGATCACAGTTGTTGCCACAAGCACCTTCGTCTCACCGCGTTGGAACCGGGACATGGCCTGATCTTTCTCGGTCCCCGCCATTTGCCCATGCACCAGGCCGACATTGCCTTCCCCCAATGCCGCGCGCAGATGTTTGAACCTTTCTTCAGCTGCCGTCAGGTTCATGACTTCGCTTTCATCCACCAGAGGGCAGACCCAGTATGCCTGAGTGCCGGTCTCGATCGCGGATTGCAGTCGGGCCACCACTTCTTCCAGACGGCTGGACGGAACCAACACTGTCTTGATCGGTTTGCGACCCGGCGGTTTCTCATCCAGAACTGACACATCCATATCGCCATATTGGGCCAATGCCAGGCTTCTGGGGATAGGCGTTGCCGTCATCACCAACACGTCAGCCGCAATTCCTTTTTCCCCAAGCTGCATACGCTGCGCAACGCCGAACCGGTGCTGCTCATCCACAACAGAAAGCCTCAGATCATAAAATTTGACATCCTCCTGAAACACCGCGTGCGTGCCAACCAGAATATGAATGTCCCCACGCGCCAAGGCGTCAAGCTTTGCACGCCGTTCGCTCCCCTTGTCGCGCCCGGTCAGGATCTCAACAACCACACCTGCGTGCTCCGCCAATGGACGGATCCCCTGCAGATGTTGGCGTGCCAGAATTTCTGTCGGGGCCATCATGACACCCTGACCGCCGGCTTCGACCGCAATCAGCAACGCCAAAACCGCCACCAGAGTTTTCCCTGCCCCGACATCCCCCTGCAGCAGACGATTCATCCGGTTGCCGGATGCCATGTCCTCTGCGATTTCCTTCACCGCCCGAATTTGGGCCTTGGTTGGTTCATATGGAAGATGTTCAAGAACTCTGTTTTGCAGTGTACCCGTTGAAAGGCTGACCTGCCCCACACCCCGCCTCACTTTGGACCGGGCCAGCGCAAGCGTTAACTGATGTGCAAACAGTTCGTCATAAGCCAGACGACGCCGCGCGGCAGACAGAGGGGACAAATCATCCGGCCCGCTTGGGGCATGAGCTTGCCGCAACGCATCTTGCCAGTCAGGCCAATGCTCCTTTGCCTTCAACCCCGGATCAATCCATTCCTTGAGGACTGGCATACGCGACAAGACTTCTCCAACCGCCCGCAACATAAGTTTGGATGTGACCCCGGATGTCAGCCTGTAAACTGGTTCAAAATCGGGAATTTTACCAACTTCCGCTGGTGTCACGATGAAATCAGGATGTGCAATCTGCAACTGTCCGTCAAAAGCCTCGACTTTGCCGGAAACCACCCGTTTCTCACCAACTGGCAGCTGTTTGTTCAGCCAATCCCCATTTGCATGGAAAAAAACCAATGTGAAACTGGTCAGGGCATCACGGACCTCAACCCGATATGGGGCCTGTCTGCTGCGCCCCGGACGATGCGCCACCACCTCGATTTCAATTGTGGCCACTGTTCCCGGCTCAACCTCGGCAACCGAGGCACGAAACTTGCGATCCACACCTGAGTAAGGCAACGAAAACAACAAGTCGCGCGGGGCATCAATTTTCAACACGCCAAGAGCTTTTGCGGTTTTTGCACCGATTCCCCCCAGGCTTTCCAATTCAGAAAACAGAGGAAACAGGATTTCCGGGCGTGCAGTCATGTCATTTCCCCTCAATCAACGCCAGCCACGCATCCTCATCCAGAATTTCGACCCCCAAATCAGCGGCTTTTCGCGCCTTGGACCCGGCACCGGGACCGGCGACCAGAATATCGGTTTTTCCGGATACCGAACCCGAGACCTTTGCCCCCAATCCTTCGGCTCGGGACTTGGCTTCGGCTCGGGTCATTTTTTCTAATGTGCCTGTAAATACCACGGTTTTCCCGGCGACAGGGCTTTCAGACTGGGGCAATTCGGGGGGCAAGATGGACAAATGCCCAACCAACGCTTCGAAAACCTCTCGTTCTGCCGAGTTGGCAAACGCGTCGGACAAAGACAGGCCGACAGTGGCGCCGATTCCATCAATGCCGGTCAACTCATTCCAGGCGGTCACAGATTCTGATGGGACGTTACAGCCCGCGATGGCAGCGTCGCGCGCTGCCTTGATTCTGGCTCGGCGATTTTGTTGGCTGGCCTGACGCCTTTCGTCTTCTTCGGCCAGATCCGCCGCCCGATATGCCTGTGCTGCCAGGCGGGCCATATCTACCGTTTCGGAAAGGGCCTGCCAGGTGCGGAAGTGTATGGCCAGGTCACGCGCAGCGACTTCGCCAACATGACGGATCCCCAGTCCGAAGATCAATTTGGCCAGTGGGATAGAGCGTTTGGCCTCAATAGAGGCAAAGAGATTATTTGCCGAAACCTCTCCCCAGCCCTCCCGGTTTTTCAATTTCGAAAGACTGCCCGCATCACGGGTTTGTAAAGTAAATATCTGGTCCGGGCGCGTGATTGGCAGTGCATCATCCGCGTAGAACATTTCAATTTGCTTCGCCCCCAAACCATCAATGTCAAATGCACCTCGAGAGACAAAGTGTTTCAACTTTTCAATAGCTTGCGCCGGGCAAATAATCCCCCCTGTGCAGCGACGCACGGCATCTCCTTCTTCCCGGACGGCAGGAGAACCGCATTGCGGGCAGGTTTCGGGAAAGACGTAGGGCGTTGCTCCCTCGGGGCGTTTGCTCAGGTCAATATCAGACACTTTCGGGATCACATCCCCCGCCCGATACACTTGAACCCAGTCCCCTATGCGAATGTCCTTCCCGCCTCGGATTTCAGCCCCGTTATTGTCTTTACCTTTAATGTAGTCTTCATTGTGCAATGTTGCATTGGAAACCACCACGCCCCCCACGGTCACCGGGGCCAGTCGGGCGACCGGGCTCAGCGCACCAGTTCGCCCAACCTGAATGTCGATATTTTCCAATCGCGTCCATGCTTTTTCCGCGGGAAACTTATGCGCAATTGCCCATCGCGGCGTTGTGGACCGATACCCCAGGCGGGTCTGATATCCGAGGTCGTCCACTTTGTAGACCACCCCGTCGATATCATAGGCAAGCGTTGCCCGTTGCGCTTCGATCAATTGATAATGGCTTAACAGTTCTGCAACAGAGCTACAGGTCTTGGTCAGCGGATTGGTCTGAAATCCAAGTTCTGACAAGCGTTGGATTGCGTCACTTTGTGTGTGCGCCAAGGGCGAAGAACACTCTCCCCAGGCATAGGCAAAGAAACGCAACGGTCGTGACCGGGTAACGGTTTCATCAATCTGACGCAACGAACCTGCAGCGGCATTGCGCGGGTTGGCAAACACTTTTTCACCAAGCGCGCTCTGCCGCGCATTCAGGGCTTCGAAATCTGCATGTGACATGTAGACCTCGCCGCGAACCTCCAGGATATCCGGAGCACCGACCAAGGCATGCGGAATGTCGGGAATGGTCTTGGCATTGGCGGTGACGTTTTCGCCAATTTCTCCATCGCCACGTGTCGCGGCATAAATCAGTTCCCCATTCTCATAGCGCAACGACAGCGACAAACCGTCAATTTTGGGTTCGGCCGTGTAGCTCAGATCCGCATGGTTCTGCAGACCAAGAAACGACCGGATTCTGTCGTCAAACTCCGTTACATCCTCATCTGTGAAGGCATTTCCCAACGACATCATACGCTGCACATGGCGGATCTTTGAAAAACCGGTGGCTGGCTGAGCCCCCACCTTTTCACTTGGACTGTCAGTGCGTTTCAAACTGGGAAATCGGGTTTCAATCGCGCGGTTTCGTGTCTTGGCAGCATCATACTCCGCATCAGAAATTTCTGGGGCATCTTCCGTGTGGTATTTGATGTTGGCACGATTGAGCAGATCAGCAAGTCGTTTCAGTTCCTGCTTTGCTTGATCTTGTTCCAGATCCTGGACAGAAATTTTGGACAGGTCTGGTGTCATGGTTCAGCTCCGTGTTGATCTTATTTTCTCTCACTTAAAACGGAGCGACAACCAAGGTCCAGCTTCTTCCGGCAGGCACATACGGGCTCGACCAGAAAACTTAGGCTCAGGCCCCATTGATTTCGGACGTTTGGCATGTTTCACGATGCAAAAACCAAGCTGTGAACATGTGTGATCTCTTCTGGCTGACCGATGCGCAGATGGCACGTCTGGAGCCCTTCTTTCCGAAATCCCACGGCAAGCCTCGCGTTGACGACAGGCGCGTCTTGAGCGGGATTATTTTTATCAATTACAATGGCTTGCGCTGGCGGGACGCGCCGAAGGCGTACGTGCCACACAAGACTTTGTACAACCGTTGGAAGCGGTGGAGCAACAAAGGTATCTTCGCCCAAATGATGGTCGGCCTGGCGGCAGATCACGGCGAAGAAAAGACCGTCATGATCGATGCGACCTATCTGAAAGCCCATCGTACAGCGTCCAGTCTGGGCGTCAAAAAGGGGGGCGTGGACGCCTGATCACTGCCGGGCAGTGATCGAGATCATGTTCGCGCGTCTGAAGGATTGGCCGCGGGTCGCCACCCGATATGACAGATGCCCCAAAGTCTTCCCCTCGGCCATCGCTCTCGCCGCAACAGTTATGTTTTGGTTATGAGGCCTGAGCCTAGGGCGTAGACCGCCAATGGTGCCCAAAAAACAACGGCCAAGGGCGGTGCATCGGCCAGACAAAAGGCGGGTTGAATTCAAAGCTGCATCTGGTGTGCGATGGCAGTGGCTAGCCGGTTCATCTGCATCTGACCGCAGGCATAGAGCCGATATTACCCATGCGAATCAATGCCTTGAGCCATATATTGCCAGGGGAACCACCGTCATTGCAGACCGAGGTTACGACGCAAATCACCTGCGCGACTGGCTGAGCGACGCCAAGGCAACCGCCTGCATCCCACCGTGCAAGAACCGAAAAATCCAGTTCGAGTATGACACCGATCTCTCCAAAACCCGCAACATCGTCGAGCGCATGTTCAACCGACTGAAGGACTGGCGACAACTCAGCCTGCGAACATTTCGATGCCAACAAACCTTCTTGGTAGCAGCCCACATCGCCGCAACAGTCATTTGGCTCTTATGAGTCTACGCCCTAGGAAAGCGGAGGACCAGAGATGGCCATTAAGAGACCGAAGCCCGAAGAGATTGTCGTGAATTTACGGCAGGTTGAAGTTTTGATGGGGCAAGGCATGCCTCGGATAGATGCACTCAGACAGATCAGCGTGACTGAACAAACGTATTATCGCTGGAAGAAGAAGTACGGCAGAATGGGCATAGAACAACTCAAGGAACTGAAGCGACTGCAAAAAGAGAATGAACGCCTCCGGCGTGCAGTTTCTGACCTTACGCTGGATAAGTTGATCTTGAGGGAGGCCGCATCGGGAAACTTCTGAGACCCTCGCGCCGACGTGCCTGCATCGATCATATACGTAGCAAGGTGAAGGTTTCAAAACGACGGGTTTGCCGCGTTCTTGGCCAACACCGATCCACGCAACGTCGATTGCCGCATGGGCGTGCTGACGAAGAACGCTTGGTCGCGGACATGATTGAGCTGACGCGCCAGTACGGTCGATATGGCTATCGTCGGATCGCAGCCTTGTTGAGAGATGCTGGCAGGCAGGTGAATGACAAACGTGTGGAACGTCTGTGGCGACGTGAGGGGCTTAAAGTGCCAATGAAACAACCAAAGAAGGGGCGGCTCTGGTTCAATGATGGATCCTGTGTCCGGCTGCGTCCTGAGTATCGCAACCATGTCTGGTCGTACGACTTCGTGCATCAGCGGACAGAGGACGGTCGCGCCTTTAGGACGCTCAACATCTTGGACGAACACAGTCGGGAATGCCTGGCTATCCGGGTGAAGCGGAAGTTGAACTCGACCGAGGTCATCGACGCTCTGACGGACCTGTTCATTCTGCGCGGCGTGCCTGCCTACATTCGTTCAGACAACGGCCCGGAGTTCATCGCTGAGGCTGTCAGGGACTGGATCAAAGCCGTCGGAGCCAAGACTGCTTACATTGAGCCCGGATCGCCCAGGGAGAACGGATACTGTGAGAGCTTCAACGGGGACTATCCTGAATTTTGTGCTCTGGCGTGGTAGCTCAAGAATGAGGAGACCCACGTATGAGCATCGACAAAGACCTTTTGGACCAGCTGATGGATGGGCGTTCGCCCGGTGATCTGTTTGGTAAAGATGGCGTTCTGGCTGAATTGACGAAAGCGCTGGCGGAACGTGCCCTGAGTGCGGAATTGGACGATCATCTGACAGAAGACCGGTCTGATCCGCCGTCTGAAGGGGCAAACCAGCCGCCAAATCGGCGCAATGGCAGCAGCCAAAAGACGGTAACGACCGGCAGTGGCAAGGTTGTTCTGGACATTCCCCGCGACCGCAACGGCAGCTTCGATCCGCTGCTGATCGCCAAGTATCAGCGGCGGTTTTCCGAGTTCGACACCAAGATCATCAGCATGTATGCGCGCGGCATGACGACCCGGGAAATCCAGGGCCATATTGAGGAGATTTACGGCGTTGAGGCGTCCCCCAGCCTGATCTCGGCGATCACCGACGCTGTCATGGACGAGGTCACTGCCTGGCAGACCCGCCCGCTGGAACCGTGCTATCCGGTCGTGTTCATGGACGCGATCCGGGTCAAGATCCGCACCGATGGCGTGGTCATGAACAAGGCGGTCTTCGTCGCCCTGGCGATCCTCCCGGACGGTACGCGGGACGTTCTGGGGCTGTGGTTCCAGGCCAATGAAGGCGCCAAGTTCTGGGCCAAGGTTCTGAGCGATCTGCGCAATCGCGGTGTTCAGGACATCCTTATCGCCGTCGTTGATGGGCTCAAGGGCTTCCCCCAGGCCATCGAGGCCGCCTTCCCGCAGACCCAGGTCCAGACCTGCGTTCGGCATCGGTCTCGAACCGATGGCGACCAATGCCTCACTCCATCTTCTTCGCCATTCCATGAGCTTTGCCAGCTACAAGGACCGCAAGGCGGTCGCCACAGCGCTGAAGGCGATCTACACTGCCATCGACGCTCAAGCTGCCGAGACCGCGCTGGCCGAGTTCGAAGAAAGCGATCTGGCCGCCCGTTACCCGGCGATCGCGCCGAGCTGGCGGCGGGCCTGGAGCGAGGTTATCCCCTTCTTGGATTACCCGCCGGAGGTGCGCAGGCTGATCTACACCACCAACGCAATCGAGGCGCTGAACTCGAAAATCCGTCGAGCCGTCCGCACCCGGGGTCACTTCCCAAGCGATGAGGCAGCCGCAAAATTGATCTATCTGGCCCTGAATGCTACATCACAGGAGTGGAAGCGCTCCGTGCGTGAATGGCATGCAGTGAAAAGCCAGTTCGCGATCATGTTCGAGGAACGCTTCCCGATGACGTAACAAACGCGTCAGAGCACAAAATATCTGACAGTCTCCTTCAACGGGCGGATGAGAGACGAGCTGTTAAACGGCGAAATCTTCTACTCGCTTCAAGAAGCACAAATCATCATCGAAAGCTGGAACCTCTCGGTGAATGCTGGCATTCACCTGCCGGTCAGCGGGAAACATTACAACACCAAACGACCCCATAGTGCATTGGGCTACCGCCCACCTGCGCCAGAGGCCATCGTACCGATGGACCAAAGGCCGATCATGCACTAACTTGCAATATGGACCACTCAAGTGGGGCTGCTCAATCAGAACGAGGGAAGTTTCGGGTGGCAGGTCGGCGTCACTCCGCGATCGGGCACCAAACGCCGCAACAGGCGTTCAACAATATGACTTGGAAAATGGCCGCATAGGGTCAATAAAGCGTTTCGACTTTAACCTGAGACAGGGAAAAATCGAAACGCTACAAGAGATATCAATGTTGTGGACGTTCGGAATAAATATGTGTGTCAAATTTATCCCGAAACGCTTTAGTGAAACTATCCGGTTATTGGGACAAAAGCCAATATCGCTTCTTATGTATTTCAGAACAATTCAACATCATTGCGTTTTACAATACCAAGTTTGATCAGCGGCAGATCCCTTGCGACCAGTTTTTGGCGGACAAAGCCGGTTCCTGGCCAAAACTCAAGACGACGCGCTTTGTTCCCTCCCAGGTCCCCCCCAAAATACGGGATATTCTCTTTTTTGAGAAAGTCGATGACAAATTCACCATTTCTCACGCCGGCATCTGAAAGCCCTGCTATCATTTGGGCGCCTCCAAAAACTTTTGCCTTCATGTTATTTCTGCGCGCGCCCATGTGAAGCATACCGTTTATCAGTAGTTCCATTCCATTCACACCGTGCCCCAAAACCTCTTCTGCGTTCTGAGTATCATCACAAAAAAGCACATGATTCATGCCGCCAATTTCTAATGCTTTATCCCACAGACAGACAGATACACATGACCCCAACAACGTTGAAATAACCGCTTCAGGCCCCTTTTCTATAGCGAAATCACCTTGCGATATGTAGGTTCGCACAACTTTATTGTGTGGCGGTGAGAACGGCTTCATTTCAATTCGTCCTCTTCAAGCTGGAACACATATCAAGAATGGCGTTAGGGAGCTGAACGAGAGGTAAAACAACGTCGACACCTCCTTTTTCGATCGCAACCCTTGGCATTCCGAAAACTACAGAGCTTTTTTCATCCTGAGCAAGGCAAGTCGCCCCTTGGGCCTTTAACTGGGCCATGCCTTCCGCGCCGTCAGTCCCCATACCAGTCAAAATGACCCCGACCACCCGATTTGCCATAGCTTGGGCAGACAGCATCATTTCATCAACCGAAGGGCGGTGCCCCGTACGTTTAGGAGCTTTGAGAAGGTGAATTTTCGGATCCTGAGGATTAACCAAAACCAAATGCGTTTCGCCTCCTGGTGCTATCAAGATCTCTCCTGGAAGTGGTCGGTCTCCTTCTTTTGCCAAACGAACTTTTGGTTTTGCAATTCTGTCTAGCCGATTGGCAAATTTGACTAAGAACTGTGCTGGCATATGTTGGGTAATCAAAATGGGAGGACAGTTCACTGGCATTTTTTCAACCAGGAACTCCAACGCCTCCACTCCTCCCGTAGATGCCCCAATTAGAACAGTTTTTCCATTCCAGTCACTAAACCCCTGTTGCGATGTCAGGTTTTTTCTTATCGCGCGCCCAACAGGGTCTATGCGTGCTTGCGCTGCGGCGTGGATCGTTTGCGGAAGGCTCTCAAGTGAACTTTGCCCGGCACCGGGACCAGGTTTCAATATGCATTCAAAAGCACCAAGTGATAATGCTGTGATAGCGGCTTCACTGCCTTCAGCAGTCAATGATGAGAACATAACAACCGGCATAGGCTTTGCGCGCATCAATCTACGCAAGAACTCCAACCCGCTCATCCCCGGCATTTCAACGTCAAGCGTCATTACATCCGGAGATTTGGTTTTCACCAATTCCCGAGCTTCTAACGCTGACGCGGCTTCCCCCACGACCACTAGACAAGGGTCTTTTTGAATCCCAAAGCGTATCAGGCTTCGCATAGTCGGACTATCATCCACAATAAGAACCCGTGTAGGCGGTTTCTTTGCGGCAACATTCCATGATCCTTTAAGATCAAAACTCATCCCAATCCTCATAGGTATGGTCTGCTTCGATCTGCTGTGCGATTGCTACGGAGCTTTTGGGGGCCGCGAGGGGGTGGGGATGGAGGGCGCTCTCTTCGGTTTGTAAAACGGGTTCGACAAAAACATCACTTTCAATGATTTGTGCCGCAGGTCGTTCCGCCTGATCAGTTTTGAAACGAGACATGGTGCTGGTCAGCGTTTGGGCCTCACATGTCAAAGAATGGCTGGCTGCGGTTGTTTGTTCAAACATCGCCGCATTTTGCTGCGTCACCTGATCCAACTGGTTTACCGCCTCATTGATTTCCGCAAGACCTGCGCTCTGCTCTCGTGCAGATATGGCAATTTCACCAACATTTCGGCTGATTTCACTAACACTTTCCACAATCCCGACCAGGGCTTCTCCCGCTTGGTCCACCAGATGCACGCCACGTTTCACCTGGCTGCCTGAGGCGGAAATCAGTTCATTGATTTCTCGTGCAGCGTCAGAAGAACGTTGCGCCAAGGCCCGAACTTCCGAGGCGACCACCGCAAAGCCCCGCCCCGCCTCACCGGCTCGTGCCGCTTCGACCCCGGCATTCAACGCCAACAGGTTGGTCTGGAACGCAATATCGTCAATCACGCCGGTAATTTTCGAGATTTGCAAGGACGAGGTTTCAATCTCCCCCATGGCCTCCACGGCCTCCCGCACAACCTCGCCAGAAACTTCTGCATTTTTCCGCGCACTTTCAACCACTTCACTGGCATGCGCGGCACCATCGGCTGCGGAACGCACCGATGATGTCAGCTCATCCAGCGCCGTGGCTGTCTCCTCCAGCGTGGCCGCCTGCCTTTCGGTTCTCTGCGACAGGTCATCCGCCGCATTCGAAATCTCGGACGCTTCCCCCTGGATCATCTCAGCATTCTCAACCACCCCACGCATCGCTGTAAGAAGGTTATCAACAGCCCGGTTGAAATCATGACGAAGCTGTTCGTAATTCTCGGAGAACGCATCCGTGATCTCGGTGGTCAGATCCCCATCCGACAAACGGCTCAACCCATCGCGCAGCGCGTCAACAACGCGGTTCTGCGCCGCCTCCATCTCGGCACGACGAACCTCCGATGCCTCTATCTCCCGCCGCGTCTCCGTAACATCCGTCGCTATCAAAACGATGCGCATCAACCGACCATCAAGATCCCGGACAGGAACAAACCCACCGTCGATAACCAATTGCGATCCATCACTTCCTGTCAAAACAAAGTGGTCATATAGAGATGCGCCCTGAGAAACCTGTTTAATCACCTGTTGAAATTTCTTACTATCTCCGTCAGAGCCGGAATAAAGCTCCTCAAACGCCAAGCCAGGCAGACTTTCAATCTCTCTTCCCAGAAGATCAGAAAAGTGAGCGTTGCAGCTCATGATCTCTCCATCCAAACTGAGATCAACTTTAATCTGGTTTTCGTCAATCGCCTTCATCAACGCATGGTTTACAAAACTGTCCGATATATCCGACCATTCTGCCACATACCCGATGAGAATTTCTTCCGCATCACGGACATCATTGATCATCACGCGATAGCGGCTTTCACCAACGACAAGATCAACCATACAAGGGAGATTTTCAGCGGCTGCAATTCTGTCCAGAACGGTCGGATCTGTTGCTGCCTGCAGAAACGTTTCCAGGCTTTCCCCTTCGACACCGCCCATTGGGAACCCCTTAATACAACTCAGAAATTCCTCTCTTTTTTCGGCAAAAAGCGCCTCCATGGCTGGGTTGATCTCTTGAATGCTCAAGGTGTCATCCATCATCATGAGATTGGTAGAGACATCCCGGAACGCAGTACTTCGGAACTGATTTTGCTTTTCAAGTTCAGCACCCGTAGCAAGTTCTTCCGCAAAGTCACACAACGCTCCGGCCAAATTCCCCATCTCATCACCATGGGCAGCAGCTTTGATTTCCACATCATACTGCCCTTTGGAAATTTTGCGAACAGCCGACCCAATTTGTTTGAGCGGCCCGACGACAACCTTCTGAACTCCAAACATGATCAGAATAAGCGCTACAAGAAAAACCCCCGCCGAAATCGCAGTTGTACGCACTTGTTCAACGCGCACAAGTTCTCGGGTTTTCTTTGCATTCCAAGCGAACGCCAGAACTCCATAGAACTTTTTCCCATCCTCAGAATGTATCGGGTAAGCATAGTAAAGGCCGTCATTCGCCTCTTGCGAGCGTTGCGTTTGCACTGCCTCCGCAACCAGACTTTCCAAAATGGGCATGTCATTCAGCTCTGGTCCCATCTGAGCCAGAACACGGCCATTCTTTGCGACAGCAATGACTGTAGGGGAATAAGGATCTTCGGGATCAACAACTGTCATCAGCCGGTTCTGTACCCCGTTTGCACTCATCACCTGGAATGCCCCCAGCAAACTCTGTCCCAGCAAACGGGTGATTTCCTGGTCTTTCGCCGATGTAAGTTTATCAACGACCTCGTCACTCCCCTTCAAAGAAAGAAAAACCATAGACAGAGCTGCGACGCCTATGGATGCAACTATCGTCGCTGTCAGTTTGACAAACACGGAGTTCAGTTTCTTGGGTGAAAATTTTCCATGAGCATCGGTGGTCATATTTGGTCCCATTCCTTTTGCCGTGTAACCTCGTGAACTGGTCTTCGCCAGACTAAGGCGCGGAGTGTTGAAATGGGGTTAAGATCAATCGCATCCGTCCGGTAAAGGAGCGCACCGGATTAGATTGGACTTGTCCCGGTTTAGTTCCGGACCAAGAGCTCTCATGTTAAGCGGCTTTCCGTTCGAAAGTCACGGGGCTTTTGTATCCAAGGGCTGAGTGCCGTCGGCGTGGGTTGTAAAAACCGTTGATGTACTGGAACAGCGCCAGTTCGTATTGCCGGCGAATGTACCAGGGTTGCGGCCAGGCCAGCTCGGCCCTCAGTGTTTTGAAGCAGGTCTCAAGGGCAGCGTTGTCATAGCAATTTCCCTTGCCGCCCATCGAGACCTTGAAGCCGCGCTGTTTCAGCGGCTTCTGGTCCTCATGCGAACAATATTGGCTGCCGCGGTCGGTGTGATGGATGCAGCCTTTCGGGGGGGCAGATTGATCGCCGTGAACGGTAGCCGATCGGTTACTCCAGGCAGGCCGCAGAGCTGGCGCTGGCTGAGTTTACCGTCGCACTGGTCGATGAATGCGACCCTCACGTCTTTTGCCTCGCGAAAAGGCCGTGGCCTTTTTTAGCACGCCCCTCTCCTCCTTCAGGATGCGGTTCTCCCGTCGAAGCCGTTCACTCTCCCGTGCCAGATCCTGATCGGGCCCGGAAACAACCGCTTCTTCGTCAAAGGATGTGATCCATTTGTTCAGCGTTGAAAGGCCCCCCCAAATCCGCAGAAACCTGTCGCCGCGTCAGGCCGCGCGTCAGCGCGATACGCACCGCATCCCGCTTGAACTCTTCACTGTGTCCGTTTGCCATAGTTCAAGGCAATATTGCTCTCAAAGGGCCGGAACTGAACTGGGACAAGTCCAACGAACCTCTGAACGTTGCGCATTCCCCGATGGCACCCGCCAAGCTGCAGTTTGCTCTGAATTGCAAACAGCGCAAGGCGATGGAAGCCAGGTAACGCAAAACGGCCAAGTCCGGCAAACCGATCGCGTGTTGAGAAATGAACCACAAGGACATCCCCCCGCGATACGGTCAAAGCCTTCTACCCCAGTGACTACGGTTTCAAGAAATTCGAGTGGGTCAAGAAGCCCACTCACATTCCCGAGCCACGCAAGCAGACACTCTATGGCATTGAGGTCGTGGACATGCACGGGAACCCCGCGCCGTTCATTGCGCATCCAAAACCGTTTAAGGATTCGCTGAACTGACGGGCACGAAGCCAGGCTTGGGTGGCGCTGCTATCAGTCAACGGAGCGCGGTATCAGCAGCCCATCGCGCCAAAAAAAGACCGCCACATAGCGATCAAGTTCACACAGACGTTTCCGCGCCGCAAAAATGCCCCGGGACAAACCGGAGAAACATTTTCCGAGCCGCTTAGCCAACCGGTTTCAGGCTTTTGGCGAAATACGCCGCATTGAGCTGATAATGATGGGCCGAGGCCAGAAGTGACTGCTTTGCCGCCTCATCAATCTCTCTCACGATCTTGCCGGGGCTGCCCAGCACCATGGACCCGTCCGGGATCTCTTTGCCTTCGGTCACCAGCGCCCCTGCCCCGATCAGGCATCCTTTGCCGATTTTTGCGCCATTCATCACTGTCGCGTTCATGCCGATCAGGCTGCCATCGCCAATTGTGCAGCCATGCAAAAGCACCTTATGGCCAACGGTGACATTGGCACCAATGGTCAGCGGAAACCCAAGATCGGTGTGAAATACGCAGTTTTCCTGCACATTGGTGCCGTCGCCCACGTCGATCAGCTCATTGTCGCCACGCAGGGTGCAGCCAAACCAGACCGACGCCTTGGCGCCGATCCGAACCCGACCGATAAGATTGGCATCCGGGGCCACCCAGGCCGCCGGATCAATCTCGGGTGTTACGCCATCCAATGCATAGATCATGTTTCATTCTCCTCAAATTCCGATTGCAGCCCGCGCACGAAGTTCAGAAGTCCGGGCTGCTGCGCCCGGCGCAGGCGTTCCGCGGACACGATGGTTTTCAACCGGTCAAACGTCGCCTCCAGATCATCATTGACCAGAACGTAATCATACCCGTCCCAGTGGCTGATCTCGTCCCAGCTTTTCTGCATCCTTTTCTGGATCACCTCGTCACTGTCCTGTCCCCGGCTGACCAGACGACGCCGCAGTTCCGTGATCGAGGGCGGCAGCACAAAAATCGACAGCACATGGTCACGCAGGGCCGAGTTGGAAATCTGCTGGGCGCCTTGCCAGTCCACGTCAAACAGGACATCACGACCGCTTTCGATCGCGTCGCGCACCGGACCTGCTGGTGACCCGTAAAAATTGCCGAACACATGGGCGTGTTCCAGCATCTCACCCTCTGTCACCATACCCTTGAAGGTGGGCTCGTCCACGAAATGGTAATGCACGCCGTTCTCCTCGCCCTCACGCGGGGCGCGGGTCGTGGCTGACACTGAAAAGCGCAAACTGTCATCCCATTGCATCAACTGTCTGGCTAGGGTGGATTTCCCGGCCCCTGAGGGCGAGGACAGGATGATCAGCAAACCGCGACGGTTTTCGAAATTGGCCATGAGACTTACTCCAGATTCTGCACTTGCTCACGCATTTGATCGATCACATGTTTGAGGTCCAGCCCAACCGTGGTCAACGCGTTGAATTGCGCTTTTGAACAAAGCGTGTTGGATTCGCGGTTGAACTCCTGCATGAGGAAATCGAGCTTTCGCCCCACCGGCACCGAACTTGCGAGGTGCTCGCGCGCGGCTGAGACATGGGCCCGTAGGCGGTCCACCTCTTCGCGCACATCGGATTTGACGGCAATTAACGCAAGCTCCTGCACGATCCGGTCCGGCTCAAGCCCGTCTGTGTTGTCCAGAACCCGCGCCATGGCATCGGCAAGCTGAGTCTTCTGTGCCTCCTGCCGCTCAGACAAAAGCTGTTCTGCCTGATCTACAAGCTGGGCCACCTCATCCACCTGTGCAGACAGGATCGCGACCAGTTCAGCCCCTTCCCCTTCACGCGCGTCTACAAACTGGCGGATGAGGTCGGGTATTTGCGCGCTCAGAGCGTTCATGAGCTCACCGGCCTCCTCCTCTCCACCTGACTTCACCTCAAGCACGCCACGCATGGTGGCAATATCTGACGGGCTGACAGGGGCCACGGGCAGTCCCCGGTTCTCGGCCTCTGCGCGGATCGTTCCCAGCAGACCAAGCGCCTGCGCAAGCCCGGCAGGACTGATCGCGGCCTGCCCGCCTTCTTCCCCTCGCGAAACACGCAGCCCAAGTGAGATATTCCCCCGTGTCACATGCCCTTTGAGAGCTTTGCGAATGGCTTCATCCAGCCCGGGGATCCAATCCGGAAGCCTCAGCCGGAGATCCAGACCGCGAGCATTGACCGAGCGGATGTCCCAGTTCCAGCTATAGGTTCCATTTTCTCCGGTGGCGCTTGCGAAACCTGTCATTGATTGGGCCATGGGGCATCCTGTTTGGTTAACCATTTGATAAGATTTATCACCACATTTTAACAGAATATGCCATATTAAGAATGTGGTGAGCATTACCTCGATTTCAGTTAGCAGACGGCCAGCACCGGAACAAGCTGCCAGAAGGCTCTGAGCGTCACTCATCCAGACCGGCCTGTGGGACAGAGACATGAAGATCGACTATGTAAAAGGCGGGAATGTGATTTCAATCACCGCCGCGCGAACCGGAATGAAATTTCCGGCGGTGGCACAGGCCGAAGGCTACTGGGAAGGGCTGCGTGGCAACCGTCTCGTGCCGGCCCGATCTGAACTTGACCCGCGTGGCCTTTCCAACATTCTAGAACACGCCTTCATTTTGGAAAAAATCGCGCCAGGCATGGCCAAGATCCGCCTTTCCGGGCAGGGTCTGAATGATATTTTGGGGATGGAAATGCGCGGAATGCCGATCTCATCCCTGTTCCTGCCCGAGGCGCGGGCCGAGATTCAGGAGGCGTTGGGGCGTCTGTTTGACGGGCCTGCCACCCTTCATGCCAGCCTGACAAGCAAGGGCAGCTTTACCCGTAAAGCATTGGATGCGCAGCTTTTCATGGCTCCGATGCTGGATGATCAGGGCCGGGTAACCCGTGCTCTTGGTGCGCTTCAGATCAAGGGGGGCGTTGATCGGGCCCCGCGCCGCTTTACCTTTCAGGACCTGTCGGTCAGGGACATTATCGTGGATGACCCGAGCGGTATTACGGAGAGTTTGCGCCCGGTCTTTCGCCACACTGAGGATGCATACAACTTCCCGACCGCCGAAGGTGATCTCGGTTTCGCCTCGCGGAAAAATGCTGCAAAAGGCAATGCTGACAAAGACACAGGCAACACCGAAGACCAAGCTGGCACAGCCAAGACCATCCGCCGCGGCCATCTATGGCTGGTAGGTGAAGAGTGAGCCTGCGTTGGCCGCAGACAGCACCTTGGTAGTTGCGGCAGCTTTTGCGTAAGAATACTTGAAGTTATTTCAGTATAACATTGATAAAAAAGAAAAACCCCGGCGAAGCCAGGGTTTTCCTTTTAAAGCGTTTCGGCGTGAGGCCTCATCCGGCCTTGCGCGTTTCGTTCGGTTGACGCAGGGCCGACAGTTCCTCTGCCACCAGGAACGCCAGTTCCAGCGACTGAGACGCGTTCAGGCGGGGATCACAGGCGGTGTGATAGCGATCCGAAAGATCCTCGTCCGTCACGGCGCGCACGCCGCCGGTGCATTCGGTCACATCGGTGCCGGTCATTTCGAAATGCACCCCCCCCGGAATGGTGCCCTGATCCTGATGCACGGCAAAGAACTCCTGCACCTCTTTCAGCACGCTGTCGAACGGGCGTGTTTTATAGCCAGAAGCCGATTTGATCGTGTTGCCATGCATCGGGTCGCAAGACCAGACCACATTGGCCCCTTCGGATTTCACCGTTTCGATCAGGCGCGGCAGATGCTCGCTCACCTTGCCAGCCCCAAAACGCGCAATCAGGGTCAGGCGCCCGGCTTCGTTTTCCGGGTTCAGCTTCTCCATCAGCACTTTGAGGTCGTCTGCGGTGGTGGTCGGGCCACATTTCAACCCGATCGGGTTGATCACACCGCTCAGAAACTCAACATGTGCCCCGTCCGGTTGACGGGTCCGGTCGCCGATCCACAGCATGTGGCCGGAGCCTGCAACGGTTTTGCCGGTGGTTTTGTCCTGACGGGTCAGGGCCTCTTCATATTCCAGCAGCAGCCCTTCATGCGAGGTGTAGAAATCCACTGTCTGCAGCGTGTGCATCCGGTCCGAGGTCACGCCTGCCGATTTCATGAAATCGAGGCTGTCCTGGATCCGCTCGGCCATGGCGCGATATTTTTCGGCCTCGCCCCCCTCGGTGAATTCCAACGTCCATTGATGCACCTGATGCACATCGGCCAGACCACCGGTGGAATAGGCGCGCAACAGGTTCAGTGTTGCCGCCGACTGCGTATAGGCCTGCAACATTTTCTTCGGGTCGGGGATGCGGGCATCAGAGGTGAAATCCAGTTCATTGATGATATCCCCGCGATAGCTGGGCAGTTCCACCCCATCCACGGTTTCGGTCGGTGCCGAGCGCGGTTTGGCAAACTGACCGGCCATACGGCCCACCTTGACCACCGGCACCTTGGCGCCGAAGGTCAGGACCATGGCCATCTGCAGCATCACCTTAAACGTGTCACGAATGCCGTCAGCCGAGAAGTCAGCAAAGCTTTCGGCGCAATCGCCGCCCTGCAGCAGAAACGCTTCGCCGCGGGATGCCTTGCCCAATTCCCGTTTCAAGCGGATCGCTTCGCCAGCAAAGACCAGCGGAGGATATTTGCCAAGCTGCGCTTCGACCTCGGCCAACGCAGCCGGGTCGGTATAGTCGGGCATCTGAACTCTTGGCTTTTCACGCCAGGCCGACTTATTCCAATCCGTCATCATCTTTGCTCCATGTTCAATCAAGCCCCCTCCTCCGGGGCAATAAGGCCCTCTTGATAGCGCCTCTATGTCCGAGGTGCAAACAGTGATATGTTTCAAGAATGTGTCGTCCGAACGGCAAAACGCCTTGAAGCTGCCGGTCAAAACTGGTGTGGTGTCCTTCATGTCAAAATTCAGCCTCATCAAGCAAGTGAGTCGCCAATGAACCACAGCCTGTCCAAGGAGAAGCCACAGACGAATCCGAGCATTCGGTTCGTATTTGTACTGGTGAACGAATTCACCCTGCTCAGCTTTGCCGGTGCTCTGGATGCGTTGCGTATTGCCAACCGGGCGGCGGGACGTAACCTTTACGAATGGCGACTGCTTGGTGAAGGCGGTGAAACGGTCAGCTGCTCTGCCGGGGCCAGCTTTAATCTGGATGGGGATCTGGAAGAGCTGAAGCGCGACGACGTGGTCGTAATCTGCTCTGGTGTCAATGTCCAAAACAACTGCAGCCCCAAGCTTTTGAACTGGATCCGCCGCGAAGCACGTCGTGGGGTTCAGGTCGCAGGGCTGTGCACCGCATCTTATATCATGGCCCGGGCAGGGCTTCTGTCTGACAAACGCGCCACCATCCATTGGGAAAATCATGATAGTTTTGCGGAAGAATTTGATGATGTCGACCTGACCAAGCGGGTCTTTGTCATCGATGGGCCGCGCATGACCGCTGCGGGCGGCACCGCGTCAATTGACCTGATGCTGAAGCTGATTGCGCAACAGCAAGATGAAGATATCGCGAATATCGTGGCGGATCAGCAGATCTACACGTCTATTCGAACTGATCGGGACAGCCAGCGCCTGTCGGTGCCAACGCGGATCGGGGTACGCCATCCCAAACTGTCCGAAGTGATCCAGCGTATGGAAGGCAATATCGAGGAACCGATTTCACCGTCGATCCTGGCCTCGGAAGTCGGCATGTCCACCCGGCAGCTTGAACGCCTGTTCCGGCGCTATCTGAACCGCTCTCCCAAACGCTACTACATGGAATTGCGCCTGCAAAAAGCGCGCAACCTGTTGATGCAGACGGATATGAGCGTGATCAATGTGGCGCTGGCCTGCGGGTTTTCCAGCCCCTCGCATTTCTCGAAATGCTACCGGTCGCATTATGAAACAACCCCCTATCGGGAACGGGGCAGCCAATCAGGATCTGCCAAGACCTGATCTTCTGTCCAGTTTGCCCAGTATCGCCCTTTTATCAGTATGAAGAAGATTTTCATCCGAGTGATCGCCGCGCTGATTTTGGCGGCATGTGCCTATGTGACATGGATCGTTCTGGTTCTTGGGCACGGGCTTTTCTCTTTTTACAACATGATCTGGGGCGAAGACACCAGCCACCTGCCCCGGGTGGATCTGGTCACGCTGGTCGATTTGGAAACAGCCGAGCGTATTGTGTTTCGAAACGGGCGCAAAGGGTGGTATCTGATCGACACGCCGTCAGACGCATCCACCCAGACCATCGGATTTTATGGTGATCGCCTGTTTGAAAGCCTGTTCTCCACCCCTCATCAACCGATGCATTGCGGCTCAGAGCGCGGTAAAATTCTGTGGGCGGTAAAGGATGACAATCTCGTCCGCGAATATGCGTTCTGCAATGCCAACAGAATGGATTTGACACCGCTCAAAGCCGTCGCCCAAAGGGTCGACATGGTCGATGAGGTGCTCCCCTATCATCAGGCCGCAGCACTGATCGAAAGGGTGGATCGCAATCCCGTCGATCTCTGGGTCACACGCCCCACCCTGGCCGGTCAGTTCACCCATTCCCTGTCTATCGATCTGCCCTACATCTGGGAGAGCCGGACTGAGCGGGGACTAAACCCGCGCGATATCGAAGCCGACATCCGCGCACGTATCACGAATGAACTTGCGATACCGGATACGGAGTATCACCTGACCCTGACGCTTGATCGAACCCCGTTCGACCTTGATCAGAACGTGCTGCTGGCCAGACAGGATGGGCAGGTTATGAGCACGAACGCGTTTGCAGGCATTTATCGGCCTGTTCTCCGTTTTCTCTGTAATCAGGACCGATGTAACCAGCTTCGCCGCACCCGTTTCGCCGATATCGCAACCACGTTCCGGCCTGACATCCTTGACGCGGCGTTAGGTGCAGCGCAGGAGGTCACCTCCAGTCCAACCGATGAGGTCCCGACCCTCACCACCTTGCGAAACACCGCGCAAACCGTTGGATTTCCGCAAGAAACCACATTCAGATTGCGTTATGTTTCCTTGCCCTAGACCGGATGGAAAGCCGTAAGAAACCTGACGGATTTCCACTGCATTTCTTCGCATGCGGGTCTTTTCATTTCCCCTATTCGGTCATAATGTGACGGTTGGGAGAATTTTCCAATTGGGAGAAAGATATATGAAAAAGCTGCTGATGGCGACTGCCGCCACCGCTCTGATGACCGGCACCGCAATGGCTGATGACCATGTGGTCAAGCTGGGCACGATCCTGGGCTATACCGGGCCGATCGAAAGCCTGACACCGCATATGGCCGGTGGTGCTGAGCTGGCCATGGCTGAAGTGTCGGACTCGGGCCTGCTGCTGGGTGGCAAGACCGTGGAATCGGTGCGGGCGGACTCGACCTGCGTGGACAGCGCCGCAGCCACCGCTGCTGCTGAAAAACTGATCACCTCGGATGGTGTCAAAGGTCTGGTTGGTCCGGATTGTTCCGGCGTTACCGGTGCGGTTCTGGCCAACGTGGCCGTGCCGAACGGTATCGTGATGATCTCGCCTTCGGCCACCTCGCCGGGCCTGACCGACGCCGAAGATAACGGTCTGTTCTTCCGCACCGCCCCGTCGGATGCGCGCCAGTCCGCAGTCATGGCCGACATTCTGAAAGAAAACGGCGTGGGCTCGGTTGCTGTGACCTACACCAACAATGACTACGGCAAAGGCATGGCCGACGCGTTCAAAGCCGCGTTTGAAGCTGCTGGCGGCGAAGTCACCATCGTGGCCGCCCATGAAGATGGCAAAGCCGACTATACCGCAGAAGTTGGCGCCCTGGCATCGGCTGGTGGTGACGTGCTCGTGGTTGCCGGTTACGTCGACCAAGGTGGCGCAGGCATCGTGCGCGGTGCCCTCGACACCGGCGCCTTTGACAGCTTCCACTTCCCCGATGGCATGATCGGTGAAAACCTTGAAAAGAACTTCGGCGCCGAAGTTGAAGGTTCGACCGGTCAGCTGGCTGGCACCGACAGCCCGGGTGCGGCCACTTTTGCCGAGCTTGCCGGCGACAAATTCACCGTGGGCAGCCCCTATACCGGCGAAAGCTATGACGCTGCGGCCCTGATCCTTCTGGCCATGCAGGCTGCGGGTTCCGCCGAATCCGCCGACTACATGTCGAAGGTGGAAATGGTTGCCAACGCGCCGGGCGAAAAAATCTATCCGGGTGAGCTGGCCAAAGGTCTGCAGATCCTGGCAGATGGCGGCGACATCGACTATGTGGGCGCAACCGCGGTTGAGCTGATCAACGGTGGCGAAGCCTCGGGCGGATACCGCCAGATCGAGATCAAAGACGGTAAGATCGAAACGGTTAAGTACCGCTGATCCTGCTGGCATAACCAAAATGAAGCAGCCCGGATTTTTCCGGGCTGTTTCAGTAAGATACACGACCATCTAAAGGTTGTGAGAGGGGAAGACATGATCGTCATAGAAGACGTTCACAAGCACTTTGGCGGCTTTCGGGCCGTGGATGGTGCAACGATGCGGATCGAAGATCGCTCGATCACCGGGTTGATCGGCCCTAACGGCGCGGGCAAGACGACGCTCTTTAACGTGATCGCTGGTGTGCTGAAACCGACCTCGGGCCGGATCACCATGGCGGGCGAAGACATCACCGGCCTGCCGCCGCATGAACTGTTTCACAAGGGCCTTCTGCGCACGTTTCAGATCGCACATGAGTTTGGCTCGATGACCTGCCGCGAGAACCTGATGATGGTGCCGGGCGGGCAGTCGGGTGAGGCGCTCTGGAACACCTGGTTTGGCCGCAAACGCATCGCCGACGAGGAACGCGCCCTGCGGGCCAAAGCCGACGAAGTTCTTGAATTTCTGACCATTTCCCATATCGCCGACCTGCGGGCGGGTGAGATCTCGGGGGGGCAGAAAAAGCTTCTGGAACTGGGCCGCACCATGATGGTCGACGCCAAGATCGTGTTCCTGGACGAGGTCGGCGCAGGCGTGAACCGCACGCTGCTTTACACCATCGCCGATGCGATCAAACGCCTGAATGAAGAGCGTGGATACACTTTTGTCGTGATCGAACATGACATGGATTTCATCGAGAAACTCTGCGACCCGGTTATCTGCATGGCCGAGGGCAAGGTTCTCGCTCAGGGCACATTGGCTGAAATCAAAGCCAATGAGCAGGTGATCGAGGCCTATCTCGGCACCGGGCTCAAGAACAAGAAAGAGGACGCGTAATGACGGCCCCCTTCCTTATTGGTGAAGGGATGACCGGTGGCTATGGCAAACATGGCCCGGACATCCTGCATGATTGCACCATCTCCGTTGATAAAGGAGAGATTGCGGTGATCGTCGGCCCCAATGGCGCGGGCAAATCGACCGGCATGAAAGCCGTGTTTGGGATGCTCAACCTGCGCCAGGGATCGGTGACACTGGATGGCGAAGACATCACCCGCCTGACGCCGCAGGCGCGTGTGCGCAAAGGCATGGGTTTTGTGCCGCAGAACCACAATATCTTTGGCTCCATGTCGGTGGAAGAAAATCTCGAAATGGGTGGGTTTATCCGCACCGATGATATTTCGGAAACCATTGAACAGGTCTATGAGCTGTTCCCGATCCTGCGCGAAAAACGCCACCAGGCGGCAGGTGAGCTTTCGGGCGGTCAGCGTCAGCAGGTGGCCGTGGGCCGCGCGCTGATGACCAAACCCACCGTTCTGATGCTGGATGAACCCACCGCGGGCGTTTCCCCGATTGTGATGGATGAGCTGTTTGACCGGATCATTGAAGTGGCACGGACCGGGATATCGATCCTTATGGTTGAGCAAAATGCCCGCCAAGCCCTTGAGATCGCAGACAAAGGCTATGTTCTGGTTCAGGGGCGCAATGCGCATACCGGCACTGGCAAATCCCTTCTGGCCGACCCCGAGGTCCGCCAATCGTTCCTGGGGGGCTAATCAATGGATTTCCTCAATGCAATTGTGGCGCTCAGTAACTTTGTTCTGATCCCCGCCATTTCCTACGGCTCGCAGCTTGCCATTGGCGCGCTGGGGGTCACGATGATCTATGGCATCCTGCGCTTTTCCAACTTCGCCCATGGTGACAGCATGGCATTTGGCGCGATGGTCACGATTTTCGTAACCTGGTGGTTCCAGTCGATGGGCGTCTCGATTGACCCGCTGCCCACCGCCCTGCTTGCCCTGCCCTTCGGCATTCTCGGCACGGCGCTCATGGTGCTGGCCACCGACCGAGTTGTGTATCGTTTTTACCGACGGGTAAAAGCCAAACCGATCGTGTTCGTCATGGCCTCGATGGGGGTGATGTTTATCATGAACGGGGTGGTGCGTTTCCTGATCGGCCCCGGTGAACAACGGTTTGCCGATGGCGCGCGCTTCATCATTAAAGCCCGTGAATTCAAAGAGATGACGGGTCTGCGCGAGGGATTGGCCTTCAAGACCAGTCAAGGGATTACAATCATCACCGCCGTGCTGGTTGTGGCGGCTCTGTTCTGGTTCCTCAACAAGACCCGGACCGGCAAATCCATGCGCGCCTTCTCTGATAACGAAGATCTGGCGCTTCTGTCCGGCATCAACCCGGAACGTGTTGTGATGGTGACCTGGATCATCGTGGCAGCACTTATCACCATCGCCGGTGTTCTTTATGGCCTCGACAAAAGCTTCAAACCCTTCACCTATTTCCAGCTTCTTCTGCCGATTTTCGCCTCTGCCATTGTTGGCGGTCTGGGCAATCCGCTGGGGGCCATTGCTGGCGGGTTTGTGATCGCCTTTTCCGAGGTCACAATCACCTATGCGTGGAAAAAAGTGGCAACTTACTTGTTGCCAGAAGCACTGGAACCTTCCGGTCTCGCACAGCTTCTTTCCACCGACTATAAATTCGCGGTCAGCTTCGTGATCCTGATCGTGGTTCTGCTGATCAAGCCCACCGGGCTTTTCAAGGGGCAATCGGTATGACGAAAGACATGCGCACGCCACTCCTGTTTGCCATCATGGCCGTTCTGTTCGTGCTGGAAGGAAGCACGACATTCTGGGTCTTTTCGGGCAGCTGGAACACCTCGCTTGCCATTCTCAACATGGCGCTGATTTCGGCGATCATGGCTTTGGGGGTAAACCTGCAATGGGGCTATGCCGGGCTGTTCAACGTGGGGATCATGGGGTTTGTCGCCCTTGGCGGTCTGGCCACCGTGCTGATCTCGATGCCTGCAACCCCGGGTGCCTGGTCTGCGGGTGGGTTCCGGATCGTGTTCGGCCTCATTCTGGGGGCCGCAACGGTGGTCGCCGGGATCATGACCTTCAAACGCATGGCCCCTGGACGGGTGCGGGGGCTTGTTCTCTTCGCTGTTCTGGCCGCGGGGTTCTTCCTGTTCCGTTATGTGTTTGATGCCGGTGTCGCCGGTGTCGAAGCAATCAATCCGGCCTCGACCGGCAATATCGGGGGCCTGAACCCCGGCGGACCCGACGGCTACAAGGATCACGGATATATGGCGATCCTCGCCTGGCCCGTGGGCGGCCTTCTGGCGGCAGGGGCGGCCTGGTTGGTAGGTAAAACTGCGCTGGGGCTGCGGTCTGACTACCTTGCCATTGCCACGCTGGGCATCGCCGAAATTGTGCTTGCGGTGATCAAGAACGAAGACTGGCTTGCACGCGGCGTGAAAAATGTCATCGGCCTGCCACGTCCCGTGCCCTATGAGATCGACCTGCAAAACAGCGCAGAGTTTATCGCGAGGTCCGAAGGGCTCGGCGTGGATGTCACCACCGCCTCGACCATTGCGGTAAAACTGTCCTACGGCCTGATCTTCACCGTCATTCTCGTAGGCCTTCTGGTTCTGGCGCAATTGTCGCTGAAGTCGCCCTGGGGGCGGATGATGCGCGCGATCCGGGACAATGAGGTCGCCGCACAGGCCATGGGCAAAAACGTCACCAAACGCCATCTTCAGATCTTTGTGCTGGGATCCGCGATCTGTGGCCTGGCCGGCGCCATGATGACCACGCTGGATGGTCAGCTTACACCGGGCACCTATCAGCCGCTTCGCTTTACCTTCCTGATCTGGGTCATGGTGATTGTTGGCGGGTCAGGGAACAATTTTGGCGCCGTTCTGGGCGGTCTGCTGATCTGGTTCTTCTGGATCAAGGTGGAACCGATCGGCAATTGGCTGATGCAGGTGGTGACGATGGGAATGGCGGATGGCTCCGCTCTCAAGGCCCATTTGCTGGACAGCGCCGCACATATGCGTCTGTTCTCGATGGGGATTGTCCTACTTCTGGTGCTGCGTTTCAGCCCGCGTGGCCTGATCCCTGAAAAATAGGACCTGCAAAAATGACGGCGCCCCCCCATCCTTGTGTTGTTCTTCTGGCAGCAGGCCAGTCGCAGCGGATGGGGGGGCAGCCCCCAATCGACAAGCTTTTGCTGCCCCTCCCACGGGCAGGCTTGCAAAAGACCCTCCTAGAAGATCGGATCGACGCGGTGCGCGGCAGCGGGTTGGACCTGGTTCTGATCCTGCCTCCGGAACAGAGTTTTCCCGGTCGCTGGAACATTGCCCGCACATGCGGGATCACCCCGGTCACCAGCCCCCACGCACATCTTGGTATCGGAGAGAGCCTCTCTACGGCCATGGCACATATTGATGGCCGGTATGACAGTGTTCTGATTGTTCTTGCGGACATGCCGAAAATTACATCAGGCAACATGCAAACCGTCGCACATGCGGGGCAATCGGACGAAATCTGGCGTGGTGCTTCGTGTCAGGACAGCTCGAGCCAAAACACGCCGGGCCATCCTGTCCGTCTTCCCCGGCGTCTGTTTCCCCGGATTGCACAGCTATCCGGTGACCATGGGGCACAGAAGATACTGGCCCGGGAAAAGGTCCATCTGATCCCCCTGCCCGGCGACGCCGCTATTCTGGATCTCGATACCGAGGAAGATTGGATTAAAGCGTTTCGGTTTTAACCTGATACAGGGGGAAACCGAAACGCGGTAAGAGATCTCAATGTCGTGGGTGTTTCGGAATAAACATGTGTCTCCAGTTAATCTCGAAACGCTTTAGCAGGCTGCTGAAATAGTCCTGCCTCGACAGCGGTTTGAGAACATGATTCACCATCCGGGATGGTTACGGCGGGGGGGGTATGATGCGCGGAACGGACGAGACGAGCGGGTCGCTGTTCAGCTATGTCGATCTTGAGGAGCGCATCCCGCCGCGACACCCGCTGCGCAAGATCCGGCAGGTGGTGAATGACGCGCTTGCCAGCCTCGATGGCGAATTCGAAGTGCTTTACACGGATTTCGGCCGCCCCTCGATCCCGCCGGAACGGCTGATCCGGGCGAGCTTGCTCCAGATCCTGTTCTCGATCCGCTCCGAACGGCAGTTGATGGAACAGATGGATTACAACCTGATGTTCCGCTGGTTTGTGGGCCTCGGGATCGACGATCCGGTATGGGTCCCCACGGTATTCACCAAGAACCGCGACCGGCTTCTGACCACTGAAATGTCGCGCAAGGTAATGGCGGCGATCCTGGCGCACCGCGAGGTCGCGCCGCTGCTGTCGGACGAACATTTCTCGGTCGATGGAACGCTCATCAAGGCTTGGGCATCGATGAAAAGTTTCCAGCCCAAGGCTGAAGCCGCTCCGCCTGACGATGAAGGATCCGATGATCCGCCCGCGCCTGTTGGCCCCCTTGAGACCGCGCCTTCCGAGACCCCAGCCGAGACAGACCCGATGCCCCGCAACAAACGCCACCACCGCAATGCCGAGGTCGACTTCAAGGGCGAGAAGCGCTCGAACGCGACGCATGCCTCGACCACCGATCCGGATGCGCGCCTTTACAAGAAATCCCCCGGCACGGGTGCCATGCTGTGCTTCATGGGGCATACTCTGATGGAGAACCGCAACGGGCTGGTCGTGCAGGGTGATCTGACCCAGGCCCCTCTCGGCAGATTGCTGCGCAATCGCCTGCCGGGCAATGGACGGTCATGCCGAGCGCAAGGCGGCACTGGACATGATCCATCGACATTCCCCCGGATCGACGCGGCAGCTGACGCTGGGTGCCGACAAGGGATATGACGCGGCCGGGTTCGTGTCCGACCTGCGCCAAGCCTGCGTCACGCCCCATGTCGCCCAGAAAACGAGATTTTCAGCAATCGATGGCCGAACCACCCGGCACGAGGGCTACGCTCTATCCCAGCAGCACCGAAAGAAGATCGAAGAGCCGTTCGGATGGGCCAAAACCGTCGGCGGCATGGCGCAGACCATGTATCGGGGCGTCGAACGCATCCGGTCCCGCTTCATCCTGACCATGGCCGCCAACAACCTTGCCCCGCTGCCGAGGTTGCTGGCGGTATGAAGGGAAAGATGGCCCCAGAAGCGAGCCGTGGGCGCGCCGACAGACATGACACTTCAGTCGAACCGGACCTGACGACGGGAAAGCGTTCCGGCTCAGCGACTATTTCAGCGACCTGTTAGGCATCAGCAGCGATCCTGTTCAAGCTGAACCAGAACACCGGCCTCGCGCTCATCAAGCACTATCCGATCCTGCAGATAATTGGCAATCGACTGATCATGCGCGAGCCGCGGCAGAGCGGCAATGATCTCACTTGCAAAATCCGGTGAGACTGCTTTGATCCGCGCAATATCAGGCACAAGGCTCTCAACCCAGAAATCCCCTGCATGGATCAGTTCGAACCCGTCAAACAGCAGGTGGCACAAGGTTGGTGTTGCCGAGTTTTCCAGTTCCAGGCGGTTCGAAACCGCCAGCCCCCGCGCCGGGCACAGCACTTCTGACTTGCCGAACAGAAGCTCCGCATGGGCAGAGTTAAACAACACAAGATGATCCGCCGTCATCAACATCTGACTGCGGCTGTGGTTTTCATTCAACACCCGAACCAAAGCCGCGTCACGCGCGGCATGACGGGAGCGACCGATCCAACGGAGCGGTTGAAATCCGTGATCCTTCGTTTTCACCAGATCTCCTGCACGAAGGTCACGCGCCAGCACGGTCCCGCGAGCGGTTTTTACCGGCGTATTGCAAGACAGGCCGGATGTGCTGAATTTCTCAGACGCACGGCTCACCGAGGAGATTGGCTCTCCATGGGTTTGCAAAACGTCCAGATAACTCAGTTCATTTTCAACAAACCGGCCTGTATTGCGGAGAAGTACCATTGGCTCACCTCGGAAAAACACTTCGTCCCTCGAACTTACTGATCAAACATGCCCAAAATGTGAACAGACAGCATAAATTACAGATAAATTCGACTAAATTTCAGTGCTTTACCGACCAAGCCACCCTATTTTTGCCGCGGAATTGCCCAATTTTCACTCAGGGGATGAAAACATAAAAAGGGCCCACGCCTAATGCGTGAGCCCTTTGGTTTCAGCCCCCCGCTGAAACCTGAAGAAAGCGATTTCTAAATCGACTGATTCCTCATTTCAGCAATTCCGCCTCATGCTTTTTCAACGTGCGGCGAGCCGCCGAGAAACCTTCCAGCCCTTCCCGTGTTTCCAATTCCGGGAAAAGTTCGAAAAGCTCGTTGCGCTGCGCATTTCCGATCCCCTTGAGCGAGTGATCCCCCGGCTGGAAGCTTTCGGTCCATGCCCCGTCCGACAGAACCACTTCGTGATTGTCGAACATGAAATGGAGATAGGTGGTGCCGCGCGGCTCGACCTGGAAGATCCCCTTGTTGTTGACCAGATGCTTGGCCGCTGCCAGCACTTCGCGTTCGTCGAAATAAAGCGCGGTGCGGTCGTTTGCGACCAGAATACGGTGGTTCGGGCTGACCATCATGTCGCGTTCCGGCAACCCATTGCCCAGAGAGCCCGCCGTGATCAGGATCGGCTTGAGGTGGTTGGCCCCCTGCATTTCCTGCCAGCTGATCGGTTTGGCGCCGGTCCAGCGGATTTCCTGAATGCCATTGTCACGGGTAATCACGCGATCACCAACCTGAAGTTCTTCGACCCGGCGTTCACCTTTCGGCGTTGCAATCAGCGTGCCCGGCGTGAAGCAGGGGATGACGTTCTCAATATTGAAGAACTCCATCGTGCCGGTGCTGATGCCATTTTCATCGAAAAACTCGACCACACCATTTTCGGCATTGTTCGGGTCATAGGTGACATGGAGTGAGCCGTTTTCGGGCGCAGAGCCGCTCAGATCAAGCGTGTCGTAATCATCTCCGCCTTCGTTGCCATCCACGTAATCGCCGGCATTCACGTTGACAAAGGTATCCCGGTCATCGCCACCGAACATACGGTCATTGCCGGCCCCGCCGTCGATCAGGTCATCGCCCTGACCGCCCAGCAGGCTGTCATCACCTTCGCCGCCATAGATGCTGTCTTCGTCGATACCACCGTCGATCGTGTCATTGCCGGCATCCCCATACAGGATATCGTCATCGTCCTGACCGTAGATGACATCATGGCCTTCGCCACCATGGATCGTATCCAGCCCATTGTCCGGGCGCGGATCACTGGCGTCGATGATGTTCAGATCATCCGTACCGGAGCCAAGCCCGCCCCAGATCGTGTCATTGCCGGTTCCGCCGTCGATATCATCCGCACCGTGGCCCCCAATGATCGAGTCATTGTCCGCGCCACCATCGATGATGTCATCATCCAGACCACCGTCAATGCTGTCTTCTCCGGTGCCGCCGGTAATGGTATCGCGGTCATCTCCGGTCGAGATGGTGTCATTACCCGCCCCGCCATCAACGCTGTCGCGGTCATTTTCCATATCGGTGTCTTGCGGGACATAGGGCTCGAACCCGTAATCCGAGGCAGGTTCCGATCCGGATGTGTCAATGAGGTCATTGCCGTCCCCGCCCAGAACCGTATCGGAGCCGTCACCGCCGGTGATGACATCATCATCCGCACCACCATCGATCAGGTCGTCACCTCCCTCACCATGGATCGTATCGTCACCATCGCCACCATTCAGCGTGTCATTGCCATTGGCCCCGGTGTCGATCACCTCACCCGGCACAGGCGAGCTGTATTCGTAATGGGCATTGTCAAAGGTCACACCCGAATTGGTGAGGTCAATGGTCACGACAACATCGTCGAAATCCGCATCCCCCAACCCGTTCAGATCTTCAAAACCAATGGAAATCGAGCCATCGGGGTTTTCGCTGACGCCGGTTGTGTGCACAAGCCCATCCGGGTTCAGATCCACATTGTCGCCATAGCCGGACGAGTAGAACGTGCCTTGGGGGCTGACAATCCCGACACCGATCGTGGCACCGGGGGTGGTGGTATATTCAAAACTATCACCGATATTGTCATGGGCGTTCGGCGTCAGTGTCACCACATTGGTGATCTCTCCGGTGTCCGGATCAATCGTGTAGGCAAAGACTTCATTCTCGAACGCTGCATTCGAAATGTTGATCGAGACAGTGATCGGTTCGGGCCCGGCAGTGGGGTCAAAATCACTGTCGCCATAGATCAGATCGTCGCCAACGCCACCTTCAACCGAGTCATCTCCGCTGCCGGCATAGACATCATCATTGCCCAGACCGGACAGGATCGTGTCGTCCCCTTCGAACCCCAGCACGATATCATCGTCGGGATCTTCCCCCGGCAAGATTGCATCGCCATTGTCGATCATGTCGCCATGGGGATCGCCGGTATAGTTCACGTCGATCAGATCATTGCCATCGGTGCCCTGAACAATCCCGTCCAGGGGCTGCTCGTCAACCGTTACGGTCACATTGGCGCTATCCGTGCCGCCATTGCCATCGGACACGGTATACGAGATGGTCGCCTCTCCTTCGAAACCCGGGTTCGGGTCAAAGGTCAGCGTTCCATCCGTGTTGATTGTCACATCCCCATCCGGCGAGCTGGCGCTGATCACGGTCAGAAGATCGCCATCCACATCCGTATCATTGTCCAGAACCGGGATCACCACGGAGCTGTTATAGGCCGTGGTCGCGCTGTCATCGACCGCAACAGGCGCATCATTCACCGGGGTCACTGTCACACCAACACTGGCTGTATCCGTGCCACCGTTTCCATCCGAAACGGAATAGGTGATGCTGTCCGGCCCGTTGTAATTGGGGTCCGGGGTATAGGTCAGGGTTCCGTCTGGATTGATTGTGACAGTGCCATGGTCGGCCGAGGCCGAGGTAACCGTCAGCGGGTCCCCTTCCGGATCGGTGTCATTATCCAGAACGGCAATCACAACCGAGCTGTCTTCATCCACGGTTGCCAGATCATCATTGGCATCCGGCCCCTGGTTCGGAGGCAGGATCACATTCTCGATATTGATGAAATCCATGGTGCCGGTCGGGGTGCCATACTGGTCAAAGAAGGTAACCGTCCCGTTTTCAGGATTGCTGGCGTCATAATCCACGCGCAGCGGACCGGACCCGGACAGATCCAGCGTATCGAAATCATCCCCGCCTTCGCCACCATCAACGAAGTCACCGGCATTGGCACCGATGAACAGGTCACGGTCATCATCCCCGTGCAGTGTATCCTGACCGGTGCCGCCAATGATCGTGTCATTATCCGCACCACCATAGATCAGGTCGTCCCCTTCGCCCCCATGCAGCTCGTCATTTCCAGCCCCGAGATCAGATCCACCGCTGCTCTCAGCATCAAAATACACATCGGTGATGTTGATGCCCGAATTGTTGCTGCCATCCTGCGAATGCACGATCTCGATCTTGTCGACCGGCCCCGCGATGGAGATCGTCGCAGAATACTCGTCGCTGGTGTCTGCAAGATAGCCACCTGAGCTGTCGATGGTCTCATTACCCGCATGACCGTCGGTGTCCTTGAGCAGCAGCTTGGAACCGCCATCAATATCAACCTCGACCCGTTCCCCATTCACATAGGCATAAACCTTTACAACACCATCGCCATCAATATCGTTGATATTAAAGGAAATATTTTCGACATCCGACGAAAACTCAAGTGTGTAGGTTGCGGTATTCCCGGCCCCATTCAACACGTTGTTGAGCGAGCTGTTGGCGTTGATCACCTCACCATCGCCATGGATATCGCTGATGTTCTGCTGGTCGGTGGAGAATTCGGTCACCGAGCTAGAACTCTGGTTCACGAGGGTGAAACTCACATCCACATTGCCCGTGTTCTGGGTGAAGCTGGTCAGCAAGTCGTCATTATCAATGCTTGTGCTATCATCGGGATCCGGGGCTTTGTCCCACTCGAAGCTTTCCCGGACCGTCTGGGTGCCTGACGCATTGTCGCTGTCACCATAGATCCGATCATTCCCGGCCCCGCCATAGACGGTATCATCCCCGGCGCCCGCGAAAACATCATCATCGCCTTCGCCGGATTTCACCAGGTCATCGCCCCCTTTTGCGATGACAATATCGTCCTGCGGCGCTTCACCTGGTAGGATCGCATCGCCATTGTCAATCATATCGCCATCGGGATCACCGGTGTAATTGACATCAATCACATCCGCGCCTTCGGTCCCCTCGACAATCCCGTCCTGCTGGGGGTCTGGCGCAACCAGCGTGGTATTGTCCACGCTCTGATCGGTATGCCAGCCGGAATAGTTTGCGCCATTGACCTGAACAATCTCGACATTCGAGATCTCAAGATTATCCAGCGTGCCTCCATTCAGCAGATCAGAGATGAACAGGTCACCGTTCTGCATCTGCATGGCCACCACATCAACATAGCTTTGAGAGCCATCGGCCAGGGTCAGCAGGACCTTCAGCTCCATCGTGCCATCGGTATACTGATTGGTGGAACCCGATCCCAGATTGTAGCTGATATAATCGCAATTGGGGTTGCACTCATCATCTTCCATGACACCGTCATTATCGATGTCGACCGCGGTAACCTGCACCAATTGCATCTCGGAGTAATCCTTGGATACCCCCACAAGATTACCCGCGTATTCAGAGGCATAATCCCCCTCATAGCTGTCGGTCGTGGCAAAATTTCCAAGATAGATCAATGTCGGATAAGTATAAGCAGTCATTTCAATTGGTCCCTTTGCTCACATCCGCTGCGGTCCCAGGCTTGGCAGCAAAAATCACATAAATAGTAGAGAGAACGCCGGATACTCCGTCGAAAAGCCGTGCTGACAACACGGCTAATTCTCGCGTGGCATGACCAAACGGCGTTTGATAAAAATTGTCCGGAACTGGCAGTGCATATACCAAGTCTGGCAGTGCATATGCCAAGGATGGACGCAGCGCCCCCCGATTGCACATGCAGAAAAAACCACTATTCACCTAACGTTCCCCTCAACCTCAAAAGCACTTGGCATTCCCAATAACCAATGTGCCAAAACTCCACATTACCGCGTAAGAGATGCGCAGGACGTTCCGACCACTATTTCCAACCGAAGAGGCGTACCAACCAGGTTGACCCTGTTCCGGCACGGTCTCGAAATGTCGGACCACATCGCGTCTATTTCGTCCCAAACCCGTCCGACCTTGGTGGCCGGTTAGCAGAAACCGACCCAGTCATACGAACACACTCCTTACACACCCTATTGAGGAGAAGTCAGACCAGACAAAGCCACAGCATGAACCACCGGTAGAGTGCCTCTACCCGCTTTCATGCGTCACCCTGTCAAATGGCTGTGCAGCACAAATTACGGACACACTCGCCACACGGACTTCTCCATGTTTTACGTGCGGCCGCCCCCGTGGCCTTATGACATTACCCCCCAGTCGGGCTGTTACAATTTATCGAAATCTACTCTCATTCAAAAGAGGAAAATGCACCCGACCTACCCGTAACGTCTCAAAATAGTTAATTTTTATGGAAGGTGAGGAGAGAATGAGAATTTAACCATGAAAGGAATTGTTTCCACCGCGACCACGAATTACAACCCAGAGATGTTGCATTCTGCAAGAAAAGACAGATACAGACAATTTCACACCACCTTTAGGATGTATTTTGGCCCGGACCACCTCTCCTTAAGCGCGGGTTTGTTTCGATCTAAGCGATAGTATCGGGGATGACTTAAGGTAAAGATTAACTCTAAATTTTTTTTAAACTCGACAGCATTCTGCCCCGGGAAAACCCGTTTTCCGGGCGTCAATTTCCGGTTTCCCCGAACATTGAAATCAATTCAGAAACAACTTTTTTCGGCAAATTCGATTCGAGAGCCAACTATATTTTAAAGCGTTTCGATTTTAACCTGACACAGGGCAAAACCGAAACGCGGCAAGAGATATCAATGTCGTGGGCGTTTCGGAATAAATATGTGTCTCAAGTTTATCCCAAAACGCTTTAGGGTCCTGACCTTAGAGTCGAAACGCTTTACTCGGGCATCGCTTCCAAAATGGAGCGGTGACGTGAGCGATCTTTTCTGGTTGATCGACGCGACCCTCCTGAAGGCACACCGCACAGCCTCCAGCCCGGGGCTGAAAAAAGGGGGGGCGGGCGCTGCTGGAGGATCTGCCGCCGGCCAAACACTTGCTCGCTGATCGCGGTTACGATGCCGACTGGTATCGCAAAGCGCTTGAAGACAAAGGGATCAAGCCCTGCATCCCATCGTTATGTTAGTTATCACATAGTTTAATAAGGTCCATTTCAAAGGTTTGATACCGGAAGAGGCTGTAAGTCCCGAGATGCTCCGTGATGATCCTGACGGCGAATATTTGGCCGGATTTCTCGGATCAGCGTTTCTGTTGCCTCTTGGTCCAAGCATGAATGGTGCTCGTGCCAATGCGACGCGGCTCAGGAAAATGCTTCGCCACCTCTTGTGCTATCTGAACGTATGTCAGGCGGTCAATACGCGCAAGAACGTGGGCAGTCTGGACTTGTCCCGGTTTAGTTCCGGACCAAGAGCTCTCATGTTAAGCGGCTTTCCGTTCGAAAGTCACGGGGCTTTTGTATCCAAGGGCTGAGTGCCGTCGGCGTGGGTTGTAAAAACCGTTGATGTACTGGAACAGCGCCAGTTCGTATTGCCGGCGAATGTACCAGGGTTGCGGCCAGGCCAGCTCGGCCCTCAGTGTTTTGAAGCAGGTCTCAAGGGCAGCGTTGTCATAGCAATTTCCCTTGCCGCCCATCGAGACCTTGAAGCCGCGCTGTTTCAGCGGCTTCTGGTCCTCATGCGAACAATATTGGCTGCCGCGGTCGGTGTGATGGATGCAGCCTTTCGGGGGGGCAGATTGATCGCCATGAACGGTAGCCACGATCGGTTACTCCAGGCAGGCCAGCAGAGCTGGCGCTGGCTGAGTTTACCGTCGTACTGGTCGATGAATGCGACCCTCACGTCTTTTGCCTCGCGAAAAGGCCGTGGCCTTTTTTAGCACGCCCCTCTCCTCCTTCAGGATGTGGTTCTCCCGTCGAAGCCGTTCATTCTCCCGTGCCAGATCCTGATCGGGCCCGGAAACAACCGCTTCTTCGTCAAAGGATGTGATCCATTTGTTCAGCGTTGAAAGGCCCCCCAAAATCCGCAGAAACCTGTCGCCGCGTCAGGCCGCGCATCAGAGCGATACGCACCGCATCCCGCTTGAACTCTTCACTGTGTCCGTTTGCCATAGTTCAAGGCAATATTGCTCTCAAAGGGCCGGAACTAAACCGGGACAAGTCCACTACAAACTGGCCTGCTTTTCCTCCGCCACAGTGGCAGGGTTTTACCCTGCCGTTGACATGCGGCGAGAATAGCTTGCTCATCTTCTGATAAACCATCCGCTCCACGAGATCCTTGAAAAATACCGGATAAAGTGTCGCCAATTGGGTTTATGATATTGTTGGGTATCCAGCTGCCGACACCGCTAACTGCATTGCCGATCCCTTCCGCTATCGAACTTATCGCATTTCCGATACTTTCAGCGACTGAGCTGATTGCATCGGATACCCCACCCCAAAAACTCATGATTATAATCCCCTTGAAAGGTTGCCACCGATGCTAGGCCCGTCATCATAAAATTCGCTCACACCAAGCGCGAGATTATGTGAATATTGAAAAACATTAACCGGATGAGAAAATCGTGATCTGGCATTGCGCCTTACCCATTCACGTTCCGCGTCATTTATTGGCGCGCGGTTGGTTCTCACTCGATAACCAATAACGCGGCCCCGATAGTCATAACCCACAGATACTTCAGCCTGGTAAGCGACCTCTGAAAGGGTCGCTTCAGCTATCACATGCTTTTTAAATCCGAGTGAGGTGCGATCTGCACGGTACCTATTATGCACTTCTTCTGAAACTTGCTCCAAGGTTAAATCCTGCGCAGCGGTTACACATTCCCCGGAACGACACCCTGGAAATCTCACACGCCACGCATCGCCATGCCTAGTGATTTGGTCAAAATATATGTCAACTGCAGGCAGCCCAGTATCCTCAAACTGAGCCAGGAAATCGCGGATAACAGTCTGAGGGCTATCACCACGCCTGACACCCATAAGCGCGTATCCCGGCGAACGCACCACAGCGCGCCTGGTGATAGAGGATGTTAAACGATAGTCAGGCATCCTGCGTAACACCATTGCTTGAAACTGCGCGTCTGTTTCTAAGCGTGGATCATATGACGATTGACCAGAGGCGCAGCTTGCCAAACCGAAAACGCTAACGGGGAGTAGTGACATTAAGGTGCGCCTATTGAGGTTGGAAGCGGCCATCCGTAATTCTCCATATCTTTGATGTAGGGGCAAGCCCCTTGTCAAGGTAAGGATTTCCATGGCTGAAGTGTCACATCAGCTGATGGCGCTACGTTTTGAACCGTAATTATTGGTGCCGTCCGAACCTAAAACGGCGGTTTTTGTCACGTACAATCGGAGCGTGAGAATGGCGGAGCAGTACTCGGCCACGGTAGCGGCGGCATAGTGTTGTCGCGGGCGGCGTAAAAGTCGGCCACTTTTGCCCTTTCGGATTTCGGGAGGGTTTGGGGATATTCCCCGTGGATTTATATTTGAAGGTTCGTCCCGCTCACTTTGAAGAAGGGTTGAGCGGACGCCGGATTGCCCGGGATTTTGGGATCAGCCGGGACAGAGGTGGTCGCGGAAATTTGGGCCAGTCGTTAAGGTGGATCGCATGACGAAAGTGATGATCCAAAATGAAGAAAAGAAAGAACCATTCGCCCGAGTTCAAGGCCAAGGTTGCGCTTGAGGCGATCCGCGAAGAAATGACGTTGGCTGAGCTGTCCAAGAAGTACGGCGTCCAACATGAAACGTAATGGGCATCAATGTGGTCGGCACCGTGTACGACGGTTAATGCGTCTGATGCGTTTGGTTCCGATCTATCAGGAACCAAACGCCAGCAAGAAGCATCCACAGCATAAGGTCTGGCCATACTTGCTGCGCAACATGGTGATTGATCGTCCGAACCAAGCCTGGTGCGCGGATATTGCTTACATACCCCCTCTCGGCAGATTTGCCCTGCAAATCGCCTGCCGGGCAATGGATGCGGCGCGGGTTTTTGTACCTTATCGCCATTATGGATTGGCACAGCCGCAAAGTGTTGAGCTGGCAGCTATCGAACAGCATGGACGCAGATTTTTGCGTGGAGGCTCTGAAAGAGGCTTTGGCCAATCACGGCACACCGGAAATCTTCAACAGTGACCAAGGCAGCCAGTTCACCAGTGGCGCATGGATCGACGTGTTGGTGGACGCAAAGATAAAGATCAGCATGGATGGGAAAGGCGCTTGGCGTAACAACCGGATGATCGAGCGACTGTGGCGCTCGTTGAAGTACGAATGCGTCTATCTGAATGCCTTTGAGACAGGCTCAGAAATGCGCACCGGGATCGGCAAGTGGCTGAGCTACTATAATTCCGAACGCCCGCACTCGACACACAGCTTATTGACCCCCGATGAAGCCTATGCAAGCAAAACACAGCCGATGAAAATAGCAGCCTAATGAACCCCTGATCCACCTTAAACCGGCTGCAAACTGGTCTAAAATTTAGGACAACCTCTTTGCTCTTTGTTAACAGAACCCCCGGCAGTAGTTGAACTTGGCAATGCCTACCAAAACTGACAGCAGAAAAGTTCGATCTTGGGCATTAACCAAGCAAAATCGAACTGTAGGACTAGGGTCATTAACCTTTGAATGAGCGCTCATACAGTCTGACTTGAGGCCAAAGTCTTCGCGGACATTGCCCCAAAGCCCCCTAAAACTTCCTATTTTTCTACGGAACTTTTAAACTAGGAAGTACTGCATCAAGCTAAGCACTTAATTTTAAATGATTTCCACACACATGGTCGTTCGCGCGGCATAGTTTGATAGGTATAATGACGTCCTCTGTGGCCGCCATGATCTTGATCCCAAAAACACGTTTCACGGGTTGGTCCGCCGTTACTTCCATGGCGCGCTCAAACCACCTTTCAACGAAGAGAAGCGGGCCGAAGCCGGCTTGCCCCCCGACTTCTACTGGCCGCTTGCCGAAGAGACACCGAAACGTGCAGGGGGCACGCCCCCATAACCACAGACCCACCCGGGATCGGATCGGCGGCATCCTGCCCGGATTGCGACATAACTGCCTTGGGGGGCAAAATTTCTTGCACCAACGCCGGTCGCACGGTAATCCCTTTCCGAACATTTAACGGGCCACGCGAAAAAGGTCCGAAAATGCCGGGGAATGGGAAGCCTCAACCGGGGCGAAAAGCGAGGTCTGTCTTGAAGACACGTCTGATCGACAAAATGAATCACGGGCTGGAGCGTTTCTTTCCGGAGCAGCGCCTGTTCCTGCGATCGGATGATGGCACCCGGTTTATTCGCCTGACCCCCATGACCCAGCTGATCGGCTGGACCGGCTCAACCCTGTTTGTCGCATGGTCCATTATCGCCACCGCCGTGTTCCTGATGGACAGTATCGGTTCGGGCAACCTGCGCGATCAGGCCGAACGCGACAAGCAGCTTTATGAAAAGCGCCTGCAAAGCCTGTCAGCCGAACGTGACACCCGGGCGGAAGAGGCCGCGGCAGCCCAGGCACGTTTCAGCGAGGCGCTCACGGAAATCTCGGACATGCAAAGCGAGCTTCTGGCCTCGGAAGAACGCCTGCGCGAACTGGAAACCGGTATTGGCGTCATCCAGGGCACCCTGCGCCGCACCCTGAGCGAACGGGATGATGCGCGCGACAGCCTCGAAGCAATGATTGCCGAGAAAGCCGGTGAAGAACAAAAGGCCTCACCGCTTCCGAAACAGGCGCGTGACACCCTGACATTCCTGACAGCCGCCCTCGAAAACACCGCGGTCGAACGGGATCTGCTGGCAGAGCAATCCCTTGAAGCGCAGCAATACGCTCAGGAAATGTTCTATGAAAGCCGTCTGCGCGACGAGCGCAACGACCAGATTTTCCGCCAGCTTGAAGATGCGGTCTCGGTCTCGATGGAACCGATGGACAAGATGTTCCGCCAATCCGGCATGTCAGTGGATCAAATCCTGAGCCAGATCAAACGTGGCTATTCCGGCCAAGGTGGGCCAATGACGCCGCTGATCCTCTCGACCCGTGGCGGCGAACCCGATGCCGATGCCACGCGCGCCAACGAGATCCTGAGCCGGCTGGATCAGATGAACCTTTACCGCATTGCGGCACAGAAAATGCCCTTCGACATGCCGGTGAAATCCGGTTTCCGCTTCACCTCCGGGTTTGGGCGGCGCTGGGGACGCATGCATAATGGCACCGATTTTGCAGCCCCGATCGGCACACCGATCTATGCACCGGCCGATGGGGTCGTCACCTTTGCCGGCTGGAGCTCGGGATATGGCCGTCTGGTCAAGATCCAGCATGAGTTCGGAATTGAAACCAGATATGCGCATCAATCTGCCATTCGGGTGAAAAAGGGCCAAAGGGTATCGCGCGGCGACAGAATCGGTGATATTGGAAACTCTGGGCGGTCCACCGGACCACATCTGCACTACGAAGTGCGAGTCGGCGGCAAGCCCATCAACCCGATGATCTACATCAAGGCAGGACGAGATGTTTTCTAAATCCAGGATCAATGAACCGGGCCCCAAGGCCGGCGACACCGACGCAAAAGCAGCCGCCCCCGAAAAGCCCGCCATTCCGACCCCTGCAGCCCCTCCGGCCGCAGCCCCCAAGGCAAAACCGCCTGCATCCACCCTGTCCTCGGACATCGTCATCAAGGGTGACGTCCGCTCGACCGGCGATATCATTATCGAAGGCACCGTCGAAGGGGATATTCGCGCCCATCAGCTGACGGTTGGCGAAGGTGCCACGGTCAAGGGCGAAGTGGTTGGTGACGATGTGGTCATCAATGGCCGGATCATCGGCCGCCTGCGCGGGTTGAAAGTGCGCCTGACCTCGACCGCACGTGTCGAAGGCGACATTATTCACAAGACCATCGCCATCGAAAGCGGCGCGCATTTCGAGGGATCCGTGCAGCGTCAGGATGATCCGCTGTCCAAAGGCGCCAAGCCGATCCCATCGGCCCCTGTGGCCCCGGCGGCTCCGAAAGAATAAGAGCGCTCTACACATGTAGAAAGGCCGCCCCGGGGCGGCCTTTGGCGTTGCAGGCAGATGCCTTTTCTTAAAGCCTTGCCAGATATTGTTGGATCACAGCAATACCTGGAAACGCCCCCTCAGCCCTCAAAACTCATGGTGCGACGGTAAAGATGCCAGGTGGCATGGCCCAGCACCGGCAGCGCGATGAAGAGTCCAAAAAACAGCGGCAGCATCCCCAGCAGTGTGACCACCGTCACGATCCCTCCCCAAAAAACCATCGGCACAAGGTTTTGCATGACCGCCTGAAAAGAGTGAATCATCGCCGAGATAAAATCCATTTCACGGTCCAGCAACATCGGCAGGCTGCACACGGTGATCGAGAACGCCACAAAGGCCATGGCGCCCCCCACCAGCGTTCCCACCGCCAGCATGGAAATCCCGTTTCGGTTCAGCAGCGCGTCCTGCCAGTTCGAAGTGATATTGGTCATGGGCTGCAACCCCATGAACAGCATGAACACAATATGCGCGACAAAGATCCAGAACAGGAACCCCATGATCAGCACCATGGCAATCGACGGAAATTGCCTGTCTTTCTGGTTGACGACAGACCCGAGGATCTGGGCCCAATCCAGCTCGTCCCCCTGCTCCAACCGGCGGCTGACCTCGTAAAGCCCAACCGCGAGAAACGGCGCGAGGAAGGGAAATCCGAACGCGACGGGGATGATCCAGTAGCTTTGCCCCATCACCTCAAACTCAAGATAAAGAACAATTCCACCCAGCACATAAAACAGCGCAAAGAAAAGACCAAAGGCCGGGGCACGCCTGAAATCGGTCCAACCATTCCTGAGCGCCGCCATCACGTCAGAGATTGTGATCTGGTTAATCGTTGGGGGCGCAGAAGCCTCCAGTTCCGTTGCATCCGTCATTCTTTCTCCCTGCGTTTTTTCTTTATCTCGCGCGTGGTTACGAGTGTTACGAGGGAATGGCGTTCCGTCAAGTTCCTGAACATGTGAATTTGTTGCAATGGATATAAAAAAAGGGGCCGCGAGGGCCAGCCCCTGACGGTATATGTTGAAAATGCGGCCGCTGTTGGCCGCATTTTTGCTTAGCAGGCTAAATGAATGTCTAATCAATCATCGAGAACGCGGCCAAGAGCCTTCTTCGCAGCCGTTACGCTCTTCTTCAGAGTAGCCATTTTCAGTTCGATGGCCGATAGATCATTCATTGCCTTCTCGACATCGGTTCCGCTCAAGAGAGTCGGCATGCGAGCAATGCTCTCGACATCACCTCCTGTGACACCTCCATCGCGGCCCTGGAGGATACCAAGGCGGTGTTTACAAGCTGTCCGCTTCTGCCCTGCGGGACAAGTGCAAGTGCACGTTAGATTTGTTCCTTCTCGAACAACGCTCACGTGGTAGATTTCCCCGGTGGATGATGAAGCTACTTCAAAAGAAAACTGTTCTGCCATCAATTCTTCCTTGCCTAATAGTTTGCTGAATAGAGATAGCTCATTTCGCCCGAGAGGAGAAAGCTTCTTCTGTAGTTCACTCGGCCGGCCATCGAAAAAATCTTCGAGACATCCTTTGGAAAGCCTTGCCTTTGGAAGCCGACTAAGTGCTTGTTTCATTGAAAGAAGCTGGCCGAGAAATGGCCAGCCGAATATTTTATCAACATTTACCGTCAGGGGCTGGGCCGCGAGGGCCCCCTTTGCAAAGATCCGCCACCCCGATCAGTCGGTAGCGTTCGCTTCGGCACGAGATTTCCCCGCAACGTCCTGGGCCAGAACAGCGGCCATGAAGGCATCCAGATCCCCATCCAGAACCCCTTTCGTGTCCGAGGTTTCGTGGCCGGTGCGCAGGTCTTTGACCATCTGATAGGGCTGCAGGACATAGGAACGGATCTGGTTGCCCCATCCCGCGTCCCCTTTGTTTTCATGCGCTTCGTTGATGGCAGCGTTCCGCCGGTCCAGTTCCATCTGATAAAGGCGCGATTTCAGCGCCTTCATGGCAATGTCCCGGTTCTGGTGCTGGGATTTTTCCGAACTGGTGGTCACGATCCCCGTCGGGATGTGGGTGATCCGCACCGCCGAATCCGTGGTGTTCACGTGCTGCCCCCCCGCACCGGATGAGCGGTAGGTGTCGATGCGAATGTCAGAGGGGTTGACCTCAATCTCGATATTGTCATCCACCACGGGATAGACCCAGACCGAGCTGAAGGACGTATGACGTTTCGCAGCTGAATCGTAGGGCGAAATCCGAACCAGGCGGTGCACACCGCTTTCCGATTTCAGCCAGCCATAGGCATTGTGGCCGGAAATCTTGTAGGCGGCGGACTTGATCCCGGCTTCATCGCCCGCACTTTCCGATTGCAGTTCGACCTTGTAACCATGCGCTTCGGCCCAGCGGACATACATACGCGCCAGCATCGACGCCCAGTCGCAGCTTTCCGTGCCGCCAGCACCTGCATTGATCTCAAGAAACGTATCGTTGCCGTCAGCTTCACCATCCAGAAGCGCCTCAAGCTCAGCCGCAGCAGCCTTTTCGACCAGCGCCCGCAGACCGGCTTCTGCCTCTGAGACAACCTCGTCATCCTCTTCCATTTCGCCCAGTTCAATCAGGTCAATATTGTCCTGCATGTCCTGCGCCATGGATTTATAGCTGTTCACCGCATCCAGAAGCGTCTGACGGTCCCGCATCAGTTTCTGCGCCCGCTCCGGATCGTTCCACAGGTCGGGATCTTCGGTCATCGCATTGAACTCTTCCAGCCGGTGCTCTGCTGTTTCCCAGCCGATCCGCTCGCGCAGGAGGGCCAGAGATTTCTCGATGGCATCTACGTTTTTCTGAGCTTCTGCCCGCATGGGTTCATCCTCTGTTTCAATTCCGTTCCCCGCAATAGCAATCAGCGGGGCGTTGGGCAAGTTGTGATCCGGGGAAGGATCAGGGGAAGGATGGAATATTTCATCCGGTGTTTGAGCGGCGCGGGCGCGAGAGGGGCCCTGCCCCTTGCACTGCGTGCTCACCCCGGGATATTTCTGTCCAGAAAATGAGAAGGCCCGGGCAGCGCGCGGCCATTGTGAAAGAGATGCAGCTTTTGCGGCTGGATTGAAAGCGACACCCGCCGAGAGCGCAGCCCTGTGTGATCACCGGGCAGTTTGGCGACGATCTTGGGCGTATCGGCGTTTTCTATGGCGAGATGGACATGGCTGACATCCCCAAGAGCTTCGACCCGCTCCACCGAGGCGCTCAGAAGGTCGGGTTCGGGAGACAGGGCGATATGTTCAGGACGCACGCCAAGTGTCACGAAGGCGCCTTCCAGATCCGGGCTGGAGGGCATAGGGGCGCGCACCGCACCGCCCCCGGCAAGTGTGACCTCGGTGTCTGCCCCTGTCCGGCTGATCTGCGCAGGCAGCATGTTCATCTCGGGACTGCCGATGAACTGCGCCACAAACTCGGTTTGCGGGTGGTCATAAAGCTCCATCGGTGTCCCGATCTGAGCAATCCCCTGATCAGAAAGCACTGCAATCCGGTCCGCCAGTGTCATGGCTTCGATCTGGTCATGGGTCACATAAATCATCGTGCTCTCGGGCATCTCGGCCTTGAGTCGGGCAATTTCGCTCCGCATGGAGACCCGAAGCGATGCATCGAGATTGGAAAGTGGTTCGTCAAACAGGTAAAGTTTCGGATCGCGCACCATTGCGCGGCCAATTGCAACCCGCTGCTGCTGGCCACCGGACAATGTTCTGGGCAGGCGATCCAGATATGGCGAGAGGCGCAGGCGCTCGGCGATCCCATGGACCTTGGCCTTGATTTCGGGCTTTGGGTACCTGGCGATTTTGAGCGCATAGGCCATGTTATCAAACACGCTCATATGCGGATAAAGCGCATAGTTCTGAAACACCATGGCCACTCTGCGGGCGTTGGGCGCAACGCAGCCCACCTCCTTGCCCGCGATATGGATGTCACCATGGGTGGGCTTTTCCAGACCGGCAATGAGGCGCAAAAGCGTGGACTTACCGCAGCCCGATGGGCCGACCACCACAAGCAGTTCCCCCCGGCGCAGCTCAAGATCCAGATTGCGCAGCACGCTGACGGATCCGAAGGATTTTGAAAGGCCCGAAATTTTCAGCCCGATCTGTTCATGTTCCCTGCCCTGCATGTTGGTCATTCTCTTGCCGCCGCCCCGCTCAGAAGGCCGTGAATGAAACAACGTTGCAAGACGAAAAAGACCAAAAGCGGCACGATCATCGAGACGAAAGCGGAGGCGGCCAGCAATTCCCATTCGCCGCCATGTGTCCCCATCATCTCAACGATCCGGCCCGTCATCACAAGATGCTCCTCTCCCGCACCCAAAAACACGCGGGCCACCAAAAGATCGTTCCAGACCCAGAGGAACTGAAAGATCGACAGGCCTGCCAGCGCGGGGAATATCAGCGGCAGGACTATCGTGTGAAAAATCCGCAATTCCCCCGCCCCATCAAGGCGCGCGGCTTCGATCAGCTCGGCCGGCAGCCGTGCCATCGCGGCGCGCAGCAGAAAGATGGCGAAGGGCAGGCCAAACCCGGTATGGGCCAGCCAGATCCCCGGATAGGATTTCCCCAGACCCGATTGATTGTAAAGGGACAGAAGCGGGATGAACGCGACCTGAAGCGGCACCACCAGCAACCCGACAATGCTGGCCAGAAGAAGTGGCCGACCGGGCAACTCCATCCAGGTCAGCGCATAGGCCGCAAATGCGGCAATCAGCACGGGCAAAATGGTGGATGGCAGCGTGACGGTGAGCGTATTGACAAAACTTTGCCCCATGCCTTCGGCGCGCAGCACCTTGAGATAGTTTTGTGCCGTGAATTGCGGCGGGGTTACGACCACGACAAAGATCCGCTGCGGCTTCAATCCCTCCGGCCGTTCCGGGTAGGTGATGACAAAATCACCGCTCTCCTCAACCCGGACCTGATACCCGGAGCGATGGAAAGCCACCTGCCCGGCGCGCATGGCCGACGGGGCCGCGGCGATCAGGCCGAACCGCAGCACCCTGCCCTGCTTTCCATTGAGGAGATTGCCCGTCAGCACCCAGTCCTCCCCCTGTCGGATCGCCCCCTCTGGCGCAGGTGCGCGCAGTTTCAGGACCTGTTCAGAAGGCTGCAGCGCCGTCCACCACCCGCTTGCCGATACCGCATCCCGATCCCGAAATGAGCTGACCAGCAGCCCGAGTGTCGGCATGATCCACAAAAGGACCAGCAGAACCGCGACAGAATTTGCGACCCAACGCAGGGGAGTATGATGCGACACACCTCTCATCAGCGCGACGCGCGGCCCGTGGATCGGATCATCCAGACCATCACAGGTGTCACCAGAAGCATGATCACCACGGCAACCGCAGACGCCCGCCCCGGATCGGCCGCCCGAAACATCCAGTCATACATGAGATTGGCCAGAACCTGTGTGCCCCATTGCCCATTGGTCATTGCAAAGACAATATCGAAGACCTTCAGCACCGTCACCGTGATGGTGGTCCAGACCACTGCAATCATTCCCCGGATCTGTGGCAGCTGGATCTGCACAAAGATCCGAAACGTCCCTGCACCGTCAAGACGGGCGGCCTCCTGCGTATCCGAGGGAAGCGTTTTCAGCGCGGCAGACAGGACCACCATCGCAAATCCGGTCTGGATCCAGATCAGAATGGCCATCAGAAAAAATGTGTTCCAGATGGGCGTGGCAATCCAGGCCTGCGGCGCACCACCGGCGCCCGTGACGATGGCATTCAACAGGCCGATCTGGTCGCCCTGCCCTGCCCCTCGATAGGCATAAACAAATTTCCAGATCACCGCCGCGCTGACGAAACTGATCACCATGGGCATGAAAATCAGGCTCTGAACGACACCTCCCCAACGGATCCGGTTTGTCACCCCTGCCAACACAAGGCCAAGCGCGGTCGAAACTGCGGGGACAACCATCAGCCACAGAATGTTGTTGCCGAGGCTTTCACGAAACTTGTCGTCCCGCGCAAGCCAGACATAGTTGTCACCCCCCACCCAGTTGCCGCCTACATCCATCACGGACAGGCGCAATGTCTGGAATACGGGGTAGACAAGGTAGATCAACAGCAACCCCAGCGCGGGCAGCAGAAATAACCATGGGCGGATCAGACCGCCCCAGCGCAAGTTGCGGCGCGCGTTTTTACCTCTGCCGGGCAGGCAGCAGTCCAGAACAAAGTTCGACAAGAAGAAATACCCTGCACAGACAGACAGGCTGATCACGATCAGACCAGTTACGGCAAAGATCTGCGCCATGTCTTCCTTTCCACATGCCGGTGCTGCCCTGGGCGCCCCAAGGGGACGGGCGGATTATTTGAGTGTATCCCAGGTCTTCTGAATGTCACGCGCCACAAATGCGGCCTCCTTACCGCTGGCATAGTCGATCATGCCGGTCCAGAACGCCCCCGCCCCGATCGCGGCGGGCATCAGGTCGGAACCGTCAAAGCGAAACGTATCCGCATGAAGCAGAATATCGTTCATCTTGGCCAGGGTGGGATCGGTGTAAACACTTGTATTCACGCCTTTATGCGGGGTCAGAAAGCTTTTCTGCGCCATCCAGACCTCATGCGCGATTGGCGTTTTCAGAAACTCCATGAAAGCCTGCGCCGCAGGGCTGTCTTTCGTGATCACCCATAGAGAACCGGACCCAAGCACTGGCTTGCCCAGATCTTTGTCCGCAAAAGCCGGGAAATAGAAGAAATCAGCGTCCAGCCCAACTTCGACACTGTCAGGGAAAAAACTCGGGATAAAGCTGGCCTGACGATGCAGGTAGCATTGGGGTGGCGCGGCAAACAAGCCTTGAGGGCTGTCGCGAAAATCGGTGGTGGCCACCGCCTGCGCGCCCCCGGCAACATAGGCATCATTGCGCGCGATCCGGCCAAATGCCTCGATCGCGCTTACCACTTTCGGATCGTCAAAGCGCATATCATTGCGCACCCAGGCGTCATAGTCCTCGGGTGAAAAACTGCGCAGCATGAAATCTTCGACCCAATCGGTTGCCGGCCATCCGGTGGCCCCGGCAGAACCAAGACCGATGCACCATGGGGTGCCCCCATCCGCCACAATCTGATCCGTAAGGGCGATCAGCTCCTCCATCGACCCCGGCACGGAATAGCCTGCCTCCTCAAAGTTTTCCGGCACATACCAGACCAGGGACTTCACATCGACCTTATAGACAAACCCGTAAAGTGCCGGTGCTCCCTGCGGTCCCCGAAAGGTGCCAAGATCCACCCAGCTTTGACCGGCCGCATAGTTTTCAAGCGTCCAGGTGACCGTGTCCTCAGACAGTGGGGTCAGCTTTCCCCGCGCGGCAAACTGCTCAACCAGACCCGGCTGAAACAACATGGCGATGTTGGGGGGGCTCCCCGCTTCGATATCGATCACGATCTGCTGTTCGATGCTGTCAGATCCCGCATAGCGCACATCCGCCCCGGTTGCCTGTTCGAAATAGGCAATCACATTTTCCAGCATTGCCTGATCCGGGCCAAGCCAGCCCCCTGAAATGGTCAGAACCTCTCCCGACAGATCCAAATCGCTCAAGGCATGATAACTGTCCCAGGAAAAAGCCCCACTGCCCGGTGGAAAGATCAACGCTTCTGCAGCGCGGGCGGTTCCGCCCCCCAAACAGATCGACGCAACAGCCCCTGCAACAAGAACCTGCCTCATATACCCTCCAAGCCCATCAACTGGCACATATTTGCCCGAGATTGGCCCCGGACAAACCATGGCCTGCCAGTGCCGACCAGTGCCGACCAGTGATCAAAACTCGCGCGCCTCACTCTTCTTGTCAATGTATTGCGCGCAAGTTTTACAACCAGAGCAAATACCCTACCCCCCCCTGCCTTCCCGGCCCTGAACCCCTTGCGCAGAACACGGCCACGTTGCGCAACAGGCGAGTGGAAACTGATCGCGATACGGCCGGGGGCTGCTCTTCGCGGGAAATTGCTGTTGTCGTAAGCCATTTTTTAACTCCCACTGTTTTACATCTGTTTCAACTGGAACAGAAAAGGGCGAATTGTGACACAGATTTGCACCCATGCTGCGGGGGCCCCGACATGAGCGACACAACACTTTCCCTTGACCCAAAGCTCGACTTGCGCGCTGCAGCCCCGCTAAAGGACGCCATTTTAGAACTGCGCGGACAGGACCTGACCTTGGACGCAGCTGGGGTTACCCATCTGGGCGCACTTGGCCTGCAGGTCATTCGTGCCGCAGCCAAAACATGGGCTGCCGACGGGAAAACGCTGGATCTGATCAACGCCTCAAACGAGTGCGAAGACCAAATGATCCTGCTGGGCTTTTCTTCAAAGACGATTTGCCAATGGGAGGCCGTGTAACATGCAAGTTCTGGCAGTGGATGACAGTCGCACAATGCGGGATATGCTCAAACTGACCCTGAAAAGCCAGGGGATAGACGCCCATCTTGCGGAAGATGGAATGCATGGGCTTGAGGTGCTTGAGGATATTGCCCCGCCCGATGCGATCATCACCGATATCAATATGCCCCGCCTTGACGGATTTGGCTTCATTGATGCCGTGCGTGCGCAGGACAGGTTCAAGGCAATCCCCATTCTTGTACTGACCACCGAAAGCGCAGAAGACATGAAATCACGTGCCCGCTCAGCCGGAGCCACCGGCTGGATCGTCAAACCCTTTGACCCTGACAAACTTGTCAAAGCTCTCAAAATGGTAGCGGGGTAAGGCACATGTCGGATCCGATGGCTGAAATCAAGGCTTCCTTTTTCATCGAATGTGAAGAACTCCTGGAAGGTCTGCAGGATGGTTTGCAGGAAATGGATGACGGGCAGTCAGACAGCGAGACGGTCAATGTTGTTTTCCGTGCAGTTCATTCAATCAAAGGCGGCGCCGGCGCCTTTGGATTGGACAACTTGGTAGAATTCGCCCACCATTTCGAAACCGCATTGGACGAGGTTCGCACAGGCAAACTCATCGCCGACCAGAATGTGCTCAAGCTCTTTTTCCAATGCAGCGATCTTTTGGCTGACCTTATCCGTGAAGCGCGCGATGGCGACCCCCACGAGGTAAGTCGAACCGCACCCGCAGTCGCCAATCTTTCCAAACTGGTGGGAGACACAGCTTCGCAACAGGAAGAAGACGTTGATTTCCAGCCCATGGCGCTGTCCCTGGATCTGTCTTCGTTTGAAACAGCTGACCCAGCGTCTCCCACACCCGGCTATCAAATAACTTTCAACCCAGAAAATGAGCTTTACGCACTTGGAAATGAACCCCTTTTCCTGCTCCGGGCCCTTCGCGATCTGGGCGATATTGAGGTATCGTGTGAGAGTGACGGCCTCCCAAGCCTTGAAGATCTCGATCCCGAAACAGGGCACATGACCTGGAAGATCAAACTGGAAACGTCAGAGGCCGAAACAGCCGTCACCGAAGTTTTTGAGTTCGTTGAAGGCATCTGCATCCTGGAAGTCTCAACCCTGGATGCCCCCCTCTCATCTCTCTGCAATGACCTGCCGCCATTTGAAAACCTGACCACTGGTGGCAACCCGCCATTTCCAGACCTCCCTCCACTGCCCGCAGCACTTTCAACATCCGAAAGTTTCTCAATGCCCCAGGAGCCCCCAGAGGAGCAAAAGTCCGCCACAGACGGCGACCAGACTGCACCGGTTTCTCCTCCAACAGCTGAACCTAAGCGCCCCTCCCCGGTTACCCTTCCGAAGGGCCCCACAAAGCCCGCGTCTGGCAGCACAACCCCGCGGGCAACGGTGCGGGTCGATCTCGAACGCATTGACCGGTTGGTCAATCTGGTTGGAGAAATTGTGATCAATCAAGCAATGCTGACACAAAGTGTCGAAGAAGCTGGGCTGCCCCCAAATTCAACAGTGCGCACTGGTCTCGAAGAGTTCCTGCAATTGACCCGCGACATCCAGGAAAGCGTGATGATGATTAGGGCGCAGCCCGTCAAATCTCTCTTTCAACGCATGGGGCGTATTGTCCGTGAAGCATCAGCCGCGATTGGGAAGGATGTCCGCCTCAACACGGATGGTGAGAATACAGAGGTTGATAAGACGGTCATCGAGCGGCTGGCTGATCCCTTGACGCACATGATCCGAAATGCAGTCGATCATGGTCTGGAAGAGAACAGGGACCGCGAAGCTCGTGGGAAACCCTCTCAAGGACAAGTTTCACTGTCTGCGACCCATCGGTCTGGCCGTGTGGTCATAGAAGTCTCTGATGACGGGGCCGGCATCAACCGCGAAAAGGTTCATAAACTCGCGGTAGAGAAAGGCTTGGTTCCCGCAGATCTGCAGCTCACGGAAAGCGAAATTGACAACCTTCTGTTTTTACCAGGGTTTTCGACGGCCTCCGAGGTTTCCAACCTTTCGGGGCGCGGTGTCGGAATGGACGTTGTCCGCAGTGCCATCCAGGCACTGGGGGGGAGGATCTCGATTTCCTCCGAACAAGGTAAAGGAACAACCTTCTCCATTTCGCTCCCCCTAACTCTTGCAGTTTTGGACGGCATGATCGTCACCGTGGCGAAGGAAACCCTGGTTGTCCCTCTAAATTCCATCTTGGAAACACTCACTCTTACGGGTCCTGATCTGAAAGAGTTTGGCCCGGAAACACAAGTGGTGAACATCCGAAACACATTCGTCCCGCTACTCGATCTGGGTGCAGAACTTGGTTATCGCGAGCCATTGGACAGCTACACGGGCACCGTAGCATTGCTCATCACACAAGAGGATGGCTCGCGTGCAGCCCTAGTGGTCGATGCAATTGACGATCAGCGTCAGGTTGTCATCAAGGGGCTGCAAGACAGCTATGGCCGTGTTCCAGGAATTGCGGCCGCAACGATCCTCGGCGACGGCAAAATTGCACTGATCCTCGACCCGGTCGACCTTGTTTCCAAAGCCAGTGGACGTACGCGCCCAGCCTCCACCCATGCCACAATCGCAGGATGACCCCATGACTGAAGCTACAAAAAACCTCGACACCCATAGCGATGGCAGCGAAATTGAGCTCCTATCATTTCTGGTCGGCGGACAAGACTATTCAGTCGATATCATGAGTGTTCGCGAAATTCGCGGCGGCGCACAGGCAACCTCCCTACCCCATGCCCCAAACTATGTGAAAGGGGTAATCAATCTTCGAGGGACAGTGCTGCCTATTGTGGATTTGGCAAAGCGACTTGGCATGCATGAAGACAAAAACACCGAGCGCAATGTTATTATTGTCGTAGCAATCGGTGAGCGCACCGTTGGCTTGGTTGTCGATGCCGTATCAGACATCCTGGCAATTTCCGAACAGGACATGCAGCCCCCCCCTGAGATGCGTGCAGACCAGAAGCGCAACTTTGTTTCCGCGCTTACAATTGTGGAAGATCGCATGATCCGCATCCTTGATCTCAATGCGGTGCTTCCAGAAACCAACGAGGAAGCCGCGTGACTGTTGAGCATCATCATAGCACACAGAATCTCTCGGGGCCGACACTGGACGAGCATTCCTTTCAACGCATCGTCAAATTTGCTTACGAGACCGCCGGGTTATCAATTTCCTCAAGCAAGACGGCAATGGTCCGTACAAGATTGGCCCGACGCCTCAGGGATCTCAACTTCAATAGTTTTTGTGACTACTGCGACTACTTCTTAAGCTCTGGAGGAATGCAAGAAAGATCTGAACTAATCTCAGCACTCACCACCAACGTGTCGTACTTTTTCCGCGAAAAACATCACTTTGATATCCTTTCTCATGAGGTGATCCCCTCCCTCATACAATCCGATTGTGCGCAAGAACCCATTCGATTTTGGTCGGCCGGCTGTTCGAACGGACAGGAGCCGCTTTCTTTGGCAATCACACTTCGAGAAAGTGGATTAGCTAACCGCGCCCAAAATCTCAAAATTTTGGCCACTGATATTGACCCCCGCGTCATCCGCTTTGCCCAGTCATCAGAGTATTCAGAAAGAATGATGGAAGGCGTGCCACATCATCTGGCCGAAAAATACTTTTCCCGGGTCAGTCAAAACAAGAACCACGATTTGGTTTGGAAAAGCAAAAGTACAATTTTGGACCTGATTTCTTATCGCCAACTAAACCTCCTAGAACGCTGGCCCATGAAAGGAAAGTTTGACGTTATATTTTGCCGAAACGTCGTGATCTATTTCGATCAGAAAACTCAGGATATCCTGTGGGAAAAATTCGCCAACGCTCTTCGGCCGGGCGGGTGGCTATTTCTTGGGCACTCAGAACGGATCTCGGACAGCCACCAAAACAAATTCAGAACATTTGGCACCACAGCATATCGTTTGCAAAACGAAATGCATCCTTCAAAAAGGCAGGATTAAATGGCACTTAGAGATCAACTGCGAATAATTGTTGTGGATGACATGTCCACAAGTCGCGGTATCATTACCCAAGCTCTGGAAGCATTTGGTGTGAGACAGATTGAGACTGCAAGCGACGGTCAGGATGCTTTGCAGAAAATTTCTACATGGCCGGTCCATCTGGTCATCTCAGACATGAACATGCCAGGGATGAACGGTTTGCAATTGCTTCATGCTCTTCGCTCGACACCCCAGACAAGGGGGGTAGGTTTCTTGCTGATTACAGGCAAGGCAGATCGGGAAATAATTGAGTATGGCAAAAAACTCGGCATGAACAATTTCGTAAAAAAGCCTTTCCAGCTAGATCAGCTTCGCGGCGCAATTGAAGCAATTGTTGGCAGGCTGTGAGGGGCTGAGCTATGGGAATAGATACACCACCTCATCACCCTAACAAGCTTGTAATACAAGAGACTTTGTCTGCAGCATCTACAGAACTCTGCACGCTGGCAGCCTTGAGCAAAGAAATTCAGTGGGCCATCTCATCACTGTTGGAAAAAGCTCAGCACCCCGATCTTTTTGTCGAACTCCAGATATTACAAGATATTGATCGACTACAGCAAACCTTGGTTGATCTCGGGAACATGATGCGCGTTTTGAGTGCTAACTCCGCATTAGCTTCAATAGATAGGGAAACGTTGATGCAAACTGTTCAACTTGAGAGTTTAAAAGCTAGGCTATTCGTCAGAGAAAACACTGTTTGTGAACAATCGGATGGCGAGGTAACTTGGTTATAAACCGTTCGCCTCATTAATTAACCGTGAGCTGGACCTGTCGCGCTTTCGTGCCGCGCCAAGTGCTCGTTTAAGCCAGCTTCCGTTCGAATGCCACGGGGCTTTTCCAGCCCAGTGCTGAGTGACGGCGGCGCGGATTATAGAACCCGTTGATGCATTCAAAGATCGCCATCTCAGCCTGCCGTCGTGTTTCCCATGACCGTCGCCAGATCAGTTCGGCCTTGTTGGTTTTGAAGAACATCTCGACGGCTGCATTGTCATAACAATTTCCTTTTCCGCTCATGGAGACTTTGAAGCCATGCTGGCGCAGGATTTTCTGATAGTCATGCGAACAGTATTGGCTGCCGCGATCGCTGTGGAAGATGCAGCCTTTCGGCGGAGTCCTGAATGCTACCGCCATCTTCAACGCCCGGATCGCCAAATCGCGCTTCATGCGATTGCTGACTGCCCAGCCGATCACACGTCGAGAATGCAGGCCCAGAACGACGGCCAGGTAAAGCCAACCCTCGCGGGTCCAGATATAGCTGATATCGCCCGCCCATTTCTGGTTGGGTCGCTCCGCTGTGAAGTCACGCTCCAGCAGGTTTGGCGCGATGTTGAACGTGTGATCGCTGTCTGTGGTCGCCTTGAACTTGCGTGTTCTCTCAACGGTAATCCCGTTTTCGCGCATCAAGCGACCGACGCGCCGGTGCCCGACATCGACACCGACGTCCTTCAGTTCCTCGGTCATTCGCGGCCTGGCCGTCACCGGGATCAGCCACAGGCCACGTTGCAGAACCAAAGCGGGCTGGTGTTCCGTCTCCGCACGCACTTCGTCACCACGCCAGAACGCTGATGATTGCTGCAGGCGTTCCATATACCGAAGGGGCGCTTCTGTTGGGTCAACGGCTTCCAGGTGCCTCTGGTGGGTATGTGCATCAGACGCATTTGGTTGAAGCCCTTCGGCCCCATTCTCAAACTTTTGAAGATTTGGTTTTGGCCAAGGCCGGTGTTGCGTGAATGATGGCGCGATGCCTTAACACGTTGGCATATCAAGACCTTGCAAGCTGATAACCTGATTTCATCGCTGTCCATTTGGACGCATCTGGATATTGGAGTTATCAGCATGAGCAACCCACAAACTGACACCCCTTGGATGACAACCGAGGTCGCTGCCACATACCTTTCGGTCTCGCCTGGCACCATGCACAATTGGCGTAGCAACGGCACTGGTCCTTCTTACAGAACCGTTGTCTCGTCGCAGACGTGGATTGCCGCCATGACGTAGTGGGGCAGCGGCTCGAACTCGAAGCGAAGGCGCAGGAAGTCGAGAAAGACTTCCTCGAAACACGGAGTTTGAACTGGCTGTTTTTCCACGGGACTCACTTTCGGGGACAAAGGGCAGGCCAACACGGCGCAACCCAGAACCATTCGAAAGGTAATACCATGAATGAAAAGCTTAAAGCGGCTATGAGAGCATTGCGGAACGCAGGTGCACGCGACGGCAGTGAGGTGCATTGGAAGGACGCTGACACGGATCAGATTCACACCTACCGGCTTGTGTTCATCGAAGATGAAAACCAGCCCCAATGGGTCGAGGTGATCGCATGACCTCCGAACCCAGCGAGACGCTGAATTCTCAAGCGGTCGGCTTTGAGTGAACCGACCGGAAACGCTGCTTCAGGCAGCAAGAAGGTAGTCAGAGAGCGGCTGCCCAGGGGCGCAGTCGATACGATACAGAAGGTCGGTGAGTGCCTCGGTCAGTAGGCAAATCTCTTCGACATAAGGATCGCTGGGATCCAGATCCGCAAAGTATGCCGCCTCGATACGATTTTCGTCGTGCACGTAGTATAGAGAAAGCAGCTTGTGCAGTTCGACGATGCCGCGCTGGAGACGGCGTGTCATCGCATTGGCGCTACGAATTTCATCCAGCAGGGATTGGGTGCGTTTCAACGCAAACTGTCCTGCCAGGACGAGCGATGCGCTCTGCAGCGCCTGATCGTGCTGGTAGGTAAAGTTCTGGACTTCGCGGAGCGGGTTCAGGGAAAAAATGCACATGGGAATCCTCCTGTGCTATGCCAACCAACCGAGCGTGACTGGCTTCAAGAGCGCCTTTCTTCTCCTTTCCGGCACTTGGTTTTGATGTGATCATGCTTTGGGGTTTTCGCGGGGTTCATCATGACGCCCCAGAAAACCGCAAACCTGATCATGTGAGCTTGATGTTTTCCACGCCTAAGAACAGAAGCGTAGAAAGGGGTAGTATGGCGCTTATTTGATGCGGTCTTTTTTACGATTTGACGCATCTGCCCCCAGTTGCCGAAATCTGTTTGGTTCGTGGAACCGATGAGCAAAAGATAAGAGAGGCAATTTGGGGACAAAGTTCACACAAAAAAGCCCTCAAGTCATTGTGACTTAAGGGCTTTTTATGGCTCCGGCGGTAGGGATCGAACCTACGACCAATTGATTAACAGTCAACTGCTCTACCGCTGAGCTACGCCGGAACTGAGCCGGTGTATAGCTTTCGCCGTTTCCCGCTGCAAGAGGGGAAATTCACTTTATTTCGAAAATTATTCAAGCCCGAGATTGAGTCCCGCTGGAGAAAGGGGAACCGGGATTTGGGTTATATTGTCAGTGGTTATCAGCTTGATTTCCGGGCCGATCACATCCGTGCGAACCAAGCCTAGCTTGGCGATAAGGGCCAGACGGATCCCGAGCCCCCATTACGCGACGGGATCGTCAAAGGCAACCGCCTACACGGTACTCCCCGATTGTTGGACAAGATTTGGCGTAAGTTAAGCTACTCTTTACTCCTGCTGATCGGGTTGGTTGTCGTCTTTTCTCAGCCAATAGACCACGGCCAGGGGTTTGCCGCCAAGGGCGGAATGAGGGCGCTTGCGGTTGTAGAACTTGATCCATCTGCCGAGAGGGGAGATGCGGACGCCGGATCGGCGCAGCTGGTCGGTCCAGACAAAGGACGTGAACTGCGAACCCTGATCGGTGTTCATGATCTCTGGCGGGCCGAAGCGGGCGATAGCCTCCTTCAGTGCCTCGTACCGTTGCCCGACAGGCGATTTGCTACGCAAATCTGCCGAGAGGGGCAGAACTCGGCCTCCAGCGTATTCGAGATGCGCCAAGCCAACACCTTGCGCGTGTGCCAATCCATGATCGCCACCAGATACAGGACCCTACGCCGCATCGGCAAGTATAGGTGATGCCCCCTGCCCAGACCTGGTTCAGGCGTGTCACGTGTAGCCCCCTGAGCAGATAGGGGTAGGTCTTGTGCCCCTTCGCGGCCCTGCCCCCTCTTGCACATGCTTAGGGCGTAGACTCATAAGAGCCAAATGACTGTTGCGGCGATGTGGGCTGCTACCAAGAAGGTTTGTTGGCATCGAAATGTTCGCAGGCTGAGTTGTCGCCAGTCCTTCAGTCGGTTGAACATGCGCTCGACGATGTTGCGGGTTTTGGAGAGGTCTGCGTCATATTCGAATTGCATTTTGCGGTTCTTTCGAGGCGGGATGCAGGCGGTTGCCTTGGCGTCGCTCAGCCAGTCGCGCAGGTGATTTGCGTCGCAACCTCGGTCTGCAATGACGGTGGTTCCCCTGGCAACATATGGCTCAAGGCATTGAGTCGCATGGGTAATATCGGCTCGATGCCTGCGGTCAGATGCAGCTTTGAATTCAACCCGCCTTTTGTCTTGCCGATATCCCGTCCTTCGCCGGTGTTTTTTTGGCACCATTGGCTGCGATGCGATGCGTTTTGACATGGCTGGCGTCGATCATCAGCGTGGAAAGATCTGCCGTCTCCCGCACCAAAGTTTCGAACACATGCTCGAAAACGCCTGCTTCAGACCAGCGTTTGTAGCGGTTGTAGAGCGTCTTGGCGGGGCCATATTCCGGCGGCACATCGGACCAGCGATAGCCTCGCTGAATGCAGAAAATGATGCCCGATAACACGCGCCGGTCGTCGACACGCGGAACACCGCGCGGCGTATTGGGCAGCAAGGGCCTGATTTTATTGTACTGTTCTTCGGTGAGCCAGAAATGCGACGACATGAAACCTCCCAGATTTCACATCTTGAATCACATCAGCGTTTATAGGTCTACGCCCTAGCATGTGCGAGAGGGCAGCGGGTGTTGGGCTTCTGGTAGACCGGCATGAGGCCCATCAACCGCATGAGCCGACATATGCGTTTCTCATTCACCAGATGGCCTTCGTTGCGCAGATGCCAGGTCATTTGCTGGACCCCGAAGAATGGCGTTTCCAGGAACTGCTCATCGATCTGGCGCATCAGCATCAGGTTCAGCGCCGTCTCGCCCTTGGGCCGATAGTAGAACGACGACCGCGAGATCGACAGCAGCTTGCACTGCTTGCCGATCGACAGATCGCGATTGGCAGGCTCAACCATCGAGCGCCTCACTTGCCGGTCCACGGTTTGAGCTTTCGTGACAAAAAATCGTTGGCCACAGCCAGTTCCCCGATCTTGGCATGCAGTTCTCTCTCCTGCTCTTCGTCAATCTCGGGGGCTTTCCTGCCGCCGCGCTCGAATACGCCGGACGCACCTTCCAGCAATGCCTGCTTCCATGTGTGGATCATCGTCGGATGAACCCTGAACCGGCTCGCCAGCTCGGCAACCGTCTGCTCACCCTTCAGCGCCTCAAGCGCCACCTTCGCCTTGAACTCAGGCGAATGCTGCTTCCGTTTCGACCTCTCTGATCTCCTCTTCGTCGAAGATCAGCAGACCGCAAATCGTAGCCAACGTCAGTGTCCGAATTTCGGGGGGTAGCTCAGTTTCGGGGTCACGCCCCTCTTTTTTTGGCACAGGGAAGCATCGGAGAGCTATAGGCTTTCTTGAACTGGGTCAGAGTTCAAGCCATCAGCATGCACCACCACCGGCTCAGGTTTTCAGTTAATAAATGTAAATGGAGTGCCCGTTTCAAGATCAAGACCCGCCCAGAAAATTTTGCGGGCAGGCCTTGCTGGATCAGGCTGCGTTTTGCGCGTTTACCACAACCACATCAACGACGACATTTGCAAAATCCTCCACCGCGCGGCCTTCAAGCGTCATTACCTTTACCGAGCGGTAGAACATGTCGACGCCGGTCCCATCAGCATTTTCCTGGAAACTGACATGATCGGGGGACGGGTCATCGTCTTCAACGATCACCCCAAGAGTATCCAAACCGCTCTCGAAATCGGTCACAACCGGCGCGTTACCTTCTTCGGCGCTGTTTTGGATCGCGTAGAACGTATCGGCTTTTTCGCCGCCTGTCAGAACGTCGGATGCCCCGCCGATCAGGATGTCTGCCCCCCACCCTCCGGACAAGGTATCCGCTGCAAGGTCATCGATCAAAACCTCGTCATCCGACGAAAAGCCCCCGCCCCAAAGCGCGTCAGCGCCTTCGTGACCAAACAACTGATCTTCGCCTTCGCCGCCAACCAGAATATCGTTGCCTTTGCCGCCGCTCAGCAGGTCATTCCCCGCCCCGGCCAAAAGGGCATCATTGCCCGCACCACCGTAGATCTCGTCATCTCCCGCGCCCGTGATTGCATTATCGTCGCCACTACGTAGAGTTGCCACAATATCCTTCTTGCTGTTTTGTTCGTTGACCTCATCAGCATCTGAACTGCCGTTGATCGTCACAGGCCCGTTGCCATCACCGTCGGTCACTGTCACATCAGGAGTTTCAGCATCCTCCACCTCATCATCATTGTCGGACCAACTGTCGATGATAAAGCCACCTGCAACCAGGGGGATCAGGGCAAACAACCACAACATGTCTTCTCTCCAATTTCACTTTTCAATTGTGGATAGAAAGTAAAGAGCTAGCCAGAGGTTGACAATGTTAAAATCGGGCAAAAGTATGGCGCATCGTTTCCCAGTCAAAAACAGTTATGTCCTGCGGGTCTTGCACTCTCAAGCCGCGGTTGGCATTTCCGCAACTTTTAGCTTCAAGAAACTGAAATCCATTCCCTGCGTGGTCAGGTTGTCCCCGGCCACATGAACAATTGCCTCATCCTCCCCGGCCTGAATGGTCAAAGCTATCCCCTCAGGCGTCGTCTCGGCACTGACCTCTACCTCGTCTCCATCGCCAACACCCTGAAGGTAAATAATAATCTGGTCTTCATCCGGATCAAAACCTTCGATACTGGGAACAGCATCATTATTCATGTCATGAATAAGATGAAGGCTGTCCGCGCCTGCGCCCCCGATCAGCGTTTCATCACCATAGCCGATCAGCGTGTCGTTCCCCTCTCCTCCTTTCAGAAGGTCAGGAGCATGATCATCAAACACTTCACCATAGGTTTCGCCCAGCGTATTGCCAGACAGGAAGTCATCCCCTGCCCCCCCTTCAATCACATCTTCTCCACCTCCGCCAATGGCAACATCATCACCGTCCCCGACAGAAATGAAATCGTCGCCTTCGGTGCCGACCACCGTGTCATCCCCAGCATAAGCCAGAAGATCCGCCCCCACGTCCTGCGAGCTTTTATCAATGAGATCATCACCTTCCGAAGGTTTGTCACTCACCTCCTCAAGGCTTCCCATCATTCCCAGAGCCAGACCAAGCAATGGCAAAACCAGCGCAATACCAAACATTTCCAACCTCCATACAGCGATCCTTCAAGGGCAGGCTGGAGGGAAATCTCTAAAAAACGACTAAATGGAGAATTGTTTCCAAATTAAAAATAATCGGAACTTGTCTAAAAATGTATTTATCGACGTGACACCCCGCCACAAACGAAAAAAGCGGGCCGAAACCCGCTTTTCCAATCCCGAAAGATTTTGGGGTCAGCGCGGCGCCATGCGGATTGCTCCATCCAGGCGGATCACCTCACCATTCAGCATCGGGTTTTCCACAATATGCCGGGCCAGAGCGGCAAACTCATTCGGATCGCCCAGACGGGACGGGAATGGGACCTGCGCGCCAAGGCTGTCCTGAACTTCCTGCGGAAGCCCCGCCACCATGGGCGTTTTGAAAATTCCAGGCGCAATGGCCATCACGCGGATGCCGTCGCGCATCAGGTCGCGCGCCATCGGCAGGGTCATGCCCACGACCCCCCCTTTTGACGACGCGTAGGCCAGCTGACCAATTTGCCCGTCAAACGCTGCAATGGAGGCGGTACTCACAATGACACCCCGTTCTCCATCCTCGGTAACCGGATCGGCAGAGGCCATGCCAGCCGCCGCCTGACTGGCGCAGTTGAACGTACCAATCATGTTCACGGCAATGACTTTCGCAAACAGGGCCGCATCATGGGCCACGCCCTTGGACTGGGTCTTGGCCGCAGGTGCAATCCCGGCGCAGTTCACCATGATCCGTTCCTGACCATGGGCTGAGCGCAGCGTTTCAAACCCCGCAGCCACAGACGCCGCGTCGGACACATCCACCTTGGCAAAGGCACCACCAATTTCTGCGGCCATGGCCTGCCCGGCATCTTCGTTTAGGTCAAAAATTCCAACTTTGGCCCCGGCTTTGGCAAGTGTACGGGCAACGGTGCCCCCCAGGCCTGACGCCCCACCGGATACGACGGCAACAGTGTTTTCGGTAATCTGCATTTGGGTCTCCCAACCTCTACCACGGCTCAGTCGTGACCCGCTTAACAGGAATTGCACAACCGTTCAATTCAGCGAAAAAATGACGCAGCGTCCTGCATTCCACACGCTTTGCCCCCATCCACAGGTCCAAGTGACTGCATGGCCGCAAACTGGGTCAGGTAGACATCCCCACTGAGCGATTTGAGGAAATGGGTGTGCGACAACCGGTCCATGACCGGTCCCTTGACCTCAGAAAGGCTGAGAGTGATCCCCATATCCCGAAGGCGCAGGTTCAGCTCCTCCAATGTCTCAAGCGCTGAGAGGTCAATCTCATTCACCGCTGAACACATCAGGACGACATGCTTAACCTGCCCCCGAGAGACCCGCTCCAGAAGATAATCCTCGATAAATCTGGCATTGGCAAAATAGAGGTTTTCATCAAGACGCAGCGTGACAAGGGCCGGATGGGTCCAGACATCATGCCGGTCGATATTGCGAAAATGCTGGGTGCCGGGCAACAACCCGACCTCAGCGATATGCGGGCGCGAGGTTTTGTGCAGGTAAAGGACAATCGACAGAACCACCCCGGCAGACACGCCAAGCTCGACCCCGAACCCGAGGGTCAGCAGGATGGTGACCAGAACGGCGGCAAAATCCCCGCGATGATACGACCAGGTTGCCCGCAGAATTTTGAAATCCACCAGGCTGAGCACGGCGACAATGATCGTTGCGGACAGCGTGGCCTTGGGCAGAAAATAAAGGAATGGCGTCAGGAAAAGCGCGGCAAGCGTGATGCCAATGGCCGTGAACGCCCCCGCAGCCGGGGTTTCGGCACCCGCATCGAAATTCACGACCGAACGTGCAAACCCGCCCGTGACCGGATACCCACCACTTATGGCGGCTGCGATATTCGAAGCGCCAAGCCCTACCAGCTCCTGATCGGGCACGATACGCTGGCGTTTCTTTGTGGCCAGCGTCTGGGCCACTGATACGCTTTCGACAAAACCGATGATCGAGATCAAAAGCGCCGCACCGATCAGGTCCGACCACAACCCGAGATCGAAACTGGGAGAGGTCAGCGGAGGCAGTCCCTGCGGCACCGCCCCGACAATTGCAACCCCGTGTCCCTGCAAATCAAACTGCCATGAGAGCCAGGCCGTCACGACCACCGCCCCAACCGGCCCGGCTTTGGTCAGAATATCTGCCAATCGCGTGCTGGCGCCCAACCGGGTTGCCGCAGATTTCAGCCCCTTGCGCACCCAAAGCAAAAACGCCACGCTCCCCCCTCCCAGGGCAAAGGTGATCAGGTTGATCTCGTGCAGATGGGTCAGGATCGTCGACACGATCTGAAACAGCGAATGACCATTCGCCTGAATGCCAAGGATATGTTTCAGCTGACTTGCGGCAATCAGCAGGCCAGAGGCGGTGATAAACCCTGCAATCACCGGATGGCTGAGGAAATTGGCCAGAAAACCAAGGCGAAACACGCCCATGATCAGAAGAATGCCCCCCGACAAAAACGCCAGCGTCATGGCCGCCAGTGCGATCTGCGCCGGATCACTCAGCCCCAGCTTGCCGATTGCCGCGGCCGTCATCAGGCTGACCACCGCAACCGGCCCCACCGCAAGCGCACGAGAGCTGCCAAATATCGCATAGGCAATCAGCGGAAGGATCGAGGCGTAAAGCCCCATTTCCGCAGGCAACCCGGCCAGAAGCGCATAGGCCAGAGATTGCGGGATCAGCATGATGGACACAATCACTGCCGCCATGGCATCCGCCGACAGGTCCTGACGGCGATAGCTGCGCCCCCAATCCAATATCGGAATGTGGCGGGACAGGCCCGCCCGACAGGGTATCAAATTAAACATGGAAAATCCGGGGAGAGAAACAGGAGTGAAAACGCCCCGCCGATGGGCGGGGCGGGAAAGGTTATCGGTTGGCTTCGCAGGTCATCCAAAGGATTTCGCAACGGGTGCCAGAGCGGCAATAGGCAAAGATCGGCCCCGGAGCCTCCTCCATCAGCCGGGTAAATTCGCCCATCACTTTCAAGGCGTCTTCGCGGTTGCTCATGGGCAGGAAAGAGGTTGCCATGCCTTCCGCTTTGGCGGCGGCCTCGATTTCGGCCCAGCTCGGTTGTCCCGGGTCTTCGTTATCAGGTCGATTACAGACCAAGGTCGTAAACCCGGCCTGTTTGATCGCCGCCACATCCGACACCGCGATTTGCGGCGCCACGGTCACGCGGTCGCTCAGCTTCTTTGCCATCATTTTGCTGCCCTCATATTTCCCCGAAAGGATCCTGTTTACCGCCACCGGATGGGGTTTTCCCAATCTGTCAAAGCGTATTCACCGGCACCTTGAGAAAGGTGCGGCCATCCTTGTCCGCCGGTGGCATTTCTCCGGCGCGCATATTGACCTGCAATGAAGGGATAATCAACTTGGGCATATCAAGTTGCGCATCCCGCTGCGTGCGGAAGGCCACGAATTCTTCTTTCGTCTTGCCGCCTCCGACATGGATATTGTGCATCTTTTCCGCCCCAACGCTGGTTTCCCACTGAATGTCGCGCCCGTTGGGGCCATAATCGTGGCACATGAACAGACGGATCTGGTCCGGCAGGGCGAGAACTTTCTGGATCGAATCGTAAAGATCGCCTGCATCCCCACCGGGGAAATCCGCACGCGCCGAGCCGCCATCGGGCATGAACAGAGTATCCCCCACAAAAGCGGCATCCCCGATCACATGCACCATGCAGGCAGGCGTATGGCCCGGCGTGTGCATGACAAACGCCTGCATCGTGCCGATCATATAGGTGTCGCCCTCTTCAAACAGGCAATCGAACTGGCTGCCGTCCCGCTGAAACTCCGTCCCCTCGTTGAAGATTTTTCCAAACACGTCCTGCACCACGGTGATTTTGGACCCAATGCCGAGCTTGCCGCCCAGCTTGCCCTGAATATAGGGCGCGGCGGACAGGTGATCCGCATGGACATGGGTTTCGATCAACCACTCAAGCTCAAGGTCGTGCGCCTGAATATGGTCAATGATCTGGTCGGCATTTTCATGGGTGATCCGACCGGCGAAATAATCGATATCCATAACGCTGTCGATCACCGCGCAGGCGCGGCTTAGCGGATCTTTCACCACATAGGAAATCGTGTTGGTGGCAGGGTCGAAAAACCCCGTCACCTCAGGGGGCAGGTCGGTGTTGATGGGATAATCGCTCATGACACATCCTTTCTCAGCTTGGAGTTTGTTCGGGGGGTGACGCGGACAGACGCGCCTGCCGGGCAATGGCCCACCGCGCCACAAACACCCCCGCCAGCATCGCCAGCACAAAGATTGCCACATCTGAATTTCCGGTAGAGAGCACAGGAAGGGCCGCCCCGGGACAGAACCCGGCCAGCCCCCACCCCAGCCCGAACGTGACGCTGCCCAGAACCAGTTTACGGTCGATCAGGCGCGTGCCCGGCAGGGTGAAGCTGGCCTCCAGAACCGGGCGCCCCCGGCGAAACACCCACCAGTAACCGGGAATGGTGACCGCAAGCGCGCCCCCCATAACAAAAGCCAGGCTGGGGTCCCAGCTTCCGGCAATGTCAAAGAAGTTCAGAACCTTGGCGGGGTTGGCCATGCCGGACACGGAGATCCCGAGGCCAAATATCGCACCAATGACAAAAATCAGCAGCAAAGGCATTGCATCACCCTCCGATCACGTGGCGGGTGACATAGACCATCAAGGCCGTGCCCAGCATGAAACAGGCTGTGGCCACGATCGAGCGCGGGGAAAAGCGCGCCATGCCACAGACACCATGGCCAGAGGTGCATCCCGACCCGTAAGTCACCCCGATCCCGACCACAAACCCGCCAATGATCATCGACAAACGACTGACCGGAACGTCGATGGCCGGCAATGATCCCGCCATGAACAGGTACAGAAACGGCCCGCTCAGCATTCCGGCCAGGATTGCGGCACGCCAGGCCCAATCGCTGGAGTTTCGTGGGGCCAGAAATCCGGTCAGGATACCTGTGGCCCCAAGGATATTTCCCCGGGCCCACATCAAAAAGACCGAAGCAACACCGATCAGCAGTCCCCCGACGGTGGATGCGAGAGGTGTAAATTCCGTTTCCATGGCGCGTTTCTCCTTGTGTTGACGCGCCTCCACCCTCACTGTGCAAGGAAGCGCCGTCAACTCTCCAGTTTCCGATACCGGTAGGGGGCGTTACTCGGCCACCGCTTCGCGCACGATGCTGTCGAGCAGCGCCTGAACTTCCTGCATGGGGCCATCTGGATATTTGCGATAGCCCACTTCCACCTGTCCGTCGCGGTCGGAGAGGCTTTGTTGCACAAATAGGTTGATGGGATTCACTCTATGAATCCAGCGTGATAGCTGAAGGGGATGAGCAGCTGGTCCCCTACTAAATATAAGACCAAGAATTGGTCGTCTTACAATGACAGTTTGAAGCGGCGCGGATCGTTGTCGGTCTGGTTTGATCCAGAGATGGAGTGGAGGCCGCCGCCAAACGGCAAACGCGGTCGGCAACAGCAATTCAGTGACGCCGCTATTCAAACGTGTCTGACGCTGAAGGTCCTTTTCGGCATGCCGCTTCGCCAGACAACCGGGTTCGTTCAAAGCTTGCTGCAGTTGGTCGGGCTTGATTGGTCAGTGCCGGATTTCAGCACTCTTTGCCGCCGCCAGAAAACGCTGAACGTGAGCCTGCCCTATCGTGGCGGTGCTGGCCCGTTGAATCTTCTTATCGATAGCACGGGGATCAAGGCCGAGGGTGAAGGCGAGTGGAATGCGCGCAAGCATGGCGGTTCCAAACGCCGTATCTGGCGCAAAATACACATTGGGGTCGACGAGGAAACGCTCGAGGTGCGGGCCGTCGAAGTCACGAGCAGCAACATCGGTGATGCTCCCATGCTGCCCGAACTCCTGAACCAAATCCCTCCCGATCAAGACATCGGCAGTGCCACCGCAGACGGGGCGTATGACACCCGTAAATGCCACGAGGCGATTGCGGCGCGAGATGCCCATGCTGTGATCCCGCCACGTAAGAATGCAAAACCCTGGAAACCGACGAGCGACGGAGCGATTGCCCGTAACGATGCGGTCAATGCGCAACGATATCTGGGCCGCACCGTGTGGCGACGTTGGAGCGGATACCACCGCCGAAGTCGCGTCGAAACGAAGATGCATTGTATGAAACTGCTCGGCCAGTCGTTGATGGCGAGGGACTTTGAAAGGCAGGTCACGGAAATCCAAATCCGCATCGCCGTGCTGAACCGCTACACAGTTCTTGGCATAGGTTCGACCCGTCCGGGAAGACATCCAGATCCCACGCGGCCACTTCTGCCGGGGTCGCGGCGCGGCCAAGACCCAGTTTTTTCAGCCATGGCGGGGGTGGCAGTCAGGGCAGAAACCGAGGCCGCCATCAGGAGTTTAGGGCGTAGACTCATAAGAGCCAAATGACTGTTGCGGCGATGTGGGCTGCTGCCAAGAAGGTTTGTTGGCATCGAAATGTTCGCAGGCTGAGTTGTCGCCAGTCCTTCAGTCGGTTGAACATGCGC
>NZ_LKBA01000020.1 GCF_001307765.1 Aliiroseovarius crassostreae
ATAGCTGAACAGCGACCCGCTCGTCTCGTCCGTTCCGCGCATCATACCCCCCCGCCGTAACCATCCCGGATGGTGAATCATGTTCTCAAACCGCTGTCGAGGCAGGACTATTTCAGCAGCCTGTTAGAAACCGCAGTGATTGATACAGGCGGGTAATAAGGATGGATTGTTACAATGCGCCAACGCGGACGTGAGGTGATGTGCTTTGGCATCCGTGACATGATGCACTACCTCTTTTGCAGCAGACAGAAAAAGGTGCCCCGATGGCTTACACGTCCAAACTGAAATATTCCGATGTCACGCCCAAGGCGGATTTTCTGAACCGACGCCAGCTGATGAAGGGGATCGGCTCTGTGGCGCTGGGCACAGCCATCGGGGGCATTGCCGGCCCCGCAGTGGCGGCGGGAAAGTATTCCACCAATGACAAACCCAATTCATTGGAAGATATCACCGCCTATAACAACTTTTACGAATTTGGCACCGGCAAAGGTGATCCCGCCACCTATGCGCACCGCCTGATCACTGCGCCCTGGTCAATCCAGATTGACGGGATGGTCGACAAGCCGGGCAATTATGGGTTGGAGGACATCCTCTCCAAGGTTAGCATCGAAGAGCGGATCTATCGGTTCCGCTGTGTCGAGGCGTGGTCGATGGTCATCCCGTGGAACGGGTTTGAACTGAACCAGCTTCTGAACCGGGCCGGGGTGCAATCCGGCGCCAAATATGTGGCGTTTGAAACCGCAGTGCGCCCGGATGAAATGCCGGGCCTGCGTTCAAGCGGTATTGAATGGCCCTACCGTGAAGGGCTGCGTCTGGATGAGGCGATGCATCCGCTGACCTTGATGGCCACCGGTATCTACGGTGAGGACATGCCGAAACAGAACGGTGCGCCCATCCGGTTGGTGGTGCCGTGGAAATACGGGTTCAAGTCGATCAAATCGATTGTTCGGATCACCTTGACCGACAAGGAACCGCCCACCACCTGGAATATGCTGCAACCTTCGGAATATGGGTTCTACTCCAATGTGAACCCGACTGTCAGTCACCCCCGCTGGTCGCAGGCGTCCGAGCGCAAGATCGGCGGCGGGTTGTTCGCCAAGCGCCAGCCGACCCTGATGTTCAATGGATACGAAGACGAAGTTGCCTCTCTGTATGCGGGCATGGATCTGAAGGCGAACTTCTGATCATGGCAGAGCGGTTCTCAGTTTTGACCTGCCCGGAATGTGGGCATGAGGAACCGGAAGAAATGCCGCTCGATGCCTGTATGTTCTTTTACCAGTGCAAGGGCTGTGACGTGGTGCTGCGTCCGGCGCCTGGCGATTGCTGCGTGTTCTGTTCTTATGGCACCGTGCCGTGCCCCCCGATCCAAGATGGCAAGGAGTGTTGCTCATGAGTATCGTTGACCGCCTCAATCGCGCCACACGCCGTGTTCCGGTCTGGGCCGTCTATCTGATCGGGCTGTTGCCGCCATTTGTCCTGCTTTATCTCGGTCTGACCGGTGGGCTGGGTGTGGACCCGGTGAAAGAGCTGGAGCATGAGCTGGGCAAGTTGGGACTGCAATTTCTGATCGCCGGGTTGACGATCACGCCGCTGCGTCGGTTTTTCGGTCTGAACCTGATCCGCTTTCGTCGCGCCATCGGCGTGCTGACCTTCTATTATATTGCCTGTCACTTGCTGGTCTGGCTGGTGCTCGACGTGCAGATCCTGTCGCAGATCTGGGCCGACATCCTGAAGCGTCCCTATATCACCATCGGCATGGTCAGTTTCCTGATCCTGCTGCCGCTGGCGATCACGTCGAACAATTGGTCCGTGCGAAAGCTGGGCAGGAATTGGCGTCAGTTGCATAAGCTGGTTTACCTGGCGGTGTTTCTTGGCGGGCTGCATTACGTGATGCTGGTCAAGACCTGGCAGGCAGAACCGCTGATCTACTTTGCGCTGATCCTCGCGCTGTTGGCCACACGGTTGCCGTTGCGATTTCCCAAGCTGACCGGACGGCGCGAAGGCGCTGCGTGAACAGCACCTTATATATAATGTCGAAGACGGCGGCGCGAATGGGGGCCGCCGTTTTTCTGTTGTGGGTCTAATTCGCTCCTGATGCTGATTCAGCCTGTGAGGGCGGTGGCGGGTAATCCTTTGAAACCCAGCGACTCAAGCTGCGAGTCGTTGTGAGTCGGGGGGAAATGCGGGCAGGGCGCGTTGGGCTTTGGTTATTTTCCCGGTTCACTGGCTTTGTTTTGAGTTTTTTTGGAGTTTTTTGAGAGTTTGTTTTGTTGTGCGGTGTTGTTTTGGTCTTTTGGGTTATGGGGAGTCGCGC
>NZ_LKBA01000021.1 GCF_001307765.1 Aliiroseovarius crassostreae
CTGCGTCATATTCGAATTGCATTTTGCGGTTCTTGCGCGGTGGGATGCAGGCGGTTGCCTTGGCGTCGCTCAGCCAGTCGCGCAGGTGATTTGCGTCGTAACCTCGGTCTGCAATGACGGTGGTTCCCCTGGCAATATATGGCTCAAGGCATTGATTCGCATGGGTAATATCGGCTCGATGCCTGAGGTCAGATGCAGATGGACCGGCTTGCCACTGCCATCGCACACCAGATGCAGCTTTGAATTCAACCCGCCTTTTGTCTTGCCGATATCCCGTCCTTCGCCGGTGTTTTTTTGGCACCATTGGCTGCGATGCGATGGGTTTTGACATGGCTGGCGTCGATCATCAGCGTGGAAAGATCTGCCGTCTCCCGCGCCAAAGTTTCGAACACATGCTCGAAAACGCCTGCTTCAGACCAGCGTTTGTAGCGGTTGTAGAGCGTCTTGGCGGGGCCATATTCCGGCGGCACATCGGACCAGCGATAGCCTCGCTGAATGCAGAAAATGATGCCCGATAACACGCGCCGGTCGTCGACACGCGGAACACCGCGCGGCGTATTGGGCAACAAGGGCCTGATTTTATTGTACTGTTCTTCGGTGAGCCAGAAATGCGACGACATGAACCCCCCCGGATTTCACATCTTGAATCACATCAGCGTTTATAGGTCTACGCCCTAGGCTCAGGCCCCATTAATCGGCTTGAGATCGCATTGGTCGCATGCTTCACCCCCCAGACTTTCAGGGGGTATCATGAGCAATCTTTTTTGGCTGACCGACGAACAGATGGCGCGGCTGCGACCGTTTTTTTCCAAGAGCCATGGCAAGCCGAGGGTTGATGATCGGCGGGTGTTGAGTGGGATAATCTTCATCAATCGCAATGGCTTACGGTGGTGCGATGCGCCCAGGGAATACGGCCCGCCGAAGACGCTCTATAATCGCTGGAGACGTTGGAGCGAGATGGGTGTTTTTGCCAGGATCTTTGAAGGGTTGGCTGCGGAAGCGACGGACCTGACGACGATCATGATCGATGCGACCTATCTGAAAGCCCATCGTACAGCGTCCAGTCTGGGCGTCAAAAAGGGGGGCGTGGGCGCCTGATCACTGCCGGGCAGTGATCGAGATCATGTTCG
>NZ_LKBA01000022.1 GCF_001307765.1 Aliiroseovarius crassostreae
ACCATCGCACCGCCCAAAGCACGACCTCACCGCTGAAATGCCGTCCTTTGAAATCACTCATGGAGCATCCCTCCTGCCTGGCGAAACTTAAAAATGGGGCCGCACGGAGAAGTTTGCAACAGAGCCGACGGGAGAGCCGCCAACGTCGCCGCTATAGGTCTCAAAAGTTTGAAAATTGGTTGAGTTGCCCAGGAAGCCGGGTACGCTCGAAACGTCCAGTTGTTGGCTACCATCTGCATCCGGGTCTTCGAGCGTGTCATCATCATCGATAATTTCGACCTGATACGCGTTTAGAACCGTGACATTTGTAGATCCAAGTGGGTCGTTATCAATTTCAAGAATTGTGACAAATGGCATTTTGGAAGCCCCGCAGCCGACCTTCTAAATTTCGAAGTCTACAATACTCGTTATGTGCATGAAGAAATAGGGGTTTTTCCAGAGGCCCACACTATCGCAATTCAGTAGGTGCTGTTTCGCGGCATAGACATCCCAGGGGGATTGTTTCGTAATGGCACCCAACCACTTGTGATAAAAGCCGCGTTCACAAATGTTCCAGAATTTGTCCGATTTCGCAGTTTCGGGCCAGCAGGGCCAATCACTTATGGGAATATCCTGAAAAATAATGGCTGACACCGGGAAGCTGCTGCCGTCACGTCCGAATTGGAAATTCGCCCGTGACGGCTTGCGCTGCAAAAAAAAATGGCGCTGTGCGCCATAGGGGTATACCCCTACAGGGCTATGCCCCTACCCCAAGCGCGGTGCCCGCACTCGCACATACGTTGCGCCTCTTTTGTGATGCCAGCAAACTGGCATGTGCTTAGGGGCGCTGCCGGCTCTGTTGCAAACATTTTATTGAGCCGCAATGACCCTCTCGCTGGACGGAGTCAGGCTGCGAGTTGCTGTTCGAGCCAGGTCATGGTCTCTGACATAACACATGGTCCGACACCGAAGGCGC
>NZ_LKBA01000023.1 GCF_001307765.1 Aliiroseovarius crassostreae
AGCGGTTGTAGAGCGTCTTGGCGGGGCCATATTCCGGCGGCACATCGGACCAGCGATAGCCTCGCTGAATGCAGAAAATGATGCCCGATAACACGCGCCGGTCGTCGACACGCGGAACACCGCGCGGCTTTCTGGGCAACAAGGGCCTGATTTTATTGTACTGTTCTTCGGTGAGCCAGAAATGCGACGACATGAACCCCCCCGGATTTCACATCTTGAATCACATCAGCGTTTATAGGTCTACGCCCTAGGCTCAGGCCCCATTAATCGGCTTGAGATCGCATTGGTCGCATGCTTCACCCCCCAGACTTTCAGGGGGTATCATGAGCAATCTTTTTTGGCTGACCGACGAACAGATGGCGCGGCTGCGACCGTTTTTTTCCAAGAGCCATGGCAAGCCGAGGGTTGATGATCGGCGGGTGTTGAGTGGGATAATCTTCATCAATCGCAATGGCTTACGGTGGTGCGATGCGCCCAGGGAATACGGCCCGCCGAAGACGCTCTATAATCGCTGGAGACGTTGGAGCGAGATGGGTGTTTTTGCCAGGATCTTTGAAGGGTTGGCTGCGGAAGCGACGGACCTGACGACGATCATGATCGATGCGACCTATCTGAAAGCCCATCGTACAGCGTCCAGTCTGGGCGTCAAAAAGGGGGGCGTGGGCGCCTGATCACTGCCGGGCAGTGATCGAGATCATGTTCGGGCGTCTGAAGGATTGGCCGCGGGTCGCCACCCGATATGACCGCTGCCCCAAAGTCTTCCCCTCGGCCATCGCTCTCGCCGCAACAGTTATGTTTTGGTTATGAGGCCTGAGCCTAGATAGAAGGGCACCATCGGTAGGATGCAAGGGCTGGCAAAGGACAGAAGACCGGCCAGCGCCGCCCCTTGCAAAACTGATCTCGAGCATTTCCATCCCCACCTGCTTACTGCTGCTTGCCCCCAACGGACACCGAACACGGCTTGCGGTCAAAACATATTCAACTTACGCATTGTATTGAAACAAGGTCAACCGGGGTCTCCTCATGCGCCGCACATTTCCCAAGATTGCCGCCGCTTTTGTGGTCTTCGGCAGCTTTGCCTGACCGCTGAGGCGGCCGAACTGGTGATGGTGGAAGAACCCGGTTGCGCATGGTGTGCGCAGTGGGAGCATGATCTGGGGGCAATCTACCCAAAAACTCCCAAAGGCCGCTTTGCCCCGCTGAGCAAACTGGATCTGCGCGCAACCCGCAAAGAGACGCTCGGGTTCACACTGGCCCGCCCCGTGTCCTTCACCCCGACCTTCCTGCTTGTGGAAGACGGTCAGGAATTGGCGCGGATCGAAGGATATCCGGGCGAGGATTTCTTCTGGGGGCTGCTGGAAAAGATGCTGCTGGAACACACGCGTTTTGCCCAGCCGGAAGGCTGAGATCCGGCCCTCGGCGTCCCCTCTCTACACGGATCCGTGATTGTTGCGAAACCTTTGCAATTCAATCAAGCTCTTCTATATAGTATACGGACGCGCCCCGGACGCAAAGACCGGGCTGTCTGCGCATGGGCCGGGTTCCTCTTGGCACAGCGCTGCACAAACACTCCCCGGCGGGCCCACCGCCGGAGCAACCAGAGGATCGCAAGATGGCCCTACCCGTCATTCGCGAAGACATGACAAGCGAAGAGTTGGATCAGATGATGTCCAGCGCCTGTGACGCATCGACCCTGCTTAAGGCGATCAGTCACGAAGGTCGTCTGATGATCCTGTGCCATCTGGTCACCGGCGAGAAATCCGTAACCGAGCTGGAAAAACTGCTTTCTGCCCGTCAGGCCGCCGTGTCACAGCAACTGGCCCGACTGCGTCTGGAAGGGTTGGTAACCCCCCGGCGCGACGGCAAGACCATCTACTATTCCTTGACCGACGACCGCCCCCGGCGCATCCTCGAAGTGATTTACGAGATGTTCTGCACGGTTGGGAAAACGGACACGCACAAGGCTGCGGAATAACCGCAACGCCAACCCTGTGGTCGCTGCGTGACCAAGCGGCCGGGCAAAACATCTGAAACCATGACCGAACGGCGCCGCGTTAAACCAGTGTGCCCGGTGCAAACGACGTCTGTTCGGGATTATCCCGGTCAGGAAATTTTGTTTTGTTTTGGGAGGAGCGACCATGCTGGACTGGATTTCAGACGCCAATCTGGCAGCGATTGTGGGGCCGGTGGAGGGGCATCCTCCTGGGACTGTATGAGAGCTCGGACGGCGTGCGTAGTCTTGCCGCTCCCGTGAAGAACTTGTCCCATAGAGTTTCCTTTTGATGGTCACAGATCCGTAGACCATCACACCTTGGGACTGAACACCTAGGTGCGGCGATCATGGGGGGCGGCGCGGCGGTTGCCTTCGGGTGTTCCATCGGCCAGGGGCTGTCGGCCTTTGCGCTTTTGTATTACGGCGCACCGGTCACCTTTCTGGCCATCGTCGCCGGGGCAGCCATCGGGCTGCGCCACCTGATTTCAGGTTTTGCCATCACTGAATAGGCATCTCTGGCGGCGGCAGGCCAGACCGGGCATTCAGGTCAAGCTGCAGGCCAGGTATTCAGGCCAAGCATTCAGACCAGCCATTCAGGCGGGGCATTCCTCATGAAGATTGACGGAACACTGCGTATCTGCTGCAAAATTTGCCGCTTTTGACCTTTTCACCACCCGCCCTGCCTTATAGGGTCGCGCGGCAACGGATCTGCAACGCGCGAGACAGACCAGATGAAGAGTTTCAATCCCGGCCCGGAACATGCCGCAGAACTGAGGGGCGTTCTCGGGACCTTTCCGACCGGTGTCACGGTTGTGACCACCTCTGCCCTGATCGCGGGGAAGCGGCAACCTGTCGGCATGACGGTGAACAGTTTCACGTCGGTTTCCCTCGACCCGCCATTGGTATTGTGGTGTCCCGCGCTTGTCTCGGCCCGCCATGATGTTTTTGTCACGGCAGAGCATTTCGCCATCCACATCCTTGCCGAAACCCAGCGCGAACTGGCGCAGCATTTTGCCCGCAATGGCGATGATTTCACGCGAGTTCCTCACCAAATCGACGATCATGGTGTCCCGCATCTGGAAGGCTGCGTGGCGCGTCTGGATTGTATCACTGAGCGCGTGATGGACGGGGGAGACCATTCGATCATCCTCGGACGGGTGCTGCGCGCCAGTCACGATATGTCTGCCTCCCTTGCCTTTCGAGCAGGCAAGTTTGGCGCGTTCAGAGAAGGGGTATGACGTCCCCTGTCCGCTTTCCTGCCACTTTGGCAGGGTCTTGGCAGGGTCTCAGTTCATCAGGATATTGGCCCGCGCGTAACTGCCTGACGCGGTTGCCCCGTCATCATAGGTCAGTGTCACATCCACCTGCTCAACCGAATTGAGCGGGAAATTCAGGAAAGGCAGGCTGTCCGTTGCCTTGATGGCGTTGGGCTGGGCTTCCTCCATATAGCAGGGCTCCAGCTCAAAAACCTGCACATCGCCCCCATTCACGGAAAACTGCACCTGCTCCAACCCGCACCGCCACGCGAGGAGATGGGTGAAATAAAGCAGGTCCTGCCCATCATATTCCCGCAAAGCCACCCAATTGGCCTGCGTGGCATCAAGAATGGGACGCACTTCTGCGGCAGTGGTGAAAGGCTGCGATGCCGCAGGGCTGGCAAGTGCCCCCAACGCGGTCATCCCCAATACGGATAATTTCGGAACAAGTCTCATCATGATTACTCCTCACATGCAGGCGAAATCCTGCGCAGGCAAAGGCTTGCCTGAAATCCACGCGACATTCACGTGAAAGCGCCCCTATGCGGCGCCTGCTTTCCCACCTATACTGCCCGAAAAGACCAAAGCAGGCAAAGAGCAATGGTAAAATCGGCAAAAAAGCGAGCAAACCCAAAGCGGACCGGCGCCGGTGCGCATAAAGCAGGCACCCCCAAGGCACGCGCCCCACGCGTTTCGGGTAACACGCCACCTAAGGCTGCTTTCAACATCATGATTGTTGGGCAATCGGGCCGCCTGTCCTATGAGGCATTGCTGTTTGTGGCCTCGCTGCGCCAGTCCGATCCTGAGTTTTCCGGGCGCGTTTTTGTTGCCGAACCGCAACCCGGCGACGCATGGTCCGATGATCCGCGCATTCGCCCTTCGGTGCGGGAGGCGCTTGAGGCCATGGGGGCAGAAATCCTGCCATTCCAGAACCGCCATTTCGGGGCAAGCTATCCAAATGCCAATAAGATTGAGGCGCTGCTGGAAATGCCCGAAGGTGAGCCCTTCATCTTTTTTGACAGCGACACGGTGGTTACCGGCAAACTGTCTGACATGGATCTGAATTTCGATCGCCCCTCCGCCTCGATGCGGCGAGAAAACACCTGGCCAAAGATTGAACTTTACGGTCCGGGATATGCCGACACATGGCGTGCGCTTTATGAAAAGTTCGACCTCGACTTCGATGGCTCACTTGATCTTGGCCAACCGGATGAGCATTGGGAACGCTATATGTATTTCAATGCGGGCTGGTTCTTTGGCGCCTGTCCCCGTCAGTTTGGCGCCCGTTTTCTGGAATATGCGCTGGCAATCCGCGGCGACGCGCCCGAGGCGCTGGTCTGTCAGGAGCTGTATCCCTGGCTCGATCAGATTGCCCTGCCCCTTGTGATCTCATCTTTCGGAGGCGGACGGCCGGGGCCGGAGCTGGCGGGGCTGGACGGGGATATAACCTGCCACTGGCGGGTTCTGCCGCTTGCTTATGCGCGCGAAAGTGACCGGGTGATCGAGGTCATCGAAACGGCCTCGGCGCCGAACAGGGTCAAGAAGGTGCTGAAAGAATATGAACCGATGTTGCGAATGATCTTTCAGGGGCGTGGCCAAAAGGTGCGCGCCATGTTTGACCGCAATGACCTTCCCCGGCGCGAACAGATCCTTCGCAACAAGATCAAGCGCGAAGGGTTCTGGCTGCGCTGAACGCCCCAAATCTTCGCCAGCGGAAAATCAGCTGGCAAAGACTTGAGAAAGATCCCGGAACCCTTTGACCTCAATGGGGTTTCCGGATGGATCGTGAAAGAACATGGTCCATTGCTCTCCCGGCTCTCCTTCGAACCTCACAGTGGGGGCAATTGCCCATGCCACCCCGGCTGCCTCCAGCCGGTCGGCCAGCGCGCGCCAGTCCTCATAGGGCAACACGACGCCGAAATGCGGCATCGCCACCATATGCGCCCCGACTTTCCCGCTCTTCGTCGTCGAAAATGGGGGGCCCAGATGCAGGCTCAACTGGTGTCCAAAAAAACTGAAATCCACCCAACTGTCGGTCGACCTGCCCTCTTCACAGCCAAGAATGTCCCGATAAAATCTGCGGGTTTGGTCCAGATCCGTTACGTGGATCGCAAGATGAAAAGGTGTCAGCATGTGCGGTCCTTCTGAGAGAATGCATCCCCCGACAGGTCCGTTGTCCGGGAAATACAATGACATTGCCCCTAAAGCGTTTCGGGATCAACTTGAAGCACAGGGTTGTTCCGCCCCCCATCCTGCGCGGCAAACTTGCCCTGTCGTCACCACAACCTGCAATATTTTGTTACAAACCCCGCCTCACCACGAAACGACATCCCAAAAAGAATGGTATTTGCGGAATATTATTTCGCACTTTGAAAATGCTGCAAATCCCCTCCCCTTTCCAATGGCGGGTGCACCCTGTTATTGAAGCGGTTTCGTCTTTCGCCTAGCCTGCCGGCAACGAGTTTAGGGAGACAGACATGACCGAAGAACGTCAATGGGGTTTTGACACGCTGCAAATTCATGCCGGAACCGCTCCGGATCCGGCAACTGGCGCCCGTCAGGTTCCGATTTACCAGACCACTGCCTATGTATTCAAAGACGCCGAACACGCCGCGCGCCTCTTCAACCTTGAAGAAGTCGGCTATATCTACTCGCGCCTGACCAACCCGACCGTGGGGGCGCTGCAAAACCGGATTGCCGAACTCGAAGGCGGCGCGGGCGCTGTCTGCTGCTCTTCCGGTCACGCCGCCCAGATCATGGCGCTGTTTCCGCTGATGGGACCGGGGCTGAATATCGTGGCCTCGAACAAGCTTTATGGCGGCACGGTCACCCAGTTCACCCAGACATTCAAACGGTTCGGCTGGGAAGCCAAGCTGGTGAACTTTGATGATCCGGCCGCAGTGGAAGCCGCGATTGACGACAACACCCGCGCGCTTTTCTGCGAAACCCTGGCCAACCCGGCGGGCGTGCCCACCGACATTCCGGCCATGGCCGACATTGCCAACAAGGCCGGCATTCCGCTGATTGTTGACAACACCTCGGCCACCCCCTACCTGGTGCGCCCGATCGAGCTTGGCGCCACCATTGTTGTGCACTCCACCACCAAATACCTGACCGGCAATGGCACCGTGACCGGCGGGGCAATTGTCGACAGCGGCAAGTTTGACTGGATGCAAAACGATAAGTTCCCATCACTCAGCCAGCCGGAACCGGCCTATCACGGGCTGTGCTTCGGTCAGGCGCTTGGCCCGATGGCCTATACGTTCCACGGTATCGCCATCGGCCTGCGCGACCTCGGCATGACGATGAACCCGCAGGCCGCGCATTACACGCTGATGGGGATCGAAACCCTGTCGCTGCGGATGGAAAAACATCTGGCCAATGCGCGCAAAGTGGCAGAATGGCTGGAAGCGGATGACCGGATCGACGGCGTGACCTGGGCCAGCCTCGACAGTTCACCCTATAAGGCGCTGGCCGACAAGATCAGCCCGAAAGGCGCCGGTGCATTGTTCACCGTGGCGGTCAAGGGCGGGTATGATGCCTGTACCAAGCTGGTCGACAGCCTGAAACTGTTCAGCCATGTGGCCAATCTTGGCGACACCCGCTCGCTGATCATCCATTCGGCCTCGACCACCCACCGCCAGCTGAGCGAAGAGCAGCAGGTGATGGCGGGCGCGGCCCCCAATGTGGTGCGCCTGTCCATTGGAACCGAGGATGCAGATGACATCATCGCCGACCTTGATCAGGCGCTGGACACCGCCTGCTCCTAAAGCGTTTCAGGATAAACTTGATACACTTTAAGAGCTTTAAGACAAAAAAGAAGAGCCGCCCATCAGGCGGCTCTTTTATTTACAAAGGCTTACATAGGGTTTTTAATTCTCAATACCCAGAGAAAACTCCATCAGAACCTGCGCTGAGATTTCGATTTCCCCTGCCGCGACCGGCATGTTTCCGTCTGCCTCCATCGACATGCGCGCCATACCGAACTGGGGCGACGGAGAGGCGCCCCCTTCGCTGATCCGCAGCACCGGTCCAAGCGACACCCCCGCGACCTCAGCCAGCAGATTGGCCTTGTGCACCGCGTTTTTGACCGCTGCGGCACGGGCCTGATCCTCGGCAGCCTGCCGGTCGCTCAGATCGAAACTCAATCCTTCGAACTGGTTCGCCCCGGCACGCATCACCCGGTCCAGAACCGGACCCAGATCTGTGAGGTCGCGCACGACAACTGTCAGGGTCGATATGGCCTCGAACCCGACCTGTCGAGGGGAGGTGTTGCCAGAATAATCCATCATGGGCGAAAGACGCAGCTGGGTGGTTTGCATATCCTTTTCGGCAATGCCCGCCTTGCGCAGGTTTTCCAAAACCGAGGACATCGCCACGGCAACCTGACCGCTGGCTTCAGCCGCCTCCTTTGCCTGCTGACGCACCCCCAGACGGATCCGCGCGAGATCGGGTGCAACCGACACCGTGCCCTGCCCGCTGACCTGCACCTTTGGCAAGGGGCCCGTATCCGCCTGCGCAGCACCTGCCATGCAGAGCGCAATCCCAAAAACAGCAAGTAATTTCTTCATGTTACTCTCCTATCTCACGCCAGCTTGCGCCATTTCCCGCCTTGTTCAATCAATTGCACCCTCCCACTCTTTCCATGGGCAATTTCCTGCTGTAGTTTCGGCTTGGCAGGCGGTTATTGGACCTAAATTGCAAGCGGGTATTGGGCTGGCTGGGTCCTCTCGTGTTTTGGCAAATGCCACAGGATCAGAAAGACGCAATGGCTGCGGTGGCGTGCGCATGGAACGGCACCGGAGATGCGACAAGGGAAAAGAACACCGGTATGACGCCAGGATTTGCGCTTGATCTCACCCATGAGGGAATCGCCCTGATGCACCGCGGAAAGGGTGGCTGGTCCCTTGTTGGCGAGGTTAAGCTGGATGCAGCGGACCTGCCCGCACAACTGGGCATGATGCGCCAACGGGCCGTGGATCTGAACACCGGTGGATTTGCCACCTCGCTGATCATCCCTCCTTCTCAGCTGCTGTTCACAACCATGACAGCCCCCGGCCCCGATGACATCACCCGCGAGGCCCGCATCCGTGAAGGGTTGGAAGGGCTAACCCCCTACCCGGTCGATAAGCTGGTGTTTGACTGGTATGCCGATGGCGACATGGCTCATGTGGCGGTTGTGGTTCGCGAAACCCTGAAGGAAGCGGAAAGCTTTGCCGTGGAAAACCGACTGAACCCGGTTGCTTTCATGGCTCGCCCGCATGGCAGCTATGAGAGGGTGGCCTGTTTCGGCAAAACGGCCTGCGCGGCGGAACACCTGCCGGAAGGGGCCACGGTGAACCTTGACGAGCTTGCCCCTCCAATCCTGATGGGCACCGGCGCATCCCTTTCCTCTTTGGACACGCCTGCTTTGGACGCAGCCCAGACAGACACGCCGGAGGTGACTGCCAACGCCCCTCTGGCAGAGCCTGAAGAGAACGCATCGACACAGGATGGCGAAAAGCAGGATGATACCGCCCCGACGGCAGATACCGCCCCTGTTCTGGCGCCTTTTCCCCCCGACTTTGTTCCCGAAGAAAAAAGTGGTTCCAAACAGCCTCAAAAGGAGGCTGGCAAGTCCGGCGACCAGAGCCTTGCTGGACAGAATACCGAACAGAACACTGACAAGCAGGACCGTGACAGGCAGGACAGTGATCAGCGTCCGGACGCACCGGCCTCTGCCCCCCGCTCCGATATGGCGCCGCCTTCCGCCCTTGGCAGCACCTCCAAGACCCCCTCTTCGGACACGGGCAACAAAACACCTGCAGAAACATCCGCCCCCCCCGCATTCGCAAGCCAGCGCAGTGGTCAGGATGCACAAGCGGGTGGAAAGACCGCCCCCTCCGTTCCAACAAAAACCGTTGCGACCCGACTTCACATCACCCCCCCGACAGCCCCCACACATCGCCCGCAAGAAGTGCATGTGCCCGTGACGGCCCCCTCGCTGGAGGGTGCGGAAAACAAAACCATCACTCCCCCGGCTGAGGGCACCCTGACGCCGCAGAAAACCGACAACACCGCACGGCCACACGAGGCGAAAGCTGCCAAGAAACCTGAACAACCGTCGCCAGAGGGGCCCCTTTCTGCCAACGAAGACAAGGCAGGCAAGCCCCCTGTCGCAGCACCAGCTCAACCAGCAAAGCCGAAACGGCCCGCTCAGAAAACCAGCCCAGGCGCCACCGCAACTCAGTCGAATATGACTGTCGCGCCACCCCCCGGAGCAATGTCAGGCGCCCCGAAAATCCCGCAGCCTGGCAAAGCCCACCGGTCCCCTTCTGAGACCGACGCGATGACGGTCTTTGGTGCGCGCCGCAGTGACACGCCTGCGGGGCAGCGCAAATATCTCGGCCTGATTTTGGTGCTCGGTTTGCTCCTGATGATGGCCATTCTGGCCGTATGGTCGATGTTCTTTCTATCAGATCAGGCCAGCGAACTGTTCCCCGACCAGCCTGACCAGTTTGAAAGTGCAATCACAACCGGACAAGACAGCATTGACGCGGCAGAGCTGGAGGCCGAGCCGGAAGCGGCGGAAGATCTGGACGTCACAGATGCTGCGGCGCCTGAAGGGTTTGAGCAGCTCTCTCAGGAAGTCGCCGCAACACGTTACGCGGCCACGGGCATCTGGGAACGCGCCCCCGATGCCATCGTCGGTCCGCCTGCCGGGGCCATTGACGACCTTTATGTTGCCTCGATTGACCCGGAAGGTCTTGCCCATGATGCGGTTGCTTTGCCCGACATTCCTCTTCAGACCTTGGCCTCGGGGACGCAGATCGGGGGCAGCCATCTTGCCCCACCCCCAAAAGGAACCAAATTTGACCTGGATGAGAACGGTTTCGTGCGCCCGACGGCTGAAGGCAGCCTGACACGTGACGGGGTTATGGTTTTTGCAGGACTCCCCCCCCGTGTGCCGCCAATAAGGCCGGACGGGCTTTTTGCGGAAACAAGCCTGCCTGCCCCCGTTACGGCGGATCCCGCCCTGGCCGGCAAACGCCCGCTGCTCCGTCCGGAGGGGTTGGTTTTGACAGAAGAGGAGCGGTTGTTTGCAGGCCGCACCCGTCAGGAACTGGCCACACCTGCGCCAACCCTACGCCCAGCCGGGCTGATTTCTCAGGGGCAGGCCGTCGCTCAGGCTGAGAGCATCGCAAATGCCGTGGAAAACGCAGCGCAGGTGACATTTGTCAGCCCTACGGAACGCGCCATCACCAGATCGCTCCTCCCCCGCCCGCGCCCCGGTCGCTTTGATAAAATCGTCTCCTCTGCCCCTTCGGTCGAGGATGCGTCAGACGGATCGGTGGTCATTGCGGCAACTCCGCCCAATCAGGTTGTCACCCCTGCCCTGCCGACCCGCGCGTCTGTGGCCAAACAGGCCACGATGAAAAATGCGATCCCGCTGCGCAAGGTTGCGTTGATTGGCATCTATGGAAGTGCTGCAAAGCGCCAGGCATTGGTGCGCTTGTCCAACGGCCGGTATGTCAAAGTTGGCGTGGGGGATCGTCTGGATGGCGGACGGGTGGTGTCGATCTCTGAAGGGCAACTTGTCTACAAAAAGGGATCCCGGACCAACACGCTGAAAATTCTTCCTTTCAGCTGACCCTGCCACTTGCAGACACTCCGCACCACCTTGCATTTTCTTGCGTGATCCACCAGCCCGAACTATGGTTTGTGAAAAATTTCTGCAGGAAATGCTTATGGATCACCTAGATGCCCGCCTCTTGTCGGCACTCCAGAAAAATGCCCATCTCACCGCCCAGGAACTAGGGGAAATCCTGCACCTGTCCCCCAGCCAGGCAGGGCGCCGCAGGCAACGTCTTGAGGAGCTTGGTATCGTCAAAGGATATACGGTGCGTCTGGATCCGCTGGAACTGGGCCTGTCCGTGCAGAGCTTTATTCAGGTAGAAATGTCGAGCCACACGCCAGAAGCGGCACACGCCTTTTCGCGCATGATCGAAACCCATCCAGAGGTGATTTCGGCCTGGACCCTGACCGGAGCTGCGGACTATCTGCTGCGGGTTTATTGCGCAAATCTGGCAGCACTCAATCACCTGATCCATGATGTTCTGTTGCCACATCCTTCAGTCGCGCGTGTCCAAAGCCAAATCGTGATGAACCAGTTGAAATCAGACGCCCCTTTACCTGTCTCACCGGACATATGAGCGAAGTTCTGGCAGATTTCCGTCCGGTGTTAACCAAGCGGGAAGGTCTGCCACATAATCTCCAGAGCAGCCATTTCTTACTCTGGATGTCTAACCGTGACCATGATTGAGCGCCGCAAGGATTTTCGCCCTGAAACAGGCGAAGCTCCCTTTCATCTGAATGAAATTTTCTTCTCACGAACAGATGAGCGTGGGATCATTCGGTCAGGCAATGACATTTTCAAACGCGTGGCACATTATGAATGGTCTGAACTAATCGGCCAACCACACAATATCATTCGCCACCCGGACATGCCCAAGGGCGTCTTCTGGCTGATCTGGGATGAGCTGAAAAAAGGCAACCCGATCAGCGGATATGTCAAAAACCGGGCAAAGGACGGGCTGCATTACTGGGTTTTCGCCGCGATGCTTCCCTTCGGAAACGGGTATCTGTCTGCGCGGATCAAACCGTCTTGTGGCAAGCTTAAGCTGATCGAAAACCTATATTCCGAATTGCTGCAAACGGAAGAGAATACATCCATCACGCCACAGGACAGCGCCACCCTGCTGCTCGAAAAACTCGCGGATCATGGCTATGCAAGCTACATGCAATTCATGGCCCAGAGCTTGGTCGAGGAAATGATTTCGCGAGATAAGAAACTGGAATATCCCAGCGACCGCACCATTCATAATTTCCAACAAATGCACCAGCTTTCTGGGGAATTGCTTCAACAGACACAACAGCTCATTCAGCAATTTGAAGCGATGCGGACCGTTCCCCATAATCTGCGTGTAATCGCCTCGCGGCTGGAACCCACCGGAGGGCCTGTTTCGACCCTCTCGCAAAACTATGGCATCATGTCACGGGAAATGTCGCAATGGTTTGAAACACATGTTTTGGGGGAGAACAGCAACTTTTCAACCATTCGCGGAGCGGTGGAAAGCGCGATGACCATGTCGGGCATGGCAAAACTCTTGAAAGAATGCGCAGCGCAATTGCACAAGGAACGCCGCAGCATGGGGGAAAATGTGTCAATCACCAATGAGCGCCGTTACATGGACGAAATTGCTGCGCGATATGTCCAGAAATGCGACACCTGCTTTCACGAGGTAAAACACGAAGCAGAGCGCATCACCAAAGCCTGCGCCATCATGAACCGTCACGTTCTGGGCCTGTCGACGACGCGCGTCATGTGTAAAATTGAAAGCGCCCGCCGGCCTGACGCCGGGGACGCTCTCGATGACATCATCTCTCAATTGATGACATTCCAAAACCGGATCAAGCACCAGTTGGACAGCATTGCAACGCTCGGAGAAGATATTTCGCAACTGCGTGTCTGACACCATATTCGAGTGACAAAACCGGGTTGCGAGGCCCCTTACCCGTCCGAGACACCTGCTTCGGCAAAGGTCGCCATCCCGGAGTGGCAGGCAATCGCACCTTTCAGGACGCCAATGGCAAGCGCCGCGCCGGAGCCTTCCCCCAGGCGCATCCCAAGCGACAAAAGCGGGGCTTTGCCGATATGCGTCAGAACACGCTCATGCGCGGCTTCAGCAGAAACATGCCCTGCCACAGCGTGATCCAACGCCCCCGGCACCACTGCCGACAGGCAGGCCGCCGCCGCCGAACAGATAAAGCCATCAAGAATGACCGGAATACCCTCAACCCGCGCACGCGCAATTGCACCTGCCATGGCAGCAATTTCACGCCCGCCCAGACAGCGAAGGGCCTCCAGACCGTTTTCCGAAGCTTGCGGATTTGCTGCGAGACCCTCTGCAACCACGCGGGATTTCAGATCAATTCCCGCATCATCCACCCCCGTGCCACGCCCGGTCCAATCGCCAGAGGCTCCGCCGAACAAAGCATGCGCAATGGCAGCGGCCGAGGTGGTATTTCCGATGCCCATTTCCCCGGTCACCAGAAGATCACATGCGGGATCAACCGCCTCCCAACCCGCAGTCAGCGCCGCAACCACCTCGTCTTCGCTCATGGCGGGGGCCTGCGTGAAATCAGCAGTGGGTTTGTCCAGCGACAGGGCATGCACATCCATTTTTGCCCCAAAAGCTTTCGACAACTGATTGATCGCCGCCCCACCATGCTGGAAATTCAGAACCATCTGTTCGGTCACTTCCGCCGGGAATGCGGAAACGCCCCGGACGGTCACACCGTGGTTTCCAGCAAAAACAATCACCTGCGGCGCCTCAAGCGACGGACGCCCGTTGCCGCGCCAGCTTGCATACCAGATAGCGAGGTCTTCCAGACGGCCAAGCGCGCCCGGTGGCTTTGTCAGCTGCCCATTGCGGTCCTGCGCTGCGGCTTCGGCAGCGGTGTCTGGCCCGCGAGCCCCCTCCAAAAGCGCCTTGAATTCCGCAAGTGTGGAAAATGACTTGTCTGACATGGCCCGATCCCCGATTGATTCCTCGCTCTCTCCTCTTTACCGAGGAGAGGTGGAACGAACCAGATCACAAAAGACTTAATATGGCCAAACACGACATGCCCCTTCTTCACCCACAGGACGTGCCCGCCGCCCTTGGGCTGCTCAGCCGGTTACCTGTGCCGGTGAATGGCACCCTGGCCCTCGAGCGCGGGGCGCAAAGCGCATGGGCCTGGCCGCTGGCGGGTCTGCTGATTGCCGCCATCCCCAGCATCGCAGCACTTGCGCTCATTTGGATCGGATTGCCCGCCCCTTTGGCGGCTGTCAGTTTTCTGACGGTCCAGATCTTGATCACCGGCGCCCTGCATGAGGATGGGCTGGCCGATTGTGCGGACGGGTTTTGGGGCGGGTATGACCGTGTCAGACGGCTGGAGATCATGAAAGACAGCCGCATTGGTGCCTATGGTGTGATCGCCATTGGTCTGTCTCTGGCGGCGCGTCTGCTTGCCCTGACTACGGTTCTGCCCGCGGATCTGGCGGTGCCTTATTCCACTGTCATCCCCCTGATGGCCATCGGCATGATCAGCCGCCTGCCAATGGTGATACTCATGCATCTGCTGCCCAACGCACGCGGTGACGGGCTGGCGCAATCGGTTGGCCGCCCCCCCCTTTCAATCGTTTGCATCGCCACGTCCCTCACCCTCGCGCTGGGTTTTGCGCTGCTTGGTATGCAGCTTCTGCCCATTCTGATCTGGACAAGTGCAGCGATGGGTCTGCTGGCTTTGCTCGCCAGGCAAAAAATAGCAGGCCAGACCGGCGACGTTCTGGGGGCCAGTCAACAGATCTCAGAAATTATCGGGCTGTTTGTTGTCGCAAGCCTGCTGACATAAAAACCGCCGCCTGCAGGATACAGGCGGCGGTTCCAGATATTCACACCGATCGGGCACCCTGATCGGGCCAGTTTACGCGGCGCGCGAGGTCAGGACATCGCTGACTTTTTTCTGCGCAGCCAGCTCATCACCACCAGCAACCGCAGCCACTTCACGGGTCAGACGCTCAAGTGCAGCTTCATACAGCTGACGCTCGGAATAGCTCTGTTCGCGCTGGTCATCATTGCGGTGCAGGTCACGCACCACTTCAGCGATGGCAATCAGGTCACCCGAGTTGATCTTCTGTTCATATTCCTGGGCACGACGCGACCACATGGCGCGCTTGACCCGGGCTTTGCCCTTGAGCGTGTCCATCGCCTTGGTGACTTCCGCATCACTTGCCAGTCCCCGCATGCCCACTTCCGTGGCCTTGTTGGTGGGGACGCGCAGGGTCATTTTGTCTTTTTCAAAGGAAATGACGAACAGCTCCAGCTGAATTCCGGCGATTTCCTGCTCCTCGATCGACAGGATCTTGCCAACCCCATGGGCCGGGTAGACCACATAGTCATTCGGGCGGAAATCATTCGTTTTCTTGCTCATACAAGTCTTCCTTCACAAGTCTGGTCATTTGCACGGTGCCGAAGACGCTCCTCAACAGACGAAAAAAACACCGCGGGGGTGCAATTGCGCCCCTCGGCATGGTCATTTGATCGGAACATCCCCCGGACAGAGAGTGGCGCGGCCCATCTTACCATCTGCACCACCCTGATCCTATGTTTGGATCCTAGCTTTCATTGGCGACAGTATATCAAAAAAACAGACCAGACGAAAGAGCAGCCGCGCGCGCGCCCTCACCACCCGTTGTAAATCAAAGGATTAAAGGGGGGGGCTCAGTAGAATTCGCCCCCGATATCATGACCGGCAGGCGAATCAGATCTTTGGCAGGCTGAGATTACTGCTCGGCAGGTGCTTCCGAAAAATGGGTTTCGAGCTTGTTCTCGACACCATCCATGTCTCCTGCCTCCGGCAGCGGGTCTTTGCGTTCAACAATAACCGGCCAAAGCTCGGCATATTTACGGTTGAATTCCACCCATTTTTCCGTTCCCGGCTCGGTATCAGCCCGGATCGCATCTGCAGGACATTCCGGTTCACACACGCCACAGTCGATGCATTCATCCGGATGGATGACCAGCATGTTTTCACCCTCATAGAAGCAATCCACGGGGCAGACTTCGACGCAGTCGGTGTATTTGCAGGCGATACAGTTGTCTTGAACAACGTAAGTCATGATGCATCCTCAAACCTTTGGCTGTGCCCCACTTATTTGAAGGCGCCGGATCAATCAAGCGGGGGGGGGCCGCTTTTCATCAAGTTGCGACGATCTTTCTTCGTTGGGCGCCCTTTTCCGTCAAATTTTGGCGCAGCCCCCATATTTGGAGGAAAGTCGTTTTCCCCCAGTGGCGGGCTCAGATCCTCATACAGGGTCTGCGCCTCAGACGCCGGACCGCGCCGCACGGATAGCAGGGAAATTCTGACCACACGCACAAGGCGCGCCTGCGGGAATGTCAAAACGTCACCGGGGCCGATCTGGAAGGCAGGTTTGGAGATCTTCTCTCCATTCACCCGCAGATGCCCCGCTGCGATCAGCTTGGTGGCCAAACCGCGGGTTTTGAAAAACCGCGCATGCCAGAGCCATTTATCGGCCCGCATCCGGGCAGACGCGCCGCCCGGAGGAGTTTCTTCAGTGGGCGTAGCCGCCACTTACACTTAACCCTTGTCCTTGAGCGCCAGAAGCGCCGCGAACGGATTGTCCGGATCAACCTTCTTGTCGCGGTTCGACGGCCCGGTTGTGTAGGTCTTGGGTTTATTGTCGCGTTGGGGCTTGCCCCCTTTGCCCCGACGATCGCCCTGCGGTTTGCCCCGAGGCTTACCGCCATCACGACCACCTTCGCGGCGTTTGCCGCCCTGGGCTTTGCGATCCCCTTGCCGCTCACCGCTGTCGCGGCGACCACCTTGGTTGCGCGCGCCCTGACGGCGGTTGAACCCGCCCCAGGTGAACGTAAAAAACGTTTCCATCTCAGCCACGTCCACCGCCGCCTCTTCGCCCGGCGTTTCTGAGGGGGCTTCTTCCGGCGCATCCACAGGAATTTCCGCGGGGGCAGCCGCAGGCGCCTCTGCCGGAGTTTCCGGCTGAGTTTCTGACGGTTGTTCAACCGGTGTTTCCGCAGGCGTTTCCTTCGGATCCGCACCAGCTTCGGCGTCTGCCTCAGCCTTCACTTTCACCCGCTCCCCTTTTTCAGCCTTGTAGCCCAGCCCCTGCATCAGGTCCGCAAACTGCTCCAAGGTCATGCCGGTGATCGACAGCATATCCGCCTTGGCTTCAAAACCGCTGCGGCTATCCTCAACACGCAACTGGTCGGCCAGGCGTTCCAGCATATCAATGCGAATCGCACGCGCACCTGCGGGACGATACCCGGACAGAAGATAGGCCGACGGGTCCACTGCCTCGATCACCGGGATGGTAACGAGGCCGGGGGGCGGCGCTTCGGGGAATTCCTGCAGATTTTGCCACAGCGAATGCAGCACCAGACGCAGCCGGGTCGGTGCCGGTTTCAGCAAAAGCGGCATGAAAATGGTGAACTGACCAAAGCGGATGCCATGTTTGCGCAATGCCCCACGGGCGTCCTGATCAAGATCCTTGACCTCCCCCGCGACCTTGTCGCGCGGGATAATGCCCAGCTCTTCAACCATGCGGAAGGCAAAGCCGCGGGCAAGCCCGGACAGGGTTTCATCTTTCTGCATCGCCGAAAGCGGCTCGAACAACGCGGCCACTTTCCGGTCGATGAAGTGCTGCAGACGGCGGGCGACCTTTTCAGCCACATCCGCCCCGGCTTCTTCATCCACAAATGCCTCGACACGCGGTTTCAAAACATCGTCACCTTTGACGAGTTTCCCGACCGCGTATTCCCCCCACATCAGGCCACCTTGCTCGGTGAAATCCATTTCCGTATCGGGGGCATTATAGAATCGGTCTGCCCGCAGATGGAATTCCGGTGCCAGCGCCTGAAGGCTGGCCGCACGCAGGGTTTTTGCCTCTTCGGGAGATCGCGAGGCATCCTGGCTAAACCGGAACCCTTCCAGACGACCAACAAACTGGCCTTCTACCGTCACTTCACCCTTGTCATTCACGTCAGCCACGAGGCTCTCCTTCTGCTTCAACCGGCGCAGAAGCACAGAGGTGCGCCGGTCAACAAATCTTTGGGTCAGCGCATTATGTAATGCGTCCGACAATCGGTCTTCTACAGCACGGGTGGCCCCGCGCCAATGGGCAACATCACGTAACCAGTCGCGGCGTTGCGCCACATATGTCCAGGTGCGAATAAACGCCAACCGTTTCGACAATGTGTCAATATCGCCATCGGTGCGGTCGATGCGTTTCACCTGTCGCGCGAACCAGTCTTCGCGAATCTCTGTGTGCTGGTGCAGATCCTTAAAGAGGCTGGTAACGAGGCTCGCATGTTCACCATGGCTGATGCCGCGGAAATCCGGCAGGCGACAGACCTCCCACAAAAGCTGGGTTGAGGCACCATCGGTTGCGCGGGCAGACACTTCTTCGTCGGCAGATACCAGTTTCAGCGCAATGAGGTCATCGGCGTCTCGGGCGCGGGTCAGGTGTTCGTTACCGCTTGGCGCCTCAAGCGACCGGATCAGCGCCTCGGGGGTGCCCATCTGCAGATCGCCATTGCGCCACATCAGTTTTTTCTGCGGTATAAAGCGATGCGACGTGATAGCCTCAACCACCTCTTCCGCCATCGGAGGAGCCTCTCCGGTGACACCGAAAGAGCCATGGTTCATATGCCGACCAGCGCGGCCCGCAATCTGAGCAAGCTCATGCGGGAATAACGGGCGCATCCGGCGGCCGTCGAACTTCTCCAGCGCGGAAAACGCCACATGGTCGATATCGAGGTTCAACCCCATCCCGATCGCATCAGTGGCCACCAGGTAGTCCACATCCCCGTTTTGATACATCGCCACCTGGGCGTTTCGGGTGCGCGGGCTGAGCGCCCCCATGACCACCGCAACCCCGCCTTTCTGTCGGCGCATCAATTCCGCAATGGCATAGAGGTTATCGACCGAGAACCCGACAATGGCCGAGCGTCCGGGCATCCGGCTGATCTTTTTCGATCCGCCATAGACCAGTTCGGAAAACCGCTCACGGCGCAGAAATTCGACCTTCGGCACGAGGGCCGCAATCACCCCGCGCATCGTATCCGACCCGAGGAACAGCGTTTCATGGGTGCCACGCATATGCAGAAGACGGTCGGTAAAGACATGGCCGCGCTCTGGATCACAGCACAGCTGGATCTCGTCAATGGCCACGAAATCCGCCCCGATGCCCGGTGGCATCGCCTCAACCGTGCAGACCCAATATTGCGCCCGATCCGGCACGATCCGCTCTTCGCCGGTTACCAGCGCCACCACATTTGGCCCGCGCAACCCAACCAGTTTGTCGTAGACTTCGCGTGCCAGCAGACGCAGGGGCAGGCCAATCACACCGGTGCGATAGCTGAGCATCCGCTCAAGCGCGTAATGGGTTTTCCCGGTATTTGTGGGCCCAAGCACCGCAGTGATGCGATTGCCGGCACGGGCTGTATCGGAAACCATCTGTTGGCCTTTTTTGCGGGCTGGTTGCGGGTCAGAGATCAGTTGCCAGCTGTTTGGTCAGCCGGGCCACCGCCTCTTTTACGTCCGGATTTCGCGGATGTATAGCAAGGACTTCGTGGTAGATTTCCAGGGCCCGGTCAGGTTCATCCAGGATTTCCATCACCACAGCAACCCCTTGCAGCGCATCAAAATGACGTGGCTCCAATGCCAGGGTCCGGCGCAGACTGTCCAGCGCGAGCCCATAGCGTTCTGCGCGGAAAAATGCCGTGGCGCGCAAATGCCAGCCCTCGGCAAACTCGGGGGCATGATCGGTCAGGGCGCCCAGATGCGAGAATGCCCCCTCAAGATCGCCCGCTTCGATGGCGGATTTGGCCCGCGTATAAAGCAGGTCAACCGAGGCAGACCCACTTTGCGCCCAACGGCTCTGGATCGCCTGTTCCAGCGCCTGCCAGTTGCTGTCATCCGCCTGTTCCAATTGGGCATAAAGGGCGTCCAGCGGCACCTCTCTCTGATCTTGTGCCTGTGCACTCACCGGCGTCAGCAGACCCAGTGTGGATATCAGTAAAAAGAGGTGAAGGACACGAAACATGACCAAGGCTAGCGCGCATGGAATGACAGAACAATGGGGAAGCTTTCCCCCTTCCATCAACAAACCTCACATTCCCAAACGTCAGCGAAAAAATGAGTTTACCTCAACGTAAAGTCTAGGTTAGCGTTTCGGTAACACCTATATGTCTAAAGCGGTTCGGTATTGACCTGACAATGGGAAAAACCGAACCACTGCAAGAGATATCAATGATGTGGGCGTTTCAGAATAAACATGTGTCTCAAGTTTATCCAGAAACGCTTCAGGTAAAGTGACCAATGGAGGATTGCACGTGAGCGACGTGATCACTGCGGCCGTAGCGGCCCTGAGCGAAAAACTGACCGGCGGATTTGACGCCGGCACCGCCAAATTCGAGATTGAAGGCGAAGGCGCCATCATCCTCGACAGCAACGGTGTGCGCGCAGGTGACGATGATGCGGATGTTACCCTGAAAGCAGATGCCGATGTCTTCGAAGACATTCTGGCCGGGAACCTGAACCCGACCACCGCCTTCATGACCGGCAAGCTGAGCGTGGATGGCAATATGGGGCTGGCGATGCAGCTGGGCAGCGTCCTGAGCTGATCCCCTCTTCCAAGGACGGCGGATCACGCGATCAATCTGCACAAGAGGCACCATGCTGAACGCACCGCTTTTTCATGATATTGCACAGGGTCCCGATGGCGGGCAGGCCTATTGGCTGACTGCGACGGATGCTGTGCGCCTGCGGGCCGGCCATTGGCCGGCCGCTTCCAGCTCAAACCTGCGGGGCAGCATTCTTCTGTTTCCCGGACGCACCGAATATATTGAAAAATATGGCATTATTGCCAAAGAACTGTCTGCACAGGGATATCATACCCTGACGGTGGATTGGCGCGGACAGGGGCTTGCGGATCGTCCAGAGCATGATCGCGCCCTTGGACATGTTGGGGATTTTGCAGAATACCAGCTGGATGTGCAGGCTTTTGTGGATCTGGCCCGGCAACTTGACCTCCCACGCCCATGGTACCTGATCGGTCATTCCATGGGGGGCTGCATCGGCTTGCGGGCCCTATTGAACAATCTTCCTGTGGAGGGGGCCATTTTCTCTGCCCCCATGTGGGGGATCTCCATGGCACCCGTATTGCGACCGGTGGCGTGGAGCCTGAGCTGGGCCCTGCATATGAGCCCGTTCAAACATATTCTGACCCCCGGCACCCAGCGCGAAACATACCTGTCTCTTGCCCCGTTTGCCGATAACCTGCTGACCACGGATCCAGAGATGTATCGCTATATGAAGGCCCAGGCCGAGGCGCATCCGGAGCTGACACTGGGGGGCCCGACGGCAGGCTGGTTATACGCCGCATTGTCAGAAACCCGCGCTTTGATGTTAACCCCGCCACCAAAAGTCAGAACCGTTACCTTTCTGGGCAGTTGCGAACGGATCGTGCAGGCATCACCGATCCATGAACATATGCAACGGTGGCAAGACGGCAAACTGGTCATGATCGAGGGGGCAGAACACGAGGTCCTGATGGAAAGCGCGGAAATCCGGCAACGTGTCTATGACAGCTTGTCCTGCCTGTCCTCCCAACAGCCCTCCGTTGCGGAGCCGGCATGATAAGATCGCCACGTTCAGCCCGATTTCACCCGTGACCGCTCAAAAACGCGGCCTACCCATCGGTCCCAAAGCGTATCTGTAAAAATTACGTTACATCAGATCCGTGGGTCAGGTATTTGACCATCCGGGCGGTCGAGGCGTCCAGCCCGTCGACACCCTGCGCACCCGTCACCACCGGGACCAGCGCCGTGGCCAGTTCTTTACCCAGCTCCACCCCCCATTGATCGAAGGAGTTGATCCCGAGGAGCACCCCTTCGACAAACACCCTGTGCTCGTAAAGCGCCACAATCTGGCCAAGCACACGCGGTGTCAGTTTGGGGTAAATCAATGTGGTTGAAGGACGGTTGCCGGGGAATTCTCTATGAGCTGCCTGACGGATCATTTCCTCCCCCTCAAAACCTGCGGCGCGCATACGGGCTTCGGCCTCCTCCCGGCCGCGGCCCATCATCAATGCCTGCGACTGGGCCAGACAATTGGCGACCAGAAGTTTGTGCTGATCTGCAAGGTCCGGCTCATGCCCTTCCCGCGCCACCATGAATTCGCAGGGGATCACTGCGGTCCCCTGATGGATCATTTGATAAAACGCGTGCTGCCCATTGGTTCCGGGTTCGCCCCAGACCAGCGGGCCGGACACCACTTTCAGTGCCGTCCCATCCATCGCCACACGCTTGCCGTTCGATTCCATCTCCAATTGCTGCAAATAGGCAGGCAAACGTGCAAGTCGCTGCTCATACGGCAAAACCGCCCGCGTGGGATACCCACAGATCTGATGGTGCCAGACCCCCGTAAGGGCCAACATCAGTGGCATATTTTCGCGCCCTTTGGCGGACCTGAAATGGGTGTCCATCGCCCGTGCCCCGGCCAACATCTCGGAAAACCGATCTGCCCCGATGGCAATCATAATCGACAGACCGATTGGTCCCCACATGGAATAGCGCCCACCAACCCAGTCTTCAAACCCGAACACGCGCTCAGCCGACAAGCCCCATTCGGCGGTCTTTTCTTCATTCGAGGACAGGGCCACGAAATGCAGTGCGGCGGCAGCGTCACCAACCTGATTGGCGATCCATTTGCGGGCCACCTCGGCATTGGTCATGGTTTCGACAGTGGTAAATGTCTTTGACGCCACGATCACCAGGGTTTCCGCCGGGTTGAGGCGGCGCAGCGTGTCGTGAATATGCGCCCCGTCGAGGTTTGAGACGAAATGCACGTCGGGCCCGTCATGATAAGGCGCCAGCGCCCGGACAGCCATCACCGGGCCAAGGTCGGACCCGCCAATCCCAATGTTCAAAACATGCCTGAACCGCCCCCCCGATGGGGAGCGGATCTGTCCCGCGCGCAGCCGGGTCGAGAAATCGCGCATCCGCTCCAGCGTCGCCTGAACCTCAGGCACGACATCCTGCCCGTCCACCATGATCCGCCGCGCCGTGGTGGCGCGCAGCGCAGTGTGCAGCACCGCCCGGCCTTCGGTTTCGTTGATGGGTTCACCGGAAAACATGGCTTCACGCCGATCTTCCAACCCGGCCTCTGATGCGAGCTCCAGAAGAAGTGACACGGCTTTGTTGTCCATCGCGGTTTTTGACCAGTCAAGCACCATATCCAAGGCTGCGGTCGAAAACATCTCTGCCCGGTCGGGCGCGTCGAAAAGGTCAATAATACGCTGAGCTTGATGCGTGTCCCGATGGGCTACAAGCTTTTCAAATGTCATACTGCGCTCTGTTTGATAGGGTGGAAACCTGCACTGCACTGAACCGACTATACACATTCCCCACGGGCTGACCATATACCCCGAACATCACGCGGCCCAGTGCACGATCAGCGCCCCAAGCAGCGCCTTGACGGGAGCGTCCAGCGCATCCTCTGCCTCCATCGCCTGTGCAAGCGCGTCACGCTTGGCCTGCCCGGTGATAATCAGGTGTTTGTTCACCGCCGAGTTCAACGCCCGCGCGGACAACGTGACGCGCGGCTCCTGTGCACCGGGGGCGATCATGGTCAGTGCAGCTGGCGCTTCACGCGACAAAGCCTGTGCAAGCTGGTCTCCGCCGGGAAACAAGCTGGCCGTATGCATATCCTCCCCCATCCCCAACACGGCGACAGAGAGCGGCAGGCAATCCTCCACCCGGTCGGAAATCTGCGCAATCACCTGCTCGGGCGTGGCCCCGGCGTGATAGAGAGGCACAAGATTGGCGCGGACCGCCCGGCTGGTCAGCAGCCGGTCCCGCAGCATGGCCGTGTTGGAACGCGGATGCGTTTCCGGCACCCAGCGTTCATCGGTCAGCATCACATCCACCCGCGCCCAATCCAGATCCGCTGCACAAAGCGCGTCAAAAATCGGGCCCGGTGTCGCGCCGCCCGGCACCGCCAGGCTGGCACGTTCTTCATGTTCCAATGTCATCACAAGCTCAGATGCGATGCGGTCTGCCAGATCCAGCATCATCATGTCCTGATCGGGGTAATCAATCAGCTTCATTCCCGCAGCTCCCTCCATCGACGGCCGTCTTTATGTAATAGCATCAATGCCTCATCCGGCCCAGACGTGAATGGGTCATAGGAATGCGGTTTGTCGCGACGCGCCTGCCAGCCTTCGATGATCGGATCCGTCCAGGCCCAGGCCGCCTCCACCTCGTCGCCACGCATGAACAGGGTCTGATTGCCGCGGATCACGTCCATGATCAACCGCTCATAAGCATCCGGCACGTCAGCCACGTCTTCGCCAAGGGCTTCTGCAAAGGTCATGTCGAGCGGCACATCGATCAGCCGCATCCCCCCCGGCCCCGGTTCCTTGATGGTCACTTTCAGATCCATGCCCTCATTTGGCTGCAACCGGATCGACAACTCATTGGCAGACTGGCCGGTATCTTCCTCAAAAATGGAATGGGGCGGCTCTTTGAAACGAACCACGATCTCGGACATGCGCGCGCGAAGGCGCTTGCCCGTGCGCAGGTAAAACGGCGTGCCGTTCCAACGCCAGTTCGACACGTGCAGCTTCATCGCGATGAAACTTTCCGTATCACTTGCATCAACTTCCGCATCCCCCGCATAGGCAGGAACTTCGTCGTCGCCACGATACTGCCCCCGCACCAGATCTTCTGGCGCCACCGGATCGAGGGCCCGGATCACCTTCAGCTTTTCATCCCGCACCGCATCGGGATCGAATTTCGAGGGAGGCTCCATCGCCGTGAGGCACAAAAGCTGCATCAGGTGGTTCTGCACCATATCGCGCATCGCCCCCGAGCGGTCATAATAGGCCCCGCGCCCGGCGACCCCAACGGTTTCCGCAACAGTGATCTGGATATGGTCCACATATTGCGCGTTCCACAGCGGCTCAAACAGCATGTTTCCAAAGCGCAGCGCCATCAGGTTCTGCACCGTTTCCTTGCCCAGGTAATGATCAATCCGATAGATCTGGCTTTCTTCGAAATGCCGGGCCAGCGTGGCATTGAGCGCACGCGCGGTTTCCAGATCATGCCCGAACGGTTTTTCGACAACGATCCGCGCCTGCGGGCCAGCAATTTCATGCCCCCGAAGGCGTTCGGCGATCGGCCCAAACAGGCGCGGGCCAACAGAAAAGTAAAAGGCCTGCACCACGTCCTTGCGCATTTCTTTGGCGAGATGCGCCCATCCCTCATCCCCAAGCGCGTCAATCGCGACGTAAGAAAAAAGATCAAGAAACCCCGGCAAAACACTGGGATCACTTTTCTTTTTCGACACGAATTCGCGCACGGCAGTTTCAACAAAGCCCCTATACCCCGCACAATCAAGCTCTGACCGGGCTGCGCCGATGATACGCGCCTCCGCGGGAATCTGCCCATCACGATAGCGGCGATAGAGGCCCGGCAGGATCTTGCGACGGGCCAGATCACCGGTCCCTCCAAAGATGACCAGATCGAAAGGATCCACAGGGATAACGCGCGAAACCATGAAGTTCTCCGTAACTTATCTGTCGCAAACCACGTGCTGGTTCGTGATCATCCATCCTGCGTGGGCTTGCAAGCAGCCATGACACACAGAAGTTCGAACATGATCGACGCTCCTAGATAGGCTGTTGCGCCAGCGGGGTCAAATGGCGGCGACACCTCAACCAGGTCGGCACCGACAATCTTTACCCCCTGAAGGGCACGCACCACCTGAAGCGCCTGATAGGAGGTCGGTCCCCCCACCTCTGGCGTGCCGGTGCCCGGCGCAAAGGCGGGGTCCACAAAATCGATATCATAGCTGACATAGGTATCCCCCGCGCCGACAATTTCGCACGCCTCGCGCATCACATCGACAACGCCACGGGCATGAAACTCCTCAATCGCGATCACGCGAATGCCCACTGCATTGGCAAAATCCCGGTCTTCACTATCATATGCCGTGCCACGGATCCCGATCATCACCACACGCTTCGGATCCAGCAGCTCTTCTTCAACCGCGCGCCGAAACGGGGTGCCATGGGTATACATGGTGCCATCAAAATAGGAATGGAACAGGTCAGTGTGGCTGTCGAAATGCACCATACCCAGCGGGGCATCCACGCTCAGCGCCCGCAAAATGGGTAAGGTGCACAGGTGGTCCCCTCCGCCGGTCAGAGGCCGGATCCCTGCCCGCTTCACACGGGTGTAAAAGATCTGCATCCGCTCCAGACTGTCCATGACATCCGCGGGGTTTGGCGCCACATCCCCCAGATCAGCACAGTTCATCACTTCAAACGGGCGTATACCGGTGGCGCCATTTTGCGCACGGATCATGGTGGACATGTCCCGCAACTGGCGGGGACCGTGGCGCGGGCCTGGCCGGTTGGTGGTGCCCCCATCCCATGGCGCTCCAACCAGCCCCACCTCCACCTCTTTGATCCGCGCATGATCCAGATCGACATGTGGCAAGCGCATGAAAGTTGGGATGCCCGCAAAGCGTGGCAGGTCAAACCCCGAGACGGGTTTGAAAAAGTCATCGGTTTTCTGATTGATCATCTGAGCCTCCCTTTGGGACAGGCTAACCCGATCCAGACATCCCGTCTTCACTTTTCAGATGGCACCGCCTGTCCATCAGGCATCCAACTCGGCATCCCAATACAGAAAATCCATCCAACTTTCATGCAAATGGTTAGGAGGAAACTTGCGCCCGACATTGCGCAGCTCTTCTGCCGTGGGTTGCCTCGCGGGTTTGCGCAAGCTCAGACCTGACCGATGCAGGGGTTTGCACCCCTTTTTCAGATTGCACTTCTGGCACGCCGCGACCACGTTTTCCCAACTGGTCACGCCACCTGATGCCCGTGGCACCACGTGATCGAAGGTCAGGTCCCCTTTTCCGCCGCAATACTGACAGCAAAATTCATCCCTCAGAAATAAATTAAAGCGCGTGAAGGCCACGCGCTTTTGGGGTTTGACGTAATCTTTCAGAACCACAACCGAGGGGATCCGCATCTCCATACTGGGGGAATGAACCAGCTCATCATATTCCGCCAGAATATTGACCCGATCCAGAAACACCGCCTTGATCGCCTCCTGCCAGGGCCAAAGCGAAAGCGGATAATAGGACAGGGGCCTGAAATCCGCATTCAGGACCAAGGCCGGGTGCTGCTTTATCCGCCCCGGCTCCCTCGTAAACTCTGTTCTGAAATCGCCATCCATTTGGGACTCCCCCACCGCCCTGTGCTTAACCTCTTTGGTTCACGGGGCGGGAGCTCCCGCCCCTGCGCTTGGTTCAACTATATATAGGAACAGAAACCAAACAACCCCCAAGATAGAGGGTTGTGGGAGCTATAACCGCAAGAGGTGACAAAGATGTGACGTACCAAATGACCGTGACTAGCGCTTATTGTTCGCCTTCATTTCCCATCTGCATCTTCTGAATGCCGAGTTTATCGAGCATGAACTGCAACGCAACCGACAGCCCGTCCATGGCAATGCCATGGCCAGTGCCTTTCATAATGAACCCATAGGTTTCAAACCCATTGGCCTCAAGAATGGTGCCACTTTCGCTGAAATGTTGCGGCGGGACCATATCGTCCTGATCGCCATGAACCAAAAGCACCGGCGGCTTGCTGACAATATGAGCTGCAAACTCGTCCGGCTCCAGCATCCGACCCGAAAAGGCCACGATACCGGCCACCGGCTCGGCGCGTTTCGGCAACACGCGAAGGCTCATCATCGTGCCCTGAGAGAACCCGAAAACAATGAGTTGTGAGTGGGTTATACCCTCTTCCTCAAGAACCCGGTCCAGAAAGGCGTTGATGTCGGCCTCGGCCATTTCCGCGCCACGCATTGCGTCTTCTTCCGACGATCCATCAAGCCACGGGATGGGAAACCACTGATAGCCAAACGGATTGCCCGCACATTTTTCGGGCGCGTCAGGGGCAATGAATGTGGTATCCGGCAGATGTTCGGACAGGGGATCCGCCAACCCCAGAAGGTCCGCCCCATCCGCACCATACCCATGCAGGAACACCACCACAGATTTGGTTGTGCCCGAAGCCGCAGGGCGGCGTTTTGCATCCAGAATGCGAGTCATCAGCGGATCCCTTCCCTTTGTTTGATCACCCGGTAATAGGCCCACAAGAGCCGCGCTGCAACGCCCCTCCATGGGGACCAGGCCTCTGCCATCACTTTCAGTTCACGATCTTTTGGGCGCGCAGGCAGATCAAACATCTCTTTCGCGGCTTCCTGAAGGGCCAGATCCTTAGCTGGAAAGATATCTGCACGCCCCAGCGAAAACAGGGCATAGATCTCGGCGGTCCACTCTCCGATGCCGGTGACCGCAGTGAGCGTCGCAATCACCTGATCAGACGAGGCAGACTGCAACGCCGCATAATCAATCCCCGCATTTGCAAGGGCCTGCGCATAGCGGATTTTTGGACGAGACAGGCCAAGTTGCGCGAGGTCTTCGGTGCTTGCCTGCGCAACCCGCTCGGGCGTGACCAGCCCGGCCCCCTCGATCCGCTCCCAGATGGCCTGCGCCGATGCGGTCGACACCTGCTGAGAGACGATCGCGGACAAAAGCGCCGCAAACCCGTCCGATCTCAGCCGCAACGGGATTTCATCAATCTGCTCAAGGGCTTTCGCAAATCTTGGCTCACATTCAACCAGCCAATCGGCCCCTTCTTTCAAGCAGGCCTGCCCTGTGATCACGCGTTCCATCATTGATGGGCCTCTGCCCAGGCCATGACCTCGCCCAATGTCGAAACCGTCTCTGCATCCGGCCCATCCGGACGGGCGATCATGGCCACCTTCACCCCAAGCGCCCGCGCGGCATCAAGTTTGGCGCGCGCCGCCCCCCCAGCGTTTTTGGCAACCAGCCAACCCACGCCGAGCTGCTCTAGCAAAGCGGTTTCTGCCGCCAGGGTGAAAGGCGGCCGTCCGGTGATCCATCCGCCGGACAAGAGAAAAGGCTCTGGCCCATCATCCACCCGCCTGCAAAACAGAACCCGGCCCGGCAATGCCTTGGCGATATCCTCGCTCTGCCCGCCAGTGGCGAGGAACACGCGCGATTTTTCACAAATCAAGTCAGGAAGTTGCATTGCACTCTTGACGAAATTCCAGGTTTCACCGGGGTTCGGTGTCCACGCGGGGCGGGAATATCTGAGATAGGGGATCGACAAGGCGGCGCAAATCTCGGCACTCCGCTGGCTGATCCGGTCGGCAAAAGGGTGAGTGGCGTCGATGACAAGATCAAATGCCTGATCCGTCATATAGGCGGCCTGCGCCTCCTGACCACCAAACCCACCTATGCGCGTGGTCACCGCCATTGGTCTGGGCTGGCGCGTTGAACCGGCAAGGGACGCAATCACCTCAAACCCCGCCTTGGCAAGACGGTTTGCCAATTCACGCGCTTCCGCAGTTCCCGCAAGCAGCAGGAGGCGCCGCCGGCTCATCCGCCCACCTGTGCGATGATGGCGCCCGGTCGGTCGATGATGACGATATCCGCGACACAATCCGTGTTGCGCAATATGTGACGCACCTGCGCCAACGCCTTTTCCGCCACAACATCGACCATTATTTTTCCATGTTTTTCATAGACCTGAAGCGCTGTATTCATCCCCCGGACATCGTCATCGCCAAGCCAATCCGCCAGCAGATCAAAGTCCACCTGACTGCGGCGCGAATGCAGATCACGCGCGCCCTGTGCGAGTTTGGTGATCTTGCCGATCCCGCCCCCAACCGTCACCCGGCCCACCGGGTGTTTGGCAAGGTATTTCAGCATGCCCCCGGCAAAATCCCCCATGTCGATCATGGCGCCGTCACTCAGGCCATAGAGGGCCTGAACAGTGGCCTCTGAGGTGGCCCCGGTGCAGCCAGCCACATGGGGCAACCCGGTGGCCCGCGCCACATCGACACCACGGTGAATAGAGGCGATCCATGCCGCACAGGAAAACGGCCGCACCACCCCCGTAGTGCCGAGGATCGACAGCCCACCAACAATTCCCAGCCGCGGGTTCCAGGTCTTTTGAGCGAGGTCCGCGCCTCCCCGCACGGAAATGGTCACATCAAGGTCAGGCGCGTGATTGAATTGGCGGGCGGCGGCCTCGATCACTTCGGTGATCATACGGCGCGGCACCGGGTTGATTGCAGGCTCTCCCGGGGGCACGGGCAGGCCCGGCTTGGTCACCATACCCACGCCTTCCCCCGCGAGAAAACGAATGCCCTGACCCGCAGTGCCAGTGCGCACATGGGAAAGAATCAGCGCACCGTGGGTGACATCCGGATCATCGCCCGCATCCTTGATCACCCCGACCTCGGCCCAGCCCTGACCATGATGCGCAACCTCAAGGTCGAACTCGGGCATCTCGCCTTTGGGCAAAGTGATCGACACCTTATCCGGAAACGCCCCGCCCCACAGGTGATGCACCGCCGCACAGGTGGCAGCGGTGGCACAGGCCCCCGTGGTCCAGCCACGGCGCAATTGAACTGTATTTATCTCGGTCATCGGCGTGACCTTACCAGCGTCTTTTCGCGCCGCCAATCGGCGTTTGCGCCATTTGAGCGCGCGAGCGCGGCAGGGTGGCGGTGGCAGACAACTGAATGTCGCAAGACGGCTTTCGCCCGATCGAACTCCCACCTATAAGAGCGCCATGCAAAACGAACTCTCTTTTCCTGCCTCTCTTGCCGGAGGCGCATGGCCCGAAATGAAACCCGGCTGGGTCTGGCTGGTGGGCGCTGGCCCCGGAGACCCCGGCCTGTTGACGCTGCATGCTGTCAATGCGCTGCGTCAGGCAGATGTGATTGTCTATGACGCGCTGGTTCAAAAGGTCATCCTGGACTGGGCGCGCCCGGATGCCGAGGTCATCTATGCCGGCAAGCGCGGTGGCAAACCCTCTGCCAACCAGCGCGATATTTCGCTGCAACTGGTGGATCACGCCCGTGCAGGCAAGCGCGTGTTGCGCCTGAAGGGGGGGGATCCGTTTGTCTTCGGGCGTGGCGGCGAAGAAGGACAGACGCTGGTTCAGCACCAGATCCCGATCCGCATCATCCCCGGCATCTCTGCAGGGATTGGCGGTCTTGCCTATGCCGGCATCCCGGTCACCCATCGTGATGTGAACCAGTCGGTTACCTTTGTGACCGGGCATGACCAGTCCGGCAATACGCCCGGTTCCCTGGACTGGAGCGCAATTTCCAAAGGGTCGCAGGTCATCGTAATCTACATGGGCATGAAACATCTGGGTCGGATCCGCTCCGCCCTGATTGCCGCCGGGCGCGAACCGGAAGAACCCGTTGCCATTGTCACCAATGCCACCACGCCAGAGCAGCGCGTGCTGGAAACCACCCTGATCACCTGTGTCGAAGACGCCGAAGCTGGTGGCTTTGGTGCCCCGGCAATCATCTGCGTCGGGCGCGCGACATTGATGCGTCAGGCGCTTGACTGGCAGGCGATCGCAGAAGGCATGGCGCCGCGCAACACCGACCCGCTTGGGCGGGGACGCCCGGCCGAGGATCGCTGAGATGGCCGCCGCGCAATTGCCCCACCCGCAGGGTGTGATCATCGCCGCCCCCAATTCGGGGTCTGGCAAGACCACGCTTACCTTGGGCATTCTGCGCGCCCTGACCCGGCAGGGGCATCATGTCACCGGGGCGAAATCCGGGCCGGACTACATCGACCCGCGCTTTCACGCCGCCGCCTGCGGGCGGGACTGCCTGAATTTGGACGCATGGGCAATGTCTCCGGACCGGGTGCGGGCATTGGCGGGACAGAGTGGTGATCTGCTGATCATCGAAGGGGCCATGGGGCTGTTTGACGGCGCCCCGCCAGTAGGCAAAGGCGCCACTGCGGACCTTGCCCGCATCCTGAACCTTCCGGTCATTCTGGTGGTGGATTGTGCGCGTATGGCGCAATCGCTTGCCCCGCTGATTGCCGGGTTTGCCGCCCATGATCCCGATGTGCGGGTCGCCGGGGTGATTCTCAATCAGGTTGGATCGGCGCGCCATGAGGCAATGCTGCGCGCCGCCATGGCGCGGATCGAACTGCCGGTTCTGGGCGCAGTCTATCGTCAGGATCAGATGGCGCACCCGTCACGCCACCTTGGGCTGGTACAGGCGGGCGAGCATCCGGACCTGCAGGCCTATCTGGACCGGGTTGGCGACGCGGTGAGCGAAGCGATCGACCTCGAAGCCCTGACCTCTCTGGCAACCACCCTTCCCAACGCACCCACCGCCGCACGCCTGCCCTCTCCGGGCAGTCGCATTGCTGTGGCACATGATCGCGCCTTTGCCTTTGCCTATCCGCATATTCTGGCCGATTGGCGGGCGGGGGGTGCAGAAATCCTGCCGTTTTCACCGCTGGCGGATGAAGCCCCGGCAAAAGATGCGGATTTCATTTTCCTGCCCGGTGGCTACCCGGAGCTTCATGCAGCCCAACTGGCAGCTGCGCAAAACTTCAAATCTGGTATGCGCACCGCAACCTGCCCCATCTACGGCGAGTGCGGAGGTTACATGACCCTTGGCCAAACCATTGAAGACAAAGATGGAAATACCCATGAGATGCTTGGCCTCCTGGGGCTTGAGACCAGTTTCTCCAAGCGCAAGCTGCATCTGGGGTATCGGCAGGTCAGCACGGATCACGGGCCCTTTGCCGGGCGCTGGAACGCACATGAGTTCCACTACGCCACCACAATCCGCGCCGAAGGAACCGCCCTGTTCGAGGCCACGGATGCCGAGGGACAGACGCTTATTCCAATGGGACTCATCCGCGCCAATGTCAGTGGCAGCTTTGCCCATCTGATCGACAAAGCGGATTGATTTTTTTGCGGCAATTTGCTTGGTGCTTGGGGGTGACCCCTTCATGTCAGGCTTATTGACCCATGACCGATATTAATGCCCCTTCCATGGCGGATGACAGCCGCGCCAGGCGAAATGTAACCATTCTGGTGCTGGCCCAGGCCATTCTGGGCGCGCAAATGCCGATGATTTTCACCATGGCAGGTCTGGCGGGACAGTCTCTGGCGTCAAACCCGTGTTGGGCAACATTGCCGATCTCACTGATGGTGGCCGGGTCGATGGTCTGGGCCAATCCGATCAGCTGGGTGATGCAGACCTATGGTCGCCGGGTTGGGTTTTGGGTTGGCACGGGTGGAGGGTCGCTCGGCGCAGCCATCAGCGCCTATGCATTGATGCAATATGACTTCTCGCTCTTCCTTCTGGGGTCTTTCCTGATGGGCCTGTATCAATCCGCACAGGGTTTTTACCGGTTTGCCGCGGCCGATACCGCCTCACCCGAATTCCGCCCCAAGGCCATTTCCTATGTGATGGCGGGCGGGCTGGCCTCGGCCATTATCGGCCCTCAACTGTTCAACCTGACCAATGACATGCTGGTTGTGCCCTTCCTTGGTGCCTACCTGGCGATCATTGCCATCAACCTTGCAGGCTCCTTTCTTTTCCTTGGGCTCGACATTCCCAAGCCGGAAAAGCCACATATGGACGCCCCCAAGGGCCGCACCAGGCTTGAGCTGTTGCGGGATCCGGTGATTGCCGTGGCCATTATTTGCGGCATGGTTTCATACGCTTTGATGAATCTGGTCATGACCTCTACCCCGCTGGCCGTTGTCGGCTGTGGTTTTGAGACCGACATGGCGGGAAATATAGTCACCGCCCATGTGCTGGCTATGTTTGTGCCCAGCTTCTTCACCGGGCATCTGATTGCCCGCTTCGGGGTGCGCGCCGTGATTTCCTCGGGGCTGGTCATCCTCGGGCTGGCGGGGATCGTCGCGCTTCAGGGGGTCGAACTGGAGAACTTCTTCCTTGCTCTGGTTCTGCTTGGGATTGGCTGGAACTTCGGCTTTATCGGCGCAACCACCATGCTGGCCGGCGCACATAAACCCGAAGAACGCGGGCGGGTGCAGGGGATGAATGACATGATCGTCTTTGGCTGCGTGACCGTGGCCTCGCTCGCATCTGGCGGGCTGATGAATTGTTCGGGGGGAACCGCCGTGGAAGGCTGGAGCGCTGTGAATATCGCGATGGTGCCGTTTCTAGCCCTGGCAGGCGCGTCGCTTATCTGGCTGATGCTGCGCCCGAAAGAGGCGTTCTGATTGACCGAACAGCGCCTTTGGGGACGAGTGGGGTAACGGGAGACAGGGGGCAAAGGAGCTTTGCCCAGCTTTAGCGATAGGCCTTTCCCCCAAATATCTTGCCCCTATCAGCCAATGGCTCAGGCAGGGTTATGGTGCCACCGGTTTCAGGTTTTCACCCGCGCATTGCGCCCGCCGCGGCGGCCGGTTGTTACAGCGGGTTCCAGAGCAGCCCGCATGACCGACGTCATCGGATGATCCGGGGCGTCCGCGCCGTAGGCCTCAAGCAACAACGCAATCCGTTCAGCCTGCGGTAATTCATGTTCGTCAAACAGCGCCCAATCAAGGAAGATCGACCGGCATTCTTCGGACCGGATCCCGTCGATCCGGTAGCTTTCGCGGATCAGACCCCGTTTATCGATGGCGGCAATCAGCTCGCTCATGTCCTCTCCCTCCTCACGCATGGGCCCCTCTCCTCACGCCGAAACCGATCCCGCCACCACCGGCGGATGCGACAGCACCTCTTCGATTGCTTCCGCGGCACGGGCGGCACGGGTTTCAACCTCGCTCACCAGCTCGCCCTCATCCTCGACCCCGGTTTCGCGCAAGAGCAGGTCCTGCCCCCCCTGCCCCAGCGCCTGCAGATCCAGCGGACCATCGCTGAGCAGTTTGGACGCGGCCTGCAACCGCCACATTAGGTCATGGCTGTCGGCCATGGCTTGCCCTTGGGCGTCAGTGAACCAGCCAATTGCGACCCCCTGCGCGATCTGTTCCCGGGGCGTGCGCGCCACATCCGGGGACAGGAGCGAGGCGGATTGCGCCACCAGTTCCACATCCTGCAGATGTCCCACCCCCAGCTTGGCCTCAAGCGCCCCACCGCCTTCGCCCTTGGCGGCGGCAATGCGCGCCCGCATATCAATCACATCCTGCACCACCTTGACCGGATCGCGGTCAAAGCTCAGCACGTCCTGGCGAACCGCTTCGTAGGCGGCCGCAACATCGGCAGGCCCGGTGACCACCCGCGCGCGGGTCAGTGCCAGATGCTCCCAGGTCCAGGCCTCGTCGCGCTGGTAGGTGCGGAAACTGTCAATGGACGTGGCCACCGGCCCCTGTCGACCGGATGGGCGCAGGCGCATATCAATCTCGTAAAGCTTGCCTTCTGCCATCGGCGCGGAAACTGCGGTGACAAACGCCTGGGTCAGGCGGGCGTAATAGGGCTTGGTGGCCAGCGGACGTTTGCCATCCGACATGTCCTGCCCGTCTGCATCGTAAATCACGATCAGATCGAGATCCGACGTCGCCGAAAGCGAGCGCGCGCCAAGGCTGCCCATGCCGACAAGCACCGCCCCTTTCCCCGGCGGCGGGCCATGCTTCACTGCAAAATTCGCCACCACCTCGGGCCAGAGCGCCCGGATCACCGCATCGGCAAGGTCGGTATATTGCGCCCCGGCCTCGCGTGCGTGGATCAATCCGCGCAGGAAATGCACACCAATGCGGAAATGCCATTCCTTCATCCAGCGCCGGGTGGTGTCGAGCTTGACTTCGTAATCCGGCGCCTTTGACAGCCGGTCCTTCAGCATCCCCGTCAAGGCCGCCTCTCCGGGCCAGGGTTCGAAAAACCCGCCTCCGATCACCGCATCCAGCACCTGGGCGTTGTGGCCAAGATAGGCGGCAAGGGCCGGCGCGGTGGCGGCGATATCGACAATAAGATCCACCAGGGTTGGATTGGCTTCAAACAGCGAAAACAGCTGCACCCCGGCCGGCAATCGGCTGAGAAACCCATCAAACTGGATCATCGCATCATGCGGACGGGGGGCCGCGGCCAAGCGCGCCAAAAGATCAGGTTTCAACCGGTTGAAAATCTCGACCGCGCGCGAGGATCGCAGGCAGGAATAGGTTTCCCACCGCGACACAATCTCGGCTTCGCTTTCCTCCAACTGGGGCACGGATGCGCCTGTGTCATCGGGGGCAAAGAAGCCTTCGGTCACCTCATGCACTTCGGTCAAAGCATCGTGGATACGGGATTTCAACGCTTCGGTGTCCCCCTCGCCCATCATCCGCGCGAGGCGGTCGAACTCCTCGGGGTTTGAGGGGAGTTTATGGGTCTGCGCATCGCGAAACATCTGAACCCGGTGTTCAACCTCGCGATGGAACCGGTAATGGCGGGTCAAAACCTCGGCCGTCTCATCCGGGAGCCAGTTGGCCGCGGCAAGGGCGGCCAGCCCCGACACGGTCTGGCGAGAGCGCAGGGTTTCATCGCGCCCGCCCGCAATGATCTGGCGGGTCTGGGTGAAAAACTCGATTTCCCGAATGCCACCGCGCCCCAGCTTCATGTCATGGCCGGGAAGGGTGATATCACCATGCAGCCCTTTATGGGCGCGGATCCGCAACCGCATGTCATGGGCGTCCTGAATGGCGGCAAAATCCAGATGCTTGCGCCAGACAAAGGGGCTGAGTCGTTTGAGATAGGCCTCACCTGCGGCCAGATCGCCCCCACAAGGGCGCGCCTTGATATGCGCCGCCCGTTCCCAGGTGCGTCCCAGACTTTCATAATAGCGCTCTGCCGCCTGCATCGCCACGCAGACCGGGGTGACCGAAGGATCCGGACGCAGCCGCAGGTCGGTGCGGAACACATAGCCATCCGCCGTCAGTTCAGACAGCATCGCGCTCATCCGGCGGGTGGCCTTTACATGGCTTGCGCGCGCGTCATGGAAGTCGAGATTGTCGAACCGGCTGTCATCAAACAGCATGATCAGGTCAATATCGGACGAGTAATTGAGCTCATGCCCGCCCATCTTTCCCATGGCAAGCGCAACCATACCGCCTGCCGTGGCAATGTCGTCCTCGCTCATGCCCGGCAATTTGCCGCGCCGGATTTCCTGCCCCACCTGAAACTTCATGGCAAGATCGGTCGCGTGCCCGGCAAAATCAGTCAGCGCCCCGGTGACCTGTTCCAGTGTCCACACACCCGCAAGATCTGCCAGCCCGGTGAGCAGGGCCACACGTTGCTTGGCAATTCGCAACGCGCTGCGCAGCGCGCTGTCACTGTCGCCGTCGATCGCCTGCATCGCATCTTCAAAAGCACCCTCAGGGCTCTGCGACAAGGCCGCTCGCAACCAATCCGCCTGTTTTTCCATCAATCCCCGCAAATAGGGCGAACAGCCGGCGGTGCCGGCCAGGACCTCACGCAGCTCGGGGGAGAGATCTTTGAAGTGGTCGGCAATCTCTCCGGCGGGTTCGGTTTCATATGCGATTGGAGAACGCGTGATGCGGGCGGCGAAAGGTTCTGTTGTCATGGGGCAAAATTGCCCCCGCGGCACCGCCGGGTCAACAGCGCAAAGGGGGGCTGCGACATTTCAGTCGCTGTCTTTTTGCATCCTTAGGGGAATGCGTTTCGGGACAAACCTGAAACACATGTATTTTGCGAAACGCCCATGAGATTGATATCTCATACGGCGGCTCGACGTTTCCCGATAGAAGGTTAAAGTCGAAACGCCTGAGGGTGCGAGGAACGAACGAAGGAACAGAGATGTCAAAAAGCCTGAAACGGGTGCGGGCCGCACTGGAAACACATGGGATCGCGGTCGAGATCATGGAAATGGCCGAGAGCACCCGCACCGCCAAAGAGGCAGCCGCCGCGGCGGGCTGCGCGCTGGATCAGATCGTGAAATCCATTATGTTCCGGGGGGAAAACTCCGGGAACCTCATCTTGTTTCTGACTGCGGGCGGCAATCAGGTCTGTGCGGACAAGGCCACCGCCCTGGCGGGAGAACCTCTGGGCAAAGCTGATGCGCGATTGATCCGGGATCAGAGCGGATTTGCAATCGGTGGCGTCTCCCCCGTTGGGCACCTGACCCCCATTCGTGCATTCTGCGACCCTCGTCTGAATGAATTTGACCTTGTCTGGGCCGCCGCAGGCACACCGCGCCATATTTTTGCAGCCCCTCCGGAGGATGTGATCCGCGCGAGCGGGGCAAAACTGGCCTGTTTTACTGTTTAAGCGCGGTATTCGGGCCATTATTTCGCAACAGACAGAATGCAAAGCATCAGTTTATATTTAATGTTTTCAATTAGGTAACTGAAAAATGTAAAAAACATTCACATTTACCCTTGCACCCCCTTCGTAGGCTCCCCACATGCAGTAATGTGAAAGGCATTCACATACACCGAAACAATCCTACGGAGAACCACCATGTCCACCGCCGCCCAATCGCATATCAGCCCCGCCCCGCAAGGCTGGTTTTCGCGCGCCGAGAGCTGGCTGGATCAACGTGGCAAAGGCGCCTGGATCGCTGCCATGGTTGTGTCCTTCATCCTGTTCTGGCCTGCAGGCCTCGCCCTTCTTGCCTATATGATCTGGAGCAAACGCATGTTTTCGAAATCCTGTTCCCATCACCGCCACCACATGTCAGGCGATCAGCATTTCGCCCGTCGACACGGGTTCCGCAGTTCTGGCAATACCGCCTTTGACGCCTATAAGGCAGAAACCCTGCGCCGGTTGATGGATGAGCAGGAAGCCTTTGAAAACTTCCTCGAGCGCCTGCGGGCCGCCAAGGACAAGTCGGAGTTCGACCAATTCATGGACGAGCGCGCCGATGCCACCCGTGATGCGGCCGTAAAGGCTGGTGACGATTTGGCAGATGAGGCAGATACGCTTGATGAACCGGGCAAAAACGAGAAGTAACCCCTTTCCTCCCTTCTCACCTGCCCACCCTGCGCGCCCCGCAACCTGACTTAATGGGGCGCGCTTTTCCTTTGCATCACAACCCGGTAAAGAAAGATGATGACCCATACAGATAATGCGCTTTGGGGGCTGCCAGATCCCGCCTACCAGCCTGAATATTACGAAAGTGTTGCGCTGAAGCGCCTGATGGCCTGGGGCGTGGACGTGGTTGTGATCTTCACCCTTTCGGTGCTGGCCAGCCTGTTGAGTTTCGGGATCGGCTTTTTCCTGTTTGGGCTGGTCTATTTCTCGGTTGGTTTTGTTTACCGGGTCCTCACGATCTCTGGACGTTCTGCCACCTTGGGCATGCGCCTGATGGCCATCGAATTGCGCACCCATCGCGGAGACCGGTTTGATCCGATGACGGCGATTTTCCACACGCTGGGCTATTATATCTCAATGGCGACATTTCTGTTGCAACTGATCTCTCTGGTGATGATGTTCACCACCCCGCGCGGTCAGGGGCTGATCGACATGGTGCTGGGCACAACCGCCCTGAACCGACAAGCCCGACAATAGCACCAAAACGGGGGCAGAACGGCTGTGACAATCAGCCGTTTACCCTTTTCATTCTATGGGGTTGAAGGAACCTGCCTATTGGCGTTACCTTTTTGGAAACCATGATTTACACGGATGACCATGCGCCATTCTCTTCCCCTTGCGCCGCAGTTTTATGTAACTGCGCCCCAGACCTGCCCCTATCTTGAGGATCGGCAGGAGCGCAAACTGTTTACCGCGCTTCAGGGGGAACACGCATCCGAACTGAATGACAGCCTGTCCAAGCAGGGATTCCGCCGCTCACAAAATGTGCTCTATCGCCCCTCTTGCGCGGAATGTAATGCCTGCCTGTCGGCCCGAATTCGGGTTGAGGATTTCGTTCCGACCAAAAGCCAGAAACGGACCGCGCGGAAAAATGCAGCCCTGCAACGGCGGGCCCGCGCGCCTTGGGCCACCGAAAACCAGTTTGACCTGTTTCGCACCTATCTCGACAGCCGCCATGCAGATGGAGGCATGGCGGATATGGATGTGTTCGAATTTGCAGCGATGATCGAAGAAACCCCGATCAAGACGCGGGTGATTGAATACCGTTCCCCCAGCGATCAGCGCAAAGGAGACCTGACCGCGGTCTGCCTGACCGATGTGCTCGATGATGGGCTGTCGATGGTGTATTCCTTCTATGACCCGGACCTGCAGGATCTGTCCCTGGGCACCTACATGATCCTTGATCACATTGAACTGGCCCGCGAAGTGGGTCTTCCCTATGTCTATCTGGGCTATTGGGTGCCCGGCAGCCCGAAAATGGACTACAAGGCCAAATTCTCCTCTCTCGAAGTGTATCGCCGTGGGGAGTGGGAGCCGTTGCAGGACCCGAAAGCCTATGAGGTGGATCAGCATCCGCTCTCTACTGATCCGATTTCAGAGCAGGTTGCGGGGATCCAGCTGCCCAGCCTGCCAAACACGGATCATTAAAGCGTTTTGGTTTTCTCCTGACACAGGAGACGTCGAAACGCGGCAAGAGATGCCAATACTATTGACGTATCGGGATATACGCCCCCCTGAACCCGTTTCATGCCGCCCTGCGTGTCCGTCACAAAAGGTCTGCGCAAAATTTTGACCGCACCCGACCAATTCCCGCCAGCATTTTTTCACTTATTACCAGAATGAGCAATATTATTTCCAAATAATTCAAAAAAACAGACCCTGCGACATTTTATTCGTCATTTTCGCTGTTGACGCCCCTGCCCCCCCCTCATAATGTCGCGCAGGAAGTCACTCCCCATCCGGGGATGCTAAGAAAACGTGGAACATAGGGACCTTCCCCAATGAACATCCTTCTGGTCGTCGTAGGAACATGGCGCATGGGCCGGTAACGGAACCTGAAGGTAACCCCATGCGCCCCCGAAGATCGGGGGTTTTTTTTTAGCACTTCACAAAATTTGGACGCGTGTAGACGGAGAGTAAGATGACACGTCAAATGACCGGAGCGAAAATGGTGGTTCAAGCCCTTAAGGATCAGGGTGTGGACACAGTATTCGGCTATCCGGGGGGGGCCGTCCTACCTATTTATGACGAGATCTTCCAGCAAAACGACATTCGCCACATCCTTGTGCGCCACGAACAGGGGGCGGTTCATGCGGCCGAAGGCTACGCCCGTTCAACCGGCAAACCGGGTGTTGTGCTGGTGACCTCCGGCCCCGGTGCCACCAACGCGGTGACCGGCCTGACCGATGCGCTTTTGGACTCGATCCCGCTGGTGGTTCTGACCGGCCAGGTGCCGACCTTCATGATTGGCACCGATGGTTTCCAAGAAGCGGACACGGTGGGCATCACCCGCCCCTGCACCAAGCATAACTGGCTGGTGAAAGAGACTGACAAGCTGGCGGACACAATCCATCAGGCGTTCCATGTGGCCAAATCCGGCCGCCCCGGCCCGACGCTGATCGACATCCCGAAAGACGTGCAGTTTGCCACCGGCACATATACCGCCCCGTCAAAAACCGATATTTCCCATTACGCCCCGCAACTGCGTGGCGATCTTGAGGCAATCACCGCACTGGTTGACCTGATGGAGAGCGCCAAGCGCCCCATTTTCTATACTGGCGGCGGCGTGATCAACTCGGGCACCGCGGCCTGTCAGTTGCTGCGCGAACTGGTGGATGCCACCGGCTTCCCGATCACCTCAACCCTGATGGGGCTTGGGGCCTATCCCGCCTCGGGCGAGAAATGGGTTGGGATGCTGGGCATGCATGGTCTTTATGAGGCCAATATGGCCATGCATGACTGCGATCTGATGATCAATATCGGCGCCCGTTTCGACGACCGGATCACCGGGCGCGTGGATGCCTTCTCACCGAAATCAAAAAAGGCGCATGTGGATATCGACCCCAGCTCGATCAACAAGGTGATCCATGTGGATCTGCCGATTGTGGGGGACGTGGGGCATGTGCTTGAAGATATCCTCAAGGTCTGGAAGGCACGTGGCCGCAAGACGGACCGCGAGGCCATCGCCAAATGGTGGGGCCAGATTGACGAATGGAAAGCGCGCAAATGCCTGACCTACAAGCAAAATGACCAGATCATCCAACCGCAATATGCGCTGGAACGTCTGGAAGCCCTGACCAAGGACAAGGACCGTTACGTGGCCACGGAAGTGGGACAGCACCAGATGTGGGCTGCTCAGTTCCTGGGCTTTGAAGATCCGAACCGCTGGCTGACATCCGGCGGGTTGGGCACGATGGGCTATGGCCTGCCGGCAACCGTTGGCGCACAGGTCGCCCACCCGGACAGCCTTGTCATCAACGTGGCGGGGGATGCCTCCTGGCTGATGAATATGCAGGAAATGGGCACGGCCGTGCAGTTCCGCCTGCCAATCAAGCAGTTCATTTTGAACAATGAACGCCTGGGCATGGTGCGCCAGTGGCAGGAGCTTTTGCATGGCGAACGCTATTCGCACAGCTGGTCCGAGAGCCTGCCTGATTTCGTGAAACTGGCCGAAGCCTTTGGCTGCAAGGGCCGTCAGGTGTCGGACCCGGCAGAGATGGATGACGCCATTCAGGAAATGCTGGACTATGACGGGCCGTTCATTCTGGATGTTCTGGTCGAGAAACACGCCAACTGTTTCCCGATGATCCCGTCGGGGGCCCCGCATAACGATATGTTGATGGGTGAAGCGGAAACCCAGGGTGTTATTGGCGCTGCTGGCGCAACTTTGGTGTAAGGAGACGAAGAAAATGTCTGCACTGAAAATCAAAAAAGGCTCGTCGCGCAAATCGGCCTATGATCTGCGGGACCCGCATTCGGGCCTGATCGAGCGTCACACTCTGGCCTGTGTGGTCGACAACGAAGCGGGCGTTCTGGCGCGTGTGATCGGGCTTTTTGCCGGTCGTGGCTACAATATCGAAAGCCTGACCGTGGCAGAGGTGGATCATCAGGGGCACCGCTCGCGCATCACCATTGTCACCACAGGCACCCCCTCGATCATCGAACAGATCAAAGCCCAGCTGGGGCGGATTGTTCCGGTGCACGAGGTCCACGATCTGACCGTTGAAGGGCCGGCTGTGGAGCGTGAACTTGCCCTGTTCAAGGTGGAAGGCAGTGGGGACAAACGGGTTGAGGCTCTGCGTCTGGCAGATATTTTCCGCGCCAATGTGGTCGACAGCACGCTGAACAGCTTTGTGTTCGAAATCACCGGCACCACGGAAAAAATCGATGCCTTTGCTGAATTGATGCGTCCGCTCGGATTGCTGGAAGTGGCCCGGACCGGGGTTGCCGCGCTGTCTCGCGGAGACAGCTGACACCTGCCCTTTGAAGGTTTCTCAAGACTGGCCTGCACCGATCGGTGTGGGCCATTTTCTTTCAGGAGAGGTCTCTCAAGAGAGGCAAGACACGCGGCTGAACAGGGGCAGGCTGCTTTACGCAACAACCCTCAGATGGCCGCCGGATTGAGGGATCGGACGCACACCGCCTTCCTGTGGCTCCTGATTTATTGCCGTGGGGGTGTCCGGTTCAGCCTGATCGCTTACCGGGGCGTCCCCTGCCCCGCCCACCTGCTCTGTTTTATCAGCTTCGGCCCGCAGCAGAACCTGCACATCCAAAGCGGAGGAGCACGGGCGGTGGCTCAGGATCTGGCAAACTTCTCGCATGCCGCCAGCGTCACGAACGTCGCAAAGGATCTGATCTCCTGCCTCCAAGTGGTCAAACCCACTTCGAACCAGCGTGTCTGACGTGATACAGGCCAGAGGGCCCTGATCATCACACCATACCAAACCGATCTTCTTGTCCCTCTTGTACCAGAGAACAATACCGTTCATGACCTGCTCCATTCTTATAGGGTAACTCTATTCACCGGTTACGAGACCCGCCAGCGGAGTTTTGACCTCGGCACACACAATTTCGGCGTCACAATCCACGAACTTGACGCGAAAGAGCGTCAACTCCACAACAGCCGAGGTGCTTTCCGACTGCCACCTGCCATTTGATCTTGGGTCACGACGAATGTTTACGCAAGGGAAAGTAGAGTTAAATCATCCTTCCGAAAAAGAAAGGACGCCCGCAGGCGCCCAGTTTCGCTGATAAGGCTCTTCGTTCACTGCCCGTCGTATTTATTGCCTGCGGCCTTATCCGCGTCGAGGGCGAGCGCACCCGCCCCGCGTGAGGATGGGGGGCAAGACCGCCCACCCTATCCCTTGCGCCCACCCCGAAGAAGGGGAATTAAGGCGCAAATTCAATCAGCTACACCCAGAAGTTCCCCCGCAGGTGTTGCATTTCATACAGGTGCCATTGCGCACCAGCGTGTAATTCCCGCATTCGCCACAGGGATCCCCCTCATAGCCCTGCATCTTTGCCTTGGTCCGCTGGTCCATCGACATGACCATACCTGACGCATCGGCTGCATCGCTTGTCGAAACAGACGTGATGTCCGTTGGGGCTGCACGATCCAGCGCGGTTTCCGGGACCAGCGTTTCAAGAGCGACCACCGGATCGGTCCCGTTCAACGACACATCCTGTCCGCCCTGCAGCACCACCAGCTCTTGCGGCAATCGTTTGCGCAGATATCCGGTAGAGCTGATTTGTTTCAGCACTTCCAAAGACTTGGAGGCCGCACTTTCAGACATTTCCTGAACATTGGAGACACCCTCATCCTGCCCACGACCCAAATCGTCGAAACTGGCGCCTGACGGTTTTACATGGGCCAGATCAGTGCGATCGAGATAGGACACTGCCAGTTCGCGGAAGATGTAATCGAGGATCGAGGTGGCATTCTTGATCGAGTCATTGCCCTGCACCATCCCCGCCGGTTCAAACTTGGTGAAGGTGAACGCGTCCACGAATTCTTCCAGCGGCACGCCATATTGCAGGCCAACCGACACCGCGATGGCAAAATTGTTCATCATCGCCCGGAACCCTGCGCCTTCCTTATGCATGTCGATGAAAATCTCACCCAGATTACCATCTTCATATTCACCCGTGCGCAGATAGACCTTGTGGCCGCCGACAATCGCCTTCTGGGTATAGCCCTTGCGCCGTTCCGGCAGTTTCTCGCGGCCGCGCGCCACCTCTTTGATCACCACTTTCTCGATGATCTTTTCAGCCAGAACCACCGCTTTTTCCTGCGGGGTGCCCGAGGTCAGAACCTCTTCTGCCTCCTCGTCATCTTCGACCAGCGACGCGGCCAGAGGTTGGGACAGTTTCGATCCGTCGCGGTAAAGCGCATTGGCCTTGATGCCAAGCGACCAGCTCAGCTCATACGCTTTCTGGCAATCCTCGATCGTGGCGTCATTGGGCATGTTGATCGTTTTGGAAATGGCGCCGGAAATAAAGGACTGCGCCGCGGCCATCATGTGGATATGGCTGTCAACACTCAGGAAACGCTTGCCTTTTTTACCGCAGGGATTGGCGCAATCGAAAATGGCATAATGCTCTTTCTTCAGGAATGGCGCCCCTTCAAGCGTCATCGTCCCGCAAACGTGATCATTCGCCGCCTCGATGTCCTGACGGGTAAAGCCCAGGTGGGAAAGCAGGCTGAACCCGGGATCATTCAGCTTCTCTTCCGGGATGCCCAGCACATTGGTGCAGAACTCCTCACCAAGGGTCCATTGGTTGAACACGAAACGAATGTCGAAAGCGGAGGGCAGCGCCGCCTCGATCTTTTCGATCTCATTTGCGCCGAACCCATGCCCGATCAGCGTGGTATGGTTGATCGCCGGACCATTGCCCAGGGTGCCATGCCCCACAGCATATGACACGATCTCTTCGATCTGTGCCGAACTGTAGCCCAGTTTTTCGAGGGCCGCCGGCACCGAGCGGTTGATGATCTTGAAATACCCGCCCCCGGCAAGCTTTTTGAACTTCACCAGCGCGAAATCCGGCTCAATCCCGGTTGTGTCGCAATCCATCACAAGGCCGATTGTGCCGGTGGGCGCAATGACCGAAACCTGTGCATTGCGGAACCCGTGTTTTTCGCCAAGAAGCAGTGCTTCGTCCCAAGATCCCATCGCCAGCTCAACCAGACGGGCATCGGGACAGTTGGCGTGATCCAGTGGCACGGGAAGAACCTCAAGCTGCTCATACCCATCCGACGCACCATAAGACGCGGTGCGATGGTTGCGGATCACCTTGAGCATGTGTTCACGATTGCGGGCATAACCGTCAAACGCCCCCAGCTCTCCCGCCATTTCAGCCGAAGTGGCATAGGCGACGCCGGTCATGATCGCGGTCAGCGCCCCACACAGGGCACGCCCCTCAACCGAGTCGTAGCCAAGCCCCATATTCATCAGCAGGCCACCGATATTGGCATAACCCAACCCGAGCGTGCGGAAATCATGGCTGAGCTGCGCAATCTCTTTCGACGGGAACTGTGCCATCATCACCGAGATTTCCAGCGTCACGGTCCAGAGCCGGGTCGCATGCATGTAATCCTCAGCCTGAAAAACGCCGTCCTTCAGGAAGGTCAGCAGGTTCATCGACGCGAGGTTACAGGCGGTGTCATCAAGGAACATATATTCCGAACACGGGTTTGAGCCGCGAATCTCGCCATCTTCAGGGCAGGTGTGCCAGGCGTTGACCGTGTCGTGATATTGGATGCCGGGATCGGCACAGGCCCAGGCGGCATGACCGATCTGATCCCAGAGATCGCGGGCGGAAATGGTCTTGGCAACGGCACCATCGGTTCGGCGGATCAGCTCCCAGTCCGCATCGTTTTCAACGGCTTTCAGGAAGGCATCCGTCACCCGGACCGAGTTGTTGGAGTTCTGCCCCGAGACGGTGGCATAGGCCTCGCTATCCCAATCGGTGTCATAGGTCGGGAACTCAATCGCGGCGAAGCCCTGCTTGGCGTAATCCAACACGCGCTTTACGTAAACCTCTGGGATTGCTACTTTTTTCGCAGCCCGCACAGCGCCCTTCAGGCTTTCGTTGACCTTCGGATCATAGGCGTCTTCTTCCGCCCCGTCCCAGGCGCGGATCGCGGCGAAAATGTCGTTCAGATGCGCTTCGTGCATCTTCGAGCCCGCGACCAGAGAGGCCACTTTCTGCTCTTCCTTGACCTTCCAGTTGATATATTCCTCGATATCCGGGTGGTCGGCGTCAACAATCACCATCTTGGCGGCGCGCCGGGTGGTGCCACCGGATTTGATCGCCCCAGCCGCCCGATCCCCGATCTTGAGGAACCCCATCAGGCCCGAGCTTTTGCCGCCGCCTGACAGGGCTTCGTTTTCGGCACGCAGGCTGGAAAAATTCGTGCCGGTGCCCGACCCGTATTTGAACAGGCGCGCCTCGCGCACCCACAGATCCATGATCCCGCCATTACCCACCAGATCATCGCCAACGGATTGGATGAAGCAGGCATGGGGTTGCGGATGCTCATATGCGCTGGTCGAACGGGTCAGTTTCTTTGTCGTATGATCGACATAGTGATGCCCCTGACTTGGCCCATCAATCCCATAGGCCCAGTGCAGCCCCGTGTTGAACCATTGGGGCGAGTTCGGGGCGGCCCGCTGGCTTGCAAGCATGTGGCGCATTTCGTCGAAATACGCGCGCGCATCCTCTTCTGACGTGAAATACCCGCCCTTCCAGCCCCAGTAGGCCCAGGCCCCGGCCAACCGATCGAAAACCTGTTTGGCTGAGGTTTCGCCACCAAACCGCGCCTCTTGCGGCAGTTCATCCATAGCTTTTTCGTCCGGAACCGAGCGCCAGAGGAAGGATGGAACCCCCTTCTCCTTCACCCGTTTCGACACCGCCGGAACGCCTGCTTTGCGGAAATATTTCTGCGCAATCACATCCGAGGCAACCTGGCTCCAAGAGGCGGGAACTTCGCAGTTTTCAAGCTGGAACACAATACTTCCATCAGGGTTTCGGATCTCGGATGAAGTGGTGGTGAAATCCAGGTCAGCATAGGCATCCGCTCCGGCTTTGGTGAATTTGCGCTCAATCTTCATCTTGCCCTGTCATCCTTATGCATGCGGTATGGCCATTGGCCACTCTGTCCCAAAAATCTTCGGCATCGACAACCCAAGGCAGAAACAGGATCTTTCATGCGCATTGCGACAACGCCAAGACCGCCACGGCAGCCCTCATGCACTATGCCAACTGTCCCATCACCACCAGTCCACCATATATTGTGGCCATGCGATCGACCCCCACAACGTGGCGTAGGAGGACATGAGACGTCAATGATATTTTAAGATATATCCACAGCTCTTTTCCATTGACCCAACATGGCAGTTTTGCCGTTAGAAATTAACCTTTTGATTCCCCGGAACACAACCACCACGTGCAGCCTTATTTTCCTGATAATTCGGTTGGCTGATCCCCTCTTCTCCCGACGCGGCCACATACGTCTGGGGTGCGCCCCTCATTTCGGGATCTGTGGAAAACCTTGTGTAAAGATACACAAATCCGAAAACTCGGGCGCTCTCACCCCAAACCTCTCAGGGGACACACGCCCCTTCGGAGCGGTCCAGACACAACAGATAGAAGGGAAGATGGTCGGGACGGCAAGATTCGAACTTGCGACCTACGGTACCCAAAACCGTCGCGCTACCAGGCTGCGCTACGCCCCGACAGAAGGACAGATAACGATCTCTTTTGTGCGAGAAAAGCCCTAAACGACGGAAAAGTGAGAAATCTGGCCAGAAAATTTTCAGGTGACAGCCAGGAAATCGTGTCACTCGGAACAGGGCCAGGCGGCAAGGCTTTGCACAACGAAAGGAGAGCGCAATTCGCTGCCTTCTGAAATGCCGATCTGCCGCGCCAGCCCCCCGTTGATTTCCAGAACATAGCGCACATCCTGCCCCCCGCTGACAGGGGTCAAATCCCCGGGCTGCGCATTTTCATGCACATAGGTGACCCGCCCATCAGAGGAGAGAAAGATCATGTCCAGCGGGATCAGGGTGTTTTTCATCCAGAATGCCACCTGATGCGCGAAAGGATAGACAAACAGCATCCCCTGCCCTTTTGGCAGTTCTTCACGAAACATCAGCCCCTTGGCGCGCTCCCGGTTCGTTTGGGCCACTTCAACGGAAAACCCCGCCTGCCCCCAGACCCCGCGCAGATCCACGCGATCAGAACGACACTCAGCCTGCCCTGGCAAGGCCAGACAGATCAGCAAAACTGAAAGCAAAAAACGCATGAACCAGATCCCTTGTCGCCCTGCCCGCATTCAAAACGCAAAGGCAGGACAAGATCAACCACTTCAGTTCACGGCAGTATCCCAAGCCGATACGACAAGAGCGAGTTTTCCGCGTTTTCCCTGAACCGTGCGCAGGCAAATCGCCTCTCCGGGCTGGAGGTCTGCCAAGCCGGACCGGCGCAGAACCTCGATATGAATGAACACGTCTTCATCCGAGCCAAAGATATTGGCAAAGCCAAACCCTTTGCCCTTATCAAACCACTTCACGCGGGCGGGCTCAATCGGGCCAGCATTTTCGAGATCTATTTCACCGGTCTGTTCTTCGCTCAGCCCCGTCAGATCATCTGTTTCCGGCGGCGTTATCGACCGGACGAGAACCGCCTGACGACCACGCTGGGTGTCCTGCACTTCAATCTCAATCCCGGCCCCGTCCGCAACGGAGCTTTGCCCATAATTTCTCAGGACATTGGCGTGAAGCAGAATATCTGCGCCACCCTCATCGGCAATCACAAACCCAAATCCCTTGGTGGGATCAAACCACTTTACATGTCCATGCAGAACCACTGTGTTCTGCACCTCAGACTCGTGCATCATCTGGTCACCCTAAAAGTTCACATCCCCATGTATAGTTTTGAAACAATTGGTGTTTGCCCGCAAGCCAAAACTACCTGTCCTTTTAGACAGGTTTTGACCGGTAACCCTGCATGAACAACGCAAAAATTTACTTTCTTTTAAGGATTTAACCGGGTCACACACCAATTCAGATTACCCTTTTCGCGTGTCCATCGAAAGCGGTCATGCAATCGGAACGCGCCATCCGCCCAGAACTCTATCTCGACCGGGTGAATGCGATACCCCCCCCAGAAAGGAGGACGTTTCGGTGATGGACCATGGGTGGCGGTGACTTTGGCAACCTCAGCCATCAGCGCGGCACGCGATGAAAGCGGCGCGCTTTGGTGTGAGGCCCACGCCCCGAGGCGGCTTTTCAGCGACCGGGAGCTGTAATAGGCATCTGCCTGCGGCCCCTCCTCACGTGTCACCGTGCCGCGCACCCGGATCTGTCGGCGCAGCGATTTCCAGTGCATTACAAACGATGCCTTGCCGGTGGCTTCGATCTCCTGCGCCTTGGCCGAGCCATAATTGGTATAGAAAACGAAAGCGTCATCCTCGATCTCTTTCAACAGCACCATTCGGGAATTCGGCATCCCCTTCGGATCCACCGTGGAAAGCGCAATGGCATTGGGGTCGTTCGGCTCGGATACTTCCGCCTCAATCAACCAGTTGCGCGCAATTTCAAATGGGTTGTCGCCCGCAAAGATCCCGTCCCGCTCAGACATGTCACTTCCTTTCAGAACCAATCTAACAGATGCCATTAAGGCGCATTTGCCTCGCGATTGTCAGCCTAATGTATCTGGCCTTTCCAAGCAGGCTTGCAGTAAGATGGGCAATCGCCTAAATGGGCTTAAACCAGAAATGTGGGACGGGGAACAGAGAATGTCGACCGGTTTGATGAATGGCAAGCGCGGCCTGATTATGGGGCTCGCAAATGACAAATCCATTGCATGGGGGATTGCCAAAGCCTGTGCGGATCAGGGTGCAGAGCTTGCCTTTTCCTATCAAGGGGACGCTTTGAAAAAGCGGGTGGCCCCGCTGGCGCAACAGCTTGGGTCGGATATTGTCGAACCCTGCGACGTGTCGGATGCCGCTTCGATTGACGCGCTTTTTGCCACGCTGGAAGAGAAATGGGGCAAGCTGGACTTTATCGTACATGCCATTGGTTTCTCGGACAAAACTGAACTTCGCGGGCGGTATATCGACACCAGCCCCGAGAACTTCCGCCTGACCATGGATATCTCTGTCTACAGCTTTACGGCCGTGGCCCGCCGTGCGGCGGCAATGATGCCGGATGGCGGTTCGATGCTGACACTGACCTATTACGGCGCCGAACAGGTGATGCCGCATTACAATGTGATGGGTGTTGCCAAAGCCGCGCTTGAGGCCTCGGTCCGCTACATGGCCGAAGACCTGGGCAAGGATAATATTCGTGTAAATTCGATCTCTGCCGGCCCGATCAAGACGCTCGCCGCTTCCGGGATCGGGGATTTCCGCTACATTCTGAAATGGAATGAGCTGAATTCGCCCCTGCGCCGCAATGTGACGATTGAAGATGTCGGCAAGTCCGCGCTGTATCTCCTGTCCGACCTCGGCAGCGGTGTCACCGGTGAAACCCATCACGTGGATGCCGGCTATCACGTTGTCGGCATGAAAGCGGTCGATGCACCGGATATCGACGTGGCCACCGGCCGCAAGTGATTGAAAGGGACTGTTATGACTGATCGTCTGCCCCATGAAAAAGGATTCCACATCAGCTGGGACCAGATCCATCGCGATTCTCGGGCGCTGGCATGGCGTCTGGACGGACAGGGCCCGGATGATGGCGCATGGCGCGCGGTTGTGGCCATTACCCGTGGCGGCATGGCCCCCGCGATGATTGTCAGCCGTGAACTCGACATTCGCACCGTGGATACGATTTCCGTACGCTCCTACCACCATCAGGCCCAGGGCGAGGCGGAAGTCCTGAAAGCGCCGGACGAAAAGATCATGGGCGACGGCGAAGGCATCCTGATCATCGACGATCTTGTCGACAGTGGCAAAACGCTGGAACTGGTACGGCAAATGTATCCGAAAGCGCATTTCGCAACGGTTTATGCCAAGCCCAAGGGCCGCCCTCAGGTGGACACGTTCATCACTGAAGTCAGCCAGGACACATGGATTTTCTTCCCCTGGGACATGGCCCTGCAATATGTCGAACCCTATCGGGGCAAAGACTGACCGCCGCAGACAGGTAAGCTGGCAGGAAAATGGATCGGTGAACTGACCGGCAAAAGACACCCCGACCCTGCGTGAAGCATTCCAGGTTCTGGGACACAAAACGGCCCCCTGTTGAGATTTTTCTCGCCAGCGGAGTGGGAAACTACACGCTCAGCGCTGATGAGATCGCCAGGCCCTCCTGACGTGCCCCCATGGGGTGGTCCAGATCGATGATGTCGTCGCTCAGATGGTCTTCATCGGCACGGCCTAGCGGCACCTTGCGCTGAGTGGATCGATGCCGCACATGATCAATGCACTTCCGGCGACGTGAAGGGGTTAGAAACCTCTCGGTGATTGCTGCGCATTCACCTGCCGGTCAGCGGTATTCCCCTCACGGCTTCGCTCAGAATGAGCTTGTCCAGGATCAGGTCAACACCACCCGCTGCATCCCGCCATAAAGCTTCCGCCATCGAGAGAACCTTTGCTGGGTCACGCCGATCTGGCACACCGCTTCCGCAACCGTCGCCCCTTGTCCTTGCAGAACTTAAACCTGCCGAAGATTTAATACTATCTCTTCGGGTTTCTCTCGCTTTCCAGCCATCGCAGATCCTCCAATTTACAGAACAAAATATCCCAGTTGCTGGACCACTTTCAGGGGAATAATCTACAAAAGTTGGCGTCGGCCGTCGTCAGGCAGTGGTTTGAAGTTGCTTAATTCCGTCTTTGAACTCAACACCCTGAATGACCTCGGGCAGACGGGTTTGCCCTGCCGCAATCAGACGTTGCAGTGGGATACCGCAAGGTGTTTGCCACATCTCCTCCTCATTTCCGTGTTAACCTTAACTTGTGCAAAAACAGTGATCCGGGGGGAGGAAGAGGCAGCATGACCAAGATCCGTCCCCCTGACCCAAAAGGTGCAACTGAGCGCAGGATGCACAAATCCGACCCCACCCCGCCATCGAAACGCAACAAGGCGAAACTCACGCCTCAGGACAAAGAAACAGATGTGGTTTTCACCGACTGGGCCAGTATCTGATCCTTTTTCCCGCCGGGATTTCACGCTAATCTACGGGCTATGAGCAACCCTGTTTCCAGCATTCGAAATCTCGGCCCCGCCTCCGATGACGCCTTTGCCCGCGCCGGGATCACCAGCGCGGAGGAGTTGCGCTCTCTTGGGCCGGATGAAGCCTATTTCCGGCTGCTCGACAGCGGGCACACCCCACATTTCATAGGATATTACGCCATGGTGATGGGACTTCAGGGTCGGCCATGGAACGATTGTCAGGGCGCTGAGAAAGCCAAGCTGCGCAAGCGGTTCGACAAGATCAAGGCGCGGGTGGCAAATGGGGCTATCAGCGATCTGGCCCATGACGCGGCTTTTGAACGGATCCTCGACGAGATTGGTATCCGCGCCCGGCGATGACACGCTTTATGGCGACTCGCACAAAAAAACCCGACCCCTTACCGGGGCCGGGCTGATCATCTGGATCGAACCTGTGGCTTAAAGCGTTTCGAGATTAACTTAAGACACAAGTTGATTTCGAAACGCCCGCAACATCAGTAGGTTTCGAGCGTTTCGCCTCATTATTGTTTCTCAATAATAAGTCGAAACACTTTAGCCCACCAGTTCCAGACCCGAGAAGAAGTAAGCGATTTCTTCTGCGGCGGTTTCCGGAGCGTCCGAACCGTGCACCGAGTTTTCGCCAACCGACTGGGCGAACTCTTTGCGGATAGTGCCTTCGTCAGCGTCAGCCGGGTTGGTGGCGCCCATCACGGTGCGGTAGGCTTTGATCGCGTCTTCGCCTTCCAGAACCTGCACAACAACCGGTTCCGAGATCATGAACTCGACCAGTTCACCGAAGAAGGGGCGCTCTTTGTGCACACCATAGAAGGTTTCGGCTTGTTTCTGGGTCATGTGGATGCGCTTTTGCGCGATGATGCGCAGACCAGCGGCTTCGATCTTGGCGTTGATGGCGCCGGTCAGGTTGCGTTTGGTGGCATCGGGTTTGATGATCGAGAAGGTGCGTTGAATGGCCATGTCGGTCCTCATTTATCTGCATGTTTCACGGGTGCCGGGATCGGCAATGTCTTTGGTCGCCCCCGTAACATGCCTAAGCCGTTCTGAAAAGAGCCGATTGACGCCTTGCCTGTGGTCAGGCACATGGGAAACATGTTGAAGATTTCCGATATCTCCTATGCGGTCGAAGGTCGCCCGCTGATCGAACATGCCTCGGCCACCATCCCCGACGGCCACAAGGTGGGTCTTGTCGGGCGCAATGGCACCGGGAAAACCACGCTGTTTCGGCTGATCCGGGGCGAGCTGACGCTGGAAACCGGTGAAATTTCGGTGCCCAAGGGCGCACGGATTGGCGGCGTGGCGCAGGAGGTTCCGGCCAGCGACACTTCGCTTCTGGACACGGTTCTGGCGGCCGACACCGAGCGCGCGGCCCTGATGCAGGAGGCCGAGACCGCAACCGATCCCACACGCATTGCCGAGGTTCAGACCCGCCTGGCAGATATTGACGCCTGGAGCGCCGAAGCACGCGCCTCTTCCATCCTGAAGGGGCTTGGGTTTGACGATCACCAGCACGCCCTGCCCTGCGCCGATTTCTCCGGCGGCTGGCGGATGCGGGTGGCATTGGCCGCCGTGCTGTTTTCCCAACCAGATCTGTTGCTGCTCGATGAACCGACCAACTATCTCGATCTTGAAGGGGCGCTGTGGCTGGAGCAATATCTGGCGAAATATCCCCATACGGTGATCATCGTCAGCCACGACCGGGGGCTGTTGAATCGGGCTGTGGGCGGGATCCTGCATTTGGAAGATCGCAAGCTGACCTATTATTCGGGACCGTATGACACATTCGCGGAAACCCGGGCTGCGCGGATTGCGGCGGCGGAAAGCGAAAACAAGAAGATCGCCGCACGCAAGGCCCATCTGCAATCTTATGTAGACCGCTTCCGCTATAAGGCATCGAAAGCCGTTCAGGCCCAGTCGCGGCTGAAGATGATCGAAAAGCTGAAACCGATCACCACGCCGCAAGAGGCGGCTTTGAAGGCGTTCAGCTTCCCCGAACCAGAAGAGCTCTCTCCTCCGATCATCAACATGGAGGGCGCGGAAACCGGTTATGGGGAGACCACAATCCTGTCACGGATGAGCCTGCGCATTGATCAGGACGACCGGATCGCCCTTCTGGGCAAGAATGGTCAGGGCAAATCCACCCTGTCGAAACTCCTGTCCGACCGGCTGGAACTGAAATCGGGCCGCATGGTGAAATCCGCCAAGCTGCGGATCGGCTATTTTGCCCAGCATCAGATGGACGAACTTTACCCCGATGAAACCCCGATTGAGCACCTGCGCCGCCTGCGCCCGGATGAATTGCCCGGAAAGCATCGCGCGCGTCTGTCGGGATTTGGCCTGGGCGCCGAACAGGCCGAAACCGAGGTGCGGCGCCTGTCGGGGGGGCAAAAGGCACGGCTGACCCTGCTTCTGGCCACGCTGGACGCACCACATCTTCTGATTCTTGACGAGCCCACCAACCACCTCGACATTGAAAGCCGCGAAGCCCTGGTCGAGGCGCTGACCGCTTATTCCGGCGCGGTGGTGCTGGTCAGTCACGACATGCATCTACTGTCGCTGGTGGCTGATCGTCTGTGGCTTGTGAGCAAGGGGCGCGTCACCCCGTTTGACGGTGATCTTGAGGATTATCGCAAGCTCCTTCTGACCTCGGACACCCCCAAGAAACCCGCCAAACCTGCACCTGAAAAAGCCAAACGTGCGGATCGAGATACCCTGCTGGCCCTCAGAGCCGAGGCGCGCAAATGCGAGACACGCGTGGACAAGCTTTTGGAAATGCGAGATAAACTCGATCAGAAACTGGCTGATCCGACCCTCTATGATGGCAGCAAAGCCGATGAAATCGCCCTTTGGCAGAAAAAACACGCCGAGGTGATGGACGGGCTGGAACGCGCGGAGGAATTGTGGATGGTGGCGCAGGAAAACCTTGAGAAGGCAGAGGCTTGATGGTCGATCTTCAGTATTTCATACCGGCCTTTGTGACGCTATTTGTGGTCATGGACCCCATTGGTCTGACACCGCTGTTCCTCGCGCTGACCCAAGGGATGAACACACACCAGCGCCGGGTGATTGCGCTGCGGGCGGCGGGGGTTGCTGGCGTCTTGCTCACCCTCTTTGCCTTTCTTGGCGACAATGTGCTTGGGTTTTTGGGCATTTCCATGGCCGCTTTCCGTATTTCCGGTGGGATCCTTTTGCTGCTGACCGCGCTCGATATGCTGTTTGAGCGGCGCACCAAGCGGCGCAAGGACACGTCCGAGAAAACCATTGATGCCGAAGATGACCCGTCGGTCTTTCCCCTCGCCATGCCGTTGATGGCAGGTCCGGGGGCGATCGCCACGATGATCCTGTTATCCGGCGAAGGGGACGGGTATTCCGGTGTGATGCTTGCCCTGGTGGTCATGGCGATGGTGCTGTTGATCACATTGGTCTTTTTCTTTGCCGCCAACCTGCTTGAACGGATGCTGCGTGAAACCGGGATCACGGTGCTGACGCGCCTGCTTGGCATGCTTCTTGCCGCGTTGGCGGTGCAGTTTGTGCTGGACGGGCTGAAGGATTTTGGCCTGTTTGGCATGGGCTAACTGAGAGCAGACAACCGTTTGGAAAAAATTGCTTCTTTGGCCTGTGGCCGGGATAGCAAAACACGGCACGAGGCGACAATTTTGCCCCCGCCCCGATGACAATTCCACGCGCGGTTCCTATATTTCGGGGACGGAGGAATGGAATGACCGCTGATGATCTTGGACGTCTGGCCTATCTCGCGCTGCTGCTGACAGCGGTGGCGGGGTATTTCATCTCCGAAAACCGGTTCAACCTCGGACAAACCCTGCGCCATGCCCTGCTCTGGGTGTTCATCTTCATTGGCGCCATGGCTGGGGTTGGTTTGTGGAATGACATCAGAAATGACATTTCCCCCAAACAAAGCTTTATTGAGACCTCCGGGCAGGTTGTGTTGCCCCGCGCCTTTGACGGACATTTCTACATACAACTCAAGATGAACGGGCAACCAATTGATTTCATAGTCGATACGGGCGCCAGCAATGTCGTGTTGACCAAAGAGGATGCCGAGCGCGCCGGGGTTGATCCATCCAGCCTGCGTTATTTTGGCCGCGCGCTGACCGCCAATGGGACCACCCGGACGGCCCCGGCCAATATTGCCCGGGTTGAGCTGGAAGGGATCACCGATTACGGGGTTGAGGTCTGGGTCAATGAAGGTGAAATGCCGCAATCTCTTCTTGGAAACAGCTATCTGCAACGCTTTGACAAGATCGAGATCCGCCGCGACCAGCTGGTGCTGACGCGCTGAACCGCTGACCTTCGACAAGTGGGCGCAGCCGGTCCCGCTTGGCCCCCTTCCGTCCTGCTTCACCGATCCTGTTCACGGGGGCCGGCTCACCCGTGCCCGCAGCCGAAGTGCAACCGGGGTGAAAATAACGGGGGGTCGCCAATCAGGAGCTTGCTTTCAGCTTCCATCGCCCACTGTCCTGGGACCAGTATTTTGCAGTGCATCCCGCCGCCACAACCGCTTTCCACTGGGTGCGGGCATGTGCCACCGCGTCCGGGTCATTGCCATCAAACAGGATGGAAACACGCTCCATCCCAGTCATTTCTTCGGGGCTCACCCCGGCCCCGTCCACTGAAATCAGCGTGTTGGCGCCGTTTGGGTTGTCCTGCCCCTCGGTCAGCAGCACCGGCTGGTCTGCCTCATGCGCGCCCCCGGCGCGCCCATGAGGCAAGAACCCGTCCTCCGGGGACAGCCAGAGTTTCTCATCCAGCCAGGTCAGCTGCTCCGGGTTGCGCCCCCGCACCAGCACCCGCCAGCCATTTTGCAGCGAACGGGTGAGAAGCACGGGCAGCGTGGCCTCAAGCGGCGTCAGGGTCATGTGGTAGAAAAAGACCTCGCCACCTGTCGGCGCGATGCCTTTTCCCTCCGAATTCTCCGCCGCCTGAGACATGGGGTCAGCCTTCGAACAGGTCTGACACCAGACGGTTCAGGGCCAGAACGCCCCAACCGGTGGCACCTTTGGGCGCGTAGGTGGTATCCCCTGCGGTCTGCGCCGTGCCGGCGATATCGAGGTGAATCCAGGGAGTGCCCTCTTTGACGAAACGTTGCAGGAACTGGGCGGCGGTGATCGACCCCGCGGCGCGACCTCCGACGTTTTTCATATCCGCCTTGTTCGATTTCAGCAGCTTGTCATAGGCATCGCCCAGCGGCATGCGCCAGGCGCCTTCGCCTTCGGATTGCGCCGCCTTCAACATCGCGTTGCAAAGCGGGTCATCGTTTGAGAACACACCGGTATTTTCATGCCCAAGGCCGATGATGATCGCGCCGGTCAGGGTGGCCAGGTCGATCATCCCCATCGGGCTGAACGTTTCCTGCGCATACCACATGATGTCACACAGAACCAAACGCCCTTCGGCATCGGTGTTGATCACTTCGATCGTGTCACCTTTCATCGATGTCACGATGTCACCGGGGCGTTGGGCACGACCATCAGGCATGTTTTCCACAAGCCCCACAACACCGACAACATTTGCCTTGGCCTTGCGTCCGGAAATTGCTTTCATTGCGCCTGCCACGGTGCCCGCACCGCCCATATCCATGGTCATGTCTTCCATGCCAGCCGCAGGTTTCAGGCTGATCCCGCCGGTGTCAAAGACCACGCCTTTGCCGATCAGCGCCAGCGGGGCTGCGTCTTTCTCACCGCCATTCCATTTCATCACCACAACCTTGGACGGGCTTTCCGATCCCTGCCCGACCCCCAACAGCGCCCGCATACCGAGTTGTTCCAGCTCCGGCTCGTCCAGGACCGAAACCTCAACCCCAAGCTCTTTCAACGCCACCAGACGGTCGGCAAATTCGGTGGTGGTCAGGATGTTGGAGGGTTCGTTGACCAGATCGCGGGTGAAGAACACACCATCGGTCAGGGCGGCTGCCAGCTCTGCCTTGCCGTCGAAGGTTTCCGGCTTTGAGACCATCACGGTCAACGCGCCGCCTTCCTGGGCGTCTTTGGACATGTGGTCCACGAATTCATAGGCGCGAAGGCAGGCCCCAAGCGCAAGTTCGTCAGCAAACCGACGATTGCCGGCGAGCACCAGAACCTCTTTGCCCAACAGGGATTTACCGATGACCGCACCGGCCTTGCGCATGGCATTGCCCTTGGACCGTTTTGACAGGCGCAGCACCTGGACCGCCTCGGCGGCAAGACCTGTGGGCCAGGCCAGCTCCGCTGCTTCCCCCTCTTTCATCTTTTCAAACCGCTCGCTTGAGGCAAATCGCGCCAGCGCGCCGCGCATGAGCTTGTTCACCCGGCGGGCGGCCGGGTCGAGTTTTCCGGGCTCGGAAACGATCACCACGATTCGTCCGCCATGGGTCGCAATGGCATCAAGGTCGGTGGCAATGAAGCGGGGGGTGATCGGGGTGGCCATGGGAACTCCTTCCAAAGGGCAACAAATGAGGCGCAGCTGAACCTGCAATCGGTCCGCGCCACCGTGACTATTGATCAAAACCGCCGCGATTCGAAGGGGGCATTCTCCGCTTGCAAATCCTTCCGGTTTTTCATCCGGGGGCGGCATTCTTTTGCCATTCCTACCTGTCAGAGCAAACAAAGGCCAGATAGCAGTTTTCCCGCCCGCACCAATCCGCTAGAACCGCTTGAAGATGTTGTAATCTATCGCATGTGGCAATTGGGAAAAGTTGGGGGAAATTTGGCCAGGCTGGATCGATATATCTTGTCACAGCTCTTGGTGCTGTTCGGGCTGGCCGGCCTGGTCCTGGTTCTGATCTTCTGGATCAACCGGGCGGTGCGCCTGTTCGACTATATCATCTCTTCTGGCGAAACGGCGTTGGTCTTTCTTGAAATCTCGACCATGATTCTGCCCAGCGTGATCGTGTTTGTCCTGCCGATTGCCGCCTTTACGGCCTCGATTGTGGTGATCAACCGACTGAATTCCGAAAGCGAGCTGGTGATCGCACAGGCCACCGGGTTCGGCCCGTTCCGACTGGCGCGCCCGGTGCTGATCTTCGGGGTCATAGGGGCTGCGTTCATGCTGGTGCTGACCCATTACCTCTCCCCCAAAAGCCAGCTGAGCTTTGCCCAGAGGCAGGCGGAGATCTCGTCAGATGTGACATCGCGCTTCCTGATCGAAGGCAGTTTCGTACACCCCACCTCCGGGATCACCCTATATGTGCGCGAAATTACGCCCGAGGGTGAGCTTTTGGACCTGTTCCTGTCCGATGAGCGCGAGAAATCTGAGGGCGGGACCCTGGCCACCTATACCGCCCAGCGGGCGCTTATCCTGAACACCGCAGAGGGCCCGCGCCTGTTGATGTTTGACGGGTTGGTGCAGATCCTGTCCCCCGATGGCCGACTGACCACCACCGGGTTCGAAGAATTCACCTATGACATTTCTGCGCTGATTTCCGATCCGATTGCTGGCAAACGCAAGATCCGCCAGCTTTACACCCATGAAATGCTGTTTCCCACCGAAGCCCTGATTGCCGAAACCCGCCAAAGCGCCACCGCCCTGCGCGCCGAGGCGCATTTCCGCAATGCCCAGGCGCTTTATGTCATTGTCGCCGCCCTGACTGGCTATTCCATGCTGATTGCTGGCGGTTTCAGCCGCTTTGGCATGTGGCGTCAGGTGGTGATTTCCATCGGCGTTGTGGCCAGTTTCCAGACACTCGACAACACGATGCTTGATATCGCCCGCCGGAGCGACAGCGCCCTGCCCCTGATCTATCTGGCTTCTATTCTCGGCCTGCTGTTCAATTTCACGGTATTATGGAGCGCCACGCGCCCCTCCTTCCTGGCCATCCGCAAACGCCGGAAAGCGGCGACGCTTTTGGCCCGGACCACCGCACAGGAGGGGTCCGCATGAGGCTGCACCTCTATTTCGCCCGCCGTTTCCTGTTTTCCTTCGTGACCATGCTGGTGGTGCTGGGACTGGTGTTTGTGCTGCTGGATATGGTTGAGGGCATGCGCAAATTCGACGCAAGCCAGGTCGGCTTCACCGAGGTTCTGGGGCTGACACTTCTGAACATGCCCATGTGGATGTATCGCATCCTGCCGCTGGTGACCATTCTGGCAACCATCTGGATGTTCCTGAGCCTTGCGCGCAGCTCCGAGCTGGTGGTGACGCGTGCGTCGGGACGATCGGCCATGATCACCCTGATTTCCCCGGTGGTCACGGTTTTCCTGATCGGGGTTGTGGCGCTGCTGATCTTCAACCCGATTTCCGCGGCAACCCAAAAGAAATATGAGCGCCTGTCGGCAGAATATTCCGGCGGAAGCCGTTCCATTTCCTCTGTTTCAAAAGGCGGGGTCTGGCTGCGACAGGGCAACAAGCAAGGGCAGATCGTGATCCGTGCCAGCCAGTCAAACAATGACGGAACCCGCTTGCAGGATGTGACGTTTTATTCATTTTCATCTGACGGCATGCCGACCAAACGCGTTTCGGCCCGTCAGGCCACGCTGGAACCGGGCCGCTGGGCGCTGCGCTCGGCCAAGGTCTGGAATTTTGATCTGTCCGACAACCCCGAAGGTGAGGCACTGGTGCTGCCCTCCTATTGGATCGCCACAAACCTGACCGAGGAACAGATCCGCGACAGTTTCGGCAAGCCCTCCAATATTTCAATTTGGGATCTGCCCAGTTTTATCACCCGGTTGAATGAGGCAGGGTTTTCCCCCCGCCTGCATCAGGTCTGGTTGCAGATCGAGCTTTCCACCCCCCTGTTTCTGGTGGCCATGGTGCTGATCGGCGCCTCGTTCACCATGCGTCATACCCGGTTCGGACGCACCGGCATCATGGTTGTGTCAGCGCTTGTTCTTGGGTTTGGCTTTTATTTCATTCGTAATTTCGCGCAGATCCTTGGCGAGAACGGACAGATCCCGGTGATTTTTGCCGCCTGGACCACCCCGATTTCGGGGATCCTTCTGTCGCTCGGATTTCTGCTGCATCTGGAGGATGGGTAATGTTCACCATATCCGACCTGTGGTCTGGCCGTATCAGCAAGCTGGCCCTGATTGCCGGTCTGGCCGCGGCCATTGGCCTTGCCCCCCCTCCGACAACCTTTGCACAGTCCCGCCCCGTCGCGGACAGCTCTGCCCCTGCCCTGTTGGTGGCAGACCGTATCACGGTTCAGGGCAATAAGGGGCTTTTGGCCGAAGGCAATGTGATGGTCCACTTCGCGGGCACCACACTGACCGCGGCCAGCATTTCCTTTGACAAGACCACCAACCAGCTGACCATCAGCGGCCCGATCGTGTTGCAAAACGGTGAGGATCAGCTGATCCTGGCCAGTGCGGCCGAGCTGTCCTCCGATCTGCGCAACGGGATATTGCAATCCGCCCGTCTGGTTCTGAACCAGCAGTTGCAAATTGCCGCCGTCGAAATCAACCGCGTGCAGGGCCGCTATACCCAACTGAACAAGATCGTGGCCTCCTCCTGTCAGGTCTGCGCAAAATCGCCTGTGCCCTTGTGGCAGATCCGGGCTGAGAAAGTCGTGCATGACGAACAGGAGCGCCAGCTTTATTTCCACAATGCCCAGCTGCGTGTTGCGGATGTTCCGATCCTGTTCCTGCCGCGCCTGCGCCTCCCGGATCCGACCCTCAAGCGCGCAACCGGCTTTCTGGCCCCGAAGCTGCGCACGCGAAGCAGTTTTGGCACCGGGGTCAGGCTGCCTTATTTCATTCGGCTAGGCGACCATGCGGACCTGACGCTGGCCCCGTTCATCGCCACCAGGTCCAGAACTCTGGAATGGCGTTATCGTCAGGCGTTTTACAACGGCAACCTGTCTTTCAACGGCGCTGTCAGCAATGACGATATTCGGAGAGACCAGACCCGGTCCTATGTGTTCGGAGAGGGATCGTTTGACCTTCCGCAGGATTTCAAACTTGATTTCACCCTTCAGGAAGTCTCAGACCCCGGCTATCTGAACGATTACGACTACTCCAGTGCCGACCGGCTGCGCAACGCGCTTGAAGTGTCGCGTGTGCGTCGGGATGAGTTCATCTTTGCCGGCATCACCCGACACGAAAGCCTGCGCGCCTCGGAACGGGCCATTTCAGATCAACTGCCTTTCGCCCAGCTGGAATTTCTGTATCAACGCCGCTTTGATCCGGTTCTTCTTGGCGGCGTCGCCGAATATGAACTGTCCGCGCGGTCCTATTTCCGGGAAAGCACCCTGGACGGCCCAAAGGGGCGCGATGTGACCCATGTGGGAGCGTCCTTTCACTGGAAACGCGACTGGATGATCAGGGGCGGGATGATCGCATCCCTGGAAACCGGGATTGACTGGGGAAATTACTGGATCAACCAAGACAGCAGCTTTGATCCCAACCAGAGCTTTGCCACCCCCTCCGTCGCCGCCACGCTGCGCTGGCCTTTGTCGCGGGTTTCCGCCAATGGAAGCGTCGATGTGATCGAACCGGTGCTGCAGCTGGTCTGGAGTGATCAGATCGGTGCCACCCTGCCCAATGAAGACAGCACCTATGTCGAACTTGACGAAAACAACCTGTTCGACATGTCCCGGTATCCGGGATTTGACCGACGAGAAGAGGGCACACGGGCCAATATTGGCGTGAAATGGAGCCGCTTTTCCCCAACCGGCTGGAGCTCGACAATCGGCATCGGACGCGTGTTTCGCTTTGATGGGAATAATTCTTTCTCCAATGCCTCCGGCCTGTCCGGCGACAGTTCGGACTGGTTGATCGCAGCGCAGTTGCAATTCGGGGCAAACCTCGCCTTCCAAGGCCGTGCGCTGATCAATGACCAGTTCGAAGTTGCCAAGACCGAAAGCCGCTTTGCCTATATCGGGGAAGACTGGAACCTGAGTGCGGCCCATCTCTGGGTTGTCGCAGATCCCGATGAAAACCGTGACGCCTCGATCCACGAGCTGCGCCTGACAGGCGGGTATCAGCTGACCGATGGCTGGCGCATCAGCGCGGAGGGCGATGTTGACCTTTCGGCCAATCAGGTCACCAAGGGCCAGCTTGGGCTGCAATATCGCAATGAATGCCTCCAGGTCGATCTGGCCGTCTCGCGCCGGTTCACCGCCTCACAAACCATTACACCCACCACGGAACTTGGCCTTCAGGTCGAGCTGTTGGGGTTTGGGGGGGCCCCGAAAGGAGCTGCGCGCAGATGCCTGCAGTGACCCAGCCCCCTCAAGCGGCGACAATCATCCGCATCTCCCTGTCACGGGGCAGATCGGGCTGGCATCCTGAGGCCGCTTTGGGCAATATACCCGCAGACCCGCAAGATGTTCGCGGCCACGCCCCTTGTTAACGATGAATAACCGGAAGAGCAGACAAGACATGACACACGCTATTTCATCGGGTTTTCCCATGGCAACGCATGGAAAAAGCGACCGCTTCAAACGCCTGCGCCGCGCTCTGACGACCCCTTTGGTCATGGCAGTGGTGCTCTCGCCCCTGCCCGTAGTGACACCGGTCAGTGTCGCCCATGCCCAGAACCTGTTTGCGCCCGCTTTACAGGTCAATGATCGGGTGATCACCACCTATGAGCTGTCTCAGCGAATCGCCTATCTGACCTTGCTGCGCGCGCCCGGAGACAGGGCTGAACTTGCCCGTGAACAGTTGCTCACTGAAACCCTGCAACGCGAAGCTGCCGCCCGTGCAGGTATGGCCCTCAGCGACGCGGAGCTCACCGAAGGGATGGAAGAATTCGTCAAGCGGTTCAACATGCCCCTGGAAAAATTCGAACAGGCCATCGCGCAGGGCGGCGTGGCCATGGAAACCTTCCGCGATTTTGTCTCGGCCGGGCTGGTGTGGCGGAAATTCGCCCGTGAACGGTTTCGCCGCGACGTAAGGATCACCGAGGAAGATATCGACCGCCGTCTGGCACAAAGCGGCCCTGATGCCGGGGTGCGGGTGTTGTTGTCCGAAATCATCCTGCCCGCTGATACGCCACAAACCCAAGAGACATCCGGCGCGCGCGCATTACAGCTGGCGGAAATTGACACCCTGCCTGCCTTTGCGGCCGCCGCACGACGCTATTCCGCGGCCCCCTCCAAAGGGCGTTCAGGTCGGCTGGACTGGATGGACCTGTCCAACCTTCCCCCTGCCCTTGCGGCCCAGATCCTGCCTCTTGCCCCGGGGGAAGTGACGGCACCGCTGCCCGTCCAGAACGGCATTGCGCTGTTTCAGATGCGCGCCATCGAAGAAATCGACGCCCCGGCCCCGAAAGATGTGCTGATTGATTACGCCGCTTACCTGATCCCGGGCGCCGGAACGCCGGAAGCCCTGGCCAGCGCCGCCGACATTCGCACCCGCGTTGACAGCTGCAACGACCTTTACAAGGTGGCCCAGGGGCAGCCGGAAGAACAGCTCGTGCGCGATACGAAACTGGTCTCGGAGCTTCCTACCGATTATGCGATTGAACTGGCGAAGCTGGACGAAGGTGAAAGCTCTGTTGCGCTGACCACACCGTCAGGCCAGAATCAGATTTTCCTGATGCTGTGCAGCCGCACACGGGAACTTCCAGAAGAACTCAGCCGTGACGACATTCGCACCCAGTTGCAAAACCAGCGTCTTGGTGCCCTTGCCACCGGTTATCTGGAAGAATTGCGGGCAGAAGCCTATATCGAGGATCTTGCACAGAAATGACCTCTGATCTTTCCCGTCTGGCCCCCATTGCCCTGACGATGGGTGAGCCAGCGGGCATCGGCCCGGAGCTGGCCCCAGCGGCATTTGAGGCGCTCAGGGGAGAGGTCCCGTTTTTTCTGATAGGTGACCCGAACCATTTGCCCGCAGGCTGCAAATTCACCGAGATCAGCACGCCGGCCGAGGCTCATACCCCCCAAGATCTGCCGGTCCTGCGCCATGATTTCGGCCCCGATCGCACCCCCGGCACCCCTTCGGGCGCACATGCGCAACACGTCGTCGACGTGATCGCCCGGGCGGTCAGGCTGGTGCAGGAAGGTGAGGCAGCGGCAATCTGCACCAACCCCATCCACAAGAAAGCGCTCAAGGATGGCGCCGGGTTTCGTTTTCCGGGGCACACCGAATTCCTTGCGGATCTGGCAGGTGGGGTCGAAGTGGTGATGATGCTGGCCTGTGAGGAGCTGCGCGTCGTGCCTGCGACCATTCACATCCCCCTCGGCGAGGTGCCCTCCACCCTCAGCCGGGACAGGCTCACCCAGGTTATTCGCACAACCCATGATGCCCTGATCCGGGATTTCGGCCTTGCAACACCGCGAATTGCGGTGGCTGGGCTGAACCCGCATGCCGGTGAAGGCGGTGCGATGGGAGTGGAAGAGATCACGATGATCTCGCCTTTGTTGGATGAGCTTCGCCGCGAAGGGTTGGATCTGTCCGGCCCGTGCTCAGCAGACACGATGTTTCATTCTGCGGCCCGCGCAGGCTATGATGCCGCGATCTGCATGTATCACGATCAGGCCCTGATCCCGATCAAAACCATTGATTTTGCCGGAGGGGTAAACGTGACACTGGGGCTGCCCTTTGTGCGCACCTCTCCCGATCATGGCACGGCATTTGACATCGCCGGACAGGGAAAAGCCGACCCAAGTTCATTGATTGCGGCATTGCGGATGGGCTGGAGCATGGCAAACGCCCGCAAGACGGGCCTTCGCAATACCAACCACAAGGACGGAACACGCTGATGACCCAGATCGACGGGTTGCCCCCGCTGCGCGAAGTGATCGCCACCCATGGCATGACCGCCAAAAAATCGCTCGGGCAGAATTTCCTCCTTGATCTGAACCTAACCTCAAAAATCGCCCGACAGGCGGGGGATCTGACATCCTGTGACGTTCTGGAAGTGGGGCCCGGCCCCGGCGGACTGACCCGCGGACTGCTGGCTGAAGGCGCGCGCAAAGTGCTTGCCGTTGAAAAAGATAGCCGTGCCCTCGGCCCGCTGGGAGAGATCCAGGCCGCCTATCCAGGTCGGCTGGACGTGATCAATGCAGATGCGCTGGAACTGGATCCGCTGGAACATCTTACCCCGCCAATCCGCGTTGTGGCCAACCTGCCCTACAATGTCGGAACAGAACTTCTGGTGCGCTGGCTGACCCCCAAAACCTGGCCCCCAGTCTGGTCCAGCCTGACCTTGATGTTCCAAAAAGAAGTGGCGCAGCGCATCGTCGCCCAGCCCGGCTCCAAAGCCTATGGCCGCCTTGCGGTTCTGGCGCAGTGGCGCACCGATGCCCGAATTGTCATGGAGCTGCCGCCCGAGGCCTTCACCCCACCGCCGAAAATCCGCTCGGCCGTGGTGCATCTGGCAGCCCTGCCGCAGCCCCGCTTCGAGGCGGATGCCGACAAGCTGCAGAAAGTGGTGGCCACCGCCTTCAACCAACGCCGCAAGATGCTGCGCGCCTCACTCAAAGGCCTGCACCCGGAGATCGAAGACATTCTGAACTCGGTGGGGATCAAACCCACATCCAGGGCGGAAGAAATCGACCTCGAGGCGTTTTGCGCCCTGACCCGCGCCCTGACCAAGACATGACCCCAAAGCAGCCGTAACCTGCGGCTGCACGACCTTTGGCTGGAAAACCCGCTAATCTTCAGCGGCCCCCTTCGTTTTTTTCTTGCTGAAAATACCTCGGGGTGAGCCTCAAAGAGGCGAGGGGCAGCGCCCCTTCCTGCACATATTCAGAGACAGTTCCACCGTTGCGGAAACGCGCTGAGCTCCCTCAGGAATGTTCCTCCTGCGCGGTTTGTGCAAGCACCCTGTTATAGGCTTTGAGCGCATCCACATGGTGGATCGTGCCCCAAAGATCCGGCGCGTCCCCCTCTCCGCCAAGGGTCACAACCGGCACAAATACAGCCCCCGTAGCCTCAAAAACCGGCATCACCGCCTCCAGTGTTGCATTGCCATCCACATAGACCCCCTGCTCGATCAATTCCCAGCAATCGGCCTCGCCCGGTGATCGCTTGTGATCAAGCTCACGCATGACCGCAGCCACGCGCACCATGGACAAAAGATACGCCTGTGGCCCGGCGGCAAGGTGGATATTGCGTCGCTCCAACTGGGTCAGGAAGAAAGACTGGTCCACCAGACGACTGGACAGCGCAGTGGAGAGAGACACCGCACACATCACCGCAATCCCGGTCTGCCAGTCGCCTGTCAATTCAAAGACAATCATCGTGGTGGAAATCGGCGCACCCAGCACCGCGGCTGCCACCGCTCCCATTCCAGCAAGGGCATAAAGCGTTTCTGACCCGGAGACGTCCGGGAAAATGGCTGTGGCGATAATGCCAAAAGCAAGCCCGGTCAGCGCGCCCATCATAAGCGCCGGAGAGAACACCCCGCCCCCCATCCGTCCGGCCATGGTGACCGCGACCGCAAACACCTTGACCACCGCCAGCACCACCGCTTCATGCCACACCATCTGACCGGTCAGGGCAAGCGAGGTGGTCTCATAGCCCACACCAATGATATGCGGGAAGAAAATCGCAATTATCCCCAGGATCAGACCGGACAGCGCCGGACGCAGAACGTTCGGCAGGCGCATCCTTTTCTGCAGGTCATTTCCAACATCATCCGCCAGAAAGATCGCCCGCATGAAGACAACCGCGACAAAGCCAGACAGGATGCCCAGGATCAGGAAGGCCGGCAGTTCGACATAAAAAGCGAGACTGCCCTCCAAAGGCAGCACAAATTCGGTCATACCGCCATATTCCAACCGGTTGATTACCGTCCCGGCCACCGCAGCAATGGCAATCGGCGCAAAGGCATGCAGGGCAAAATGGCGCAACACCACTTCAAGCGCAAACAGGGCTCCCGCAATAGGGGCATTGAAACTGGCAGAAACGGCGGCGGCCACGGCACAGCCCAAAAGATCACGGCCCGTGACGCCATCTGCCTTGATCCGGTTGGCAATCCAGCTTGAGACAACACCTGCCATATGCACAACCGGCCCCTCACGTCCGGTGGATCCCCCGGTTGAAAGCGTGATGAACGAGGCCAGCGCCGAGCCGATCCCCGCGCGCTTTTCCACCCGCCCTTCCCAAAGGGCTGCCCCCTCGATCACATCCGCCACCGAACGCACCCGGCCATCATGGGTGAACCAGTTCAGAATGACCCCAACTGCAAATCCGCCGAGCGCGGGCAGGATCAGGATCCAGTACCATGGCAGGGTCGATGCAAAGCTGTGCAGATGGGCAAGATCATCCGTGCCGTAAAGCGTGGCTTGCAACCATTCGATTCCCTTGCGAAACCCAAGTGCGGCGGCCCCGGAGACCACTCCGATCACCAGCGCGATAAGCCAGAATTGCACCTGGGACGGGCCTTTTTCCAGCAACAGTTTCCAACCCGTTGACAATGCTTGAATTTGCCGTTGTAGTGTTTTGAGAATTAACCCTTTTATTTGATTAAACTTTACCAAAACTTTACCCGACCCTTTTCCCGTTCGCCCAAGCAGGCTAGTCTGTCTCGGCTGCTAATTGGGAGAGGATGGATGTCCATCGACGCCGTTTTGACCGAGCTTACTTCGTTTCTAGGCGATCGGATGAGCCGCTCCAAGCCCGATCTGATGGAACACGGGCGTTCTGAAACGCATTTCGAGATGGTTTTGCCTGATCTGGTCGTCTGGCCAATCAGCACCGACGAAGTGTCCCGGATCATGACCCTCTGCCACAAACACGACATCGCCGTGACCCCTTTCGGGGTCGGAACCTCGCTTGAGGGGCATACCATTCCGCTGAAAGGCGGGGTGGTCATTGACCTGTCGCGGATGAACCGCCTGATCCAGGCGGACCCGGGCGACATGGTGGCCGTGGTGGAACCGGGGCTGACCCGCGAAGCGTTGAATGAAGAGCTTCGGGCAACGGGTTTGTTTTTCCCCGTCGACCCTGGCGCAAATGCCACATTGGGCGGCATGGCCTCAACCCGTGCCTCGGGAACCACAACCGTGCGCTATGGATCCATGCGTGACAATGTCCTTGGCCTGACCGTGGTTCTGGCAGATGGTCAGGTGATCAAAACCGGGTCGCGCGCAGCCAAATCAGCCGCAGGTTATGACCTGACCGCCCTGATGCTGGGTGCAGAAGGCACCCTGGGCGTGATCACCGAGCTGACATTGCGCCTGCATGGCACACCTGAGGCGATCAGCGCGGGCGTTTGCGCCTTTCCCGATCTGGCGTCAGCTGTCGCCACCGTGCAGCAGGTGATCCAGATGGGTATTCCTGTGGCCCGGATCGAGTTTCTGGACGAAGCCAGCACCGGCGCCATCAATCGCTATGCCGGTCTCGACCTGCCGCTCTGCCCGCATCTTTTTGTCGAATTTCATGGCAGCGACAATGCCGTTGCAGACGCGGTGCAGGATTTCTCGGATATTGCCGACGATTTTGGGGCCGCCGGCTTTGAAAGTGCCACGCGCACCGAAGATCGCAACCGGCTATGGAAGATCCGCCACAACGCCTTTTACGCCCTGACAGCGCTGAAGCCAGGTGCCAAGGCGATGGTAACGGATATCTGTGTGCCGATCTCGAAACTTGCGCAGGCGGTTGAGGAGACCCGGCAGGATATTGCGGCCTCACATATGCCCGGCCCCATATTAGGACATGTGGGGGACGGGAATTTCCATGCAATCTTGTTGTTGGAAGAGGGCAACAAGGAGGACTGGACAACGGCAAAGGCCCTTGTGAAACGCATGGCGGACCGGGCGATTTCCCTTGGCGGAACGATCACGGGAGAACATGGGGTCGGCATGGGCAAGCTGAGCCTGATGGAGGCGGAACATGGACCGGCCTGGGAGGTCATGGGGACGCTGAAACAGGCGCTTGATCCGAAGGGCATTCTGAACCCGGGGAAGCTGGTTCCACCGGTTCACGGGTAACCTGAAGCGTTTCAGCGTCAACCTGAGACAGGGAAAGGCCGAACCGCAGCAAGAAACATCAAGGTCGTGGGCTTTCGCAACAAACCTGCGTGTCAGGTTTATCCCGAAATGCTGTAACCCCCTCATCTGTCGCTCGCGCTTCGGGACTGCCGCGCCAAGGGGCTCTGCCCCTCGCCTCTTTGAGGCTCACCCCGGATATTTCTAACCAGAAAATATGGCGGGCGGTGGCGGCTTATCCGTTCAGGAGTTCCTGTGCCGCAGCTTTGGCAGCGGGGGTGATCGTATCGCCAGAGATCATCCGGGCGAGTTCATCCACGCGTTCCTTTGCGCAAAGCGGCACCACGGTGGACAGGGTCATGCCATCTGTCACCGATTTTTGCACCCGCCAGTGATGATCACCGAGGGCAGCCACTTGCGGTGAGTGCGTTACCACCAGCACCTGCCCTCCATCAGACAGGGATTTCAGGCGGCGGCCCACCGCATCAGCAGTGGCGCCCCCGACCCCACGGTCGATTTCGTCAAAGATCATTGTCAGCCCATCGGCGTCGCGGGTCAGGCAAACTTTGAGCGCCAGCAGGAAACGGCTGAGTTCGCCACCGGAGGCGATTTTGTTCAGAGGGCCGGACGGTGCCCCCGGATTGGTGGCCACGGTGAAGGTGACGACATCTGTCCCCTCCGGCCCCGGATCTGTTGGTGTCAGTTGGGTGGTGAACACGGCGCGTTCCATTTTCAACGGGGCGAGCTCCGTGCCCATGGCGCTGTCAAGAGAACGGGCCGCCTTCTGTCGCGTGGCATGCAGGGCCGTCGCCGCAAGGTCATAGCTTTCCTGAGCCTCGGCCACCGCGCGTTCCAGGGCGGCAATCTGGTCCACCCCGGCATCAAGCGCGTTCAGACGCTCACGCAGCACCTCGGCATGGGCGCCCAATTCATCGGGTTGCACCTGATATTTGCGGGCAAGACCGCGAATTGCAAAAAGGCGCTCTTCGATCTCTTCAAGCTCATGTGGGTTGAAGGTCAGCTGGTCAAGTGTTGCTTCGACATGAACGATGGCATCGGACAGCTCTGCCATGGCGCGGCCAAGCGATTGGATCGGCTCATCAAGACTGTCCCCGGCCTGATCGACCACCCCTTCGAGCCAGCGCAGCGCATCTCCCATCCGGGCCTCGGCCCCCTCTCCAATCGCCCCCATGGCCTGATGGGCACGCTGGATATCCTCACCGATTTTCTCGGACGCCTGCATCATGCGGCGGCGCTGATCCAGTTCGGCATCTTCGCCGGGTTGCGGATCGAGCTTGTCGAATTCCTCAACCGCATGGCGCAAGAAATCCTCTTCCGCCCGGGCTGCCTCCAGCGCAGCGCGGGCCTCTGACAGAGCGGTCTGTGCAGAGGACAGTTTGCGCCAGGCGCTGCGGGTGTCAGAACGCACCCCCTCCAACCCACCAAAGGCATCCAGAAGCTGGCGATGCACGCGCGGGTTCAGAAGGCCCCGATCATCCTGCTGGCCATGCAATTCAATCAAACAGTCGGAAAGCGCGCGCAACACATCGCCTGAGACCCTGCGATCATTGACCCAAGCCGTTTTGCGCCCATCGGCACGATTGACCCGGCGCAGGATCACCTCGCCATCGGCCTCGATACCGGCCTCGGCCAACACGGCACGGGCGGGATGGTCTTGTGGCAGATCGAACTCGGCCGTCACCTCCCCCTGATCCGCCCCGGAGCGCACCAGATCCGCGCGCCCGCGCCAGCCCAGGACAAAGCCAAGACTGTCGAGCAGGATGGATTTTCCCGCCCCGGTTTCCCCGGTCAGCACGTTCAAACCCGGCTGAAACTCAAGTTCCAGCCGGTCGATGATCAGAATGTCGCGGATATCCAGACCGCGCAGCATCAGGCCATGCCTTTCATGCGGATGCCCCCATTTGCCGCGATCAGAGCCATTTGCCCTGGATCAGTTGGCGATGGATCGCGGTCAGCCAATTGTCACCTTTCGGTGCGGCCTCCAGCCCGGACTGTGTCAGCAGGCGATAGCTGCTTTCATACCATTCGGTGGACCGGAAGTTATAGCCGAGAATGGCCCCTGCGGTCTGTGCTTCATCTGTCAGACCAAGGGCAAGGTAGCTTTCCACCAAGCGGTGCAGCGCCTCGGCCACCTGCGTGGTGGTCTGGAACTTTTCCACCACAACCCGGAACCGGTTGATCGACGCCACATAATGCTTGCGCTTGAGGTAATACCGACCGATTTCCATTTCCTTGGCGGCAAGGTGATCAAAGGCGAGATCAAATTTCAAAATGGCCGATTTTGCATATTCCGTGTCCGGGTAGATCTCGATCACCGCGCGCAGGGCCTGCAGCGCCTGGAAGGTCAGGCCCTGATCCCGCCCCACTTCATCAATCTGGTCGTAATAGCTGAGCGCCAGAAGATACTGTGCATACGCGGCGTCATCATCCGCAGGATAAGTATCAATGAACCGCTGCGCAGTGGCGCGGGACAGTTCATATTCCTTGTTCTTGTGATAGGAGAAGGCCTGCATGATCAGCGCGCGCTTGGCCCATTGGGAATAGGGGTAAAGGCGCTCTACCTCACCAAACCATTTGGCGGAAAGCTTGGGTTTACCACGTTCCAGATCATATTCGCCGCGCTTGAAGATCTCTTCTGCGGTCCATTCCTCGATCGGTTTTTCAACGGGCCGTTGGGATTCGCCAAAAACCCCCGAGAACCATCCACCGCCCCCGGTCGAGCTGGCACTGCCGCCTCCCGAACAGGCGGACAGAAAAACTCCGGTCAAAACAACCGCAGAAACGGCTTTCATCAGATGGACACTGATCATAATAGGCGCCTACCCCGTAACTCAATTCGAAGATCGGAAAATTCCCCGCTACAGGCATGTCCTAGCACAGAATTTTGCGGTGCAAAATGGCCTTACGCGGGTTTTTCGCGACTTGTCGCCGATCCGCCGCTTGGCAGGTCCGGACTGGTTGCACAGAAAGACCCGAAGCGCGGGTTTCAGGCGGTCAGCGGCAGGTCGGATTTTACCACCCCTACCCCCGGCAACAATTTCGCAGCCTCATGGCCGAGCATCACAAGCCGCCAAGCTTCCGGTTGATCAAACAGCGCGCGCAGCAGTTTGTTGGTCATGGCATGGCCCGCTTTGTGACCAATATAGCGCCCCATCAAAGGCGCCCCTGCAAGATACAGATCCCCCAGTGCGTCCAGCATTTTGTGGCGCACAGCTTCATCCTTGCGGCGCAGCCCCCCCGGAGAGAGAATATCGTCCCCATCCACCACAACAGCGTTTTCATAGGTGCCCCCAAGGGCAAGCCCGGCGGCACGCATTGCATCGACATCTGCCTGACGACAGAAGGTCCGGCAATCGGACAGCTCGCGCACGAAATTGCCATTGGACAGGTTCAGGGATTTGTCCTGTGTGCCAATGGCAGCATCCGGGAAGGAAATATGGAAATCCATCTCGAACCCTTCGGCGGGGGCAAGCCTGGCCCAGGCGTCCCCTTCACGATATTCGACCGGTGACAGGATCTTGATCACACGGACAGGGGCATTCAGCTCACGCACACCAGCGCGGATCAATCCCTCAACAAAACGGGACGAACTGCCGTCGAGAATCGGCACTTCCGGCCCATCAATCTCCACCAGGGCGTTATGAATTCCACAGCCCGCCAGTGCCGCCATGATATGTTCGATGGTCGACACCTCAGTCCCCGCATCATTGCGGATCAAGGTGCACAGGCGCGATGGAACCACCGACGCCCAATGGGCGGGAATCAGATTGTCCTGATCGTGAATATCAACCCGTTTGAACCAGATCCCGTATTCCGCCGAAGCCGGTCGCACAGTCATGCGCACGGGGCGCCCGGAGTGAAGGCCGGTGCCCGAAAAGGTAACAGAGCTGGTAAGCGTGGTTTGCACGAAGCACCTCGTAGATTGGCTTTGCGGCTCCTGTAGGGGAGTGCCCCCATTCCGCGCCTTTTGGGTAAAGCTTCACGCGACGAACAACAATTCAATCATTTGTAACGGTTTGAAACATGGTGACCTAATGGTAAACCGCCAGCCCTCACATCAGGCAAAACCAAGCTATCATATTGTTAATAATATAAAAAACGGCCGCACTGTGGCGGCCGAATTTCGTATTCACATCCCAGATCGGCAAGGAATTGCCGAACCTGAAACAAGGTTTCAGTTGGCCTGACGACGCAGGAAAGCAGGAATTTCCACTTTTTCCTGTTCGGCATCCATCTGCGGTTGCTGTGCCGGACGTGCGATAGGCGCTTCCACCGCTGGCTCGGGACGGGCGGCAGCGCCCTCAACAGCACCCGCTCCGGTCATCCGGTTGATCAGCGAATTGATACCAAAGCGCGGCTTTTCAGCAGCGTGCGGCTGCGCCGTGGGGCGAGCTTGCGGTTGCGGCTGGGCAGCGGCGCGCGGCTGGTTCTGAACCGCAGCCTGCAGACGGGCCAAGGCCTCCGGTGACGGGGTACCCGGTGCCGGGGGTTTGGGCGCAGTGAACTGTGCCACGGCAGGTTCGTCTTCGTAGTAATGATCAACCGGTGCGGACTGGACCGGTGCCTGAGTAGGCGCCTGTGCAACAGCCGGTTGCGGCTGGTAGGCCGGCGGCGGCAAATCACCACCCGCGCTTTCTGCCGGGAAGACGTTTTCCGCCTGCTCTTCTGCAGCAGCTTCGGTCGCGTTCAACTCGCTCCCGAACAGCGACGGCTCAGCCGGGGCTGTAGCGGCTTCAACCGGAGCTTCGAACTTTTCTTCCACGGCCAGCGGCGTTTGCAGCGGCTCTGCCAGACGACGACGCGGCACCGGCATTTCCTGCGGTGCTTCGACAGCGTCGATACCGGTGGCAACAACCGAAACGCGCATCCCACCTTCCATATCGTTGTCGAGGGTCGAGCCCACGATGATATTGGCATCCTGATCCACTTCTTCGCGGATACGGTTCGCGGCTTCGTCCAGTTCGAACAGGGTCAGGTCATAACCGCCGGTGATGTTGATCAGCACACCTTTGGCGCCGCGCAGCGAAATCTCATCCAGGAGCGGGTTGGCAATCGCCTTCTCGGCGGCCTGAACCGCACGGTCTTCGCCGGTCGCCTCGCCGGTGCCCATCATCGCCTTGCCCATTTCGTCCATCACGGCGCGCACATCGGCAAAGTCGAGGTTGATCAGGCCCGGGCGGACCATCAGGTCGGTCACGCCTTTCACGCCCTGATACAGAACGTCATCAGCCATCGAGAAGGCTTCGGTGAAGGTGGTCTTTTCATTGGCCAGACGGAACAGGTTCTGGTTGGGGATGATGATCAGCGTATCGACCATCTTCTGCAGCTGCTCCACACCGTCTTCGGCCTGTTTCATCCGCTTGGCGCCTTCGAACTGGAACGGCTTGGTGACAACACCAACGGTCAGAACACCCAGTTCCCGCGCGGCTTGCGCGATGATCGGCGCAGCCCCGGTCCCGGTGCCGCCGCCCATACCAGCCGTGATGAAGCACATATGTGCCCCGGCCAGATGATCCACGATCTGTTCGATGCTTTCTTCGGCTGCCGCCGCCCCGACCGTGGCGCGAGCACCAGCGCCCAGCCCTTCGGTAACTTTCACACCCATCTGGATGCGGTCCTTGGCGCGCGAATGCTGCAGCGCCTGAGCGTCAGTATTGGCGACGACAAACTCGACGCCCTCAAGCTCTTTCTCGATCATGTTGTTGACCGCGTTGCCACCAGCACCGCCCACGCCAAACACCGTGATCCGAGGTTTCAATTCTTCCTGACCAGGCATGGTAAGGTTCAATGTCATGATCTGTCCGCCTGTTAATCTGCGTGCTGCGCGGCGTCTTTGTCCTGCGTCAGCATGGTGTGTTCTTGTCGGCGTGAATCGCCGGTGACTGCCTCTTTTCAGCCACAATACCGCAAAAGCAGTATGGTCGTCACGCACCAATTGAAGTGAAAGACGCAAAATGTGGGAAAACCCGCTGTTTTATCAGCAGGATTTCGCCACTCACACAAGGTTTTGGGATTACCAGTTGTCCTTGAACCACTTCATCGCGCGCTTCAGGCTGCGGGCGGGATAACTCTCTGCGGGAATTTCGAAATCCCACCACTCGTCCTGCGGGTGCGCCGCAAACAGGCACAGCCCGACGGCAGAGGCAAATCCGGCCCCCGTTGCCGCCTGTGGCAGCCCCTGCACCCGAAGCGGGCGCCCAATGCGCACTTGCTGACCGAGGATTTTCGGCGCGAGGCCATCCAGGCCGGGAATTTGGCTGCCCCCGCCGGTCAGGACGATCTGTTGACTGGGCAAATGGTCAAACCCGGCCGCATCCAGACAGGCGCGCACCTCTTCCAGGATCTCTTCGACCCGTGGGCGCATGATGCCAATAAGTTCGGCCCGGCTGACGGTGCGCCGGTCATGTTCCCAGTCTCCGGTGTCCCCACCGATCTCGATCATCTCGCGGTCATCCATGCCGGTCGCCACAACGCCACCGTAAAAAGACTTTATTCTTTCGGCGGTTGCGAGTGATACTTGAAGTCCTTTTGAGATGTCGGAAGTCACATGATCCCCGCCCAGCCGCACGCTGTCGGCATAGATCATGTGCTTTTTCATGAAAATCGAGACCCCCGTGGCCCCACCGCCCATATCAATACAGGCCGCCCCCAGCTCTCGTTCGTCTTCAACCAGGGCAGAGATGCCCGAGACATAGGCCGAACTGGCCAGCCCGGCCACTTCCAGATCACAACGTTTGATGCAGTAACACAGGTTCTGCACCACGGCGCTGTCAACCGTCAGCAGATGCATGTCCACCGCAAGGCGGCTGCCCACCTGCCCGCGCGGATCGGACAAGCCAGAGCGATGATCGAGTGCAAAATTGACCGGCTGGGCATGCAGCACCTCGCGCCCGGATCCAAAATCCGGCACATCGCAAGAGGCCAGCACGCGTGCCACATCATCTTCACTGACCGCGCGTTCGCCCAGATCCACGGCCCCGGCCAGCCCGTAGGAGCGCGGATTGGCCCCAGAGAAACAGGCAATGACGTGGTCCACCCGCACATTGGCCATTTTCTGCGCGGCCTGCACTGCGGTGCGGATGGCGCGTTCGGTTTCGGCCATGGCGTCGATCTCACCAAAGCGCACACCGCGTGAGCGGGTTGTGGCTGCTCCGATCACCCGAAAGGCGCTTTGCCCGGCCAGACTGCCGACACCATCCCCTTCGCGAAACTGTTCGCTGCCGTCAAACCGCAAGACAAGGCAGCCAATTTTGGAGGTTCCCACATCGAGAATGGCTATCACACCGCGCTGCATCGCTGCTTCGCGCATGGATCGCATGGCGCGCTGCTGAACGTAAAGATCGGTCATTCGGTGGCCTCTTCTGTTTCCAATCCCCTGATCCGGCGCAGCTCTTCGGTTGCGTCGGATCCAAGACGCAGCGTCGGGCGCAACGGGGTTCGCATATCGATGGCAGTCACATTGCGTGCCAGAAGGTCCTGGGCCTGATCAAGAGCCAAGACCTGTTCCAGCGCAAAAACCGGCTGATTTTCCGGCAGCATGATCCGCTGATCCTTGGTGAGCATCAGATCCCAGCGCCGTTCCCCCACGCGCACGAGGCCCCGCAGCCGGTCGGCAAGCGGTCCTGCGGTCGCAATGATACGAAGCGCTTCTTCCACCGCCTTGTCCGCCCCAACCCCCGCAATCATCGGCAGGTCGGCGCGGGCGGCACGGCCTGTCAGGCTGGCGACCCGGTGACCGGACCGGTCCAGCAGCTCAAGCTGTCCCTGTGATCGCCACACCACAACGGGGTCGCGTTCGCTGATCACAACTTCAAGCACCCCCCCGGGACGAATGCGCAGCTCCGCATTGGCCACCACGTCCAGCTTCATGATTTCTTCGCGCATCACCTCAAGATCAAGGTCGAACGAGGAGATCGGGAAGTCGATTGGCAGGAGCATGCGCACCGCGTCATCCACAATCGGGCTTGCCCCTTCCACGGCCATCAGCTTGACCATGAATTCCGGGCGTTCCTGGACGGACCTTTTGATATCGGTGATTTTTTCACCAATCGCGTAACGATTGGTGGGGTTTGAGAAATACCACCCCGCCATCAGCAGGATCAGAAACACTGGCAGCCCCACCCGCAGGGTGGCGCGAAAGAGCGGTGTCAGCCACAGGCGATTGATCTTATAGGCGATACGAGACGGGGCGGGGTCGCGGCGCACGGGCGCCCCCCCATGACCGGACGGGGACACCGGCGGTTTCGACCTGTGCGTCAACGATTGCATGACGCGTCCTCCACCATCCAGGCGCACAGCTGACCGAAACTCATGCCGCAATGGGCGGCCTGTTCAGGGACGAGCGAGGTGGGGGTCATGCCCGGTTGGGTATTGGTCTCAAGCAGGACCAGACCCTCAAGCCCGCGCGCCTCGTCCCAACGGAAATCGGTGCGGCTGACGCCCCTGCATCCCAGCGCCTCATGGGCCCGCAGCGCGTAGTCGAGGCAGGCGGCCTCGATCTCGGCGGGGATATTTGCGGGGATGTCATGGCGCGAGCCCCCCTCGGCATATTTAGCGTCGTAATCATACCAGCCATCGGTGATGATATCGGTCACCGCCAGCGCCCTGCCATCCATGACGGTGGTGGTCAGTTCGCGCCCCGGCGCATAGGTTTCCACCATCACGGTCTGCGGCATGCTATCGGCGAGCTGCGGCGGAGTATTCGCGCCCTCGTTGACGATATAAATCCCGACCGAGCTGCCTTCGTTATAGGGTTTGACCACATAGGGCGGCGCCATCACATGACACGACTTCACCTCGTCCCGGTCCGCAAGAACCGAGGTCATGACCGGAAGACCCGCAGCACGGAACACCTCTTTCGCGCGTTCCTTGTCCATCGCAAGCGCAGAAGCCAGCACCCCGGAATGGGTATAGGGAAGCCCCATCCATTCCAAGATCCCCTGCACACAGCCATCTTCGCCCCAGCGTCCATGCAGCGCGTTGAATACCACGTCGGGCTTGAGATCTTTCAGGCGTTCCACCAGATCGGGGCCGGCATCCAGCTCGATCACGTCAATGCCTTCCCCCCGCATGGCCTCGGCGCATTCACGCCCACTGGTCAGCGACACCTCGCGTTCCGCCGAGGGGCCACCCATCAAGACCACGACCTTTGGGGCTGCCTGTTTTGCCTTGCCCGTCATAATGCCTCTGTCCCGGGCCAAATTGACCCTGTTATTCAGACAGTTACCCCCTGCCCGGAAGCAATGCCCAATGAATTTTCAGGAGGCTGCTCTGCCTCTTCAAATATCGGAAAAGCCGTGCTTTTCCCACGCGCTTGGCCCGATTATTTTTGTGCCGGTTCGCCTACGCGCATGATTTCCCATTCTAGCTGTATCCCGCTATGATCGTAAACCTTTTTTCGCACCGCTTCGCCCAAGCCTTCAAGGTCGGCAGCGGTGGCATTGCCGATATTGGTCAGGAAGTTGGAATGCATCTGGTTCATCTGTGCGCCCCCCAGGGTGGCGCCCCGCAGGCCCGCCTCATCAATCACTTTCCAGGCTTTGAGCTCATGGCTGTCATCAGCGCGCCCGGTTGAACTGAACCCCGCCGGATTGCGAAAAGTGCTGCCGGCAGTGCGATCTTTGGTCGGTTGCGTTTCGTCACGCTTTTTCAGCTGAGCATCCATATGGGCGGCCAGCTCCTCCGGGTCGCCCTCGGGGGCCTCAAAGGTGGCGCTGGTGATCACCCACCCGTCGGGCAGATCGGTCTGGCGATACTGGAAGTTCAGATCTTCCGCGGTGAGCGTGACCCTCTCCCCCGTCCGGGTAATGGCCTGCGCGCTGACAAAGACATCCGCAACATAGGAGCCATAGCAGCCCGCATTCATCCGCACGGCCCCGCCAATCGCTCCGGGGATGGTGCGCAGAAAGGTCAGGTCCCGCCCTGCTGCTGCCGCCTTGCGCGCCACATGCGCATCAAGGGCCGCAACGCCTGCGGTGACGCGCGGTCCGTCGATGGCGATCTCATTGAACCCGCGCCCCATGCGGATCACCACGCCGCGAATGCCACCGTCGCGCACGATCAGGTTCGACCCGACCCCCATCGGAAAAACGGGGATGTCCGCGTCAAGCTGGGTCAGAAACTGGGCCAGATCATCCTCATCTGCTGGCATGAACAGCCACTCAGCCGGACCGCCAACACGCAGCCAGGTCAGCCCGGCCAATTCGCGCTCGGCCATCAACTGCCCTCGAATATCAATCTGATCAGGCCGCGCCATCCCCTGCCCCTTTGATGAGTTTCACAATCCGTCGCCCCAGATAAATCACGGGCCAGCGTAAGACAACCATGCCGATGGCCAGAACAAACAGAGCAGCACCGACCCCGTGCTCCCACCAGGCAAGCGCCACAATGGGTGCGCCCAGAGGCATCAGCGCATAGGCCAACGGCCAGTGTTTGCGCGCAGATGGCCGCATCGAGGCAAGCTTGGCACCGATGATCCAGAGGCAGGCAAGAAGCAGGGTCCAGCTCATGATTTTGTCACCACTTTGCCAAGCAGGTAAGAGAGTGGGCGGCGAAACAACGACACGATGGCAAAAGTCGCAGGCACGGTCCAGAGCCAGCCATGGGTGGCCCCGATCCAGACAATCAGCGCCGGCCCCGCCAGTAAGAGCGCCGCACCCGGGGCAAATTGCGCCCTCATCGGCAAAAAGGCCACCAAGGTTGCGATCACCACCCAAAGGCAGGCAAGGATCAGCGGCAGGCTCATGCGCGGTCCTGTCCGGCCGGGTTATGCATTCAGCTTGCCCGGCAGGGCGTTGGCCCAGGCGCTGATGGTGCCGGCACCCAGACAGACCACCATATCACCGGGTTTCGCCTCATCCCGGACCAGGTCAATCAGATCCTCTTCGCAGGAAATCGCACGGGCGTGGCGGTGGCCGTGACGCACGAGGCCCGCCACCAGATCGTCACGGGATGCACCTACAATCGGCTCTTCACCCGCGGCAAATACATCCGCAATACCAACCACATCCGCTTCGTTGAAACAGGCGCAGAAATCTTCGAACAGATCATGAAGCCGCGTGTAGCGGTGCGGTTGATGCACCGCGATGACCCGCCCTTCGCTGGCCTGACGGGCCGCTTTCAGGACGGCGGCGATTTCCACCGGATGGTGGCCGTAATCGTCGATAATGGTGACCCCGTTCACCTCTCCTACCTTGGTAAAGCGGCGGTTCACGCCCCCAAAAGCCGCGAGGGCTGCGCGGATTTCATCTCGCTTCATGCCCAGATGGCGGGCCACGGCCACGGCGGACAGGGCGTTTGACACGTTATGATCGCCGGGCATCGGCAGGGTGCAGCCTTCGATCCGGCTACCTTCGGAATGCAGTTCGATGTCGAAATGCGCAATGCCACCTTTGTAATGCAGGTTCACGGCCCGCACATCTGCCTGCGCGTTGAACCCATAGGTCACAACCCGGCGGTCGGTGACTTTGCCCACCAGCGCCTGCACCTCGGGGTGATCGGTGCAACAGACGGCCAGCCCGTAAAACGGGATGTTCGAGACGAAATCAAGGAAGCCTTGGCGCAGCGTGTCAAAGTCGCCCCAATGCTCCATATGCTCCGGGTCGATATTGGTGACGATGGCGATGGTTGCGGGCAGGCGGTTGAAGGTCCCGTCACTTTCATCAGCCTCAACCACCATCCATTCGCCCTGCCCCATGCGGGCGTTGGATCCATAGGCATGGATGATGCCGCCATTGATCACCGTGGGGTCGATATGGCCATGAACCAGAAGCTCGGCCACCATGGTGGTGGTGGTGGTTTTGCCGTGGGTTCCGGCCACCGCAATATTGGATTTCAGGCGCATCAGCTCGGCCAGCATTTCAGCCCGGCGCACCACCGGCAGGCCACGGGCACGGGCGGTATCCAGTTCGGGATTGCCCGGTTTGATGGCCGAGGAAATCACCACAACTTCGGCATGTTCCAGATTTTCAGCTTTCTGTCCGATAAAGACCTCAGCCCCCAGATCCTCCAGCCGCTTGGTAATCTTGGTTGATTTCAGGTCCGACCCCTGCACCCGATAACCATGGTTGAGCAAGACCTCGGCAATGCCCGACATGCCGATACCGCCGATACCGACAAAGTGAATTGCACCCATTTCGGTGGGCAGTTTGGTAGCGGCTGCGTTCATTGTGTTTGTCCTGTAAGCGTTTCAACCAGCGCAACAAGGCGCGCGGTGGCATCAGGAATTCCCTGCGAAAGCGCGGCGCGCGCCATTTGGCTGGCGCCCTCGGGGTGTTCCAATACATTGGCAATCTGGACCGACAGAAGACCCGGATCCAGTTTGCTTTCGGGAATGAGGATCGCCGCCTGCGCATCCACCAGCCCGCGCGCATTGGCAGTCTGGTGATCTTCGGTTGCATGGGGATAGGGGATCAGGATCGACGGGCGCCCGATGACCGAAATATCCGCTACCGAGGAGGCGCCGGCCCGGCTGATCACAAGCTGCGCTTCGGACATGCGGCGGGGAATATCGGTGAAGAACGGCTGCACATCGGCGCGGATGCCATGTTCGTTATAAAAGGCGACCACTCGGTCATGATCTTCGTCCCGCGCCTGATGGCTGACCGAGACATGCCGGAGCAGGTGCCCCGGCAAGGCGGCAATCGCAGCCGGGACAGTGTCCGACAATGCCCGCGCGCCCTGACTTCCGCCCATGACCAGGATCGATATCGGGTAATCACCAGGCGCGATATAAGGCGCGCCTGCGCGTTCCAGAACCGCAGCACGCACCGGGTTTCCCGTGTGCTCCGCCCCTGCCCCTTCGGGTAATGCGGTGGGCCATGTGCCGCAGGCAACCACATCCACCCGGGTGGCAAAGCGTTTGTTCACCCGCCCGAGAACACCGTTCTGTTCATGGATCATCCGAGGCAGGCCCAGCATCCAGGCCGCCCCGATCGCGGGAATGGAGGGATAGCCGCCAAAGCCCACCACGGCCGCAGGGCGATCGCGCCGCAGACGCAGGGCCATGGACAGAACACCCCCGGCAATTTTCAACGGCACCAGTGCTTTTGCCACGACACCGCCACGCGCAAATGTGGCCGAGCTGACCTCCTCCACCTCAACAACATGGGGAAATCCGCCTGTATAGCGGGCACCGCGGGCGTCCGTGGACAGCTTTACCCGCCATCCCTTGCGCAACATGGCTTCAGCCAGGGCCTGCGCGGGAAACATATGCCCCCCGGTCCCTCCGGCAGCGATCACAAGAAGAGGTTGCGTGTCTGACATGTTTTCGGCCTGCTCAGTGACGGTGGTTAAAGACATCCTGCATCCGGCCCTGCGGCCGTGTGCGGGTGAAAGCCAGGAGCATACCCAAAGCCACGCCGCCTGCAATAAGCGAGGATCCGCCGTAGCTCACGAAGGGCAAAGTCATGCCTTTGGCCGGAAGAAGGCGCACTGCGACCCCCATATTGATCAGCGCCTGAACCCCGAAGATCGAGGCCAGCCCAGCCCCCGCCAGTCGGATGAACGTATCACGTTCCTGAATAAGCCGCATAAAGCTGCGCACCACGATGGTGGCGTAAAGCGCGATAATAACCAGCACCAGAAGAAGGCCGTATTCCTCGGCCGCGACCGCGATGATGAAATCTGTATGGGCATCAGGCAGGGACCATTTCACCTGCCCCTCACCCACGCCCACACCAAAGAACCCACCTTCGCGGATGGCATTGGTGGCATAGCCCAGCTGGGTGGTCGGATCGACCTCCGGGTTCAGGAAACCATCGATGCGGCGGGCAACATGTTCGGAGTTGTTATAAGCAACACTCATGCCCAGCACGGTCACCCCCACCAGGGAAACCAGCACCAGAATGGGCGCACCGGCGAGGAAATACATCACCCCCCAGGCAAAGGCGATCAGCGCGGCCTGGCCATAATCCGGTTGGGTGACCAGAAAGGCGACAATCACCATCAATAGCCCCAGTGACATTGCTCGTCCCGGCGGTCCGTTCAATTCGTAACTGGCGGCCATCAGCCAGGCGGCCACGATCACGAAACCGGGCTTGAGAAACTCGGACGGCTGCACCGAGGCAAAGCCCAGCGAATACCAGCGCACCGCCCCTTTGCCGAAATCCGTGCCCAGCACCGGCAACATCATCACTGCAACCATGGCAAAAGCAAACCCGATCACCCCCAGACGGCGCACCATTGTCGGGCTCATCATCGTGGTGGCGAACATCGCAACCAGCGCCATGGCTCCGAACACCAATTGCCGTTCGACATAGTGGAAATTGTCCAGCCCGTTGCGCTCAGCCAGCGGCGGAGACGCGGCCAGCCCCAACAGGATACCCAGACCAAACAGCACCAGAACACAGGTCACGGACCACCGATCCACTGTCCGCCACCAACGGGGAAGAATTGGATCGCCATCCCGCTTCGGGATCGCACCATATACCATTTCAGTCATGATCGCCGCCTGTCACTGCTTTAAAAACCGCTCGTTCTCTTTTGATTTCCCCGGGTTTTCATTGACTTCAGGCTCTGCGGCCCAACCGGAGACCCCCATCTTCCTGCGGGGGATTGTGAAAATCATAGCGCAGATTTCCCTTTGATGCCAGCACTTTATCTGGCTTTCACCATGCCATGCGCAAAGATCCGCGCGCGGTTCAGGACAGGGTAGAGCCGCGAACCTGTGCTTCGCGCCACAAGATCACCCCACCTGCCACAATCACGACCCCCGCGCCGATCAGGGTCTGCAGACTGGGCAGTTCCGAAAAGAACAGATAGCCAAACAGGATCGCAAAGATCATCGACGAATAGTCAAAAGGCGCAATCGTCGATGCATCCGCATATTTATAAGCGGTGGTCAAAAGCGCCTGCCCCACGGCTCCAAGACATCCCGCACCAAACAGAACGGCCCATTGCGGGCCAGTGGGCCAGTGCCAGCCGAAGGGAAGCGTCAAAAGCGCCGCCGCCGATGCGGTCAAAGCCGCATAGAGAACAACCGTCGACGGATGATCCCGCCCAACAAGGCGACGCACGAGGATCTTGGCAGCTGCCATGAAACAGGCCGCGCCCAGGGCCAGCATCGCCCCCAGGCTGCGCTGCGCTGCGGCCTCATCGCTGGCGCCTACCACCCCGCCCAGCTGGGGCCAGAGGATCACCAGCACGCCGATCAGCCCCGCCACCACTGCACTCACCCGAATAAGCCGCACCCGCTCTTTCAAAAAGATCACCGCAAAAATTGTGGTCAGGATCGGGGCAAAGAAGAAAAGCGCCGTGGCTTCGGGCAGGGGCAAGTAGGAGATGGCGGCAAAGGTCAGGCTCATTGCGCAGGCCCCCATCAGGCCCCGCATCAGATTGCCGCGCAGGTTTTCCGTCTTCAACACAACATGCAGCCGCCCCTGCCCTCCGATCCAGACAAGCAGAAAGGGGATCGACAGAAACGCGCGGAAAAACACAACTTCGGTCGGCGGCAGCGCCCCCTCCAGCGTCTTGATCAGGCTTTGCATCGACAGGATGAAACCCACGGAGGCGAGTTTAAGAAAAAGGCCAAAACCTTGTGACATATGTTTGCCTAAAGCTGTTTGGGTGGTTGGCGTGTCTCATCACGAAGATACCCATCAACCTGACCTCAATTGCCTTAGCGCCCGTTCTGGCTCCGGGCAAGGCCTTTGAAATGCGAACGGGCGCCCGAAGGCGCCCGCTGCATTGACTTCATAGCCTGTGCTTATTTCAGGACCGGTCAGGAAATCATCGTCAGCAGCGTGTCCAGAGACTGCTTTGCATCGCCATAGAACATGCGGGTGTTTTCCTTGAAGAACAGCGGGTTCTCGATGCCGGAATACCCGGTGCCCTGCCCGCGTTTCGAGACAAACACCTGTTTGGCTTTCCAGCATTCCAGAACCGGCATCCCGGCGATCGGGCTGTTCGGATCTTCCTGGGCGGCCGGGTTCACGATGTCGTTTGACCCGATCACGATGGCCACATCCGTTTCCGGGAAGTCATCATTGATCTCGTCCATTTCCAGCACGATGTCATAAGGCACTTTGGCCTCTGCCAAGAGCACGTTCATATGCCCGGGCAGACGACCCGCAACCGGGTGAATGGCAAAACGTACATTCTTGCCCTTGGCGCGCAAGCGACGTGTCAGTTCCGCCACGTTCTGCTGGGCTTGCGCCACAGCCATACCGTAGCCGGGAATGATCACAACGCTGTCGGCATCTTCAAGTGCTGCAGCCACGCCGTCTGCGTCGATGGCGATCTGTTCGCCCTCAATCTCCATCGCCGGACCGGTGGTGCCACCGAAACCGCCCAGGATCACGCTGATGAACGACCGGTTCATGGCCTTACACATGATGTAGGACAGGATCGCACCGGACGACCCCACCAGCGCGCCAACCACGATCAGAAGGTCATTGCCCAGCGAGAAGCCGATTGCGGCAGCCGCCCAGCCCGAGTAGCTGTTCAGCATCGACACAACCACCGGCATGTCCGCACCACCGATCCCCATGATCAGGTGATAGCCGATGAAGAAGGCCGCCAGCGTCATGATGATCAGCGGCAGGATGCCACCGGAATTGAAATACCAGACAAGACAGACCAGTGACAGGATCGCAGCCCCAGCATTGAGTGCATGTCCACCGGGCAGCTTTTCAGCGGCCGAGGAGACTTTGCCCGCCAGCTTGCCATAGGCAATCACAGATCCCGTAAAGGTCACGGCCCCGATGAAGACCCCCAGAAACAGCTCAACCCGCAGGATGTTCTGTTCAACGATGTCCTTCTTGGCAATGAGGGCCGCAAACCCTTCGAGGCCTTTCTTGGCGGCCTCCTCCATGCCCAGCACATTGACCAGTTCGATATGCGCATTGAAGCCCACAAACACTGCGGCCAGCCCCACCAGAGAGTGCATCGCGGCCACAAGCTGCGGCATCTCGGTCATCTGCACGCGCTGTGCCACATAGGTGCCGATCACGCCGCCAATGGCGATCAGGATGATCGACAGCCACCAAAAGCCCGCTCCGGGACCGATAAGCGTGGCAAACACCGCCAGCGCCATGCCGACAATACCATACCAAACCGCGCGTTTTGCGCTTTCCTGCCCCGACAGACCGCCAAGGGAGAGGATGAACAGAACTGCTGCAACAACATATGCAGCCGTGGTGAAACCAAATTCCATGATCCCTACCCCCTTAAGATTTCTGGAACATGGCGAGCATGCGCCGTGTCACAAGGAAGCCGCCGAAAATGTTGATCCCGGCCATGAAGACCGAAAGCGCGGCAAGGATGACCACCAGGGCCGAGCTTGTGCCGATCTGCATCAGCGCCCCCAGGATGATGATCGACGAGATCGCATTGGTCACCGCCATCAGCGGTGTGTGCAGCGAATGCGCCACATTCCAGATCACCTGGAAGCCCACGAACACGGCCAGAACAAACACGATGAAGTGCTGCATGAAGCTGGCCGGTGCCACGAGGCCAACCCCGAGGAGGAGCGCGCCACCAATGGCCAGAAGCGTGACTTGATTTTTGGTTTGCTGTTTGAATTCAGCAACTTCCAGCACCCTCTTCTCTTCCGGTGTCAACTCTGGAACCACCTCTTTCGGCTTGGCGGCAATCGCCTGCACCTTGGGCGGCGGTGGCGGGAAGGTGATCTCACCCTCAAAGGTCACGGTTGCACCGCGGATCACGTCATCTTCCATGTTGTGGTTGATCTGCCCGTCCTTTTCGGGGGTCAGGTCGGCCATCATGTGGCGGATGTTGTTGGCGTAAAGCGATGAGGCTTGCGTGGCCATGCGCGAGGGGAAATCGGTATAGCCGACGATTGTCACACCATTGTCGGTGACAATCTTCTCGTCCATCACGGTGCCTTCGGCATTGCCGCCCTTCTCGGCTGCAAGGTCAACGATCACCGAGCCGGGTTTCATCGCCTTGATCATGTCCTCAAGCCACAGCTTGGGCGCTTCGCGGTTCGGAATGAGCGCGGTGGTGATCACGATGTCCACCTCGGGCGCCAGTTCGCGGAACTTGGCAAGTTGCGCTTCGCGGAACTCGGGGCTCGACACCGATGCATAGCCACCGGAGGCCGCACCATCCTGCTGTTCTTCTTCGAAATCGAGATAGACGAACTCCGCCCCCATCGATTCAACCTGTTCGGCCACTTCCGGGCGAACGTCGAACGCATAGGTGATTGCCCCCAACGAGGTCGAGGTGCCGATTGCGGCCAGACCAGCCACACCGGCACCCACAACCAGAACCTTGGCGGGCGGAACCTTACCGGCTGCGGTCACCTGACCGGTGAAGAAACGGCCAAAGTTGTTACCCGCCTCGATCACCGCGCGATAGCCTGCGATATTCGCCATGGACGACAGCGCGTCCATTTTCTGGGCACGCGAAATACGTGGCACCATCTCCATCGCAATCACATTGGCGCCAGATTTTTTCGCCTTTTCCATCCCATCTTCGTTTCCGCCGGGATTAAAGAAGGAGATCAGCGTCTTGTCCTTGGTAAGACGCTTCAGTTCCGTATCATTCGGCTGGCGCACTTTTGCGATGATATCGGCCTCTTTCCAAAGGCTTGCCGCGGTTTTGACAATCTCTACACCAGCCTCCCTGTAAAGCTCATCCGAAAACCCGGCAGCGAGCCCTGCCTTGGTTTCAATCAGGCATTCATAGCCAAGCTTCTGCAGCATCCTGGCGCTTTCAGGGGTCATCGCGACCCGATTTTCGCCTTCAAATATTTCCTTGGGAACACCAATCTTCACGTGTCTTTTCCTCTTCTCCCATCTTAGGGATGGCCCACCGGTCCATGCCGCCAGACATCCCTAGTTATTCATGCAATCTACGCTGTAATCTTGGCAAAGATACGCAGACGCAGCGTAACATCCTAACGTTTTTTGCCGCGCTGCGACAATTTTGTTTCAAAAACCTATCAGATCCAGCGGCGAACCTTTCTGCTCCACTCCTCAAATTCAGCCCCGTAAAGCGCCCGCAACCCAGCCTCTTCCCCTTCAATAAATCGTTTATTTATCAAAAAGATAAACAGGGGAACAAAGAGGATGGCAGGGGCGATGTTCCACCACAGAACTGCCCCCAGCAACACCAGCGCATCCCCCAGATAGATCGGGTTACGAGAGAAACGGTAGATGCCGCGCTGCAGAAATGCGGTCGGGGTCGCGCGTGGCATGATGGTTGTGCGCGCGCGAAGAAACTCCCACATCGCGCACAGCATCAAACCAATCCCAAACATGATGAACACCGCCCCCAGTTCCGGGAGTGCCAATGGGCCAAACCCGACCTCCGGCACAGCAAGATGCAACGCATAGGTCCCGGCCAGCAGGCCCAACAACCACACGGGCGGGAGATCAAGCAGTTGCATCGTACATTTCACGACTCTTTTCAGCGAATTTCCGACCATTAGTAACATTTCCGAAAGGTTTAGCAATCGCTTCTGTTCGTCCCCCCTCTCCGGCGCGCGCCAATGCGTTGCTTTTCCCTTCGGAGGTTTAACTGCGGGGAGCGATAAAGGTCCCGTTTCTGAGGTCAGACATGGCCTGGCGAAGCTCGTCTTTGGTGTTCATCACAATCGGGCCGTGCCAGGCCACCGGCTCGCGGATCGGCGCCCCCGCCACCAGAAGAAACCGCAGCCCGTCAGGACCAGCCTGCACCCGGACCTCATCACCTGCGCCGAACCGGACCACGGTACGATTTCCGGACAGATCCCGGATATTCACCTCACGCCCCCCCACTTCCTTTTCAAGCAGAACCCCTTGGGGGGCAGCGGCATCTGCGAAAGCTCCGGCCCCCTCAAACACATAGGCAAAGGCCTGACGGCGGGTATCAATAGGCAGGGATTTCGTGACACCGGCGGGGATGGACACATCAAGGTAAAGCGGGTCAGCGGCGATCCCGTCTACCGGGCCAGTGCGCCCCCAGAACCCGCCCACAACAACCCGCACCACTGTGCCATCATCTTCTTCGATCACCGGGATTTCGGCGGCGGGCACGTCCTGATAATTGGGGGTGGTCATTTTCAGCTCTCTGGGAAGATTGGCCCACAGCTGAAACCCATGCATCTGCCCTTGCGGGTTGGCGCTCGGCATTTCCTGGTGCATGATGCCCGACCCGGCTGTCATCCATTGGATGTCACCCGCCCCGAGGCGTCCCTTGTTGCCCAGGCTGTCTTCGTGTTCGACCTCTCCCGCCAGCACATAGGTGATGGTCTCAATGCCGCGATGGGGGTGCCAGGGGAAACCCTGCCCGTAAAGCGCAGGATCATCCGAACGGAAATCGTCAAAGAGCAGAAACGGGTCAAAGGATTTTGGATCATGAAACCCAAAAGCCCGATGCAGATGAACGCCTGCGCCTTCTAGCGTAGGCTGGGCGATATTTTGGGACAGAACAGGACGAAGTGACATGGAAACCTCCTTGATCAGGCTGTGTCCATGATATGGGGTGGCCCGGCCACTTCGCAATTGCGCACAAATGCTCACCTCGAAAACAGAAAAGCACAGATCCCGGCCTTGCTGATGGCCCGCTTATGGGTTGCAGTTTTCGTTCTCAAAACAGATCTTGGGTCCGTTCCGGGGCTTTGTCACAACCAGATCCGTCATGTTGCGTGAGAAGATGCCAGTCCAGTCCCCCGAAAAAATCGGCAGATAAACTACGTTTGTTTCCACAATCACCAGAAACTCACCCAGATACATCAACGGGATCGCCTCTCTGTAACGTTCCTGAATGTCAGTTGTCGTCAGTTCCGGCACACTTGCGGCAGGATAAGATTTGGACCAGACCTTTCTCAGAACCCGGCTTTCTTTGCCGCAGGCGGAAAGACATTTAACCTCGGTCACCCTGATCCAGGCCCCCGGGTTGTTGTTTGTCAGATAGCGAAACAGCTTGTGATAGCCCTGCAAATCCGCTTCGGTCACATTGTCATCACGCGAAATCAGATCGGAAATGGCGTAGTTTGCTTTCAGGGACAGGCTTTTTTCACGAAAGACATCAAAAAAGGTAAAGCCAATCATGAAGACGGTGAACACAAGCGGGATGAGGATGACGGATTCAACCGTAATCGAGCCATCATGCCGCGCCAGAAAAGACCGCAGGTGATATTGAACCGGTTTTTTCATCATTTCGGCTCCGCAACGTAAGTGGACCAAGACGACATGACCGACCCACCCGACGCATCCCGCGGCAAGTCCAGAACGAAGGGGGTTGGTGCAAAGAACGGGTCCATCACCAGGCAGGCCCGCACCAGGGTTGGCACCTTGTCAGTGCCCGGGGCAAACCGCAGATCCGCCGGATCAACCCCATTCACACGGTCACGGCAGGCGATCTTGCCCGTGGGCAGGGTCCAGGAACTGTCAAGGGCGCGCACGTCAATTGACAGATCGGTTGTGCAGGTGGGGAAATAGATCATTTCGCTGCACATTCTGCGCTTCATCTCTTCAGGTGTCGCCGGCAGCATGGTTCCGAGGCGCAAAGACCGGATGCTCAGATCCAGCGCACGTTCCAAAAGAACGGTGCGAAAGGTGAAAAACCCGATTTCGAACGCGGTAAAGAAAATTGTCATGAACAACGGGAAAAAGATCACGAACTCAATGGTCGCGTTGCCGTTTTCCCGCTTCAGCCGCCGTTTCAAACCTTTGCACCAAGCCATCATCACTCTCCCGAAACCTTCACCCGGATCATTGTGTCAATCGCAGGCGGGAAATGTCCTGCCCGATTGCGGAAAAGGCTTGTTCCAATCCGGAACCATCAACCTTGAAATAATATCCAGCCCCTGAGGAGCATCTTTCCAGAACGCTGCCCCCATCGCTGCCCCCGGCTGTCTCAAGCTCGATCGTATAGACCTTGATCCCCTGGTTTTTTGCCGCATCACATTGGTCCAGCAGCAATTGATCCACCGCTTTGTCAGGATCCGCATTCGACAGGCTGGTTCCGGGGGTGCTCAGGAAACTGAACTTATCAAAATACTTGGTTGTGAACCCAGCTTTCCAGAACTCTTCATAGCGCAGCTGCACGGCAGAACCGGGTTCTTCCTGATCCCAGCAGTCAGTGTAATATCCACGGGACCAGCTGTATCGCCTTACACAGGCGCGGTAAGATCCACTGCCATAGGGATGATCAGCGGTGCGCGGGGCGGATGCCGGCACATTACGCCAGTGATACAGACCAGTATTTGCATCATAGATCGACATGATACTTTGATCAGACAGATTGTCATAAGACTGAGAGTTGTTTCGCCAGAACGGGGACGGACCTGTGCGCCGCCCGTCTTTCAAACGACGATAGGAGGAGTTCAATCCATCCGTCATCAACACAACAATCTTGGATGTCTCAACAGCAGAAGGGTCATAGGGACGGCTGGCAAAACCCGAATAGACGATGTTGTCATCAATCAATCCCTGAACGACGCTGTTTGCATCTTTCATCAAAAGCGCAACACCCCATTTCATCCCGATATGGATTGCGGTTCCGCCAAGCGCATCCAGCGCCTCGATATCCTGAACCAGATCCTCTGCAGAATCCTCAAGCGGGGCGATTTCCCGCCACGGCGCCGTGAAACAGCTCCACCAAGTGTCTTTGGATGTGGCCGCAGCTCCGGACGGTTCAACCCACCCGTTGGGGTCCACCCAACTGCGATAGGTCAGACCGTAATACTTGGCAGCCTGACGCAAAGGAGAGCTCGGATCGATCCCGGCAATAGAAAAATCGCCGTCCATGAAGGTCGCACAATGGCTGTCATCCTGCTGATCCACAAGATTGTACTGTTTCAACAGGTCCTTTCCGACCGACACCTGCGATGCGTAGGGCACAAGCGACAGAGAGGTGTTCTTTTCCGCGTAAGTACAATTGGTTGAGGTGCTGGTATCTTCCGGGTTGCACAGCAGCTGGTTGGAAAATTTCTTTGCCGCCTGCTTCAACTCGTAAAGTTTCGTATTGCCGCTGGCGGACGGGTCTCCCATCGATCCTGAAACATCAACAACAAGCGAAACCTCAAGATATTTCACAGCTTGTCGGGCGCTACTGACGGCAACGGCATCCAGCCCCTTAAAGTCAATCAATTGCAGCAACAATGGCTCGACATGCATTTTTGCCTTCGCGCTGACCTCACTATGGGTTGCACTGGCATCCACCACGATATCCGCAGGATCAATGTAGTTCCCCAACCCGGCGGAATCGAAATAGGATTTCACAACCGCCGCTCGGTCTGTGGTCTGATCGGGATGGGCACCGGCCAGGATGGCACGATCCAAGGTGGCCTGAAGGCGGGTGCGCTGCGCCTCGTAATGCATGAAATCCACGCCAAGCCCTGCGATGATCAGCATGCCCACGATCATGAACAGCATGAAAACGACAAGCGCGCCATCTTCGTCCCGCTGGAAGCGCAGGACATGATCAACAAGCTTCGAACCGATACGCGCATTACGAGTTTTCCATTCTGCAAAGCGCATCATGAAATCCCCTTTCCTCAATACAAACAGGCCAAATTGGTCCCGACAAAATCGCCGACACCAACGCCACCCAAACCCCACTTGGAGAGAGTTAACCTTATCCTTGTGGCGAAATTAGGGCATTCTCATTCTTCAAACCCGCCCAACAACACCCAATCAAGCCTTTGTTTTAAAATACTTTCTTGTTTCCCATAGGTCAATTAGCACCGTTCACATTTCTCATTTTCGGGATGTGTTGTTAACTAAAGCGGCCTAGGCTGTGCGTGAAAGTGACGCAGGGTGCGATTCGCCCGGCGTGTGTCACCGGTCAGCAGTCAGGAGCATCAAATGACCCGAACACAAGAACCTTCATTCCGTGAATCCGTGGATATCATGTTCGACCGTGCGGTCGAGATCATGGACCTCCCCCCCGGACTGAAGGAAAAAATCCGTGTGTGTAACGCCACATATACCGTGCGGTTCGGCGTGCGGTTGCGCGGCGAAATCCGCACCTTTGTTGGGTATCGCGCCGTGCATTCCGAACATATGGAACCGGTAAAAGGAGGCATCCGTTACGCCAGTGCCGTGAACCAGGACGAGGTCGAAGCTCTGGCCGCCCTGATGACCTATAAATGCGCGCTGGTCGAAACGCCTTTTGGCGGTTCAAAAGGCGGGCTGTGCATTGATCCGCGCGAATATGAAGAGCATGAGCTGGAGCTGATCACCCGTCGGTTTGCCTATGAACTGGCCAAACGCGACCTGATCAACCCCTCGCAAAACGTTCCCGCCCCCGATATGGGCACCGGCGAACGCGAAATGGCCTGGATTGCGGACCAATATGCCCGCATGAACACCACCGACATCAACGCCAAGGCCTGTGTCACCGGGAAACCCACCCATGCGGGCGGGATCTCGGGCCGGGTCGAAGCAACCGGGCGTGGGGTCCAATACGCGCTGAGAGAGTTCTTCCGCCACGAGAAAGACAAGGCAATGGCCGGCCTGTCCGGAAAGCTTGAAGGGAAGCGTATCATCGTCCAGGGCCTTGGCAATGTGGGCTATCACGCGGCCAAATTCCTGTCAGAGGAAGATCACGCCCTGATCACCGGCATCATTGAACGCGACGGCGCGCTGGTCGATGAGAGCGGGCTGGATGTGGAAGCGGTGCGCAACTGGATCGGCGCCAATGGCGGGGTTTCCGGCTTCCCGGACGCGACCTATGTCGAAAACGGGCGTGCGGTGCTGGAAAATGAGTGTGATATTCTGATCCCGGCGGCCCTGGAGGCCGTGATCGACCTGACGAACGCCGATCGGATCAAGGCACCGCTGATCATCGAAGCGGCCAACGGTCCCGTCACCGCTGGCGCCGATGATATCCTTCGTGAAAAGGGCTGTGTGATCATCCCCGATATGTATGCCAACGCAGGCGGCGTGACCGTTTCCTATTTCGAATGGGTCAAGAACCTCAGCCATATCCGGTTCGGCCGGATGCAGCGTCGCCAGGAAGAGGCACGTCACCAGCTTGTGATCGACGAGCTGGAGCGGCTTGACCGCTACCTGGGGGACGCCTGGTCGATGACGCCGGAGTTCAAAGAGAAATATCTGCGCGGCGCAGACGAGCTCGAACTTGTGCGCTCGGGGCTGGATGACACGATGCGCACCGCCTATCAGGCCATGCGGGACGTGTGGCATTCACGCGACGATGTGCCTGATCTGCGCATGGCCGCCTATCTGGTGGCGATTGACCGGATCTCCAAAAGCTATCGCGCCAAGGGCCTCTGAGCTTTTATCGCCAATCAAAAGAACAAAAGAAAAGGCCGCGCGATATCCAGCCCTTTACCATAAGTGTTGCAAAATAAGATTTTGGTTGGCCAGTTTCTGGCCAATCTTATCCCACAATAATAAGAAAAACTCGGAAAAACCGGGAGAGAAAGTGTGGGAACAGCCACGAAGAAATCTTCGTCAGGCGCTCGTAGGCGCTTACCTTTGCCTTCCTTTGGCATCAGCGTAAATTTCTGCCGAAATCCTCAGTGTGATTTCTTTGCAGAGACTCCAGACCCATTCGACAGAAGAGGGCAAAATCGGAGCAAGGTCAAGCCGAACATGCCGCGCGGCAGGGTCATCGGATCCGGCGATGAAAAGACCTTCCAGTGTGGCGGGTGCGGAAAGACCTCAATCATCAAGAACAACAAGGCGATCATCGAAGAATATCGTCGCCTTCGTCGGAAGTTCCGCCCTGAATTTCCAAGAGATGCCTGTTCCACCGAGGAGTGCGTAAATCACGGGAAGACCCAATCCGAGAACCCGGAGCTATATCAAAAGCGGGGACGACGCAGAAAGGCACGCAACGCTGGAAATGCAAATCCTGGCCGTATCACACGAAATCGGAGCCGCATCGCTCTATGCGCATACTGACCGACCGGGAGAGCATGGCACCTGATCGTCGAGCACGCCTTATGCGTCTGGCGACGCTACGGAGCGTTGATGCCTATTTTCATAAGGTCCGGAGCAACCTGAAGTTCGCGGAACGTCCTTCTCACACGCCAAGCGCCAACGGCCGCGCCTGACATCGGCATTACCTCTACAACCCGGAAACCATGGTGAAAATCGTCGATATTTTTCGCTTCACGCATAACTGGATGGGCAGGCGCTCAACGAAAGAAACCCCAGCGATGAAGCTGGGGTTGGCCAGAGGCAAGGTCAATGCGAAGGATCTGTTCAGTTAGCGGCGATCTGACAAGCCTTTTATGATCCAGCAGAAAACCACCTATTTCTCACTGGGTTAGATTTAAGGGAGTTAGTATCGTGATGCGCAATATCGTTTTTGTTGGAACTTTATGTGCAGGAGCAGTTTTGGGAGTGGCAGAGAATGCCAATCCGATTGTTTCCCAACAACAATTTCGAAATCTCATCGGTGAAACTTGCTTGGGAACAATCGCGTTGAGGGACCCGGTTTGGTATCGCATGGGAGGAAACGGAAAGGGATCAGAAGCCGGTAAAGAATTGGTAATCGTCGGAAAACTACCTTCTGATGTCGAGAACTGAAGCAGCCCAGAGATCTCCTCTGGGCTGCAACACTTATGGTAAAGGGCTGGGCGCGATATGCGTGGCCTTTTTTTTACCCGAAGATGAAGATACAGACGCCAAAGGGTGGATTACTTGCGCAAACGATCCGCCTGCGCTGCATCCTGAATGGCCCAGTATTGCAATGCATCACGGATCCCTTCCGCAGCCTGCGACCGCCATTTCGCCGAGGTCATCCGCTCAAGATCCTTAGGCGAAGACATGAAGCCAAGCTCCAGCAACACCGACGGAATGTCCGGTGCTTTCAAAACCGAAAACCCTGCCTCCATCCGAGGGGTTTTGTAAATCGATCCCGTTGCGGAATGAATGCCTTCAACCAGCGCATCAGCCAAGGCACTCGAGCGGGGGGTGGTTTCCCTGCGCGCCAGATCCATCAGCACAAGCGCCACCTCATCATCCTGTTCCCGCAGGTCCACCCCGGCCAGCAGGTCCCCCCGATCATGACGCTCCGCCAGTTTCTGAGACGCGAGATCCGTGGCTTCTTTGGACAGGGTATAGACCGTGGCCCCCGTGGCACGCCCCTGTGCCAGAGCATCCGCATGCAGCGAGATGAACACATCTGCCCCGGCATGGCGGGCAATGGTTACACGTTCCTCCAATGAAACGAAGCTGTTGTCATCACGGGTCAGCACAACATCAAACCCACCTGCCCGACGCAGAACGTCCCGCAACTCACGCGCAAATGTCAGCACCAGATCCGCCTCAACCACGCCATCGCGTTCCGCGCCCGGATCAATTCCCCCATGACCGGGGTCCAGAACCACCCGCAACGCGGCCTGCCCACGCTGGTGGGGTTTACCGACGGCATCGCCGGATCCCGAAGCGAACACAGGACGGGTAGCACCCAGAGCCGGTGCCCCGGCGGTCTGTGCAAATTCCTCGTCCGAGACCGGCACGAGACGCAGGTGCAATCGCGCGCCCTGATCGCCCGTCGTCATTTGTGATGTCTTGATTTTCAGCGGCTCTGCCAGATCCAGCACAAGCCGCGTCCATCCCGGTCGATATAACCCGGCCCGCAAATCCGAGATCCGGTCGCTTTCATAAAGCACCGCCTCGCGGTCAAGCCCGGTCCAGTCCAGCTCTGAAAAATCAATCACCAGACGCCGGGGTTGTGTCAGCGTGAAAACGCGCCAGGGCACGGCGCGTGTCATGTCAATCTGAAGCTCAAGGCTGCGCCAGTTTGCCTCCAACGTCACCCCATCACCCGCCAGACGGGCCAGCGCGGACAGCTTTCCGGCCTGGCCCGGTATCGACTGCCCCTCTGCCAGCGCAGGGGTGAGCAGCAGACCGAAACAGACCACAAGACAGTTGAAAAAGCTGGTGAAACGACAAATTGAGCGCAAAGGGCTGCTCCGTTCAGGATTGGGGCCGAGGGGCGGGATTGGGGCGATCATAGCAAACCGCCCCTCCCCCTGAACACCCGTTTTGCCCCGGCTCACGGGCACCGGATTACTGGGGGCACCGCGTTATTGGGGCAACGTGTTATTGGGCGGACCGAATGTCCGAGACAAAAGCCTCCATCTGCGCCAGCGGCATATACCCGCGCGCAAGCTGTTCCCCCATCACGAAGGCAGGCGTTCCGGTGATCTGCAGACGGCGCGCAAGGGCGTGGTTCTCGCCAAGGATTTCATCAACACGATCCGCCGTCATCCCCTTTGCAATCGCTTTGCCATCCAGCCCGAGATCATCCGCCAGTGCGATCAGATTGCCAATGCTGGCCGATCCCTGCAGGGTGATCAGCGCCGGGTGCAGTTTTGCATATGCATCCTCACCAAACAGAAGTTGTGCCGAGATCGCAAACCGCGACGAATTCAGGCTGTCTTCGCCCAGGATCGGGTATTCTTTCAGGATCAGGCGGATGCCCTTGTCTTTCTCCAGAAGTTCGGTGACCTCGTCATAGGCCTTGCGGCAATAGCCACAACGGTAATCAACAAATTCAACGATCGTCACATCCCCGTCGGGATTTCCAGCCACATGCGAATAGCCATCGTTGAACAGAGCTTCTGCATTGACCCGCACCAAGGCCAGATCATCCATCTCTGCCTGCGCCGCCTGACGCTCTTCCAGAACGCTGACCGCCTCCATGATCACTTCGGGGTTTTCCAGCAGATAAGCCCGCACCTCATTGCGAAACGCTTCTCGCTCCGCCTCGCTCATGTTGCTCAGATCAATTGCTGCAGCAGGCAAGGCGGTGCCAATCATCAAAGCGGTGCCCAGAAGGGTGTGTTTTGCACGGGAAAAACGTTTCATGGGGTTCTCGTTCCGAAAAAGACAAATCCCTTTCGACATATGCGATTGCAGCCGATGCGCCAAGCCTGATCCGATCAAACCCGCGCGAGGTCGCGCGGCAGATGGTCCCAGCCTGCCCCCTTCCTTCCTTACCACAGGTTGACTTTACGCCATTTGCGCGGCACCTGTCCGGCAAACCGGATCAGAGTTCGAGGATCGACATGCGCAAATCTACCCGCGGCCAGGTGGCCCCCTTTATCGTGATGGATGTCATGGAATCCGCCCGCGCCGCCGAAGCCGCCGGGCGCCATATCATCCATATGGAAGTGGGCCAGCCGTCAACGCCCGCACCGCGTGCGGCCCGTGAAGCATTGCTGCGCGAGATGGAAAAAGACGCGTTGGGATACACGGTTTCCCTAGGGCTTCCAGAACTTCGAGAAGGCATCGCAACACTTTATAAAGATTGGTATAATCTTGATCTGAACCCTGCGCGTGTGGTGATCACACCGGGCAGCTCAGGGGCATTTATCCTTGCCTTTTCCGCCTTGTTTGATGCGGGCGACAAGGTGGGGCTGGGCGAACCCGGTTACCCGTCTTACCGGCAGATCCTCAAGGCCATGAGCATCGAAGCTGTCGGGTTGCAGACCGCCCCTGAAAACCGTTATCAACCGGTCCCATCAGACATTCCCGAAGGCCTTCAGGGCATGTTGACCGCCTCCCCCGCCAACCCCTCTGGCACGATGCTGGACCATGGTGCGCTTGAGGCGTTGATCGGGAAATGTCACGCGCAGGGCACCAGCTTCATCTCGGACGAGATCTATCACGGGCTGCAATATGGCGGTCGTGCGATTTCGGCACTGGAAGTGTCCGACGACATTTACGTGATCAACTCCTTCTCGAAATATTTCTCGATGACCGGTTGGCGCGTAGGGTGGATGGTCGTGCCCGAGGATCACATCCGCCACGTTGAACGTATCGCGCAGAATATGTTTATCTGCGCCCCTCATGCCAGTCAGGTGGCGGCGATTGCGGCGCTGAAGTCACATGAGGAGTTGGATGCAAACCTAGATACTTACGCAATAAATCGTCAAATCTTGACGAAAGAACTCCCCAAGATCGGATTTGGCAAATTTGCGCCAGCGGATGGTGCGTTCTACATCTATTGCGATGTCAGTGAACATACCAACGACAGCCGGGCCTTTGCCGCCGAAATTCTGGAGAAGGCAGGCGTCGCGGTCACGCCCGGCCTGGATTTCGACCCGCGCCGGGGCGCACAGACCCTGCGCTTTTCATATGCCCGCTCGACGGCGGATATCAAAGAAGGGGTGGCACGTCTGGCAACATTCATGGCCGGGCGGAAGGCAGACACCTAAAGCGTTTCGGTTTTAACCTGACACAGGGCAAAAACACAGGGCAAAACCGAAACGCGGCAAGAGATCTCAATGTCGTGGGCGTTTCGGAATAAACATGTATCTCAAGTTTATCCCGAAACGCTTTAACCCGTAGCGGCCCGGATCCGACAGAAGATTGGACCGGCAGTCTGGGGCGGCTGACAGGACAGCAGACGCGTCAGCTAACGGGGAAAACAAAACACACCCGGCGCCTCAGGCCGACAGGGCTTTTCCAAAAACACGCCCCAGTCGGCTGACCCCGTCCAGATATTGCTGATAGCTGGTCGCATTGGCTTTGACCCCATCCAGCCCATCCAGAAGGGTCTTTGCCATTTCGCTCGCCAGGACATCCAGCACCACACGCCCCAGCGCGGCCTGATCTTCGAACCAATCCGCCAGCACCGAGGAGAGCTGCGCCATACCTTCGGCCACCTCCTCCTCTGCAGCGGAGGTTTTCACTTCCATCATCTCATGCCCATGAGGCGAATTGAACAGAGCTTCCATCCCCGCCCCCCCCTTGGCCAGCAACGCGGCAACCAGCGTATCCGTCACCGCACGCGAGGGATCGCGCAGCAGTTCTCTGCGCAGATCACAGACGGCCTGGGCGAAAAACACCACAACAAGGCGGCGAAACAGGTCCTGTTTGTTGCGAAAGTGAAGGTAAAGCGCCGCCCGCGACATGCCAGCAGCCTTGGCGATATCCTCCATCGACGAGCGGCGAAACCCATATAGCCGGAACACCTCCAGCGCGGCCATCAGAATGGCCATCTGCTTGTCGTCGACGGTTAGATCCGCAGGGGTTTCGGGCATGTTCTGGCTTTCAATCCGGCAAGAGGTCTGAAGCGCCAATCTGACATTTTCGTCAAATTTTGTCAATTGACTTACTGACACTTTAGGCTCATTTTGTCATTGCGCAATTACTCGCTGCGGAGGATCCCGATGTCTCAGCCCACGCCCCGAACCCTTGTTATCAACAACATCCCTCATCAGGTCACTTTGCCCGGTGACGTGCCCCTTTTATGGGTGTTGCGCGACGAACTTGGCCTGATCGGCACGAAATACGGCTGTGGTGTTGCGGCCTGTGGCGCCTGCACCGTGCATATTGACGGAGAAGCGGTGCGCTCTTGCCAGGTGCTGCTGGAAGACATCGACGGGCCAGTGACCACAATCGAAGGGATCGGAACACCAGAGGCGCTCAGTGCCCTGCAAGAGGCGTGGGTACGCAACCAGGTGGCGCAATGTGGGTATTGCCAGTCGGGACAGATCATGCAGGCGGCCGCCCTTCTGGCAGAAAACCCTGCCCCAACGGATGATGACATCAACGAAGCAATGTCCGGCAACCTGTGTCGCTGCGGCACCTATCCCCGGATCCGAGCCGCCATCCATGATGCGGCCAAAATGATGGAGGTTTCCTGACATGGGCAAATTGAAGACTTTCACCCGACGCGCCTTTCTCGTCACCTCAACCGCCGTGGTGGGGGGCGTAGCCTTCGGGGCGTATCAATTGGCCAAGACCCCGGACAATCCCTTGCCGGAAGGGGACGGCGCATTGAACCCATGGGTGGTGATCAATCAAGACGGGGTGAGCGCAGTGGTGCCGCATTCCGAAATGGGCCAAGGCGTGATGACCACGCTTGCCGCAATGGTGGCGGAAGAGCTGGACGTGGATCTGGACGCCGTGACGGTCCTGCACGGCCCCGCAGCCCAGGCCTATTACAACAGCGCCCTGGCAACCGATCGCCACTACAAAGCAAGCCAGGACCCTGCCCCCAATGGCTGGGCGGCCTCTCTCACGCAGGCCTTTCCGAAACTTCTGTCGCTACAGATCACCGGTGGATCGACCTCCGCACTGGACGGAATGCAGCAGATGCGCATGGCGGGGGCCTCTGCCCGCGCCACATTGCTCATGGCGGCGTCGCAGCAATTGAATATCGGGCAGGATCGTCTGCGCACGGAAGACGGCCATGTGATTGCGCCGGATGGCACACGCCTCAGCTATACGGAACTGGCCCCGCGTGCCGCCACGCTTGACCCGGAACAGACCCCACGTCTGAAATCCCCTTCCGAATGGCGCTATCTGGGCAAAAGCCAGCCGCGCAAGGATCAACCGCTAAAAGCAACCGGCACCGCGACATTTGGCATGGATGTCCGCCTGCCCGGCATGAGGTTTGCCTCCGTTCGCATGTCCCCTCGACTGGGGGGCGAGATGATCTCTTTTGACGCCAGCACTGCCGAAACCATGCCGGGGGTCGAGAAAGTAGTCGATCTGGGCAATGGTGTGGCGGTGATTGCACGCAACACATGGCTTGCGATCGAGGCTGTAAATGCGATTGACGTCACCTGGGGAGACGCTCCCTACCCCCCTGAAAGCGATGCGATCTTTGAAAAGATCGAGACCGCTTTCGATCAGCCCGCCAACTGCACCTTGCGCGATGAAGGGAACGCCGACATCGCCTTTACAGGCGATGCCCTGACCGCGGAATATCGCGTGCCGTATCTGGCCCATGCGACGATGGAACCGATGAACTCCACCGCGCTTTACACCGATGGCAAGCTAGAGGTCTGGTCCCCCAACCAGGCCCCGGTTCTGGTGCGCGACACATGCGCAGCCGCTGCCGGGCTGGATGCCGAGAATGTTGAGGTGCATACGACCTTTCTTGGTGGCGGGTTTGGCCGGCGCGCCATGGTGGATTTTGCCGAGATCGCCACGCGGGTCGCCCTCACCTTGCCCGGCACCCCGGTGCAGACCACCTGGTCGCGCGAAGAAGACATGCGCCATGATCACTATCGCCCCGGAGCCATCGCCCGGATGCGCGGGGTGCTGGAAAACGGCCGGATTGCTGCGCTGGACGGCCAGATGGCCGCCCCATCAATCATGAAACAGCTTCTGACCAACATGCTCGGGGTCGAAATGACCCCGTCGGACAACACCCTTACCGAAGGGGCGCATGACCAGCCCTATAACATTCCCAATCAGCGGTTCAGAGGATACGCGGCGGATGTCGCGATCCCGGTTGGGTTTTGGCGCTCGGTCGGCTCCAGTCAGAACGTTTTTTTCCACGAGAGCTTTATCGACGAACTGGCCCATGAGGCAGCTGTGGACCCGCTGGAATTCCGCCTGCGCCACATCCGCCCACAGCACGCCCCCTCTGCCACGGTTCTGGAAACCGTGCGCGACATGTCGGGCTGGAGCGGCAAGACCGCGGACAATATCGGGCGCGGCGTGGCATTTGGGTTTACCTTCGGCACCGCGGTGGCCCAGGTGGTGGAAGTGGAACGCGATGCAGAGGGGGTGATCCGCCTGAACGACATGTGGATCGCAGCAGATCTAGGCACGGTGCTTGATCCGCTCAACGCAGAGGCCCAACTGACCGGGGGCGCCGTTTTCGGCCTGTCAGCTGCCATCCACGGACAGATCACCTTTTCCGACGGGATGGCTGAACAGGAAAACTTCCCGGATTATGACGCGCTGCGCATGGGGGTCACGCCCCGGTTCCATGTCAAGCTTTTGCAAAACATGGAACGGATGGGCGGGGTTGGCGAACCGGGCACCCCACCGGCCGCACCTGCGCTGGCCAATGCGCTGTTTGACCTAACCGACACCCGCGCACGCCATCTACCCCTGATGGAGCAGTTCCAGTTTTTTAGCTGAACCGCGGCCCTCCACCGGATTGTTTCCAAATGGGAGATCTTTAGAAACACGCGGTTTCTTCACAAAATATCGCATCTTTACCGTAGTTCGCGCCATTTTCGCCTAAATTCTGGCTAAATTGTCTGAGAAATCGGAACAATCGAGGGGGTAGTCTGTGAAACGCCCCCCAATTGACGGCAGGGCAAACACAAAATGGCAACTTATACGGTAGAGTTCTATGATACGGACCCGCTGTCCATTCTTGGACAGACGGTTGGGGCCACCGTATCCTGGTCCGGTCCAGGCACCGCTGCCGGTGTTGCCATCATTACCGACAATGAAACCGGCATCGAAGGGCTGACACTTGACGATGACGATGGTGGCGGAGAGACGGCCACGGCAGATGTCACCCTCGGCACGGGCAGTTCAATCGGGGTATCGGTTGAAGCCGAAGAAATGTGGACGCTGCGCGACACCGTCACCGGCGAGGAATTTCAGGTTGCCACGTTCCACGTCCTGGCCGGGGACGCCGCAGGATATTACACCCTGTCCGAAGTGCCGCTTGTGCCAGGGCGCTCATACGAGGTCGTGGAGTTTGACAGTGCGCCCGATGTCACCGCTGGTGATATTGCCTTTACCTATTCCGACCAATTCCTCGGGGATGATCTGGTTGACGGCACCAGCGGGAATGATGTCATCGACGCAGGCTATGTGGGTGACCCTGAAGGCGACACCATTGACGACGGGCACGGGTCCGGCGCCACCGGCCAGGGCGACGAGGTTGAGGCAGGCGGTGGAAATGACACCGTTCTCGCCGGGGATGGCGATGATCTGATCTATGGGGATTTTGGCCACCCCGATACCCCCCCCGCCGCAGAAGAGGTGCTCGACTGGACGGATCAGGGCACGCAAGGCGCCGATCTGACCGGGGGGTTTACCCAAAACACAGGCGAGATTGATGTCACGATCGGGTTTTCCGATCCGGGCAACAACGCCACAACCTTCACGGTTGAAACCGGTAATACCCAATATGTTGGTTCTGACGGATACGACACCAACTCAGCTGGCCGCCTATATGGAAACGGCGATGCGGAAACGGCGGTCCTGACCGTCGATTTTGCGGCGGCCACCGGTGCAAATGCCACCGGAGAAGTTTCTGACGTTTCCTTCCGCATCAACGACCTTGACGCGGTTGCGGGCAACCATATCGACCAGGTCACAATCACCGCCTTTGATGCGGATGGGAACCCGGTGGCGGTCAACCTTACGGCGGGCAGCGGCATTCAGGTCAGCGGCAACACCGCAACCGGCAATGGCGACTATGAGACTTTCAACCCGGAAGGCTCGCTATTGGTCGAGATCCCCGGTCCGGTGTCACAAATCATCATTTCCTATGCGAATGGCGATACTGTCACCCATGCGGTCGACATTACCGACATTCACTTCACCCCGATCCCGATGTCCGGGGATGACAGCCTGAGCGGCGGGGCCGGAAATGACACGATCTATGGGGAAGACGGGGATGACACGCTGGTCGGAGGGGCCGGTCAGGACCACCTTTATGGTGGGGATGGCGCAGACGAATTCTCTGTGGGTGCGGGCGATGTGGCCGAAGGTGGGGCTCACTCTGATATCTTCAACCTCGACCTGACCGCCGCGCTGGATGGCTCTGGTCCGACAATCACCGTGGATGGCGGCGAAGACGCGGATGACAGCGACATCGATACGCTCGACCTCAAAGGGCTGGTCAATAACTGGTCTGATGTGGTGTTCGATCCGAACAACGCCGAAAACGGCACCGCCACCCTGACCGATGGCACAGTGGTCACTTTTTCCAATATCGAAAACCTGATCATCTGCTTTACCCGTGGCACCCGGATTGAAACCCCCTATGGCCCCCGCCCGGTTCAGGATCTGCGCCCCGGCGATCTGGTCATCACCCGTGATAACGGGGCCCAGCCCCTGCGCTGGATTGGATCCAAGACCGTAGCTGGACAGGGGGATCTAGCCCCGGTTCGCTTTGCCAAGGGGGCCTTTGGCAACAACCGCGCCCTGCTGGTCAGTCCGCAACACAGAATGCTCTACCGTGGGGCGGATGCAAATTTGTTATTTGACCAGAGTGAAGTCATGATCCCCGCCAAGCACCTGATCAACGGGCGCACGATCTTTCAAGAAGACCGCCACGAGGTGACATATTATCACCTGCTCTTCGATCAGCATGAGGTGGTGTATTGCGAAGGTGCTGCGAGTGAGAGCTTTCACCCCGGCCATCAGGGCCTGGCCGCTATCAGCCTCGCGGCGCGCGAGGAGTTGTTTACCCTGTTCCCAGAGCTGCGGTCAGCGCCAAACAGCTATGGCCAAACCGCGCGTATGGTCTTGCGCCATCACGAAGCCCGCACGCTGAACTTGGCTGCCTGATTGATTGAATTCGCTTCAAATCCGAAACAAAAAGCGCAGCCAAACACTGATAATTCGCAAAATTTTCAGTCTTTTTTTCCTTCTCACACCCAATCTTAAGCCGCAACAGGCAAGCTGCCAAAATCTGCGCGTATGGAGGGGGAACCTATGGCAACAGGGTATCTGGTGCAACTTGGTGATAGTTCACTGGACAGCGGCGACGCAATCATCGGTCCTACGACCAGTTTTACGATCGATACAATCCTTGGCAGCGGAAGCTGGACCTGGAGCGGCACATATGGCGGCACCACCTATACCAATGAAACCGAGACGGGGACATATTATCTGGGCTCGGATGGGAATATCTATTTCACCTCAAACAATGGCCCGGTTGATACAATTTCGTCCGCATCCGTCATCTCTGCGCCAAGCTATTCCACAGCGGATGACGTGCTGACCGGAGGGGATGGCGCGGATGTGATCGACACGAGCTTCACCGATGAAGACGGGGAAAAGGTCGACGGGGGGGACGGCGCCACCGGGGACAATGCAGATGTGGTTGATGCGGGCGCAGGCGACGATTACGTGGAAGCCGGTTATGGCGACGATACGATCTATGGCGGCACAGGATCCGACACGATCGAGGGGGGCGATGGCAACGACAGCATTTATGGCGATGACGACCTCTCCAGTGTCACGCCTGAGCCGATCACGATCCACGAAGGCAATTTCACCGACACTACAAATGGGTATACGGTCACCGCGCAGAATGTTGTTGGCGGGTCGCTGACCACCGCGAGCAGCAGCAACATTGCCACTTATTCCGGCGGCGGGTTCGGCGCGAGCGGCACCGTCTCTGACAGCGACAGCTCGGTCACCTCCCAGATTGGTTATGACCTTGCTTCGGGCCTGTCCGAAAACGTGACGGTCACACTCGATGGGGAGGCAAGTGAAGCAAGTTTCAGCTTTGCCAATCTCTACACCTCAACCTATGCAGAAGCCGGTCATTGGGCGATCTACAATGATGGTGTTCTGGTTGCGGAAGGCGACTTTACCGAACAAGGCGCGGGCACGGGAAGTGGCACGGTGGACATCTCCGGGCACGGGAATTTTGACCAGATTGTCTTTACCGCCCTTCCCCAGACAGACGGCACGGATGGATCGGACTATCACCTGACCTCGGTCAGTTTCACCCCGGTCCCGGTCGACCCGATCGCCGGGAATGACAGCCTTTCGGGGGGCGCTGGCGATGATTTTATCGATGGCAACGGAGGGGATGACACGCTGACCGGCGGGTCGGGATCCGACACGCTTCATGGAGGAGACGGAGAGGACCTGATCCATGTCGGGGCGGGCGACACCGCTTCGGGTGGGACCGGATCGGACCGGTTTGAACTGAACCCGACGGATGCGCTGGATGGTTCCGGCCCGACCATCACCCTGGATGGCGGCGAAGACGCAGATGACAGCGACATCGATACGCTCGACCTCAAAGGGCTGGTCAATGACTGGTCTAATGTGGTGTTCGATCCGGACAACCCCGAAAACGGCACCGCCACATTGTCAGACGGCACCGTGGTGACCTTCACGAATTTCGAACAGATTATCATATGTTTTACAGGCAGCACGCGGATTGAAACCCCTTTCGGGCCACGCCCCGTTCAAGATCTGCGCCCGGGGGATCTGATCATCACCCGTGACAATGGGTTGCAGCCCCTGCTCTGGATCGGGAAGAGCCATGTCGCAGCCCAAGGCAGGCTGGCCCCCATTCGCTTTTGCAAAGGCGCGATTGGAAATTCCCGCCCGCTTCTTGTCAGCCCGCAGCACCGGATCTTGTTGAAGTCCCCCAAGGCGACCCTTCTCTTTGACACGCCCGAAGTCCTTGTTCCGGCCTGCCACATGATCAATGGCGAAACCATCTACCGGGAGGCGGCATCAGAGGTGACCTATTATCACCTTCTGTTTGATCAGCACGAAGTGATTTATTCCGAAGGGGTCCCGACCGAGAGCTTTCACCCGGCCTGGCCCACACTTGGTGGGCTGGACACCCAAACAAGGGAGGAGGTGCTTGCCCTGTTTCCCGCGCTGCGCTGCTCAAACACCGGCTATGGCAAGACAGCCCGCAGCGTGCTGCGCCGTTACGAAACGCGCCTCTTGCTGGCGGGGTGACGCTCCCAAACGGGTTTCACGCTCAGGCTTTGGTCGCCTTCCAGGCGCGAGCCGCGTTGCCGAAAGCTTCGAACAGGGGGCGGGACACCGGGTCTTCGGCCGCCTTATATTCCGGGTGCCATTGCACCGACAGCGTGAACCCCGGCGCATCCCGGATGACAATTGCCTCGGGCGTCTCATCATCCGCATGGCCTTCGATCACCACACGAGGGCCTGCGGTCTTGATCCCCTGCCCGTGCAGCGTGTTGGTGCGCACCGTGGTTTTGCCCAGCAATTTGTGAAACGCCCCCCCTTGGGTGAAATGCACGTCATGCCGGATTTCAAATTTTTCATCAAGCGTGCCATCCGGGGGCATCCGGTGGTTCATCCGGCCGGGAAGTTCACGGATTTCCGGGTAGAGCGTGCCGCCCATCGCCACATTCACCTCTTGAAACCCGCGACAGATCCCAAAGAAGGGCTGGCCGCGGTCGACGCAGGCCCGGATCAGCGGCAGGGTAATCGCATCCCGGCAACGGTCAAACTCGCCATGCGCCTCGGTGGGATCTTCGCCATATTCCTCAGGATGCACGTTGGGACGCCCCCCGGTGAACAGAAAGCCGTCGCAGACATCCAGCAATTCGTTCACGCAGACAAAATCCGGGTGGCTGGGCACGATCAGGGGCAGGCAATGCGCCACCTGACTGATCGCCTCTGAATTCATCGTTCCGCCCGCATGGGTGGGGTATTGATCATTCAAGGTGTAGAAATTGCCGATGATACCAATGACGGGGCGGGTCATATGTGCTCCGATTTAATGCGTCTTTCTAAAGTGTTTCGACTTATTATTGAGACACAATAACGAGGCGAAACGCTCGAAACCTACTGATGTTGCGGGCGTTTCGAAATCAACTTGTGTCTCAAGTTAATCTCGAAACGCTTTAGGATGATAGCAGATCGGGAATGACGGGCGAAGCCTAGATTGGGTTTCGCCCCGAGGAAGTTTACGACCCGCGCGCTGAACTTGGCAAATGCGGTGCAACCGCGACCAGAGCCCGCGCCCGCCCGCCCTCGGATGTGGCATTTTCATATTGGTGGTCGTAATCCGCATCAAAATAAAAGGCATCCCCCTGAACAAGAAGATGGCGCCGACCATGAATGGTCAGGGCGATCTGCCCCTCGATCACATAGACCAGTTCACCCCCTTTATGGGCATGGGGTTTTGAAGGGCGCCCTGTTTCAGGAAACTCGGCCAGATAGGCTTCGAGCAGGCGATCGGGCACCGGAAAATCCAGGCTTTCGAACAGGTAGGACACGCCCTCCTGCCCGTCGATCGGCAGTGTGATCCGGTCCTCGGCGCGCACATGCACGGCTGTCGGCCGGGCATCTTCCGGGGTGAAAAAGTGATCCAGCCCCACGCCGAACACAAGGGAGATGCGCACAAGAGTTGGCAATGTGGGCACAACCACACCGCGTTCAATCTTGGACAGCATCCCGGCGGAGAGGCCGGTATGTTCCCCCAATTGCGCCAGCCCCAGCCGCTTGTCGGTGCGCAACTGGTGGATTTTCGGACCGATTCGGTAGGCGTCGATCTGCTCGATCAGCGTGTCTGACAACATGGGGGTGTTCCTTTCCTTTTCGGTTTCTTTTGCCCCTCCGGAAAGAAGGCACAGATTACTTTACTCACATTACAGAATTATTCACATCACGAAAAAGTGGGTTGAGATGCAGGTAACTTTTCACATCATGAAATTATTGTTCTCTAAATTCAAAACAAAAAAGGAGCGTTACAATGTCGTTCAAGACGCTGAACCTGAAAAACACCACTCTTGCACTGGCCCTGGCGATGGCCCCCCTTGCTGCCTGCACCTCATATGCCGGGAGCGGCCCTGATATCGTGGACACTGCGGTCTCAGCCGGGAGCTTCAATACGCTGGCGGCTGCTCTTGATGCTGCTGACCTTGTCGAAACCCTGAAAGGCGACGGCCCATTCACTGTCTTTGCCCCCACGGACGAAGCCTTTACCGCCCTGCCGGAAGGCACCGTGGAGACGCTTCTGAAGCCTGAAAACAAGGATCAGCTGACCGCAATCCTCACCTATCACGTGGTGCCTGGAAAAGTGATGTCCGGCGATGTGGTGCAACTGACCTCTGCCACCACCGTCAATGGCAGCGACGTGTCCGTGAAAGTCATGAATGGCAGCGTGATGATCAATGACGCCAAGGTCACCACCGCAGATGTGGGTGCAAGCAATGGCGTGATCCATGTGATCGACAAGGTGCTGATCCCCGCGAATTGAGGCCCAAGTATATCAGGCCGGAGCATTTCGGGCCGGCCGCGTCAGGTTTGGCGCGGCCACTCTTAAACACGGAAAGGAAATGTTATGACTTATACCCATCTTGTCACCCTGATCCTCGTCTGTATCGGCGGGGTGAACTGGGGCCTTGTCGGCCTTGCGAATTTTGATCTTGTTGCGGCGCTGCTGGGCGACATGTCAATCCTGTCGCGCATTGTCTATCTGCTGGTGGGCGTCTCGGCGGTCTATCAACTGGTTGGGGCCAGCCGGTGCCTGAAGGCAGCCGCCTGACCACAGAATTGAAACGGGGCTTACCCCTCGGCGGTAAGCCCCACCGCGTCAATTCCTGCCGCCCCTGCGAGCAGGTCATTTTCCGACGTATCCCCGGTGACACCAACCGCACCGATCACCGTGCCGGTATCATTTCGCACCAGAATGCCCCCCGGCACCGGCACCAGACGCCCGTTATAGGCGCCATTGGCAGCGAGGATGAAATAGCTCTGCGCTTCAGCCCGGTCGCGCTGGGCCGTGCCACCAATCCCCAGCATAATCGAGCCATAAGCCTTGCCCTGGGCAATATCGAACCGGCCCGGAGGGGCGCCTTCACCGCGTTCAAACGCAATCACATGACCGCCCGCATCCACCACCACAACCGACAGGGGCTTCATCCCCTCATCCCGGCCCTTTTCCTTGGCCACACGAATGATTTCGCGCGCCTGTTCCACTGTGAGTGTCATCACTTTTCCTTTTTCACCCGGCCAATGCGGCCTTCAATGCAAGGCGCCGCGCATGCAGCACCGGTTCAGTATAGCCGGACGGTTGCACCCGTCCCTTGAACACAAGATCACAAGCTGCCTGAAACGCCTGACCCTCAAAATCAGGCGCCATCGGGCGATAGGCCGGGTCCTCCGCGTTCTGCGCATCCACAATCGCCGCCATCTTTTTAAGAGCTGCCATCACCTCCTCCTCGCTGACCACACCATGGTGCAGCCAGTTCGCAAGGGCCTGGGAACTGATCCGACAGGTGGCGCGGTCTTCCATCAGGCCCACATCATGAATGTCCGGCACTTTTGAGCACCCCACCCCCTGGTCGACCCAACGCACCACATAGCCCAGAATTCCCTGCGCGTTGTTTTCCACCTCCTGGCGGATATCCTCGGCAGACCAGTTCACCCCATCCGCCACCGGAAGGGTCAACAGATCATCAAGGCGCCCGCGCGCGCCCCCTTTGCGCAACGCATCCTGTCGGGCCAGCACATCAATATCGTGGTAATGCGTGGCATGCAGGGTGGCGGCGGTTGGGCTGGGCACCCAGGCGCAGGTGGCACCCGCTTTCGGGTGGCCGATCTTGTCTGCCAGCATCTGTCCCATCCGGTCGGGCATCGCCCACATGCCTTTGCCGATCTGCGCCCTGCCCTTCAGCCCGCAAGCCAGCCCGATATCCACATTGCGATCCTCGTATGAGGCAATCCATTTCGACCCTTTCATATCCCCCTTGCGGATCATGGGGCCCGCCTCCATCGAGGAATGAATTTCATCCCCGGTGCGATCCAGGAAGCCGGTATTGATAAAGGCCACACGAAATTTGGCCGCGCGAATGCATTCCTTGAGGTTCACAGACGTGCGGCGCTCCTCATCCATGATGCCCAGCTTGACCGTATACCGTGGCAGGCCCAGCACCGCTTCGACCCGGCTAAAGATCTCGTCCGAGAAGGCAACCTCTTCCGGCCCATGCATCTTGGGCTTCACCACGTAAACCGACCCGGTCACCGAGTTCCCGCCGGTGCGCGACAGGTCATGCATGGCGATGAGCGTGGTGATCATTGCATCCATCAGCCCCTCGCCGATCTCTTCTCCCTCAGAGGTCAGGATCGCGGGGTTGCTCATCAAATGGCCCACATTCCGCACGAGCATCAACGACCGGCCCTTCAGGGTGATCGGCTGCCCGTCGCTGTCAAGATAGGTGCGGTCCGGGTTCATCTTGCGGGTGATGGTCTTGCCCGATTTTTCAAAGCTTTCTTCCAGATCCCCCCGCATCAGGCCCAGCCAGTTGGAATAGGCCAGCACCTTGTCTTCGGCATCCACCGCGGCGACACTGTCTTCGCAATCCATGATGGTGGACATGGCGCTTTCCAGGATGACATCCGAGATATTTGCCGGGTCATCCTTGCCAATCGGGTGAGATGCGTTCACGCAAACAACCACATGCAATCCGTTGTGTTTGAAGACAAATTCGGATCCACCCTCCGCCGAACCAACAAAGTTTTCCGGCGAGACAAGGCGCGCCTCGCCCCTTGAGGTCGAGATCACCAGCCCATCCTCAATACGCAACCCACGCACGTCCGACCATTTGACCCCATCCAGCGCAACAGCCTTGTCCAAAAACCCCTTGGCCCAGTCAATCACCCGCGCACCACGTGCAGCATCATAGCCCCCAGCCTCGGGCAGATCCCCCATTGCGTCGGTGCCGTAAAGCGCGTCATACAGGCTGCCCCAACGCGCATTGGCTGCATTGAGTGCAAAACGCGCATTCATGATCGGCACCACCAGCTGTGGACCCGGGATCAGGGCGATTTCCGGGTCGACATTTTCCGTCCCGATCTCAAAATCCGGGCCTTCCGGCACCAGATATCCGATTTCCTCAAGGAAAGACCGATAGGCCATGGGGTCATGTGATTGCCCACGATGGGCGATATGCCATGTATCCAACTGCGTTTGCAGCGCGCTCCGCCGCTCCAGCAGGGCACGGTTTTTGGGCATGAGGTCTGCCACCAGATCCGCAAATCCCGACCAGAACGCCCCGGCCTCCACCCCGGTTCCCGGCAATGCCCGATCTTCAAGGAACGCGGCCAGCTCGGCAGCAACGGACAGTCCGGCACGGTTGGTATAGTCGGTCATGGGGCACCTCTCTTTGCGATCTGTTACAGGCAAACTCCCCCAAACAGCGTTGGCAGGCAATTGAAATCCTCGGCAGGTCAGTTAAGGGAAACTGAACCGACAGGTGAGTTTTTCCATCGCGCGCCCTGACAGTCCGTCCCACCATCACACCATTCGTTCTGCTTGCAGCCCCTCACCGGGCGAATTACGTTAGCGCCAAACATATCAAAGGCTCCCCGACATGACCGAACAGGCCCAGAACCAGGCACCGCAGAAAATCCACCTTTCCGACTACACCCCACCGGCCTATCTGGTGGAGGAGGTGGCGCTGAGCTTCAAGCTCGCCCCCACTGCCACGCGTGTCTCCTCGAAAATCCGCTTCAAACCCAATCCGGCTGCCGCAAGCAGGGAATTTTTCCTGCATGGGGAGTATCTGACCCTGATTTCCGCAAGGATCGACGGCAAGGACGTCACCCCGGAGCTGGTTGACGGTGGCCTGCGCTGCGACGTGCCGGATGCTGCGTTTGTCTGGGAAGCTGAGGTCGATATCAATCCCGAGGCCAACACCGCGCTGGAAGGGCTTTACATGTCAAACGGCATGTATTGCACCCAATGTGAAGCCGAAGGGTTCCGCCGCATCACCTATTACCCCGATCGCCCGGATGTCATGGCCCCCTTCAAGGTGCGCATCGAAGGGGACCAGCCGGTGATGCTGTCGAACGGCAACCCGGTGGCCTCGGGCGATGGCTGGGCAGAATGGAATGACCCTTGGCCAAAACCCGCTTATCTCTTTGCCCTTGTGGCAGGCGATCTGGTGGCGCGCGACGACAGGTTCACCACCATGTCGGGCAAAGAGGTCGATCTGAAACTCTGGGTGCGCCCCGGAGACGAGGGCAAGACCGCTTTTGGCATGCAGGCGCTGAAAGACAGCATGAAATGGGATGAAGAGGTCTACGGACGTGAATATGACCTCGATATTTTCCAGATTGTTGCCGTGAGCGATTTCAATATGGGCGCGATGGAGAACAAGGGGCTGAACATCTTCAACACCTCCGCCGTGCTCGCCTCACCCGACACCTCGACAGATGCGAATTTCGAGCGGATCGAAGCGATCATCGCGCATGAGTATTTCCACAACTGGACCGGAAACCGGATCACCTGCCGAGATTGGTTCCAGCTCAGCCTCAAGGAAGGGCTGACCGTGTTCCGCGATCAGCAGTTTTCCGGCGACATGCGATCCGAGGCCGTGTGCCGGATCAATGATGTCATCGCCCTGCGCGGTCGACAGTTCCGCGAAGATAACGGCCCGCTTGCCCATCAGGTCCAGCCTGACAGTTTTGTCGAAATCAACAATTTCTACACGGCGACCATCTATGAAAAAGGTGCCGAACTCATTCGCATGATGAAGACACTGGTGGGGCATGAGGAATATTACAAGGCGCTGGATCTTTACTTTGCCCGCCATGATGGCGAGGCTGCGACCATCGAAGATTGGGTGCGGGTCTTTGAAGACAGCACCGGGCGTGACCTGACCCAGTTCCGTCGCTGGTACAAACAGGCTGGCACCCCGCGCCTGAAGGTGACGGATCAGTTTGAAGATGGCACCTATACCCTTCATTTTGAACAACAAACTCCACCGACACCTGGTCAGGATGAAAAGCTGCCACAGCATATTCCCGTGGCGGTTGGGCTGCTTGGCGCCAATGGGGACGAAGTGCTCGGCACGCAAATCCTCGAAGTGACAGACGCCGTGCAAAGCTTCAGCTTCAGTGGGCTGGGCGCGAAACCCACCCTGTCGATCCTGCGCCATTTCTCCGCCCCGGTGATCTTGGAGCGCGAAAGCTCTGCCGAAGAGCGCGCTTTCCTGCTCGCCCATGACACCGATCCGTTCAATAAATGGGAAGCCGGGCGGACCCTGGCAAAAGATGTCCTGATCGCGATGATCACTGGCGAGAGCACCCCCGGCGGGGCCTATCTTGATGCCGTGGCCGCGATGCTGCGTGATGACAACCTTGATCCCGCCTTCCGGGCGCTTGCAATGGGGCTGCCGGGGCAAGATGATCTGGCTCAGACGCTGGCAGATGCGGGAATGACCCCCGATCCGATGGCGATATATAACGCCCATCAGACCCTGCGCCAGCAAATGGCCGAACACCTGCAGGACCTGCTGCCAAGGCTGAGCGCGGAAATGACCGTGACAGACGCGTTTCAACCCAATGCGGAACAAGCAGGCAAACGTGCCCTTGGGCTGGAAGTGCTGAAGCTCACCAACCGGCTGGATGGCGGCATTGCGGCTCAGGCACAATATGACCAGGCGGACAACATGACCCTGCGCCTGGGCGCCCTTGGCTGCCTGCTCGACGTGCAGAAAGGCGAAGCAGCGCTTGCAGATTTCCGCAACCGGTTTGAGGGGGATGCTCTGGTCATGGACAAATGGTTTGCCATGCAGGTGGCCCATGGCACCCCGGACCGCGCTGCAGAAATCGCCGCTGAGCTGGCGAAAGACGCGGATTTCAACTGGAAAAACCCCAACCGCTTCCGCGCCCTCTTCGGCGCCCTGATGATGAACCAACCAGCTTTCCACGACGCCTCGGGCAAAGGCTATGCGCTCTTTGCCGACTGGCTGATCCGACTTGATCCGGTCAACCCGCAGATCACCGCCCGCATGAGCTCAGGCTTTGAAACCTGGAAACGCTGGGATGTGGATCGGCAGGCGCTGATGAAAACGGCGCTGGAACGGATCCTCGCCTCCCCGGATCTGTCCTCGGACACGCAGGAAATGGTCAGCCGCATTCTGAACGGCTGATCCGCCCCCCATTACCGATCCCTGAAGGGCGGCGGCCTGTTCCGCCGCCCTTTTTTCTTGTCTCAAATATCCCGGGGTGAGCGCGCTTGTCGCGCGAGGGGCAGCGCCCCTTGATGATGCCCACCCTGATCCCACGCCGCGCCCTACCGACAGACCAATCGCCAGCCCCCTTGCCCCGGCTCGCGCCCTGCCCTAGAAGGCAGGGGAAACGAAATCATGGGAAAGCACATATGTTGGATCATCTCGCCTATGAAACCCCGAAACCAAAAGTCATTGCCGGGGCAAAGGAAGATTGGGAACTGGTTATCGGGATGGAAATCCACGCCCAGGTCAGCTCCAACGCCAAGCTGTTTTCCGGCGCGTCAACCAAGTTCGGCGCCGAGCCCAACTCCAATGTGGCTTTCGTGGATGCCGCCATGCCGGGCATGTTGCCGGTCATCAATGAATATTGCGTAGAGCAGGCTGTGCGCACCGGGTTGGGGCTGAAGGCCGATATCAACCTGTTCTCGGCCTTTGACCGCAAGAACTATTTCTATCCCGACCTGCCGCAGGGCTATCAGATTTCGCAGCTGTATCACCCCATCGTGGGCGAAGGCGAAGTGATCGTGGACATGGGGCCGGGCGTGGCCCGCAAGGTGCGCATCGAGCGTATCCACCTGGAACAGGATGCCGGCAAATCGGTGCATGACATGGATCCCAACATGTCGTTCGTGGACCTGAACCGCACCGGCGTCGCCTTGATGGAAATCGTCTCCCGCCCGGATATTCGTGGCCCGGAAGAGGCCGCGGCCTATGTCACCAAGCTGCGCCAGATTCTGCGTTACCTCGGCACCTGTGATGGAAACATGCAAAACGGCAACCTGCGCGCGGACGTGAACGTCTCGGTCTGTCGTCCGGGGCAATATGAGAAATACATGGAGACGCAGGATTTCTCGCATCTCGGCACCCGGTGCGAGATCAAGAACATGAACTCGATGCGCTTCATTCAGGCCGCGATCGAGTATGAGGCCCGCCGCCAGATCGCCATTGTCGAAGACGGGGGCGAAGTGGTGCAGGAAACCCGCCTGTACGACCCGGACAAGAACGAAACCCGCTCGATGCGGTCAAAGGAAGAAGCACATGACTATCGCTACTTCCCCTGCCCTGACCTGCTGCCGCTCGAGATCGAACAGGACTGGGTAGACGGGATTGCCGACACCCTGCCGGAACTGCCGGATGAGAAAAAAGCGCGTTTTGTCACCGATTTCGGCCTGTCGGAATATGACGCGGGCGTTTTGACCGCCGAAGCGGAAAGCGCCGCCTTTTTCGAGAAAGTGGCCGAGGGGCGTGACGGCAAGCTCGCCGCAAACTGGGTGATCAATGAACTCTTTGGTCGCCTGAAAAAAGAAGATCATTCGATCACCGAAAGCCCGGTCTCTCCCGAGCAGCTGGGGGGCATCATTGCGCTCATCACCAAGGGCGATATCTCGGGCAAGATCGCCAAGGATCTTTTCGAGATTGTCTATACTGAAGGTGGCGACCCGGCTGAGATTGTCGAGGCCCGCGGCATGAAGCAGGTGACGGATACCGGCGCCATCGAAGCGGCCGTGGACGAGGTGATTGCCGCCAACCCCGCTCAGGTCGAAAAGGCCAAGCAAAACCCGAAACTGGTGGGCTTCTTTGTGGGGCAAGTGATGAAAGCCACCGGCGGCAAGGCCAACCCGAAAGCGGTGAATGACATCGTGACGGCCAAGCTGGGCCTCTGATTTTGTCGACATTTCTGGTATAAGGCCCCCGCTGTGGGGCCTTTGCCATTTCTTCCAATCAGCCGACTGCGCGAACATACGGATGATGATATGACTGAACGACGCTCTGAACTCCTGATGCCTGCGGGCAATCTGCGAAAGCTGAAAATGGCGGTGCTTTATGGCGCCGACGCGGTCTATCTGGGCACGCCGGACATGTCGCTGCGCACCAAGTCGCAGTTTTCACTTGAAGACGTGATCGAAGGGGTCGAGTTCTGCCACCAGCATGGGCGCCGCGCCTATCTGACCCTGAACCTGTTCAGCCACAACAAGGACATCCCGAAGCTGGACGAGTACATCGACACGGTGCGCAAGGTGAAGCCCGACGGGCTGATCATCGCGGATCCCGGCGTGTTTCAATACGTGCGCACCCGCGCGCCTGAACTGCCGCTGCATATCTCGACCCAGGCCAATGTGTGTTCCTGGCTGTCGGTGAAATTCTGGGAGGATCAGGGGGCAGAGCTTGTGGTTCTGGCGCGCGAAGTGTCTTACCCGGAGCTGGTTGAAATCCGTGAACAATGCCCGGATGTGAAGCTCGAAGCCTTCGTGCATGGCGCCATGTGCATGACCTATTCCGGCCGCTGTCTTTTGTCGAATTTCATGGCCGAACGCGGTGCGAACCAAGGCAACTGTGCGAACTCGTGCCGTTGGAACTATGGCGTGCGGATGCGCCTGAAGGATGGCACGATCGAAGATCTGAACATCACTGAAGACAACGCCGATATGTTTGAATTCCTACTTGAAGAGGGCGTGCGCCCCGGGGAATTCATGCCGATCGAGGAGGATGGGCGCGGCTCCTATATCCTCAATTCGCGCGACCTGTGCATCATGCCCAAGCTGGATGAATACCTGAAAATCGGCGTGGACAGCCTGAAGGTCGAAGGGCGTGGCAAGTCGGAATATTACTGTGCCATTGTCGCCCGCGCCTATCGCATGGCCATCGACGATTATTACGCCGATCCTGAGAACTGGGATCCGAAACCCTATATGCGCGAGCTGGAGGCGGTGGGCAACCGTGGCTATACGCTCGCCTTCCACAATGGCCGGCTGACCAATTATTCACATGACTACGAACACACCGCGTCCTTGGCGCAGTGGGAATATGCCGGGGTTGTGAAAGAGGCCACCGAGGACGCTTTCCTGATCGAAGTGAAAAACAAGCTCGAGGCAGGGGAAGTGCTGGAGTTCATCTCTCCCATCGCGCGCGAAACCGTTTTACTGCGGATGTATGATTTTGAAGATGCCGAAACGGGTGAGGTGAAAGAGGTGGTGCAAGGCGGCACCAGAACCACCATCCGTGTGCCCTTTGCCCTGTTTGATCATGAGGACCTGGATCACCTCAAGGCGCAGTTCCCGGCCTTCACCGTGATGCGCAAGGAAAAGGCCCTGACGGATGAGCAATGGAAACGGATCCGCTTTGACAAACTCACCCAAGGGCTTGAGATCACGGGGAAAGAAAACCCCAAAGCCTATGAAAAACGCCGTGACGCGCTGTCCGAGGCGATTGCCGAAGATGGGCGCGAGATGCGCTATAAGACCAACCGGGTCGGCACTGATGGTTGTTGTGGCAAGGGCTGTAACGGCTGCCTGATCTTCTGGCAGGGCGACCAATACGCCAAGGCGCGCGAGGTTTTGCTTAAACGCAAACAGGGGGAACAATTGACCCGGGCCGAGGCAAACGAGCTCCGTCTGGCCGCAGCCCCATTTGCCCCTGCGGATCTTACATTTGCAGATATACCCCAAAGCGACGTGCCGATTCTGCGCTGATGCAGATGCTGGTAAAAACTGGCCATATGATGACTGGTCGCCTGTTTGGCGGCTGGTCAGAACCCCGCCAAAATGCTACATCCCACGAGCCCAAACACAGCGAGACAGGTTCCATGTACGAATACCGCGTCATCCCCGCGCCCTCACGGGGCAAGAAAGCCAAAGGTGTCAAAACATCCGAAGATCGGTTTGCCCTGGCCATGTCCGATTTGCTGAATGAAATGGCGGCAGCGGGCTGGGATTATCAGCGTGCCGAGACCTTGCCAGCAGAAGAGCGCAAGGGGTTGACGGGCAAGACCTCAACCTTCCGCAACCTTCTGGTGTTTCGGCGCGAACGTGCCTGGGATGATGTGAAGGATACCTCCCCCACGGTGGCCGCCACCGCCGCCGCGGAAGAGACAAACGCCCCGGCCCTACCCTCAGCCGCCAAGGCCAACGAGGTGCCCGCAGATGCCCCTGCCCTGTCGCGCGATGGGGACAGCGCCTGACCCTCAAGCCTTGATATCAAGCGCCAGCGCGTGGATCTGCCCCATCAGGTCTGCGCCAATGGCCTGGTGCACGGCTCGATGGCGGGCAACGCGACCAAGATCGGCGAGCTTCTGCGCATGGATCACAACACGGAAATGGCTTTCGCCCCCGTCCTGATACCCTGCATGCCCCCGGTGCATTTCGCTTTCATCAATCACTTCAAGATGTTGCGGTTCAAACGCTGTTTCGAGCTTGGAAAAAATCTGGTCTCGGCGGGTCATTTTCGGACGCTTCCCTCTTCAAACATCTGCAAAATCCACTAAACTCTCTGGTCCGAGTCGAAAAGAGTGAACTAATGGCAAACGACGATCCTTTTGGTTTCGATATTTCGGTTTCTTCCGCCAAGAAGAAGAACCCGCGCGGCAGGCGTGGGATGTCTGGGGCGTTTGAAACCTCTACACGTGAATGTGAACACCCAACCTGTAAAGAGGCCGGGAAATACCGCGCGCCCCGCTCGCCGGATCATCTGGACGAGTTCAAATGGTTCTGCAAAGACCATGTGCGCGAATATAACCTGAAATGGAACTTCTTTGACGGCGCCAGCGAAGAAGAAATCAACGAACAGGCCGACAAGGACCGGGTCTGGGAACGTGAAACCAAACCGTTTGGCAAGCAGACCGAGGAACAGCGGGCCTGGGCCCGCCTGGGCATTGATGACGCCCATCAGGTGCTTGGGGAAAACGCCACGCAGAACCCGGGCAAATCCGTCACCGGCTCGACCCGGCGCCTGCCCCCGACCGAACGGCGCGCGATCGAGATTCTGGAAGCCAAGGATCACTGGACCAAGGCCGAGGTGCGCAAGGCCTACAAAAAACTGATCAAGGTGCTGCACCCCGATATGAATGGCGGCGATCGCAGCCAGGAAGAGCAACTGCAGGAAGTGGTCTGGGCCTGGGACCAGATTAAGGACAGCCGCAGCTTCAAATAAGCGCATTTTCAGGACACCCGAACGCCCTGCATGTTTTCTGCAGGGCGTTCTTTTTTCCCACCACCATTGCCAAATGCAGAATTTTGCACCGTCAACTCACGCCGTCAGACCATCCGAATTCAGGTGGCCCTACACGCGATTATCCTCTGGCAATATCAATGGCTGAAAAATACGCCACGCTCCCCTTGCACGAAACGAGATAATCGGGCACCACACCGGGGCTGGCACCGGAATACCGGACCAAAACCGTTCAGGAAGGATTGCGAAGATGGATGTGAATGCAAAACCCACCGAAGATATCTCGGTTCGCGAGGTCTTTGGCATCGACACCGATATGACGGTGAAGGGCTTTGCAGACCGGACTGATCGCGTGCCGGAGCTGGATCCGACCTATAAGTTCGACCCGGACACCACGCTCGCCATCCTCGCAGGGTTTGCCTTCAACCGTCGTGTGATGGTTCAGGGCTATCACGGCACCGGGAAATCGACCCATATCGAACAGGTTGCGGCGCGGCTGAACTGGCCCTGTGTGCGGGTGAACCTCGACAGTCACATCTCGCGGATTGACCTGATCGGCAAGGATGCGATCAAGCTGAAAGACGGGATGCAGGTGACCGAGTTCCAGGAAGGCATCTTGCCCTGGGCGCTGCGCAACTCGACCGCCATCGTGTTCGACGAATATGACGCAGGCCGGGCTGACGTGATGTTCGTCATCCAGCGCGTGCTGGAACATGACGGCAAGCTGACGCTGCTGGACCAGAACGAGGTGATCACTCCGAACCCGAATTTCCGCCTGTTTGCCACCGCAAACACCGTGGGTCTGGGCGACACGACCGGGCTTTACCATGGTGTGCAACAGATCAACCAGGCGCAGATGGACCGCTGGTCGCTGGTCGCCACGCTGAACTACCTTTCGCATGACGCGGAAACCAACATCGTGCTGGCGAAAAACGCGATGATGAACACCGAAAGCGGCCGCAAGACCGTGAGCCAGATGGTCACCGTGGCGGACCTGACCCGCACCGCGTTCATGAACGGCGATCTGTCGACCGTCATGTCCCCCCGCACAGTGCTGAACTGGGCGGAAAATGCACGTATCTTCCGCGATGTGGGCTATGCGTTCCGCCTCTCGTTCCTGAACAAATGTGACGAGCTTGAGCGTCAGACCGTGGCAGAGTTTTATCAGCGCTGTTTTGACGAGGAACTGCCTGAATCAGCGGCAAGCATGAGCCTTGGTTAACCCAAGTTAACGCTGAAAGCCCTGTTTTTGCAGGGCTTTTTCTTTTCTCATTAACAATTTCCCAGCAATCCGGACCTAAACTGGCCATGGGTGAAAATCGGGTGATGGTGGTATGCGTAGTCTCATGGTGTTGGCCTTTCTGTTCCTGTCAGCATGTCAGGAAGAACCGAAAAAAATGACGGCAGCCTCGGCGCCTCCGTCCTCGTGCGACATTATTCGCGTGGTGGATGGGGACACGGTAAAAGCCATTTGCCATGGGCGGGAACAGAACCTGCGCCTGCTGGGGTTTGACACGCCAGAGACCTTTCGGTCACGTTGCCCTGACGAAAAGGCTCTGGGAAAAATTGCCACCAGTCATCTGCGAAAACTGATCGAAAATGCGCAGGAGGTTTTGCCCGTCACAGGTCGCCCGGATAAATACCGTCGCCTGCTGACACGGCTTTATATTGACGGGCGCGACGTGGCTGAGATCATGATCGAAGCCGGGCTCGCGGTGCCCTATCACGGCGAAAAACGGATCAACTGGTGTGACCGACTGGCGGGGCGCAAGCAGGCGCCTCTGGGCTGATACTCCGCCGGAACTGGCCTCACAAATCCATCGCAAAATGTCGGAATACGGCTTTCCAAAGCGCGGGCGACGCCCTAATTTGACGATATGAAAAAGCCCAACGACAACCCCGCTGATCCGTTCAAAAAGGCGCTGGCCGAAGCGACCAAGACGCTGGCCGATGATGGCGATCTGTCCGTGACCTATTCAGTGGACCCACCCGGGGCCACGAATGACGCGGTGCGCCTGCCGCAGGTGACGCGCCGGATGACCCGTGAAGAGGTGTTGTTGGCCCGGGGCACGGCGGATGCGTTTGCGATGAAACATCGCTATCACGACCCCGCGATGCACCTGCGTTACGCCCCAGCCGGCCAAATGGCGCGCGACCTTTACGAGGCGATGGAAACCGCCCGATGCGAGGCGATGGGCGCGCGCGACATGCCGGGCACGGCGGGCAATATCGACGTAAAAATTCAGTCAGATGCGGCACGTCTCGGCTATGACCAGATCACCGAGGCTGCGCAGGCCCCGCTCGCGGATGCCGCGGGTTATCTCGTGCGCCACCTGGCCACCGGACGCGATCTGCCCCCTGCCGCGGCAAATGTGATGGAGCTGTGGCGTGGCTTTATCGAAGGACAGGCGGGCGACCATCTGAACGATCTTCAGGATACCCTGTCGGACCAGCAGGGCTTTGCGCGTTTTGCCAGACAGGTGATCGAAGATCTGGGTTATGGCGATCAGCTTGGCGATGATCCGGATCAGGACGATCAGTCCGACGAGGACGCCGAACTGGATCAGGAACAACAAGAGGACCAAGAGCAGGAACAGGGGGAGGACAGTTCCGAGGAGCAGGACGCCCAGCCTGAGCAGTCGCAAGATGAGACCATGGACCAGACCGAGGCCCAGGTTACCATTGACGACATGTCCGAAGATGAGATGGGCGATGATGCCGAGATGCCCGAAGGGGAGGCGCCGATCGAGCCACCCGCCCCGGCCCCGGCCTCTGACGCAGACCCCAATTACGAGGTCTATCTGAACGAGCATGACGAGGAAATCCTGGCTGAGGAGCTTGCTGAACCGGCGGAGCTGGAACGGCTGCGAGCCTATCTCGATCAGCAGCTGGAACCTTTGAAAGGGGCCGTAAGCCGACTGGCCAACAAGCTGCAACGCCGCCTGCAGGCGCAACAGAACCGGTCCTGGTTGTTTGATCTGGAAGAAGGCATTCTGGACGCGGGGCGCCTTGCGCGGGTTGTTGCAAACCCGACCACGCCGCTCAGTTTCAAGCAGGAAAAAGATACCGAGTTTCGCGACACGGTGGTGACGCTGCTTCTGGACAACTCCGGCTCGATGCGGGGCCGACCGATTTCGATTGCTGCGATCTGCGCCGACGTGCTGAGCCGCACGCTGGAACGCTGCGGGGTGAAGGTTGAGGTGCTGGGCTTTACCACCCGCGCCTGGAAAGGTGGTCAGGCACGCGAAAAATGGCTCGCTGATGGGCGCCCGGGGCAACCGGGGCGGCTGAATGATCTGCGCCATATCATCTATAAACAGGCGGATGCGCCAATGCGCCGGACCCGGGACAATCTGGGCCTGATGATGAAGGAAGGGTTGCTTAAGGAAAACATCGATGGCGAGGCGCTGGAATGGGCCCATCGCCGGATCGTAGCCCGCCCAGAGGCGCGGAAGATCCTGATGGTGATCTCTGATGGGGCGCCGGTCGATGATTCAACCCTGTCCGTCAACCCTGCGAATTACTTGGAAAAACACCTGCGTGACGTGATTGCAATGGTGGAAAGGCAGGCGCGGGTTGAGCTTCTGGCGATTGGCATCGGCCATGACGTGACCCGGTATTACGACCGTGCGGTCACCATCACCGATGCCGAACAGCTGGCAGGCGCAATGACCGAACAGCTTGCCGCGCTGTTTGACAGTGACCCCCGGGCGCGGGCGCGGGTGATGGGGATCCGGAAGGCGAGCTAACCCTCACCTTCCCCCGATACCGTCGGCCCCGGGGTCGTCGACCCAAGAGCGTTCAGACTGGCAAGGAAAGCTTCGGTTCCAATGCGGATCAGCGCGTCTGGAAAGTCGTAATCCGGGTTGTGCAACGCAGGCGTGTCCACACCACTGCCCACAAACAGCATGACCGTTTGGGCAATTTCGCTGTATACGCCAAAATCCTCGGACCAACGCATCGGCAACCCACCATCGGAAACCGCAAATCCCGCGCTTTCCACCGCGCCTTTCACCTGCCCGGTCAGAACAGGATCATTTTCACAGCCTGCAAATACATCCTGATAAGACCAGTTCACCGAAAGCCCCTGCGCTTTCGCCACGTCGCTCACAAGGGCTTCTGCATCGCCAACCAACGCGTCCATCGCCTCATTGGTCAATGTGCGCAACGTCACCCAGACCTCCCCGGCACCGGGGGCGATTCCAAAGGTTTTCTCCCCCAGACTGGCATGGGTCACGGTCGCCATCCGGAAGTCGGGTTCAGAGGGTGCGCCGACCGCCATCGCGGCAAAACCGAAGATCACCTCTGCCATGGCCAGTCCCGGTGAGCGCCCGGTTTCGGGTTGCGAGGCATGTGCCGTGCAGCCATTGAAGGCCACGCGCATTCCGCGCGAGGCACAATTGACCGGCCCGGCCTTCAGGCCAATCTCGCCCAAAACACGCCCCGGCACATTGTGCAAAGACAGCGCAATATCCGGGGCCAGGCGCTGAAGCCGCCCATCCGCAAGCACCGCCTTTGCCCCCGCTCCGGTTTCTTCTGCGGGCTGGAACAACAAGATCACATCCAGCCCCTCAAAACGCCTGTGTGCCAGTGTGCGGGCCACGCCGATCAGGATGGCCATATGCCCGTCATGACCACATAAATGCCCTTTTCCGGGGTATTGCGAACGATACGGCGCGTCTGAGCATTCCTCAATCGGCAATCCATCCAGTTCACAGCGCAGCATCACCCGGTGCCGGATCTTGCCCGCACCGCGAAACACCGCAGCCACACCATGCCCCCCGAGCCCGGTTTCAATGTGATCAGGGCCAAGCGGCGTCAGCACCTCAACCACCCGCCGGGCGGTTTCACGCTCCTGCCCCGAGAGTTCCGGCCAGCGATGCATCTCACGTCGCCAGCGGGTCAGTTCCACCAGGTCCTCATCAGGCATTCGATACATTCATCTTCCCACCAAGCTGCGTCGTAATGTTCAACTGCTGTGGCCTGCGCGCGGACCTGTCAACCGAATATTCCACTTTCCCTCCCGGGACCGCAGGGGCAGTATGCGCGCAAACCAGTCCCACTTCAGACCAAAGATTCCCGCCAGAGATCCCACATGTATCAAAGCTTTGACACCACCGCCGATCCCACCAAGGGCCCCGCCCGCCTAGACCGTCTGCGCCGCGCCATGGCACTGAAAGGTCTGGACGGGTTCATCATTCCCCGCGCGGATGCCCATCAGGGCGAATATGTTGCGGAATGTGACCGGCGTCTGGCCTGGCTGACGGGATTTACCGGGTCGGCGGGGTTCTGCATCGCGCTGCAAGAGAGCGCGGGTGTGTTTGTGGATGGGCGCTATCGCAACCAGGTGAAAAGCCAGGTGGATCTGGGGCATTTCACCCCTGTCGACTGGCCCGAGACGCAGCCCGGTCCGTGGATGTCACAAAAGGCCCAGCCCGGACAGAAAATCGGGTTTGATCCGTGGCTGCACAGCCGCGGCGAAATCGAACGGTTGCGCAAGGATACCGCCGCTGCGGGGCTAAGCCTTGTGGCGGTGGACAATCTGGTGGATCAGATCTGGACGGACCGCCCGGCCCCACCAGCCGCTCCGATCACCGCACACCCGCTTGAGTTTACAGGTCAGAACAGCGCAGACAAATGCGCCGAAATTGCCGACGAACTGCTGGCGCGCGGATTGAAGGCGCAGGTGCTGACCCTGCTTGACAGCATCGCGTGGCTTTTGAACATCCGCGGCACGGATATTGAGCATATCCCGGTTGTGCAGGGTTTTGCGATCATTGGCGATGACGCGCAGGTGACGCTGTTTACCGAAGAGGAGCGCGAGGGGATTGCGCGGCTTGAGGGGATTTCGGTGCGTCCCAAACACGCGTTTGTTGCCGCCCTGAAGGCGCTGGATGGCCCGGTTGGCGTCGACAAGAGCTCTGCCCCCTATGCTGTCACCCAACATCTGGAAAAAGCAGGCATTGCCTTTGAATGGAACGACGACCCCGTTGTCCTGCCCAAGGCACGCAAAAACCCCACCGAACTGGCCGGTGCCCGCAAGGCCCATCAGCGCGACGCCGCGGCCGTGGTCGAATTTCTTGCCTGGTTTGACAATATGGACAAAACCAACCTGTCCGAAATTGATCTGGTCGAAAAGCTTGAGGAAAAACGCCGCGAGACCGGGAAGCTCGAGGACATCTCATTCGAAACCATCTCAGGCGCTGGCCCCAATGGTGCCATCATGCATTACCGCGTTACACATGACAGCAATCGCCGCCTGCAAAGCGGGGATCTGGTGGTTCTGGACAGCGGCGGGCAGTATCGCGATGGCACCACCGACATCACCCGCACGCTGGCTGTCGGCGAAGTCGGTGACGAGGAAAAACGCTGTTTCACCCGTGTATTACAAGGCATGATCGCGCTGTCCCGCACCCGTTTTCCCCACGGCAGAACCGGCCGCGACCTTGACCCGATTGCGCGCTATCCGCTCTGGGCGGCGCATCAGGATTTCAATCATGGCACCGGCCATGGTGTTGGCGCCTTCCTGTCGGTCCATGAAGGGCCGCAACGGTTTTCAAACATCTCGGAAGTGCCTTTGGAACCCGGCATGATCCTATCAAACGAACCCGGCTATTACCGCGATGGCGCTTTTGGCATTCGCATAGAGAACCTGGTGGTGGTCGAAGAGGCTGTCTGCCCGCCCGATGGGGACAAAGAGCGCGCCCTTTACGGGCTGGAGACCCTCACCTATGTGCCGATTGACACCGGGCTCGTGGTGGGGGAAATGCTGTCGGGGGAAGAGCGTGCATGGCTCAACACCTACCATGCCCGGTGCCGCGAAAAGCTCTCACCGCGCCTCAGTGACGTCGCGTATCAGTGGCTACAGGACGCAACCGCGCCGATTTGACACGCGACACTCTTCTATAATCTGGTAAAGTCAGGGCCAAATCGAGATCGGCCCTTTGGCCGGAAGAATTGGGGACAACATGACTGACAACATCAAGATCCGTAAGGCCGAGGGCAAATGGACCGTGCGCGCCGGGGGCGCTGTGCTGGGCGAAAGCCTGAATGCCCTTGAAGTTATCGAAGGTCAGAGCCAACCGGTCATCTACTTCCCTCGTGCGGACATCGCCATGGCCTTTCTGGACGAAAGCCAGACCGTGACAACCTGCCCCTATCGTGGCGAAGCAAAACACTATTCGATCAACACCAAATCCAAGGTGATCGAAGATGCCGGTTGGAGTTATGGCTCTCCGATCGAGGAATTGGCTACGCTGAAAGATCATCTCGCCTTTTACGGCGATAAGGCGACAGTGGCACGGACCTGATACGGCGGCCTGATACGGGGCCTGATACGGGGGCAACGCCTACAGCAAACCGGAAATGGGCCCTGTTTGGGCCCATTTTTATGCAAGATCAGTGATCTAGATCCCCGTCCCCTTCCGGATAGGACAGGACGCCCCCCCCAACAGCGGCTTCAACACCTGTTGTCGTGGGGCAGGACGAGGGCAGACCACGCGCCACACGGACCGCAAGATAGGCAAAGGCTTGGGCCTCCAACATATCTCCGTCCAGACCTGCCTCTTCAACCGGCAGGACATCCGCCTCGCAGCGCGCCCGCAGCTCTTGCATGATGGCCGCGTTGTGCCGCCCACCGCCCGTGACCAGAATGCGGGACGGTGTCGAGGGGCAGTGCTCAAGCCCGCGGGCGACGGCCGCAGCAACACAGGCCGACAAGGTCGCCACTGCATCCGCATCGCAAAGCATCTCCACCTGATCCTTCAGCGAAGAAAACGCATCCCGGTCAAGAGATTTTGGCGGAATGCGTAGAAAATAGGGGTGCTGCAGGAACCGGGCGACAATCTCTTCCTGCACATCGCCAGACTGGGCCAATGCCCCCCCGGCATCAAAGCTCTGGCCCCGACGCGCGCGCATCACATCATTGATCGGTGCATTGGCTGGCCCCGTGTCAAAGGCGAGGCAGGCGCCAGTTGCAGCGGGATCCGCGACATTCGGATCCACCCAGGTGACATTTCCAACCCCTCCAAGGTTGAGAAAGACCAACGGCATGTCTGCCTTGATATGGCGTGCCAATGCGTGGTGGTAAAAGGGCGCAAGCGGGGCGCCTTCCCCCCCCAACAGCACATCAGCAGACCGAAAATCCCAGACCACGGGCTTGCCGGAAATCTCTGCCAAAACCTGGCCATCCCCCACCTGATGCGTTCCCTTCCCGCGCGGATCATGCGCAAGAGTTTGCCCATGAAAACCAATAATATCAACATGATGAGAGGACAACTTCGACACCAAAATCGCATGTGACGTTTCCACCAGTTCTGCCGCCTCAGCCACACCTTCTTCGCCTGGCCATGCACCAAGAACCGTGCGCAGTTGCGCCTGCTCAGCATCATCAAAAGGAAGAAAAACCGATGGTCCAAACTCTTCAACCCGTTCGCCATCGGTCAGCACAAGCGCACCATCCACCCCGTCCAGAGAGGTCCCCGACATGCAGCCAAGCGCCCAGATCGCCTGTCCCCCGCCCGGACCTTTTGTCCGTGTCTTCAACATGCTCTTCCCCTTTTGCCCGCCCCCGTCTATACGGAGGGTTCAACGACAAACATGGACCGAAAAACGATGACCTACCACCCAAAATCCGACTTCATGCGTGTGATGATCGAGCGCGGCTTCGTGGCCGATTGCACCGATTATCAGGCACTGGACGAAGCTTTGGTCAAAGGTGTCGTGCCGGCCTATATCGGCTTTGATGCCACGGCAAAATCGCTGCATGTGGGGTCGCTCATTCAGATCATGATGCTGCGCTGGTTGCAAAAGACCGGGCATAAGCCGATCACGCTGATGGGCGGTGGCACCACCAAGGTGGGGGACCCATCGTTCCGCGCGGACGAACGCCCTTTGCTTGGGCCTGAGCAGATCGACGAGAATATCGCCGGGATCAAGAAGGTCTTTGCCAAATATATCGACTATGACACTGACGGCGACAACAAGGCGCTGATGCTGAACAATGCCGAATGGCTGGACGAGCTGAACTACCTCGATTTCCTGCGCGATATCGGACGGCATTTCTCGGTCAACCGGATGCTGGCGTTTGAAAGTGTAAAGTCGCGGATTGATCGGGAACAGAGCCTGTCTTTCCTCGAATTTAACTACATGATCCTGCAAGCCTATGATTTCCTTGAGCTGAACCGCCGCTACGGCTGCGCTCTGCAAATGGGCGGCTCGGATCAATGGGGCAATATCGTCAACGGGATCGACCTGACCCGCCGCATCCTCGACAACCAGATCTTTGGCCTGACCTCGCCGCTTCTGACCACATCGGACGGCAAGAAAATGGGCAAATCGCAAAACGGTGCGATCTGGCTTAACGAGGACATGCTGTCACCTTACGAATTCTGGCAATTCTGGCGCAATACCACAGATGCGGATGTGGGTCGCTTCCTCAAGCTTTACACCGAACTGCCGCTTGAAGAATGTGAACGCCTGGGCGCGCTGGAAGGTCAGGCCATCAATGACGCCAAGATCGTGCTGGCCAATGAAGTCACCACGCTCGCCCATGGCGCCGAGGCTGCTAAAGCCGCCGAAGCCACTGCGCGCGAAGTGTTCGAAAAAGGCGGCGTGGGGGATGACCTGCCCACCGTCGCCCTCTCCGCGGATGAGATTGGCGATGGCATTTCCATCGTGCAGCTCATTGTGAAATCCGGCCTGGTGAAATCCGGCAAGGAGGCCAAACGCCTGATCGCCGAAAACGGGGCCAAGGTAAATGACGCGCCGTTGGAAAACGCAGGCCTGATGATCAGCGCCGCGGATCTGGCGGAACCAATGAAACTCTCCGCAGGCAAAAAGCGGCACGCGCTCGTCACCTTGGCGGGTTAAACACCCTTTTTCTTGCTGAAAATACCTTGGGGGTCCGGGGGCAAAGCCCCCGGCCTGCCAATACGCAATCTGCAGATTGCCCTTCCTTCCCCTGCTTGCTACCGTCCACTGCGCAGCCGCAGGAGGATCCGATGCAGCCATTCAATCCTAACCTATTCGCAACCTCTCCTCCCCCGGTGATGGAGGCGCGTCGCTGGGTCGCGGGCAAGAGCTTTTCCCAAGACCTGCCCCTGATCAATGTCAGCCAGGCCGCCCCGGTCGATCCCCCGCCAGAGGGATTGCGTCAGGCAATTGCCGACACTGCTTTGACCCTGCCCGACGCTCATCTTTACGGCCCGGTTCTGGGCCTGCCTGCATTGCGCAAAGAGGTGGCGTTTCAGTTTTCCCAGGCCTATGGAGGCACGATCGACGCAGAAAACGTGGCCATCACCTCCGGGTGCAATCAGGCCTTTTGCGCCGCCATCAGCACACTTGCCGGCCCAGGGGACGAAGTCATCCTGCCAACACCCTGGTATTTCAACCATAAAATGTGGCTGGACATGAACGGGATCGACGCTGTTGCGCTGAAAACCGGCGAAGATCTGCTGCCCGACCCGGACACAGCCCGCGCCCTGATCACCCAAAAGACGCGGGCCATTGTGCTGGTCACCCCGAACAATCCGGCCGGGGTCGAATATCCCCCCACCCTGATTGCCGCCTTTCGTGACCTTGCCCGCGACGCCGGGATTGCGCTGATCATTGACGAAACTTATCGGGATTTTCATTCCAAGGACGGCGCGCCACATGACCTGTTTGCGGACCCGGATTGGAGCGACACAGTGATCCAGCTTTACAGTTTCTCGAAAGCCTACCGGCTGACCGGCCATCGCGTGGGCGCACTGATCACCAGCCCTGCACGCCTTGCCCAGGTGGAAAAATTCCTCGACACCCTGACAATCTGCCCCGCTCAGCTGGGCCAGCACGCGGCCCTTTGGGGGATGCGCAACCTTCGGGATTGGCTCGACGGCGAACGGCGGGAGATCCTGAGCCGCGCCCAGGCAATGCGAGAGGGGTTTGCCCCGCTGGCACAAAAGGGCTGGAGCCTGATGGGATGTGGCGCATATTTCGCCTATCTGAAGCACCCGTTCGACCTGCCCTCGGATCAGCTTGCCCCCAAGCTGGTTGATCAAAGCGCCATCCTGTCCCTTCCCGGCACCATGTTTACGCCCGCAGGCGATGCGGACGGGGCGCGCCAGCTGCGGGTGGCTTTTGCCAATATCGACCGTGACGGGATCGGCGTATTTCTCGATCGGCTCACGGATTTTCATCCCTGACGCATCACCGCTTGGCAATCCGGACCGCGTGACCTAAAACCGCTTAGAGCTGAATGAAAAAGGATGCAAAGCATGGCAACCAGTAAGATCTCGCGCACCTTCGGTTGGGGCCTCATGGGCCTCGTGATGGTTGGGCTTGTAGGCTTTGGATCCACCAATTTCGGCGGCGGTGGCCGGTCGATTGGCACCGTGGGGGACACCGATATCGACGCCCAGCGGTATGCGCGTGAACTAAACAATGAACTGCGCGCGCTCCAGGCCCAGACCGGGCAGCAGATCCCGCTGGCACAGGCCCAGGCCTTTGGCCTCGACCGTCAGGTTCTTGGCCGCCTTCTGGCGACCACGGCACTGGAAAACGAAACCGCTCGTCTGGGTATTTCGGTTGGCGACGACCAGCTGCGCAAGCGGATTGTGGAAATCTCGGCCTTTCAGGGGGCCAACGGACAATTCGACCGCGAAGCCTATAATTTTGCCTTGGAGCAGTCCGGCCTGACCGCAGCGGAGTTCGAAGCGTCCTTGCGGGCCGAAGTTGCCCGCCAGATCCTTCAGGCGGCTGTCACCAATGGTGCCGCGGCCTCGTCCTCCTATGTGGATGCCCTTTACGGCTATGCTTATGAAACGCGCAGCTTTACCTGGGCCAGCCTGCCCATGTCGGCCCTGACCACGCCCCTGCCCGCCGCCAGTGCGCAGGAACTGACCGCCTATTACGACGCCCGTTCGGCTGAATTCACCCTGCCCGAGACAAAGAACATCACCTTTGCCTGGCTCAACCCGGAAGACCTGATCACCGGGATCGAGGTGAACGACGAAGACCTTGAGGCCCTTTATCAGGAGCGGATCGACGAGTTCATGGTGCCCGAGCGCCGCATGGTCGAACGCCTTGTCTTCTCCAGCACGGCAGATGCCCAGGCCGCCATGGACGCGATCACCGCAGGCGATAAGAGTTTTGAAGACATTGTCACCGAACGTGAACTGACCTTGAGCGATGTCGATCTGGGGGACCTATCACAAGACGAGCTGGGCATGGCAGGGGACACGATCTTTGCCATGACGGCCCCCGGCGTTGCCGGTCCGGTTGAAAGCGACCTGGGCCCGGCAATTTTCCGCATGAACGCTGTTCTTGCCGCGCAGGAGACCAGTTTCGAGCAGGCCCGCGAACAGCTTCAGGGCGAGCTGGCCTCTGACGCGGCCCGTCGGCAGGTAAACGACCTGATTACCGATCTGGACGATCTTCTGGCAGGTGGCGCCACCCTGGAAGAGATTGCCGGCAGCCATAAAATGCGTCTCGACACAATCGACTGGACCACAGAGAACAGCGACGGCATTGCCGCCTATGAAAGCTTCCGCGAGGCAGCTATTGCTGCACAGGAGGGAGATTTCCCCGAAATCACGCTGATGGCCGATGGCGGCGTTTTTGCGCTGCGCGTCAACAAGGTCGACGCCCCACGCCTGCAAACGCAGGACGAAGTGGCAGATCAAATTCTGGTGGGCTGGGGCCTGCAAAAGCGCCTTGAGTTGCTGGCCGCACAGGCCGAAAGCATGATCCCGGCGCTGGAGGGGGGCGAAAGCCTGTCCTCGCTTGGTCTGACTGAGGTGGTGGAAACGGAACAGGGGCGCGACGCCTTTATCAACGGCGCACCAGCCGGGTTCATCAACGAAGTCTTCACCATGAAGGCCGATGAATGGCGTGTTCTTCCGGGTGTTGAGGACGTGGTTCTGGTGCGTCTGGATGCCGTCCATGCCGCCGATCAGACCAGCGATGAGGCCGTTGCGATGAAAGCGCAATTTGCCGAGCAGACCGGTCAGGAGCTGGGCATTGACATCGAAAATGCCTTTGCCCGTATTCTCGAAACTCAGGCAGGGGTGACGCTTGATCGGGCCGTGATCAACGCCATCCACGCCCAGTTCCCGTAACCCCGCCCCCAATCGAGAGGAACCCCCATGGCCCTTACCCCGTCATTCGACGCGTTTGAAGCCGGTTGGAATGCCGGGAAAAATCAGGTGGTCTATACCCGGCTTGCGGCGGATCTGGACACACCGGTCAGCCTGATGATGAAGCTGACCGAAGCGCGCCGGGACAGTTTCATGCTGGAATCGGTCACCGGCGGCGAGGTCCGTGGGCGCTATTCGATGGTGGGCATGAAACCCGACCTGATCTGGCGCGCGCGCGGGGAGCAGTCGGAAATCAACCGTCAGGCACGGTTTGACGGGGACAGTTACGAGCCAATGCCGGGCAACCCGCTGGACGCTTTCCGCGCTGTTCTGGCGGAAAGCCGGATTGACCTGCCCGCAGATCTTCCGGCCGCCAGCGCGGGGTTGTTTGGCTATCTCGGCTATGACATGATCCGGTTGGTGGAACATCTGCCCGATCAGAACCCCGACCCCCTTGGCTTGCCCGATGCGGTGATGATGCGCCCGTCTGTGGTTGCGGTTCTGGATGGGGTGAAAGGTGAGGTGACCCTGGTTGCCCCCGCCTTTGTGTCTTCCGGCCTCAGCGCCAAGGCGGCCTATGCACAAGCGGCGGAACGCGTCATGGACGCGCTGCGGGATCTGGAGCGCGCCGCGATTGGCGAAAGCCTCGACCTTGGGGATCTCGCAGATCTAGGCCCGCTCACATCAAACTTTGCCAAGGACGATTATCTGGCGGCCGTGGAGCGCGCCAAGGAGTATATCAGGGCCGGTGACATCTTTCAGGTGGTGCCCAGTCAGCGATGGGTACAGGATTTCCCCCTGCCCCCGTTTGCACTTTACCGCTCGCTGCGCCGGACCAACCCGTCACCTTTCATGTTCTACTTCAATTTCGGCGGTTTCCAGGTGGTCGGTGCCAGCCCGGAGATCCTTGTGCGCGTGTTTGACGGGGAGGTGACAATCCGCCCGATCGCGGGAACCCGTCCGCGCGGGAAGACGCCTGAGGAAGACAAGGCGCTGGAGCTTGACCTGCTCGCGGATCAGAAGGAATTGGCGGAGCATCTGATGCTTCTGGATCTCGGGCGCAATGATGTGGGCCGCGTGGCAAAAATCGGCACCGTCCGTCCGACCGAAGAGTTCATCATCGAACGCTACAGCCACGTTATGCATATTGTCTCGAACGTGGTGGGAGATCTGCACGAAGACAAGGACGCATTGGACGCCTATTTCGCGGGTATGCCTGCAGGCACCGTGTCGGGCGCACCGAAAGTGCGGGCGATGGAGATCATCGACGAGCTGGAGCCGGAGAAGCGCGGCATCTATGGCGGCGGCCTTGGCTATTTCAGCGCGGGTGGCGACATGGACATGTGTATCGCGCTGCGCACGGCGATTGTAAAAGATGGGAAGCTTTATATTCAGGCCGGTGGTGGGGTTGTTTACGACAGCGATCCGGAGGCGGAATATCAGGAAACCGTGAACAAGTCGAAAGCCATTCGGGCGGCTGCGGAGCATGCCGGGATGTTCAGCCGTTCACGGGGAAACTAAAGCGTTTCGCATTTAACCCGAAACGCGTCAGCCCCGGCTGAGGGGCTCTGCCCCTCGCCTCTTCGAGGCTCACCCCGAGGTATTTCAGGCAAGAAAAAGGCGGCGCAGGTATCTGCAGCCTCTTACCAATTGTGTTGGTGGTGAGACACCAACTGCAACTTGTTGGATTTAAAGCGTTTCGAGATTAACTTGAGACACAAGTTGATTTCGAAACGCCCGCAACATCAGTAGGTTTCGGGCGTTTCGCCTCATTATTGTGTCTCAATAATAAGTCGAAACGCTTTAGTCCGCATTACATGCTCCAACTTTCGACAAGAAAAAAGGCCCCGGCAAATACCGGGGCATGAATTGGTGCGGTCAGAAAGAGTTAGGACAAACTCTTCTGAAAGCATCGAGCCGCCTGATTTAGAAGAGGTTTTTCAAGAGCTTGAGCGTTGGGATGAAGTCCTCAAAGATGATCGGAATATCCTGCGAGGGCCACGCCCATGACCTCGCGAGACACATCCAAGCCTGCACGCCTCGCGCCGTTTTCATTGCGGCTAACACCTGACGAACGATCTCAGCTTGAATCTCAGGCTGGGGCGATGCCGCTAGCGTCCTATATCAAGTCTGTGGTTTTTGCCGCTGAAGCTCCCAAATATCGCAAGCGGCGCAAACCACCTGTTGCGGAGCAACAGCTATTGGCTGAGGTTTTGGCGCGCCTCGGACAAACACGGCAGGCCAACAACCTCAACCAGATTGCAAAGCACCTGAACCAAGGCACGTTGATCGTCGATCCAGAACTGGAAGAAGACCTCAAACGTGCCGTGGCCGAAGTGGCATGGATGCGCGCGACATTGATGAAAGCCTTGGGGGTGTCGTTATGATCCTCAAAGGTTCTCAGCGCTCTGGAGCAAAGGCCTTGGCCGATCATCTGATGAATGATCGTGACAATGATCATGTGTCGTGCTTAGGGTTGCGTGGATTTTCTTCTGATCAACTTAATGGTGCGCTCTCCGAGATGCACGCAATTTCTAAGGCCACACAATGTAAGCAATTCATGTTTTCCCTCAGTCTGAACCCACCAACCGACCACATTGCCACCGAACAGGATTTTCTTGAGGCAGCAGATCGCGCAGAACAACAACTGGGACTGACAGATCAGCCCCGTGCGATTGTTATGCACGAGAAAGAAGGTCGTCGCCACGCGCATGTGGTCTGGTCGCGTATTGATGTCGATGAAATGAAGGCAATCAACCTGCCGCATTTCAAAAACAAACTGCGGAATTTATCGCGTGATCTGTATCTGGATCATGGTTGGGTGCTGCCCGATGGGCTGGCGACTTACGGCAACAAATCGCCTTTGAACTTCACCCTCGAAGAATGGCAGCAGGCCAAACGCCAAGGACTTGATCCTCGCGAGATTAAGCAGGCGTTCCAGCAAGCGTGGGAACGCTGCGATAGCCAAATCGGTTTCAAGAATGCCCTCGAAGATCGTGGCTATTTTCTTGCGCGTGGTGATCGGCGCGGATTTGTTGCACTGGATGTCGATGGCAATGTCCATTCGATTGCCAAGTGGACTGGCCTCAAGACCAAAGATGTGAAGGCAAAACTGGGTTCGCCAGAGAATTTACCATCCGTCGATGAAACCCGCTCCACCATTCGATCCAAAGTCACAGAGCAAATGCGCGGTTACATCCGCGATATCAAAGACCGCCAGAACCGTGATCTTGATCCGCTGCGCGACAAGCTGCGGGATATGAACATGGCACACCGTGATGAACGTCAGAAACTTAAAGACGGGCAAGAAAAACGCTGGTCACAGGAAACCAAGCTCCGCTCGGATCGTTTGAACAAAGGTCTGCGCGGTTTGTTCGACCGTCTGACAGGAACCCATAAAACCATCCGCCAGCAAAATGAACTGGATGCTCGCAAGGCTGCAAACCGCGATCAGAAACAACGTGATTTTATGGTCATGGAACAGATGAAAGAACGCCGTGCGTTGCAGCGTGAATTCCAGAAACTGAGAGAACAACAAAAGAAGGAGCGTTCGGTACTTGCCCGTGATGTTATGAGTGTCCTTCGATCACGAGATCAAGAAATCCCACATAAAGCGAGCAATGGGCGACAAAGAAGCAGAATGCGTACGCACGAGTTGGAACTATAACATTATGTGCCAGCGAGGAAAAACCGTGAATGCTGAGGCGTTTTCATGTATGATATTGGGATGAAGCAAGAAACATGGTGGGATTATTTCGACGAAGATCCAAATGAAGAAATCGGCAGGCAAATTGAGGGGCTTTTTGGCGAACCAATCAATATAGTAATGCCCCGCATTTCATGGGCATACTTGGATTGGATGGAGGTTGAACTTGGTGGCAATCTGAAAGGTTTTTTCCAAAAATGTGAAACCATTGCTATTCCACATGATGAGTCTAGAAACGAGGCCTATCGAAATGCCTTTTATTACAACTACATAAAGCGTGAAAGCAAAGGCCTGTCTCGTCCCCCATGGTGCAGAGCCGCCACTAAGAATGAAATTGCAGAGCTTCTAGACGGATTGGTTCCCATGTCTGACTAGGGCATATCAAGGGAAGCATAATTTATGTCTGATAAAGAAGATGGTAAATCAGCGTGTAGTAATGGTCCCGAATATAATCCAGAAAATTCAGTAAGCAATGGAAATGCTCCTAAGGGGACAGTAAGCAACCTCTCCGTGCCTAATTTAGGATTGGGGCCAAATACTAAGGTTGTTCGCATGGTTGTTGATGTAAAAATCAACGAACAAGCTAAATCCGAAGAAGTTCCAGAACCAGAAGATACTCGTCCTGTTGCGGTCAAAACAGGTGATGAGGATGTGGACAAGCAGTCGGAGAAAGATGGCTACTGGACCTGTCGCGGTTTGATGCCGCTCCTTTGATAGCATTTACTGCAACAAAGGAGGCCGACTATGGGACTGAAACGGACGGACGAATTCCGGGCTGATGCGGTGCGTATCGCGCTGACGAGTGGGCTTACGCGTAAACAGGTGGCTCACGATCTGGGTGTTGGCATGTCGACGCTGAACAAGTGGGTGACGGCACACCGAGACACGGATGTGGTGTCGAAAGAGGATTTGAGCCTCGCGCAAGAGAATGACCGGCAGCGACGCGAGAACCGCATCCTCAAGGAGGAGAGGGAGATCTTAAAAAAGCAACGCAGTTCTTCGCGGGCCAAAAGCCATGAGGTTTAGGTTCATCCACTGCCCGGCAGGGTCATGCGCAGCATGATCCCGAGAGGGGAAGAGCATACCGCGATTTCCCGACCAACCGTCTTTGCGAGGTCATGGATGTCAGTTCACGTGGTCTGCGGGCCTTCCGCGGTCGTCCCGCCAGCCGCAGGCAGCGGTCCGATCTGGTGACGCTGGCACATATCAAAGAGCAGTCGCGTCTCAGTTTGGGCAGCTATGGCAGAGCGCGCATGACGGAAGAGCTGAAAGAGATTGGCCTGAACGTCGGGCACCGCCGTGTAGGCCGCTTGATGCGTCAGAACGGCATATCCGTTGTGAGAACCCGCAAACACAAGGTGACAACCGACAGCACTCACACGTTCAACATTGCGCCGAACCTGTTGGATCGCAACTTTACTGCTGACCAGCCCAACCAAAAATGGGCGGGCGATATCAGCTATGTCGGGACGCGTGAGGGATGGCTGTATCTGGCCGTCATTCTCGATCTGCATTCCCGGCGTGTGATCGGCTGGGCAGTCAGCAATCGCATGAAGCGCGATTTGGCGATCCGGGCGTTGAAGATGGCCACAGCCCTCCGGTCGCCGCCGAAAGGCTGCATCCATCACACGGATCGTGGGTCGCAATATTGCTCGCATGATTATCAGAAAATCCTGCGCCAGCAGGGGGTCAAAGTATCGATGAGCGGAAAAGGTAATTGCTATGACAATGCCGCTGTCGAGACGTTCTTCAAAACCAGCAAGGCCGAACTGATCTGGCGACGGTCATGGGAAACACGACGGCAGGCTGAGATGGCGATCTTTGAATACATCAACGGGTTCTATAATCCGCGCCGCCGTCACTCAGCACTGGGCTGGAAAAGCCCCGTGGCATTCGAACGGAAGGTGGCTTAACAGGCTGCTGAAAAACTCCGGCCTCGACGCCAATCGCGGAACATGATTCATCGCAACCACGACATGGACGGAGGTGGGGATGCGTGGATCGGACAAGGTGACGGGATCGCTGTTCAGCTACGTCGATCTCGAGGAGCGCATTCCAGTGCGACATCCGCTTCGCAAGATCCGATCCGTCGTCAACGCTGCGCTGCGTTCACTGGATGCCGGGTTCGACCGGCTCTACGCCGGAGAGGGTCGGCCTTCCATTGCGCCGGAACGTTTGATCCGCGCCAACCTGCTGCAGATCCTCTACTCGATCCGAGCGGCAACTCATGGAGCAGATGGACTACAACCTTCTGTTTCGCTGGTTCGTGGGCCTCGAGATCGACGATGTCATCCGGGTCCCGACCGTCTTCACGAAGAACCGCGACCGGCTGCTGACGACGGACATGTCGCGCAAGATCATGGCCGCCATTCTGGCGCATCGCGAGGTGGCACCGCTGCTGTCCGATGACCATTTCTCGGTGGACGGCACATTGGTGAAAGCCTGGGCTTCGATGAAAAGTTTCCAGCCGAAGGAAAGGGCTGCGTCCGACGCGGACGAGGGTCCCGGCGATCCGCCAGACGGCCATATACCGCCACCAGCCTCCCCTGACCACTCCACGGCCGAGCCCGAACCGATGCCCCGCCCCACACGCCGCAACCGCAACGCCGAAGTCGACTTCCCTGGGGAACGACGCCCGAACGCGACCCACGCGTCGATGACTGATCCCGAGGCCCGGCTGTTCAAGAAGGCGCCCGGCGCCGGGGCCATGCTGTGCTTCATAGGCCATAGGCTGATGGAGAACCGCTCCGGCCTGATCGTGCAGGCCGACCTCACGTAAGCGGACGGACACGCCGGGCCGCGTGCTGCCATCGCTATGCTACACCGCCACTCGCCTGGATCGACGCGGCGTCTGACCCTGGCTGCGGATCGCGGCTATGACAGCGCCGACTTCGTCGCTGAGTTGCGCCAGATGGTTGTCACTGCCCACGTCGCGCAGAAATCCCGACATTCAGCCATCGATGGCCGGACTACCCGACACCCCAGTTACGCCAAATCCCAGCGACGCTGGAAGAAGATCGAGGAGCCTTTCGGCTGGGCCAAGACCGTCGGTGGGATGGCTCAGACCATGTATCGCGGCATCGAGCGGGTGCGCGCCCGCTTTACGTTGACAATGGCAGCATGCAATCTGGCAAGGCTTCCGAAACTGCTGGCTGCCTGACGAGGAAAGGCGCCACCAAGACTGCTTGCCCATGATCCAGCCCCACCCAGAATCCGTGTTGGGGGAAACCGTTCCTCACAGCGGACTTTTTCAAAACCCTGTTAAACGAGCACTTGGGGCGGCACGAAAGCGCGACAGGTCCAGGCCGCTTCTTCTTTTCTGCAATTTCATAGGGTTAAAAGCCGAGCATCCATGTCCCTTCAGGCCAGAATGAATGGAAAGCGAAGGCAAAGAGCACATCATGGGGAAGGTCACGGCCCTGGGCGTCGCGCACTCGAATGGTGCCAACGTCGCGCCCATTTGCAATCCGCCCGTCATCCAGCGCCGAAGCCTGACCGCCCCCCCAGCTGATCGTGATCCCGGCTTCGTTAATCTCACCAGATTTGGCAAGGCGTGAAACGGGCCAAGCGCGATCTCCGACCCGCACCACCCGCGCGAGGGCGGGCACATTGTTTGGGGGAAGCTCTCCTGTAAAAAAGGGATAGGGGCGTGTGCGGCTGTCATATCCCACATAGGGGTTCCGACCATAGGCACGGCGCGCCTGTGGTTGGTCCATCACTTTCCCATCCGGGTTGCGACCGGCAAATTCAGCCCAGCTTTCCATCCAGGAGGGAAGCTGTTCAAGTTGCGTATCGGTATGAACGCCGACAATTCCGGTGCCAAGCGCCTGCTGCCACCAGCTTTCGGTTTCACGGTCATACATCACCATGTCCGAATTTCTGAGCTTTCCGGTCACGCCGAAGCTGAGCACCTGCCCCTTAACGCGCCGGTCAAACACCATGGCGGAATTGCAGAGCGGGCAGAAGGTGACGGCGATGGGGCGACCGGCGACCTCATCATTCACGACTTCATGCCAGGTCAGGTAGCGCAACGGATAGGCGCGTGCCGGCGCGCCGTCGAGTTCCACGGCAATCACGGGTTCACGTGCGCCGAGACGGGTTTCGTCCTGCACGGAAAGAAATCGGGGATCAGACAAGGCAGGGATCCCGTCCCGGCCCGGACCACCAGACAGGATTTCGGTCCAGTTCTCAACACTGGTTCGGGTAAAGTCGGTTTGCGGAAATTCGTGTTTCCAGAACGCAGGATCTGCCCGCAGGCATTGCGCCCAAAGCCCGAGGATCACGGTCAGGATGGTCAGTGCCAGACGTCCGTGAAACTGTATTTGGGTCTGGGATATAAGCTGGACGGGTAAACGCATCGGGGCCTCCTCTTCCCGTGGCATCTGGTCAACAGATGGTGACAGAGAGAGGAGGCCCCGCCTAGACCCGCTCACGCGGGTTTGAGGGCATGTGTTCGCAAGCGATAGAGGCGTTACTCGACCACTTTCACCGAGGTCATCACGTCCGGATCGCCCAGGATCTGACCGTTGGGGCCTGCGCCTTTCTTGATGGCCTCGACCACGTCAAAGCCATTGGTAACCGCGCCGACGATGGTGTATTGGCCATCAAGGAACGGACCCGGCTTGAACATGATGAAGAACTGCGAGTTGGCAGAGTTCGGGTTTTGCGACCGCGCCATGCCAACAACACCGGCGGCAAAACTTTCCGAGGAGAACTCGGACGGAAGATCCGGGTAATCCGATCCCCCCATGCCGGCGTAATCCATCTTGTCGCCATCTTTTTTGCCGTATTTCACGTCACCGGTCTGGGCCATGAACCCCTCGATCACACGGTGAAACACCACATTGTCATATTGCCCCTCACGCGACAGCGTCAGGATGCGCTCCACATGCTGCGGGGCGAGATCCGGGCGCAGGGTGACTTCGATCTGACCGTTGGCCTCACCGGCCACGGTGATTTCGATCTTCGGAAAATCACTTTCGGCAATGGCGGCATTGGGTTCGAAGCTTTGAGGCCACAGAGTATAGGCGGCATAGCCGACGATCACCAGAACGCCAGCCAGAAATACCGTCCAGAACCCGCGCTTGTCCTTGGTGCTATAATCAGACATCTGCGGCCACCTTGACCGACACCATCACATCCGGCTCTGCAGGCGGCTCACCGCGGGTGATTGCATCCACATGCTCCATGCCCGAGGTCACACGACCGTAAACGGTATATTGGCCATTCAGGAAATGGTTGTCGTTGAAATTGATGAAGAATTGCGAGTTGGCCGAATTTGGGTTCTGCGAGCGCGCAGCGCCAAGGGTGCCACGATCATGCGGCAGTTTCGAAAACTCTGCCGGCAGATCCGGCAGATCCGACCCACCGGTCCCCGCACGACGCAGGCTCATCGGGTCTTTGCCGTTGGCCACATCGCCAGTCTGGGCCATGAATCCGTCGATCACACGGTGGAACACCACGCCGTCATACTCGCCACGACGGGCCAGCTCTTTCATGCGCTCAGCATGTTTCGGGGCCACATCCGGCAGCAGCTCAATCACAACCGTGCCGTTTTTCAGCTCCATCAGGATCGTGTTTTCAGGATCTTTATATTCGGCCATCTGGGCCTCCTTTATATTCAGATTTGCCGACAACCTATGTTGCGCGGCAACGGTTGAAAAGACCCCGACCTGAATCCGGCGCAATTTCCGCATTCATCGTTGACCATAGTGGACAAATGGTGTGCATAGGCGACAAGATTGTAAGGAGGGGTGTCATGGCCTGGAAAACGCTGGACGAGATGGAACTGGCAGGGAAAGTGGTGCTGACGCGCGTGGATATCAACGTGCCGGTCAAAGATGGCGAGGTCACGGATGACACCCGTATCCAGCGCATCCTTCCAACCATCAGGGACATTCTGGCCGCGGGCGGCAAACCTGTTCTTCTGGCCCATTTCGGGCGCCCTAAAGGGGAACGCGTGCCGGATATGAGCCTTTCAGTGGTGCGCCCTGCCCTTGAGGCCGCGCTGGGACGACCGGTCAAATTTGCCGAGGATTGTATTGGTGGTCCGGCCAAACAAGCCGTGGCCGCACTTGAAGAAGGCGATGTTCTGCTTCTGGAAAACACCCGCTACCACGCCGCTGAAACCAAAAACGATCCTGCTTTTGCCGCCGGTCTTGCGGCCCTCGGCGATATTTACTGCAATGATGCCTTTTCGGCGGCGCACCGCGCGCATGGGTCGACCGAAGGGGTCGCCCGGCTGCTCCCGTCCTGCGCCGGTCGTCTGATGCAGGCTGAGCTTTCGGCGCTTGAAGCTGCTTTGGGGCAGCCTGAACGCCCTGTTGTCGCGGTTGTCGGCGGGGCAAAAGTGTCAACCAAACTCGACCTTCTGGGCAATCTGGTCAGCAAGGTGGACCACCTTGTCATCGGCGGTGGAATGGCAAATACCTTCCTCGCCGCGCAGGGCATTGACGTGGGCAAATCACTGGCCGAACACGATATGGCCGATACCGCGCGCGAGATCCTGGCCAAGGCAGACACCGTAGGCTGCGAAGTGATCTTGCCAAGCGATGTGGTGGTGGCGCGGGAATTCGCAGCAGGGGCTGCCAGTGAAACTGTCCCCGCCGATGCCTGCCCTGCCGACGCAATGATCCTCGACGCAGGACCTGAAAGCGTCGCGAAAATTATCGACACCCTGTCAACCGCCAAGACCCTGATCTGGAACGGGCCTCTTGGGGCGTTTGAGATCGAACCGTTTGATGCGGCAACCAATGCGGCGGCCGCTAAAGCGGCGGAATTGTCGGCAGACGGCAAACTTACCTCGGTGGCGGGCGGGGGCGACACGGTGGCTGCGCTGAACAAAGCAGGGGCAACCGAGCGATTCACCTATATCTCAACCGCTGGCGGTGCATTTCTGGAATGGATGGAGGGCAAGGAACTGCCCGGCGTGGCGGCCCTATCCAACTGATAACGTCTTATAATCAAATACTTAACCCCGCCCATTTCGGCGGGGTTTTCTTTTGCATTCTCGCTTGACTCTATTCTGACTATTTTAGTAAGTTATCAATATCAGCCACCCGACACCCGGCCAGCCGACACATTTTTCTCAAGAGCGCGAACATGAAGACACTGGCTGACATCCCCCCGGAACCACTGGAAATCCTGCACCACCTCCCCCTGCCCTCCGGCCTTGTTCCCCTAGCGGAATGGCTCCTCGACCGAATTGAAGGAAATCGCACATGACTGTCCAACTGCGCACCCTTTCACTGGATGCAATGACCAAACCGCAAGCCCCGCAATATGAGGCCCTTTCGCTGACCCGGAATGGCAAAACGGCCCAGATCACCCTCAACGGGATGATCTACACGCTGACAATCACCCGTGCCGGCAAACTGATCCTGACCAAGTGACGCGCGAACCAATCGCCGGTTCCCCGCAGCATGGGTTCCTGGCGGCTCCGGGGGCAGCGTCATTAAACCGTTTCATCCGACGTTGCCTCCGGTTTTTTGCCCGTCTCCCTACTGTCCCAACAGAATGTTAGCGCCAGCAGAATTGCAACATTGGGGTCTCTCGCCTAGAAGGGAGGGGAAAATTTCACCCTGACATCGGACGGGACCATCATGCCGAACCAAGCACAATTGGACAAAATCAAAGCCGGCCAAGGCTTTATCGCAGCACTCGACCAATCGGGCGGCTCCACGCCCAAAGCTCTGCGCCTGTACGGCGTGGAAGAAGACGCCTATTCGAACGACGCCGAAATGTATGACCAGATCCACGCCATGCGTGCGCGGATTGCACAGGCACCTGCGTTCACCGGCGAAAAAGTCATCGGCGCGATCCTGTTCGAAATGACCATGGATCGGGAGATTGACGGCAAGCCGACCGCCACTTTCATGTGGGACGAACGCGGCGTTGTGCCTTTCCTGAAGGTCGACAAGGGCCTGGCCAATGAGGAAAACGGTGTGCAGCTGATGAAACCAATGCCAGATCTGGATGCCTTGTGCGAACGCGCTGTGAAAGCAGGCGTTTTCGGCACCAAGATGCGCTCGGTAATCAATGCGGCCAATGCGGAAGGCATCAAGGCGGTTGTGGCCCAGCAGTTCGAAATGGGCAAACAGATCATCAGCCATGGGCTGGTGCCGATTATTGAGCCGGAAGTGACCATCTCGATCACAGACAAGGCTGAAGCCGAAACCCTTCTTCTGGCCGAGATCAAAGCCCAGCTTGACGCCTTGCCCGAAGACCAGACCGTGATGCTCAAACTGACCCTGCCCGAGACCGCCAATCACTATAAAGCCCTGGTCGATCATCCGCGCGTCGCCAGCGTTGTGGCGCTGTCCGGTGGCTACTCCCGCGAGGAGGCGAACACCCGCCTTTCGAAGAACACGGGCATGATTGCCAGCTTCTCTCGCGCGCTGACCGAGGGTCTTTCCGCCCAACAGTCTGATCAGGCGTTCAACGACACCATCGCAGGCACTATCGACAGTATCTACCAGGCGTCGATTGCAGGCTAACCCCTCACGCCAAAATGATTTTTTTCAAAACGCCCGCGATCAGTTTCGCGGGCGTTTTTCATTCAGCCCCCTGCTTTCCAGAGCTTTCAAATTGCTCCTGTTGCCCGCGCGACTCACTTCCTGCCTCTGTCTGACTTTTTTCAAAACCGATTCGTTTTTGGGATTCACAAGGCGAATCGCCTATGGCATAGTCCTCTTGCACCACCCAAAAAGAGGTGGGCATGAAGGCAGTACATACAGGCGGGAAACCTATGGGCGCCCCTCGCGCAAAAACAGGAATTGGTGGAGTGGTCTACTTCGTCGCGGTCACTGGCCTCGGCATCTACTTTACCTTTGCCAGTGTGCAGGGCGACTTCGGAATTTTCCGACGCGTGCAAATTGAGGCCGAGGCGCAAGCGCTCACACAAGAACGCGCAGCGCTCTCGGCCCAAATTGCGGGCCTGACCAACAAAACCCAACGGCTCTCCGACACCTATCTCGACCTCGACCTGCTGGACGAACAAGCGCGCTCGGTTCTGGGCCTGGTACGGGCTGACGAAGTGGTTCTGCGTTAAGCAACTTGTCTTGAATTCCGACAGGGCTGAGCTTCCCCCTCTCCGCTTATTTCCCCACAAACCGGTAAAAAACTCATGCAATGGGCTCGCCCCAAGTCGCCTTCACGTGACTTTTTTCCTGAACTCCAAGTTTTTGTCGACCTGAGGAAGAAAACTCTGTAATAAATAGTTTAATGCTAAACTATTGCATCAATCAGAGTTGACGCCAAAAGGAGGATGCCGCATGGCCGCCCGGAAAAGCGCCCAGAAAAAGTCCGCTAAATCAAACACATCCAAAGAAGAGCTGCTTGAGTATTACCGCGAGATGCTTCTGATCCGTCGATTCGAAGAGAAATCGGGGCAGCTCTATGGCATGGGGCTGATCGGCGGGTTCTGTCACCTTTATATTGGTCAGGAGGCTGTTGTGGTCGGGTTGGAAGCGGCCGCAATCGAAGGCGACAAGCGCATCACCTCTTACCGTGACCATGGCCACATGCTGGCCTGCGGCATGGATCCGAAAGGCGTGATGGCAGAGCTGACCGGCCGCGAGGGCGGACTGTCGAAAGGCAAAGGCGGCTCGATGCACATGTTTTCGAAGGAAAAGCATTTCTACGGTGGCCACGGCATTGTTGGCGCACAGGTTCCGATCGGCACCGGCCTGGCTTTTGCAGACAAGTATCTGGAAAATGGCGGCGTGACCTTTGCCTATTTCGGCGATGGCGCAGCCAACCAGGGGCAGGTTTACGAAAGCTTCAACATGGCCTCGCTTTGGCAGCTTCCGGTCATCTATGTGATCGAGAACAACCAATATGCCATGGGCACCTCGTTGCAGCGCGCAAGCTCCACCCCCGAAATCTACACCCGTGGCGAAGCATTCGGCATTCCTGGTGAGGCCGTGGACGGGATGGACGTTCTGGCAGTGAAAGAGGCCGGCCTGCGAGCGACGGAGCATTGCCGCTCGGGCAATGGGCCATATATTCTGGAAATGAAAACATACCGTTACCGCGGCCATTCGATGTCGGATCCGGCCAAGTACCGCACCCGTGAAGAGGTGCAGAAGGTGCGTGAGGAACGCGATGCGATCGAACATGTGCGCGAGCTTCTGCTGCAGGGCAAACACGCCACGGAAGATGAGCTGAAAGCCATAGACAAGGACATCAAATCGGTTGTGAACGACGCTGCCGAGTATTCGAAAACCAGCCCGGAACCCGCTCTCGAAGAGCTGTGGACCGATATTTACGCCTAAGCCGGACGAGGAGAGAGAAACATGGCTACTGAAATCCTGATGCCCGCCCTGTCCCCGACCATGGAGGAAGGCACGCTGGCAAAATGGCTGGTCAAAGAAGGTGACACCGTATCGTCCGGTGACATCCTGGCCGAGATTGAAACCGACAAGGCGACGATGGAGTTCGAAGCGGTTGATGAAGGCATCATTGGCAAGATCCTGATCGAAGAAGGCACCGAAGGGGTGAAAGTCAACTCGCCCATCGCCGTGCTGGTGGAAGAAGGCGAAAGCGCGGATGACATTGCCGCGCCCGCCGCTGCGACCGAAGCGGCCCCGGCCGCTGAAGCCCCGGCCCCCGCTGCCCCGGTTGCTGCCCAGCCGATCACACCAGTGGTTCCGGCTGATACTGAAATTCCGGCCGGCACCGAAATGCGGCCCACCACCGTGCGCGAAGCCCTTCGTGACGCGATGGCCGAAGAGATGCGCGACGATGAGACCGTCTTTCTGATGGGGGAAGAGGTTGCCGAATATCAGGGCGCTTACAAAGTGTCCCAGGGGCTCCTGGACGAATTCGGCGCCAAGCGCGTGATCGACACACCGATCACCGAGCACGGTTTCACCGGTCTCGCCACCGGGGCTGCAATGGGTGGCCTGCGTCCTGTGGTCGAATTCATGACCTTCAACTTCGCCATGCAGGCGATTGACCACATCATCAACACCGCCGCCAAGACGCGCTATATGTCCGGCGGCCAGATGTCCTGCCCGATCGTGTTCCGCGGCACCAATGGGGCCGCTGCCCGCGTGGGCGCCCAGCACTCGCAAGATTATGCCGTCTGGTATGCGCAGATCCCCGGCCTGCATGTGGCCATGCCCTACTCGGCGGCGGACGCCAAGGGAATGCTGAAAGCGGCCATTCGTGATGACAATCCGGTGGTCTTTCTGGAAAACGAGCTGCTTTACGGCACGAGTTTTGATGTGCCGGTGATGGATGATTACACCGTCCCCTTTGGCAAGGCACGCATCTGGCGGGAAGGCAATGACGTGACCATCGTCAGTTTCGGGATTGGCATGAAATACGCTTTGGAAGCCGCGGATGAGCTGGCCAAAGAGGGTATTTCGGCAGAGGTTATCGACCTGCGCAGCCTGCGTCCGATCGACTATGACACGGTGATCAATTCGGTGATGAAAACCAACCGCTGCGTCACCGTGGAAGAGGGCTGGCCGGTGGCCTCCATTGGCAACCACATCTCGGCCACGATCATGGAGCGTGCATTTGATTATCTGGATGCGCCGGTGATCAACCTGACGGGCAAGGATGTGCCCATGCCCTACGCTGCAAACCTTGAAAAGCTGGCGCTTGTGACCACCACCGAGGTGATCCAGGCCGTCAAAGCCGTTACTTACCGCTAAGGAGCTCGACACATGGCTATCGAAATTCTCATGCCCGCCCTGTCGCCTACGATGGAAGAAGGCACTTTGGCAAAATGGCTGGTCAAGGAAGGGGACACGGTACAATCCGGTGACCTTCTGGCCGAGATCGAAACAGACAAGGCGACGATGGAGTTCGAAGCGGTGGACGAGGGTGTCATCGGGAAGATCCTCGTTGCGGAAGGCACCGAGGCCGTCAAGGTGAACTCGCCCATCGCAATCCTCGTTGAAGAGGGAGAAGAAGTTGGTGACGTGGCCGCAAGCGCCCCCGCAGCGCCTGCTGCAGCCGAGGCTGAGGCCGCTCCTGCAGCGGTTGAGGCATCGGCACCTGCGCCCGCAGCCCCCGCCCCGCAAGCCGCTGATGGAACACGCATTTTCGCCTCGCCGCTGGCGCGTCGCATTGCGGCGGACAAAGGTCTGGATCTGACGCAAATCAGTGGCACCGGCCCCAAAGGGCGCATCGTGAAGGCGGATGTGGAAGGCGCAACAGCGTCGCCCCCCGCAGCAGCTCCGGCGGCGTCCGCCCCAGCAACCCCGGCTGCAGCCCCTGCCCCCTCCGTATCTTCGGATGCAGTGGCCGCAATGTATCAGGGTCGTGCGTTCGAAGAGGTCAAGCTTGACGGGATGCGCAAAACCATTGCCGCCCGCCTGTCGGAAGCCAAGCAGACCATCCCGCATTTCTACCTGCGCCGCGACATCAAGCTCGACGCTCTTCTTGCGTTCCGCAGCCAGTTGAACAAACAGCTGGAAGCGCGTGGTGTAAAACTGTCGGTCAATGATTTCATCATCAAGGCCGTGGCCAACGCCCTGCAACAGGTGCCCGAAGCCAATGCCGTTTGGGCAGGCGACCGGGTGCTTCAGATGAACGCCTCGGACGTGGCTGTCGCCGTGGCCATTGAGGGCGGGCTGTTCACCCCGGTCTTGCAGGACGCCGATCAGAAGTCGCTGTCGAGCCTGTCGACCCAGATGAAAGACCTCGCTACGCGCGCGCGCGACCGCAAACTGGCACCGCATGAGTATCAGGGCGGCAGCTTTGCCATCTCGAACCTCGGCATGTTTGGGATCGACAATTTTGACGCCATCGTGAACCCGCCGCATGCGGGCATTCTGGCAGTCGGCACCGGGGTGAAAAAACCTGTGGTTGGTGAAGATGGCGAATTGACGGTTGCGACAATCATGAGCGTGACCATGTCTGTGGACCACCGGGTGATTGACGGGGCCGTTGGGGCCAACCTTCTGAAGGCCATCGTCGAAAATCTGGAAAACCCGCTGACCATGCTGGCCTGAAAAGGATCGGGTGCCGGAAGATCCCTGCACCCGATATATTCAAAAAATTACATCCATTGATCTGGCTCAAGGTGGCGCCCTGCCCCTTGGGCCATTTCTTTTGCGAATGAAGATATCCGCAGGAGACAGACATGGATTTCCCCGCCCTTCTGGCCGACACCACTGCCAACACGGACGAGTTTCGCAAGCTCAACCCCGATGGTGGGAAAGGCTTTGCCGCCATGCACCGCGCCGCGATGGGGGAAGGGGCGCTGTCAATGAAGGCGAAAGAGCTTCAATGCATTGCAATCGGGATTGCCAAGCAATGCAATGACTGCATCGGCTTTCATGTGCGTGCCGCGATCAAGGCGGGCGCAACCCGCGAAGAGATTTCAGAAACTGTCGCCGTGTCGATCATGATGGGGGGCGGCCCCGCCTATATGTATGGCGCGCGCGCCTTGCAGGCGTTTGATCAGCTATCCGAACTTGCGGTTCCGGCGTGATCTTAAAGCGCGTCAGGGGGCTTCCGAAGTGCCTTAAAACATGTCAGGGTGCCGGTATCGGGCGCCCTTTTCATCTTCTGCCATGTTCATCATCTGTCACGATATGTCACCAGCTCAGCGGCTGAGGGTCTGATTCATCTGGGTTGATGGTTGCGCGCACCCCGCCTCGCCCACGATACGCGCAGGCACACCGGCCACAGTCACGTTTTCCGGGACTTCCTCCAACACGACGGACCCCGCTGCGATACGCGAGCAGCAACCGACGTGGATATTGCCCAGCACCTTTGCCCCGGCCCCGATCAAAACCCCATCGCCAATTTTCGGATGACGGTCTTCGTCCTCTTTGCCCGTGCCCCCCAGCGTGACGGAGTGCAACATCGACACATTGTCCCCCACCACGGCGGTTTCGCCAATCACGATGGAATGGGCGTGGTCAATCATGATCCCTTTGCCAATGCGCGCACCTGGATGGATGTCGATGCCGTAGACTTCGGAACAGCGCATCTGAATAAAATAGGCCAGGTCCTTGCGCCCTTCATCCCACAGGAAATGCGCCAAGCGATAAGCCTGCATCGCCTGAAACCCCTTGAAGTAAAGAACCGGCTGCAACATCCGGTGGCAGGCCGGATCACGCTCAACGATCGCGGCCACATCCGCACGTGCCGCATCTGCCAGATCCGCACAGCTGTCATAGGCTTCATCCGCAATCTCGCGCAGCAAAACCATACTCATTTCATTCGAGCTGAGCTTGGCGGCAAACCGGTAGGACAGTGCTTTTTCAAGCGTCTTGTGATGAAGAACACAAGCGCCTACCAGCCCACCCAACAGGGGTTCTTTCTGAATTGCTGCTCTTGCCTCATCAGTGATGCGGTCCCACACTGGGTCGAGTTTTGTCACGATTGCGCGCTTCTCTGCCATGGTTTTTCCTCAAGTTACCGAACCGTTTTACACCAGCTCCGCAGGGAATGCCAAACGCAAAGCCGTGATGGCGGCAATTGCAAACAGGAATGACTTAAAGCGTTTCGACTTTAACCTGAGACAGGGAAAAGTCGAAACGCCGCAAGAGATATCAATTTTCGGGATAAACATGTGTGTCAGGTTTATCCCGAAACGCTTTATGAGTAGCAAATTCAAAACGCAGCTTTTGCAGGTGCTGGACGATCTGGACCAAGAAGATGCCCTCGGGGCCGAGGGGCAACGGGTCGTGGAACTGGATCAGCACGCCGTTGGGCGCCTGTCCCGCATGGATGCGTTGCAAAATCAGGCCGTGGCGCAGGCTCAGACCACGCGACGCCACGCCCAGCGCCAACGCATTCACGCCGCCCTCGATCGGATCGAAGACGGCGCGTTTGGCTTTTGCGAGGATTGCGGAGAAGATATCCCCGACGGTCGACTGGAACTGGACCCTTGTGTGACGCGATGCGTCAGTTGCGCATCAGGGTGATATCAGACATAACGTTGGGTCCTCAGGGCCGCAAAAATCGTCAGCATGCAGTCACAATAGTCGGGATCATCCTGATACGGTTCCTGTTCGCGCGGCATTTTGCGGGCAACGGCAGCCAGGCTGCCATTGCCCCATTTCGGATGCGCACGCCCCGTCACATAACGGTAGCGATCTGCCATATTGGCCCGCGCCACCATGCGCAACATAGCGTCGGGGCGGTCCTGCGCGGGCAGCGCAAGAAGCGCACAGGCTGCGGCGGCCACATCACCGGGAAGGACAGGACGCATGGTCAGACCTCCAGATCCATCCGGGCAAACAGGCCGGGGCCGAAGCGATCAGACATTTGCGCCACCTCGATCTGACAGCTTCCCGTCACCCCATCGCTCGCAATCTCCGCGGCACTATAGGTCCACACCGGTTCCGAGACGAACGTTTCGCGCAGGATGGTTCCCCCCTGACGAACACGCACCATGTATTGCTCAAAGGCTTCCCCAAGCGGAACATCTCCGATCCCCCATTGGTCCCCCTCTAGGCGGGTGCGCCGGATCCAGCTGATCTCTTGCCCCCCGGCCCCATCAGAGCTTGCCTTCAGATAGGCTGGGGCATAAGGGCGCAGTCCGTTCCCCTGGAACGCCTGCACAACATGCTGAAAGCTCGGATCGCTGACCGGCAGATGTGCCGCCCCGACCCGATAGTGGCGTTCAACCCCTCTGGAGGACATGGCGAGGTCGATCTGCTCCGGACGGCCATCCAGAAGCACGAAGTAGCTGCCGACAGGCCAGCTTTCCGGCATCAGGGCATCCGTGCCCAACTGACCACGCAACCGACCTGAGATCTCATAGGTCCGTGTATCGACAAGCGTGGCCGTCGTGAATTGGAAAAGCTCCCAATTGTCCGGCGTCCCATCACCAATGGCAGCGATATTGGCCCCATTGAGCACATCTGCCAGCGAGGCACTGGACAGGGAACCGTCAATCAATTTCACCCGCAAGGCCGCCCCGTGGTCCAAAACAGCTGGGGGCGCGATATCCAGTTCGGTCTCAGTCAGTCCAATGACCGAACGAAGGTCAATCACGGTATTGAGAGCATACCCGCTGTCAGATGCCGACCCGTAGGCTGCGGCCTTCCCAAGCCATGGCCTGGATGATACCGCCAGATAAGGCGCATGGGGCACCTCGTCCCCACGGATCAGGGGCAAGTCAAGAAACAGCGGAAAGGCAGGCGCAGGCGCGACGAAGCTGACCGGTGTCAGGCTTTCCTCGACATTGGCCGAAGCCCCGTAGATCCCGGTTTCAACCCGCGTGGCCTGCACCTGCTGGACACCGGCCTGCTCGACCTGGTCCAGACGATAGAACTCGGTTCCGGCGTCCGTTTCGATCTGCACGATGTCCCCGGCAACCTTGCCAAGATCAGAAGGCGGCATGGCAAAGCTGGCCCGGTCCCGGGCGACGCGTGCTTCAGATAGCCAGCGTTCGGTGATTTCCAACGCTTCATTTGCGGTCAGGATCAGGGGGAATTCCGATTGCGACACGGTCTGAATATCATCATCCGGGAAACTGGATTCGGTCGACCGCAGCTCATAGCTGCCTTCGCTTTCCACATAGGTCAGGCGCACCCGACCCACCACATCCGGCTCGCCATCCCGCACGCGTTCCAGGCTGCTGTCACGGTCAGGCGACAGGGCAAGCTTATCCGGGTCGAGCACATGGTCCACAACCCCGCTCCGTGACCTGAAATGCAGCACCCCATCATATTCCGCGGCCTCCATACCATAAGCCAGCATCAGAGGTTGCAGCGCAGACCGCCCGGCCGAGATATCCTTGACCACATAGCCGCGCACCGACCCATGGAGCTTGGAGACATCATAGCGGGTCACACCGGAGCGTTCACAGACCTCCGACACAACAGATGCGAGCGAACGCGAGGAACTGCGCCCGTTCACCCAATGACCACGCAGGTAGTTCTCCCCATCACTCCAAAGCTCGAGATTCATCGGAAACTCCGGATAGGGTCGCGCGTCCCAGGCCCAGACATGGGCACGGTCCATATCCACCATCTGCACATCCGTTGCAGTGTGTACCGGATTGTTGGCCTCATCCCCCCAATAGCCATACATGGCCCGCAGATATTGCATCTGCGCAAGGTCATCCCGCCGGCCGGTCGAGTAATGCGGCAGCCCACTTTCCGAACTTTTGGGGTCCAGAAACTTGTTCGGCTCATTGGTCGCCTTGTCGATCGCCGCACAGCCCAGCTCGGTAAACCAGAACGGCTTTGACCCCGGCAGCCAGTCGGTGGGCAAATTGTGTCGTACCCCACCTATGCGGTTGTGGTGTGACCGATACCACCAGTTGCGCAGATCCTTGTATCTGAACACCCAGGGTTCCGCATGGGCGCCATCTGTGATCGGCAAGCGGTTCTGCGCATCGCGATCTGCCTGCGAGGCATAATACCAATCATACCCCTCACCTCCTTCAATATTGGCCTTCAGGTATTCCAGATTGTAAATCGACCGATAGCTGGCATCCAGATGATCAACTTCATCACGCCAGTCAGACAGCGGCATGTAATTGTCGATCCCGATGAAATCGACCTCATCATGGCTCCAGAGCGGATCGAGATGGTAATAGACATTCCCCGACCCGTCGGTGGGGTGGTAGCCAAAATACTCGGACCAGTCCGCCGCATAGGAAATCTTGGTGTCATCTCCCAAAATAGCGCGCACCTCTTCGACCAGCTCGATCATTTTCTCAACCGCCGGGAAACTGTGCCCGGCGCCACGGATCTGGGTCAGGCCCCGCATTTCGGATCCAACAAGGAATGCATCCACGCCACCCGCAGACGCGCAAAGATGCGCATAGTGCAGGATAAAGCGACGATACGAGAACTCCTCCGGGCCGCTATAGCTCACGCCATTTGGCGTCACTGTAAAATCAGACGGTTGGGCCGTCCCGAAAAAGCTTGCCACTTCCGCGGCGGCAGCGGCAGTTCCATCCGGGCTGCCGGACACGCCAGGGGCAAGCGATGTGGTGATCCGACCGCGCCAGGGCAACCTGGGTTGCTCACCACTGCCGGTCCACGGGTTTATCAACCCGTTTCCGTCGAGTTGCTCCATCAGGATGAACGGGTAGAACGTCACCTTCTGCCCGCGATCTTTCATGGCGGTGATCGCCTGTTTCACCGACTGGTCTGTCGGGGTGCCTCCATAGACAGCGCGGCCATCTTCATGCGGCACGACTGAGGCATTGGTGCGGGTGATCCCGGAGACATTCCAGGGCATCTCTTTCCCGTCATCCCCTTTTTGTTCAACCTTGGGCTGGATCTGACAACTGCCACAGCGCAGATCCGACCCAAACCAGGACACGACAAGAGAACTCGCCCCACAATTGGGCAGATCATTGCTCAGCATCTCCAAAGACGCCTGAAAATCCGTAAGCCCGGTTGCGTTGTTGACATTGCTGCGCCCCGCAACACCAGGTTCTGCAGAAAAAGAAACCTTGCTGGTAGCCAGAGAATACTCTCCCGTTCCAGGCATGATCGCCACGGCTTTGGTGCCGCGCGCCACTTCTGCGATCTGGTTGGGTTGCTCAGGGCGCACCACTTCGAAATTGAACTGGGGGATCCGGTTGCCGAACTGCCCCAGAGGGAGGTCTTCGATCACAACATAGGCCGTGCCCCGATAGGCTGGCGCATTGCCCAGCCCCATGGTTGCCTCGATCTTGGGATCAGGCAGTTGCGCCTCATCCCCCGGATAGACGCGCATGTTCAGATCACTGGTCGCAATTTCCTTGCCATCCGCCCAGATACGCCCCACCCGGGTGATTTCCCCCTCACAAAGCGCCAGCGCGACACTTACTGTATAGCTATAAGAGGTCACCTCTGGCTGGCTGGGACCACCCTTGCCACCGCCTGAGGTTTTGGAGTGCTCCTTGAACCGCGTTGCCCAGATCACCTGCCCGGCGACCCGCGCACGCCCATAAAGCTGCGGGATCGGCGCGCCTTCAGACGCCCCGGTCAGACGGAAACGGTCAACCCGCCCGGTTTCCACGGGATCCGAGCCGCCCCCCAGAATTTTCCCGTCAATCATCCGTCCAAGGGTTGCCCCGACTGCCTTGCCAATGGCAACCGAGGAAAGCCCCAGAATGCCACCGCCAATCGAAGCCCCAACTGCGCTCCCAACGCCTGCAAGCAGAATTGTTGCCATCAGTCCATCCTTTCCGGAAATGCAAATGCCGCAACCACGCGGCGCGCCCAGGGCGCTGACAGGGGGCTTTCAACCACCCCATGGCCGCTATAGGCGTGAATGAAAGTTTTATGGGGCGAAACAGCCCCCAGAATGCCAAGATGCTTTGCCACGGCGCCCTGCCTCATGCGAAACAACAGCACATCCCCCGGCACCGCCTGGTCAGGGGTTTTCTCAATCAGATACCGGGAGGCATCTTCCCAGAGGGCTTCCTGCCCCGAAGGTTCGGACCAGTCCTGAGTGTAAGCAGGCACCTCAACGGGCTCGCGCCCGAGCACGGCCCGCCAGACCCCTCTGATCAGCCCCAGACAATCCGTCCCTCCCCCCGCACAGGAAGATTGATGTTGATAGGGCGTCCCAATCCAGCGCCGCGCCTCCTGCAGCGCACGTTCATTCTGCGTCATCTGTGACATGATAAACCTGTTGATGAATGCCCGGACATAACCCGCCAGGACAATGAGCGAAGAGGGCAATGCGCTGGTTGTCAGCTCAGCGCACCGCCATCATTTTGGTCTGTGGAAACCGGGTAGGACATAAGCCAGTCCTCACCCGGGATGGTCGGAAAGCCGCGGAAATTCAACAAGTTGTCAAATTTAGCCTTGCAGGTCTCGGCCCGTTTGTCACACCCTGCTTCCAGACGGATCACATCGCCAGCGACGATCTCGGCCCGCAGGGCTTCCCACAGGGTGATTTCGCGCGCTCCGCCGGGAAGAACCTTATCCTTGCGGATCAAACCAACCAGCCCGGCCCCGTCGCCGGTTTTCACCGAAAGCCGCCCTTTTTCAAACCAACCGCTGTCAAAAGCCCCCAGGGCTGCAAAGGAAAAGGTGATCTCATTTCCGGCCACTTGCAGGGGCGCCTCGACAACATAAGCGGGGTCATCCAGATCGACCTTGCAGGACTTGTCCCCCAGAAGCGCCGAGCAGGGTTTCTGAAACGCCCGTCCCTGCGGACGGTTCAACGCTTCGGACAAGCCTACAAGCTCTGCCCGGAAGGCCCCGTTTTCACGGGTGATTTCACCGATATTTCCACGAAACTGCAAATATCGCTGCGAGGGCGTTTCCCAGTTTACCAACCAGGCCTCGACCTCCGCGCCGTCATAGCGACCCGCCCGGATGTCTTTTTCGGTGATGGCCGCATCATTCAACGCCCCCATCGCTTCGGAATTGTCGATCGACAGACCCGTGGTCTGTTCCAGCGCATAGGCGGTCAGCCCGGTATCCGCCTTGCACAAGACCGCACCGATCATCAGGTCCCGGTCATGATCAGTGAAGCCAAAGGCCTCGCCGTCACGACGCGTGACCACCCAGGCTCGGCAAACGGTGGTCATTCCCGTGGCAAAATGCGCATCAAATTGAGGAGAAAGAGGCATCAGACACGCACCTCCACAACCGGCACATTCGGCGCATCCCCCGCCTGGAAGGATGAAACCGAGGTATGAATGCGATCCGTATCAAAACGCACGGGCACGTCGAACTCATACCCTGCGGTGATCTCTGCCCCTTCTTCCGGCGCGATCTCAAAGCTCACCAAACCGGTGGTTGCATCATAGGTGAAATCCACCCCTTCAACCAGCGGATCCCCCTTAAGACCAAGGGTCACCGTCCCCTCCACAGGTTTCTGGATGGGGCGGTCATAGCTTTGCTCACCGCTGCGGTATGTCTTGGTCAGCTGCCAGTCGGTGCGTGTGCCATTGCCATGGCCAATCACCTGATCGGTATAGGAAATTTCGGCAGAAGGCTGGGCGCTTTTGTAATCGGACCAATCCTTCCAGCGGAAAGAATGCAGCTGCCCGCGGCGGGCCTCGAAAAAAGCAATCAGAGTTTCGATATCGTCCAGGCTGCGCATCGCAATCCCTGCATCATAACGTCGACGGGAATGCTCCCATGGCGTATTGCGCTCTTCAAATCCATTGGCAAGCGTCACCACTTCGGTGCGCCGCTCCGGCCCCCCGATTGAGCCAAAGCTGAGATTGGCTGGGAAACGGACTTCATGAAAGCTCATTCTAAACCCTCCTTATCGATGCCGCTGACCGCGTGACAACGCACGCGTCATCTGTGCCGCGACCTGACTTTGTGACCGGCGGAAGCCTTCCACATCCGGCGTTGTAATGTTCATGGTGATATTGATGGGCTGACCACCGCCCTGCGCACGGACACCTAGGCTGCCATCAGCCCCTCGGGTCAGGGGCATGATCGCCTCAGGGCCAGCTTCGCCCATCAGCCCGGTGCCGCCGCGCATCTGGAAAGTGGTGGCACCAGAGACAACACCGCCCTTGGCAAAAGGCATCACCTTGCCCTGCGCGAACGCACCACCCTTTTCGAAGGCCAGCATCCCGTTCATGACACTCCCCACCCCTTGGGCAAGGATTCCGCCAAAGTGATCGGTCACTGGTTTCAGGGCCGCGTTATAGGCAGCTTTCGACATGCTTTCGGCCAGGTTCGACAATGCATCCGACAGTTTCATGCCGTCAAAGGCCAGCCCGTCAAACGCCTTTTTCAGACCAGAGCTGAAACCTGAAGACAGTTTGCCCACATCAACATTCAGATCCGAGATGGTGGAATGCACCCCCTTGAGCTCGCCCGAAAACGCCGAGGTGAGCGAAACAGCCTGACCCAGCGAGGTGCCAAGCGCCTCGACCTGATCATCGAAACTGTCCAGCATTTCCAATCCAGACATATCTATTCTCCTTCATCTGCAGGGCGTTCATCCGGGAATTGCACCAGCAATTCATCCAGACGGGCCCGCATCGAGGGTGCGCCCTGACCATCCAGGCCCAGCATCACCATCAACTCGTTAGGGGTCAGCGCCCAGAACTGGTCCGGGCGCAATCCAAGCTTGTTAAATCCCAGCCGCATCAACTGGGGCCAGTCGAAACCAGGGCCAGGACCGGGGGCCTTGCTCACGCGACACCACCTTCGGGGTCCGGCATCGCAAATGCGCGGGCCAGAAGCTGACCTGCCGCTTTTGCCGCCATGACCGGACCTCCGGCTATCTCAGCTGACAGAAGGTCGGACGCCTGCCCCTGCCAGCCCCCCCCGCGAAGACCGGCGACAATCAGTGCCAGCACATCACGGGTGGAAAACGCCCCGCCCTCGAACCGCTCGACAAGGGACACGATTGTGTCCTCGCCAAGGCTGGCTTCAAGCTCAGCCAACGCCCCTAGGGTGAGTTTCAAGACGTGGGGCTGCCCGTCGATGGTCAGCGCCACCTCTCCCGTCCACGGATTGGCCATGATCAGAGCGCCGTAAAGGTCAGGGCGCCAGCCGACGCCATCGACAGCTCATAGGTGGCCTCGCCATTATGCGTGCCGGCATATTCGATCGAGGTGATCATGAACGGGCCTTCAACCGTGCCGAAATCCGGGATAATCACCTGGAAATTCTGCACTTCATTATCGAAAAACACCTGTCGGGCACGTTCATCGGTGGTTGCATCACGAAAGACGCCCGAGCCTGAGATGCTGGCCGATTTCACACCGGCCCCTCCCAGAAGCTCACGCCAGCCGCCTGCACTCTCCAGCGAGGTCACATCAACGCTTTCGGCGTTGAAGCTGATCCGCGTGGCGCGCAGCCCCGCGATGGTTTCAAAAACACCCGCACCGGTCATGTCGAGTTTGATCAGAAGGTCCTTGCCTTTTTGGGCTACCATTGGGTCACTCCATTAATGAAAGCGTTAGTCGTCTTCGACGCGGGCATGGAAGGTCAGGTCGATCCTGCGCACATCCGCATCCTGAACACGGCGGGCCTTGGCCCGGTTGAAATTGAGATAGACCAGCTTGCCGCGGGCCAGGATCAGGGTGGCATCCACCAGACTGTCAGAAATGGCCGCGGCCACTTCTTTCGCCTGCTGGAACCCCGCCGCATCGGTCACCACAGAAACGGTGAATTCATGCAGCGCCCCATGACCGGTCATGTCCGATTTCTCAGCCACATCCTCCGGCCCGATCGAGACATAGGTTCCGGTGATAATCCCGGATGGAACGGCATCATAGATCGCCGAACCAATCAGGGCATCCAGAGTGCTATCCGCCTGCAAACGTTGGTAAATCGCCTGTTGAAGGGCAGCAGAAACGCCATAGCTCATGCGACCACCTCCTCTTTTGCGAAACAGGTCAGATACTGGGCGTTGCCATCCGCTTCGGTCACCGCAAGGATGCGGAATATCCGGGCACCCGCACGAAATCGCTGTTCGGGTTTTGGACGTGACGGCGCACCATGAGGGGCGGCCCGGACGGTGATGCGAAAGCTGATCGAGGACAGCGTCACATGATCGGCCGCTTTCTCATTCCCCGTGCCAGCTTTGATATCTGCCCAGAGCTCACCAAGCGCGACCCAGGTTTCGTCAAAGCCCCCTGCGCCATCCGGCACCCTCTGAGGCTCTTCCAACGTCAATTTGCGATTGAGAACAGGTAAGGTCACTGCGCACCCCCACCAAAGAGCCGCACCACACGATACCGCTGGATCAGAGCGGTCACACCAGAGGGCAGATCCCCCGCTCCGACGCTCATATCTGAACGGTTTTCATAGTAATACGCGGCCAACATCAGCACCGCTTGCGCGAGATCTGCGGGAATATCCGCCCAGTCCACACCGAAACCAGCATCAAAACCGATTTCCACTTCACCCGCGACCGGAATGGCCGGCAGGCAGATCCCGGTCGACACCAGCTTGGGACGGTGCAGGTCTTTTTCAAGGCGATAGCGGTCTGATGCAATCACCTCATCCGCGCCAAGGCGGTCGGTAATGGTCAGGCCGGTGATTGCGCTGACCGGACCAACCGGCAGGGCCTGCGTCGCCAGATCGCGCCAGGCGGTCAAGGTCCAGGTAAACGACCGGGTGATCAGGATCTTGCCGGTGCGAGCCTCGATCGCGGCCATCGCCGCGCGCAAATAACTCTCCAACACATTATCCTGCACCCCGTCATCGGCAAACCCGGTGCCCAGCCGCAGGTGGTCCTTGAATTGGGCGACCGGCAGGGCCGCGATCGGCACAGTGGTCTGCTCGACTAACATCATGGATCATCTCCGAAATTCGGGCCCCTCACGTCAAAGGAATGGGTTGGATGGGCACACGCTGTCCGTATTGCTCGGACGGAGGGGGAGCAGCTAGACAACACGGAGTTGGCCAGCGTGTGCCCAGCCCGAACGGTGACACGCACCGCCCGGACCTTGGTTCCCGGCTTAGGACACCGAGAATTTCAGCAGTTTGATCGCAGCAAAGTCGCTCACGTCACCGCCCACGCGCTTGGTGGCATAGAACAGAACATGCGGCTTGGCCGAGAACGGGTCGCGCAGAATGCGGGTATCGGGGCGTTCAGCCACGGTGTAACCATTGGCAAAGTCACCGAAGGCAATCGAGGCGCTGCCCGATGCGATGTCCGGCATGTCTTCTGCGATCAGAACCGGGTAACCGATCAGACGGGCGGGCTCGCCAGCCACGGTGGCATCCGACCACAGGAAGCGGCCATCTGCATCTTTCAGCTTGCGCACGGTGCCCACGGTTTTCGAGTTCATCACAAAGACGCCATTGGCGCGGTAATCAGCACCCAGCGCATAGATCAGGTCGAAAATCGCATCCGCCGGGTTGGTGCCGTCAAAGTCACCATCCGCACCAGTTGCCACATAGCCCAGGTTGCCCCAGCTCCACGACCCGTTCTCAACCGCAGTATGGTTCAGGAAACCATTCGGCTTGTCGACGCCATCACCGTTGATAAAGGCAGCCGATTCCGCGCGGGCAAATTTCTCGGCGATACGACCCGCCAGCCAGCTTTCGATATCAAACGCACTGTCATCCAGCAGGCGCTGCGACACTTTCGGCAGGGCCGACAGTTCGTGCAGCGGGATCGAAATACGGTCGATCTTGGGGGTGCCGGTCTCAGCGGCGGAACCGGTTTCAGAAGCCCAACCCGTAACCAGATCATCCTGGTCGATCAGCACGTCATAGGCGGTGCCTTCGACATTGACCACATTGGCAACCGAGCGCAGGGATGCGGCGTTGGACAGCACACCTTTGATGGTGTCAGCGGTCACCGGATCCACCAGGTAACCACCGTCGGCGGCCACGGCGGTCGACATGGCTTTGCCTTCCAGTTGAAGGCCGCGCAGGCCGTCATCGTCGCCCGAACGCACATAGGCTTCAAAGGCTTTCTGGTGGGGGGCGCCGAGATCGGTTTCAGCGGCCAGGTGCGGCCGTGCCGCGTTCAGTTGAGATTTGCGATCCAGCATGGTCAGTCGCTCTTCCTGTTGTTGAAGTTTGGTGGAAATTTCAGATTGAAACTCTTTGATATCGCTCACGAAACCGGCCAGTGCGGTCTTCACCTCGGCAACCGGGGCGTGTGCCTGACCGGGACCAGAAGGCGCACCTGTCCGGCCCTGAGCTTTGATCTCTTTTTCGCTCATGGATGGGTCCTTGATAGAAGGTTCAGATCACTGGCGCGGCTCACTCGCCTGCCAGTATTTGGCGCGCCTCCGAAAGGGCGGCGGCCAGTTCACACAGGAGGGCATCATCGCCCGGGGTTTCCCCCTTGGCGCCCACCCGCGCACTGGGCAACATCGGGAAAGTGACAAGCGACACTTCCCAAAGTTCCAGCTCGCTCAAGAGCCTCTGGCCCTTGTCGTTCTTTGTGGCTTTCACGGTGCGATAACCGATCGACAGGCCATCCATGGCCCCGGCCTCAATCAAAGCGGCGGCTTCTCGGCCCCGTTCCACATCGGTCAGGATCCGCCCTTTGACAAACAGGCCCTTGTGATCTTCACGCACCTCGTCCCAGACACCAATCGGCTGGCTTGGGTCATGCTGCCAGAGCATTTTGACATTTCGCCCTTTTGCCGACAGCTCGGTAAGGCTTTTCGCATAGGCGCCTTTCAGCACAACGTCATTGCCGTTATCAACCTCACCGAAATAGCTGGCATACCCTTCAATCGCGATGCCCTCATCGGTCTGAACTGTCTGCCCGAGGCGGACGAATTTATGCTCCAACCCCATATGGGTATGGTAATCGCTCATGGTCGCATTCCTTCTTGATCGTCGTCCGACAGTTTCGGCAGCCCCAGAAGCGCCCGCTTTTCGGCATCGGACAAAAAGTCCGCCTCAGCCACGCGTTTCCATTGCTGATCCCGTTCGGCGGCCAAAGCAGGCACCTGATCCAGGTCGGGCTTGAGCGTCACCGCCTCGCCGGTGAACTCGCTCAGCCAATGCCCAACATTGGCCGCAACCCGCTGCACCATCGGAACAACCGTCAACCGGTAGAAGGCCCGATTGGCTTCCTGGTAATTGGCGTAGGTCGCATCCCCTGGAATGCCGATCAGCATCGGGGGAACCCCAAAGGCCTGCGCAATTTCGCGCGCGGCGGCCTCTTTTGTTTTCTGAAACTCCATGTCAGAAGGCGAGAACCCCATCGGTTTCCAGTCCAGCCCCCCTTCAAGGAGCATGGGGCGCCCGGCATTTCGTGCGCCGACGTGATGGGCTTCCATCTCGCTCAGCAGGCGGTCATATTGATCCGCCGACATCTGCGCCTGTCCATCCAACCCCTTGTAAACAATCGCTCCTGACGGACGGGCGGCATTGTCCAATAGGGCCTTAGACCAGCTGGATGCCGCATTGTGCACATCAATTGCAGTGGCCGCGGCCTGCAGGGGCGACAGGCCGTAGTGATCGTCCTGCGGATGGAAATTCTTGATGTGGCAGACCGGGCTTGGCCCTTCCCCCAAATGGAACCGGTGTTTCTTGGCCCCAACCGCATAGTCATAGGCCACCGGCCAGCCATTGGCCCCCGGCACCAGATTCATTCGGTCCGAGCGCAGAACGTGCAGCTCCAGCGGGGTGCCCTCCTGGCCGCCAACCGCCTCCAGATACCCATTGCCGGTTAGGGTAAGCTGGCCAAACAGGGCCTCAAACAGCTCTGCGCGACTTTGCGCAGCATTCGGACGCGACAGCAGGTCCAAAATCGGGTGCTCATCATAGCGCCGCTCGGCATCCTGAAGCACAAGCGGCAGCGCCGCGCCAGCTTCTGCAATCAGTTTCACGGACCGAAAACCAACCGGGTTGGCCGCAAAACCGATTTTGGTCAGGCTGACCACATCCCGCGGGCTCCACGCCACCCGCCCCGAGCCGTGATAGGCGATAACGGGGCCGGTGGCCGAGGCCTTGGTCTCGACCGGAGCTTCCTCACCACGCTTCAGAAAGTTAAAAACCATATGCTGGTTCTCCTCGTTTCAAGCCGCCAATAGGCAAGCCGGTTCCAGTCCGGCGCGAGCGCACCCGCGCCAACCGGTTCATATTTCTCTTGTCTTGGGTTGGTCAGGATGCCGGTTCAATCTGCCGCAGCATCCCGCCTTTCGATGTTTGGCACTTTGCCACCACTGGTTAAAAAAGAGTTTAACCGAGCGTTCGCACCTGTGGCCGGGACCAATGCGCAACAGGGGCAATCATCAGTTCGTGCAATGCCCAGACCAACGCATCCAGGCGATCAGGACTGCCCTTGCCCTCATACCCTGTCGGGGTCATCTGGCACATTTGATCTTCAAGCTGGGAAAAGAAACCCGCGTGATAGACTTTGCCCTGCTCATAAAGTGCTGCCACCGGTTCTGCCCGTTGTGCCTTGCCCCGGCTGGCATGAACCGCTCGATAAGGCACCGAGGGATCAATCTGGCGCACCACCTGCTCCACCAGAGCCCCACCCTGATTGACTTCGGCCACCAGACGGTCTGCCCCATGTCGGTGCATGGCCGCCAGCGCCGCCTCGGCCCATTCTGTCGGCGTTGCCCCGGAGGTTGAGGCATCCTCAAGCACATATGCACGCCAATCACGTGGATGCCCTTCGGTCACGGCGCCCACAACGACGATACCGCATTCATCCGACCCTTTATGCGCGGTGACAGACGGGTCAACGGCAACCACGATGCGGTTGAAATCCGGCAGCGCGCCCTCATGGCGCTTCTGGTCAATCTCCTTCATTTCCCACATTGCGCCTTCCACACCCTCCATCAGCACCCCGTCCAGCTCCTGTCGGCCAAGATGCGTGCCCGCATAGCGGTGGCGCACCTCCTCAAGAAAACTTTTCGCAAGATAGGCCCGGTTGGCTTCGGTTGGTGCATGGGTGGTGACGGTCGAGGGGTTGGCCAGAATTTCTTTCAGCACATTGACATTGCGCGGCGTGGTGGTGATCACCTGCCGTGGATGCGCGCCCAGACGCAAACCGAACTGAAGCATATCCCAGGTCTCTTCGGCCTTTTTCCATTTCGCCAGTTCGTCCACCCAGGCTGCATCAAACTGCGGCCCGCGCAGCCCTTCTGGATCGCTGGCGGAAAACACCTGCGCCACCGCCCCGTTCGGCCAGACCAGCTGGCGGCGCGAGGCAATCCACTCCGGCCGGCGATCAGGCGGCGAACATGCGATAATGCCACTTTCGCCAAACACCATCACATCGCGGGTCTGATCAAAGGTCTCACCTATCAAGGCAACCCGACGCGAGCGGCCCGGATCAAAAGGGCCATCCCCCTCGACCTCAGCGCGCACCCACTCGGAGCCAGCGCGGGTTTTCCCCGCGCCGCGCCCCCCCATGATCACCCAGCTACGCCAGTCCCCTTCCGGCGCCACCTGATGCGGCAGCGCCCAGAAGTCGAAAATGTAAGGAAGGGCTGCAATTGCGCCGTCAGTCAGGCTGCTCAGGAAGGCCTCTTGCTCGTCTGACGTCGCGCAGGCAAGCCAGTCTGCGCCCGATCTCTTCTCTGGCCTGAGCAAGGTTGAGGCTGGTTCCAGCCGCTCCTTGCCCGGCAGTTTTGCTAGTCTGTTCAAGTCTCTTCCTTTCATCAAATACGGTCTGCAGAGCCTTGCGCAATTCGGTCGATGTTTTCGCCAAACCACATTCGCCCTCACTCATTCCTTCTTCAGAAGCCCGCAACTGGCGCTCCAACTCATTCAAAACACGATTAAACAATCCATTGGCGATTTCGATATAATCCATCGCCTCTGTATCTGCTTCCAAAGGCTTATTATTGCTCATCTTTTTGTGTCTGCCTCTCATGCTCTCGTCCGCACGAGCGACATGAAAAAACGGCCCGAGGCAAATGCCTGGGCCGTTGATCCACGTCTTCTAGCGTAATTGAAAACTTACCGGGGACCGTGCGCACGGTCAAATCGCGCACTGGCAACAGCGCACGATCTGTTCATCGGATGTTTACTGTTTCGCACGCTCCGCTTCGATTTTGCGCCAGTTGGCGACATTGGCATTGTGCTCTTGCAAGGTGGTTGCGAAAGCATGCCCGCCGGTTCCATCCGCGACGAAGAACAGGTAATCCGTGTTCGCTGGGTTCAGGGCAGCCTCGATCGCTGCGCGTCCCGGATTGGCGATCGGTGTGGGCGGAAGCCCGTCTATGACATAGGTGTTATAGGGGGTTTCCCGCCGCAATTCTGATTGCCGCAATCCCCGGCCCAGAGCGCCTCGCCCCTTGGTGATACCATAGATCACGGTCGGGTCGGTCTGAAGACGCATTCCTTTGTTCAGGCGGTTCACGAATACGCTTGCAACCTGACGACGCTCCTCGGCCAGACCGGTTTCCTTTTCGACGATCGAGGCCATGATCAGCGCCTCTTCCGGGTTGGCATACGGCACCCCCTCTGCCCGATTTTTCCAGGCTTCCAAAAGGGTAATTGCCTGCGACGCCATCATTTCGGAAATCAGCTCTGATCGGGCGCGACCGGCTTTCATCTCATAGCTGTCCGGCGCAAGGCTGCCTTCGGCCGGAACCCCGGCAATCTCACCAGACAAGAAATCAGCGGCTTTCAGGCTTTCCACCACCTGCCAGCTGGTGACACCTTCCGCAATCGCGATGCGGTAACGGGTGTCGGCCTCTTCTCTCTTCGAGAGGTAAACATCCGGGGCCGCCCCTTCGAGCTCTGCCGGTTTGAACTCGGCTGCCACCTTGTATTCCTGCGAGACGGGATCCAGCTCACGCACTTGCATGACCGCGCTCAGGACGCCGATACGATAGAGAATTTCCGTGCCACATGTCGACGCCCCGCCACGGGTGACAATCTCGATGATATCTGCCATCGAGGCCCCTTCAGGCACCAAAAAGGACCCGGCCTTAAGCTGGCTGGACTTTTCGGAATAGCTGACACCGACCCGAAAGACCTGAGGATAGGAAATCGCCCCCAGGGTCTCCAGATTTTTTGACACCCGATTGAAATTCGACCCACGCTCTACCTTGAGACAGACCGCCTGTGCCAGAGGCCCCGCTTGGGTAAACTCACGTTTGCCCCAAGCGATCATCCCCACCCCGACAATCAGGATGAGGATGAAAAGCGTCAGCGCGTTGGACGCGATGTTTCGCCACATCAGTCAGTGACCTTGCCCATAACAAGACAGGCATTGGTGCCGCCAAACCCGAAACTGTTCGACAGGGTGATGTTGATTTCGCGCGGTTCGGCCTTGTTGGCCGCCAGCGACAGGCGCGGCTCAACTGCCGGGTTATCGAGGTTCAATGTTGGCGGTGCAATCTGGTCGCGGATTGCCAAGGCACAGAAGATCGCTTCCACCGCACCCGCGGCGCCCAGCAGGTGACCGATTGAGGATTTGGTCGAGGACATAGTGACCTTGCCGGCCGCGTCGCCCAGCAGACGCTCAACCGCGCCCAGTTCGACAGTATCCGCCATGGTCGAGGTACCGTGGGCGTTGATATAATCAACGGCGGACGGTTCCAGCCCAGCCTTTGCAAGGGCAGCGGTCATCGCGCGGAACCCCCCATCACCATCTTCTGAGGGCGCGGTGATGTGATAGGCATCACCGGACAGGCCATAGCCCAGAACTTCGGCATAGATCTTGGCACCGCGCGCCTTGGCGTGTTCGTATTCTTCCAGTACTACGATCCCGCCACCTTCGCCCATCACGAACCCGTCCCGGTCGTTGTCATATGGGCGGCTGGCCGCCTTGGGGTCATCTTCGCGCTTGGTCGAAAGGGCCTTACAGGCGTTGAAACCCGCAATGCCGATCTCACAGATTGCGGCTTCGGCACCGCCAGCCACCATCACATCTGCATCCCCGGACTGGATCAGACGGGTTGCATCACCGATAGCGTGCGCACCGGTCGAGCAGGCGGTCACAACCGCATGGTTCGGACCTTTGAAGCCGTATTTGATGGACACCTGTCCAGAGATCAGGTTGATCAGCGAACCGGGAATAAAGAAAGGCGAAACGCGGCGGGGGCCACGTTCCTTGATCAGCACAGCCGTATCCGCAATTGACGACAGCCCGCCAATGCCGGACCCAATCATCACGCCCGTACGCAGGCGACTTTCCTCTGCATCCGGGGTCCAGCCCGCATCGGCCAATGCCATATCCGCAGCTGCGATACCGTACAGGATGAAGTCATCCACCTTGCGGCGCTCTTTCGGAGCCATCCAGTCATCGGGGTTGAACGTCCCGTCAGTGCCATCACCAAACGGCACTTCGCAGGCATATTTGGTGGTTACATTAGAGGCATCAAACTTGGTGATCGGACCTGCGCCCGACTGCCCGTCCAGAATACGTTTCCAAGTTTCCTCGACCCCGCAGGCCAGCGGAGATACCATGCCCAGACCTGTCACTACCACTCGACGCATATTTGTAGCCCTTTCAAAGGTATTTCAAACTCTCGCGTTAAATAACGCGGGCAAGCCATGCGGGGCAAGGCGTTTTCCGGAAACGGGCAACTGCCCGCACATCGTTCCGCCCTGCCTGCAGGAAAATTACCTGTTCACAAACGAAAAACGACGCCCCAAAGGGCGCCGTTTCCCAATTTCTGTCACGCGCGCTTATTGAGCTTCGGTGATGAACTTTACGGCGTCGCCGAAGGTCTGGATGGTTTCGGCAGCGTCATCCGGGATCTCAATGCCGAACTCTTCCTCGAAAGCCATAACCAGCTCAACTGTGTCCAGGCTGTCTGCGCCCAGGTCGTCAATGAACGAGGCCGATTCCGTAACCTTGTCCTCTTCCACACCCAGGTGCTCAACAACGATTTTTTTCACGCGATCTGCGACGTCGCTCATGGTAAATCCTCACATTATTCAGGGCTTGTGCCCTTTGGGTCGGGCCGGAGCCCTGTCTCATTTGGCCTCGAAAGACCGCTCAGTTTCCCGCGCGTTATGCCGAGATCCCCAGACATGCAAATGCGCCCGGGGGAAAACCTGCGCCGCCTATACCACATCGGGTAAGATAGGCAAACCATTTCAGGGATCAAGGGGCAGGCACACCCGGCCCCTTGATCAAAGCCTTAAAGCATCGCCATGCCACCGTTGACATGCAGCGTAGTACCGGTCGTGTAACCTGCTTCGTTTGACGCCAGATACAGAACTGCGGCCGCAATTTCATCCGCACTGCCCATACGTGCAGCCGGAATTTGCACGTTGATCTTGTCTTTCTGATCATCGCTCAGCTTGTCGGTCATTGCGGTTGCAATGAAGCCCGGCGCCACACAGTTAGCGGTGATCCCGCGGCTCGCAACTTCATAGGCCAGCGATTTGGTCATGCCGACCATGCCCGCCTTCGACGCGGCATAGTTCACCTGACCGGGGTTTCCGGTGGCGCCCACGATCGAACTGATATTGACGATTCGCCCCCAGCGCGACTTCATCATCGGGCGCATCACCCCACGGCAGAGCCGCATGGTCGAGGTCAGGTTCACGTTGATCACGCTATCCCATTCCTCATCCGACATGCGCATGAAGATCTGATCCCGGGTGATACCAGCATTGTTCACCAGAATATCGACCGATCCCATCACCTCAATCGCCTGCTTGGGCAGGGCATCCACCGCCTCGCCATCCGAAAGGTTGCAGGGCAGCACATGCGCGCGCTCCCCCAGTTCAGAGGCCAAAGCCTCAAGCGGTTCCACCCGGGTTCCTGACAGCGCAACAGTCGCCCCCGCGCCGTGAAGCACCTTGGCAATCGCGCCCCCAATACCACCCGAGGCGCCTGTGATCAGCGCATTTTTACCGGTCAGATCAAACATCTGCTTTTCCTTCTTTGCTTTCCAGCCCCCTCAGCCCTGTGAAAGGAAACAAACGAGTGCTTCCCTACGAGACCGGCGGCTCTTCTGAATTATCCGTTCAGCGCCTCAATGGCAGCTTTCACATCCTCAGGTGTGCCCACCGCACGGCAGGTCACATCCTTGGCAATCCGGCGGATCATGCCCGAAAGCGCCTTGCCAGCACCGATTTCCCAGACTTCATTCACGCCTTCATTTGCCATCCACGCAACACTTTCGCGCCAGCGCACGGAACCGGTCACCTGCTCCACCAGCAAAGAGCGGATTGTCGCCGGATCGGAAAGCGCGGTGGCGCGCACATTGGCCACCAGCGGCACGCTGGGACGTTCCATATCCACTTCTGCCAGGGCCTGCGCCATCGCTTCGGCCGCAGGCTGCATCAGTTCACAATGGAACGGGGCGCTCACCGGCAGCAGCACGGCACGACGCGCGCCTTTCTGCTTGGCAATCTCAACCGCACGTTCTACTGCCTCCTTATGGCCAGACACCACAACCTGTGCGGGATCATTGTCATTGGCGGCCTGACAGATCTGCCCCTGTGCGGCTTCCTCGGCGACATCGGTCGCGGCGTCGAAATCCAGACCAAGCAGTGCCGCCATGGCCCCAACCCCGACCGGAACAGCCTCCTGCATCGCCTTGCCACGAATGCGCAGCAGGCGCGCCGTATCGGCGATGGAGAAAGTGCCCGCAGCGGCCAGCGCGGAATATTCCCCCAGCGAATGCCCGGCGACATAGGCGGCTGCGTCAATTCCCACACCTTCCGCTTCCAGTGCCTTCACAGCAGCCAGCGAGGTGGCCATCAGCGCGGGTTGCGCATTCTGGGTCAGGGTCAGCTCTGCCTGGTCCCCTTCCCAAATCAGGGTCGAAAGTTTTTCGCCAAGGGCCTCGTCCACCTCGTCAAACACAGCTTTGGCTTCCGGGTATGCCTCTGCGAGGGCTTTGCCCATGCCAATGGATTGGGCACCCTGCCCGGGAAATACGAATGCGCGGCTCATAACCCCTCCTTTGCCCAATCGGACAGATTTCTTTCCCCAAGGGCATAGCCTGCGGGGGAAGCGGGCGCAACGGGTTTAAACTGCACCAAAAAAAATGGGGCGCTGCCGCACCCCATCCGTGGTTCGCGCCTCGCCCAGATCGCGCCGTACTGCGCATGGATCCAGGCTCAGGCAGGACCGGTTTCGTCAGGCGTCGAGTGTTGCACGCCTCATATCTGCTTTGATGCGCATTAGCAGAGGATACAACAGGTCCTCCGGCCCGGCAGCCACTTCGAAAGCCAACGGGGCATCGTTGCGGCGCACATAAAGAACGGCATCGTCCCCCTCATATGCCGGGCGCGAGACAAACAGATCTCCTGCCTGCTGAAGCGGCATTTCAGCGACCACAGAAAAGCGGCCATTTGCGCGCCGCAGACCGCGACGCAGCTGGCGCCTTTCGAGATCAACCTGCGTTTCTTCACACCGGTCATTGGTGCCACTCCAGAACAGAACCGACCCGAGCAGGGCAAAAAGCACGCTCACCCCGATCTTGAACGGGATGACATCAGGGTGCACGGATGCGCCGGGCATCACCCAAAGGCCAACCGCAACCAGCAAAAGAACAATCCCGCCATAGCGCAACAGGAGGTAGCCAGCCCTCATCGCAACGCCCGCAGCATCGCAAGAGGTGATCATGTACCCCCAGCGCGTGTGGGTCAGCTCCGGCCCCTGGTCTTCCGACCCGAGGGATTTGACATCGTTGATATCGTTGATCAGAACGCTCATTACGCAACATCCTTCCTTGCCGTCTTTCCGTTAATCATTTGCGCTGAAAGGTGGCGGGAATGGGGCAGCGGAGAGGAGTTGTTTTGACACCCACCACCTTCGCTGTTCTGGCGCATACGCCTGACACGGGGGGCGCTTCCCCCTGCCCCTTGCATCCTGGCCCGATCCGTGTATAAGGCCCTGTCCTTTCCGCATGTCTTGAACTGCGTTGCCTCTCGTGAATGGGTCGCGGAAAGGTTGGACCCATACTTTGAAGCACGTGTAAATAACAGGAGCTCACATGCCGCTTTATGAGCATGTCTTCATCTCGCGCCAGGACCTGTCCAACGCGCAAGCTGAAAACCTCGTCGAACATTTTGGCACCGTGCTGGCCGACAACGGCGGTAAAGTCGTTGACAGCGAGTACTGGGGCGTCAAAACGATGGCCTACAAGATCAACAAGAACCGCAAAGGGCATTATGCCTTCCTGAAAACCGACGCGCCTGCCGCTGCGGTTCAGGAAATGGAACGCCTGATGCGCCTGCATGACGACGTGATGCGGATCCTGACCATCAAGGTCGATGATCACGCTGAAGGTCCGTCGGTTCAAATGCAGAAACGTGACGAACGCGGCGACCGCCGTGGCCGTGACCGCTAAGTTCGGAAGGATCTAAACAATGGCTAGCAAACCGTTTTTCCGCCGCCGCAAGGTCTGCCCGTTCTCGGGTGACAACGCCCCGAAGATCGATTACAAAGACACCCGTCTGCTGCAGCGCTACATCTCTGAGCGTGGCAAAATCGTGCCTTCGCGCATCACCGCCGTTTCGGCCAAGAAGCAGCGTGAACTGGCCCGTGCCATCAAACGCGCCCGCTTCCTCGCCCTGCTGCCCTACACCGTGAAGTAAGGAGAACATCATGCAAGTTATCCTTCTGGAACGCGTGGCCAAACTGGGTCAAATGGGTGACGTGGTTGACGTCAAGCCGGGTTACGCCCGCAACTTCCTGCTGCCGCAAGGCAAAGCCCTGACCGCATCGCAAGCCAACATCGCTGGCTTCGAAGCTCAAAAGGCTCAGCTGGAAGCCCGCAACCTCGAAACCAAAAAAGAAGCTGAGGCTCTGGCTGAGAAGCTGGACGGTCAGCAGTTCATCGTGATTCGCTCCGCTTCGGATGCCGGTTCGCTCTACGGTTCCGTCACCCCGCGTGACGCCGCAGATGTGGCCACCGAAGCTGGCTTCTCGCTGGACAAAAAACAGGTTGCCCTGAAAGCTCCGATCAAGGATCTGGGTCTGCATGCCGTGCATGTGCGCCTGCACCCTGAAGTCGAAGTTGACATCTTCCTCAACGTGGCCCGTTCGGAAGAAGAAGCCGAACTACAAGCCTCGGGCAAGTCGATCCAAGAACTGGCTGCAGAAGCTGAAGCCGAAGCTGAATTCGAAATCGCCGAACTGTTCGACGAAATCGGTGCCGCTGCTTCGGATGATGACGACGCTCTGGCTCCGGTCGCTGAAGACGCTTCGGAAGAAGAGTAATCTTCTTTTGATACACAATTAGAAAGGCCGCTCGAGTGAGCGGCCTTTTTTCTTTGCCCGAACCTCTGCCAACAACAAGCGTTTGACTTTCACATCAACACCAGCAATGTCTCTTCTCAAAGATTGGGAAGCTCATGATCGTAAAAGACCAACCCTCAGCGCTGCAGTTATTCTTTGCCATGCAAGGATCAATCGTTCCGAAAATAAGCATGAAGCTGTTTCTTATCGCAGCCCTGTCCCTTGCTATCTTCTTGATCGACCGCAGTGTGATACCGCTCCCACGTATCTCAATCACAGCGATGGGGATATTCGGCGTCGCCCTGTCCCTGTTTCTGGGGTTCCGCAACAACGTAGCCTATGATCGCTGGTGGGAAGGGCGCATTTTATGGGGCAAGATGATTGCCGACACGCGTAACCTGGGACGCAATGCTCAGATCTTTCTGGCGGATGCCGAGCAGAGAGAGCACCTTATTTCGACCGTCATGGCCAGCATCCATTTTCACCGTGGCTTCCTGCGCTCTGTGGATGCGCAGGCCGAGGTTGACCAGTGGATAGGCAAAGACTTGGGTCAGGAGCTTTCCAAATACCAGAACCCTGCCAATGCAGCCCTGCAAGAGGCCGCAAAGCAGATCGGCAACCTGACGCGCGCAAAAAGCCTCTCGGGTTTTGGGCAATTGGAGCTGTCCCGCACTCTGGCCTCGCTGACCCAATCGCAAGCGGGATGTGAGCGCATCGCAAGCACCCCCCTTCCCTATGTCTATTCACTGCTGATCCGCCGCACGACCTATATCTATTGCTGGCTTCTGCCATTTGCGCTTCTAGACAGCACCGGGGGTTTTGCACCTATCCTGTCTGCGGTCGTCGCCTATGTCTTCTTTGGATTGCAAGCCGTAACGCATGAGCTGGAAATGCCCTTTCAGAACATCGCAAATGGCCTGCCGCTTGACGCTATGTGCCGGATCATTGAGATTTCGGCAGCAGAATCGCTGGGACACGTGCCCCCGCCCCCGCTTACCCCAGTCGATTATGAGCTTACTTAGTCATACCTCACATTTCGCGCCGTTCCTTTGTTCTTTTCGCAACCACATTGCCACTAATTGGCTGCGGCCGCCACAGACAGGGTGATTCCAGACACTCTACCGGGGCGGATGCGTTCAACCCACCGCTCTATCCCAACGAGACCCCCGAACTGCGCGCCCTGATCAACAAATGGGCCGACCATTACCAGATCCCGCGCGAGCTGGTGCATCGCCAGGCCGTGCGCGAAAGCACCCACCGCCCCTGGGCGCGCAACGGACCCTATTGGGGGCTGTTGCAGATCCTGCCCCAGACCGCCCGCACCATGGGCCATCGAGGCCCGGCAGAAGAGCTGCTCGACCCAGATGTGAACCTGAAATATGCAGGGAAATACCTGAAAGGTGCTTATCTGGTGTCGAATGGCAGCATTGAAGGCGCAATGAAATGGTACGCACGCGGCTATTATTATGAGGCAAAGCGGCTGGGGCTGCTGGTGGAAACGGGGCTGCGACCGGGGTAATACTCCCGCGTCTTTACGGCCTTTGGCCGACAGGCTTGGGCGTGGCCTCGCTTCGCTCGGGAAGGGGCCTTGCCCCTCTTGTCCCCTTTGGGGGCCAATTCACCCAGGATATTTTTGACCAGAAAATGCGGCAAAAAGGCCGGGGATCGTTCCCGTTCGAACCGGCACAAAAAAGGCCGCCCCAAGCGGGACGGCCTTTTCATAAGCGGGAATGCCCGTCTTATTCGTCTTCCAGCGCCTCAACGGCCTTTTGAAGATCGTCTTTCGACACTTCTTTTTCCGACACATCAGCCAGTTCAAAGATGTAGTCAATGACCTTATCTTCGAACAGCGGTGCCTGGATCTGCTGGCGCATCTGCGGGTTTTGCTGAACGAATTCAAAGAACTGACGCTCCTGCCCCGGGTATTGACGCGCCTGGTTCATGATCGCCTGGGTGAACTCTGCATCAGAGACCTGGATCTCGTTTTTCTGGCCCAGTTCGGCCAGCAGCAGACCAAGGCGCACACGACGTCCGGCCAGTTTGTTGTGCTCGTCGGTGGGTTCAACTTCCGGGTGGTCGTGGCCTTCCACTTCCGGGTTTTCCTCATGCCACAGCTGATGAGCGATCTGCTTGGCTTCTGCATCCAGCAGCGACGGCGGCAGGTCGAACTCAACCAGCTTGTCCAGCTCATCCAGCAGGCCACGCTTCATCACGGCACGGGCTGCACCGCCGAACTCAGCTTCAAGACGCTCGGCGATCTGAGTTTTCAGAGCCTCGAGGCCTTCGGCACCGAATTTCTGGGCCAGCTCATCATTGATTTCTGCGGCAACCGGTTCCTTCACCTCATTCACGGTGCATTCGAACACGGCATCTTTACCAGCCAGGTGCTCAGCGCCGTATTCAGCGGGGAAGGTCACTTTGACTTCCACTTCTTCACCGGCCTTGGCACCAACCAGTTGGTCTTCGAACCCCGGAATGAACGAATTCGAGCCCAGAACCAGCGGGTAATCGTCGCCAGCGCCGCCTTCAAAGGCTTCGCCGTCCACTTTGCCCAGGAAGTTGATCACAACCTGGTCACCGTCTTTGGCTTTCGATCCCTTTTTGCGGGCTTTGAAGTCCTGCGCGGTTTCAGCCAGGTTGCCCAGAGCTTCGTCCATATCAGCGTCACCAGCCTTCACAACCAGTTTCTCGAGCTTGATGCCCTTCAGGTCGACTTCCGGAATTTCCGGCAGAGCTTCGTAGGTCATTTCAACCTCGACGTCGTCGCCTTCTTTCCAATCTTCGTTGGTCATTTTCACATCGGGCTGCAGAGCCGGACGGTCGCCGCTTTCCTCGAAGTGCTTGTTCATCGCACCATCAATCGATTCCTGCATGGCTTCGCCCATCAGGCGCTGACCAAACTGCTTTTTCAGAAGCGCCATCGGCACCTTGCCCTTGCGGAAACCTTTCATCTCCACTTCCGGCTGCGCCTCGGCCAGCTTTTCATTGACCTTTGCGTCCAGATCGGCCGCGGGAACCACGATTTTGTAACCGCGTTTCAGGCCTTCATTCAGGGTCTCGGTGACCTGCATGTCGTTGTCCTTCTTTCATCTTTGGTGCGGGTGGAGGGACTTGAACCCCCACGCCTCGCGGCGCCAGAACCTAAATCTGGTGCGTCTACCAATTTCGCCACACCCGCATAACCTTAACGGCGCACCGGTTGATTTCTGTCTGACCGGACGCCGAATTCGCGCCCTTCTAGCAAAGGACGCCGAGGGATGCGAGAGGAAAAATCGCAAAGTGAGTCCGCTTTGCCACGTTGCTTTGATGATTTTCCATCTGCCCGGAAAAATCGTCGCCCTTAACCGTTTGTTGGCCTATCGTCAGTATCTAAAGAGCAGCGCCCCGCAAGAGGGCAAAAACAAAGATGCAGGTGGTGTCCCCATGACGTTTCAAACACGGGGGCTTGTTTCGGCATATGATCGACAGGCCCGACATATTTATTCTTCCGGTATTGGCGCAGATGCGCGGGTTTTGACATTGTCAGGTGAAAAGCCGATCACCGAGATCAAGGCCGGAGAGCGTCTGGTGGCCGCAGATGTAGGTGTTGTCCGTCTTCGTGCCATCAGCCGAAAGACGATGCACCTGCAGGACATGATCCGCATCAATCCAACAGCGATGTTTGGAATGTCCGGAAAGGACGCCTTTCACGTAGCACCAAACCAACCTATTCTGCTCCGGGGCTGGATGGCAAAAGCCATGTTTGGAAAAGAACAAACGCTTGTGGCAGCACATTGCCTTGTGGATGGAGAACTGTTCAGCCGCCCGACTGGGGCAGGCACAGTCACTCTATTTCAGTTGCATTTCGCAAAACGTCATCTGATCCGCATCAATGGCCGGGACATGTCATCTACGCCCCTCCCCGCGCTGAAAGGGGCTTGATGGAAACAATGCCGCGCACTTCGGCGCATTGCCTCCAAATGCGCAACAGCCACATTAACAAACCTCACCGCTGCCCCAATTCTGCCCCATTTCCAAGCAAATGGTTACTCAGGGATAAATCCGAACTGATGTAAAAGGGTGCTGCCATGACTGCCTTGACCAGCAACAACGTATTTCACGACGCCACACCTGCCCAGACGGGCCTCACGAAAGGTACGATCGTCCTGACGTTGCGTGGCGAGGTCGCCGTGGAAGACCTGCGCGAAGGCGACCGCATCATCACACGTGATGTCGGAGCCCAACCGTTGCGCGCGATTGAGCAGAGCACCGCCAAAAGCGCGCTCATCCAGAAAGGCAGCCTCGGTGCGAACATGCCGGAACGTGACACCCGCGTGGCCGCTGAGCAGGCCATCCTGCTGCGTGGCGAGAAAACTTCTCTGGTCAGCGTCAGCAGTCTGGCAGGCGAAGTGCGGGGAACTCTGGAAAAAACGACGATCTATCGCCTCATCTTCGACCGCAACCATGTCATATACGCAAACGGTGCTGAGCTGACGACGGGTTAAGCCCCGATTTTCCGAAACACCTTTGGCAACATCTCCGACAGATCCTCCGCGATCAGCCCGGGGCCGAAATCCAACGCGCATTCCACATGCAGCCAGGCGGCCGTTTCGGCGGCCTGCATTGGCGAAAATCCCCGCGCCAACAGCCCGGTGATAAACCCGGCCAACACATCCCCAGCCCCCGCTGTCGCAAGCCAGGGCACAGCTCTTTCATAATGCGCTGAATTGATTGAACATTGCCCATCCGGGGCCGCAATCACCGTATCCGCTCCCTTGAACAGAACCACACAGCCAGACCGCACCGCCGCCTCGCGCGTTGCATCCACTTTGGAGTATGCCGGGCCTTTGGTGGCGGGCGCGTTCAGCTTCTCGGCAATGTCAGGGAACAGCCGCGCGAACTCGCCCGCATGAGGGGTCAGCACGCAGTTCTCGTGCAGCATGTCGAACAGCACAGACGGATCGTCCCTAAATGCCGTCAGAGCATCCGCATCCAGCACCGTCGCGCGTTTCGCGGCCAAGGCCACCGGCACCAAGTCCCGCGCACGCTCCACGCCCAAGCCGGGACCAAGGCACAGCGCATTGAGCCGCTCATCCGCCAGCACAGCCTGCAACACCTGCGCATCCCCCACCGGAGACAACATGATTGCGTCCAACCGTGCTGCGTTTTCTTGCAGCGCACCGGGTGTCGGGGCGACGGTGACAAGCCCTGCCCCGATGCGGAGTGCGCCACGGGCGGCAAGACGGGCTGCGCCGCCTTTGCCAGAGGGGCCAGACAGGATGAGGGCGTGGCCGTGGGAGAATTTGTGGTCGTTGCGGTGCCGATATTTATCAAAACCAAATGTGTTACCGGTTTGTTTGGCCGATCCTTTGAGCCAAGAACGCAAACCTATGTCCACCAGCTTCAATTTGTGAGACCGCTTAGCTCCCGTATACAAGTGGTGCCCAAGTTTAGCCCGGTGAAACGTAACCGTTAGATCGGCAAGAGTCGCCATCGCCTCCAACGTTGTCGACAAATCGGGTTCGCCTGCCGACGGAACAAGCACTTTTCCACTGTCACTACATAGACCGCTGGGAATATCGACAGACACGATTGGGGGCCAACTGGCGTCCCTTTCTTCGAGGCGTTGGTAGCAACCTGCATCAACGCAGTCATACATATCCAACAGCGTAAATCTAATGTCTTCAATTGGGCGGGTAAGACCTGTTCCAAACAGAGCGTCCACCACAATTGCTGGGCGATGCACCGAAGGTTCGTAGTTATTCGGTAGTGTTTCAACCTCACCCAACTCCACCCACCGTTCATAGTTCACCCGCGCGTCCGGGGGCAACTTCTCGGCGTCCCCATACAGAAACACCTCAACCTCCCAGCCCCATTCTTTCAACAGCCGTGCCACAACGAACCCATCGCCGCCGTTGTTCCCCGGCCCGCACAGCACCACCGCTTTGTGAGAGGTCTTTGCAAGTTCGGGCCATTCCTCGAAAATCGCCTCGACCACGCCCCTGCCCGCGCGCTCCATCAGCTCAAGCCCGGTGACCTCGCCTGAGTCGATGGCCGCTTGCTCGATCGCCCGCATTTGGGCCGCTGTCAGCAATTCCGTCATCTCGATCCTTTCTACAATTGCACAATTTCACGCCATGTCGCCTAAATTTTGTGCAGATACCCAAAAACTGGCACAGCTGCGCGCCGTAACAGAGGCCAACAATTGTCCGGCCACAGGGAACATGGTCTGTCTACTTCTAAAGCGTTTCGCCAGAAATCTGTATCACTGATTTGGGGCGAAACGATCGGAACGTAGATCTGTTGTGCTGCGTTTTGCTTTCTCCTGAGGCCAGGCAAAAAGCAAGACGCTTTAACACGCAAACTGCCATTGGGGGAAGCCAGATGAAAAAGATCGAAGCGATCATCAAACCGTTCAAACTGGACGAGGTGAAAGAAGCGCTTCAGGACATCGGCGTTCAAGGTCTGTCGGTGATCGAAGTGAAGGGGTTTGGCCGCCAGAAAGGTCATACCGAGCTGTATCGCGGCGCCGAATACGTGGTCGATTTCCTGCCCAAAGTGAAGATCGAAGTGGTTCTGCCCGCCGATCAGGTGGACGAAGCCATCGAAGCCATCGTTGAGGCCGCCAAGACCGACAAGATCGGTGACGGTAAAATCTTTGTCTCCCCCGTTGAACAAGCCATTCGCATCCGCACCGGTGAAACCGGTCTGGACGCCGTGTAATCCGCCCCTTTCCCGGGCATCCAAGTTTCTGAAACAAAGGAAAAAGCAATGAGCACACAAGCCGTACTCAAGCAAATCAAGGACGAAGACATCGCCTATGTCGACATCCGCTTCACCGACGTGCGCGGCAAGCTGCAGCACGTGACCGTGGACAGCGATCTGGTGGATGAGGACTTCCTGGAAGAAGGCTTCATGTTCGACGGGTCGTCGATTGCCGGTTGGAAGTCGATCGAAAACTCCGACATGAAACTGATGCCGGACACCAACAGCACCTATGTTGATCCGTTCTATGCCGAAAAAACGCTCTGCGTGCACTGCTCCATCGTGGAGCCGGACACCGGTGAGAAATACGGCCGTGACCCGCGCGGCACCGCCGAAAAAGCCGAGGCCTACCTGAAGTCGTCGGGTATTGGCGATGTGGCTTACATGGGGCCGGAAGCAGAGTTTTTCCTGTTCGACAACGTGCGTTACCAGGTTGGCATCAACAAAGTGTCTTACGAAGTGGACGCCGTGGACGCCTCGTGGAACACCGACACCGATTATGAAATGGGCAACTCGGGCCACCGTCCGGGCGTCAAGGGCGGTTATTTCCCGGTCAACCCGATTGACGATGCACAGGACATCCGCGGTGAAATGCTGTCGACCATGAAGTCGCTGGGCATGAAAACCGACAAACACCACCACGAGGTGGCGTCGTGTCAGCACGAGCTGGGTCTGATCTTCGACACCCTGACCAAACAGGCTGACGAGCTGCAGAAATACAAATACATCATCCACAACGTGGCCCACGCTTATGGCAAGTCGGCGACCTTCATGCCGAAGCCGATCTCGGGTGACAATGGCACCGGCATGCACGTGAACATGTCGATCTGGAAAGACGGTAAGCCGCTGTTCGCAGGCGACAAATACGCCGACCTGTCGCAAGAGGCGCTGTGGTTCATCGGTGGTGTTCTGAAACACGCCAAGACCCTGAACGCTTTCACCAACCCGTCGACCAACAGCTACAAACGCCTGATCCCCGGCTTTGAAGCCCCGGTTCTGCGCGCCTATTCGGCCTCGAACCGTTCGGGTTGCGTGCGTATTCCGTGGACCGAAAGCCCGAAAGCCAAGCGCGTGGAAGCCCGCTTCCCCGATCCGGCCGCGAACCCCTACCTGTGCTTTGCCGCCCTGCTGATGGCTGGCCTTGACGGCATCAAGAACAAGATCGATCCAGGCCCCGCTCAGGACAAGAACCTTTATGATCTGCCGCCGGAAGAGCTGGAAGGCATCCCGACGGTCTGTTCCAGCCTGCGTGAAGCACTGGATTCACTGGCTGCTGATCACGACTTCCTGCTGGCCGGTGACGTGTTCACCAAAGACCAGATCGACGGGTATCTCGACCTGAAATGGGATGAGGTTTACGCCTACGAACACACCCCGCACCCGATCGAATTCCAGCTTTACTACAGCTGCTGATCGCTTTTGCGGTTCATCACACCAAGGGCGCCTTCGGGCGCCCTTTCCTTTTTAGAAGCCATTTTTGCCCCGGCTTGGTATTGAAGTTCCGCCAGTAGAAGGGGCGGAAAACAGGGTTAACACAGCTTAAGACCTGAGGCACCGCCAGCCATATCGGCATGCAATTGGTCCATTTTAGCCGTATTTCTTTCCCGTAAACTGCATATTCACGAGGCATTCTGAGGTCAGAAGACCCCCAACCCGCGCCTGAATGCCCTGAAACCAATTGAGACCTTAGCCATGCCCCTCTTTGCACCAAAACATAAGAAACGGACCCCGATGACACGGTCCGGAAACCTGTTTTCCCGGCTCTTCCCCCAACGTCGCTCAGCCAATCCGCCGCGCACAATCCGCCGTTGGACCCCGCAACAAGGGTTTGTCGAAATCCCCGTTGGCTGCTGACACTAAAGCGTTTCGAGATTAACTTGAGACACAAGTTGATTTCGAAACGCCCGCGACATCAGTAGGTTTCGAGCGTTTCGCCTCATTATTGTGTCTCAATAATAAGGCGAAACACTTTAGGCGCAGAGTGACCAGAATGTCAGACCCACTCGGGTTGTGGTAAACTGATCCCAAGCTCCGCCAACCGCGTATCGCGCAGGACAAAGCTGTGGATCGAAAAGATCACGGCACGTGTCTTCGGCAGGCGTCGCATTCCTTGCCGCTCCACCCGCAGAAATTTGCGCCCTGACTGCACCGGGTCCCTCTTCTCCCCTTCCCGGCGCGGTTGATGCAGTTCAGGATCCCCGTAAACCAGAGCATTCGCCCGCCACATCGGGCGGCCAACCTGAATACCGTCAAACAGGCGCTGAACCCGGCGGGCAATTTCGGGCGTATATTCCTCAACCGGCACATGAATACGGGTCATGGGTTGCAGGAATTTCTGCTCCAGCGTCCAGCTGGCAGGAAAGCACAGGATTGCCCCGGTCAGCACGTGCTCATCCCCGATCTTTTCCATGATAACAAAATCTTCCTGAACCAAGGCTCCGACGGTCAGGAGCGGTGCAGCGCGATTGATCTCAATTTGCGCCCCGTCGGGACATATCACCCTCTCGGCGTGGATTTCGAAGTCACTGCGCGCACGCAATTCCTCCAATACCGTCTCTAAAAGCTCTTGTGCGGCAGGCAGGGCCGTTTCCGACAGGCGGTGCACGGCATCCCCCTTGTCTGACATCAGCTGACGGCGGTGGTTCATCTGGGCGCCATAGGCATCATCAACCCAAAGCCATTCCCCGGGAGCGGTCGGAGTCAGTCCTGGCAGGCGGCGAGTATGCTCATCCTCCCATGGACGAAATGGCAGTTCCAGTTGGCAAATTTCGACCATTCTAACTTCATGCTTCTGGACATTTGATCCGCCCCACCGTGACAAAGCCCGGTTGGGCTGACAAGCGGGGCCGTGCCGTGACGGACGCCTTTTGTCACGTCCCCTCACGTTCCTGTGCATTTGCACAACAATCCCTTGAGACCTGGGGCATCTGCCCCCAATCTCAGGGCAACACTGGTCAGTCCCTTGTCGGACGGGCTCTGGGAAAAGGAACACCGGCCCCAACCACCGGGACCGGCAAGAAAAAGGATCTGAGGATGCCGACCGAGCGTTTCACTTTCAAAGGGCATGGCGGACATGATCTGGCGGGGCGGCTGAACCTGCCTTCGGGACCGCATCTGGGCACTGCCCTGTTTGCCCATTGCTTCACCTGCGGCAAGGATATTGCGGCCGCCCGACGCATCGCGGATCGCCTTGCCGGGCTGGGCATCGCCGTTTTGCGGTTTGACTTCACCGGGTTGGGGCAGTCAGATGGCGCGTTTGAACACACCCATTTTTCTTCGAATGTAGAAGATATCCTGCTCGCCGCACAGGCTTTGAAAGCGCGCGGTATGGCCCCGGACCTCCTGATTGGTCACTCGCTGGGGGGCGCAGCCATCCTCCGGGCGGCGGCACAATTACCGGATACGCAGGCCGTCGTGACCATCGGCGCGCCCTCGACGCCTGCCAATGTCATCCGGCAATTTGAAACCGCCCTGCCCGATCTCAACGCCGAGGGAACAGCCCGTGTCCAACTTGGCGGTCGCCCGTTCACCCTTCGACAAAGCCTTGTTGATGATTTGCAGGAGCAGAAGATCGATGAGGCCATCCATAATCTGAATGCCGCCCTGCTGGTGCTGCATGCCCCGCGCGACGAAGTGGTCTCGATTGACCATGCCGCGAAGATTTTCATCGCGGCCAAGCATCCGAAAAGCTTTATCACCCTTGATGATGCCGACCATCTGATCACCCGACAGGCGGATGCGGAATATGTGGCCGAGGTGATTTCGGCCTGGGCAACCCGTTACATCGACCTGACCCCACCGGCCCCTCCGATAGGCGCGCCAGAGGGCATCGTCCGGGTGGCCGAAGCAGATGCAGACGGTTTTTTGCAAGACATTCAGGCCGGACCTTTTCATCACACCCAGGCCGATGAACCAATGGCCTATGGCGGCACCAACAAGGGCATGTCGCCTTACGGGTTTCTCTCAGCCGGGCTTGGGGCCTGCACGTCCATGACCATCCGCATGTATGCGCGCCGCAAAGGCTGGCCGCTGACCCATGTGCGGGTGGATGTCAGCCATAACAAGGTTCACGCGCAGGATGCCGACACCAGCACACGGGCAAAGATCGACAAGTTCCGCCGCGAGGTGATGTTGGACGGACCGCTCAGCCAGGACCAGCGGCTTCGACTTCTGGAAATTGCTGATCGCTGCCCGGTGCACCGCACACTTGAAGGCACAAGTGAAGTGGAGACCGTGCTGGTCGAGGCATAAGCCTGGTCATTCCCGCCACAATTCAGGTGAAAATACCGCTCCTTGCCGTGCGAATGCCGTTTTGCCTTGACCTCGTCCGCCCGCCTTACGAAAACGCTGAGCATGAGCACTGGTAAACTGACAATTGATCTTGATGCCGTGGCCGCAAACTGGCGGGCACTGGATGCGAAAACCGCAAATGACGTGCAGACCGCCGCGGTGGTCAAGGCCGATGCCTATGGGTTGGGTGTGGCAAAAACCGCGCGGGCGCTGGCCGCCGCAGGCGCACGCCGCTTTTTTGTCGCCGCCGCTGAAGAAGGGGCTGCCCTGCGCGAAGCCTTGGGACCGGGACCGGAAATCAGCGTGTTTTCCGGCCACATGTCCGGCGACACCGACATGATCCATGATCTGGGTCTTGTGCCGATGCTGAACTCGGTCGAACAGGTCACCCGCCATTTCGAAGCCCTGCCCGGGCACCCGTTTGGGGTCCAGCTTGATACCGGCATGAACCGCCTTGGCATGGAACCGGGCGAGTGGGCAGCCTTGCGCGACATCTGTCTGGCGCAGGGGCCGCGTCTGGTCATGAGCCACCTTGCCTGTGCGGATGAACCGGACCACGAGATGAACAAACGCCAGCTTATGGCGTTTCATGACATGACCGACGGCATTGATGCCCCGCGCAGCCTGTCTGCCACCGGGGGGATTTTGCTGGGGGACGATTACCACTTTGACCTCACCCGCCCCGGAATTGGCCTTTATGGCGGATTTCCGTATGAAGATGCGCAGCCCGTGGTGGAACTGGACACCCCGGTTATTCAGATCCGCGACGTGGCCATCGGCGAAAGTGTCGGATATTCAAACACCTGGATCGCAGAACAGCCCACGCGTGTAGCCACGGTGGCTGCCGGGTATGCGGATGGCGTAAATCGCGCGATTTCCAACAAGGCGGTGTTGTTTCACGAAGACACCCCCTGCCCGATCCTGGGCCGCGTTTCGATGGACATGATCGGCGTCGACATCACCCATCTGGACGTCCTGCCCAAATCCCTGACCCTTTTGGGCGAACATCAAAGCGTTGATGACCTTGCCGCCGTGGCCGGGACCATCGGCTATGAAATTCTGACACAGCTGGGCGCACGTTATTCCCGCCGCTATGCACGGGGCCGGGAATGACCACCCTGACCACCCCTTTGGCAGCAATCGGCCGCTCGGTTCTTGGCTTTCTGGCCCTGATCGGTCGGGTAGCGATTTTTGCCGGGCAGGCGCTGGGCCATATCCTGCGCCCCCCCTTCTACCCGCGCGAATTTCTCTCCTCGGTGATCAATATCGGCTATTTCAGCCTGCCCGTTGTGGGGCTGACCGCCATTTTCACCGGAGCGGCGCTTGCCCTGCAGATCTATTCCGGCGGACAGCGGTTTTCGGCCGAGGCTGTGGTGCCGCAGATTGTTGCCATTGGCATGGTGCGAGAGCTTGGTCCGGTGCTGGTGGGGTTGATGATCGCCGCCCGCGTCACCTCCTCCATCGCGGCTGAAATTGCCACAATGAAGGTGACCGAGCAGATTGATGCGCTGGTCACCCTGTCGACACACCCGATGAAATACCTCACCGCTCCGCGCGTGCTGGCCGCCATTCTGGTGGTGCCGGCCCTGGTTGGGATTGGCGATGTGATCGGCATCATGGGGGGTTATATCGTCGGCACCAAGCAACTGGGCTTTGCCCCTGGCGCTTATATCACCAACACCTGGAATTTCCTTGAAAGCGCCGACATTGTATCTTCTCTGGTCAAGGGGGCGGTGTTCGGGTTTATCGCCGCCGTGATGGGCTGCTTTCACGGTATGAATTCCGGGCGCGGCGCACAGGGGGTCGGTCGTGCCACCAAGACTTCGGTCGAGGCCGCCGCCGTGATGATCCTCGCCGCCAACTTCCTTCTCACCAGCTTTTTCTTTGTCTCATGATTGAACTCAAAAACGTCCACAAAGCCTTTGGTCCGAAACGCGTTCTGGATGACGTTGACCTTACGATCAACAGGGGCGAAAGCATGGTGATCATCGGTGGATCAGGCACCGGGAAATCTGTGCTGCTCAAATGTATTCTTGGATTGATGCAACAAGATAGCGGGCTGATCACGCTGGACGGGGAAGACACATCAAAAGTGGAGCGTGATGCGTTTCTGGCCCGATTTGGTATGCTGTTTCAGGGGGCGGCGCTGTTTGACAGTCTTCCTGTCTGGCAAAATGTCGCCTTTCGCCTGTTGCGTGGATCGCTGAAACGCCCGCGGGAAGAAGCCCGTGAGATTGCCATTGAAAAGCTGCGCCGCGTGGGGCTGACCCCTGACGTGGCCGATCTGTTCCCGTCCGAACTTTCTGGCGGGATGCAGAAACGTGTGGGCCTTGCCCGTGCCATTGCCGCAGAACCCGAGATCATTTTCTTTGACGAACCCACCACCGGGCTCGATCCGATCATGTCCGGTGTGATCAATGACCTGATCCGCGAGATTGTGGTGGAAATGGGCGCAACCGCGATGACCATCACCCATGACATGTCTTCGGTCCGGGTGATCGCAGACAAGATCGCCATGCTGCATGCTGGCAAGATCCAGTGGACCGGCCCGGTGAGTGAGATGGACACCTCTGGCGACCCCTACGTGACCCAGTTCATTTCCGGCAGCGCGGAAGGGCCGATTGAAGCGGTGAGGTGATGAGATCCGTTCTGTTGTTCGTGGTTTCCATTCCTGGAATCTACTTCAATCCGGTTCTCATCGTCTGGTTTGTCACTATGCTTGCCAAACATGGACTGATCTTTTCACCAATCCGTGCCTTCAACGTGATGAAACCATTATCAAAAGCTGTGCTTTACGGCTTCGTACCCGATGCAATTCTAACCAATGTAATTACGTTCTCATTGGGGAAATCGAACCTCCTCGTCATCCTACCAGCGGTCATCGGGATATCGTTCTCAGCTTATATGCTGCATTGGGAATTGATTATAAACTCCGCGAACTCCCGCCGGACAAATATTTATGTTCTGAATGTGGGGTTAATAATGACCTTATCTTTGGGCTGGTGTATCTTCGTAATGGAAAAGAGTCTTTTCGTATGACCCTCCGCCTAGCCAACCTCGGCCTTCTCATCGCCTTCCCCATCGCCTGGTTTGCCCCGCTCCTGCGCGCGGGCCTGAACCTTCCATTTTTTGGCACGGATGAAATCAGCGTGATTTCGGGGCTGCAGACCCTCTGGGCAAAAGATGTATTCCTGGCGCTGCTGGTCACGTTTTTCGCCGTTGTCGCCCCCCTTCTGAAAACGCTGGGGCTTGCGTTGATCCAGTTTGGACAGATGCGGCGCAAAATGCTGCCGGTTTTCAACCTGATGGGCAAACTGGCGATGGCCGACATCTTTCTTGTGGCGCTTTATATCATTGTTGCTAAGGGCATGACCCTCACCCGGATCGAGGTGGCCTGGGGGCTTTACCTGTTCAGCGCCTGTATCCTGACCTCTCTCGCCATCTCGCTTCTGACCGGGAAACGGTTCCAAACCGGAAAGAGCACCGGGTAGGCCCAACAACACTCCCCCTTGCATGGGCCTGCCCTCTCGGGCACAAGTTCGCCATGGCAAAGAACAACAATTCCTTCAGCTGCAACGCCTGCGGAGCAGTGTTTACCAAATGGTCCGGGCGCTGCGATGGATGTGGCGAGTGGAACACGATTGTTGAGGACAAACCGCTTTCGGCGGGGCCGGCCTCAAAATCCCTTGGGGCAACACGCGGGCGCGGCATTGCCTTAAGCGACCTGTCGACCGAAGAAACGCCGCCCCCGCGCACCCTGTGCGGTCTGGGCGAACTGGATCGGGTGCTGGGGGGCGGGCTGGTGCCCGGTTCAGCCATTCTGGTTGGCGGGGATCCCGGCATCGGAAAATCGACGCTCCTTTTGCAGGCCGCCGCGCGGTTTGCCCAGGCGGGCCTTGATACGATTTATGTTTCGGGCGAAGAGGCCTCTGCCCAGGTGCGGATGCGCGCCGAGCGGCTGGGGCTGAGACAGGCACCGGTGCGCCTTGCCGCCGAAACCAATCTCAGAAACATCCTGACAACCCTGGACGAAGAGCGCCCGCGACTGGCGATCATCGACTCGATCCAGACCATGTGGGCCGATAATGTGGACAGCGCCCCGGGCTCCGTCAGCCAGGTGCGCGCCGCGGCACATGAATTGACAACCTTTGCCAAGACCCGTGGCATCTCGGTCATACTGGTGGGCCATGTGACCAAAGAGGGCCAGATTGCCGGCCCCCGTGTGGTCGAGCATATGGTTGATACGGTGCTTTATTTCGAAGGCGAGCGTGGCCACCAGTTCCGCATTCTGCGCGCGGTCAAGAACCGCTTTGGCCCGGCTGACGAGATTGGCGTTTTCGAAATGACCGGGGGCGGGTTGTCAGAAGTCGGCAACCCATCGGCGCTGTTTCTGTCCGACCGCGAAGATCCGGCACCGGGCAGCGTGGTATTTGCGGGCATCGAGGGCACCCGCCCGGTGCTGGTCGAGTTTCAGGCGCTTGTCGCCCCCTCCCCTCATTCCCAGCCACGTCGCTCGGTTCTTGGATGGGATGGTGGGCGACTGGCGATGATCCTGGCGGTGCTTGAAGCCCGTTGCGGCATTCCTTTTGCCGGGCTGGACGTCTATCTGAACGTGGCCGGCGGCATGAAAATATCCGAACCGGCCGCGGATCTGGCTGTGGCGGCGGCGCTACTGTCTGCGCGAGAGGACGCCGCTATCCCCAAAGACACTGTGGTTTTTGGCGAAATCAGTCTATCAGGGGCGTTGCGCCCGGTGGGGCAGACCGAAAACAGGTTGAAAGAAGCGTTGAAACTTGGTTTCAACGCAGCCATCACCCCCAGCCGCAGCAAAACAGGGGCTGTTGAGGGCATACGCATACAGAAAATGGCGGATCTGAACGGATTCGTTGGTGAAGTTTTCGGGGCGGGGTAACCTCCCTCCCCGTGTAAATATGGCGAAAAACATCGGAGAGACAGATGGAAGCCTTTACTCTTGTTGACGGGATCGTTGCGGCGGTCATCCTTGTCTCGGCCATCCTGGCCTATTCACGCGGATTTGTGCGCGAAGGCATGTCGATCCTTGGCTGGATCGCTGCGGCCATTCTCGCCTATATCTTTGCGCCAAAGGCTGTGCCACTAATCAAAGAGGTTCCGGTGCTGCGCGATTTCATCGCTGACAGCTGCGAGCTGAGCATGATCGCAGCATTTGCCGGTGTCTTTGCGCTGGCGCTGGTTGTGGTGTCGATCTTTACGCCGCTGTTCTCCTCCGCCGTGCAACGCTCTGCACTGGGCGGGCTGGATCAGGCGCTTGGCTTCATCTTTGGCGTCGCCCGCGGGTTGCTGTTGGTGGCCATTGCGCTGGTGGTTTATGACCGGGTGGTGACCACGGACACGATCAAGATGGTGGATGACTCACGCACGGCCAAGATTTTCGCCCGCACCCAGGATAAGATCAACGAACAGATCCCCGAAGATGCCCCCGGCTGGATCGTGGGGCGGTACGAGGCCCTGGTGGGCAGCTGCACCTCCGAGGAAAAACCATAGGTATTGTCAACAAAACGCGCCTTCCGGCGCGTTTTTCTTTACATAAACAACGCCCCGGCCCTTCGGCCTCCCTCCCATGTTAAGAAATCGCCTCTTGTATATGATAGTTTCGTGACAGGACGCTTTTCACCCACTATGAGGAAGTCAACGCCACGGAATCGGAGACTGAGATGTCCAAACCGCCCGCCGCCTGCCCTTCCAAGGATCAGATGAAGCCGTTTCTTGCCCATCCGTTTGATGATGAGAAACTAAAGGAAGAATGCGGCGTCTTTGGCGTCATTGGCCTGAAGGATGCATCCAATTTTGTCGCCCTTGGCCTGCACGCGCTGCAGCACCGTGGACAGGAGGCTGGCGGCATTGTCTGTCATGACCCGGAGGAAGGGTTCAACTCGGCCCGTCGTTTCGGCTATGTCCGGGACAATTTCACCAAAGAAAGCGTGATGAAACACCTGCCCGGTCCGATTGCGATCGGTCACGTGCGCTATTCCACCGCCGGCTCCAAAGGGGCGGTGATCCGCGATGTGCAGCCCTTCTTTGGCGAGTTTTCCATGGGTGGCGCCGCCATTGCCCATAATGGCAACATTACCAATGCCCACGCGCTGCGCCGCGAGCTGATCGACCGCGGATCGATTTTCCAAAGCTCTTCAGACAGTGAATGCATCATCCACCTGATGGCCCGTTCACTGCAACGCAATATCTCCGAACGGCTTGAAGATGCGCTGCGCCGGGTTGAAGGCGCGTTTTCGGTGGTCGCAATGACCCGCACCAAGCTGATTGGGGTGCGTGATCCGCATGGGGTGCGCCCGCTTGTGCTGGGCCGCTTGGGTGACGGGTGGGTCCTGTCGTCTGAAAGCTGTGCACTGGACATTATCGGTGCGGAACTGGTGCGTGAAATCGAACCGGGCGAAATGGTGGTGATCTCGGATGGTGAGGTGGAAAGCCGGTTCCCCTTCCGACCGCAGCCATCGAAATTCTGCATCTTCGAACATGTCTATTTCTCGCGTCCAGATTCGATTATCGGAGGGCGCTCGGTCTATGAAACCCGCCGTCAGATCGGTGTGGAACTGGCCCGCGAAGCCGCGGTAGACGCAGATCTGGTCTGCCCGGTGCCGGACAGCGGCGTACCGTCTGCGATTGGCTATAGCCAGGAAAGCGGCATCCCTTACGCAATGGGCATTATCCGCAACCAATATATGGGCCGCACCTTTATCGAGCCCACCGACGCGATCCGTAACATGGGGGTCCGCCTCAAGCTCAACGTCAACCGTGCGCTGATCAAGGGCAAACGGGTGATCCTGGTCGATGACAGCGTTGTGCGCGGGACCACAACCCGCAAGATCAAGGACATGTTCCTGGATGCAGGCGCCAAGGAAGTGCATTTCCGCATTGCCTCTCCGCCCACAGCCTGGCCCTGCTTCTATGGGGTCGATACGCCGGAACGCGAAAAACTTCTTGCCGCGACAATGAGCGAAGAGGAAATGTGTGAACACCTCAAGGTCAACAGCCTGAAATTCATCTCTCTCGATGGGCTTTACCGCGCGGTGGGAGAGGCTGACGGCCGCAAGAAAAGCTGCCCGCAATATTGCGACGCCTGTTTCTCGGGGGAATATCCGGTTACGCCTTCGGACAAGATTGAACAGGGATTCAAGATGGCGGCGGCGGAGTGACCCCTGCCCTGCTTTTCCGGCCCCATTGCCTCCCATAACAAGTTGCGGCAAGCTTGAAAGATGACCAAGCTACGCTTTCGCCCACATCATTTCCTCTGTTCCCTTGGCTTTCAGGGCAAGGGCTATTCGGATGGGTTCACCGCCAATATGGACGGGATCGTCAATGGGTGCCTGCGCGCAGACGGCGGCGATCAGGTCGAGATTGAAGTGATCCGACACACCGATGACATTTGTGGCCCCTGCCCCAAACGCATCAACACAAAATGCCAAAACCAGGAGGGGATCGAGGCGCTGGACCGCCAGCATCTGACCGCGCTGGATCTGCGCTATGGCCAGACCCTGACCTGGGGTGAGGCCGAGGCGACCATCCGCCGCAAGGTCCGCCCACGCGACCTGAACACGATCTGCGCGGGGTGCCAATGGCTCAGCTACGGCCTGTGTGAAACCGCTCTGCGCGATCTGCATGACCGATTGGATCTGGAAGATGACGGGGTGCGTCCGCTCGCCCCCTCGAGTCAGAAGGCGGCGCAGGAGCGGGCGAAATGACACAGGCCCAATGAGACAAGATCGTGTTGGCCCCCTCGACATTCCAGAACCTGAACGCTACAGGTCAACCATGACTGAGACCAAGAAAATCGCGCTGGTCACCGGCGCCTCCCGTGGGCTCGGCGCCGCCTTGGCGCTGGAGCTGTCAAAGACCCATCACGTGATGGCCGTGGGCCGCACCACAGGCGCGCTGGAAGAGCTTGACGACAGGATCCAGGCAGCAGGTGGCAGCGCCACGCTGGCACCGCTGGATGTGACTGACAAGGGCGCGATGGCCCATCTGTGCCGGTCGATCCATGACCGCTGGGGCAAAGTGGACACCTGGGCGCATACCGCAATCTATGGCCCGGCCCTGATGCCAACCACTGATCTTGATGACAAGGGATGGAACCGGGCCTGGCAAACCAATGTCGAGGCCACGCGGATCCTGATCCATATGGTCAACCCGCTGCTGACGGATGAAAGCACCGCGTTGTTTTTCCACGACGATCACGCGGGAGAGAGCTTTTTTGCAGGCTACGGCGCCACCAAGGCAGCACAGATGGCGATGGTGAACAGCTGGGCGTCTGAGACCTCACGGCTTGGCCCGAACGTGGTGGTGGCAAAGCCGAAACCGCTGGCCACAACAATGCGCACCCGGTTTTACCCGGGCGAGGATCGCAACACCCTGGCACATGTCGAGGATGAAAGCCGCCGCATTCTTGCTGAGGTGGGGCTGGCCTAACCGGTTCCCGACCTGAGTCCCGAAAAGCACATATCGCCGCGCAAATTCTGAAAACAATTGCCGCTTTTCCCTGCCTGCCCTAATGAGGGGCAGGCATTGTTTTTATGATTGAACGGCAAATCGGGGACAAACATGCGCATTCTCATCACCAATGACGACGGCATCAACGCGCCCGGTCTGAAAGTGGCCGAAGCCATTGCCAAAGAGATTGCCGGCCCCGATGGCGAGGTCTGGATCGTGGCCCCCGCCTTTGAGCAATCCGGGGTTGGCCACTGTATCTCATACACCCACCCATTCATGGTGGCCCAGCACGGCCCCCGACGCTTTGCCGCAGAAGGCAGCCCCGCCGATTGCGTTCTGGCAGCCCTGCACCACGTCCTGCCCGAGCGCCCTGATCTGGTGATTTCCGGGGTAAACCGGGGCAATAATTCTGCCGAAAACGCCCTTTACTCGGGCACATTGGGCGCAGCGATGGAAGCGGCCCTTCAGGGCCTGCCGGCGATTGCACTCAGCCAGTATATGGGGGCTGGCACCAAGGGGCTGGACAGCGTATTCGGTGCCGCCAGCGCCCATGGCGCGAAGATTGTGCGCAAGCTGTTGCAAGATGCTCCCTGGGATGCGCAGGAAAACTACAAGATCTTCTACAATGTGAATTTCCCCCCGGTGAGCGCCGAGAACGTCCAAGGGGTGAAAGCCGCGCCGCAGGGTTGGCGTCACGACGCCACCTTCTCAGCCGAACCGCATCAAAGCCCGTCCGGTCGACAGTTCCTCTGGATCAAGGGCGGCCCGCAGGCCACCCCGTCCGACCCCGAGATGGATGTGACGGAAAACCTCGCAGGCTATGTTTCGGTCACGCCGATGCGCGCTGACCTGACCGCACATGACCATTTGTCCCGGGTAAAGGACCTGTTTTCATGACCTCCCCCGGCAATGGCATGGATGCAGAGCGCAAGATGCAGTTTCTTTTCGCGTTGCGCACGAAGGGCGTGACGGATCCACGCGTCCTGACGTCGATGGAAGAAATTGACCGTGGACCATTTGTGCGCGGTATTTTCACTGAACGCGCCTATGAAGACATGCCGTTGCCAATTGCCTGCGGACAGACAATTTCACAGCCCTCCGTGGTGGGGTTGATGACGCAGGCCGCCCGGATCACCCCGCGCGACAAGGTGCTCGAAATTGGCACCGGATCCGGTTACCAGGCCGCCATCCTGTCGCGCCTCGCCCGCCGGGTCTATACGATCGACCGGCACAGACGTCTGGTGCAGGAAGCCCGGCAGATCTTTGAAGCACAGGACCTGCACAATATCACCGCCATCACCGGGGATGGGTCCCGCGGCCTGCCGGACCAGGCGCCTTTTGACCGCATCATTGTCACGGCTGCGGCGGAAGACCCGCCCAGCCCCCTCTTGGCGCAGCTGGCAATCGGCGGTATCATGATTGTGCCGGTGGGACAGTCGGACACGGTCCAGAGCCTGATCAAGGTGACACGCCTTGAGGATGGGTTTGACTATGACGAGCTGTTGCCGGTGCGTTTCGTGCCCCTGTTGGAAGGGTTGGGGCAGGAATAGCGGGCCCTAGGGAAAACGGGGCCGGAAAGCGAAAATTTCCGTGGCAAAACCCCGGCAGAGGGTACGCCACTCGCCCTCTGGGCACATAAACAGGCCCAAACGGGCCGATGATTGAGGACAAGAGCAATGAAACGACGCCCCATGAGGATCATGCGCGGCCTTCCGATTGTTGGCATGGTTGTCGTAACAACTGCCTGCACCAACGGGTTCGACTTCGACCTGCGCCCAGCCCATAACAGCCTGTCAACCGCTGCAGCCGCCCAGAATGCCAGGACCGCCCCACGCCCTGAACCCGACGCACGCGGCGTGATCGCCTATCCGACCTATCAGGTGGCGCTTGCACGCCGGGGGGATACGGTGGCCGACGTGGCCAAGCGGATCGGGCTCCCGGCGGACGAACTGGCCCGCTACAATGGGATCGACGCAAACACCCCCCTGAACCGGGACGAGCTTCTGGCCCTGCCCCGTCGTGTGGCTGAGCCATCAACCGGTGTGATCCAACCCGGCGGTCAGATCGATATCCAGACATTGGCCGGAGATGCCATTGACCGCTCTCCCTCTGGCACCAACCGTGCCGTTGCCTCCACAAGCCCGCCCGCATCCCTCGGTGGTGAAGAGCCGCTGCGCCACCGCGTTGAGCGCGGAGAGACCGCTTATTCGATTGCGCGTCTTTATCAGGTCTCCGTCCGCTCGCTTGCCGACTGGAATGGTCTTGGCGCGGATCTTGCCGTGCGCGAAGGTCAGTTCCTGCTGATCCCGCTAAAGGTGCAGGCGACCGCCGCAACCACCCAGGTCAGCAAACCCGGGCAGGGCAGCCCGACCCCCACCCCGCCATCTGCATCGCAGCCGCTGCCGGACGAAAAGCCGTCCCAGGCGAAACCGGCTGCAACGCCCCCGTCACCTGACATGAAAGATCAACGCACAAGTGCATCCTCCTCAAAGATGGTCCTGCCGGTTGCCGGCAAGGTGACCAGCCTGTTTGACGCGGACAAGGCGGGCTATATCCTCATATCAGCCAAACCGGGCGACGCCGTCAAAGCGGCCTCCTCAGGCACTGTGCGCCTTGTGTCGAAAGACGTGGAAGGCGAGGAGATTGTGGTGATTGATCACGGGGACAACACCCAGACCGCCTATAGTTTCATCGAAGGCATTTCGGTTCGGAAAGGACAGAAGGTGAAACGCGGCCAGCAGATCGCAAAGGCCACGAAGAACCAGTATAACGCCATTCAGTTCCTGGTCTTCAAAGGGACGGATCCAGTCGATCCGATGCTTTACCTGAATTAACCTGCGGCCCCACAAGACCTTAACGAAGTAGGTGGTTTGCCCATCACCTCTTCAAGGTCCTCTGGAATGTGGGAGGCAAGAAAAAAAGAGGCGCGCTTTTGGCGGGCCTCTTTTCTTTTGACGGGGCTTTGGGCGGAAAATGCGCGAAGACCCGAGCCTGTTTCGGGAAACGCCCGCAACATCAGTAGATTTCGAGCGTTTCGCCTCATTATTGTGTCTCAATAATAAGGCGAAACACTTTATTCGTCAGCGCGGCCTTTCCCAAGGTGCTTGCGCAGCCGGGAAGGCGTGGATTTCTTCCGGTTCTTGTAGGGGTTCTTGTCCCCTTGCCCACGCATGGTCAGCCGGATCGGCGTACCGGGCATGTCAAAATCCTCACGCAGCCCGTTCACCAGATAACGGGTGTAGCTTTCGGGCAGCTTATCCGGCTGCGAACACATCACAACAAAGGCCGGCGGGCGGGCTTTGACCTGGGTCATATAGCGCAGTTTGATGCGACGTCCGCCGGGGGCGGGAGGCGGGTGCGCCTCAATCATTTCCGACAGCCAGCCGTTCAGATGAGAGGTGCGGATGCGGGTGTTCCAGATCGCATGCGCGCGCAGAACCGCCTCTCGCAGGCGCTCCATCCCTTTGCCGGTCTTTGCCGAGATTGTCACAAGAGGTGCGCCGCGAAGTTGCGGCAATAGGCGGGCAAAAGCCTCTTTCAACTCTTTGAGTTTTTCCTGTTTTTCCGGCTCCACGTCCCATTTGTTGATCGCAACGACAACCGCCCGCCCTTCGCGTTCCGCGAGGTCGGCGATGCGCAGATCCTGTTGTTCAAACGGGATGGCCGCATCAAGCATGACCACCACCACCTCGGCGAATTTCACCGCGCGAAGACCGTCTGAAACAGACAGTTTTTCCAGCTTTTCCTGAACCTTGGCCCGCTTGCGCATCCCGGCCGTGTCAAAGATCCGCGTGGGCGTGTCGCCCCAGTTGAACCGCAACGAAATGGAATCGCGTGTGATCCCGGCCTCGGGACCGGTGAGCAGCCGCTCCTCGCCGATAAGCTGGTTGATCAGCGTGGATTTCCCGGCATTGGGCCGGCCAATGACCGCCACCTGCAAAGGGCGATCCACGGTCGGCTGGCGCGGACCGTCATCCTCTTCGCCATCGACAACATCCACATCGGTTTCCGGAGCCGTTTCCGCGGCACGTTCCTCAAATTTTTTCGCAATCGGATCAAGGGCAGTCAACAGCTCCCCCATGCCTTCGCCATGCTCACCTGACATGCGGATCGGTTCCCCCAGCCCCAGCGCATAGGCTTCGAGATAGCCCGCATCCGCCGCCTTCCCTTCCGCCTTGTTTGCCGCAAGGATCACATGGGCATTCTTGCGGCGCAGGATGTCGGCAAACACTTCATCAGCTGGCAAAAGCCCGGCCCGCGCATCGACAATGAACAGGCAGGCATCGGCCATTTCCACGGCGCGCTCCGTCAGGCGGCGCATCCGCCCCTGCAGGCTTTCATCCGTGGCCTCTTCCAACCCCGCCGTATCAATCACGGTAAAGCGCAGATCGCCCAGCCGCGCCTCGCCTTCACGCAGGTCGCGGGTCACACCGGGCTGGTCATCGACCAGCGCAAGGCGCTTGCCCACCAGTCGGTTGAACAGGGTAGATTTGCCCACATTCGGGCGGCCCACAATGGCGAGGGTAAAGCTCATATCGGACTCCGGGTCACATCAAGCGCCCCGCATACACGGTTTTTCACTCAGCGCAAAGCCAGAAGTTGACCATCACGCGACACGACATAGGCAACCCCGTTGACAATCGCCGGACGTGTTGCAGCCCCTGCGGGCAATGCGATGCTGCTGACCAGACTGCCATCAACCGGATCAAAGCCACGCATCACCGCATCGGAAGAGGTCACCCAGAGTTTGCCACCAGCGAGGACCGGGCCATAATGGGCATAAATCGCCTTGCGTTTCTTGACTTTTTCCTTGGTGAAATAAGGCAGATCCACCGCCCAGATCCGTTCGCCGCTTGTGGCATCCAGACGCACAAGTTTTGCCTCATCCGAAATCAGGAAGGCCGAACCGCCGGAAACCCAGATCGGGCTGATCGCCCCCTCAGTGGCCGTCCAAAGCCGTTTGCCCGACAGGGACAGCGCAAAGCTGCGTCCAACGGGATTGCCAACATAGATCACATTGCCCTGCACGACGGGGGCTGCCGAGATATCATTGATCAGCGCATAGCCCCGCCCGGCCCGCTCGCCGGTCACCAGCGCGTCCCAGGTGCGGGTTCCGCCTTTGGGAAGGGTGGCCACGATCTCTCCTGACGCGAAGGGCCAGATGACCAGATGATCGGTGACAGCGGGACTGGAGGTTCCCGTGACCCCGTTCGGACTGGGAGCGCCGCTTTCGCGCCACTTCACCTTACCGGTTTTCGCCTCAACCGCCCATGCGATGTCATCCCTTGTCGTGGCGTAAACAATGCCGCCACGCACAGACGGTGCCCCGTGGGCAGGCGCCCCGAGCACCTGCTGCCATTTCACCTCGCCGGTGGCTGTATCAAGAGCGGTCAGCGTGCCAAAGCCAGACGTGACGAACAAGAGGTTTCCGGCGACAGCCAGCCCGCCTCCGGACGCATCGTCTGAACTATCTGTGGCTGGGGTCAGGTCACGGGTCCACAGCGTTTCCCCCGCGCCCGAGGTCGCGACAACCAGCGCGCGGCTGTCGAGCGTAAAGATACGCCCGTCAAGGATAACCGGTTCCGCCGTAATGCGGTGTTTACGATCATTGCCCTGGCCGATATCTGCCGCCCAGACCAATTGTGGGCTGGCGGCCAATGCAGGATGCTGCACCTGATGGGTGACATTGCCACCAATATGCGTCCAGCTCGCATGGTTGACCTGTTTGGGGAGCGTGATCGGGGCCGACACATTGTCCGGCGTCACCCCTTCTTGCTCTGACGCAGCCGTTTCGGCGGCATCTTCCACCACCGCCACATTGGGGCTGCGCAGGGCTTCGCGCTGACCTGGCAGGATATATTCGGGTGGCGAACAGGCCGCCAACAGACCAAAGGCCACCATAATTCCGGTGCTTGTCTTAAGCTTCACCTTAACTTCCCCCGAAACGCTTCTTATCATTATCAAATCAAGGCAATGCGGCTATGTTATTCGCATGCCACCCCCGGATCAGGACGCCTCCGGCACCCCGCCCAAGGCTACAATCAACTGAGAGGCGCGCTGACGCAAGGCCTGAGATGCTTCTTCGTCGCTCAACAATGCCTGAAGGCGAGAAATTGCCGCGTCTTTTTGGCCCTGCGCCAGTTCGACCAGCGCCATCTGCTCTTCTGCCATGACGCGGAAGGGTGCCCCGGCCACCAAAAGCGGCTCCAGATGTTCTGCCACCTGTTGCGGCTCCATGTCCGTGCCCGCCTGCATGACCAGTTTCAAGGCCGCAAGGTCCCGATAGACCTTGGACAGAGATGCATCCTGAGCAAGGCGCTCCAGAGAGGTCCCCCCCTCCTCGGCATCCGCAGCAAGAAGAGAAAGAACCGCCTTGGCATCCCCTTCGGCCGGAACCCCTTGCAACATTTTAGCCCGCGCCGCCCGGTCTTCAAGTTCTTCCGCCGCCAAAATGGCGTCGCCCACAGCCTCGGCCTTGGCCTGCGCCTGCGCCTTGGACCATTCATTATAGGCAGCGCCCCCGACCAGCAGCAGGACGCCGGTCACACCAATCCAGCCATATTTCCGCATCAATGCAAACAGCTTGTCTCGGCGGACCTCTTCGGTCACCTCGTCGATGAAATTCTCGGGATTGCTCACGATATCCGTCCTTTAACTTGTCTTGCACCCTTTTGCCTCAAAGCGGGCGGATTGCCAAGGGGATCAGGCAGGTCCATTTGATGTCGGAAAAGTTGCCGTTAGGGCACCTGCTTTGACAGGTGTAATATCCCCAATTTATCAGCATTTTCACGTCATTTTGCTTGCCGCGAAGCACACGCAGAGCTTGTCCCGAGGACGCACCGCTCTTATCCTCCCATCTAAAATAGTATTTACTATAAATATTCCAACAGGATCTGAAATGCGCATTTTTCCAGTCATTGCCGCCATCGCCGTCGTCACCGCTCTCTATCTGGTGATCTTTCAGCGCACCGGCCTGAAAGAGGCCATGGGCATTGCCCCTCAACAGGTTGCTGGGCAAGTCGAGGAAACCACCCCCTCCTCCTCTTCCCCGTCAAGTGGTGACATTGCAAAAGGTGCTTCCGTAATCGCCGTTGAAACGATTGCCCGCGACATCGAAAGCGCCGTGGTTGTGCGGGGACGCACCGAAGCGTCACGCCGGGTGCAGATCCGGGCAGAGACTTCAGGCCAGGTCATTTCTGAACGGGCAAACAAGGGCAGCACAGTCGCGCAGGATGATATCCTGTGTCAACTCGATCCCGGCACCCGAGAAGCCAGCCTGGCCGAGGCCCGCGCCCGTCTGGCCGAGGCCCGTGCCCGAGCGCCGGAAGCAGCCGCCGGGGTAAGCGAAGCACAGGCCCGGCTCGACGAAGCCCTGATCAACCTCAACGCGGCCGAAAAGCTGTCGCAAGATGGCTTTGCGTCAGACACGCGCGTGGCCAATGCCCGTGTACAGGTCGAAGCGGCCAAAGCGGGCGTTATCGCGGCCCAATCCGGGGCCATAAGGTCTGCTTCGGCGATCCAGTCGGCAAAAGCCTCTTCCGCTGCGGCGCTGCGTGAGTTGGACCGCACCGTGATCCGCGCCCCGTTTGGCGGTCTTTTGGAAACCGACACCGCAGAGCGTGGCGCTTTGCTGCAGCCGGGCAGTGCCTGCGCAAGCATCATCCAGCTCAACCCGATCCGGTTGGTTGGGTTTGTGCCAGAGCTGATGGTGGATATCGTGGATCTGGGCAGTCCCGCCACGGCACGGCTTGCCAATGGCGAGGAGATTTCAGGTGTGGTAACCTATGTCGCCGACAGCTCGGATCCGGAAACCCGCACCTTCCGGGTCGAAATCGAAGCGGAGAACGGGGAAAAACGGCTCCGCGAAGGACGGACAGTTGAAATCTCCATTGCGGCCCCGGGGCGACAAGCCCATCTCCTGCCGCAAAGCGCGCTGACATTGGATGATGACGGGCATCTGGGCGTCCGTATCGTGACCGATGCGGGACGTGCAGGTTTTGCCCGGGTCGAGATGCTGCGCGACAGCCCCGAAGGGGTCTGGGTCACCGGGTTGAGGGACCGCGCAACCGTGATTGTCAGCGGACAGCATTATGTCACCGATGGTGTCCTCTTGGATGTCACCTTGCAGGACAAAGACGCATGATTGGTATTGTCGACTGGGCCGCAACACGCGCCCGCATGGTGATTGCCTTTGTGATCCTGTCCATCGCGGCGGGGACATTGGCCTATGTCAGCCTGCCCAAGGAAGGGGAGCCGGATATCGAAATTCCGGCATTGTTTGTGTCGGTCCCCTTCCCCGGAATTTCGGCTGCAGACAGTGAACGCCTTCTGGTGCGCACCATGGAAACAGAGCTGGCCGATATTGACGGGCTCAAAACCATGTCCGGCACGGCTGCCGAAAACTATGCCGGTATCGCGCTGGAATTTGAATTTGGCTGGGACAAGACCCGTGTCATGGCAGATGTGCGCGACGCCATGAACACGGCTGAGGGGAAGTTCCCGGACGGGTATGAGAAATACTCCATCAACGAGATCAATTTTTCGGAATTCCCGATCATCATCGTCAACCTGACCGGCCCGGTGCCGGAGCGCACCCTGATCCGGGTGGCCAAGGACCTTCAGGACCAGTTGGAAGCGGTTGATGCGGTGCTGGAGGCCTCTCTTGCCGGGTATCGCGATGAGATGGTCGAGGTCGAAATCGACCCGCTCCGGCTCGAGGCTTATAATGTCACCGCGGATGAGTTGATCCGGGTGGTGCAATCGAACAACCAGTTGATTGCGGCCGGGGACGTGAAGACCGCCAGCGGCTCTGCCGCGATCAAGATCCCGTCATCCTTTGACGAAATCGAAGATATTTATGCGCTGCCGGTGAAGGTCAGTGGCGACAGTGTGGTCACATTGGGTGATCTTGCCTCCATCCGGCTGACCTTCGAAGATCGCCGGGGCACCGCGCGCTTCAATGGGCAGAACTCGGTCGCGCTGCAGGTGGTGAAACGCAAAGGGTTCAACCTGATCGACACCGCCGCCCAGGTGCGGGACGTGGTCGCCAAGGCCAGCGCACAATGGCCTGAGGAGTTGCAGCAGGCGGTGCATGTGGGCACCTCCAATGACCAGAGCTTTATTGTCGACAGCATGGTCAAACAGCTGGAAGGGTCGGTGATCACGGCCATCGCACTGGTGATGATCGTGGTGCTGGCAGCCCTCGGCATCCGCTCTGCCCTGTTGGTGGGGTTTGCCATCCCAACCTCGTTTCTGCTGACCTTTGCCCTGTTCGGGGTGCTGGATGTGACGATTTCGAATATCGTGATGTTCGGTCTGATCCTCGCGGTTGGGATGCTGGTGGATGGGGCCATTGTGGTGGTCGAATATGCCGACAAGAAGATCAGTGAAGGTGTGGGACCGATGGAGGCCTATACCCGGGCCGCCAAACGCATGTTCTGGCCGATCGTCAGCTCAACCGCCACCACGCTTTGCGCCTTTCTGCCCATGTTGTTCTGGCCCGGCATCCCCGGGCAATTCATGGGGTGGCTGCCGAAAACGCTCATCTTCGTGCTCTCCGCCTCCCTTCTTGTGGCACTGGTTTACCTGCCGGTGGTCGGAGGCGTGTTTGGGCGGTTCGAGCGCTGGTTCCAGGACCGGGTCCGCGACATCGCGGATGCGCGTTTCTGGATCCACAACCTGCTGTTTCCGATTGCAATCGGCGCGATCATCCTGTGCAGCTATCTGGCTCAGGCCAGCCTGACAAAAGCGATGGGGCTTCTGTCCACAATGGACCAGACCGCCATCCTGTCTTCGGTCGTCCCGAGCCTGGTCGGAGCCTTTGTACTGCTCGTGGCCGTGGCCGGGTTTTCGGCTCTTGTAATCGGCAGCCTGCTTTTGGTGATTTTTGCCATCAGCGCCCTGTTCAAAAGGATACGTCGCCGTCTTCGGGCCCTGAAAACGCGCCTCTTTCCAAAACAAGAAGCCCATGTCGAGGGCGGGCACCGGCGCACGGCGCTGGGTTACCTGATCCATGCCATTGCCGCCAACCCGGTGATGCCGCTGGTTGTGATTGGCTTCATTTTCACTTTTGTCGGCACCGTCTTCATCTATTTCACGAACAATAACAAAGGGGTGGAGTTTTTCACCGATAGCGAACCCGAGCAGGCAATTATCTATGTCCGCGCCCGGGGCAACCTGTCGATCGAAGAGAAAGACGCCATGGTGCGACAGGTGGAGCGCGTGGCACTTGGCACCAAGGGGGTGGAAACCGTCTTTGCCTTCGCCGGAGAAGGCGGGCTGAACCAGAATACCGGCGGCGCTTCCGGCCCACGCGACTCGATTGGCCAGTTGCAGCTGGAACTTGTGGCCTGGGCCGACCGGCCCTTCATCGAGAAAGACATCAAGCTTTTGGGGGTCATCCCGTTTACAACCGTGGAAATCGACCCGGAATATGACGGCGATTTCGTCATGGAAAAGTTGGAAAAGCGGCTGTCTCAGCTGCCGGGCATTCGGTTTGAGGTTCTGAACCTGAACCGGGGGCCGGCCTCGGCCAAGCCGGTGCATCTGCGCCTGAAAGGGGATGACTGGACCACGCTGCGGGCCGCAACCCAGGCTGCCGTGGCCAAGTTCAACGCCACTCCGGGGCTGACGCTGATCGAAGATACCCTGCCCCTGCCCGGCATTGACTGGCGCATGGATGTGGATGTGGAGAAAGCAGGGCGTTACGGCACAAACGTGGCGACGGTTGGCGGTATGGTGCAATTGGTCACCAACGGGATCCTGCTGGACACAATGCGGGTCGACAGCTCAGATGAAGAGATCGAAATCCGCGTCCGCCTGCCCGAAGATCAGCGCCTTCTGTCGACACTCGACACGCTGAAATTGCGCACGCCCACGGGGCTGGTGCCATTGTCGAATTTCGTCACCCGCAAACCGGTCCCCAGCCTGGCGCAAATCGACCGGGTGGACCAAAGCCGCTATTATGATGTGAAAGCCGGTGTTGCAAATGATCTGGTCAAGCTGGTTGACCGCGATGGTGGGGAACAATTTGTCACCACCGCCGAGGCGGACAGGGCGCTTGCGGCTGCCCCTGAGCTGAAACGGGTTGTTGTCACCCCGGCCGAGCGGATCGACGCCATCACCAACTGGATCAACGCCACTGGCCTGCCCGCGGGTGTGACCTATGAATGGACAGGTGACCAGGAAGACGAAGCCGAAAGCCAGGCCTTCCTTGGTCAGGCCTTTATCGGCGCCCTGTTCTTGATGTTCATTATCCTGCTGGCGCAGTTCAACAGCCTTTACAACTCGGTTCTTGTCCTGCTGGCGGTGGTTCTGTCCACCACCGGGGTTCTGATCGGCATGTTGATCATGGGCCAGCCCTTCTCGATCATCATGACCGGGACCGGCATCGTTGCGCTGGCGGGGATCGTGGTGAACAACAATATCGTGCTGATCGACACCTATCAGGATTATTCGCGCTACATGCCCCCGATTGAGGCGATCACCCGCACGGCCGAGGCCCGCATTCGCCCGGTGCTGTTGACAACCGTCACCACCATGGCCGGTCTGGCCCCGATGATGTTCGGCCTGTCGCTGAATTTTGCCGACGGGGGGTATTCCATCGACAGCCCAACCGCGCTTTGGTGGAAACAGCTCGCAACCGCCGTGGTCTTTGGGCTTGGCATTGCCACTGTTCTGACACTGGTCTTTACGCCCTCGATGCTGGCGCTTCGGGTGTGGCTCTCCGCCGGCGCTTACCGCTCACTTTCAGATTTGCGGGCTCTGGCCCATCGTCGGGGCGCAGAAGCCCGCGACGCCGCCCTTGGCAAAGCGGCCAGGAAAACCGCTCTGAACGAGCTGATCTGGTCGGACATCCTGCCCGAGACGGACAGCGAGCAGCCGTAAAACACGCCGGAAACAGGGGCTGGCGAAGGTGATGTCGCCCCCGGCGTCGCCGACATTCAACGGGTGCTGTCGGGCCCGGCAGAAGAGGATGAGGCTCAGACCAACAACGACAACAGCACCGAAACCCCGGAGAACAATAAGCCCCCCTCCTCCAGAAGCAGCGCTGCGGAGTGATACCGGTCATCACGAAGCAAGCAGGGGGGCAGTGCAAAAAGAAAGGGGCGGAAAATCCCCAGCCTGTGCCATAAATGTTGAAGAGGGCGTGCCAGTTAATCCGGCTTGTTCCAGAATGGGAGAGGCCCTCAGTATACAACTGAGGGCCTCTTGAGTGTAGAAAGGCTTGTTGTCTCGGAGTGTTGTCAACACACCGAGAAGCAATGAAATTCAACCGCGTTCCGACTGAATTGCTGACTTGACGCTCTTCCCGGTCGTCGCGCGTATCTGCTCATCCCAACTCTTGTTGATATCAATTGCCATTGAGGCAGGCGGCACAATATAGGTTGAGCTTTTTAGGCGTGATGGAAGAGCCAACATTCGAGCGTTTCTCTGTGCTCGTGCGACAGCGGCGCTCACGGCTGTGTGGAGTAGATTTAGGCTCAGGACCCATTGATTTTGGGGATTTGTCGTGATTCAAGCGCTCCAAAACGGAGCGATATGATGAGCAATTTGTTTTGGCTGAGTGAGGCTCAGATGGATCGCCTTCAGCCTCATTTTCCGAAGACCCACGGGCGTCCCCGTGTTGATGCCCGGCGAATTCTGAGCGGGATAATCTTCATTATCCGCAATGGGTTGCGCTGGTGTGACGCGCCCCGGGAATATGGCCCGCACAAGACACTTTACAACCGGTTCGTGCGCTGGTCCGAGAAGGGTATCTTCGAAAAACTCTTTGAGGAACTGGCCAAACCAAACGGCCCAGAAGCGGATATGCTGATGATTGACGCAACACATCTCAAGGCGCACCGCACAGCGTCGAGCCTCAAAAAGGGGGCGACGGGCCGCGCCTGATCGGGCGCACCAAGGGTGGCATGAACAGCAAACTGCACACCGTTGGTGACGGCGCAGGCCGCCCGATCCGTTTGCATCTGACCGCTGGCCAACGCAGCGATTTCAAGGGAGCAGACGTGTTGCCGCCAGGCTTGCCGCCTGCAAGGGTGTTGATCGCAGACCGCGGCTATGACAGCGCGAAAGTCCGGAAAATCGTTGAGGATCAGCGGATTGGGGCATGTATCCCTTCGAAGAAAAACCGCAAGGTACCAATCCCGCACTGCGAGGCGACCTACAAGAAACGCCACAAGGTCGAGAACCTCTTCGCCAAACTCAAGGACTGGCGGCGTGTCGCGACCCGATATGACCGCTGCCCCAAAGTCTTCCTCTCCGCCATCGCTCTCGCCGCAACAGTTATGTTTTGGTTATGTGTCCTGAGCCTAGGCGGCGTCTGCATTTAGGGGGTTCCCAAATCGCCGGTTGTTTTTTCAAGATCAAAACCACGGGAGGCGACCTTGAGCAGGCGTATTTTGACAGACCGGCAATGGGCCATCATCGCACCTTTGGTTCCGGGCAAGGAGGGAGATCGGGGCCGGACTGGCACGGACAATCGACTGTTTCTGGATGCCATACGTTGGCTGGCGCGCGGTGCGTCGCCGTGGCGTGATCTACCGCCCGAGTTGGGCAACTGGCGCACGGTGCATTCTCGGTTCAGGAGGTGGACGCTTGCTGGTGTTTGGGAGAGTCTTTTCAAAGCGTTAAGTGCAGACCCCGACTTTGAATATGTGCTGGTAGATGCGACAATCTGCAAGACACATGCCGATGCGACCTCTCAAAAAGGGGGCTTGAAGCTGCCGGCATTGGCCGTTCCAAAGGTGGCCTGACCACGAAAACCCATGCGGCGGTCGACGCCCTCGGACTGCCAATCCGAACCATCATCACCCCCGCTCAATGGGGGGGGGGCAGCCCGCAAGCGCCTGGGCTGATCGAAGGGATGACAGACGCGCAACACGTCATCATGGATGCCGCCTACGACGCCGACCACCTGCGCGCTTTCATCGCCGATGATCTGGGCGCAACTGCGCATATCAAACGAAATCCAACACGCCGGGAAGAGCGATTCATTGATTGGGTGCTCTACAAGGAACGCCATCTCGTTGAGTGTTTCTTTAATAGAATCAAACGCTTCCGCCGCATCGCCCTGCGTTGCGAGAAAACCGTCAGCTCATTCAAAGCCTTCGTCGATCTCGCATGCGCAATGACGTGGATCGGCTAAATGCAGACGCCGCCTAGGGTTGTCGGAAGCCTTTTTCTCGCAACTCTCGAAGATTTCTTCGAGAGTTGCGTAGTAGGGGCCTTCACATTCTCTTTCGCCATAGCCCTTCTCATAAAGGAATACACCCCGCCACTTTACTGACAGGGGGATAGCTTTCAACATTTACGGCACAGGCTGGCGGAAAATCCGCCCCTTTTTCTGATCCGTATCTCTGATACTGTGCCCCGGCTTCGCGCACGGCTGTAATCATTGATCACGCCACGCCAGCCATGTCTTCCTCGCTGTCGCTCGCCTGACGGGCCCACATGGCGGCATAGCGCCCCTCGCGGGCCAACAGCTCCTCATGGCGGCCCTGCTCGACCACTTGCCCCTGTTCCAGCACCACAATCTGGTCCGCGTCAGCAATGGTCGACAAACGGTGGGCGATGGTAATGACCGTGCGCCCCTGCCCCATTTCCCGCAGGCTGTCCTGAATATCGCGCTCGGTCTGGGTGTCCAGCGCCGAGGTGGCCTCATCCAAAAGCAGGATCGGCGGGTTTTTCAACAAGGTGCGCGCAATCCCCACGCGTTGTTTTTCCCCACCTGAGAGTTTCAATCCCCGCTCGCCAACAGGCGTTTCATAGCCTTCGGGCAAGCCCACGACAAAATCATGAATCTTTGCCGCTTTGGCGGCGGCCTCAACCTCGGCCCGCGTGGCGTCAGGATTTCCATAAGCGATATTGTAATAAATCGTGTCGTTGAACAGAACCGTATCCTGCGGCACCACGCCAATTGCATCATGCAGGCTGTCCAGCGTCACATCCCGCACGTCCTGCCCATCGATTTTCAGCGCCCCCCCGCTCACATCGTAGAACCGAAACAAAAGCCGCCCGATGGTGGATTTTCCCGCTCCGGAGGGACCAACAATGGCCACAGTCTGTCCGGCCCCGGCCTTGAGCGAGACCCCTTTCAGGATCGGTCGATCCGCATCATAGCCAAATTGAAGATTGTCAAATTCCAACGCTGCGCCATCAACTTTCAGATCCGGCGCGCCCGGTTTGTCTACCACCTCGGCGGGTTGTTCGAGCAGGTCAAACATCTCTCCCATATCCACCAATGACTGGCGGATCTCTCGATAGACGGTGCCGAGAAAATTGAGCGGCATGGTGATCTGGATCATATAGGCGTTGACCATGACGAAATCGCCCACTGTCAGCTGGCCCTGTTCGACCCCGATCGCGGCCATGACCATGACCGCCACCAGACCACCGGTGATCAGAAGCGCCTGACCGAAATTGAGAAAGGCCAGAGAATAGGAGGTCTTGAGGGCGGCCTTTTCATACCCCTCCATCGCCACGTCGTAACGGGCTGCCTCACGCGCTTCGGCGCCGAAATACTTCACCGTTTCGAAATTGAGCAGGCTGTCGATCGCTTTCTGGTTGGCGTCCGTATCCTGTTCATTCATCTCTTTGCGGATTTTCACCCGCCATTCCGTGACTTTGAATGTGAAGGTTACATAGGCCCAAATCGTCACAACAACGGCGACCAAATACCAGACATCAAAGACAAAAAACAGGATTGCGGCGATCATGGCCAGTTCAAGGATCAGCGGCCCCATGGAAAACAGAAGGAACCGCAAAAGGAACTCGACCCCTTTCACCCCACGCTCAATGATCCGGCTCAGCCCCCCGGTCTTGCGCGTGATGTGATAGCGCATTGAGAGGCGGTGAATATGGGTAAACGTTTCAAGGGCAAGCTGGCGCAGGGCCCGCTGCCCAACGCGGGCAAAGATCGCATCACGCAATTGCTGAAACCCATTGGCCATCACCCGCGCCAGACCATAGGCCAGCGTCAGCCCAACCGCCCCCAGGCCAAGAAACGTGGCGGGGCTTGCGTCTTTGGCAAGCGCATCCACCGCTTCTTTGTAAAGGAAGGGCGTGGCCACGGTGACCAGCTTGGACAGCAGCAACATTGCCATCGCCCAGATGACCCGTTTTTTCACCCAGCCCTGCCCCTCGGGCCAGAGATAGGGCAGAACGCGCTGAATAATCGTCAGGCTGTTGTCCGGAACTTTTGTTGCCGTGATGTGATTATGTCTCATGCAATGCCCTCTTCCTCACGCCCAGGCAGATCAAAGGATGGGCGAAACAAACACATAGGCCCCCCCCTGCCAAAGGTCGAGGGGAACCCAGTGAATAAGCCGGTGACGGTCTGATCAGTTTGCTACAGGCACATGAAACACCTGACCGGGATAGATCAGATCCGGGTTGCGGATTTTGCCCCGGTTGGCATCAAACACCTGCACATACAGGACCCCTTCCCCCAAATTGTCGCGCGCAATGGCCCAAAGGGTTGCGCCCGGCTGCACCGTCACAAGGCGTGGACGGGAGGGGGCAGGATCCGGCTGAACTGCATCTGCGGCAGGCGCAGGCTCTGCCTCAGCGGCCAGATCCGTCTTCTGAGCAGAAGCCACCCCGTCCGCACCTGCCCCATCTTGCGCACCAGACACAGGCTGTGGCGCTGGCGTGTCAGTGGCTTCAGAGGACAGGGTGGCAATCTGCGCAGGATCTTCCCGTTTGAACGGGGTTTCAACCCGCGACAGGACAGTGCCATTCGCATCACGGGCCTCGACGCTCAGATCATAAACTCCCGCAGCCACTGCAGGCAGGTCCATACGCCATTGCCCGTCTTCCCCGACCGTGGTGTCCATCAGCGCTGCACCATCCAGAAATACCTGAATTGTGGCGCCCGCAACCGACCGCCCAGCAAGGGTGACGGCTCCCAGCGCATCATAGGCGATGCTGTCGATCCGAACCTTATCGTCCTCATCATCCACGGCGTCCTGCAATACCCTGATCCCCGCTTGATCCGCCAACAGCACCTGAGGCGCTGTCGGTGAACCGGTTTGCGCTCCGCTGTCTTGGGCAGTGTCACTTTGCGCAAGATCGTCGGCAGGATCTTTTTCGGGACTGGCGGAGGGGGCATCTGGCTCCGGCTCGGAGGTGGCCAGAACCGGTGCGGCGATCGGACCAATGATGACCGACTCGTCCGAGCTGCGGAGCTCTTGCCCATCGACCATCAGCTTCATGACGCGGGGGGTATCAGATGGGGGCAGCGACAGGAGTGCTACAAAATTGCCGCTGCCATCCACCTCAACCTGCCCCGCTTCTGCATCATCCAGAAGGATCTGCACATGGGCGCCGGGAGGGGCCTGACCGGCAATAACCGCGGCCCCATCGGGGTCAACCCGCACCACGTCGAACCGCGGCGCCTGTGCGGCTGGGTCTGCCTCGTCGGTCCCCGGATGCTCCGCCGTGTCCGTCGGGGCGGGCGCGGTCGTGGTGCCGGTCGTATCTTCGCCCGTCCCCGGTTCCGCAACCATCTGGGGTTGCCACCCTGTCGTTGCTGGCGCCCCGGTATCGCGCGACACCCACCAGCCAAGGGCCACAAGCACAAGCGCCAGCGCGGCACCGCCACCAACCAGCGCCCCGGCACCCATGCCGGAGGTTTTCTCTGAAGTCATCTTCATCCCCTTATGGCCGGATCAACGGTCTTCCCTTCCTTTGATCTGGCCTGTTGTTTCACCTGTCAACACCTACGCATTTCACACTGATACCAATCCGATGTCCCGCCTCAGTTTTCGTTCATGACCCTGTCTGTTTCAGGGCCGCAGGCTTGTCTTTTCCGCAAGGTCCGGCAAACCTGCCGTGACGCTTGAGCAAACCTAACAACCTCGTTATCACCGGTCAAAAGATCTATTGAAAGAAATGCCTATGTCGCCCTCTGCCGCTCTCACCTATTCAGCCTCGGTCTGCGTGTTCTGTGGTGCACGTATGGGCAATGATCCCGCCTTTGAACACAGCGCGGTCCAACTGGGGCAGGTCCTCGCGAAAGAAGGCTGGCGTCTGGTCTATGGTGCCGGCGATGTGGGCATCATGGGGGCAGTGGCGAAATCGGCGCAGGCCGCTGGGGCCGAGACCTTTGGCGTGATCCCTGTGCATCTGATGGGGCGCGAAGTTGGCAAGCGGGACCTGACCGCCTTTGTGGTCACCGAAAACATGCATGAACGCAAGAAAGTCATGTTCATGAACTCTGACGCGATTGTGGTGCTGCCGGGCGGGGCCGGGTCGCTGGACGAGTTTTTCGAAGTGCTGACCTGGCGCCAGCTGGGGTTGCACGACAAACCGATCATTTTGCTTAATATCAACGGCTATTGGGATCCGCTGATTGCCCTGATGGATCATGTGATCGCACAGGGCTTTGCCGGGCCTGACATCCGCGACAACACGCTGGCTGCGGATGATGTGGATCAGATTACAGCCCTTTTGCGCGACCGCCTGAGCGCGCGTTCCTGACCGAAAGCGGCCAGAGAATAGATCACCAATGCGGCCCAGATCAGGGGCAGCGCAATGGCATGCCAGCGGGTCACGGGTTCGGCAAAAATCAGGCTTGCGCAGAGGAATTGCAGGCTTGGGTTCAGATATTGCACCACCCCCACCGTGGACAGGGGCAATTGCTTGGACGCATAGCTGAACAGGATCAGCGGACCCGCGGTCAGGGCCCCGGAGCCGATCAACATCAGGCTGTCAAAAAGGTCATGGCCAAACACCCCCAGATTGCGATCAAACAGCCCGGTCCAGCCTTGCAGATGCACCCCCGCCAACCAGATCAGCGCCAGAGGGGCCAAAAGCAGCACCTCAGCCGTAACTGAAACAACCGGCCCGGCCTGCACCCGTTTCTTGATCACACCGTAAAAGGCAAATGTGCTGGCCAGAAACAGTGAAATCCAAGGAGGCACCCCGAGACCAAAGGTGAGAATGGCCACGGCCAGAGCCGCCAGTCCAATGGCAACCAGCTTGCCACGCCCAAGCACCTCGCCATAGATCATCCGCGCCAAAAGCACGGTCACCAGCGGGAAGATGTAATAGCCCAGGCTGGCCTCAACCGCCTTTCCGATCTGGATCGAAATGATGAACCCGCCCCAGTTGGCCGAAATCATCACGCTGGCAATGGCCACCAGCAACACCCCCTGGGGATCACGACGCAGATGGAAAAGATCTGGCAAGCGCCGCTGAACCGTCAGAACCGTGCTGAACAGGACAAGCGACCAAAGCGTGCGATGGCTGAGCAGTTCCAGCGGAGGAACATGCGCCAGAGCCTTGTAATAGAGCGGTGACAGCCCCCAGATGGTGCAGGCCAGCAAAATGGCAATAATGGCTTTGGTGCTGTCGCGCATCGGGGCTTTCCGGGAAGAGGTGAAAACGAAAGCATTTCACATGTGAATTCCGCGCGAAGATGGCATGGATTGGATCCAATCCCAAGCAAAAACCCCGGCCTGCCCTGAATTCACCGGCACGATCCCAAACTCAGCTTTTGGAGTAGCGCAAGATCCCTGCAATCCCACTGGCCCCATCTGAGGGGTGGTTCACGCCGTCATGCACCACAAGTTCGGGGAAATCGAACGGGCTGACCCCATCCAGACAGGCGACATTTACCCCATATTCATTGGGGTTGAAGCGGCGCTGATGGTGGGTATAGATGCCACAAATCTTGCAGAAATAATGTTTCTGCTGTGCCTGTGCCAAATTGGTAGAGGGTGAGGCTATCCGCCCCTCCGGTAATGCGAATGCCATCAAGCGGGGCCGACACGGCCACCGCACCACGCATCCGACAAAAGCTGCAATCACAACGCCGGGCCCGGTCCAGGGCCTCGGACAACACCACGTCAAACTGGACTGCGCCACAATGACAGGCCGCTTTTCTCACATCACTCATACTCTTAACCTTTCCAATTCCACCAAACAAAAAGGGGCGCCCAAAGAGCGCCCCTTCGTAAAACCCGTTGCAATCGCGCTGCTTACAGGCGCGATGCCACGTTTTCCCAGTTCACCAGGTTTTCCAGGAAGTTGTCCAGATAGGCCGGGCGCTTGTTGCGGAAATCGATGTAGTAGGAATGCTCCCACACATCGCAGCCCAAAAGCGCGGTCTGGCCGAAGCAGAGCGGGTTCACGCCGTTTTCGGTCTTGGTCACAGCCAGCGACCCGTCAGCGTTTTTCACCAGCCAGGCCCAGCCCGAACCGAACTGACCAGCGCCAGCAGCAGCAAACTGCGATTTGAAATCGGCAACCGAACCGAAGTTCTCAACGATGGCTTTTTCCAGCTCACCCGGCATGGCGGATTTACCCGGCCCCATCATTTCCCAGAACTGGTTGTGGTTCCACAGCTGCGAAATGTTATTGAAGATGCCGTTTTGCGCCACGGACGATTTGTCATAGGTGCCGACAATGATCTCTTCAAGGGTCTTGCCCTCCCACTCGGTGCCAGCGATGGCGGCGTTGCCGTTGGTCACATAGGCATTGTGGTGCAGGTCGTGGTGGAATTCCATGGTTTCCGCCGACATGCCAAACTCGGCAAGGGCGTCATGTGCATAAGGAAGGTCGGGAAGTTCAAAAGCCATTGGTAGGGCCCTCATCTGTCGCGTGTTTTTGTTCTCGTTCTAAATGGGGTAGTTGGGTGGTATGGGTCAAGGGGAGAAGAGGGAAATCTCGCATCATCCATCATTAATATGGTTCAGACATTCTTCTTTTGTCATGAAAACGGTCGTTGTATGCGTCGGGCCATTATAAATGAACTCCAACACTTTGACCGGTCCGCGAAAATACCCGGAAAACTCCTGACACATCTCATCTGCGTCAGGACCGTCAAACATGTTCATGCGCCCCGGTTCCAGATCGTCGAACGCATAAGAGTATACGATCTGGTAAAGCCCGTTTTCGAAGGCAACACGTTCGGCGACGATCCCCGGAGACACTTCGCTTGGCATTGACAGATTCAGCGCCAACACCTCATTTCGGATTGCCTTACGGCCAATTGGCAGGCCGTTTATGTTGAAGGTAAACAAATTATACCCATATCCGACACCGCCCAGCAGGATAATGACCAGCCCCGCCCATGACCAAAAGGACGGCACCCGATCATTGTTCATTGCGCGATACTGGCCACGGGCAAGCAGCAGGCAGTAAACAATACCCACAACAATGGCAAAATTCATAATGCCGTCGGCCAGCCAGTCCTGATCGTTGACATAAAGCCCCAACGTACCAGCGGTGATCGCAATGAACACCCCCCGCATCAGGAAATTGAAGCCGACAAACCCGCCCCAATATGTCTGGGTTACCGTCAGCTCACCTGCAAAAAGTTTTCTCAACATTAAATAAATCCAAAACCAGTGAAAAAGGCGCATCTCAACTTAAAGATGCGCCCAGAACAGTCCTTTTGGACGGGTTTGTCAATTAGGAAACACGCCTTTCCCCGGCACCGCAGCGGCGCCACTGGTCACAATCTCTTAGGGGGAGAGGCCATGGTGGATTTTCATGCTTTGCCCAAACCCTCCTACTCGACAAACACGTCATGTGCGTAAGGAAGACAGGGGCGTTCAAAAGCCCCTGGTTGGGCTCTCACCACCTTATTTCACCTGACACGTCCCCGTGGACCGGAATGTATTTCGGAACCCGCGCGGCTTCATCGACATCGTCGCTGATAAATCCGATTTTTGAATGGTCAGGCGATAGGCCAAATCATGGGCCAACACCTTGCCGCCATACTGGTTTTTTCCCGGAACTTTCTTGACGGAGTAGGCAAAGGTGATGCGCTTGGCGTTGTCCACGGCAACTTGCCCTTCGATCGGATCCCCGAACATCTCCTGGATCAAACCATCCAGCACTTTGACCTCACCGGTCTTTTCATCATGCCAAACATAGAGGTCAGGCGGCAGGCTACCAGCATCCCCGCCGCTGCTTTCTTTTTGAATTTTGCAATAATACTCTGCCGCCGTCGCCTGCCCCAACGAGGCCCCAAGAGAAATGACTGCAACCGCCAGGAACTTTGTAAACACGTCTTACTCCTCAATCAGAAATCAAACCATCTATGATTGATTCCCTCATAGATTTAAAGAGTGCCAAGAACCAATCAGTTCAAAAAAACCATCTTTGCCGCAAGGTAAGAAAAGACCCCGGCGACCTGAACAATCACCGGGGTCTGCATGATCCAATTTCGGTCCAGATCAAGCCCAGACCTCGCCTCCCGGAAGCGCTGCATCCTTCAACAGGCCATAGGCAAATTGCTCCACGGAACGGAAGAAGACCGGGTTCCCGTCCCCGCCATTCCCGTCATCAACTCACACGATGCTGCATTTTCCTTTGCCGCGGAACGTATTAAGAAAACCCAAGGGTTTGACCGAGGTCCTGGCCTGCAGGTTCGCCTTCACAATTGTAAACTTATACACAATATTCTGCATCATCGCTGTGCCGCCTTCGGTCGTTCCAACCTTGAGCCCAGAGACATTCCAAGAATAGGTCGTGCGCTTGGCGTTATCCGTCGAAATACGGGCTTCAATCGGTTGACCATAGATCTCCTTGATTAACCCGTCGAAAACAACAACTTCACCTGTCGCCTTATCATGTTCGATAAACGTTACGGATGGGATCAACCAATCTTCGTGACCGGTATCTGGCTTGACCTCACATTTATATGTATCAGCGATTGCAGAAAATGGTGCCAAAGCAACAACGCCAGCAAATACGAGATGTTTCATTTTGTTCTCCTAATTAATGGATAAGTATTTTTGCAGTGATTTCACCGTTGCAGGTGATGATCTTGTCATTGCCGACCAATACATTTTCCGGTTGTTCTGTATTTTTCTTCCGTGAAGAAATAATCGGGTTCTACCCCTGCAGCTTTCAAAAGAGCAGGCCTGCCGTCTTTGTAGAGCGTAAGCTCATATTTCGTGCGCCCCAGAATACTTGCACTGCTTCTCCCGCTGCTGCGCCACACATCCGAGTTGCCAAACCAAAACACAAATCTCTTGCGAAGATTGTTTTCGAACACCACCTCAGCCTTCAGTGCGCGTTCTCCAAAGCGATCAAACAGCTTTGCCCGCACTGAACCAAAGGCCCGCGCGGGATCATCATCAAGGCGGATCTGGTCAGGAACCCATAACCGGTACCGGTCCGGGATCTTGAAAGTACAGTCATAGGTTTCTGCCGCAGCAGGCGCGGCAAGCAGGAACAGGGAAAGTGAGGATACGAGAAATGATTTCATTACTTTAACCATCAGATATTCAGTTTTCGAGGCATCAGACAGGCAACCCAGCTGTGCTATTTCTTCTTGCACTCACCTTTGAAGCGAACCTTCAAATTGCTCCAGCCAAGTGTTTCCGGCTTGGTTGTCGCTTTCAGGAGCGCCGGGCGTTCATCTGAGTAAATCGTCAAGGAGTATCGGGCACTGCCCACGTCACGCCTTGCATACCCACCAGCATTCGTCACGCTTGGGTCGATATTTTGAAATCCAAACCTGATCCGCTCATCGGTACTGAGCATCAGCTTTGCTGGAATAAAGGACTTTCCTGATTTCCGGAAAATCTCTGCCGACACTTTATCGCGCCCGTAATCCCGGTCACGGATCAGGGTAATTTGCGCCGGCACCCAGTCCCGGTGCCGTTCTGTCACGTCAAACGTGCAGATCAAGGTTTCAGCAATGGCAGGAGCGGCTAAACTGCTCGCCAGCATTGTAGAAAAAACAATATATTTCATAAAGTTAACCCCGAAACAGCTTAGCGTTGCGCTAAATCAATTCGGGGTTAAACTCAATCTTGAATTGCAAGTTTGTCACTTGACGTCAGAAGACCTCGCCTCCAGGAAGCGCTGCATCCTTCAACAGGTCATAGGCATACTGCCCAACGGACCGGAAACAGACCAGTTCTGCGGTCTCTTCGTCGATCAGATGGAACGCCGCCGGGATCTGCGCGATGCGGGTACGGCGCAGTTGGCCCGGAACCATAACCGACACGTCAGCGGGGCTAAGTTTGGCCACCACTTCACGCGCTGCCTTGCCAATAACCCGGAACACGGCGCGCGCGTCAGAGACGTTCACCACAAGCGCATGTTCACCAGCCAGCGTGGCGTTCATCGCGTCGATGATGCCCGGAGCAGCCGCGTGATCCACGATCAGCAAAAGCTCATCCGGGGACATCCAGGCGGTGCGCCCCGCCTCGCCCGACAGGATTTCCCCCTGCCCCGGCATTTTGGTCCCGGTGGCTTCTTTCACCGCTTTCGCCAGTGTCTTCGAAGCCAGATCACCGCGCACGGTGATCATGCCCACGAGGCCCTGTTCTTCGATGCGGCAATAGCCGTCAAACGACGCGCCATTGAGTGCGGAAACAGCTTTAGACATTCTGCTTCTCCCCATCCTTGTCATAGAAGACCGGATCACAGATCCGCGCCTTGATCACTGTGTTGGTGCCATCCACGGTCGGGAAGGAAATCACCTCGCCCATCCGGTCGGGGCCGTGTTTCACAAGCCCCATGGCGATGCCGCGTTTCAGGGTTGGCGAATAATAGGTCGAGGTCACGCGCCCGATCACAACCTTCTGGCCGTTTTCGTTCACGCCTTCGCCCTGCGCATAGGCCCCGTCCGGCAGGACAGACCCATCGAGGGTTTCCAGCCCAACCAGTTTCCAGCGCTCCGGATCGGTCATATGGCTGCGCAGCTGGGCGCGTTTGCCAAGGAAGTCTTCCTTCTTCTTGGAAATCGCCCAGTTCAGCCCCAGATCCTGCGGGATCACCGTGCCGTCGGTTTCGTCGCCAATCATAATAAAGCCTTTTTCGGCCCGCATGATGTGCAGACATTCGGTGCCGTAAGGCATCACGCCGAACTCTTCCCCGGCTTCCAGAAGTGCATCCCAGAAGGCACGCCCCTGCGAGGCAGGCACAGCGATTTCATAGCTGAGCTCACCCGAAAACGAGATCCGGTAGGCGCGCGCATCGAATTCACCGATCTTGCCATCACGCCACTGCATGAAAGGCAGAGCCTCGGCAGACAGATCCATGCCGCCTTCGGCGCCCGCATTCAGCTTTTCCAGCACCTTGCGCGCGTATGGCCCCACAACGGCAACCTGCGCCAGCTGTTCGGTCACATTGGCGACATAGACTTTCCAGTCCCACCATTCGGTCTGCAGCCATTCTTCCATCCAGCCATGGATGCGATCGGCCCCACCCGAGGTGGTGTGACACAGCCAGGTGTCTTCGTCGATGCGGGCAACCACACCATCATCCGACAGGAAGCCGTTTTCCGAACACATCAGACCATAGCGACATTTGCCAACAGCCAGGTTCGACATCATGTTGGTATACATCATGTCCATGAACTTGCCTGCATCCGGCCCTTTGACAATCAGCTTACCAAGGGTCGATGCATCCAGCAGGCCGAGGTTCTCACGGGTGTTCAGCACCTCGCGATTGACCGCCTGCTCATGAGTCTCACCCTTGCGCGGATAGGTATAGGGACGGCGCCAGTGGCCAACCGGTTCCATATAGGCGCCCTGCTCTTCATGCCATTCATGCATCGGCGTGCGGCGAATGGGTTGAAAGATTTCGGCCCGTGCCTCACCAGTGATCGCGCCCATCGAAATGGGGTGATAGGGCGGGCGGAAGGTGGTGGTGCCGGTGGTCGGGATCTCTTGACCCAGGGCATTAGACAATACCGCCAAGCCGTTGATATTCGACAACTTCCCCTGATCCGTCGCCATGCCAAGTGTGGTATACCGCTTGGTGTGCTCAACGCTTTCATAGCCCTCACGAGCAGCAAGCTGCACGTCGGACACTTTCACGTCGTTCTGATAGTCCAGCCACATTTTCATGCGCTTTTTCGGACCTGCGCCCTGCGGCATGATCCAGACTGGCTCCAGAGCGGCTTCGGCCTCAGCTTCCCCTTTCGGAGCGGCCATCTCGCCTTCCCCCGCAGCAGCCAGACCGGCCTTCACGGCATTGTCCAGAACGGCACCCAGGGCGAACTCACCATCTGCCGAGCCTGCCGGGATCACAAAGCCTTCGCCATTTGCGCCAAGCGGCGGGCGGGAGGCGTCGGGGCGGAACATGGCGTTGGCCTCGTCCCAGTTGAGCTTGCCACCGCAATGTGACCAGAGGTGCACAACCGGGGACCAGCCGCCGGACATGGCAACCGCGTCACAGGCGATTTCTTCCAGCGTGGCCCCTTCGCCTTGCTGGGCGCAGAGGGTCACACCGGTGACGGATTTGCCACCTTTGACCATGCCAATGGCTTTGCCGTTTTCCACGCGAATACCAGCCTCGCGAGCCGCATCCGCCAGCGCGCCGCCACCGTTGGGGCGGGCGTCGATGATCACCGGCACCTCAAGACCAGCCGCCTTCACGGCCAGCGCGGTGCGATAGGCGTCGTCATTGTTGGTCACAACCACCACACGGTCGCCGGCGGAAACACCCCAGTTCACGAGGTAATCACGCACGGCACCGGCCAGCATCACGCCGGGGATGTCGTTGCCTGCAAAAGACAGCGGACGTTCAATGGCACCGGTTGCGGTGACAATCTTGCCAGCCCGGATCCGCCACAGGCGGTGACGCGGACGACCATCGCCGGGGGTGTGATCTGCCACACGTTCGTAGCCAGTCACATAACCGTGATCATAAACCCCTGCCCCCATAGTGCGGGTGCGGAGCGTCACATTGTCCATCGCTTCCAGTTCAGCCACAGCGGCGTCGACCCACTCGGCAGGTGATTTGCCATCAATGGTGCCGCCATCCACAGGCGCACGACCGCCCCAGTGGTTGGTTTGCTCGATCAGCATGACCTTCTTGCCCGACTTAGCCGCGGCCAGGGCTGCGGCCAGACCGGCCACGCCACCGCCCACAACCAGAATATCGGTGTGGTGATAATAATGCTCGTAGCGATCGGCATCAAAAGTCTCAGCGTCAGGCGCTTTGCCCAGACCGGCGGATTGACGCACAATCGGTTCAAACACATGCTTCCAGCCCGCGCGCGGGAACATGAAGGTCTTGTAGTAGAACCCGGCAGGGAGCCAGCGCGACACGTAGTTGTTCACCACACCCACGTCGAACTCAAGGCTCGGCCAGTGGTTTTGCGACCCAGCGGTCAGACCGTCAAACAGCTCGGTAGTGGTGACACGTTGGTTCGGCTCAAAGCGCGCGCCTTCGCCCATGTTCACCAGGGCGTTCGGCTCTTCTGCTCCGCTCGCAATGATGCCGCGCGGACGGTGGTATTTGAACGAACGGCCCACAAGGGTCTGGCCTTCGCCCAGCAGAGCGGACGCAAGGGTATCCCCTTCAAAACCCTTCATTTTCTTGCCATTGAAGGTGAAGTTCTTCACCTTCGAGCGGTCGATCAGGCGACCGCCAGTTGAAAGACGGGTGCTCATTTATACCCCTCCCAGTCAGGGTGTTTCGCCTTGACCGCGTCGATCACGTCCTGCGGCGGTTCGGTGGTTTGCGCGGAATAGGTCGCATAGACTTCCAGCGTCATCGTATTGCGGGCCGCGTGGAACCACTTGCCGCAACCCGACGCATGGCGCCAGCGCTCAAAGTGAACCCCTTTCGGGTTCTTGCGCATGAAGAGATAGGTTTCAAATTCATCATCCGACGAGCCGGGACCAAAACGCTTCAGATGCGCTTCGCCACCGCCATGCAGATTGGTTTCATCGGCCATAACGCCGCAGTAAGGGCATTCAAGGATCAGCATCTCATATCCTCCTAGTGGGCCACGCCGGCCGCGACGCTTTCGTCGATAAAGCGGCCTTCGGTGAAGCGGTTGAGGCCAAATTCGGCAGCCAGCGGTCCGGGTTCGCCTTTGGCAACCAGCTCCGCCATCGCCCAGCCGGATCCGGGGATCGATTTGAACCCGCCGGTGCCCCAGCCTGCATTGATGAAGGTGTTGCCCAGTGGCGTTTTCGAAATGATCGGCGAGCGGTCGCCGGTCACATCCACGATTCCACCCCATTGGCGCAGCATCTTGAGGCGCGACACCATCGGGAAGGTCTCAACCAGCGCGCGCACGGTTTCCTCGATATGGTGGAACGACCCGCGCTGGGTGTAGTTGTTGAAGGCGTCAGTGCCGCCACCGATCACCATCTCGCCTTTGTCCGACTGGGACATATAGCCGTGCACGGTGTTGGCCATCACAACCACATCCATGCAGGGTTTGATCGGCTCAGACACCAGCGCCTGCAGCGCCACAGATTCCATCGGCAGGCGGAAGCCAGCCATGTCAGCCAGGTGACCCGAGTTACCGGCCACGACAATCGCCATCTTGTCACAGGCGATGTCGCCCAGGGTGGTGCGCACGCCGGTCACTTTGCCGTCGGCCTGATCCACGCCGGTCACTTCGCATTTCTGGATGATGTCCATGCCCATGTCAGAACACGCGCGAGCATAACCCCAGGCCACGGCATCGTGGCGCGCGGTGCCGGCGCGTTCCTGCCACAACGCGCCCAGAACGGGGTAGCGCGGGCCGTTGATATTCATGATCGGCACCAGTTCTTTTACGCGTTGGGGCGAAATGAACTCGGTCTTCACGCCTTGCAGCGCGTTGGCATGGGCCGTGCGCTGATAGCCGCGCACCTCATGATGGGTCTGCGCCAGCATCATCACACCACGGGGGCTGAACATGACGTTATAGTTCAGGTCCTGCGACATGGTCTCATAAAGGCTGCGCGCCTTTTCATAGATCGCCGCGGACGGATCCTGCAGATAGTTCGAGCGGATAATGGTGGTGTTCCGGCCCGTATTGCCGCCCCCCAGCCAGCCCTTTTCGATGATCGCCACATTGGTGATCCCGAAATTCTTGCCCAGGTAATAGGCGGTGGCCAGCCCGTGGCCGCCAGCGCCCACGATCACCACGTCATATTTCTTTTTAGGAGTGGGCGACTTCCAGGCGCGTTCCCACCCTTGGTGGTAGCGCACACCCTCCCGTGCGATGGCAAATGCCGAATAACGTCTCATGCTAACCCCGTCGAATCCTCTGATTGGGCGTTCGGTATCCTTCCCTTTTACGCTTTTGTGTGTCGCATCCTTGGCGATCCAGCGCCGTTTATAGGCAAAAAGCGACATTGAGGGTTTTACCCCTGATCGCAGTACAGATCACAGCTTGGTGATCAGGCCCTTTGCTTGACACATATCATGTCAACAGGGGCCGAATTGTCACATCTACGCTTTGGGGGTTTTTAACCCGGCCTTCCCCCATTACATGATACGGGACCAAACAGACGGAGATATCATGGTTTTCTGGGCACTCACCGGCGCAATTGTACTGGCCGCTGTTCTCATCCTGTCACGACAGATCCTACGCCGAACCCCCGAAGAGGCCGGATCGGAAATCACCTCGGACATGCAGATTTATCGCGACCAACTGAAAGAACTAGACCGGGATCTGGAACGGGGGACGGTTGGCAAGAACGAGGCAGACCGCACCCGTCTGGAAATCTCGCGTCGCCTGCTGGATGCCGACCGCCAGGCGCAGGCCCGAATGCGGGCAACCGATGCCCCAGAGGGCACAACCCGTCTGGCCATGGGGCTTGCTGCAACAGCGCTGATTACAGGCAGTTTTGGCCTTTATTGGGGGCTGGGCAGCCCCGGCGCCGAGGATCTTGGCCTTAAAAAGCGCATCGCAAAAGCAGAAGCGCTTCGTGTGGCACGACCGTCGCAGGCTGAAATCGAGGCCGAACGCCCCGAATGGTCTGGCCCCCCCGAAGGCACCCCCGAAAATTACATCAAACTGGTCGACAGCCTACGTGCCAAGATGCAGGAAACCCCGGAGGATCCCCGCGGGCTGGACCTCCTCGTGCAGCATGAAACAAATATGGGCAACCTCATCGCAGCCCGCACGGCCATGGATCGCCTGATGGAGATCAAGGGCTCCGAGGCCAGCTCGGACGACTATGCCCGTCAGGCGGATGTCATGATCATGACCGCCGGCGGCTTTGTTTCGCCCGAAGCCGAAGAAGCACTGCGCGTGGCGCTGATCAAAGATGCCTCAAATCCGGTGGCCCGTTATTATACCGGGCTGATGTTTGCCCAGAACTCACGCCCGGATCTGGCCTTCCGCCTGTGGCGCGCTCTTTTGGAAGAAGGTCCGGATGGCGCCCCCTGGATCACCCCGATCCGCACGCAGATCGAAAGGCTGGCACAGATGGCGGGTGAAAACTTCACCCTTCCACCGCGCGCAGCCAAGGCAACCGCCCCCCTGCCGTCGGCAGACCCCGACGGGTTGGCCGGTCCTTCAGCCGAAGACATGGCCGCCGCCGCAGAAATGAGTGACGAGGACCGTCAGGACATGATCCGAGGGATGGTGAACCAACTGTCCGAACGCCTTGCCACCGAGGGGGGCACACCTGCAGAATGGGCCCGACTGATCACCGTTCTGGGCGTGTTGGGCGATACCGAACGGGCTGCGGCCATTTGGGGCGAGGCCCAGAAAACATTTGCGGGCACGGGCGATGCGTTTGAAATGGTCAAACAAGCGGCTATTCAGGCCGGGGTGGCAGAGTGACCCCAGCTGTGATCCATGAGGATATTGCGGATTTCGCGGCAGCTCTCTCACCGATGACGGCCCTGGCGGGGCTGGACCTCGGCACCAAGACCATCGGGGTTGCGGTGTCCGACGGGTTTCGCCAGGTTGCCACCCCTTTGGAGACCATCAAACGCAAGAAATTCACACTGGATGCGGGGCGTATTCTTGAGATTGTCGCAGAGCGGCAGCTGGGCGGCATTGTCCTTGGCCTGCCCCGCAACATGGATGGCACCGAAGGGCCGCGCTGCCAATCCACACGCGCGTTTGCCAGAAATCTGGCCAAACTGACCGAGCTTCCCATCACCTTCTGGGATGAACGCCTGTCCACCGTGGCCGCCGAACGGGCCCTTCTGGAGGCGGATACGTCACGAAAGCGTCGCTCCGAGGTCATCGACCATGTCGCTGCCGGGTATATCCTGCAAGGAGTGCTGGATCGTATGAGGCATCTTTGATGGCGGATGACGGGAAAATCTGGGTGCGTGACGAGGTGGACAGCCCCTGCGTGAAAATCTGTGTTGTGCACCGCGACGCAGGCCTTTGCACCGGCTGCCTGCGCACGCTTGACGAAATCGCCAGCTGGTCATCCCTTCCGGCTGAAACCCGCCGCGAGATCATGGACACCCTCCCGGAACGCCGCTCGGAACTGACCAAACGTCGCGGTGGGCGACGCGCCCGTCAACGGCGAGCCATGGGGTTGGACGAATAACACCCCCTCCGTGCCGGGTTCACAGACCTAGGGCGTAGACCTATAAACGTTGATGTGATTCAAGATGTGAAATCTGGGAGGTTTCATGTCGTCGCATTTCTGGCTCACCGAAGAACAGTACAATAAAATCAGGCCCTTGTTGCCCAATACGCC
>NZ_LKBA01000024.1:0-205000 GCF_001307765.1 Aliiroseovarius crassostreae
CGCAATGCCGAGGTCGACTTCAAGGGCGAGAAGCGCTCGAACGCGACGCATGCCTCGACCACCGATCCGGATGCGCGCCTTTACAAGAAATCCCCCGGCACGGGTGCCATGCTGTGCTTCATGGGGCATACTCTGATGGAGAACCGCAACGGGCTGGTCGTGCAGGGTGATCTGACCCAGGCCCCTCTCGGCAGATTGCTGCGCAATCGCCTGCCGGGCAATGGACGGTCATGCCGAGCGCAAGGCGGCACTGGACATGATCCATCGACATTCCCCCGGATCGACGCGGCAGCTGACGCTGGGTGCCGACAAGGGATATGACGCGGCCGGGTTCGTGTCCGACCTGCGCCAAGCCTGCGTCACGCCCCATGTCGCCCAGAAAACGAGATTTTCAGCAATCGATGGCCGAACCACCCGGCACGAGGGCTACGCTCTATCCCAGCAGCACCGAAAGAAGATCGAAGAGCCGTTCGGATGGGCCAAAACCGTCGGCGACATGGCGCAGACCATGTATCGGGGCGTCGAACGCATCCGATCCCGCTTCATCCTGACCATGGCCGCCAACAACCTTGCCCGGCTGCCGAGGTTGCTGGCGGTATGAAGGGAAAGATGGCCCCAGAAGCGAGCCGTGGGCGCGCCGACAGACATGACACTTCAGTCGAACCGGACCTGACGACGGGAAAGCGTTCCGGCTCAGCGACTATTTCAGCGACCTGTTAAAGAGCTCTCGGACAGAGGGTGCAGCCCCCATTCCTGGGCCACCAAATCGCCTCCCCTCCCCTGCAGTGCGGCCCTTCTCAGCTTTGGGCAGCGCCCCCAAAACGGTTCAGCTGCAGGAGGTTGCCCCCACGGAAGAAAACTCCTGACAAGCAGGCAAGCTACTGTGATTTAAGCAACTTTTCGCCAAAAACCGCGCGCGCTATAAGTGAGCTTTCGCCAACATCCCATCTTGGTGCTTTTCTGCGCAATTTCTCGCGCGCAGGTGGTGCACCTTCTCGCAGATCCACGCTCAAAACACCCGATTAGACGATTATCGATGCACAGGGGGACCGCATGGCGCCAGATAAGCCCGTGCCCCACGGGGCGCACCACTCACAAACCACTCACGGAACAAAAACGGAGAGAACCATGAAACTTTTCCCCCTCATCCCGCTGACCTTTATTGCAAGCGCAGGGATTGCTCTGGCCGACACCCAGATTGACACCAACGAAGACGGCCAGATCACCATGGAGGAACTGGTGGCTGTCTATGACCAGATCAGCACCGATACGTTTTCGCAGGCCGACACGGATGATGATGGCACGCTGAGCGTTGAGGAACTGGCTGCGGCGCGTGAGGCCGGCATTATCCCCTCAGAGATGTAACCCCACGTCTCTGCCACTCACGCCCCTTGCCCCTGCCGTCCCCTAACGGCAGGGGCTTTTTTATGCCTTTCAGGTGCCGGACACCAGGTTGGCCACCTCTACCGCATAACGATCGGTCATGCCTGACACGTAATCCGCCATGACATGCAGGGCAGAGTATTCATTCTCAATTCCCCGTAGATCCAGATCCAGCGCGCGTGTCAGTTTCTGTTCGTATTCCGGCAGGTTTGAGGCCTCCCAGTTGCAGGCCTGCAAGGCGTTGAACACCGGCAAGATACCGTCCAGAACACGCCGAATGACATTGCGACCACGCACCTCGAGCTTGGTCTTTCGCGGCGCCACGAACAATTGCTTCCCGGCCACGTTCCGAATTTTCCGAAATTCTTCACCCAATTGAGAATCGTCGATCAGTTCACCAGAGTATTGCCCCGCCATAATGGCATCGTAATGCGCCTTGAATGCTTCAAAGCTGGCCCAGATCGCCCCACCAATTGCCATAGCGCGGAAATGCGAGATCTTTTCATATTCCGTATGCGCGCCCAGATCATCATCATTGGGTTTCGTGTGGATCAACGGCAACAAAAGCGCGCGCACCTCGTCAAAGCTCAGATCCCCTGCCGTGAACCCATCTTCGAGATCCACGATATTATAACAAATGTCATCCGCCGCTTCGACCAGGCAGACAAGCGGATGGCGTCGCCACCAGCTTTGCCCATCCGGGCCGGTCTCTTCGATCAGACCCAACGCCTGAGCGGTTTTGGCAAACGTGACACGCTCTCCCTCAAAAAATCCAAACTTCTTTGCCCCGGCATAGATGTGTCTTTTGACCTCATCTGCGGGCACCCCCTCATCCTCCTTGGCTTTCTTGATTGCGGCCGACGTGCTGGCGGACATCGGGTATTTCGAAAACGCACCGATCACCGCATGGGAAAGATCCATCCCCACTTCGCCGCGATACATCTCCAGCCGGGTCACGATCCGGTGGCCCTGCGCGTTCCCCTCGAAGGCGGTAAATTCCAGCTGCAAGGGGATGGGTATGTCCTTGAAGAGCCCGGGGCCTTGGGCAAATTTCTCGGCAAACCAGCCGCTCATGCTCTCTTCACCCGAATGACCAAACGGCGGGTTGCCGATATCATGTGCCAGGCAGGCAGCATGAACAATTCCGGCCACCATATGCGCTTTCCCGCTGTCGATTTCCCCCTGGGTTTCAAGCCAGTGGCCAACCAGCATTCCAAGACTGCGCCCGACGCTGGCAACCTCGGCCGAATGGATCAACCGATGGCGCAGGTGGTCATTGTCGTAAAGGGGATGCACCTGCGTTTTGTTGGCCAACCTGCGAAACGGCGCTGAGAAGGTGATGCGGTCCGCGTCTATCGTATAATTCGGTCGCGCGAGGTCTTCTGCCTGTCCCGGTTTGCCATGACGTCCGGTATTCAAAAGCGACGCCCATTCCATTCTCTTTGTCATTGCAGACCCTTCCTGCTCAAGTCCCTCACCCTTAACAAAAAAAGAGCCCGCCGGGAAAGCGGGCTCTTGTTTGGTTGTGCGCGGTTTAATGCACCACTGCATCCTCGGGCGGGTGCTGGTTCGTGTTGCCAACACGGTCGCCGATGATCAGCCCTTCGGCCCCTGCGGTGACAGAGATCGTGTCGCCATCCATCACGTCCCCGGCCAGAAGCATTTCTGCCAACTGGTCCTGCAGCGCACGCTGGATCACGCGCTTCAAAGGACGCGCGCCAAACACGGGATCATACCCTTCATCCGCCAGCCAGGTCTTCGCCCCCTGGTCCAGATCAAGCGAGATATTCCGCCGTGCCAGACGTTTGCCCAGACGCGCGAGCTGGATTTCGACAATGCCGTCCATATCCGCCCGTCCCAGACGGTCAAAGATGATCGTCTCATCCAGCCGGTTCAGGAACTCAGGCCGGAAATGCGCCCGCACCGCGTCCATCACATCGCGCTTCGCGTCCGAGGCATCCGCCCCATCCGGCAGCTGGCTGAGCGCCTGCGCGCCAAGGTTCGACGTCAGGATGATCAGCGTCTGCTTGAAATCAACCGTCCGACCCTGACCATCGGTCAGCACCCCATCATCCAGGACTTGCAACAGCACGTTGAACACATCCGGGTGCGCCTTCTCGACCTCATCAAACAACACAACCTGATAGGGTCTGCGCCGCACAGCTTCGGTCAGCACACCGCCTTCGTCATAGCCCACATAACCCGGAGGCGCACCGATCAGGCGGGCCACCGCGTGTTTCTCCATGAACTCGGACATATCAATGCGCACCATCGCGCTGTCGTCGTCAAAGAGGAACTCAGCCACGGCTTTGGTCAGCTCGGTTTTCCCCACGCCGGTCGGCCCGAGGAACAGGAAACTGCCCAGCGGGCGGTTTTCATCATTCAGCCCGGCACGCGCACGGCGCACAGCATTCGACACTGCTTTCACGGCGGAATGCTGGCCGATCACGCGACGGTGCAGATCCTCTTCCATCCGCAAAAGCTTCTCGCGCTCGCCCTCAAGCATTTTCGAGGTCGGAATACCCGTCCAGCGTTCCACCACCGAGGCAATCTGCTCAGGGCGCACCGCCTCTTCGACCATCATATCGCTGTCTGCATCCTCGGCCGCCTCGAGTTTCTTCTCAAGCTCGGGGATGATGCCATAAGACAGCTCCCCCGCGCGGGCGAGGTTGCCATCCCGCTTGGCGATATCAAGCTCGGCGCGAGCGCGGTCGAGATGCTCCTTCAACTCACGCGCACCTTCCAGCTTGGCCCGTTCCGCCTGCCATTTGGCCGTCAGGGACGCGGATTTCTCCTGAAGATCCCCCAGTTCCTGCTCAAGCTTCTCAAGGCGGTCTTTGGACGCTTTGTCATCTTCAAGCTTCAACGCTTCCCCTTCGATCTGCATCTGCATGATCTGACGGTCCAGCGCGTCCAGCTCCTCGGGTTTGCTGTCCACTTCCATGCGCAGACGGCTGGCGGCTTCGTCCACAAGGTCAATCGCCTTGTCCGGCAGGAAGCGGTCGGTGATATAGCGATGCGACAGCGTGGCCGCCGAAACCAGCGCGCTGTCCGAGATCCGCACCCCATGGTGCAGCTCGTATTTCTCCTTGATGCCGCGCAGGATTGAAATCGTGTCTTCGACAGTGGGTTCCTCAACCATCACCGGCTGGAACCGGCGGGCAAGGGCTGCGTCTTTCTCCACATATTTGCGATACTCATCCAGCGTGGTGGCACCCACACAGTGCAGTTCACCGCGGGCCAGAGCAGGTTTGATCAGGTTGGCCGCATCCATCGCGCCATCCGATTTCCCTGCACCGACCAGCGTGTGCATTTCATCAATGAAAAGGATGATCTCACCCGCCGCAGCGGTCACTTCGTTCAGCACCGCTTTCAGGCGTTCTTCAAATTCACCGCGATATTTCGCACCAGCAATCAGCGCGCCCATATCAAGCGCCAGCAGACGCTTGTTGCGCAGACTTTCCGGCACATCGCCATTGACGATGCGCAGGGCAAGCCCTTCGGCAATCGCGGTTTTCCCCACGCCGGGTTCACCGATCAGAACCGGGTTGTTCTTGGTGCGACGGCTGAGCACCTGCATCGAGCGACGAATTTCCTCATCGCGGCCAATGATCGGGTCAATCTTGCCTTCACGCGCCACCTCGGTCAGATCGCGGGCATATTTCGAAAGCGCTTCATAGCTGTCTTCGGCACTGGCGCTGTCCGCCGTGCGCCCCTGACGCAGATCATTGATCGCAGCATTGAGCGATTTTGCATCCACACCGCCCGCTTCCAGCGCATCACGCGCCTTTGACTTCACAACAGCCAAAGCGGTCAGCAGACGCTCAACTGGCACGAAACTGTCCCCGGCCTGCTTGGCCAGTTTGCCTGCTTCATCCACCAGCACCGCGATCGAGTTGTCCATGTAGACCTGCGCACCCTCGCCGGACACTTTGGGCAGCTTTGCCATCCGCTCCTCAAGTGCCGCCAGCACACGTTCCGGCGCCCCACCTGCCTTGCGGATCAGGTTGGCACTCATCCCTTCTTCGTCATCCAGAAGGGCCTTCAAAACATGTTCGGGAACAAGGCGCTGGTGATTCTCGCGCATAGCGATAGTCTGGGCGGCCTGAATAAACCCACGCGACCGCTCGGTGAATTTCGATACGTCCATATCATTCTCCTTATCTTAAGCGCCCGAGAGAAAGGATGCCCACTGTTGCGGCACACCCCGGTTCGGGCCTCATAAGTCAGATGGGCATCCTTTTGGCTGAATGCAAGAGGTGTCTTTTCGCCGGGATGGTGTTCGGAAATTACCCTGAAACATCGCTGTCTTGTCCCTAAATATTGGGGCCATGAGAGGGGCCATGATGATCCATCCATTACCATTTCCGGGATCACGTTTGACGAGACGGAGCAAAAGCTAAACGCTTCCGTTGTCTTGACGCTTGACACCTCGGAAACCGATATCACCACCCGCGCGCAGTTCCTGTGGCGGACCGACATCGACCCGGACCAGTCCCGCGACCATCAGCTGCTCTCCCTTGCCCGTGAGACCCTGCGCCAGGTCCGGCGCCTGCCCGATTGCGTTGATCTTGCCGAAAACGCCGCGTTCCACCCCCAGAACATCACGCTCGTGGCCTGACCTCTCATCTGCCATTTGCCTTTGTCGCACACGCGCAGTAGGAGAGGCAGGACCAAGTAGGAGCCTGCCATGACCACCAAAGCCGATGACCGCCTGATTGTTGCCCTTGATGTCCCCAATGCGCTGGAGGGGCTGAAGCTGGCTGAGACACTGGGGGACGCCGTCAGTTTCTACAAGATCGGCCTCGGCATGCTGACCGGAGGCGGACTTGCTCTTGCCAATGAGCTGAAATCCGAACAGGGCAAGAAAATCTTCCTCGACATGAAACTCTTCGACATCGGCAATACGGTCGAAGCAGCGGTGCGCGGGCTTGCTCAATTCGACCTGGATTTCCTAACCGTGCATGGCGACCCGCATGTGGTGCGCGCCGCGCAGGAAGGCAAAGGCGGCAAAGACATGAAGATCCTCGCCGTAACCATCCTCACTTCGTTGGATCGCGCTGATCTGGATGCCAGCCTGATCAAACCCGGTGACGTGCAGGATCTTGTGCTCGAACGCGCCGCCCGCGCGATGGACGCCGGCGCCGATGGGGTGATTGCCTCGCCACAAGAAGCCGCACTCATCCGCGCCCTGCCCGAAGCCGAAGGCAAGCTGATCGTCACCCCCGGCGTACGCCCCGCAGGCGCCGCTCTCGGGGACCAGAAACGCGTCGCAACCCCGGCGCAGGCCGTGGCCGACGGCGTCGATCACATCGTGGTAGGCCGTCCGATCCGCAACGCCGCCAACCCGCGCGCGGCAGCCGAAGCGATCCTTGCGGAACTCGCCACGCCCCAGACACAGCACTGACCTGCAGCCATATTTTCTGGTTGTAAATATCCTGGGGTGAGGCCGTCAGGCCGAGGGGCAACGCCCCTCCCCTCCGCCCCGCTCCTCAAGATGTGAGCAAACGCGATTTGCCCTGCGACCGTCCTCTCAGGAACATAGCCTCGTAGTTGGTGACACGCGGTATGACATACCGTGGCGCCAAGCCCTTTGAGCACGAGGCCCCGTATCATGTCCCGCCACCACGGCCCCGACCTTGCCACCATGTTGCGCCTGCGCCGGTCAATCGGCGCAATTGGCCTCGGCCTGCCGATTGTTCTCATGCTGGGTGCGATGATCGCGCAGATGCCCATGAAGAATTCCATTTCCGAATTCTACTACTCCCCCTTGCGCGAAATCTTCATCGGCGCCGCGGCCGGGGTCGGACTGTTCTTGCTGGCCTATCAGGGATATCCTGCCACGAATGGCGAGTGGCTGACGGATCGCCGTGTCTCGAACCTGGCCGGGGCCAGCGTTCTGTTCATGGCTGCGGTCCCGACCAATTGCCTGCAGGCAACATGCTATCCGCCACAGACCCTGATGGACCAGCTGATTGCCGATGACCGCCTGCAAGCCGCACTGCACCTTGGGGCCGCCGGCCTGTTCCTGGCGAGCCTCGGCGTCATGTCCCATACCTTGTTCACCCGCTGCACCGCCCCACCCTGCAGCATGCAAAAAGAGCGGCGCAACCTGTGTTACCGGCTATTTGGCTGGGTTATCTATGCCATGGTGGCCCTGGTAGGGGGCGTCAAACTGGTGTTTCCAGAGCTGGGGCATATCTGGGACAATGGCTGGCATTTCACCTTCTGGGCAGAAAGTGTTGCCCTTTGGGCTTTTGGCCTGTCCTGGCTGATGAAGGGCGAGGCGCTACATGACACCTTGCCCTATTTTTACGAGCCCGCGCAGGTTGAGACTGGCGCGAGCCCTGACAACGCGGCTACTCGTTGATGTCGCGGTCGAAACTTTTCGACTGCCCGGCCCGCACCCCGAAGGCACGGCGCATGATCAACCAGGCGATGACCGACACCGCTCCAAAGATCACCAGCAGGGCAGGCAGGCCGATTGAGGGGCCGATCAGGGTCAGCAGCGCCACGACCGCAGCCCCGGCGGCAAAGCCCAGAAAGACAAACCCCGGCAAAAAGATTTCAAGAATCACCAGACCAATGGCACCGGCCGCCCAGACCCACCATTCATGCCAGAGCATCAGGATTTTCCTTTCAGCATACTGAACGCATCTCCGAAGGCATCCAGCGCATTGGACGGCAGAAGCACAGTCTGTTTGCCCTCGCCCTTGCCTACAATGGTCAGTGCCTCGACCTGTTTCAGAGCGACCTGATATTGCGCTGCCTCAATACCATTTTCCTTGATCGCCTTGGCCACAACCTCTGTTGCATAGGCCTCTGCATCTGCCGAGATCCGGCGCGCTTCCGCCTCTTTCTGAGCAGCATAAAGGTCGGCATCTGCGGCAAGTTCCACCGCACGGCGCTTACCCTCGGCCTCGGTCACCTGCGCGCGGCGCGCGCGTTCCGCATTCAGCTGTTGCAGCATTGCTTCGCGGGTGGCTGCATCAAGGTTCACGTCGAGGATTTCAGCACGGGTCACTTCGATCCCCCAGTCATCCACCGCATCCGCAACCTGCTGCTTGATCTTGGCAATCAGCTGCTGGCGGTTCGACTGCACCTCGTCCAGCTCCATCTCACCGATCCCGGCCCGAACAATCCCGGCAACCGTCGTGGCAATTGCCGCATCCACGTCACGGATACGGTAAACCGTCTTTTCCGGCTCCAGAATGCGATAAAACACCGACGTATCCACCTGCACCAACACGTTGTCGGAGGTGATTGCGTCCTGAGAGTTCGTCGGCAGCTGACGCTCCAGGATCGAGACTTTGTGGCGCACCACATCAAGGAACGGCACCAGAAAGTTGATCCCCGGGCCAAGCACCGTTTGCAGGCGTCCAAAACGTTCAACCACGAATTTCTGACTTTGCGGCACAATCTTGACGCCATTGAAAACCGTCAGGATCAGAAAGGCGGCAAAGACCAGCAAAACAATATTACCGCCACCAAGAAGCTCGTTCATTTTATCCCTCGTCAATCATAATAGTTTCAATTTCCACAACATATGGTCGTATCCTCGGGGAAATACAATATCCTGCTCGACATACGACCCGGTAGTTGCTCGGGCCTTCAACCCGCATGTTCCCCTTTCACCCCCGCTTATGCTTGGATATGATCAGACCATGCCCAGCCTGTGCCGATCCTGCCTGACCCCCTTTGAAACAGACCCGCCGACGCGGCGCTGTCCGGTCTGTCGCAGCCCGCGCCTGACCTCTCATCCAGAGCTTTTTGACCTTTCCATCGCGCATATGGATTGTGACGCCTTTTACGCATCGGTCGAAAAACGCGACAATCCCGATCTGGCCGACAAGCCCGTCATCATCGGGGGTGGTCGGCGCGGAGTGGTGTCCACCGCCTGCTACGTGGCGCGCATTCGCGGCGTGAAATCAGCGATGCCGATGTTTCAGGCTCTGAAGCTCTGCCCTGATGCGGTTGTCATCAAACCACGTGGCAGCCATTACGCGGCCATTTCAAAACAGATCCGCGCAATGATGGAGGAACTGACGCCGTCGATTGAACCCCTGTCGCTCGACGAGGCTTTTCTGGACATGAGCGGCACCGCCAGATTGCATGGCAACCCCCCGGCCGTGATGTTGGCAGGCCTCGTGAAGCGGATGAAAGATGAGCTGGGCCTGACCGGTTCCATCGGGCTTTCACACAATAAATTCCTCGCCAAAGTGGCGTCGGACCTCGACAAGCCGCGGGGGTTTTCCGTGATCGGCAAAGCCGAGACCATGGATTTTCTGCGCGATAAGCCGGTGCGAATGATCTGGGGGGTTGGCCCCGCCGCCCAGACCCAGCTGGAGCGCGCTGGCATCCGCACCTTTACCGACCTGCTGCGCTGGGATGAAAGCGATCTGGTGGCACGGTTCGGGTCAATGGGGACCCGGCTTTTCCATCTGGCCCGTGGCGCGGACCGGAGGCGGGTCTCGGCCCATGCCCCGGTCAAATCAATTTCAAAGGAAACTACATTTTTTGAAGATACCAGGGCACTTGAACTGCTGGACGGGCATCTGTGGCGCCTGGCCGAACAGGTGTCAGACCGCGCCAAGGCCAAGGGCAAGGCGGGGCGGGTGGTCACCCTGAAACTGAAACGCGCCAATCATGCCAGCCTGACCCGGCGGGTGAGCCTTGGCGACAGCACCCAATCCGCTGACCGGATTTATCGCACCGCACGTCCCTTACTGGAACGTGCGCTCAGCGAAGGGCCGTTTCGCCTGATCGGCGTCGGGATCAGCGATCTGGTGGGGGCTGAGGGGGCCGATCTGACCGATGACCTGCTTGATCCACAGGCGCGCCAACGGCGGGCCGCCGAACGGGCCACGGATGAGATCCGCGCGCGCTTTGGCAAGACGCTTATTGTCAAGGGGCGGGCTTTGCGCAAATAAAGCACGCGGATTTCCCTTTGGGGAGCCAAACCCAAAACTCTTAAACGGCTATTCCGCCGCGAGCCGCTCTTCAGAACACCCGATCTGACAGATATCCTGCGCCACTTTCGTCAGCCGCGTTCTGACCTGATCAAACTGCCCATTCGGCCGCACCATGCCTTCGTTCATATAAAGCGCGCGATCAATCTCAACCTGCACCACATGCTGATGATATGTCGGGCGCCCATAATGCTGCGCCATATAGGCACCCGCAAAGGGCGTGTTCAGGGCAACACTGAACCCCTGGGCCTCGAAAGCAGACGCCACCAGCTTCACAATCCCGGCCGAGGCCGCCGCACCATAACGATCCCCAAGGACAATATCGGGGCGCGCGCCCTGATAGGTCACATTGCGCACCGCCTCATGCGGCATGGAATGGCAGTCGATCAACACGGCCTGACCAAACTGGCGATGGCAACCATCAAGAAGGCGCTGCAGCTGATCATGATAGGGGAACCAGACCTCGGACAGGCGTTGCTGGGCCTCGCTCAGGCTGATCTTGCCATGATAGATCGGGCGCGCACCGGCCACCACGCGGGGGATCACCCCCAACCCCGACGCAATCCGCGCATTCAACGCCTGTCGCCGCACCCCGCGCACCAGGGCCGGGTCAAGCTCTTCAGCCCCACGATTGAGGTCGACATAGGCCCGCGGTGCATTGGCCACCAGAAACGGGGCTCCGAATTGCGGCACGTCGGCAAACAGCATGTCCACAAACGCATCCTCAGAGGAACGGATCTGCCACTGGTCCAGAAGGGTCGAACGCAGAAAAGACCGCTCATAGGCCCGCCCGGAATGGGGAGACGCAAAAACAACGCTGGTGCATCGCTCAGCCGGCAGATATAGCGCGTAAGGTTGGTTTTGCATGGTTGCTCGCACTGGTGTCTTCTGTCTTTCATATAAAGGCAAAAAAACTCTCACCAAAAGCCCTTGCGTCCTGCGCCGACTCCTTTTATAGGGACGGGACCGGCGCGGGATTTCCCGCGTTGTGTTGTTTGAAAGAGGGTGAAAACCTTGTTTCGGATAGGATTTCAGGGCGATTAGCTCAGCGGTAGAGCACTTCGTTGACATCGAAGGGGTCACTGGTTCGATCCCAGTATCGCCCACCATGAACCGCCGCACCGGATTTCGGGGTCCCCGATCAGGTGTTGGCAAAATGAAGCACAAGGCGCAATCCGCAGCGCCGCGTTGAAGGAGATAGGACATGAAAGTTCGTAACTCGCTCCGCTCGCTGAAAAACCGCCACCGCGATTGCCGCGTGGTGCGTCGCAAAGGCCGCGTTTATGTGATCAACAAAACGCAGCGCCGCTTCAAAGCTCGTCAGGGTTAATCCCCGGAGTTTTGGCATCAGCCAAGCGATTTGAAAGGCCGTCCTTCTGGGCGGCTTTTTCTTTGCGCCGCTATTCGGGGCGGGTGGCTGACTTGCCCGGTGTGATCAGTTGCGCCCCAAAGTCGCGTAGCATCGCCGCCTGGAGCCAGGTGATCACCGCCCTGACCCGCTTGCTTTCCATAGTGTCCGGATTGCGGTGCAGGTGAAGCACCCGGCCCATCTGCATAGCGCCTTCCCCATCCTGCAGCCGAACCAGACGGGGGTTCTCATCTCCCAGACATTCCGGCAACAAACCCTTTCCAATGCCATCCTCAACCGCCGTCATCAAAATGCTGGCATCCGTGGCCGTCAGCGGAACCTGCACCTTTTCACCCAGCTTTTTCCTAAGCTGGCGCGTCATGGTTGGCCCCCGCGCGTCATCATCCCGAAACAGCACCCATTGCATTGACTGTGCGGGCAGATCAAAGGCCCTGTAGCTTGCATAGGGCAACATGCAAAACGGTGTTGAAAACTCCATCGAGGCCGGGGGTGCATCAAACCACAGGGACAGGGTCGCCTCGCCATGCGGCGGCACGGGGGGCAGGCGCCCCGAAAAGCGCAGCTCAAGCCTTGGATGGCTGTTCAGAATATCTTTCGCTGCACGACGCGCCAGACGTTGCAACACCCAGGTATTGCTGACGATCCTGACAACCCCGGCCACATTTTCCGATTGCTCTCGCAGGTCATCCTGCATCTGCTCCAGCATCGCTTCGACGCTTCTGGCATGTTCCAGCACGATACGCCCCTGATCTGTCGCCATGAAGCCGGATTTGGAACGGACGAACAAAATCTCTCCCAACTGGGCCTCAAGCGCGTTCAGGCGGCGCCCGACGGTGGTCTGATCCATTTCCAGTAATTGCGCAGCCTGCGTCAGTGTCCCGGCGCGCGCAATCGCCATCACGACTTTCAAATGGCTCCAGTCCATCCTGCACCTCGGGTCTTGTGGCCAGCCGTGGCAGCCAGGCCTGCGCTTAGCAACCTGCAAATATGCAGGAAGGTTAGGCGTTTGAGATGCTTAATGTCCAGCACCTGTTCGGATAACGTGAAAAATCAGGGATGACGAACAGGCCCCCGGTTCCCAGCCGGGACAAGCATTGCACCACAACCCACCTTCGAAGACAGGGAGAACAATTATGCATTTCAAGACCCTTTCCACATTTGCGAGCGTCGTGGCCCTTATGGCCGCATGTTCGCAGGCCCCCCCGCCCCGGAACCCATTCGCGCGGATCCCGTGTTCAACAAGCAAGGGGAGCCGATCGGATGTGAACAAGGATATGTGCTGATTGCAGGAACCGCGGCCCCGCCGGCCTGTGTCCCCGATGGTGGGGAATGTGCAGAGCCGGCTTATTATGACGCCAATGGATCCTTGGTGGATCCCTGCCCCGAACCGCGCGATCCACGTGATCGCGGCGACACGCCCCAGCGCGACCCGCAGCGCCACACACCTGATCCCCAGTAACCACCTCACCTCATGAAAAAAAGGGCCGAGACAAAGCTCGGCCCAGTTCATCAGGAGGAAGAAGTTACCTGACGGGGATTTGTCCTGCGGATGCGGTCAGGGCTGCAGCCGCAGATACCAACTCGGTTAATCAGTCGTAGACCCGCTGATCGTCGATCACGACACCATCATTGGGCAGGCTGCCCCGGGCGACGATCTCGACCTTGCCTTTCAGCTTCAGTGTCTCGGCCACGGATTTGGCAAACGGGTCCGGGTCGGTGGCATCGGTTTCCACCTGCACGGTCATCGCATCCATCTCGCCCTCGCGGGTGGCAATCACGCGGGCTTTCGCAACATCCGAATGCTTGGCCACGAAATCGGCAACCTGTTCCGGGCGCACGAACATCCCTTTGATCTTGGCGGTCTGATCAGCGCGCCCCATCCAGCCTTTGATACGCATATTGGTGCGACCGCAGGGGCTTTCGCCTTCCATCACCGCCGACAGATCGCCGGTGGCAAAGCGGATCAGCGGGTAGTCGGGGTTGAGCGTGGTCACCACCACTTCCCCCACCTCTCCCGGAGCCACGGGATCACCGGTGCCGGGGCGCACAATCTCGACAATCACACCCTCATCGACAATCATGCCTTCCATCGCATCGCTTTCATAAGCCACGTTGCCCAGATCGGCAGTGGCATAGCTTTGCAGGCAGGTGATGCCGCGATCGGCGTATTCCTGACGCAGGCTCGGGAACAGTGCCCCGCCCCCCACGGCGGCCTTGGTGATCTTGAGCTTCACCCCATCTGCATCGGCACGGTCAAGAATGATCTTCAGATAATCCGGCGTGCCCGCATAGGCAGTGGTGCCAATATCGGCCGCGGCACGCACCTGAAGCTCGGTCTGGCCCACGCCAGCCGGCACCACAGCGGCCCCGACGGCACGCGCGCCATTTTCAAAGATCATGCCCGCAGGCGTCAGGTGGTAGCCGAAACAGTTCTGCACAATGTCGCCTTCGCCGATGCCGCAGGCATTGAGGAACCGCCCCATGCGCCACCAATCATGTCCGACCCCACCGGGTTCATAGATCGGTCCGGGCGATTGGAAGATATGGGCAAACTTATGCGTCGGCAGGGCAGCATACCCGCCAAGAGGACCATCTGCAGCCTGCGCCTTGCCGATCTCGGACTTGCGCAGAACCGGCAGCGAGGCCAGATCAGCCAGGGTTTTGACCGAAGCGGCTTCGACCCCCTTGAGGCTTTCACCATAGCCCGAGAGGGCCTGTGCGCGTGCGATCTGCGCGGGCAGTGCAGCGGCCAATGCGCTGATGCGTTCATCTGCGGAACGGGTTTCCAGCGCGTCAAAATACTTGGACATGAGTGAAACCTCTTGTCTGAGCCGGCAGCCACCGGCGATACGGAACTTTAAAGGTGGCGTTGGGGCGATCAGGCCAGCCAACGCTTACGACGGCGGTAGGAGCGCACGTCGCGGAAGCTCTTGCGCCCTTCATCGGACATACCGAGATAGAATTCTTTCACATCCGGGTTTTCGCGCAGTTCAGCAGCGGGACCGTCCATCACGATGCGGCCATTTTCCAGAATGTAACCGTAATGCGCATAACGCAGCGCCACGTTGGTGTTCTGTTCAGCCAGAAGGAAGGTTGTGCCCTGCTCTTCGTTCAGACGTTTCACGATCTCGAAAATCTGCTCCACCAGCTGCGGTGCAAGACCCATCGAGGGCTCATCAAGCAAGATCATTTCCGGGCGTGACATCATTGCGCGGCCCATGGCCACCATCTGTTGTTCCCCACCGGAGGTGTAGCCGGCCTGGGACTTGCGGCGTTCAGCCAGGCGCGGGAAATACTCATAGACCATTTCCAGGTCTTTTGCGACGGCAGCGCGGCCATCCGTGCGGGTATAGGCCCCGGTCAGAAGGTTTTCTTCCACTGTCAGGTGTTCGAAACAATGGCGGCCTTCCATCACCTGAATAACCCCGCGCTTCACCAGCGCAGCCGGGTTCAGTTCGGCAATGTTTTCGCCCATATGGTCGATGGTTCCCTTGGTCACCTCGCCCCGCTCGGCCTGCAACAGGTTGGAAATGGCTTTGAGCGTGGTGGTCTTCCCTGCACCGTTCCCGCCCAGAAGCGCGGTGATGCCCCCTTTCGGGACCGAGAGGCTTACACCTTTCAGGACGAGGATCACGTGATTGTAGATCACCTCGATATTGTTGACCTCGAGCAGGTTCTCTTTTGCTTTCGCGGCGTCCAGCATGATTGGTCGTCCTTAACGTAGTCGTTCGTGGGATGGTTCGGGCCAAATGGCCCGAACCCCTCGCGTATCGCAGCTTAGTTGCAGCGCTCAGCGATGTTGTTTTCAGAAGCGTAGGCTTGTGAGTCAGCATCGATCAGCGGCTGGATCACTTCCATATCCGACGGACCGAAATCCGAGATCAGCGACCAGGTGCCTTTGCCCGCATCCCACTGCGAGATCGCAGCAGTACCGGGGCCACCGTGGTTTTCACACGATACCGAGAATGCCGGGCCGAAGCCTTCCATGCCCAGCTCTTTCATGCGGGCATCGGTGATTTCCAGCTGCTCCAGACCATCACGCATCTGACCCGAGGTGATGTCTTTCACACCGTGGATCTCCTGCGCTTTGCGGGCCGCTTCGGCCAGCATCATGGCAGCGTAAACGCCACGGTTGTAGATCACGGTGCCGACATTGTCGCCGTTACCGGCGGCTTTGCCTGCGTCCACAACATATTTCTGGATGTCGCTAAAGACAGGATAGTCCGAGCCAACACCGTGGAAGGCAACAGCCTTGTAGCCGTTTGCAGCGTCACCAGCCGGTTTCACGTCGTGCTCAGCACCCGACCACCAGACACCGATCATGTTTTCCAGCGGGAAGCGGATGTTGGCAGCTTCCTGAATGGCCACCTGGTTCATCACGCCCCAGCCCCAGAACAGAACATAGTCCGGACGCTCACGGCGGATCTGCAGCCACTGCGACTTCTGTTCCTGACCCGGATAGTCAACCGGGATGGCCGAGAAGTCGAAGCCGTGTTTTTCGCCCAGCTTGGTCAGGGTCGGGATCGGCTCTTTACCATAGGCGCCGTTGAAGTGCAGCAGGATGACCTTCTTGCCCTTCAGGTCTCCACCATTGATGTCCAGCAGGTGGTTCACAGCAGCCGAGGCACCGTTCCAGTAGTTGGCCGGATAGTTGAACACGTGGCTGAACACTTTACCGTTGGCAGCCGAGGTGCGACCGTAACCCGGGGTGTAAAGCGGGATGTCATCTGCGGTCGCTTTCGGGATCAGCTGATAGGTGATGCCGGTCGACAGCGGGTTATAGGCAAGAGCGCCCTCGCCTTTGGTCGATTCATAACATTCCACACCTTTTTCGGTGTTGTAAGCGGTTTCACATTCCGGCACGGCGATCTTTACGCCACCCACACCACCGTCACGCTCGTTGAGCAGGGTCATGTAGTCGGCAAAACCGTCGGCGTAAGGAATACCACCAGCGGCAAAGGGGCCGGTGCGATAGCTCAGCGACGGGAAAACGAGATCGGCCATCGCCGGTGCGCCTACCATCAGCGCGGCAACCGACGCCGCTGCAACTTTCTTAAAGGTCATTTGCTTCCTCCCTAGATTAGCAAAAATATCGTGCCCGTTATGGGTCACTTTGGTTTCGGTCGTCCGGTCCGCTCCTCATGAACCGGAAGACCAATTTTTTCCCCGTCAGGGGCCGTTCCCAATTAGTGGGGGAATGGCCACAGACGCAGTTTCTCTTTGGTCAGGCGCCACAGTTGGGCCAGGCCATGCGGTTCCACGATCAGGAAGAACACGATCAGCCCCCCCACGATCATGAATTCGAAATGCGCCGCCAGGTCGGTCGGCCAGCCGAGGCCACCCACCAGCACGTTCTTCAGAAGCACCGGCATCAGCACCATGAAGGCCGCACCCGCAAAGGCCCCGAAGATCGAGCCCAGACCACCAATGATGATCATGAAGAGGATCAGGAACGATTTGGAGATCCCGAAGCTCTCACCTGCTTCAACCGCGCCAAGGTAGACCGAGAAGAACAGGGCCCCGGCCACGCCGATGAAGAATGAGCTGACCGCAAAGGCCGACATCTTGGCCATCAGCGGGTTCACCCCGATGATCTCAGCCGCGATATCCATATCACGAATGCCCATCCATTTCCGGCCGGTCATGCCGCGCGTCAGATTGCGGGCCACCCAGGCCAGCGCCACCAGGAACACCAGACAAATCAGGTATTTCGCCCAAGCGTCGGTATTGGGCCCGGTTACGATGATGCCAAACACGGTGCGTTCCGGTGCGTTGATCTGACCCGATGCCGAGTAGTTGTAGAACCACGGCACCTTGTTAAAGAGCCACACCAGGAAGAACTGCGAGGCAAGCGTGGCCACAGCGAGGTAGAACCCCTTGATGCGCAGCGACGGCAGGCCGAACAGAACACCCACAACCGCGGTGATGCCACCAGCAATTAACACGTGGAACACAATATTGATCTCTGGAAAGGCGACCATCAGCTTATAGACGGCGTAAGCCCCCACTGCCATGAACCCCCCGGTGCCCAGCGACACCTGACCAGCATAGCCCGTCAGGATGTTCAGGCCCAGCGCCGCAATGGCGTAGATGAAGAAGGGGGCAAAGATCGAGTTGACCCAGTAATCATTCACAATGAACGGAATGATCAGGAAGGCAACTGCCATTGCGACCCAATAGCCAGCCCGGTCCAGACGGATCGGAAAGGTCTGGTTGTCGTCCTGGTAGGATGTTTTGAAATCACCAGCTTCACGGTAAAACATGGATCAGACCCTTTCGATGATTTTTTCGCCGAACAGGCCTTGCGGCCGGAAGATAAGGAAGACGAGCGCAAGAACGTAGGCGAACCAGTTCTGCGTCGCGCCACCGATCAGCGGACCAATGGCAAATTCGAAAAGCTGCTCACCCACACCGATGATCAGACCGCCGATAATGGCGCCCGGGATCGAGGTGAATCCGCCCAGCATCAGAACCGGCAGGGCCTTCAGCGCGATCAGCGACAGCGAGAACTGCACACCGGACTTGGCGCCCCACATGATACCAGCGACCAGCGCCACAAAGCCTGCAATCGACCAGACCAGAACCCAGATGAAGCGCAGCGAGATACCAACCGACAGCGCGGCCGAGTGATCATCTGCCACGGCGCGCAGCGCACGGCCCTGTTTGGAGTATTGCGAGAAGATAGTCAGCGCAGCCACCAGAAGGGCAGCAATCACAGCGGCTACGATGTCTAGATTATCAAGGAAGAACCCGTAACCAAACAGCTTGTCAGTGGCATCCAGAACAGTCTCGTTCAGACCGGTCGGCAGACCCACGTCCAGCGTCTTGATCTCAGAGCCCCACATGATGTCCCCGAAACCTTCCATGAAATAGGCAAGACCAATGGTCGCCATGAACAGGATGATGTCAGGCTGGCCGACAAGGTGTTTGAGGATGTAACGCTCCACCACCCAGGCAAAGCCAACCATCACGCCAGCGGCAAGGATGATCGCGATGATCGCAGGCACCTGCCACGGGAAGTGGTGGACCTCAGTGCCGAAGATGGCGTTGATCAGGTGCGAAAACGGAATCTGACCGTTTTGAATACCCACCAGCGTCATGGCCGCAAACAGCGCCATCACACCCTGAGCATAGTTGAAGATACCGGAGGCCTTGAAAATCAAGACAAACCCCAGTGCGACGAGTGCGTAAAGAACCCCGGCCATCAGGCCGTTCAGGGTGACTTCCGCTGCAAAGAGCAATTGTTCAGACATGTCTCCCCCCTTAATCGTGTGCCACGCCGAGATAGGCGTCGATCACATCCTGGTTGTTGCGCACCTCGTCGGGTGTGCCGTCCCCAATTTTCTTACCATAGTCCATGACCACCACGCGGTCGGACAGGTCCATAACCACGCCCATGTCGTGCTCGATCAGGGCGATGGTGGTGCCAAACTCGTCATTCATGTCGAGGATGAAGCGGGACATGTCTTCTTTTTCCTCAACGTTCATGCCGGCCATCGGTTCGTCGAGCAGAAGCAGCGACGGTTCAGCCGCCAGCGCACGCGCCAGCTCAACCCGCTTTTTCAGACCATACGGCAGACGCCCCACCGGGGTTTTGCGGATGTGCTGAATTTCCAGAAAGTCGATAACTTTCTCGCACGCTTCGCGGTTTTCCAGCTCTTCCTTCTCGGCTTTGCCTTTCCAGATCGCCTGCTGAAAGATATTGGCGTTCATCTTGTTCAGGCGACCGGTCATGATGTTGTCCAGCACGGTCATGCCGTCAAACAGCGCGATGTTCTGGAAGGTCCGGGCCAGGCCCTGCTGTGCCACCTGATAGGGGCGCATCGGCGGGCGTTTTGCGCCGCGGAACCAAACCTCGCCTTCCTGCGGTTTATAAAATCCCGAGATCACGTTCAGCATCGAGGATTTGCCAGCCCCGTTCGGACCGATGATCGCGCGGATCTCGCCCTCACGAATGTTGAAGCTGATATCCTTGATCGCAACCACACCACCAAAACGCAGCGTGATATTCTTCAAATCCATGACAACGGGGCCAATGGTGCGCCCGTCTGCGGTGACGTAGCTGTCGGCGTTCATATCGGTCATCATTCTGCCGCCATCCCCTGAGTGTTACCCACCACAACCGCATCGCGGATTTCCAGGGTGGCGTTGATCGAACCCTTGCGGCCGTCCTCATAGGTGACCTCGGTTTCGATATATTGTTCGGATTTCCCGCCATACAGCGCGTCAATCAGCGGGGCGTATTTCTCCTCGACGATCTTGCGGCGCACTTTCCGGGTCCGGGTCATCTCACCGTCATCTGCATCCAGTTCCTTGTGCAGGATCAGGAAGCGGTGGATCTGACAGCCCGACAGCATCTCATCTTCAGCAACGGATTTATTGACCGTTTCAACATGCTCCTGAATGGTCGACAGCACCTTGGGGTGGCCGGCCAGTTCCTGATACGAGGCATAAGCCACGTTGTTGCGTTCGGCCCAGTTGCCAACGGCGGTCAGGTCGATGTTGATGAAGGCCGTGCACATGTCACGGTCATTGCCGAAGACAACCGCCTCCAGAATGTCCGGGTAGAACTTCAGTTTGTTCTCAACATATTTCGGCGCGAACATCCGGCCATCGGCCATTTTGCCCACATCCTTGGCGCGGTCGATAATGCGCAGATGACCGTTCGTCTTGTCGAAGAAACCAGCGTCACCCGTGGCCACCCAGCCTTCCGCATCCTTGGTGTCGGCGGTCGATTCCGGGTTGTTGTAATATTCCACAAACGTCCCCGGCGAGCGGTAGAAGATCTCACCATTATCCGCCAGACGGATTTCAACACCCGGAGCAGGCACACCCACGGTGTCATTGCGCACTTCGCCATCAGGCTGCACGGTGATGAACACGGTGGCTTCGGTCTGACCGTAAAGCTGTTTCAGGTTGATCCCCATCGAGCGATAGAACTCGAAAATCTCAGGACCAATTGCTTCACCGGCAGTGTAGCCCACACGAATGCGGCCAAAGCCAAGCGTATCTTTGAGCGGGCCATAAACCAGCACGTCGCCGCAACGATATTTGAAATATTCCTGCAGCTTGCCACGATAGAGTTTCAGACCGATCGGGTCTTTTGCCTTGAAATGCTTGCGGGTTTCTTTCGGGTGACGCAGCTTGGCAAAGCCCAAACGGATGGTGTTCTCAATCAGCGTTTCCACCGCAAACCCAATGCCCATGGCATAGCGGAACCCGTGGCGGATCTTCTGTTCCAGCGTCTTTTTCTCGGTGGTCACCTTGCGCTTGGGCATCCCGTATTTCTCGCCCGCGCCCTTTTTGGCAAAGTCCATGAAGTGGTGAAACAGCGCGTATTTAAGATCGCCACTGTCTTCCATGCGGATCATCACATTGGTCAGCTGGGTTTCAAACACGCGCGGCGGGGCAAAATAATAGGTCGGTCCGATTTCGCGCAGATCCGACATCAGCGTGTCAGCGCTTTCCGGGCAGTTCACACAGAAGCCGCTCCACATGGCCTGACCCAGCGAGAAGATAAAGTCCCCCACCCATGCCATCGGAAGATAGGCCAGAACATCTTCATTGCCGCCCAGATTGTCGAACTCGGACGAGTTCTTGGCGCTTTCAATGATGTTCCGGTTCGACAGAACCACGCCTTTCGGGCGACCGGTCGTGCCCGAGGTGTAAAGCATCACGCAGGTGCTGTCATAGGTCAGCTCAGCTTCGCGGGCGGCCATTTCTTCTTCGAAACGCGCATGTGCGACACGGCCTTCTTCCTGGATATCGTGATACCAGTGCAGATGGCTGTGATCGTATTTGCGCAGACCGCGCTTGTCGAAATAGATGACGTGTTCGATGCCATGGATCTTCTCCTGCACCTCGATCACCTTGTCGACCTGTTCCTGGTCACCGCAGATCACGAAACGTGCGCCGCAGTTTTCCAGAACATATTCCATTTCTTCGGCAACAGCGTCCTGATAAAGCGGCACCGGCACGGCGCCCACTTTCTGCGCGGCAACCATTCCCCAATAATGGGCAGGGCGGTTGCGCCCGATAATGGCAACATGGTCGCCCCGTTCAATCCCCAGCGCCAACAGGCCCATGGCCAGGTTCTGGATTTCTTCGGCGGCCTGCGCCCAGGTCCAGCTTTGCCAGATCCCGAATTCCTTTTCCCGATAAGCCGGGCGATTTCCAAATTCCTTCACGTTCCGCGCAAGGAGCGCCGGAATGGAAGCGAATGCACCAGCTGCGGCTAATTCTTGTCCCAAATTTTCCTCCCACCGTCGGCCTGTCCGACTTCGAATGTCAGGGCCTCTCCTCGGACCCGGTTGCAGACGAATCTATGCCAACAACCCTGACGGAAAAAATCTCGCCGTCAAAGGTTTCGCCACTTTTTCCAAATCCTAACGAATTGTAACAGCTTCATTAAGCAGGGTTTTTCCGCAGCAAACCCCTTTTCTGAAAGGGGGTTCGGTGATAGCGAAGACAAAGAGGGGACCGAAATTCATGCCAAACAGCAAAGAAGCCACCGCCCTGACGCAGGCCGGGCTGAACCTCATCCAGCAAGCGCTTTCCATCTATGATCGAGAGCTTCGGCTGGTCATTGGCAACCGCCAGTTCCAGGATATGTTCGATCTGCCCGACCGGCTGGTCCGTGCAGGCGCCGAGTTCGGTGAAACCATTCGCCACCTTGCCGAGCGCGGTGATTACGGCGCTGTCGGCAATATCGACGCCTTTGTTCTGGCCCGCGTGGAGCAGGCCAAAGCCTTCGTGCCGCACTACATCGAACGTACCCGCGCCAATGGCTCGGTGATCTCGGTTGAAGGAAACCCGCTGCCACAGGGGGGCTGGGTTACGGTCTATACCGACATCACCCATATCAAGCGGCAGGAACGCCTGCTGCGGGCGCGCTCCGAGGAACTGTCCGATCAGGTGCTCTCACATACCGAAGAGCTGGCCCAGACCAACCGCGCCCTGGCCTCAACCAACAAGGCGCTGGAGGAAACCAAGCGCGAGCTTCTGGAAATGGAAAGCCGCACCCGTCTGACCGCCGAAATGATGCCCGCCCATATTGCGCGGATCGACCTGGATCAGACCTACACATTCTCGAACCGCCGACTGGGCCGGGTGATCCCAGGCCGCCCCACGGACCTGTTTGGCCTGCACGCAAGCGAAGCCCTCGGCCGCGAAGCCTATGCACGCATCTCGCCCTATTTTCAGAAAGCCTTCAAAGGTGAGGCCAATGTATTTGAATTCAGCCACGAGGGGTCCGGGCGGCGCATCCGTGTGGCTCTGACCCCGGATCGGGACGAGGAGAGCGGGCTGATCACCGGGATCTACATCCTGTCCATGGACATCACCGAAGAGGCTCAGGCCCGCGCAGCACTTGCCCAGACCCACAAACGTGAACTGGCCGCACAGCTCACCTCTGGCGTGGCCCATGATTTCTCCAACCTGCTGACCATTATCCTCGGGCTACAATCCCGGCTGGGGCAAATGGACATTGGCGACAGCGCAAAAGAACTGGTGCAGGCCACTACCGCCGCCGTGCGCCGGGGGGGCACACTCCTGGAACGCATTGCGTCAATTTCCGGCAAACGCGAAATTCATTTCGAACAAACCGATATTCCGGAACTCCTCAAAGGGCTGGAAACATTGGCAAAACCGACGCTCCCCGACGGGGTGGAACTGGTGATCACCCAAGAAAACCTTGCAGATCCCGTGGTGCTGGATGCCGGCGCCGTACAGGATGGGCTGCTCAATCTGATCATCAACGCCACCCATGCCATCGGATCAGGCCCCGGTCGGATCACCCTGTCGGCCAGACCAATCCGCGAAACATGGGTCGAATTTCAGGTGCGCGACACCGGCACCGGATTTTCTGATGAGGCGCTGGAGCGGGCGATGGATCCGTTTTTCACCACCAAAGGGGGGGACGGCTCCGGGCTGGGCCTGTCCATGGTTTATGATCAGACCACGGTGGCAGGTGGCCAATTGAAAATCGCCAATGCGCCAGACAGGGGCGCAGTGGTCACCATCCGCCTGCCCCTGCGCAAACCAGCCCGGCCGATCGCGCCGCGGCTGGTCCTACTGATCGAAGACAATGCCGACATCCGCGCCTCGGTCCGCACCATGCTGATCGAGATGGGGCATCAGGTGATCGAAGCCGTTTCCGCCGAGGAGGCGCTTGGGCTGATGACACTGGAGGGGATTGGCCTGATCCTGTCCGACGTGATTCTCGAAGGGGCGCAGACTGGGCCGGAATTCCTGCGTGGATTGGACGCCGCCGGGGTGGATATTCCCAAACTCCTAATGACTTCCCTACCGTCAGAAGACCCAAGACGGGCAAAAGCGGGCTTTCCTGTTCTACATAAGCCCTTTACCAAGGGGGAACTCGCCACGTTCCTGTCGCAGGAGGTCCGCACATGACCCAACCATCCAGCCATCGCCCGATGATCGCCATTCTGGACGATGAACCTGAAATCCGCCGGATGTTGTCGGAGGCGCTGGAAGATGCTGGGTTTCGCACCGCCAGTTTTGCCCGCGCCACCGAGTTCGAAGCCGCCCTGAACACCATGGCGCCCGATGTCTGCCTGGTGGATCTGGGTCTGCCGGACCGGGACGGGCTGACGCTGGTGCACCGGCTGGCTTTGGAATCCGGCGCCTCGATCATCATCATTTCAGGTCGTGTGCAGGTGCAGGACAAGATAACCGGGCTGGAACTCGGGGCGGATGACTATATCATCAAACCGTTTGAACCGGCAGAAGTGGTTGCCCGTGTACGCGCCCGCCTGCGCAGCCAGAAAGTCGGCGCCCCCGCATCGCACACCGCCCATTTCAATGGCTGGACCGCGCATTTCGACCGATACGTTCTGGAAGATGAAAGTGGCGCTGAAACGACGTTTTCACATGCCGAGGGTGAGGTGCTGCGCCTGTTCCTCGACGCCCCGAACCGATTGATTTCCCGCGCCCAGATGCAGGAAAGCCTGGGGGGTGTCGCCGGCGAAAGCTTTGATCGCGCCATGGATGTGCGCATCTCGCGCCTGCGCACCAAGCTGAAGGAAGACCCCAAAAACCCGCGCCTGATCAAAACGATCTATGGCGCGGGCTATATCTTTCTCGGGAATGTGCGCTGGGGGTAATCCCGCAGTCAGTTTTCCGTAAGCCGTTTTCTGAAGTCATCCAAGCGTTTCAGGAGACCCCCGAGACACAGGTTTATCCTGAAACGCCCATTTCAGTGACATCCGTTACAACGGTTCGGTATTGCCGACCTCAGGTGAAAACCGAAACGCTTCAGCGGCACGGGCCAGCCTCATGGTGGTCATCGACCCGTCCGTCATGCCCACACCAGGGATATCCGCATCCATACGGATCGCACCCGCACATTGTGCTTCGGGTATATTCGCAGACAGTGTTGTAGTCGCGCTCATTCGCGGTCTGGTACGATCAGGCCAGCGCAGCACTTGCGGGGACAGCGCAAGGGCCGCGACTGACGCCACCTGCGTCAGGGTGGCAAATGGGGTTTGTTTCTTTCTCCATGAGGGTAGCCACTCCTGTTTACATTGGATTGCTACCCAAGCCCCCACAGCCCACATTCTGTGGACTCAAAGCGTTTCCAGTTATTGCTGTGATCAAAAATAACTGGAAACGCCTCAACAGGAAATAAGCCTCAACACATTCATAAATTCAAATAAAAATACCCCACAGAAACTCGCAGGGCATTTTTATGTGTTATCAATGATGTGGGGATTTACTCCGCCGCAATCCCCTGATCAATTTTCTCCACCCGAACGGCCGAGAATTTCATTTCAGCGATCTTGCCATACGGATCCAGCGCCGGATTGGTCAGAATATTGGCCGCCGCCTCAACATAGGCAAAAGGCAGGAACACCATGTTTTCAGCCACCGCATAATCCGCCCGCGCCATCACATCAATGGTGCCACGGCGGGTGGTCAGGCGGATCATGTCACCGGGTTCCACCCCCATTTCGCGCAGGGTTTTCGGGTTGAGAGAGCAGTTTGCCTCTGGCTCAATTGCATCCAGAACCGTGGCGCGACGGGTCATTGAGCCGGTGTGCCAATGCTCCAACTGACGGCCGGTGGTCAGAACCATCGGGTAATCCGCATCCGGGGTTTCAGCCGGTGGCAAGATCGCAGCCGGCGTAAAGCGGGCACGGCCATTTTCGCGCGGAAACCTGTCGCCAAACACCACCGCCTGACCGGGATCTTCCGGCGAAAGCGAGGGATAGGTCACCGCGTCAACGCGCTCCAGACGGTCCCAGGTGATGTTGTTCAGAGAGGGCATCACGCGGTTCATCTCGGCAAACACGTCACTCGGGTGATCGAAATTCCAGTTCAGCCCCATGCGTTTGGCCAGATCCACGGTGATCCGCCAGTCTTCACGCGCCTCACCCACGGGCGGCACGGCCGGGCGGGTCAGCTGCACCGTGCGGTTGGTGTTCGACACGGTGCCCAGCTTCTCGGCCAGCGCGGCGGCGGGCAGGATCACATCCGCGTAAGAAGCGGTTTCGGTCAGGAAGATGTCCTGCGACACAAGGAATTCCATCCGCCGCAGAGCTTCACGCACATGGTTCACATCCGGGTCGGACATGGCCGGGTTTTCGCCGAGGATATACATGCCCTTGATGTTGCCATCATAGACCTGATCCATGATCTCAACCACGGTCAGGCCGGGGTTGGGGTTCAGCTCATCCACCCCCCAGACATCGCGGTAAAGCGCCTGAATTTCAGGGTCTTTCACCGATTTGTAATCGGGGTAGAACATCGGGATCAGACCCGCATCCGACGCGCCCTGAACGTTGTTCTGGCCACGCAGCGGGTGCAGACCCGTGCCCGGACGCCCCACATTGCCCGTCATCAGCGCCAGTGAAATCAGGCAACGAGAGTTATCGGTGCCGTGGGTATGCTGGCTGACACCCATCCCCCAGAAAATCATGCCGTTCTTACCGGCTGCAAAGGTGCGGGCCGCGGCGCGCAGATCATCGGCAGAGATACCGCAGATCGGGGCCATTTCCTCGGGCGAGAACGCCTTGAGGTGCTCGCGCATTGCCTCCCAGTTCTCGGTGTGCTCAGCGATATAGGCATCGTTTTGCAGGCCTTCCTCGGCGATCACATGCATGATGGCATTGAGCATCGACACGTCCGCGCCGGGCTTGAACTGCAGGCGATGCGTGGCATAGCGCCCCATGCCCACGCCGCGCGGATCCATCACGATCAGCTTGCCACCACGCTTGGTGAACTGTTTGAAATAGGTCGCTGCAACCGGGTGATTTTCGATCGGGTTGGAGCCAATCACAATCGCCACATCGGCGTTTTCAATTTCGTTGAACGACGCGGTCACCGCACCGGAACCCACATTCTCCAGCAGGGCCGACACCGACGAGGCGTGGCACAGGCGGGTGCAGTGATCGACGTTATTGTGGCGGAACCCTTCGCGGATGAACCGCTGGAACAAATAGGCTTCTTCATTGGTGCATTTGGCGGACCCAAAGCCCGCAATGGCTTCGCCACCATGCTCATCGCGCAGCTTCATCAAGCCCTTGGCAGCCACATCCAGCGCCTCGTCCCAGCTGGCTTCGCGGAAATGGGTCAGCGGGTTGGCCGGATCCACATTCAGCCCCTTCTCGGCGCCATCTTTGCGAATAAGCGGTTTGGTCAGGCGATGGGGGTGGTTGATATAGTCAAAGCCGAACCGGCCTTTCACACACAGACGCCCTTCGTTGGCGGGGCCATTGATGCCCTCGGCATAGACCACCTTGTCGTCCTTCACCTTCAGGCTGACCTGGCAGCCCACGCCGCAGAACGGGCAGATGGTTTTGACTTCTTTATCGAAATCCGAGCTGTCCTTGACCGTGGCCGGCATCAGCGCACCGGTCGGGCAGGCCTGCACACATTCACCGCAGGCCACGCAGGTCGAGGCACCCATCGGGTCGTTGATATCAAACACCGGATAGGCGTCGTGACCACGCCCCCCCATGCCGATCACCTCGTTCACCTGCACTTCACGACAGGCCCGCACACAGAGGTTGCACGAAATACAGGCATCAAGATTGACCGACATCGCCACATGGCTGTCATCCAGAAGCGGCACCCGCCCCTCTTCCAGCTTCGGAAAACGGCTTTGCGTCACGCCATTCAGCTCTGCCATATCCCAAAAATGCGCGTTGGCATCGTGGCGTTCCTCAGGCTGGTCAGCCACCAGAAGCTCCACCACCATCTTGCGGGCAGACCGGGCGCGGGCATTGTCGGTCACCACCACCATGCCGTCGCTGGGGGTGCGGATGCAGGACGCGGCCAGGGTGCGCTCACCTTCGATTTCAACCACACAGGCACGGCAATTCCCGTCGGACCGCAGATTGGGCACATCCTTGTGGCACAGATGCGGGATCAGCGTGCCCTCTCGTTTTGCCACTTCCCAGATGCTCTCGCCCGGTTGCGCAACCACTTCGCGCCCGTCCAAGGTGAAGGTAATCCCCGACATATTTTGCCCATCCGCCATAGTAAATTCTCCGTTTCAGGGGCCAGTATATCGCATTTGCGCGTTTCTTTCAGTTCGTCATTCACGACATAAGCTGTGGATTTTGCGCCAGCCCCCCTTTCAAGATTGGATCCAATCCCTTAGCAATGCGGTGAAGGATGTGTGAAAGGGAATGTTATGACGCAAATCACCCTGATCCGGCACGGGCAGGCCAATAACAGCGCCACGGACGAGGCGGGCTATGACCACCTGTCCGATCTGGGGCGTCAGCAGGCCCGCTGGCTGGGCGAGCACATGCGCGCCACGGGGCAGGCGTTTGATGCCGTTTTCACCGGCACCCTGACCCGTCACAAACAGACCGCCGAAGAATGGGGCGCCGCTGAGGTGCGCAGCGATTCGCGCCTGAATGAAGTGCGCTATTTCGACCTGTCAGAACGGATGCATGCCCAATACGGCCTGGCCCATCCAAAGACGCATGAGGATTTCGTCGATCACCTGCCGCTGACCTTTTCCGCCTGGCAGGAAGGCAAGATCGACGGCGCCCCCGAAAGCTTTCACGACTTTCAGACCCGCGTGCAGGAAGTGATCCACGATATCGCTCAAGCCCATGAAAACCCGATTATTTTCACCTCTGGCGGCTTTATCGGCATGGCCACGCGGGTGGTGATGGGGCTGGATATCGGCCCGTTCACCCGCGCCATCCTACCGATCATGAACAGCTCAGTCCATCGGATGCGGATGCTGCCTGCGGGGCTGACGCTGACCCAGTTCAACGGGGTGCCACATCTGGAACATCCCGACCGCCATCACGCCCAGACCCATTTCTGAGGCCAGACCAACACTTATCCAGGAGAACAGGATGACACATCTTTGGGTACGGGCCGAGCAGCGCCCGAATGAGGACCGGGTTGGCCTGACCCCGGACGGTGCCAAGGCACTGATCGAGGCAGGGATTCGCGTAACCGTCGAGGAAAGCAAAGTCCGCTGCATCGGCATCGAGGGCTACCGCGCAGCCGGGTGTGACATCGCAGCCGAGAACAGCTGGCCAGATGCCCCCCTCGACGCCATCATTTTTGGCCTCAAGGAACTGCCCGAAGACGGCACGCCCCTGCGTCATAAGCACATCATGTTCGGCCATGCCTTCAAGGGGCAGTTTTCCGGCAAGATCCTTCTGGAACGGTTCAAGGCTGGTGGCGGCACCCTTTATGACCTTGAATATCTGGTGGCGGAAAACGGGCGCCGCGTGGCCGCCTTCGGCTATTGGGCCGGGTTTGCGGGGGCCGCCGTGACCCTCAAAAGCTGGGCTGCCCAGCAACGGGGCGAGATTTGCGGGCCGGTCGGCGCCTATCCCGGCAAGGACGCGCTGCTGGACGAGCTCAAGACCGAGCTGGACGCCACCGGCGCGCCGCGCCCCAACGCCATCGTGATCGGCGCCTTGGGCCGGGTTGGCACCGGGGCCTCCGACCTGATGGAAGCGATGGGTGTTGCCGTGACCAAATGGGACATGGCGGAAACCGCCCATGGCGGGCCATTCCCGGAAATTCTCACCCACGACATATTCATCAACTGCATCCTGGCCGGGCCACAGACCCCGGTTTTTGTGCCACAAGACGCGAAAGAGGCCGACCGCAAGCTGACCGCCATTGGCGATGTGGCTTGCGACCCGGACAGCGATTACAACCCGGTGCCGGTCTATAACAAGGCCACCAGCTGGGCCGCCCCGGCGCTGCGGGTTGCGTCCGATCCGGTGCTCGACGTGATGGCAATCGACAACCTGCCCTCGATGCTGCCGGTGGAAAGTTCAATTGATTATGCTGGCCAACTGTTGCCCAGCCTGCTCACCCTGACCGACCTCTCCTCCGGGGTCTGGGGGCGGGCCGCCACCACCTTTCACGAACATATGAAGGAGATCTGACATGACCATCCATTGGTGTGGCACCGGCCTGTCGGCCATCCCCGGCCTGCGTCGCCTGATCGGGAACGGACAGGATGTGGTGGTCTGGAACCGAACCATCGACAAGGCCCGCGAAGCGGTGGGCGACATTGCAAAGGACATCCGGGCCTTTGAGATGGACGCACTGGATGCAGCCCTTCAACCCGGTGACATCGCCGTGTCGATGCTGCCCGGTGATCTGCATGTGCCGGTGGCGGAGCTGTGCCTGAAAAACGGCGCGCATTTCGTGTCCTCCAGCTATATCTCCCCCGAAATGCGCGCCCTGGACGCCAGGTTCAAAGATGCGGGTCTGTGTTCGGTGAACGAGGTTGGGCTGGACCCCGGCATTGACCATTTGATGGCCCATTGGCTGGTGGCTGATTACCGCGCCAGCCAGGACACGGATCAGAGGCAGGTGCTCTCATTCATCTCGTATTGCGGCGGGGTGCCGAAAACGGCCAACCCGTTCCGATACAAATTCAGCTGGTCGCCGCTGGGGGTGCTGAAGGCGCTGCGTTCACCATCCAGATCCCTGAAAGGCGGCAAGGTTTTTGACGTGGCCCGCCCATGGGACGCCATTTCCGCCTATGACGCCCCGCTGCCGCAGGCCGAAAGTTTCGAGGTCTATCCCAACCGGGACAGCCTGCCGTTCATGGAAGAATACGGCTTTGATCCTAACTGGAACACCGATCTGTTTGTGCGCGGCACCCTGCGCCTGAACGGCTGGGCCGATGCGTGGAAAGATGTGTTTGCCGAGGTTGAAACGCTGGAAGGTGCGGCAGGTGATGCGCGCCTCAAGGAAATGTCCGACCAGTTCTGGCAGGACAATGCCTATGACGAAGGCGAGCCTGACCGCGTGATCATGTGTGTGGCGTTGAAAGCGGAAAAAGATGGTGCGGTCACCTATCACAAAACCTATGTGATGGATGCCTGGGGCGACGCCCGCGGCAGCGCCATGGCGCGGCTTGTCTCCACGCCGGTCTCCTTGGCGATTGAAGCGGTGCAAGAGGGCAAAATTTCCGCAGGCGTCAGCGCAGCCCCCTCGGATCCGGCCCTGATCGACAGCTGGATGGGTGAGGTGCGCACCCTTGCTCAACATCTGGCTATTGTCGATCACATCGCCTGAGCGACACGCCACGAACGACATTATCCTGTCGCAAACAACTCGGCATGGCGTCCCAAGGGCGTTAGGCTTTCCAAAAAGAGAGGACGCCATGCCCGCGAGACATACAAGGACAGCCCGCATTACGACGCCTGCGTGCGGTTCTGTCACGGGTATGATCAGGCCCAGTTTCGACCCGCCCCACCCCACCAAACCGCTTGAGTTTTTTGAACCGATGCTGCGCCGAGTGTTCAGCCGAACCCAGGGGCATATGGAACTGAATGAAACCCGTGAGGATGTCCCGAAGGACAAGGACCAGACAGGAACGTGACAGAGCAATATGACTTTGACCTGATCGTGGCAGGGGCTGGCATTGTCGGCATGTCCACCGCGCTTTATGCGCAAAAGGCGGGCCTGCGGGTGGCACTATGTGACCCGAACCCGCCCGGTTCCGGCACCACGTCCGGCTCTGCCTGCACCATCGCCACCTATGCGTGCCTTCCGGTCAATTCCCCCTCTGTCCTGAGCTCTCTGCCCCAGCTTCTGACCAGTTCGGACAGCCCGCTCAGCTTCAACCTCTGGCACGGGCTGCGCAATCCCCGCTGGATGCTGTCCTTTCTGAACAATTGCCGTGCCGGCCGGGTTCGCCACATTACGCGCGCCCTCGGCCGGTTTCTGGCACAGGCAGATGCGGGCCTTGACCCGCTGATTGCCGAGGCCCGCGCCCAGGACCTGATTGTCCAGAATGACTGCCTTTATGTCTGGTCGTCAAAATCCGGCTATGACAATGCGCGCCACGGCAATGAGATGCGCCGCGCACAGGGGGTGGCGTTTGACGAACTCTCCCCTGACGAGTTGCGGGATCTGGAACCGAACCTGACCCTTCCCCTCTATCGCGGCCTGTTGTTCAAAGGGGCCCGCCACGTGACCAGCCCCGAATTGCTGGTATCGCGCATGTGTGCCCGGTTTGAAGAGCTGGGCGGGGCGTATCTCGCGCAGGGCATTGGCCGCGTCTCCCCTGACACAACAGGTGTAACCGCACATCTTGAGGGCCAGCGGCCCCTTCGCGCGCGCAAATTTGTCCTCGCCGCAGGCGCATATTCACGACGCATTCGAGGGACGGGGGGCGAACATCTGCCGCTGGGCACGGAACGCGGCTATCATGTGCTTTATCGCAACCACGGCCATCTGATTTCGCGCCCCGTGGGCTGGGCCGAAGCCGGGTTTTATGCCACGCCAATGGCGGAGGGGCTACGGATTGCAGGCACGGTGGAAATCAACGCCCTCGACGCGCCCTTCAACACAGGTCGCACCGATTACCTCACCCGAAAATCACAAGACATGTTCGGCCCGCTCGGAAGACCGGATGCGACGTGGCTGGGCCACCGCCCCACCCTGCCCGATGCCCTGCCGGTCATTGGTCCCTCGCCGCATTCCGACCGTGTGCTTTTTGCATTTGGGCACCAACATATTGGCCTCACCCTGGGAGGGATCACCGGAAAGGTGATTTCAGATCTGGCACAGGAAAAGATACCCTCCTGCAACATAGAGGATTTCTCACCCAACCGGTTTCCTCATTAAACCGTTTCGCCCGAAACACTGGGACGTTGCACTGCGCAACTCTTTGCCCGGAAACAGAAGGAAATTGTTCGGCCCAGACAGTCAGCTTGCAGTCAGCTGGGTGCCTTCGCGATCGGCACCACGGTTTGGCCCTCTGCTTCCACTTCTTCAAAATCAAAATTATCCAGCCGTTTCGCGCGGTTACCCGCTTTCTCGGCGGAAATCTTGATGTCGGAAATATCTTTGGAAGCCTGGTGAAAATGCCGGTCGAGATTGGCAACCCGATCACCCAGCCGTCCTACATCCGCTGACAGAAGATGCAATTCCTTGCGGATGGCCCCGGCCTGTTCCCGCATCCTTGCGTCTTTCAAAATCGCCCGCATCGTATTCAGCGTCGCCATGCAGGTGGTGGGGGAAACGATCCAGACGCGTTTGGTAAAGCTTTCCTGCACCAGATCGGGAAACTTGGCGTGAAGCTCGGCATAAACCGCCTCAGACGGCAGAAACATCAGCGCCCCATCCGCAGTTTCACCCTCGATGATGTATTTGTCGGAAATATCGTTGATATGCTTGCGCACCGAGCTGCGAAACATCTGCATCGCAGCTTTCAGCTCCGCCTCGGTGCTGGCCGCGACAAGCGCTTCATAGGCTTCCAACGGAAATTTGCTGTCGATCACAATCGGCCCGGGCGGGTTGGGCAGGTGGATCAGGCAATCGGCGCGTTTGCCGTTCGACAGCGTGGCCTGCAACCCAAAGCTGTCAGCGGGCAGCGCCTTGGAAACGATATCGCGCAACTGGATCTCGCCAAATGCCCCGCGGGTCTGCTTGTTTGACAGGATATCCTGCAGCGACAGCACATCCCCCGACAGCCGGGTGATATTGTCCTGAGCCTTGTCGATGACCTTCAGGCGCTCCTGCAGCTGGGTCAGGCTTTCGGTGGTTTTCACTGCGGAACCCTGCAGGCTTTCCTTCATCCGTTCCTGCATGTCAGCCAGCGCCCGGGCGGATTTCATCGCATTGTCATGCAGCCGGTCATTCATCTGCTGCTGCACTGCGCCAAGGCGTGCCTCAACGGTCTGGATCACCTGCACCTGTGCGCTGGCCTGCTGGTCTGACACATGGTTCAAACCTCCACGGAGCTGCTCCTGCCCCTGGCCGAGCTGCTGCACGTTCTGCCCCAGCCAGTGCATCTGCCGGGCCAGATCCTCCCCCATACGTGCCGATTGCCCGGCGCGCCGCAGGGACAGCATCAGCAAGATCAGGATCAGCGCCACGACCCCTGATACCGCCAATACAAGCGGATGGGTCAATGGCAGTGAGAATTCTCCGATTTCAATCATGTGCGCCCAAACAGCCTTTCGATATCAGCAAGCTTCAACTCCACATAAGTGGGGCGGCCATGGTTGCATTGCCCCGAATGCGGCGTTGCTTCCATCTCGCGCAGAAGCGCATTCATTTCCTCACCACGCATCCAGCGCCCGGACCGGATCGAGCCATGGCAGGCCACCCGCGACAGAACCGCTTCGATCCGCGCCTGCACCGTGTTGCTGTCACCCAGATCCGCCAGCTCATCCAACACATCCCGGATCATCGCGGTGGCGTTGACCTCACCCAGGATTGCCGGGGTTTCGCGCACGGCAACCGCCGTGCCCCCAAACGGTTCAATCACCAGTCCAAGGGTTTTCAGATCCTCGGCCACCTCCAACAGGCGGGCAATCTCGTCTGAAGACAGTTCGATAATTTCCGGGATCAGCAAAGCCTGCGAGGCCACGCCGTTTTCCGCCATTTGGTGTTTGAGCTTTTCATAGACCAGCCGTTCATGCGCGGCGTGCTGATCAACGATCACGATCCCGGTCTCAGTCTGGGCGATGATATAGTTTTCATGCACCTGCGCCCGGGCGGCCCCCAGTGGCAGTTCCGTGGCCCGAACCGCATCGACAGGTGCGGGGGACGGGTCCAGGACCTGATCTTCGAACCGGGCAGACGGGGTTGCCATCTCGGAAAACCCCGGCGCGCCATAGTCCCGCCCTGGCAGGTTTTGCGGCGCTTGCCCCTGATACGAGGCACGCAAGGCCCCCATTGACGGGCGGTCCATCTGGTAAACCCGCGCAGCACCGGTCGCGGTGGGTTCCTCCGGGCGCATCGCCCCGAGGGTGGCCCCGGCCACGGTTGTCGACGCACGGTGGCCAGCTTCCGCCAGCGCATGGCGCAGCCCCGACACGATCAGCCCGCGCGCCAGCCCCGGATCACGAAAGCGCACCTCGGATTTGGCCGGGTGCACGTTCACGTCCACCAGTTGCGGATCACAGGTGATGAAAAGCGCCGCCGCGGGATGGCGGTCGCGCGACAGGAAATCGAAATATGCCGCCCGCAATGCGCCGGTCAGCAGTTTGTCCTTCACCGGGCGACCATTCACAAACAGGAACTGTGCCACCGCGGCCCCGCGCGAATAGGTTGGCAGCGCGGCATAACCCGTCAGCCGCAACCCTTCCCGCGTGGCATCAATTGCCAACGCGTTTTCGGTAAACTCACGGCCCAGGATCTGGGTCAGCCGACCATAAAGCGCATCAAACAGATCGCCGGACTGGGCATCAGCGCGGAAGGTCACGCGCCCTTCCCCTCCACCCGACACATCGCGCAGGGTAAAGCCCACATGTGGCTCTGCCATGGCCAGACGCTTGATCACATCATTGATCGCCTGCGCCTCGGCCCGATCCGTGCGCATGAATTTCAACCGGGCGGGTGTGGCAAAAAAGAGGTCCCGCAACTCGACCATCGTGCCCTGAGACAGGGCCGCGGGCTTCACTGCGCCCATCTTGCCGCCGGTCACACGCAAGGTAGCGGCCTCATCCCCTTCGGCGCGCGATGTTATGGTAAGCCTTGCGACGGCCCCCAACGATGGCAGCGCCTCGCCCCGGAAACCGAAAGTGTGAATATCAAGCAGGTCGGAGCCGTCAATCTTTGACGTAGCATGGCGCGACAGGGCCAGTGGCAAATCTTCAGGCGCGATACCACACCCGTCATCGGTCACCCGGATCAGCGTCTTGCCGCCATCCGCATAAGCCACCTCAATCCGGGTGGCCCCCGCATCAATGGCATTTTCCACCAGTTCCTTGACCGCAGACGCAGGGCGTTCGACCACTTCACCGGCTGCGATCCGGTTGATCGCGGCGTCATCCAACTGGCGGATCACGGGGCGTTTCGGCGCGGAATTCAAGCTCATATGGGGGGTGTCCTCAGGCATACCACAAAATTTAGCATGGCTCCGCCCGATTCGACACCCGATTCGGAACGGGGAAGCACAGGCGCGTATCGGCGGCTCTGGGCTTCCCCTCCGGTTAAAGTGTTTCGACTTATTATTGAGACACAATAATGAGGCGAAACGCTCAACACCTACTGATGTTGCGGGCGTTTCGAAATCAACTTGTGTCTCAAGTTAATCTCGAAACGCTTTAGTTCGATGCTGGCTGATCAGCCAGCCCCTCTGGCTTTCCGATGATCATGAAGGTCAGCTCATCCGGGCGGAAAATTTCACCCGCAACCCGGTTAGCCTGTTCCAGCGTCACGGCCTCCACCTTATCATTGCGCGTAGAGATATAGTCGATCGGCAGACCCTCGATCTGCATCCCCACCAGAAGGTTGGCGATATTCGAATTGCCATCAAAGCGCAGCGGATAAGAGCCGGTGAGATAGGTTTTTGCCGCCGACAGCTCCTCGGCGCTGATACCGTTCTGCGCCATGTCGGCCCATTCCTGACGAACCACCTCTACCGCCTCGGCCATGCTGGCATTCTGGCTGGAGAACTGCCCGGCGAACCCGTTGGCATATTCACGGTCAAACAGATAGGCACCGATCCCGTAGGTCAGGCCCCGCTTTTCACGCACTTCCTGCATCAACCGGCTGTCGGACCCCAGACCGCCCATGATCTGCGAGACCAGATAGGCGGCGAAGAAATCCGGGTCCTCACGGTCGATCCCACCATGACCAAACCGCGCAATGGATTGCGGGGTGTCAAAGGGGATCACGGTCTGCGCGCCGTTCCAGGTGACATCCGCCCGTTCGGGAAAGGGCGCCCCCTCGGCGCTCAGCCCCTCAAGAAGACGGTCCATCAACTCGGCCAGTTCCTCGGCCCTGATATCCCCAACGGCGGCAATATAGACCCGATCCAGCGCCAAAGTGTCACGATAGGCGGTCAGCAGGTCCTCACGCGTCAACCCCTCGACACTCTCCACCGTGCCACCATCATAGCTGCCATAGGGGTGGTCGCCATAGGTGGTCGCATCCCAGGTTTCCGACAGGATATCCGACGGGTCCGTGGCGCGGGAGCGCAGGTTCGAAAGGAGCTGATCGCGGACCCGTTCAATTGCGTCCGCTTCAAACCTGGGTTCGATCAGGGCCGAACGCAGCAGCGCCATGGCCTCATCCCGGTTTTCGGTCAGAAACTGCGCGGATACATCCACACCATCGCGCCCGGCCCGGAACATGAAAGACGCGGCCTGCGCCTCGGCGGCTTCTGCAAACCCGCGCGCATCCAGATCGCCTGCCCCCTCTTCAAGAAGCGATGTCATCAACTCAACCGAGCCCCGTTTGCCCGGCCGATCCAGCGAGGTCCCCCCGCGAAAACTGATCTCAAGCGCCACAAAAGGCAGGCTGTGTTCTTCAACCAGCCAGGCCTTGAGCCCCGCCTTTGAGGTGACGTCCTGAATGGCCACTTCAGCGCGGGCCGGAAAGGCCGCAAGGGCCAGAACAACAAGGAGAAATCGCAGCATCACATTTCCTCTCCACCTTCGGGGACCAGCCAGCCCGTGACCGATTGCTTCCTATTCAGCACTTTGCGCGCCACTGCCATGACGTCGCCGGGCGTGACCGCCTGCAATACGTCCTGCCAGGCATCTATGTCCTGCAGGGTCAGACCCGAGCTGAGCGCACGACCATAGCGATCCGCCCGCGCCTGTGCATTGTCCTGGGCATAAATCTCAGACGCTTTGAGCTGAAACTTGATCCGCTCGAACTGGGCTACATCAATTTCGCCTGCCAGAAATGTCTCCAGCGTGTCATCCAGAGCGGTTTCCGCCGCGCGCAGAGAGGTCTCGCCATTGGGCACGACCACGAGGCTGAAACTCGTGTCATCCAGCGCCGTGGCCCCATAGCTTGCCCCTGCATAGACGGCGATCTGGGTATCAAACTGCAAGGCCCGCCCCAATACCGAAGTGGCCCCGGAACCGCCAAGGATTTCCGACAGATAGACCAGAGCTGCGGCCTCTTTCTGGTCCCCCGAATCACGTTCCGGCGCCAGGTAGCTGCGCATCAGATACGGTTGCGAGACCCGCGCATCCGCCATGCGCAAACGCCGCTCAGCCAATTGCGGGGGTTCGGTGATCCGGGCGCGCGGGGGAAGATCCGCCGTCGGTTCCAGCGGACCGTAATAGGTCTCAGCAAGCTGCCTGACCTCCTCCGGGTTCACGTCCCCTGCCACCACCAGCGTCGCATTATTGGGGGCGTAAAACCGCTGATAATACTCCAGTGCAGCCGTGCGAGAGAGGTTTTCCATCTCGTGCCGCCAACCAATCACCGGGATTCCATACGGGTGGTTCAGATATTGCGCGGCCCGCATCTGTTCATAAAAGAGCGATCCGGGATCGCTGTCGGTGCGTTGCGCGCGTTCCTCAAGGATCACCTCACGCTCCGTCACCACATCCTCTTCGGTCAGGCGCAGATTGCGCATCCGGTCAGCTTCCATCCGCATGATCAGCGGCAGGCGATCTGCCGCAATGCGTTGAAAATATGCGGTGTAATCTTGCGATGTGAACGCATTGTCCGAGCCGCCATTTTCCGTGACGACCCGCGACAGCTCTCCTGCTTCCATCGTATCGGTGGCCTTGAACAGGAGGTGTTCAAGGAAATGCGCAACCCCAGACACCCCCGGCTTTTCATCTGCCGCCCCGGCCCGATACCAAAGCATCTGCACGACAACCGGTGCCCTGTGATCTTCGATCACCACCACCTGCAACCCATTGTCGAGCTTGAACTCTGTCACACCATCCTGTGCCGCCTGCACCGGCAGCGCGAAACAAACCGCCAAGGCGGCCATCAATCGTCGCATGGATCACTCCTGTTCTGTTGCGATCAAGTTAGGGTCCCTGACGCGGGCTGCAAGCCATGCGCACGCAAAGTTGATAAGCTTCTGCACCCAAGCGCGCAAAAGTGCAAAGCTGCAACAGAGGGGAGCGGATTTACTCGGTCGGAAGGAATTCAGGCGGAGCAGACGGGGTCCAGACACCGGCACGGCGGAGGCGTTCAAGCTCACGGTGCTGATCCAGCTCCATCCTCTCATACGCACGGAAATAGACATTCACGTCAAACAGGCGTTCCAGCAGGCGCCCATCGTTTTCGCGACGCCATTCCAGATCTTCCGCAGCAAGCGCCTGACGAATATTGCCCGTCACGCCTTTGCGCCCTGCGTAGGATACCAGCGCAGTTTCACTGCGCCGGATCCCGGTATCGTCCAGCAATCCGGGCTTTCCGCCCAGTGCCGCCACCGCATCCTTGACCGGGGTCGGGTCGGTCAGGTTGCTGCCACCGGGGGTTGGCGTGGGGAGATCACGATAGCTCGGGGGTTCCTGCAACGGTTTGGTTGGCAGGACGGCAAACTCATCCGGGCTACTTTGTGTCGATTTCAGGTTCATCAGGCGCGGGTTGTCATCGCTGCTGCAGGCAGAGATCGCAAACACGGTGGCCCCGAGGATCAGAACTTTCATCGTTACATTGTGCATTGAGAAAACCCCCATTTCTTACCGTTTCTTAGCCCATCTGGAAACGCGCGTCACGCGCCTTTCACTCGGACTTGGCAGGATCGGCAAAAAGCGCCAGCCCAAATGCGCCAGCAAAGACAAATATATCCGCGACATTGAAGGAATAGGGGTTTTGAAAACCACAGCAGGACATGTTCAGAAAATCGACCACGGCCCCATAAATCACCCGATCCACCACATTCCCGAGCGCCCCACCAACCAAAAGCCCCGCACTGATCAGCGCCAGGCGGCCAGCGCCTGTTTTGATAACCCAGCGCACCACCCAGCCAGAGATGCCCAGCGCAAGGACAATCAACACCCAGCGCATCGCCGCGCCATCTGACCCGAAGAGGCCAAAATTGACCCCCCGATTCCAGGCCATCTGGAAATTCAGAAAAGGCGGAAACACTTCGAGCCAGCCACGTTGCGTAAGGTCCAGCACGTTCAACACAAAGAATTTACTGCCCTGATCAATCAGGAGCGACAGGGCAGCGAAAAGAGCAATCACACGCATGGGCATCAATGACGGAAGTGGCGCATGCCGGTGAAAACCATGGCGAGGCCAGCCTTATTTGCCGCCTTGATCACCTCGTCATCGCGCATCGACCCACCGGGCTGGATCACGCAGGTGCCACCCGCAGCGGCGGCTTCCATCAGGCCATCCGGGAAGGGGAAAAACGCATCCGATGCCACGGCGCAGCCCTTGGCAAGGCTTTCTTCCAGCCCCAGCTCTGCCGCCATCCGGCCCGCTTTCGACGCGGCAACATTGGCGCTGTCCAGACGCGACATCTGGCCTGCACCAACACCGACGGTTGCGTTGCCTTTCACATAGACAATCGCGTTGGATTTCACGTGCTTGGCAACTTTCCATGCAAACAGAAGGTCTTGCATCTGCTCATCGGTCGGCGCTTTTTCGGTCACAACCTTCAGGTCATCCATACCGACATAGCCAACATCCTTGTCCTGAACGAGCATGCCACCGGCAACCTGTTTATAAGCCACGATCGGCTCGCGCGTGTTCGGCAGGCCATCGGTCAGCAGCAGGCGCAGGTTCTTCTTGGCAGCAAAGATTTCCTTGGCCTCATCGGACGCGCCCGGCGCAATGACAACCTCGGTGAAGATCTCGACGATCTTGGTTGCGGTTTCTGCATCCAGCGGTTTGTTCAGGGCAACAATGCCCCCGAAAGCCGAGGTGCGGTCGCAGTCAAACGCCTTTTGATAGGCTTCAACCAGCGTCGCGCCTTTTGCCACACCGCAGGGGTTGGCGTGTTTGATGATCGCCACAGCAGCACTTTCGGCGGGATCAAATTCGGCCACCAGCTCATAGGCTGCATCGGTGTCGTTGATGTTGTTGTAGCTCAGTTCCTTGCCCTGCAACTGAACAGCGGTCGCAACCCCCGGACGGTTCGAACCATCGGTGTAAAACGCCGCTTTCTGGTGGCTGTTTTCACCATAACGCAGGGTCTGTTTCAGCTCACCGGCAAAGGCGCGGCGCTTGGGCGCGTCCAGTTCCAGCGCCTTGGCCATCCAGTTCGACACGGCCGAATCATAAGCCGCGGTGCGGGCATAGGCTTTCTGCGCCAGCTTTTTGCGGAATTTGGGGCAGGTCTTGCCGCCATGCTGATCCATGTCACCCAGCAGTTTTTCGTAATCTTCCACATCCACAACCACGTTCACGAAGGCGTGGTTCTTGGCCGCGGCACGGATCATCGCCGGGCCACCAATGTCGATGTTTTCGATGCAGGTGTCATAATCGGCCCCTTTGGCGACAGTGGCCTCAAACGGGTAGAGGTTCACAACGAGAAGGTCGATGGCGCCGATGCCGTGCTCGGTCATGGCGGCAACATGTTCGTCATTGTCGCGCAGGGCCAGAAGGCCACCATGCACGCGGGGATGCAGGGTTTTCACCCGACCATCCATCATTTCCGGGAACTCGGTGATTTCCGAGACATCTTTCACGGCCACACCGGCCTCACGCAGCGCATTGGCAGACCCGCCGGTCGACAGGATTTCGACACCGCGCGCCTGCAGCGCCTGTCCCAGCTCAATAAGCCCGGTCTTGTCGGATACGGAAATAAGCGCGCGCTCTACGCGATGAAGGTCGGTCATGTCGGTCTGGCCCCTTAGGCACGAAGTTACTGTGGCAGCTCGCGGTCACCGTCTTCAAGGTCGCGCAGAACCGAAGGGGTCTCTTGCGCCTTTGCCAATGACCAACGAATGCGTGTCGCATAATCCATTGCGACCGCCCTGAGAACCACCTGTTTCGTCGCACGGGGCTTTAAACGCGTTTTTTCCAGATAAACGCTGTTTTCCAGCGTCAGTTCTGCCTGTCCGTCGTGGCGGAAAACCCAGATTTCACCTGATCTGAGCGCCATCGACACGGCCGTTCCCCCCAGATCCAGCGCCGCATCCACATCCGGGTGCAGGTGGAAACGCACCGCGAAAGGAATTCCCTGCAACCCACGCGCATCCATCACCGCATCAAACCGGCCCTTATGGTCGGGATCAAGTGCCGCAAGCGTTTCTTCGCCGGTCAGGTCGCGACCATCCACGCCCAGCTCCAGACGTCGCATGTGCAAAAGGCCATGGCTGGCCAGATAGCCGTCATGATCGGCAAAGATCCCCACCCGCCCCGCATCCTGTGTCATCTGCACCCGCACATCTTCGGGGGCCAGAAACAGTTGACCACTTACCCCATCCCCCCCATCCGCCACGCGTGAGGACGAAATCCCTTTGAGGCCCAATGTGGAATGCGAAGGTGTGGCCCGCCCCGCCTTGCGCCAATCCTCGCCAAACTGCACACCAGTGCCGCAATTCACGATCAGCGGGCGCCGCCCCGAGGTCAGTTCGAAAGACAGGGTCGAGGCATGGGCATTGACAGAAGCCCTCCCCCGGGGGGGCGCAGCCGCATCCATTACAATTGTTGTGCGCCCTCCGGTCATCCGGGCAAACCCCATCGACAGGCCCGGATGCGCGCCCCCGCGAATGCCGGAACTTGCCAGCGCATGATCCAATCGCCCCTCAAGGCCACGCCCACCGCCATGAAACCGCGCCAACCCGCCATCAGCGTGGCGCAGGGCCCGCAGGGTCGGCGCGATCCGTTCCATGGCCGCAAGATGATCTGAAGGTGCGGCCTGTCCACTTTCTGACAGGGCGGACGCCACCCAGGTCAGCAGGGTAAACACCTCCAGCAACTCTTCGGGGTTGCGGGTCGGAATGCCACCTTCGGCGTCAATCTGCTCACGACAATCCTGCGCCAGCGCGCGCACCGCAGGCGCAACATGCTTTTCCATCCCGGTCAAGCTGAGGCCCGCATAGATCAACCCTGTCAACGCTTCGAACCGGGGCAGTCCCGGACTGGCCCCATGCCAGCGGCGCGACAGAAAAATCGTCTGCTGCCCAAGTGAGGAGAAAAACCGCTTGCTGTTTGCAGGCTCCATTCCAGCCATCAGGAACAGCGCATGGTTGATCCAGCGGATCAAACGCCGCCCGGTCAGGTCCGGGGTCCAGCCCGGTCCACGTCCTGCACCGAAGTGATCAATCCAGCCGATCAACCAGTCCTGTCCCCGTTTCCTGGCCTGCAGATCCCCGAGGGCCGCAAGATCATCCAGCCAGACAAACCCCTGCAATTCCTTGGCAAATTGCGGGCTCGGCGGGGCAAGATCCCATAATCCACATGCAGGCGCATTCACCAGATGTCCGGCAAACAGAAAATTGCCCGCCACCAGTTGCTTGCCTCTGGCAAAAGATCCCACTGTCCGTGGCTCTGGCTGTGACACAAACCCCGTCGCCGGTGCCGCACGGGTAGAGCGCCATGCCTGCCAGCGATTGGCAAGCTGGTTTCGAAAATCTGTTGGGGGCGTTCGCTGTGCCACCTGCTTCACCTTGGCAACTCCTTGCCCTGCATGGCCTTTTTGCGGCCAACCGGGCTTCACCTCAAACCAGTATTCCCCTCTTTTTGTCGGGGGTTGAGAGGAGCATACATCCGGGCGTCGCCGCTGTCATCTGGCGATTTCACACCTGCAGCAGGCACGTTAAACTGCGATGTCAGGCCTTGCGAAAAGCGGTGACAAAAAACCCGTCCATCCCCCCAAGATCGGCGTGATAATGGGGAAACAGGCGCAGCCCTTCGGGGCCTATCCAACCCTCATCCACACCGGGAATACGCAAGGCGTCAAGGTCCAGTTGCAGGCCTTCGTGGCGCGACAGCGCATCCCGCACCTGCTCTTCCCCCTCGTCAATCAGCAGCGAACACGTGCAAAATACCAGCCGTCCGCCTGACCGCAAAAGGCCCAGCGCCCGGTCAATCATATATTCCTGCAATTCGAACAGACCCGGAAACTCGCTCCCGTCCTTGGCATGTGGCAGGTCCGGGTGACGCCGGATTGTGCCGGTTGCCGTGCATGGTGCATCCAGCAAGATCGCATCAAACGGTCCGCCCTCGAATTCCAGCGCATCACCGACAACCGTCGTGGCCTGCAACCCGGTGCGGACAAGGTTCTCCTCGACCCGCTTCATGCGCCCCTCGGAAATATCCAAAGCGGTCACATCTGCCCCCGCTGACGCAAGCTGCATCGTCTTGCCCCCGGGGGCCGCGCACATATCCAGAACCCGCTCTCCCGCTTGCGCGTTCAGCACCTTCGCCGGAAGAGACGCCGACACATCCTGCACCCACCAATCCCCGGATGCATAGCCCGGCAAGGCCGTCACCTGTCCGGGATCCATCAGTCGCACGGATCCCGTTGGCAGGTACATCCCCGTCAGGCGCTCTGCAAGATCTGCCGAATTTGATTTGGCGGAGAGGTCCAGCGGTGCCCCAGCAAAATGCGCGACCTCCATCGCCTCGACCGCTTCCTTGCCGTAATCTGCCAAAAGCGGTTTGCGCAGCCATTTCGGCAGACGGGGCACGGGCAACTTGTCCCATTTATCGACCTCACCCGAAATCTTGCGCAAAACGGCGTTGACCAGCCCTGACATCTTCTCGGTGGTGCGGTCCTCACGCGCGGCGGAGACACAGGAATTCACCACCCCATGTGCTGCCCCCCCCGAGCAGATTTCAACCACCCCCAGGCGCAGGATATTCATCACCCGGAGCGGCGGGCGTTTTTTCAGATGCGGTCCCAGCATCCGGTCGGCACGGTCCATACCGCGCAGAACCGTCAGAACCAGTCGTTGGGCACGTGCGCGCTCTTCCACCTCAAGACGTTTCAACCGCTTGGGCAGAACTTCGGACAGCAGGCGCTTGTCTTCGATCACATCCCCCAGCAGGTCCACCACAACATGCCGCGTGTCGATGACACGTGTTTTGCCTTTTTGCCCGGCCTGTCTTGCACCCGCCATTTTCTCACCTTTGCCTTTTTGTCATGAGCGGCCTATATCAATCCCAGCATAGCGACAAGGATATCGACATGTCCGACGAAAAACGAGATCTCCCCCCCGCCGCCCAACGCGCCCTGGACGAGGCAGAGGCACGGCGAAAAAAGGCGGAAGCGGTCGCAAAAGAGATCCCCAAGGAATATGGTGGCCGTGACGGACCCGAACCCGTGCGCTATGGCGATTGGGAAAAAAAGGGCATCGCCATCGACTTTTGAGGCGCCCCTCAAATCCCGCCGAAAGGGGCTCTGCCCCTCGAGCTTTGCTCTCACCCCGAGGTATTTCGGGCAAGAAAAAGGAGCGCGGCTTCAGAGACCGAGCACATCCAGCATGTCATATTCGCCAGGCTTCTGGCCCTGCCCCCAAAGCGCGGCTTTCAACGCACCCCGCGCAAAGACAGACCGATCGCTGGCCACGTGACGAAGCGTTATGCGCTCCCCCTCAGCGGCAAACAGAACATCATGTTCCCCGATGATGTCACCGCCGCGGATGGCATGAAACCCGATATCACCGCGTTTGCGTGCTCCGGTGATCCCGTCCCGGCCGCGATCAGACACATCCGTCAGGTTCACACCACGGCCTTCAGCGGCAGCCTCTCCCAGCATCAATGCGGTGCCAGAGGGCGCATCCACCTTGTGGTGGTGATGGCTTTCGATGATCTCGATATCGTAATCTTCATCCAACGCCGCTGCGACCTTTTTGGTCAGCTGGGTGAGGAGGTTCACCCCAAGGCTCATATTACCAGCCCGCACAATGGTGGCGTGTCGCCCGGCAAGGCGGAGTTTTTCGAGGTCCTCATCGGTCAGCCCAGTGGTGCCGATCACATGCACAGCACGGGCCTGCGCGGCGATTTCAGCCATATCCACGGTGGCAGACGGGGCGGTGAAATCAATCACGGCCTGTGCTTTGGACATGGTTTCCAGCGCGTCATCGCTGACCGCAACGCCAACCGGCTGGCCGCCCATACATTCGCCCACATCACGCCCGATCCAATCATGCCCCGGGCGATCAAGCGCACCAACCAGCCGCGCCTTGTCCGAGGCCAGAACCTCTTTGATCAGCATCTGCCCCATCCGGCCCGACGCCCCCATCACAACAATGCCCGGCAATTCGCTCATGTCTTGTCTCCTTATTTCGTTCCTCTCCTAACCCGCATTTCCCTGCTTGGCAAAGCCCTGCTTGCATGATTGCGCATTCCGCCCTATGTGGACGCCATGGCAAAGAACCGATTTCATGACCACGATGGCCCGTCGCAGCGACAGCTGCGTGTGGCTGAATTGATTCGCCGCACCCTGTCCGAGGTGCTGGCACGCGGCGATGTGCATGACCCCGAGCTGAACCGGATGTCGATCACGGTGGGTGAGGTGCGCACGTCGCCGGACCTGAAGATTGCCACCGCCTATGTGCTGCCTCTTGGCGGGCATGGGAAGGACGAAGCAATTCAGGCCCTCGCCCGCAACAAAAGCGAGCTGCGCCGCGCCCTTGGCAAGTCGACGAACCTCAAGTTCACACCTGACCTACGGTTCCAGATTGACGAAACCTTCGACCAGATGGACGAAACCCGTCGCCTGTTCGCACAAGAGGACGTGCAGCGGGATCTGGACGAAGGTTTGGACGACGACAGAAGCGACGAAGACTGACCTGTTCTTTTCAACTAGACTGACACCGCCACCCCGATTGACCCGCGGGTGGGAAAATTCATCTGTGGGGCACAGCATATGGCACGCAAACGCAAGGGACGCGACATTCACGGCTGGCTGATTGTGGACAAGCCAGCGGGCATCAGCTCAAACGCGGTGGTGAACAAGGTGCGCTGGGCGATGGACGCAAAGAAAGCGGGCCACGCGGGCACACTGGACCCGGAAGCCACCGGCGTTCTTGCCGTTGCGCTGGGAGAGGCCACCAAGACGGTTCCTTATGTGACGGACACGCTGAAGGCCTATCGCTTCACCGTTCGGTTGGGACAGGCAACCAACACCGATGACGCTGAAGGCGAGGTGATTTCCGAAACAACTGCACGCCCGTCCGATGATGAAATCGAGGCAGCCCTCGGTCAATTCACAGGTCAGATCATGCAGGTTCCGCCCAAATTTTCTGCCATCAAGATCGACGGTGAACGCGCCTACAAACTCGCCCGGGACGACGAAGAGTTCGAAATTGCCGCGCGGCCACTTTGGGTCGAAGAACTGCGGATGGTCGGGCGCGATGATGCGGATCATGTAACGCTGGAAATGACCTGCGGCAAAGGGGGGTATGTGCGTGCCATTGCCCGCGATTTGGGCGAAGCGCTTGGCTGTTTTGGCCATGTTCGCGAACTGCGTCGAATTTGGTCCGGCCCGTTTGAGGTTGAGGATGGTGTCAGCATGGAACTGGTTGAAAGTCTTTCCAAAACAGGTGAGCTGGACCAATATCTGCTGCCTCTGGAAGACGGCCTGTTCGAACTGCCCGAACTGATCTGCACCGCAGATGGTGCCACGCGCCTGAAACATGGCAATCCTGGCATGGTGCTGGGATCCGACGTGGAATATGGCGATGAAGCCTGGGCTTCCTTTGAAGGCAAGGCGGTTGCGGTGGGGATATTCCGCTCGGGTGAATTGCATCCCAGCCGCGTCTTCAATCAGTAACGCGCGCGAAGACGACACGACATCACATTGCTCTCACAGCCCAAAGGGGCTTTGCCCCTCGGCCCCGCTTTTATAGCATGGCCTCACCCTAGGATATTTCTGACCAGAAAATAAGGCCGGTGCGCGCCCCTTTTTCTTGCCTGAAATACCTCGGGGTGAGCCTCGAAGAGGCGAGGGGCAGCGCCCCTTATGCATTGCGGGACGCGCTTTTGCAGATAAGATCTCTGAATGCGTTAGCCTTCGACAATGTCACGCAAGGCGGGTGTTTTTTCGGGGGCGGCGCCGATTTGGTAAGCCGCAAGAACCTGATCATGGGCAGCGGCGGCGCGGGTGTCATCATCTGCATGGATCAGGGCAATTGCATCACCTTTTGAGACTGCCACTCCCAAATCCAGGAGCCCGGTCAGCCCGACAGCGGGATTGACCTCATCTGAGGCGCGCCTGCGCCCACCGCCAAGTTCAACCACGGCAAGGCCGATATTGCGGGTGTCAATTGCACGGATAAAACCATCGGCCTGCGCACTGACCTGCGTAACATGCTTTGCTTTGGGCAGCAGGGCGGTGTGGTTTTCGATCAGGTCTGCAGGGCCGCCCAGCGCCGTGACCATGCGGCCAAATAGCTCGGTCGCTTTGCCGCTATCCAGCGCGCGGGTGACCGCGGTCAATGCAGCCATGCGATCTGTTTGCAAGCCTGAGGTGAGCAGCATTTCCGCGCAAAGGGCAAGCGTGACCTCACGCAGACGGAGGTCTTGCTTGGTGCCGGTCAGGAACTCGATCGCATTGACCACTTCCAACGCATTGCCTGCCGCCGAAGCCAGCGGTTGGTTCATATCGGTCAGCAAAGCGTGGCATGGCAGGTCTGCACTGCGGGCCACTCGTGTGATTGAAAGGGCCAGATCCTTGGCCGTTTCATAGTTGGCCATGAAAGCCCCGTTGCCAAACTTCACGTCCATCACAAGAGAGCCCAGCCCGGCTGCGAGTTTTTTGGACAGGATCGAGGCCGTGATGAGCGGGATGCTTTCCACCGTCGCGGTCACATCACGAATGCTGTAAAAGCGTTTGTCAGCGGGGGCGAGATTGGCGGTCTGGCCAATCACCGCGCAACCGACATCTTTCACAACCCTGGCAAAGAGCGCATTATCGGGGGTCACGGTATAGCCGGGAATGGCTTCCATCTTGTCCAAAGTGCCCCCGGTATGGCCCAGCCCACGGCCGGAAATCATTGGCACATACCCGCCGCAGGCAGCAACAATCGGTGCGAGCATCAGACTGACATTGTCCCCCACCCCTCCGGTCGAATGCTTGTCAACCGCCGGGCCGGGCAGATCATCCCAGCGAAAGACATCCCCGCTGTCGCGCATGGACAGGGTGAGTTGCGCGGCCTCGTCCGGCACCATGCCCTGGAAAAAGACGGCCATGGCAAAAGCCGCCACCTGCCCTTCGCTGGCAGTCTGATCTGTAATCCCCTGAACCATGGCAGCAATCTCGTCCATTTCCAGACGGAGCCCGTCGCGTTTTTTACGAATGATCTCGGCAATCAACATGGTGGTGTCCTTTCCTCGAGCGAACAGATTTGACCTTTTGGACAAAATTGGCAAGGGATTGCTTTTCCCGCCACGCGGAGGCAATGACAGGCATGATTACACGAGAGTTTCAAAAAGGCGATGCTGCCAGCGTAGCGGTATATTCGGATTGCGAACATTATCGCTATGCCCTGACGCGGGTATGGGAACCGCAGGCGAAACGGGTTCTTTTCATTATGCTGAACCCCTCCAAGGCGACGGAAATTCAGAACGATCCCACTGTAGAGCGGTGTGAGCGCCGGGCGCGGGCGTTGGGATTTGGTGGATTTCGGGTGGTCAACATCTTTGGCCTACGCGAGACGCATCCACAGGTGATGCGTCAGGCGGCAGATCCGGTCGGGCCCGAAAATGATCTGGAACTGCTGGCAGGATGTGACTGGGCCGACCAGATCATTTGCGGTTGGGGGACGCATGGAGCGCATCGTGACAGGGGGAGTGAGGTTGCAGATCTACTGCGCGCGGGGGGCCACCGCTTGTATCACCTTGGGCTGAGCAAAGCGGGGCATCCAAAGCATCCGCTGTATATAGCCTATGCTACGCAACCAATGCGCTGGGACCGCGGAAACGCGACGGACGGGGGTCGGTAGATCAAGAGAACAGATTGCAGGTGCACTCACGACGGTCCGGTCGTTAGGCGTAGACCTCTTCCATGACCTCAACATAGATGTCGGCAACAGTGGCCCCGGGCGCGCCTTGCAAGATGGCGACGACTTCGCCGTTCACCGTAACCACACCATCTGCCCCATCATCAGAAGGGGACACGTCAAGCGCTATGGTGTCGGGATCGACATCCGGATCAAGCGTGATGCGCAGAAAATCCTCGCCAGACACAAAATCGGTGACGGTTGCATGCCCAAGCCCGGCGTCCTGATCGGAATAGAGGTGGAAATTATCCGCTCCTTCGCCACCAGTTGCGATATCGAACCGATCAAAAATCAGAGTGTCATTGCCTTCCCCACCATCCAGCGTGTCGCTGTCACCATCAATATGCCAGTCAAAGCTGCTGCGCTCAGCACCGCTGTTTTCCATCGCGTGGCCAAGGTGATTTAGAATGTCATCGCCCGTGCCCCCAGAGATTTCATCCGCACCATAACCGCCGGCAATCTGGTCATCCCCGGCACCGCCGGAAAGGGTATCATTATCCGGCCCGTCGCCGGTATCGTCATGCTGCCCGCCGAAAATCAGGTCAATGCCTTCGCCACCAAGGATGCTGTCATTGCCAAGCCCCCCATCGAGATAGCCCGAATATTGGTCCTCATTTGCGGTATAGGCCCCTACGATCTGATCATTGCCTTCGCCGCCAAAAACGGCGGCAGGAGCGGCACCCACGGTGATCAGATCATCCCCGGCACCTCCGAAGGCAAAGCTGGCATCATCCCCTGTGGTGATGGTGTCATCGCCGCCCTGCCCGTCAATCACCTCGACCAGCCCGTCCTCTTGCAGATCGACGAAGGGGGTGCCGTTAAACAGTTGAAGCGCCGCGTCCGAGGCCGTTCCATCGCTGGACCCGACAAAAACATCATCCCCATCGCCCAGTCGAACGGGGTCGGGGTCACGATCATCCGTTACCTTGTCATAGTCCTGCAACCCATAGATCGCGTCGGTGTTTTCTGCCAGAAGCTTATCAAGAAAGGTTGCGTCCGGCCCTTCACCAGCCCCTTCACCCGGCTGATCAATCGGGTTGAGAACATCACCGTCATCAGGAGATTGGGGGCTGCCAGGGTTCAGGAAATCGCCGGTCGCTTCACCCGTGGTCTGGCCGTTGGTCGTAGGCTGCACATCATCCGGCTCAACCTCTTTGCTGCCTTCAAGGAAACCCTCCGCCATGAAGGCAGCGGGCACAAGACCGAGAAACAATAGACCTAAAAGCATTTGGCACCTGTATTTTTTGCCATCACCACTTATATCGCACCATAACAACGAGAATCGTGAGGTGACACACAACCATCGTTCGAGGCTACCGCAACCACACCAAACTTGCAAAAAAAAATGCCTTCAAATTTCACTAAACACCCTTAAAAATATAGACATAGTTAACGGAGGCTCCGTGCAAAAATCAGATCAGACACCGGCTGACACCCGCACCTCCAGCATCGGGGACGAGATCCGCGCCTTGCGTGAAGAAGTGCATCACCTGAACAGTCACCGCTTCATCCGCCTGCATGACAGCCTGTGGAAACTGGGCCTGTTTCAGCTTTACCGGGGGCTGGCCTTTGGGCTGGGATCGGTTCTGGGCGCCACCTTCCTTGTGGCCGTGGTTGTGCAGATGCTGTCTTCGATCGACTTCATTCCAGTGATCGGAAATTGGGCGCAACAGATCATCGAGCAGATCAACGCCCCACAATCCACGCCCTGAGCAGCCTTGTTTTCCTTGCCATTGCTGCAGAATCCCCCTATACGCGCGCATCGGTTTCTGAAACGGGACCGATACCTCCATGGGCCCTGCTGGACGACATCCCGGCCTGCGCCATCCACTTTAACCTTGTAAAGGAGACCCCGATGTCGATTACGCCCGAAGAAAAAGCTCGTCTGATCAAAGAGTTCGGCACCAAAGACGGCGACACCGGTTCGCCCGAAGTTCAGGTTGCCATCCTCAGCTCGCGCATCGCGACCCTGACCGAGCACTTCAAAACCCACAAGAAGGACAACCACGGTCGTCGTGGCCTTCTGAAAATGGTTGCTCAGCGTCGTAAGCTCTTGGACTACACCAAGGCAAAAGACGAGGCCCGTTACCAGGACCTCATCAAACGCCTCGGCCTGCGCCGCTAATCGCTCCGATATTCGGAATGATGCGCCCGTCTCGAAAGAGGCGGGCGTTTTTTGTGTCGACCCCCAAACGCCTCGCGTTAGCGCCCTATTTAGCGCCCCTTATCCTCACGCCGGATCAACTCCACCACCCGCTTGCCAATCGCGCGGCTGCCCTTGATCGACGGGTGGATCATGTCAAAGGCATGGAAGCTCTTGTCGCCATGGGGCACAAGGTCAGCGTTGGACAGGAAATGCACCCCCTTGAGGCGCTTGGCCATCATCGCCAGACGTGCCTCATAGGCGTCACCCTCATCGCGGCAGCTTTCAATCGGCGAGTTCACACCCGGGCTGCGCAGATAGCCCAGCATCACCACCCGCGCGCCGGTCTTGCGAATTTTCGTGACCAGATCCACCACCGCGCCGCTGCGGCCGTCTTCGGAAATCATCCGCCCCATCCGGCGCTCGCATTTGTTGCAGCCGCAACCGAACCACAGATCATTGCCGCCGCCTGACAGCACCACCCAGTCACGCGGCTGTTTCGGGTTGAACTGGCGTGCAATCCGCATCCCCAGCGCCCCGGTGATAGGCAGGCCATAGATGATCCGTGCACCTGATACGGCACGGCTTTTGACCGGTTCCCCCAATTCCTGCGCCATCACATCCGCCACGGATTTCTGCCCCGGCCCGTTCCACGCAATCAGGCTGTCACCGATGGCAAGAATGCGCGCTGCGGGCTCTGCCGCGATCGGTGCGCTCAGGACTGCGCTCAGGACAAGGGACAATAAAAAAACAGAAAGAAGGGGACGCAGCATTTGCAGGCTCTGGAACGTGTTAAACAATCTGCCGCCACCCTTGCCGAAATCCCGCGCAAAATCCAGCACAGATTACGAAACAATCTGGCGCCAAAACCACCCCCTCTTCCCAAGCGCCCCCTTTTCATGTATGGCGCAAACATCTGAGACTTGCGCCCGGACCCCGGCGCTCGAATAGGATAGTGGGGTCGGCGGCAATGGGGCCGCCATTTCAACGGGAGACCCGGAGGGCCGGGAGTGCTTCCAACTAGGAAAACATGATGTTTGACGTAACTAAAAAATCGATGGAGTGGGGCGAAGAAACCCTCACTCTGGAAACGGGCAAGGTTGCCCGTCAGGCCGACGGTTCGGTCATCGCCACTCTGGGCGAGACCTCTGTCATGGCCAACGTGACCTTCGCGCGCCAGCAGAAGCCCGGTCAGGACTTCTTCCCGCTGACGGTTCACTATAACGAGAAATACTATGCCGCTGGTAAGATCCCCGGTGGCTTCTTCAAGCGTGAAGCGCGTCCGACCGAGAAAGAGACGCTGACCTCGCGCCTGATCGACCGTCCGATCCGCCCGCTGTTCGTTCCCGGCTTCAAAAACGAAGTTCTGGTGATCTGCACCGTGCTGTCGCACGACCTGGTTAACGACCCGGACATGGTTGCGATGATCGCAGCTTCGGCCGCTCTGACCATTTCGGGCGCTCCGTTCATGGGCCCGATTGGCGCTTGCCGCGTTGGTTTCGAGGATGGCGAATACATCCTGAACCCGACCTGCGACGACATGCACGATCTGCGCAACAACCCGGACCAGCGTCTGGACCTTGTTGTGGCCGGCACCAAAGACGCCGTGATGATGGTGGAATCGGAAGCCTACGAACTGTCGGAAGCCGAAATGCTGGGTGCCGTGAAGTTCGCCCACGAGCAGATCCAGCCGGTGATCGACCTGATCATCGAACTGGCCGAAGACGCCGCGAAAGAGCCGTTTGACTTCCAGCCTGCTGACTATTCGGAGCTGTATGAGGCTGTTAAAGCCGCTGGCGAAGACAAGATCCGCGCTGCATACGGCAACACCGACAAGCAGGAACGCGTTGCTGCAGTTGCTGCCGCCAAGGAAGAGATCATCGCATCGCTATCCGAAGAGCAGCAAGAGGACGCAAACCTCGGCACCGCTCTGAAGAAGCTGGAATCGGCTGTTGTGCGTGGTGACGTTGTGAAAACCGGCAAGCGTATCGACGGCCGCGCACTGGACACTGTCCGTGCCATCGACAGCTCGGTTGGCATTCTGCCGCGCACCCACGGTTCGGCGCTCTTCACCCGCGGCGAGACCCAAGGCCTGGTTGTGACCACCCTGGGCACCGGCGACGACGAACAGATGATCGACGCGCTGACCGGCACCTATAAATCCAACTTCCTGCTGCACTATAACTTCCCGCCGTATTCGGTTGGTGAAGTGGGCCGCTTTGGCCCTCCGGGTCGTCGTGAAATCGGTCACGGCAAGCTGGCATGGCGTGCGCTGCAGGCTGTTCTGCCGTCGGCCACCGACTTCCCCTACACCATCCGCCTGGTGTCCGAGATCACCGAATCGAACGGATCAAGCTCGATGGCGTCGGTCTGTGGTGGCTCGCTGTCCATGATGGACGCCGCTGTTCCGCTGAAGGCTCCGGTTGCTGGTGTGGCCATGGGTCTGATCCTGGAAGATGACGGGTCTTACGCTGTTCTGACCGACATTCTGGGTGACGAAGATCACCTGGGTGACATGGACTTCAAGGTGGCTGGTACCGAAAACGGCATCACCTCGCTGCAGATGGACATCAAGGTCGCAGGCATCACGCCCGAGATCATGGAGAAAGCCCTGGCACAAGCCAAGGACGGCCGCATGCACATCCTTGGTGAGATGAGCAAAGCCCTGGCCGAAGGCCGTCAGGAATTCTCGGCACACGCTCCGCGCATCGAGACCATGAACATCCCGACCGACAAGATCCGTGAAGTGATCGGCTCGGGCGGTAAGGTGATCCGCGAGATCGTGGAAGTGTCGGGCGCCAAGGTCGACATCAACGACGATGGCGTGATCAAGATCGCATCGCCGAATGGCGACGCCATCCAGAAGGCCTATGACATGATCCACTCGATCGTGGCAGAGCCGGAAGAAGGTGCGATCTATAACGGTAAGGTCGTGAAGATCGTCGATTTCGGCGCCTTCGTGAACTTCTTCGGCAAGCGCGACGGCCTGGTGCACGTATCGCAAATCGAAAACCGCCGCCTGAACCACCCGTCGGACGTTCTGAAAGAAGGTCAGGAAGTGAAAGTCAAACTGCTTGGCTTTGACGACCGCGGCAAGGTGCGCCTGTCGATGAAAGTTGTCGATCAGGAAACCGGCGAAGAGGTTGCTCCGGAGCCGAAAAAGAAAAAAGACGAAGACGCTTAATCAGCATTTTCTCTGAAACAGAAAGCCCCGGTGGAAACACCGGGGCTTTTTAGTTCAAGATTTGGATCACGACCCAAGGGGTGGTCCGTCCCGATACCGCTTAGCCAGCAAACAGTCCGGGACATGAGGTGGAAGACCCCTTTGCCCATTCAATCGCAGCATCTGAAAGATCGAAGAATGCCTTGTTTCGGGTGGTTTTCAGCAATGTACCATCCGCACCGTCCGACAGGATCTGCGTCGACAGCTGGACATTTGCCTTTTTGCCCGCAGCGGTGGTCAGTACAGCACCTGAAAGCTGTTGCGAGATGATCAAGCGCTTGATGCCGTCTTCATTTGAGATGCGCGCGCCGTAGGTCTGAAGCATGGGTCCCCCGAACGGCATGCCCATCTGCGTGTACCGCTGGGTCTTGATCGTTTTCCCATCGATGCATTGCCGGGCAAACGCCGCCAATCGCGCCTCGACGGTTCTTGGGGCTACGGCCACCTTGTTGGCATGCTGCGCAATGCCAATTTTGAAACGCGGCGCAAACTCCTCAAGAGCCTTGCCTGTCGGGATACCTGCGCTACGGGCCGAGCTCGCCTTTGTGTCAACAGGCCCCGAGGTCGTTTCCGAAACGCACCCAGCCAAAAGCCCGGCACAGGACGCCAGAATCAAAAACTTTTTAATCACCAAGATTTCCTTTCAAGAACTTGAGTTACTTATAAAACTAAAATCAACCATTAGGAGAGGAGATTAACCCCGTCAATATAGGAGGTCCCTGATCGTCAAACTGGTGAGCCAAGCTTTGAAAGCGAACTATGCACGCTGAATATAAAGGGCGCCATCTTGGCCTCGGTCGCTGGCAAGTCTCCAAAACGGCTAAGGAATAGTCAGAATGGGAAGAGTGGCTCTTATCGCGCCACCTCTTCGCGCCCCTCACCCGACAGAACCCACGCCTCGCGCCCCTCGATCACGACGACGCCGATGTCTTTGCCGTGTCCGGCGCCGGTGTCGATGTTCAGGCGGTTGCCGTAATGTGTGACCTCGTCCACCGGCGTGTGGCCGTGCACGATCAGCGGGCCGTGATCGGCATCTGAATTGTGGAACTCCTGCCGGATCCAGGTCAGATCATCTTCCACCTGATCCTCCAGCGCCACGCCGGGGCGGATGCCCGCATGAACAAAACACAAATCGTCTATGCGATGCAGGCAGGGCAGCGTATCCAGAAACCGGCGATGCGCTTGGGGCACGGCGGCCAGCGCCTGTGCGTGCAGCTGATAGGTGCGGATGCCCTCGGGCACCTCAACCCCATAACTGGCCAGCGTCTCTACCCCGCCGATCCGAGGGTGAAGCCAGTTGTGGTCATACAGCAGCATGTGATCAACCATCGGATAGTCGCGCAGGAACATGGCCGCCATCCGGTCGTGATTGCCCTTCAGCACCACCCAGCTCTCGCCCCGCGCCTGCCCGTCGATCAGGTATTGGATCACGCCCTTACTGTCCGGGCCACGATCCACCAGATCCCCCACATGAACAACAGGGGCGGCAGCGTCCCCGCAACGCGCGCGATCTTCTGCAATCAGCGCATGGGCCGCGATCAGCTTGTCCAGATGGCCGTGAATATCACCAATGGCATAAACGCGCGTCATGGGCAGCTCCTGTCTGGGGTGGTTTGCGCCTCCAAATTCCCCGCGACCAGACGGGGCGAACTGCGCAAAATGGGCACCAATGCGTTTCTAGTAACAGGGAGTCCCCATATGAAACAAGCAGTTGCAGAATTTATTGGCACCATGAGCTTGGTATTGTTCGGCTGCGGCGCCGCCGTGATTGCGGGCGGAGATATCGGGCTGACCGGCATCAGCTTTGCCTTTGGTCTGGCCCTGATCGGCATGGCCTATGGAATTGGCAATGTCTCAGGCTGTCACATCAACCCCGCCGTGACCATCGGGGCTGTGATCGCTGGACGTCTTCCCAGCTCCAAGGCGCTGACCTATATCCTTGCGCAGTTGGCCGGGGCCGTGGCGGGGGCTGCGATCCTGTTTGTCATCGCCAGCGGTAAAGGGGGCGGGTTTGACGTGGGCACATCCGGGCTGGGTCAGAACGGTTGGGGTGCCGGTTATCTGGGCGAATATAACATGGTGTCCGCCTTTGTATTCGAACTGGTCGCCACCTTCCTGTTTGTCGTTGTGATCCTTGGCGCCACCGGATCAGGCGCCCCCGGCGCCGTTGCAGGTATCGCCATCGGCCTGACCCTCGTCGTGATCCATCTGGTGGGGATCAACGTGACCGGCGTGTCGGTGAACCCGGCGCGGTCATTTGGTCCGGCATTGTTTGCGGGCGGACATGCCCTCAGCCAGCTGTGGCTGTTCATCCTTGCCCCGGTTTTGGGCGCCGCTGCAGCCGGGGCCCTGTTCAAATCAGGCGTGCTGGATACGCAGTAAGCACCAAAAAAGCCCCGGAGAACATCCGGGGCTTTCTTTCTATTTCAACACCTTACACGTCAAACGATAGCGGCGTGACCGAGTTGAACAAACCGGTGTCTTTCAAGGCCGCCCGCACTTCGGCAGGCACCGGCGCGTCCACATACAAAAGCGCGATCGCATCCCCCCCCGCGTCTTTCCGACCCAGAGTAAAGTTCGCGATATTCACGTCGTTTTCGCCCATGGTTTTCCCGAGCGTCCCGATAATGCCAGGCACATCGTCATTGGTGGTGTAGAGCATGTGGTTGCCGATCTCGGCGTCGATATTGATGCCCTTGATCTGGATGAAGCGCGGCTTGCCATCCGAGAACACGGTGCCCGCAATCGAACGTTCGCGCTTTTCCGTCACCACGGTCACCTTGATGTAGCCGTCAAATGACCCACCCTTGGCCTGGGTGGTGGTCGAGGTTTTGATACCGCGATCCGCCGCCACGACAGGGGCAGAAACCATATTCACATCAGGGGTTTGCGGCTTCATCAGACCTGCGATCACCGCGCAGTCCAGCGCCTTCAGGTTCATCTCGGAGGCGACACCATCATAAAGGATGTTCACCGCCTTGATCGGCTCGTCGGTCATCTGGCCCACAAAAGCACCCAGATGTTCGGCCAGCTTGATCCACGGGCCCATGACCTTGGCTTCTTCAGCCGTCACCGACGGCATGTTCAGCGCGTTCTGCACAGCACCTGTCAGCAGGTAGTCCGACATCTGCTCGGCCACTTGCAGGGCGACGTTTTCCTGTGCTTCGGTGGTGGCCGCGCCAAGGTGCGGGGTGCAGACCACGTTGGGCAGGTTGAAGAGCGGGTTCTCCTTGGCGGGTTCTTCGGCAAACACGTCAAAGGCCGCCCCTGCAACATGACCCGATTTCAAGAGGTCAGCCAGCGCCGCTTCATCCACCAGACCACCGCGGGCACAGTTGATGATCCGCACACCTTTCTTAGTCTTTTCAAGGGCTTCACGCGACAGGATGTTGCGGGTCGCGTCCAGAAGCGGCACGTGCAGAGTGATGAAATCCGCGCGCGGCAGCAGCTCTTCCAGCTCAACTTTTTCAACACCCATCTGCGCGGCTTTCTCTTCCGAAAGGAAGGGATCATAAGCGATGACTTTCATCTTCAGACCCAGCGCGCGGTCGCAAACGATGCCACCGATATTGCCAGCACCGATCACGCCCAGCGTCTTGTTGGTCAGCTCGACCCCCATGAATTTCGACTTTTCCCATTTGCCCGCATGGGTCGAGGCAGAGGCCTCAGGGATCTGGCGCGCAACCGCAAACATCATTGCAATCGCATGTTCAGCGGTGGTGATCATATTGCCGAACGGCGTGTTCATCACGATCACGCCCTTCTTGGAAGCTGCTGTTTTATCAACATTATCCGTACCGATCCCGGCGCGGCCCACCACTTTCAGATTGGTGGCAGCCTCCAGAATGGTCGGGGTCACCTTGGTGGCCGAGCGGATCGCCAGACCATCATATTGACCGATGACTTCAGCCAGCTTTTCCTTGTCCTTGCCAAGCTCGGGCATGAAATCCACATCAATGCCACGGTCGCGGAAAATCTGAACGGCGGTTTCCGACAGCTTGTCGGATACGAGAACTTTGGGGGCCATGTGCTGGGCTCCTATTCTTTAAAGTTTGTAAGGGGCCGGGACCCAGAACTTTAAACTTTTTGCAGCCTCTGAGGCGAAAGTTTAAAGTTTTTCGAGGGTCCTGCGGGTCATCTTTGAGAAGGATCCGTGCCGGATCAGAGGGCTGCGATTTCCGCGTTGAACGCCCAGTCGAGCCACGGCATCAGCGCCGCCACGTCGGAGGTCTCAACCGTGCCACCACACCAGATCCGCAGACCGGCCGGTGCGTCACGATAGGCGCCCACATCCAGCGCCACACCTTCGGCTTCCAGACGTTTGGCAACGGCCTTGGCGAAAGTTGCCCCATCGGTGATGCGCGCGTCATTGAACTTCACGCAGACCGAGGTATTCGACCGGGTCGCCGGATCATCGGCCAGAAACTCGATCCAGTCGGTGGCTTCGACAAATTTCGTCACTTCGGCGGTGTTGGCATCCGCACGGGCGATCAGACCTTTCAGCCCCCCCACAGACCGCGCCCAGTTGAGCGCAAACAGGTAATCTTCCACGGCCAGCATCGACGGCGTGTTGATCGTAGCACCAGTAAAGATACCCTCGATCAGCTTGCCACCTTTGGTCAGGCGGAAGATTTTCGGCAGCGGCCAGGCCGGGGTATAGCTTTCCAGACGCTCAACGGCACGCGGGCTCAGGATCAGAATGCCATGGGCCGCTTCGCCGCCCAGCACTTTCTGCCAGCTAAAGGTGGTCACATCCAGCTTGTCCCAGGGCAGGTCCATCGCAAAGGCCGCCGAAGTGGCATCACAGATGGTCAGCCCTTCGCGGTCCGCCGGGATCCAGTCACCGTTCGGAACCCGCACACCCGAGGTGGTGCCGTTCCAGGTAAAGACAACATCATTGGCAAAATCGACCGAGGCCAGATCCGGCAGTTGGCCATAGTCGGCCACTTTGGTCACAGCATCCAGCTTCAGCTGCTTGGTCACATCGGTGACCCAGCCCGAGCCAAAGCTTTCCCAGGCCAGCATCTCGACCCCACGTGCGCCCAGCAAAGACCACAGAGCCATTTCCACAGCACCAGTGTCCGACGCCGGCACGATGCCGATCTTGTAATCTGCGGGAATGCCCAGCACCTCACGGGTGCCTTCAATCGCGGCTTTCAGCTTGTCCTTGCCGATGGCGGCGCGGTGCGAACGGCCCAGGGCGGCGTCCGACAGAGCATCCAAATTCCATGTGGGGGGTTTGGCGCAGGGGCCAGAGGAAAACCGCGGGTTCGCCGGAACGGCGACAGGTTTGGTGTCCGGGCGGTTTGCCGGTTGCTCAGTAGCCATAGATGCTATCCTTCCAGATAAATGCCCTTCGTTGGGGAAGGGTGTCCCACGACATGAGGTAAGGCGCTTTCCAATGCTGCACAAGCGAAAAAATGTCGGTTTTGAATTTTGATCGGTCGATTTTCAGCGTAAAATGCCACTATCGGAAACTTTCGGAGCAACGCGAAACCGGAGTTTCTGGAAAACCGCAGGCATTTTTGCCGAATTTCCTCTTGTCGTCGGACTAAGATTCGCCGCATGTCTGTGGCCATCCGACACCGCTGATCAAAGGCCGTTCCATGTATATTGCCACGCTCCTTACCGCCCCGACCAACCGCACTCTCGACGCCGCGCTGGTGGATAATCTGCGCAACGCATGGGGCGGCGGCGATGTCCGCTGGCTCGCCCCGGATGAGGCGGCCGAGTTCACGCTGGCCGAGATGCCCGGCAATCGCTGGGACGTCTGGGCGGATTTGCAGAAACTGGGTGTGGACCTGATTGTGCTGCCCGCACAGGGACGGAAAAAGAAGATGCTGCTGGCGGATATGGACAGCACCATGATCCAGCAGGAATGCATCGACGAACTGGCAGATGAGGCAGGGGTTGGTGAGCGGGTCAAGGACATCACCGCGCGGGCGATGAATGGTGAACTTGATTTCGACGGCGCGCTGACCGAACGGGTTGGTCTGCTCAAAGGGCTGCCTGAACGCGTGATCGCCGATGTGATTGAAAAGCGGATCACTTTCATGCCGGGGGGCAAAGCCCTTCTGGCAACCATGAAAGCACAGGGCGCTTATGCAGCGCTGGTGTCCGGCGGGTTCACGGCGTTTACCGGCCATGTGGCTGACGCGCTGGGATTTGACGAAAACCGCGCCAACACGCTGCATGTGGAAAACGGCGCGCTGACCGGCACCGTGGGCCTGCCCATTCTGGGCCGCGAAGCCAAGGTGCAGGCGCTGAAGGAAATCTCCACCCGTCTTGGGCTGGAGCATGCCGATGTGATGGCAGTGGGGGATGGCGCCAATGATCTGGGGATGTTGGGGCTGGCGGGCGCGGGCGTGGCGCTGCACGCGAAACCTTCGGTGGCGGCGGAATGTGACATCCGCATCAACCACGGCGACCTGACCGCGCTGCTCTATATCCAAGGCTATTCGCGGGAGGAGTTTGCGGGGGCATAACCCCCGCCCCCCCTTATTTCACGACAATTCTGCATGAAGCGCGGTGATCTGAAGCGCCGCCTCTGCGGCCTCGCGCCCCTTGGTCACAAAATGCGCCTTGTAGATCTCGATATGATGATCCGTTGGCTGGAAATGATGCGGGGTGAGCGAGACTGACAAGATCGGCACCCCGGTCTCCAACCCCGCCTGCATCAGCCCATCCACCACAGAGGCTGCAACAAAATCATGTCGGTAGATGCCCCCATCCACCACCAGCGCGGCGGCGGCAATCGCGCCATACCGGCCTGAGGCGGCGAGTTTTTTCGCCAGCAAGGGCATCTCGAACGCGCCCGGCACGGTGAAAACATCCACCTGATCCGGACGGATCTTTTCCTGAAATCCCAGCAAGGCCTGATCGACAATATCCGCATGCCATGCGGCCTTGATGAATGCGTAACGGGTGTGTGTCATGGCGTTTCCTTTCTTCATCAGACACGTCACCCAAGGCGCAAACGAAGAAAGGAGGGCACACGAGGCCCCTCTGCACGCCTGATCCGGCGCACCCTTACCCGCTCTCTTCCATCCGGACTATCACCGTCGGCCCCGGAATTTCACCGGATCTGCTGTCACCCGAACCGGGCCGCTCGCGGGCTTTAACCGCCGGTGGGGAATTGCACCCCGCCCTGAGAACGGGCAGAACCTGACATGAGTTCCCCGTTGTGGCAAGAGACAGGACACGAAAATGATCGAGATGCCAGCCGAGCTGTTTGCCCTCCTGCTTGGGGCCGCCTTCGTTGCAGGTTTCGTCGATGCAATTGCAGGGGGCGGGGGGCTGATCACCGTGCCTGCATTGCTTTTGGCGGGGGTGCCACCAGTGACGGCACTGGCGACCAACAAGGTTCAGGGACTGTTCGGGGCCGGAATGGCTGCGGTGACCTATGCGCGCGCAGGCCATGTGACCCTGCGCCGCCAGATCCGCCCGGCCCTGTTATCCTTTGCCGGCGCAGTTCTTGGCGCGCTGATGGCCTCCTCGCTGCCCACCGATGTGATCCGCATGGGGCTGCCGGTCCTGCTGATCGGCGTGGCGCTGTTCTTTGCGCTGAAGCCCGGGCTTGACGATGTGGACAAACACGAACGCCTCTCTCCCCTTCTGTTTTCGATCAGCTTCGTGCCCCTGATCGGTTTCTATGACGGGCTGCTCGGCCCCGGCACCGGGGCGTTTTTCATGCTGGGTTTCGTGGGCCTCGCCGGCTATGGCATCCTGCGCGCCACCGCCCATACGAAATTGCTGAATTTCGCGTCGAATGTCGGCGGGCTGGTTGGGTTCCTGCTGGTGCTGCAGCCGCTCTGGCTGCTCGGACTGGCGATGGGAGCGGCACAAATGGCCGGCGCCTGGCTCGGCTCACAACTGGCCAGCCGGATCGGCGCAAGGCTGATCAAACCGGTGCTGGTGATCGCAGCCTCCGCAATGGCCATCAAACTGATCAGCGAATGGATGTGACAGCGCGCACGCCGAATTTAACGCAAACCTCGCGCCGCTCGGCAGGGGCTTTGCCCCTCTTGGCTGCGCCAATTCACCCCAGGATATTTCCAACAAGAAAAAAGACGATGGGTCCGCCTTTTCCTCTTGCCCAAAATATCCCGGGGTGAGCCCACGCTCAGCGAGCGGGAGCGAGGGGCAGCGCCCCTCATCGCGACGCGAAGCGGCGCAAATCAGACATGTTTCACAAAGTGACCCTCTGAAGCCGCAGCAGCACCCAGGCCGAAGGGGGGCCTACCCCACCCAAAGCTCTGCCGCCGGCCGGATCTCACCTGTGTCCTGCCCGGCAAAGTTCAGCACCCGCGGGTTCAGGCGCTTTTTCACCAGCGGGTCCGCCGGATCAGCCACGCCAAGGCGGGCAAGGATTGCGGCGATGGCACATTCGGAGGCGCGGGTCGCGCCATCATTGATCTTGAGCGCAACCCCAAGCCCCTGCCCCGGCAGGATGGCGATGAAAAAGGCTTCTGCCCCGGTTTTCACGGCAACCTGACCTGGCATGGCGCGCATCAATTCGGTACAGGCCCGCCCTTCTCCGGCAACCAGATCCGGGTGCGCCATCATTGCTTCGCGCAGCCGCACCATGGCCGTGTCCCGCGCGGAACGCCCCTCAACCGCGCCAGCAAACGCGGCCATGGCGCGGGCCATACCGGTCAGCGTGGTCGCATGGTTGGGCGCCGAACAGCCGTCGATGCCAAAGCCGGGGCTGTCCATGCCCGTTAGCTCTTCAAACGCCAGTTTGGCAGCCTGTTGCACCGGGTGATCATGGGCCACGTAATCCTTGAGATCCGCCCCCATGTGGCGGGCAAGCGTCAGGAAGCCCGCATGTTTGCCAGAGCAGTTATTGTGGATTTTACAGGCGGCATCCCCTGAGCAGATCAGGTCCTTCTTCGCAGCCTTGTCGCGGGGGAATTGCGGACCGCAGCAGAGGTCCCCGGCTCCGAGCCCCATTTCAGCCAGCCATTTGGCCACCGGATCGGTATGGATTGCCGCCCCTTCATGACTGGCACAGGCCAGTGCCAGATGGGATGGGTTCAGCCCCGCCGCATCCGCCGCCCCGCTTTCCACCAGAGGCAGGGCCTGAAGCATCTTGGCCGAGGAGCGCGGCAAGATCACCTCATCGGCATTCCCCCAGCTCTCCACCACCTCACCTGCGGTATTGCAGATCACTGCATGTCCCAGATGTTGCGATTCCATGAACGGGCCGCGCCATATCTCGACAAGGCGGGCGGGATCTTGCGTGATTGCGGGCATGTGTCTTTCCTTTTCTGATCCTTTGCCCATCCGGTGATGGCGGGCGCGCGCAATTTTCCGCCGCATATTACCGCTCCGGGGCTTTCACAACAGTCATTTTTCACGTTAGACTGCGCGGCGTAGGGATAGATGCGCCTGAATGTGATGGCATGGAATGGAACGCCGCCAAAGACGGCCGGGACGTTGCAGGGGCGCGAGGCAGAGACAGCTTGGAGGCTGTAAGGATATGAAACGAATGATCGCAGCAGCGCGGAGCGCCTTTGTGGCTGGCGCCGTGCTCACCATTTTCACCGCAACGGGCGCCGTGGCGCAGGAAAGCACCAACCGGGTTGCCGCCAACACCGACTGGAGCGTGTTTGTCGAGGACAATCCCACCGGTTGCTGGAGCGTGTCCGCGCCCACCAAAGTGGTCAACACCCGTGACGGGCGGGCTGTGGCGGCAAAGCGCGGCGATATCCGTCTGTTTGTCAGCTATCACCCCGGCTCTCAGGTGAAGGGGCAGGTTTCCTTTGCTGGCGGTTACCCGTTTGACCGCAACAAGGCGATCACGCTGACCATCGATACGAAAAGCTATCAGCTTTATTCCGAGGGAAGCCCGCAGAACCGCGAGACAGCCTGGGCCAATCCCAGCGAGGAAGCGCAGATCGTCGCCGCGATGAAACGCGGGGCCAAGGCGGTTGTCACGGCCTATTCCAGTCGCGGCACCCGGACCGAAGACACGTTCTCGCTGTTGGGTTTCACGGCGGCGGTGGACGAAGCTGCAAAACGCTGCGGCAACTGATCCCGGTTATCCGCCCCTGTTTTCCAAAGCCCCGCCCGACCGGACGGGGCTTTTCATTTCTCTGACCCTGTGTTGTGCATGGGGTGACAAGCCTTTCATGCTAGGCTATAGACTGCTGCCTTCTAAAGCATTTCAGTTTTGGCCTGACACAGTATTAAGCTGATCGGGACAATGACCGAAACGCGGCAAGAGATATCAATGATGCGGGTGGTTCGGGGCAAACATGTGTCTCAGGATTTTACCGAACCGCCTTGTTACAGGATGACGCGCGATGGATCGCAAAGACCAGACCACGGATACCCAGGCCACGGATACCCAGGCCTCAGCCGGGGCCGCGGCCCCGATTACTCAGGACGTGAAAGTCGCGCCGCGTATTCTGGTTCCCGAGGTCAAGCCAAACCTCGTGGGCATGACCCGCGACGTGATGCGGGCGGCGCTGATCGACATGGGCACGCCGGAAAAGCAGGCCAAGATGCGGGTGAACCAGATCTGGCAATGGATCTATCAATGGGGCAAGCGCGATTTTGCCGAGATGACCAATCTGGCCAAAGCGTTCCGCGCCCAGCTGGCGGAGCATTTCGTGATCGAAATCCCGGAGGTGGTGTCGAAACTCGTCTCAGAGGATGGCACCCGCAAATATCTGGTGCGCATTGCCGGCGGTCATGAGGTCGAGGTGGTTTATATCCCCGAGGAAGGGCGCGGCACGCTGTGCATTTCCAGCCAGGTCGGCTGCACGCTGACCTGTTCCTTCTGCCATACCGGCACCCAGAAACTGGTGCGCAACCTGACCGCGGCTGAGATTATCGGCCAGGTGATGATGGCGCGCGATGATCTGGATGAATGGCCGGTGCCCGGCGCCCCCAAGGACGAAACCCGCCTTCTGTCCAATATCGTGCTGATGGGCATGGGTGAGCCTTTGTATAACTTTGAAAACGTGCGCGACGCGATGAAGATCGCCATGGACCCGGAGGGGATCCAGCTGTCGCGCCGCCGCATCACGCTGTCGACCTCGGGGATCGTGCCGGAAATCGCCCGCACCGCGCAAGAGATCGGCTGTCTTTTGGCGATTTCCTTCCACGCAACCACCGATGAAACCCGCGATGTTCTGGTGCCGATCAACAAGCGCTGGAATATTGAAGAGCTTCTGGGGGCGCTGGCGGCCTATCCCAAGGCCTCGAACTCGGAACGGATCACCTTTGAATATGTGATGCTGGCAGGGGTGAATGACAGTGACGAGGACGCGCATCGCCTGATCGACCATATCAAGCGCCACAATATCCCCGCCAAGATCAACCTGATTCCGTTCAACGAATGGCCGGGCAGCCCCTATAAACGGTCCTCGAACAACCGGATCCGGGCCTTTGCCAACATCATCTATCAGGCTGGCTATGCAAGCCCCATTCGCAAGACACGCGGCGATGATATCATGGCCGCCTGCGGGCAGCTGAAATCAGCCACGGAGCGCGCGCGCAAGTCGCGCAAGCAGATCGAAAAAGAAGCGGGGATATCCTGAAGCATTTCGACCGGTTCTGTGGCGAATGCGGGTCAGATGCGAGGGCGCTGCCCTCGCGCTCCCGAGGTATTTCTGGCAAGAAAAAGAGCGCGCGCCGGGGCAGAGGCCTTGGGCCAGCTATTTGAGAACAGAGCATTTGGGGGCGGGGCGTTTGAGGTCAGGCGTTAGCCACCTGTATCCTGATTGGCGCCAATTACACCATATCACCCCGTTTGGCTCTGAATTCCTAACAATTGCCACAATTGCGAACGAATTGCGCCATCTCCCGCGCGTTACCTGTTGTTAAGGTTAATATGGTCACGGGAGGCGGCTGTGGATCTGACCCATCGACAATTCAAGGACATGCAGACAATGATCCGCTTTCTGAAACAGGAGCGGGCACAGGTGGCAAGCTTTGCCGATTTCCGCGCAAGGCTGCGCAATTACGGCTATTGCATTCGCGGCGACGAAGGCGAGCATTTCGTGCATGCCCTTCCCACCCTTGAGAAAATCTGCCCGGTGCCGATGGAGGTCTTTGGCTGAGGTCAGGCCCTACAGGTGACATTGAAAACCCCCGGCAGCGCTGCACCGGGGCATTTGTTTTTCAACCGGTTGCTTATCCTCAAGCACTCCTGCCTCGACTTCCAAGTTCTCAACATTGCCGGCAGAGATATCATCTGCAGCTTGGGTATATTCCTGCTCAAGCCTTTGTAACATTTATATTATTACGGCTCGTGCCTTTGGGTTTGGCGCCACCTGAATAACTGTCAGGTAATTGCGCCCGGCTCCCAAAGCCCCCTCAACCAGCGGGCCAAAGTGGCGACGCGCAATCGGTGCTTTTTCAGGGGTCACCCGCACCGCCTCGATCAGCTTTTGCACCGCACCTTTATAGGCATTGAAGCTGGAATACAGGTCGCGATCCCCAATATGTGCCACCTCGTGATCCGCATCCTCAAGATGTTGCAGTACAGTATCCAGCCGTTGGTTCAGGATATCCTGCCTGCTGGTCCTATTGCGTTTTGCAAACTGAAAATCCAGCCCGAAAGACAGAAGGCAAAGCACAAGACACCCTAAAGCGTTTCGCCTTATTATTGAGACACAATAATGAGGCGAAACGCTCGAAACCTACTGATGTTGCGGGCGTTGCGATATCAACTTGTGTCTCAAGTCAATCTCGAAACGCTTTAACGCATATTGTGTCACTTCCAGCCCAGGACCGAATTTCATCCAGGCCAGAGTTCCGGTTGCCACGCTGGCAACGACACTGCCCGAAAAGCCAAGAGAAGAATTGGAAAAAGGATTACGGGCAGCATTGGCACAAGGACGACCACGCCCACAGCCGTGGTACCTGCCGCGAGCTTTTGCCGCCCATGCAGCCACGCAACATATGCCGCAATGAGAAAAGGCGCAATAAATACAAACGTCAAAACCATGGCCACAATAGCCCCTATGGCTATGTCAAAAATGAGGCTTCATCCGAGCAAAATACGGGAAAGTGAAAATTACGCATCTGAGTGCGTGACTGCCCGCGGCATTCACACCCGGGCAGTCAAGTGTCATATGCTTACCGACCCGGGATCACATCGCGCGGGGTATCGGCACAATCCCAGCAATCAATTGCGGCAATCGCCTCTTCTGCGCTGTCGACAAAACGGAACAGGTCAAGGTCTTCGGGGCTGATCGTGCCCGCATCGGACAGGGCATCCCAGTTGACGATTTTCTTCCAGAACGCGCTGCCGAACAGAAGGATCGGCACCCGGTTCATCCGGCCGGTCTGCACCAGGGTAAGCGTTTCAAACAGCTCATCCAGCGTGCCGAACCCGCCCGGGAAAACGGCGATCACCTCAGCCCGCATCAGGAAATGCATCTTGCGGATGGCGAAATAGTGAAAGTTGAAGCAGAGGTCAGGGGTCACATATTCATTGGGGGCCTGTTCATGCGGCAGCACGATATTCAGCCCGATCGACACGCCACCTGCATCTTCGGCGCCGCGGTTGCCCGCTTCCATCACGCCGGGACCACCCCCCGTGACCACCACATGTTCGCGCCCACCAGAGGCAATCGAACGCTCGGTCATCAGCCGGGCAAAGCTGCGCGCTTCGTCATAAAAGGCAGACAGATCCGCCAGGGTCTGGGTGCGGGCGCTGTCTTTGCGGGCGGGTTCGGGGATACGCGCGCCACCAAACAGAACCACGGTGCTGTCCACACCATATTCCGTCATCATCATTTCGGGCTTCAGCAGTTCCAGCTGCAACCGCACCGGGCGCAGCTCTTCGCGGCACATGAAATCCTGATCGTCATAGGCCAGGCGATAGGCTGGCGCACGCGTCTGCGGCGTATCCGGTGTATGCTGGGATGCCTCGCGGTCCTGACGCGAACGACGCAACGGGTGCCGGGGGGCAGGGCATTGATCTTCCATGAAATATCCTGTTCGACTGAGGGGACTTGTCTTATGATCTGATTTTAACGCGCACCTTGGCAGGTGACCAGTCACAGCGCGTCACCTTTCGGTGCAAACAGACGCGCATTGGCGGGGAATTTTCCTTGCCGGGCCGCACCGGTGATTTTATCTATTATCTAGTCATTCAAAGGAACGGGCCCGATATGACCGCCACCATTGCCGACACGATTTACCTGGCGCTGAGCCAGCAGATCATCTCGGGCCAGCTTGAGGCCGGAGAGAAGCTGCGTCAGGACCATATCGCCAAGGCGTTTGACACCAGTCATGTGCCCGTGCGTGAGGCCCTTTTGCGGCTGGAGGCGCATGGGCTGGCGATCAGTCAGCCGCGCCGGGGGATGCGGGTGACAGCTCTGGATCCCGGTGAGGTGCGCGAGGTGATCGAGATGCGGGTCGCGCTGGAAACCCTTGCCCTGTCCCACGCCATCCCGCGCCTGCTGGCGGCAGATCTGAAAGCGATTGATGCGGCGCGGATCGCCTGTGATGCGGCAGAAGACATGGCCAGTTGGGAAGAGAAGAACCGCGCCTTTCACCGGGCGATCCTGACCCCCTGCGCCATGCCGCGGCTGTTATCGGCCATCAATGATCTGCACATCGCCAGCGCCCGCCACCTGTTTGCCCATTGGCGTCACCGCTGGTCCCAGCGCGCGGATATGGACCACGCGGCGATCCTGCAAGCGATGAAGAAACGGGATAGCGTGGCGGCCTGCGATATCCTCACCCGCCATCTGCGCCGCGTTAGATAGGATAACCCATGAACTGGAAAGACGAGATCACCGCCGCCCATACGCGGATCGCTCCTTATGTGCGGCGCACCCCGGTGGCAACGCTGACCCTGTCCGGCTGGGATGACCCGATCGAGATGAAGTTCGAACAGATGCAGCATACCGGCACGTTCAAGGCGCGCGGGGCGTTCAATTCTCTTCTGTCCGGCGCAGTGCCAAAAGCCGGGATCGTGGCGGCCTCCGGGGGCAATCACGGGGCGGCGGTGGCCTATGCCGCCAGCCAGCTTGGCCATAAGGCAGCGGTATTTGTGCCCCAGATGGCGGGACCGGCCAAGATCGAGCTGATCCGCCGCGCGGGGGCGGATCTTCGGGTGGTGCAGGGCGCCTATGCGGACGCGCTGGAGGCAGCCCTGGCCTATGAGGCCGAAACCGGCGCGATGCAGATCCACGCCTATGACGGCAACGGCACGGTGACCGGTCAGGGCACGGTGCTTCGGGAATGGGAAGAGCAGGGGCTGGCGGCTGATACTGTGCTGATAGCGGTGGGCGGCGGTGGGCTGATCGGCGGGTCCCTGGCGTGGACACAAGGGGGCCGCAAGATTGTCGCGGTCGAGCCGGAAACATCCTGCGCCCTGAACGCGGCCCTCGTGGCGGGCAAGCCGGTGGATGTGGATGTCTCCGGCATTGCCGCCAATGCGCTTGGGGCCAGGCGGATCGGCAGCCTGTGTTTTGACCTTGCCACCCGCCACCTGCACCAAAGCGTTCTGGTCACGGACAATGCCATTTCCGATGCGCAAAAACTTCTGTGGCAAGGGGTGCGGCAACATGTGGAACCGGCAGGGGCCACAGCGCTTGCCGCGCTTCTGTCCGGCGCCTACACACCCGCCCCGCAAGAGCGCATCGCCGTGTTGATTTGCGGGGCCAACCCGGCACCTGACCCGTTTTCCTGACATTTCCGCTGCAATTCGCCGCAATCCGTAGGCAAAACAGTCGTTTTGGCAATTGAGCGCCCGCACCCACGCCTTTATACGCAAGGGAAACTGGCGGCACCCTGCCCCGGCCAGCCCACAGGAACGTGAACGGAGAGACCCATGTCGAACGCCCAACTGGAACAAGCCATCGAAGCCGCGTGGGACGCCCGCGACACCATCACCTCATCCACCGGCGGTGAAACCCGCGAAGCGATCGAGGCCACGCTGGCCGCGCTGGACAGCGGCACATTGCGCGTGGCTGAACGTCAGGATGATGGCAACTGGCATGTGAACCAATGGGCCAAAAAGGCCGTGCTGCTGGGGTTCCGCATCAAGGACATGGAATTCCAGGATGGCGGCCCGCAGGGCGGCGGCTGGTGGGACAAGGTCGACAGCAAATTCAAGGGCTGGGGCGACCATGAATGGAAAGAAGCAGGCTTCCGCGCCGTGCCGAACTGCGTTGTGCGCAAGTCGGCCTATGTGGCACCGGGCGCGGTGCTGATGCCCAGCTTTGTGAACCTCGGCGCCTATGTGGACGAAGGCACCATGGTTGACACCTGGGTGACCGTTGGCTCCTGCGCCCAGATCGGTAAAAACGTGCACCTCTCGGGGGGCGTGGGCATTGGCGGCGTGCTGGAACCGATGCAGGCAGGCCCGACAATCATCGAAGACAACTGCTTCATCGGCGCGCGCTCCGAAGTGGTCGAAGGCTGCATCGTGCGCGAAGGATCCGTTCTGGGCATGGGCGTGTTCATCGGCCAGTCGACCAAGATCGTCGATCGTGAAACCGGCGAAGTGATGTATGGCGAAGTGCCCGCCGGCTCCGTTGTGGTCGCAGGCTCGATGCCCTCGAAAAACGGTGTGAACCTCTACTGCGCCGTGATCGTGAAACGCGTCGACGCAAAAACCCGTTCGAAAACCTCGATCAACGACCTGTTGCGCGACTAAAGGATCCGGACGGACCGATGATCTTTGCGACCATCGCGGAAAACATAGGGCGTGCCGGGCCACATGCGCGGCGCGCCCTTGCCATTCTGGACCTGGGCTGCGTGGCCGGTTTTGGGCTGATCTGTTTTGAACCGCTTATCTTACTGATTTACCTGTTTGGCCTCAGCACCCCCTGGGCGGCGGCGCTGGTAGGGCTTTTTGTGGCCCTGCTGACCCTTCTGGCCTGGCTCGCCCTCCGAGCCTTTCTCAAACCAGGCAAAGCGCCCTAAAGTGTTTCGGCTTTAACCTGAGGCAGGGAAAAGTCGAAGCGCCGCAAGAGATATCAATGTCATGGGCGTTTCGGAAGAAACATGTGTGTCAGGTTTATCCCGAAACGCTTTAACCCGCCCCCTTTTTCTTGCTTCAAATACCTCGGGGTGAGCCTCGCAGAGGCGAGGGGCAGCGCCCCTCCTGCCCAGCGCCCTCACTCCTGTCAGCTTGACGGACCAAAATATTTGCGCCGGAGCTGATCATATCGCCCACTTTCACGCAAAGACAGCAGCGCCCGATTGATCGGTTCGGTCAGGGCGCTGCCCGATGGCAAGGCGATGCCATAGTTTTCACGTTTGAACACCCGCGGCAGAAGACGACCCGACTGGCTGCCATTTTCAGTAAGATACCACGCCAGAAGCGGCCCATCGAAGACAACCGCGTCAAGTTCCTGCTCTTCAAACGCTTTCAGCAACACGTTCAGGTCATCGAAATCACCATGGGCAATCTCGCGCTGGTCCAGAAACAGCGCAGCCGTTGAGCCTGCCGTGGTGCCAATACGCTTGCCGTCAAGGTCCGCGAGGCTGTCGATATTGCCGGAAATCGCCGCCACGGTCATGGCCGCGGTGATCCGGGCGACAAAAATCGACACGATGAACAGGGATGAAATCACCAGAAGGACACCAAAGACGCGCCCACCGCGCGACTGCGGCACCCGTTCTTCGAACCCCCCATTCACAACAAGGTTCAGGGCCCACCAGAAAGAGGTGAACATTGCATCTTTCAGCGGCCGGTCAAAATAGGGCTGACGGCGGCGTTCGAACAGCCACATCATCATGCCCCCGCCATACAGAAGCGCCGCGGCCCCCAGGATGGCCAATGCAATATCGCGGTTGAACAATGCGGCAAACAAGCTGCCGCTATCGCCATCTTCGGGTGGCAACATGATCTGGAGCCCCGCTTCGAAGGTGGGTTGGGAAAAGTCCATAACTTCCTCACGGGCCGCCGTGATCGAGATATTGGCAACCGCGCCATCCACCTGCCCAAGCTCAACCAACCCAAGCATATCGGCAAAACGCGGGGCCAGTTTGAACTCCACGGGCCGCCCGATCTCTCTTCCGATATCTCGCATCAGCTCAACCGAAAACCCGGCAAACTGATCCCCATCCCGATAGGCAAAAGGCGCGCGTTCCACGGTGGCGAAGATCAGTGCCGATCCAGTATTCGACTGGGCCGCCAGCGCCTGTGGAACAAGCAGCAGCACAAGGCCGATCAACATCGGCAGATTGCGGATATATGGAATCATGACGAAGGTCCCCACCTACAGTGTTGCCCGCTCTATACCCTTTGCAGGCACGGGGCTAGGGCAGGAAAGCGATACCCCCGCGCCTCTTGCCTTCCTGCAACAGCGCAGGCGACATCAGAGGGCTGGACCTTTCGCAGATTTTTCGGCATGTGAAAGACAGATCCCAATCCTGCTGCAGGAGAGCATGATGACCCAGAACCCGAAAGCTGCGGCCAAGCCGAAGAAGAAACAGCAGGTCTATACGCTGCTGGTCGAAGTGGGCCGCAAGGAGGGGGACGGGTTGCCGGATGAGGCCACCGGGGGCGCGCTTGTCTGCTATGCGTCAGGTGTGGACGAAGCGGAAGCGGTGCGCGAAACGGTTGCGATCCTGAAGCAGGCCGATCTGGCCCCGCTGGATGTGTCGGGCTACGGCGCGCTGGATGACCGGCTGGCGGAAGGACACGATATTCCTGCGGAAGAGCGCAAGCTGATGGGGCGTGCCCTGGCTGAAAACTCGGTGGTCATCGCGCAGATGACCCCGTTTTTTGATGGCGAACGTCTGGATGATGCCGCGGGTGAAGCATGACCCGGACCGGGGGCGCGGTTTACTGGGATCTGGACGGCACCCTGACCAACCCCAAGAAGGGCATCACTGAAAGCATCCAATATGCGCTGCGTGAGCTGGGCCTGCCTGTGCCACCTGCCGCTGATCTGACATGGTGCATCGGTCCCGCCCTGTTATGGAGCTTCGAACGGCTGGGAGCACCCGACCCCGAAGCGGCGCTGGCACATTACCGCACGGCCTATACCGGCAAAGGCATGTTCGACTGCACGGTTTACGACGGCATTCTGGAGGCCCTGACCGAAATCGGCGCCCGTCACCAGATGCATCTCGCCACCGCCAAACCCCATGCCTATGCAACGAAAATCACCGCCCATTACGGCATTGCACCGCATATGACGCAGGAGTTTGGCCCGGAACTGGATGGCACCCGCAATGACAAGGGCGCGCTCTTGGCCCATGCGCTGAAGATCACCGGCAACGATCCGGCAAAGTCCGTGATGATCGGGGACAGGCATTACGACCTGAAAGCGGCCCGCGACGTGGGCATGAAATTCATCGCCGTGAGCTGGGGCTATGGCGGCGCGGATGACCTGTCAGCGGCGGATGCGTTTGTGAAGACGCCGGGGGAATTGGCGACGGCGGTGCGGGATCTGATTGGCTAAAACATTTCCCGGTAGTGTTGGCTCACACCAATACCTGAAACCCCTTCAAGAGGAGGGGCGCCCTGGCGCTCCTCATGCTTAAAGCGTTTCGGGATAAACTTGAGACACATGTTTATTCCGAAACGCCCACGACAATGATATCTCTTGCCGCGTTTCGGTTTTGCCCTGTGTCAGGTTAAAACCGAAACGCTTTAGAGCGCCCGACCTTAAGCCTGAGGCACGAATACCCTGCCCTGCTTCGCATTCTCGGGACATTCGCGCCACATGATGGTTCAGGCAATAGGCCGGACGTTTTAACAAAACTAGTTTTCTAGTTTTCTAGTTTTCTAGTTTTCTAGTTTTCTAGTTTTCTAGTTTTCTAGTTTTCTAGTTTTCTAGAGAAAACCTGCTGATCCCCGCCGACAGACAAGCCCGTCTCAAACAAAAAGGGCAGGTCCAAAAACCTGCCCTTCGCAAAACTTTTGACCACAGATCAGTTCGGGTTGATCACCACGTCAAAACTGTCCGGCAGGTCATTCTCCGGCGCAAACAGCTTGGTCAGCGGGATCACCATCGACGCCGATTTCCCGTCTTCAGCCAGCACACCATTGGTTTCAACCACCTCCGGTCCCACCACGGTGATCGAGATCTGACGCCCGGTAAATGCCTGCATCATGCCCTCCATCATCTGCGGATCCATCCCCTGTTCTGCCATGTCATCATTCATGCTGCCCAGATCGAAGGCCACCTTGATATTCCCGTTCTCCAGCCGCTCCAGCGCAAAGCCTTCGCCCATATCCATCGGGTTTTCGCTGTCCTCGGACACCCCTTCATTCAGCTCGGCAATAATATTGTCGATCGTATCGCTTTCTTCGATGGTGCAGGTATAGCCACCATCCGCCAGCACCTCACCCACGCCTTCTTCACAGGGATCTTCCCCCGAAGCGGCAATCATGCCGTAAAGCTCCGGCCCCATGCGCATCACCACATGCATCTTGGCGTTGTCACTGTCTTCAACCGTAAAGGTCATGTCCGCATCAAAACAGGCGGCAAGCGGCATCAGGGCAAGCGCCAGCAGAAGTTTTCTCATCCGTATCTCCTTTCCCCGAACGGGGCATAAATGACTTGACGGGATACTACGCGCGCAACCAGAACGGGTCCAGAGGGATCACGCGTAAATGGCGCTGACCAGATTGCGCGCCTCGAACTGGGACAGGGTGGGCGTGGGCATCAGCCTGTGAATTGGCACGGAGAGGGGTGGCAGCCCGGACAGAACCGTGGTGCGCAGGATATCCGGCACCATCGGCCCCACAAACAGGCTTTCGGCACACAGCCCCTGCACCGACAGGCATTCATGACTGTCCAGCAGGACCGCATGATATCGGATCAGCGGGCCGGTTTCATGCTGGCTTGCAGCGCGGAAATGATGCAGGTGCCGCGCCTGGATCATCACCGAATCCCTGCCATAAAGATATTCCGCGTCACTCCCTGTCAGAACAAGACGTTGATCGGGCAACAGCACCAGATCCCGCGACAGCCCCATGAAAGGCGCACGCAATGTCATTGGGCGCATCAACCCCACTGCCGGAACCTGCCGACTGGCCAGATAACGGACCCGGTGCGCCTCTCCTGAGGTGCTGAGCACAAGATCTCCGGCCGTCAGGGTTTCCACCGCACGTGGCCCCATCGGTGTGTCGATCAGACTGCCACTGGCAAGACCCGGTGCCAGCGCCACGGGCGCGATCCCGCGCGCGATCCCAAGCATCAGGATCTTGCCCCGCTCCCCGGCCACGGCCTGCCCCCGCAGCATCCGCTCCGCGTCAGAATAGGGCAGCGGCAGTGGATCGCGAAAACGGGTCTGGTGCAGGGTCTCGGCTTCAAGATGTTCAACACTCAAAACCCCCGACCGGCACGGGGCATCCCAGCTATAGGTGATGCGCAGGTCACATTCGCCGATGATCGGCGCCACATGAACCGAGGCACGGCGCAGCTCATCCCCCTGCACCATATCCACCACAACCCGGTGGTCATCCGGGTGATAGGTGATCATCATCCCGCGCAGCCATCCCTCGCGCGCGCCATAACGCAGCACCGGGGCGGGCTGGCCGGGCCGGGGCTCCAGCCGGGCTTCGATCACGATGGTTCCGGTGGCAATCAGCCCCTGTGGGCCCGGATCAGATGAGGCCGGACAGGCAGCCGACGGGGCAACATCCCTACTGCCGCCGATGAGGCCACAGCGGTTGAACCACAGCTTTCCCGCCCCCCGGACACCGATCCAGGAGACCGACCCCGCCAGAAGCCTGCGCGATTTGGCAACAAGCCGCGCTGCGGATGGATCAGAGCACAAAGCTGTCTTTGTCCCCCGCCTGTCCTCAGCTTGCCGATGCCCTGTCATTCCATCTTTCCTTACGCCGCGTGGCCCTGCGCCGCCAGAAGCCGCGCCTCAAACGGGCGCAGGGTGCGGCGGGCGGCCGGGGAGTATCCCGCGCCGGTCAGGGGATCAAGCTCAGGGAACAGCGCGCAGATTTCTTCCACCGCGTCATGTTCAAGACTGTTTGTCGCCTGCGGGCCGGGCAGGAAACTCTCGGTGGCAAGCCCCTGTGAATAGACCACCTGATGCTGATCAAACAGGATGTGAACATACACCACCTCCTCCCCTTCGATCCGCCGCACCGTCAGGTCATTGACCAGATCACGCGCCGCAACCAGCACCTCGCGCTCGCCGAACAGAAGCTCGGCCAGGACATCGCGGATCAGGATCCGGTGCAGCGGTGACACAAGCAGGTGGTCGTGATCGCCAAACGTATCTGCCGCAATATGGATCGGGGCAAATTTGCCCTGGGCGGGGACGCGGCGACAGCCGATCCAGCGCAGCGGCTGGGGCCCATTGTCATGGGTCAGCACCATGTCCCCCGGCGTCAGGGTTTCCACCGGCACCGCCCGTCCGTCTGCCAGTTCGATCAATGTGCCTGCCACGAAACAGGGCACAGCATCGACCGTGACCATCCCCACATCGCTGACCCCTGACGGGCCTCCGGTAAGGGTATATGTGAAGGAGAAGCTTTCATCGGTGCCATCGCCCACAAGCGTCAGCGTGCCATCCGCGTTCAGCCCCACGGTCTGCCCGGTGGCCAGGGTCACCGTATCGCCGGGGGACACGGCAATTCCGTTGATATGGGTGATCGTGGCACTCAGCCCGGGCGCCACATCATCATTTGCCATGACGTCGATCACCTTGGTCTGGTCCCCCAGCAGGCTGACCGTATCATCAAAGGCCAGAAGCGCCGACTGTCCGCTTTTGGCGGCAATCAGAAGATTGGAATCATAGCTGCTGTCCGACACATCCGCGATGCCGATCTTCAGCGAGTTCACCTCGCCCGAGGTAACCGGGATCTTGACCGACATGGTAACCGTAAACCCGTCCATCTCGGTATTGAACTGGTCCCCGGTATTGTCGTTATAGAGGTTCTGGTTATCGACCTCGTTCACATTGGTCACGCTTGAGGTGCCAAAAGACAGGTCAACCGGCTGGCCATCTACCCAGACCCCCACCACATCATTGTAGATCGAGTTGATGTATTCCGGGTATTCATCCGATGAGAATACGAACTGCAACGAGATGAAATTCGTCTCCGGGTCGGGGATGAAATCAATCTCGATAAAGGAGGCGTCATAGGTCCGCGCACCCGCCAACGCATCGAAATCAGCGTCCCGGTCAATGCCAAGCCACATATTCGACGATTGGTTGTTATCCTGGTTTGCCTGCCCCGATGAATTGGTGAAATCCGCCACCCGCCCCGTCGAGAGGATGACGCCGCTGTCAGAGGGAGTCACACCGGGCGAGGTCTCATCCCCGCCGGAGAAAACACCCGAGCTGCGATTGTCGCCCGAATAGGACGCGCCGGTCACGGTGACACCATCGCCCATGATGGTTTCCGCCATGGCCAAGGCACTTGCATTTGTGTCGATCGAAAGCTCTGACGCCGCGACCATGATCTGCCTCCTGCCCCTTTCAAGAGGCAAAAGCACAGGAATCACAGGCCTTATCTCGGCCTCTTCATGGATCACTGCATAACGAGCCGCTGCACTTTTGTGCTTGTTTTTCAGCTCCTTACCCTGCCTCGGGTCATATTATTGCCCCAAATATGGCGCAGAATTGACGTTTTGTTAACCCTCACGTTGCGCTTTTCCCAAAGCTTCGCGCCAAGTGACGCATTTTCCCCACAGCGATGATCCCCTGGTTTTCCTTTGCCCCACAACGCGCTAAGGGATGGAGAAAGGAGTTCCCCATGACCGCATCCCCCACCGATCCCGTCCTCTTGACCCAACGCCTGATCCAATGCCCATCGGTCACCCCCGAAGAAGGCGGCGCATTGGCATTGCTCGAAGACATGCTGTCAGCAGCAGGATTTGCCTGCACCCGGGTGGATCGGGCCGGCACACCGAACCTGTTTGCGCGCTGGGGGGCGAAAAACGCTCGCACACTGGGTTTCAACGGACATACGGATGTGGTGCCAGTGGGGGATGAAACCGCCTGGACGGTGGACCCGTTCGGGGGGGAAATCCGCGATGGCCTGCTATGGGGGCGCGGGGCGACCGATATGAAATCCGGCGTCGCCGCCTGGGTTGCCGCCGCCATCGACTTTGTCGCAGACGCCCCCGACGATGCTGCGCTGGTGATTACCATCACCGGGGATGAAGAAGGGGATGCCACCGACGGAACCGTCGCTCTGCTGGACTGGATGCAGGCCGAAGGCGAGGTCATGACCGACTGCATCGTCGGCGAACCCACCTGCCCGAATGAAATGGGCGAGATGATGAAGATCGGCCGAAGAGGGTCGATGACCGCGTATTTCACCGCGAAAGGTGTGCAGGGTCACGCCGCCTACCCTCACCGCGCCAAAAATCCGGTGCCTGCTCTGGCCCGGCTGATCGCAGACCTGGACGCCCATGTGCTCGATCACGGCACCGGTCACTTTGATGCCTCCACCCTGGCGGTCACCACCATGGATGTGGGCAACCCGGCCACCAATGTGATCCCGGCCGAGGCCCGCGCCACGGTCAATATCCGGTTCAACGACGCCCACAGCTCTGACATGCTGAGCCAATGGCTGCATCAGGAAGCCAGCCGGATCGCTGCAGATACCGGGATCGAGATCGAACTGCAGATAAAAGTGTCGGGCGAAAGTTTTGTGACACCCCCCGGCGCCCTGTCTGACCTGGTGGCAGATGCCGTCGAAACCGAAACCGGCCGCCGCCCCGAGTTCTCCACCTCGGGCGGCACCTCGGACGCGCGATTTGTCAAAAACCATTGCCCGGTGGTAGAATTCGGCCTCGTCGGCAAAACGATGCACCAGGTGGATGAGCGGGTAGAGGTGGCCCAGATCCAGCAGCTGAAAGCAATCTATAAGACGCTGATGCACAAGTACTTCGCCACGTCATGATCTGATGCTGGCGGGCGTCCTCCGCGTCGCTCCGCCGCGCGACCGGTGGCTCACCTTGTGAGCCTGCCAGGGGCGCTGCCCCTCGCGAGACAAGCTCGCTCACCCCGGGATATTTTCGGCAAGAGGAAAAGAGCAGCTGCCATCTTCCTCTTGCCACAAATATCCTGGGGGAGAGCCGCAGGCTCGGGGGCAAAGCCCCAGCACGGCGCGCAGCGGCGCAGGTGAGAATGAACCGAGCGCAGCGAGGCCACGCCCAAGCCTGTCGCCCGCAAGGGCGTAAGGGCGCGGGAGCAACTCTGCCCTTGTGACGCCACGCGGGCGCTTTCTCATTACAACTCTCTGTGATAGGGGCAGGTCATGAAACAGATGCCAACCAAAGCCGAGATCCTGCAATGGATCACCGACAACCCGACCCTCACCTCGAAGCGCGACATATCCAAAGCTTTCGGGATCAAGGGAGCTGCGCGGATTGACCTCAAGCGGATCCTGAAAGAGCTGGAAGCCGAGGGGCATCTACAGAAGCGAAAGAAAACCTATCGCGAAAAGGACAAGCTGCCGCCGGTTGCCGTTTTGTTGGTGGGAGATGTGGATCGGGATGGCGATCTCTTTGCCACGCCTCTGGAATGGCAGGGTGAAGGGGCCATGCCGCGGGTGCTGATGATCACCAAGACCTCCGAACCCGCACTTGGAAAAGGCGATCGCATTCTGGCGCGCCTGACCGAGATCGACGGAGAAGAGCACGCCTATGAAGGACGGCTTATCCGGAAGATCGGCACCAACCCCCGCACCATTCTGGGTCTTTTCCGCGCAGGTGCCGAGGGCGGGCGGATCGTGCCTGTCGACAAGGGGGCAGACCGGGAATGGATGGTGCCCCTGGGGTCGGACGAAGGGGCGCGCGATGGCGAGCTTGTCGAAGCGCAGCAGGTTGGACCAAAGGCACGGATGGGACTGCCCAAGGCGCGGATTATTGCCCGGCTGGGCGACCCTTCTGCCCCCAAGGCCGTCAGCCTGATTGCCATCCACCAGCACGGCATTCCCGACCGGTTCCCCGATACGGTGATTGAGGATGCGGACCGGCAGAAGCCTGCGGGCCTTTCGGGGCGCGAGGATCTGCGGCACCTGCCCTTGATCACCATCGACCCGCATGATGCACGCGACCATGATGACGCGGTCTATGCCCATGCGGATGACAACCCGAAAAACCCGGGCGGACATGTGGTCTGGGTCGCCATTGCCGATGTGGCGCATTACGTGACGCCGGGATCGGCGCTGGATCACGAGGCCCGCAAGCGCGGCAACTCCACCTATTTCCCGGACCGGGTTGTGCCGATGCTTCCTGACCGTCTGTCGGGGGATCTGTGTTCGCTGCATGAAGGCGTGCCGCGCGCCTGTATTGCCGTGCGCATGGTTCTGGATGCGCAGGGTCACAAGATCCGCCACAGCTTTATCCGCGGTTTGATGAAATCCGCCGCCTCGCTGAACTATGCCGAGGTGCAGGCCGCGCAGGATGGCAATCCGAACGAAAAATGTGCGCCTTTGATGGAGGAGGTGATTGCGCCGCTTTACGCCGCCTATGCCGCGACCAAACTTGCCCGTGCCGACCGCCAGCCGCTGGATCTGGACCTGCCGGAGCGCAAGATCGTCCTGAGCGACGTGGGCAAGGTGGAAAGCATACGCTTTGCCGAACGTTTCGACGCACACCGGCTGATTGAAGAGTTCATGATCCTTGCCAATGTGGCGGCGGCAGAGGAGCTGACCCGGCTCAAACGCCCGCTTCTGTTCCGGGTGCATGAAGAGCCCAGCCCGCAGAAGCTCGACGCCCTGCGTGAGGTGGCACAGGCCTCCGGGTTCACCTTGGCCAAGGGGCAGGTTCTGAAGACGCGTCACCTGAACAACCTGCTGGCGCAGGCCGAAGGCACCGAATTTGACGAGCTGGTGAACATGTCAACCCTGCGGTCGATGACACAAGCCTATTACCACCCTGAAAACTTTGGCCATTTTGGTCTGGCCCTGAGGAGTTACGCCCATTTCACCAGCCCAATCCGGCGCTATTCCGACCTGATTGTGCACCGCGCCCTTGTCACCGGTCATGGCTGGGGCAAAGACGGGCTGTCGCCAGTCGATATTGAACAGCTTGAAGCCACCGCAGAACATATTTCCGAAACCGAACGCCGGTCGATGCTGGCCGAGCGCGACACCAATGACCGCTACCTCGCCGCGTATCTTTCGGAACGGCTGGGCAATGAGTTTACCGGGCGGATCTCGGGTGTGCAGCGGTTTGGCGTTTTTGTGCGACTGGATGATACCGGCGCCGACGGGCTGGTTCCGGTGGCGAGCATTGGAACCGAATATTTCCGCTATGATGGCGAGGAACAGACCCTGACCGGAGAGCATTCCGGTCTCACGCTGGGGGTTGGCGGGCGCGTGACCGTGCGGCTGGCCGAAGCGGTGCCCACCACGGGCGGCGTGATGCTCGATCTCCTGACCCTGAATGGCGCCCCGCTGCCAAAGGGCGGGCGCGGGCGCCGGGGGCGTGTGGTCAAGCGCCAAGCCAATCGCGGCAAGCACAAACAGGCAAAATTAAAGCGGAAACTCACAAGAAAGTGAGGTATCACGTTTTGACAGACAAATGGTGCTGGTCGCATGTTTAGGGGATCGATCTGAGAGGGGTTTGCCGTGATCGACGAAAGGGACAGAAGCTTTACCTCATGGAAAGAGGAGTTCGCCCTGCGTCTGCAGGATGAGCGGCTGCGCGCCCGGACCCGCAACCGATTCCTTGAAATCGCACAATACCTGCCCGAAGTTCTGGACCGCCAGGCCAACCAGAAAGAGCTTCTGCTGTCGGTGCATGACTACCTTGAAATCACTGTTTCCGACGAACGTGTGCGCAAAGGGCGCAAGGCGTTGCGCAAATACCGCCTGCTGATGGGGGAACTTGAAGAAACCTATCGCGTCTCGGCGGATGCGGTTCTGGCGATCTGGGGGCTGGAGACAGGTTTCGGCGCCAATCGCGGGGATTATCCGGTGATCTCGGCGCTGGCCACTCTGGCCTTTGCCGGCGAGCGCAGAGCGTTCTTCGCCGATGAGCTGGTTGCGGCTTTGCACATCATTCAGGCAGGCGACATTGCGCCTGAAAAGATGCTGGGGTCCTGGGCCGGGGCCATGGGGCACGGGCAGTTCATGCCCTCAAGCTATCTGAAATATGCGGTGGATCATGACGGCGATGGGCGGCGTGACATCTGGGCGGAGGATCCGACGGATGCGCTGGCCTCGATCGCCAATTACCTGCGGGAACATGGGTGGCGCAGCGGGCAACCCTGCGGCGAAGAAATGTATCTGCCGGACGGGTTTGACCTGTCTCTGACCGGGCGCGATCAGGTGCGCCCCGTGGCCGAATGGGCAGCGCACGGTGTGCGGTCCCCGCGCGGGCTGCAACCGGTGGATTACGGTGATGCAATGGTGCTGCTGGCGGCGGGGGCACAGGGTCCGGCCTATCTGGCCTATCACAATTTCAACGTGTTTCTGGCCTATAACAACTCGGTTCACTACGCCCTGTCCGTCGGCTGCCTGGCCCATCGGATTGACGGCAACAAGAAATTCACCCGCCCCTGGCCGGCGGGGCAGCGGGTTCTGTCTCGTGCAGATATGCGCGAGTTACAGGAGCGGCTGACCGCGCTTGGGCATGACACCCGGGGGGCCGATGGGTTGGCGGGGCCGAACACGCATCGTGCGCTGCGCAACTGGCAGGTTGCCGCGGGATATCCCGCTGATGGCTTTCCCTGCGGCGAGGTGCTGGATCAGTTGCGCGCACAGCCCTGATACGTTTGGCCTCAGGCTTGGTGCAGGACATGCCGACACCACGTGAGCGGTCAGGCTGGGAGGCCGGACACGCCCGCGCCCAGGGTCTGGCCTTAGCCCACTATGTCCCCTTCAACCCGAAGCGGGCGGACGCTCGGGGCGGGGACCTTACTCAAACTCCATTTCAGAAAAGACCTGGCCCGCATTCTTCGTCGCCAGTTCGCCAAACGTATCGTGATGCGCATAGGCTGACTGATCCACGTAATAGGCATCTTCCAGCGTGCCGCCATTTTCCAGATGCGCGCCGATCCTGCTGCGCAGGTGTTTGAGATACCCGATTGTGTGATCTTCGACCTGCGCCATATTGGTCGGGTAGCCGTGCCCCGGAATGACATAGGTGGCGTTCAGCGGGGCAAAGCTCGTTTCCCAGGTTTCGATCCAGCAGCTTGTGCAGGTGTCTTCAAAGATCGGTGGAATCCGGTTGTGAAACGCCATGTCCCCGGCAATCATCAGCCCTTCGTCCGGGATCCAGACCTGGGTATCTCCGAGGCTGTGGGCGGGGCCAAGATGCAGCACCTCGATGGTGAACCGCCCCATGGTGATCACCTCACGATCATCAAAGGTGCGGGTTGGACCGGTGGGATCGGTGCCTTCCGAGCTTTCCCTTGCGTAGCCCTGCATCTATTGCAGCAACATGCCATTGTCATGTTCGCACACCTCAGCCGCGTCCACATGGGCCAGCACCTCACCCCCCTGCTCGGTCCAGTAATTATTGCCCAGCATGGCGTGGCCCTGCCCATTTTCATTGATCACCAGCTTCACGGGCTGGTCAGTGATTTTCCGGATCTCGTCATGCAGAGCCGCGGCCAGTTTCACATTGGCACCGGCATTGATCACGATCACCCCATCCCCGGTCACGATAAAGCTGAGGTTGTTGTTATGGCCTGCATTTTCGTAAGTCCGCGGCGCCGTGGCGCCGATGGCGGTTCAGACATCCGGGATCACTTCAACCGGTTTTTCATACAACACGGAGCCGGGATATTGGTCCGCAATCTCCTCATCCGCCCATATCGGAGTGGCAAGCAGTGCCAGGGTGATGGCAGCGGGGATCGTTCGGGGCATGCAAGTTATTCCTTCTCCTGTTAAGATTTAACATAGATACATTCGCATGTGTCATTACAGAGAAAGCAACCACCGATCCACGCATATGTTCGGCCGCCGTGGCAGGGAAAAGCCGAGACGCTTTAAGGGGCGCTGCCCCTCGCGGCTTTGCCGCTCACCCCGAGGTATTTTAGGCAAGAAAAAAGAGGGCCTGCTGGAAGCCCTCTTTACGGATAGGAAATTACCGCTGTGGCGCTCAGCCCAGCGCGGCCTCGGCTGCGGCCCGCAGGTCGCGAATATTTTCGCCATAGATCTCGGGTTTTGCGACCGAACCACCTTTGAAGACAGCGGACCCGGCCACCAGCACGTCCGCGCCGGCTTCAGCCACCAACGGCGCAGTTTCCGTGGTCACACCGCCATCAATCTGGATGTGAATGTCACGATCCCCGATCATCTGGCGCAGACGGCGGGTTTTCTCGACCCCGGAATGGATGAATTTCTGCCCGCCAAACCCCGGATTCACGGTCATGATCAGCACCATATCCACGAGGTCGAGCACATGCTCGATACTCTCCAGCGGCGTTCCGGGATTGAGCGAGACCCCCGCCTTCACCCCCTGCGCCTTGATGGCCTGAAGCGTGCGATGGATATGCGGTCCGGCCTCAACATGGGCGGTGATCATGTCCGCACCTGCCTCGGCATAGGCTTCGATGTAAGGATCGACCGGCGCGATCATCAGATGGACATCCATGAAGGTTTTCACATGCGGCCGAAACGCCTTCACAGCGGGCGGTCCGAAAGTCAGGTTCGGCACGAAATGCCCGTCCATCACATCCACATGCACCCAATCGGCGCCCTGCGCTTCAATCGCCTGAATTTCCTGCCCGAAATTGGCAAAATCCGCAGAAAGGATCGATGGGGCAATCTTGATGGAACGATCAAAAGGCATGGTGGACATGGCGGGCAGCTCCTGAATCTCTGTTGCGCGCCTTATAGCCGGTTTCCCGCCGAGCGACAGAAAAAACCACACCTACCGCCACAGTGCCCCCCGCCGGACCTTATTTTCTGGTTAAAAATATCCTAAAGCGTTTCGAGATTAACTTGAGACACAAGTTGATTTCGAAACGCCCGCAACATCAGTAGGTTTCGAGCGTTTCGCCTCATTATTGTATCTCAAAAATAAGGCGAAACACTTTAGGTGAGCCTCGAAGAGGCGAGGGGCAACGCCCCTGACCGAGCATCGCGAGGCCACCGAACGCGCGCCCAGAGTGTCAACGCGGGCGCCCTACCGATCAGCTCAGGTCAGTTAAGGTCAGCGTACAGGCAGTTCCGGATCACATCCCGAACCACGCATGCAGGCCTTGACCCGTGACAGCATATCCGGGTCCGGATCGCCAAAGGCAAACCCACCGCAGGGGTTGGTTTCCAAAAGATACCCCGCATCCGTTCGCTTCAGAAAGGCCAGATAGACCTCTCCATCCGTCAATCCGCCACACCACGGACCGTAGCATTGCACATTGGCGGTGATGTCCTCACGAAACGGGAGCACAAACCCGCGCCGTGCAAGGCTATGCCCTTCCAGCCGGGCTGGAAAAACATTGTCGGGCTGGGTTTCCGTCTGACCTGCCAGCCCCCCCTGCGGCAAATCTGCCTTGTCGAAACGAAGTGTGCCCAGCACCACCAGATAGTCGTCCGGGCTTTCCTGGGCATCCAGAAAGGCCTGCACCGCGTTATAGGGCATACAGGACAATGCCAGCGCGGGGGCAGCGGCAAAGACGGTGAAAACAGCTGCAATCAGAAAGCGCATCAACGTGCTCCGTTGATCAAAGATAGGCCGCGAAACCATCCACCACTTTGGCATAGATCTCGCGTTTGAACGGCACGATATTGTCCACCACCTGATTGGCGGGCATCCATTGCCATTGGGAAAATTCCGGGTGTTCGGTGGCGATGTTCACATCCTTGTCCGAGCCCTTGAAGCGCAGCAGGAACCAGCGCTGTTTCTGGCCGCGATAGCGACCTTTCCAGATCTTCGGCACGATGTCATGCGGCAGGTCATAGGGCAGCCAATCGGGCAGTTCGGCCTCAACCTCAACCAGATCAGCACTCACGCCGGTCTCTTCCCACAGCTCACGCAAGGCGGCATCACGAGGGTCCTCGCCCTCATCCACGCCACCTTGCGGCATCTGCCAGGCCGCCTTGGTGCCCAGTTTCGGCGCATCCAGACGCTGACCCACGAACACGCGGCCATCTGCATGGGCCAGCATGATGCCGACACAGGGGCGATAGGGAAGTTTTGCAATCTCTTCTGGCGTCATTTCCGCTTTTCCTCAAATCTCTTGTTTTCTGTTACACCGTTCTGAATTCAAACGCAAAAAGACCGCCCGGTCGGGGGCGGCCTTTTGCTGGTGTGACAATATCCACCCGTTTTCAGCGCCCTTATTGCGCGCTGGCCTGTTTGGTCAGCCCGGCCTGTTCGATCGTGGCAAGACCACGGATCAGGTCGACCGCGTAGGAGAGTTGGAAATCCTCGGCGCGCAGCTTTGCGGTTTCCTCGGCGATTTCCCGTTCCTCTTCGATCTGGCGACGCTCATCCTCGGTCAGGCTGTCATTGCCCAGGCTGCCGCGCAGATCGGCCTCGGTGCGCGGATTGCGGGTCTCTTCCTCTTCCGTCGCATCGGGTTTGCGGCGCGGCTGTTCCACGACGATATCGGGGCTGACGCCCAGCGCCTGGATCGAGCGTCCCGACGGGGTGTAATACCGTGCGGTGGTCAGGCGCATTGCGCCATTGGACGGCAGCGGCATCACGGTCTGCACCGATCCTTTGCCAAAGCTCTTGGTGCCCACCACAATGCCGCGACGGTGATCTTGCAGCGCACCGGCCACAATCTCAGACGCAGACGCAGATCCGCCATTGATCAGCACCACCAGCGGTTTGCCATTGGTCAGGTCACCCGCCGCTGCATTCCAGCGCTCGCTTTCACCTGCGACACGGCCACGGGTCGAGACAATCTCGCCGCTCTCAAGAAACGCATCAGAGACAGAGATCGCCTCATCGAGCAGGCCGCCGGGGTTGTTGCGCAGATCCAGCACGAAGCCTGACACTTTGTCGATACCACCCAGCGCCTCAACCTCGCGCTTCAGGCCGTCCGTCAGGTTCGGCGTGGTCTGGTCATTAAACGTGGTCACGCGCAGCACCACCGTGTCGCCCACGGTGCGGGCGGTGGCGGCGGTCAGCTTGATCGTGTCACGGATGATCGACACGTCAAACGGCTCTTCCACCCCTTCTCGCACCACGGTCACGATGATCTCGGACCCGATCGGGCCGCGCAGGAGTTCCACCGCATCATCAAGGGTCAGCCCCAACAGGCTCTCCCCATCCACATGGGTGATGAAATCACCGGCTTCCATGCCCGCCTTGTCAGCCGGGGTGCCATCCATTGGCGTGACCACGCGCACAAAGCCTTCTTCCTGGGTCACTTCGATCCCAAGGCCGCCAAAGGACCCGCGGGTCTGCACCCGCATATCCGCCGCATCTTCGGCGGACAGGTAGCTTGAATGGGGATCCAGCGACGACAGCATCCCGTCAATCGCCGCCTCGATCAGCTCTTTCGAATCGACCTCTTCCACGTATTGCGCGCGGATGCGTTCAAACACGTCACCGAACAGGTCGAGCTGTTCGTAAACCGTGTTGCCGCGCCCGCTGTCCTGCGCCAAAAGCGGAGCGGCGACCTGTGTGGTCAGCAGCGCGCCCGCCAATGTGCCGCCCAGCGCGGCCATCACGAATTTCTTCATCTGACTTCAATCCTTACCTGCCGCGAACCACTCTGCCGGGTCCACTGGCCTTTGGTTATCTCTCAACTCTATATAAAGCGTTTCTGACGCTTCTGCGCCAGCACCTTGCGCAACTTCGATCAAAAACGCTTGATCTGTGCCGGTTTCTGCCGATGGATCTGGCGCATTGTCCGGGAAACCCTGCCCCGCCCCGCCCATCAGGCCAACCGGAGCCCCCTGCGCGATCACTTCACCCACCTCGCCATAAAGCTGGCCCAGCCCGGCCAGCACTAGCAGATATCCGTCCCCCGGCTCAAGAATGACCACATTGCCGTAGTCCAGAAGCGGGCCAAGGTAACGGATCGTGGCGGGCCAGGGCGTGGTCACCAGTGCAAGCGGCCGGGTGGCCACAACCCAGCCCGGACGCTCGACCCCGGCGGCGTCCGCCTCGTCAAACTGGCGCAGAACCCGCCCCAGAACCGGCAGTTTCAACCGCCCTTTCGACGAGGCGAAATCCTGCAGGGCGCCGCCGCTTTGATGGCTGGCCGGATCGGACAGGAGGCCGCTGGCGAAACTGGCCAATGTGTCGGAGCTGGCAATCAGGGTGCGCATCGCCTGTTCATCCTGCACGAAACGGCGGGGCAGTTCGGTGCGCGAGGCGATGGCCTGGCTCAGCTCGGCGCGGGCCGTCTGCGCCCCTTTCAACCCGTCCTGCAGGGTCTCAAGCGCCCCTTCCTGCAGCGCGCGGATGGTGGCAAGCTCTTCCAGCCCTTCGCGCAGGGTTTCGGCCTGCTGCTGCAACGCGGGTGCCACATCCGACAGGATCATGCCCGACCGGGCGGTGCCAATCGGCCCGTCAGGATGGATCAGCAGCGACGGTTCCGGTGCCTTTTCGATGGTCTGGAGCACCCCCAGAAGCTGCGCCAGCCGTTCGCTTTCGGCATCAAACGCGCCCTGGATGGTCGCCTCGCGCAGGCGTGCGCGCCGCAGCCCTTCGCGCAGGGCCGCCAGCCCCGCCTCATAGGCTTTCACCGTCTGGGTCAGCGCCGCCACCCGGTCGCGGGCGGATTTTGCCTCTTCCAGCGCAGCTCCTGCCATTTCGAGCGAGATCATGGCCGCGCGCGCATCCGCGGCCGGACCCGCCTGTGCCAGACCCTGTCCGGCAGGCAGGCAGGCAAGGCAGACAGCAAGAAGGCGCGCGATCAGCTTCACGGGGTCATGCGCTCCCCAACAGGCTGGTGCCGGTCATTTCCGCAGGTTGCGGCAAGCCCATCAGCTCCAGCAGCGTCGGGGCAAGATCCGCAAGGCGGCCATGGCCCAGCGTGGCCCCTTGCGGACCGCCGAACAGGATCACCGGCACCGGGTTTGTGGTATGTGCGGTATGCGGCCCGCCCGTGTCCTCATCCCACATGGTTTCGCAATTGCCGTGATCAGCGGTGACAATCATCGCGCCGCCCGTTTTTTCCAGCGCCGCCATGACCCGGCCAAGCCCGTCATCCACGGCCTCACAGGCGGCGATGGCGGCGTTCAGATCCCCGGTATGGCCAACCATGTCGGGGTTGGCGTAGTTGGTGACGATCAGGTCATAGCCCGCTTCGATGGCCTCCACGAAATGTTCGGTCACGTCGGGGGCGGACATTTCCGGTTGCAGATCATAGGTGGCCACTTTGGGGCTGGCGGCCATATAGCGCACCTCGCCCTCTACCGGATCCTCTTTGCCGCCATTCAGGAAGAAGGTGACATGGGGGTATTTTTCGGTCTCAGCCGTGTGGAACTGGGTCTTGCCCTGTTTGGCCACCCATTCGGCCAGCGTGTTCACGATGTCACGTTTCGGGAAGCAGGTGGTCATATAGGCGTTATGGGCGTCGGAATACTCCACCATGCCAAGCAGCGCGGAAAGCTTCGGGCGCGGGCCGGGGTCAAATTCGGCAAAGCCCGGTTCGCCAATGGCGCGCAGGATTTCACGGGCGCGGTCGGCGCGGAAGTTGATGAAGAACAGCCCATCGCCCTCCTTGATCCCGTCAAAATCCTCCAACACAACCGGACGAATGAACTCATCCGTGGTGTCATTGTTATAGGCCGATCCAATGGCGCCATCGGCGCTGCTGAACCGTGTGCCCTGCCCCAGCACCATGGCTTTATAGGCAAGCGAGACCCGTTCCCAGCGATTGTCGCGATCCATGGCAAAGTAACGCCCGGACAGGGTGACGATCTGTGCGCCCTCGGGCAGGGCTGTCTGGAACGCGGCAATCTGCGCACGCGCGCTTTGGGGTGCCACGTCGCGCCCATCGGTGATCGCATGGATTGCCACCGGTAATCCCTGATCGGTCAGCGCCTTTGCGGCGGCAACAAGGTGGTCTTGGTGCGCATGCACCCCTCCGGGGCTGGTCAGCCCGGCGATATGGGCCGTGCCCCCGGCGGCTTTGACCTTGGCGGCAAATTCGGCCAGAGCCTCATTCGCGAAAAAGCTGCCATCCTCGATGGCAAGGTCGATCTGCCCCAGATCCATCGCCACCACGCGGCCTGCGCCAATATTGGTGTGGCCGACTTCGGAATTGCCCATCTGTCCGGTGGGCAGGCCCACATCGGGACCATGGGTGATCAGGGCGTTATGCGGGCAGGTGGCCATCAGCCGGTCGAAGTTTGGCGTGGCTGCCAGCGCGGGCGCATTATGGGCAGTGTCTTCACGCAGCCCCCATCCGTCGAGAATACACAGGACTACGGGTTTCGGGGCGCTCATCGGGATCTTCCTTGTTTAGGGTTGACTGCTCGGGGATGTTCTAGGCCGCATTCTGGCATAAGGCAACGCAGACAAGATCAAACATCGCGCCTGAACAGGCGAACAAGGATCCCGCGCTCGCCCAGCCATTGCCTCCACTTCGCCCGATCATGGGGAACCCCAAACCGCTTGCACACGGCGGCGGCATTCCCATTGGTCCTCGCCCAAAACCAGAAATTTCCGGGGTTGCGGGGTTTTTCCACCAAAGCCAATGCAAGCTGACGACGCCCGGACCCGAGCGTGCAGGGATCCGTTGGGATGTTGGGGCGCCTGTCCCCAAGGATCAGCGACAGGATCAGGTCATACCGAAACATCAGGGTCGGATCCGTTAGCAGGGGGATGCAAAGCGGGGCCATGTCATCAATACAATCATCAGGCAGGCTCAGCACCAGCGACATCAGGGTTTCCGTCGCACCAAGGGGCCAGGGCCAGTCGACCGCCTTCATGTCAGCCTGAAGCGTGTCACGCTCGGCCATCATCTGCTTGGTGAGCGCACCAAATTCCAGTGGAAGTCTGGGCTGTTTGGCAAGCACCTGCTCCGCCTGAAACACGACGATCACGTAACGCTCAAGCGGTGCCGCATCGGCAGCCCGGTCAAGTTGGAGGGCAGGGTGGGATCTGCAGTTGAGACGGGCGAGGATCTGCAACAGGACCGCAGGCGCAATTTCCGATCTGCCCTGATCCAACGCATCCACGACCCAGCCAATCCACCGATCCGCAAAGGCCCCCTGCTCTGTGCCCTCGGGGCGGATACCAAAATAGGCTTCGGGCCGGTCATCCGGCGCTGCGTCGCGTTGATCACAACGGGCAAGGCGGGTCAGCACCTCGGCCGCCGCCATCTGGACCGCAGGGTTGGAGGAGGTCAGCAGGTGATAGGCCTTGTCCGCCACCTCAAAGACAGCAAGAGTTGTCTGGCGGACGACGGCCTTTTCCTCTCGAAGCTGCTGGTCCGGATCCTCGACAAAAGACGCTCTCATCGCCTCATCCGCCCATTTGTAATGGCGGTGCACGTCGTAATATCCGTGTCCCTCTGACATATCGCCAAGCAAATTGAGCAAGGTAGCCTGGACATCGGGGGAAACATGATCGAGCGCCTCGATCAAATAGGGCACGGCAGGGGCGCTGGCAGGATAGACCGTTCCCTGATGCCAGATATTTCCATACAGCGCATCCAGGGCTGCATTTGCGCGATCCGCGTCCTCCGAGACCAGATCCCGGATCAGCCCCGGCACGTCCTCCGCTGATCCATAGGCATGTTCAAAAGTTGCCCATGGAACATCATCCAGACCTGCAAACACCACGCACGCCCCCTTACCTGCACTCCATATTACACCCGATGATACGGGCTGCCTGCCAGAATGGAAGCCGCGCGGTAAAGTTGTTCGGTGAGCATGACGCGGGCAAGCATATGGGGCCAGACCATTTTGCCAAAGGACAGCGAGGCATCGGCCTGCGCCCGCAAGGACGGGTCGATCCCGTCGGCCCCGCCGATCACAAACGCCACGTCCTGCCGCCCGTCATCCCGCCAGCGCGCGATCATCTTGGCGAAATCCGGAGAGGACATCAGCTTGCCGCGCTCATCCAGGGTGCAGATCAGCGCCCCTTTGGGGATGGATTTTTCCAAAAGGGCGGCTTCGGGCTTCATGCCGCCGCCTTTCTTGTCCTCAACCTCAACGATTTTGGCCGGGCCAAGCCCAAGGGGCCGCCCGGTGCGGTCAAACCGTGTGAGGTAGTCGTCGATCAGATCGCGCTCGGGGCCGCCACGCAGCCGCCCCACAGCACAGATTTGCACACGCATCTGGGCCTCGTCCGGGCTCAGCCCTCTTGGTTGGTGACATCCACCGGACCGGGAGGGGTCGGGGCAACACCCGGTTCCATCCACATCTTCTCGACCTGATAGAATTCCCGCACTTCGGGGCGGAACACGTGAACGATCACGTCCCCCGCGTCGATCAGCACCCAATCCCCCTGCGCCTTGCCTTCAACCTTGGAATAGATGCCAAACTCCGACTTGATCTTGTCGGTCAGCTTTTCCGAGATTGCCGCAACCTGACGCGACGAGCGGCCAGAGCAGACGACCATGTGATCGGCCATTTCCGATTTGCCCTGCAAATCGATCACCACCACATCTTCGGCTTTGTCTTCTTCTAGGGATTTGAGGATGTGCGCCAACAGGGCACCGTCCTTGGCGGATTTCAGGACCTGAACCGTCATTTGCGGTCCTCCTGCGGTCGAAACTGCTGCGACCTGATTTTCAAGAGACAGGACATAGTCCTCCGATCAAAGCACACCGATCCGCCCCGGCGCTGGGCATAAACGAATCGTAACACCAGATGGTTACGATCTCAATGACGGGCGGTGATACATCAAAACGGATGGATGCAAAAGGGCCACGTATGCCTTTGCCACATTCCTGCCCAGATTCGCCCCTATCCTAAGGGACCGGCACGTGGGCATGCGCGATACCATCGCGATACGGGGAGGACTGCATGGAGCGACGGACAGCGATGTCGCAATCAGCTGACAACACAGTGGGCATCAACACGGGTGCCGGCACTATGAAGGCGGACAGCAAGGGTGCCGGGCAGGATGCAACTGGCACACCGGAGACCGACACGCGCAGGGCACCCTCCCCCACAGAGACAGCCCCTGCTGAAACATCCCCCCCAGACACTGGACTGCAGACAGGTGAAAAACCGCACAGCCCCGGATCAGAGCTCGACCCGGATCTGGCCGCAATCCGCGCCATGATACGCGAGGCCTCTGCCGATGGTGAAATTGCGACACCGGGGCAGAAGGACAGGGCTCAGCCTGCCACAGCCCCGTCTGCTCCTGCCCCCTCCTCAGCTCTTTCCCCTTCCCCCGCCGCGCACATGGCCAACCGCCGGGAGGACAGCCTCAACACCTCCATCAAAACCATGATCGCAACCGCCGAGGCCGACGCCGACCGCACGCAGTTTGCAGAGCCCGCCCCTGCCCCTCCTGCCCGCAAAAAGGCCCCCAGGACAAAACGCCAAGGGCCGGGCATCGGGCGCAGGATCTTTGCGGAATGCCGTAAAACACTGGTACTGCTGGCGCGTTTCCTCTGGCAGGTGCTGCGCCACCCACGCACGCCACGGGTTCTGGCCATCGCGCTGATCGCCGCGGTGACAGTGGCCCAACCCCTGTTCATCCTGGCGCTGCTGCTGGTGGCGGGCATGGTTGCGGCCATCACCTATTTCTCGGTCGGGCCAGAGGCGGTGGACGCCTTTATCATCCGGCGGTTTCAGCACCTGAAAGCGCGCGACCCGGCAAAGGCCGAGCAGCTATATTCACGCGCCCTGCGGGGGATTGACCTGCTGAACAAAGGGATAGACCGCCTGCCGGAACGGTGGACGCAGGGGCTTTACCTGCCCGATCTGACCCCCGAACAGACCCCGCTGGAAAAGATGCGAGAAGACCCGTTTGCGCGACTGGAAGCCGCGGCAGACGCCGGGCCGAGCCGGGCCGCAGACCTGTTGCCCCCGCTGGAGCCGCCACGCCGGCGTCGCGCGCGCGTCATGGATCCCCTCACCTCTTCCAAGCCCCGTCGCCCACCCCGTCGGCTGCGTCCGTAACCGCGCCACCGGGCGCATCGTCAAGCAGGCGCACCTCGCGTTGCGGGAAGGGGATGTCGATGTCGTTTTCCTGAAACGCATCCCAGAGCGCCAGATAGACATTGCCGCGAATATTGGTCAGCCCGCCGGTCGGGTCATCAATCCAGAAGCGCAGGATGTAATCCACCGAACTGTCACCAAACCCGACGATGTGGCAGACCGGGGGGCGGAAGCTCAGCACCCGGTCGACACCACTGGCCGCCGCAATCGCGATCTTGCGCACCTTGTGCGGGTCATTGGCATAGGCGGTGCCAAAAAAGATATCGAGCCGCACAAAGGCGTTGGTATGCGACCAGTTCACCACCTGCCCGGTGATCAGGTCTTCGTTTGGAATGAGATATTCGCGCCCGTCACGCGTCACCACCGAGACATAGCGCGCGCCCAATTGCTGGATCCAGCCAAAGGTCTCGCCCAGCGAAATCACGTCCCCCGGCTTGATGGATTTGTCCAGAAGGATGATCACCCCGGAGACAAGGTTCGACACCACTTTCTGCAGACCAAAGCCAAGCCCGACACCGATGGCACCGGACAGGACCGCAAGGCCGGTCAGGTCCACCCCCACCGCCTTCAACCCGATGAAGAAAGCCGCGCCGTAAAGCACCATCTGCAGGAACTTCACCATCAGCACCTGCATCGAGGGTGAAATATCCTCGTTCTTCTGGATTTGTTCAGACGAGGTGCGGCTAAACATGCGGGCCACGGCAAACAGCGTCCCGGTGATCACCACCGCCCGGATCACATCCAGAAGGGAAAGGCGCATGTCACCCACCGACAGCGCAAGATTGTTCAGAACCGCGGACACTTCGTCAATTGCGCCGACATAAAACAGCGTGACATAGATCCACAGCCCCCATTTGATCACCCGGCGCAGCGCGCGGTTTCCCACCACGAAAGAGGCAATCCCCACCGCGACCCAGGCCAGTGCAATGGTGCAGACCAGCCCGATCAGATAGGATCGCGACGGCCAGGTCATCTCTCGCATCACCACCACGGTCACCCATGAGAGCAGCACGAATATGATCATCCGCGCCCGTCTGCGCAGTTGCAGGGCAAAGCGCAGGCGCCGCTTGGACCAGCCTTCGCGCTCTCGCAGCCAGTTTTCCAGCTTGGGATCAAGGAAACGCCCCAGCACCCAGGACAGTGCCGCAAGGGCCACGATGATCGCGACCTGATACAGCCGCCATGTCTGGGTGAGGCTGAACAGGAAATCCCCGCCGTCCCGCGCAAGGTCAACCACCTGATCACGCAGGCTTGCCACGGTTTCACTGTCCGTCAGATCAGGTTGCTGGTTTACTGGCCCGTCTGTCGGCCCGTCCGCAGGCCCACCTGCGGGCGCCTCCACGGGGGGCTCGGCAGGCGGTTCTGCGCCAGCCTCGTTTTTTTGGGGGCTTTGAGGGGGTTTAACTTCGTCCTGCTCCATAACCCCACTGTGTCACGGGAGTTTTCTTGCGTCCAGACCGCGTGTTCACGCAATAAATGCCCGGCACACCGGTTTCGCATGTGCACAGGCTTGCTCTGAACGCCACAAAAGAGTATCTGGGCGGCATGACTCGGATTTTTGACATGGATGACCACGCCTTTTTGCCGTGGCGCTTTCACGGCGCCATGAAGGCCGTGCTCGCCCGACTATAAGCGTCCGCCGCCTGCGAAAGGTGGCTCTCATCGCTCGGTATTCGGGCCGATGATCCCTGTCACACATCACATTTTGACCATCCACGGAGAGCGAACATGACCGCCCCGAAGACACTCTATGATAAAATCTGGGATGCCCACGTAGCCCATGAAGCGGACGATGGCACCTGCCTTCTCTATATCGACCGCCATCTGGTGCACGAAGTGACCAGCCCGCAGGCGTTTGAAGGCCTGCGCATGACCGGCCGCAAGGTACACGCGCCGGACAAGACCATTGCCGTGCCGGACCACAACGTGCCGACCACCGCGGGCCGCGAAGACCCGGCGCAGATGACCGAGGAAAGCCGCATTCAGGTGGCCGCCCTTGACACCAACGCCAAGGAATTTGGCGTGCATTACTACCCGGTGACCGACGTGCGCCAGGGCATTGTGCACATCGTTGGCCCGGAACAGGGCTGGACCCTGCCCGGCATGACCGTTGTGTGCGGCGACAGCCACACCGCGACCCATGGCGCGTTTGGTGCGCTGGCCCACGGGATCGGCACCTCGGAAGTCGAGCACGTTCTGGCCACGCAGACGCTGATCCAGAAGAAATCCAAGAACATGAAGGTGGAAATCACCGGCAAGCTGAAGCCGGGCGTGACCGCCAAGGACATCACCCTTGCCGTGATCGGTGAAACCGGCACCGGCGGCGGCACCGGCTATGTCATCGAATATTGCGGTGAAGCGATCCGCGATCTGTCGATGGAAGGCCGCATGACCGTCTGCAACATGGCGATCGAAGGCGGCGCGCGCGCGGGCCTGATTGCCCCGGACGAGACCACCTTTGACTATTGCAAAGGCCGCCCGCACGCCCCGAAAGGTGCGCAGTGGGAAGCCGCAGTCGAGTATTGGAAAACGCTCTTCACCGACGAAGGCGCGCATTTCGACAAGGTTGTCACGCTGAAAGGCGAAGAGATTGAGCCGGTTGTGACCTGGGGCACCTCGCCCGAGGATGTGCTGCCGATTTCCGGCGTTGTTCCGCACCCCGAAGATTTCGAAGGCGGCAAGGTCGAAGCTGCCCGCCGCTCGATCGAATATATGGGCCTGACCCCCGGCCAGAAGCTGACCGATATCGAGATCGACACCGTGTTCATCGGATCCTGCACCAATGGCCGCATCGAAGACATGCGCGCCGTGGCCGAGATCGTGAAAGGCAAGAAGATCAAGGACGGTCTGCGCGCCATGATCGTTCCCGGTTCGGGTCTGGTTCGTGCGCAAGCCGAAGAAGAAGGTCTGGCTGAGATCTTTGAAGAGGCCGGTTTCGAATGGCGTCTGGCAGGCTGCTCGATGTGTCTGGCGATGAACCCCGACCAGCTCAGCGAAAACGAGCGCTGCGCCTCAACCTCGAACCGCAACTTCGAAGGGCGTCAGGGCTATAAAGGCCGCACCCACCTGGTGTCGCCCGCCATGGCCGCCGCTGCCGCGCTGACCGGTCGTCTGACCGACGTTCGTGACCTGATCTAAGGAAGTAACGATGAGCCACAAACCTACTAGAGAGACTAAACCGTCCGACTGGAAAGTTATCGATGCTTTCTTTACGGCAGCGCTTGACGCAAAAGAAAACGGTGAAATGTCCGACGAGCAATACAAGTATTGGGTCACTCATTTCGTTGGTCTCGCAAATAATGAAGGCATTGAGAACGTACTTGATGCAATGAACACTGTTCTCGGTGAAACCCCGATCAAGTGGTCAATGTAAGGAGCTGAGATTATGGAAAAGTTTGAAAAACTCCAAGGTATCGCGGCCCCCATGCCGCTGGTGAACATCGACACGGATATGATCATCCCCAAGGTGTTCCTGAAGTCGATCCAACGCACGGGCTTTGGCAAGAACCTGTTTGACGAGATGCGCTATAACCGCGACGGCACCGAGATTGCAGATTTCGTGCTGAACAAGCCGCAATACCGTGATGCCGAGATCCTGATCGCTGGCGATAATTTCGGCTGTGGTTCCTCGCGCGAGCATGCTCCATGGGCGATTGCAGATTTCGGTATCAAATGCGTCGTGTCGACCTCGTTCGCGGACATCTTCTTCAACAACTGCTTCAAGAACGGCATCCTGCCGATTGTCCTGCCGCAAGAGCAGGTCGACATCCTGATGGCAGATGCAGAGAAGGGCGCAAACGCGCGCATGACCGTGGATCTGGAAGCGCAGGAAATCACCACCTCGGACGGCGAAACCATCGCGTTTGAAGTGGATGCGTTCAAGAAACACTGCCTGCTGGAAGGTCTCGATGACATCGGCCTGACGATGGAGAAGAAAGCCTCGATCGACGCTTTTGAAGCACAGGCTGCCGCGGCCCGTCCCTGGGTGTAACCCCTCGGAAATACCGGCAAATTCGTTAAGAATTGAAGGGCGGCCTGCAACGGGTCGCCCTTTTCTTTTCCCAGCAATGATGCATTGCCGCACCAGTTCCGCCACAAAAACGGCAAAATGGTAAAGCTATATTAACCCATAACTTGCAGATTCCCGCCTGTCGGGGCATCGTGCCCTGAAGAGGCATCCGCCAATAAGGCGGGGATCAACATCGGAACAAGGGATGCGGCATCGTATCGCTCCCGTCCAGAGTTGAGGGTAGAGGCTGTGGTTTCAAAACTGGCTGGCGCATTGCTACGCGCAATACTTATCGTGGTGGTGATAGCACTCCCATCGATCATGGTGCCCGGCACCAATACTGACACGGCGCAGATCGTGGCACTTGTTGCCCTGTGCGCCGGGGCGCTGACCCTGTTTGAATATGCCGCCACCTATCCCGGCCTGGTCGAGTTTCGTGACGCCCCCCCCTTCAACAGAATTCGCTTTTTCAGCCTGTTCGCGATGGTGTTCACCCTGTCCATTGTGGTGCGCGGTAAAACGGATCCGACCATCATGACCGAGTTTGTCACCCAGATTGGCATGCTGATCGGGCGGGCAATTGACTTCCCCTATTCCCCGGTACGCCTTGTGGTGCTGATGCTGCCCGAGGGATCCAGCGCCGCCGACATCTCGGCCATGCGCACGGCAGCCGGCATGACCTACCTGATTTCCCTTCTGTCTTTGGGTGTTTTCGTCATTGCTCTGCGTTCAAGCCGCTGGCCCGCCAACGGGTGTTTCAATGTCTGGGTCAATTTGCCCACATTCGACCCCACCGCAGGCGGGGATGTGGTGAAACGGCTGGAACGCGACGCCCGCTTCAATATTGCGCTGGGATTCTTGCTGCCTTTTGTGACGCCCGCCGTCATTCAGGCCGCATCCGCGCTGTTCGGATCGGTCTCGGTGGCCAATGACCAGACCCTGATCTGGACCCTCACCGCCTGGGCCTTTCTGCCCGCCTCGCTATTCATGCGCGGCATCGCCATGGGGCGTGTGGCCCTGATGATCAGCGATGAGCGCAAGAAAAACGCCAAAGCCGAACAGGAGGAGGCGTGGCAACCCGCCTGATCCCCGTTCTGGCGCTTGCAATCAGCGCCCTTGCCTCCTCAGCCATGGCAGAACGCCTGCGCCTTGCCAGTTACAACACCGAACTGGGTCGGGATGGGCCGGGGCTGCTGCTGCGCGACATCACCCGCGGGAAGGACAAGCAGATCAAGGCCGTGATCGACGTGATCCGCCAAACCGCACCAGATGTGCTGGTGTTGCAGGATTTTGACCACGATCTGCAGGGGCACGCCCTTGCCGCCTTCCAGACCGCCCTCGCGCAGGCCGGCCATCCCATGCCCCATTCATTCGCCATCCGCCCCAATGCAGGCCTGCCCACGGGGCTGGATCTGGATGGGGACGGCCAGCGGGGCACCGCCCGCGACAGCCAGGGCTATGGCAATTTTACCGGGGCGGGGGGAATGGCCGTGCTGTCACGCCTGCCGCTTGGCCCGGCCCGCGATTTTTCGCAGTTTCTCTGGCGCGATCTGCCCGGGGCCAACCTGCCCACCCACCCGGATGGCAGCCCTTTTCCCTCCGCCGAAGCGCAGGCCATTCAGCGCCTGTCCAGCGTGGCCCATTGGCAAGTCCCGGTGATCCTGCCCGACGGCCAGACGCTTGACCTGCTGACCTGGCACGGCTCCACCCCGGCCTTTGACGGCCCCGAAGATCAGAACGGAAAACGCGGCGGCGACGAAACCCGGTTCTGGATCCGGCTCCTTGAGGGCGCCCTGCCCTTTCCCGCCCCCTCGGCACCTTTCGTGGTGATCGGCCAGGCCAATATCGACCCCGAGGATGGCGACGGAGACCATGACGCCATACGTGCCCTGATCAGTCATCCCCGCCTGACCGACCCCGCGCCCACCGGGGCAGAGGGCACGGATAGCGCGGATTGGAGCGGCATCGGCGTCGGGAAACTCCGTGCAAGCTATATTCTGCCCTGGGCCGAAGCGCATGTTCTGGACACAGGCGTGTTCTGGCCCGAACCAGACGATAGGATGGCCGTGACCGCTACCACCGCGTCACGCCACCATCTGATCTGGGTCGACCTCAACTTTTAGCGGCTATTTCCGCGCAAATCCCCCTGCATTTCTTGACGCATCCGCCCCAACTCGCTAGGCCGTTCGGGAACAGAATTTCTGCAAGTCTCTCAAGGATACCCGACATGTCGAACCCCTCTCTCCTCATCCTCCCCGGCGATGGCATCGGCCAGGAAGTCATGGCCGAAGTGCGCAAGGTCATCAACTGGATCGGTGACAAGCGCGGCGTGAGCTTCGACGTGTCCGAGGATCTGGTCGGGGGCGCGGCCTATGACAAATATGGCGTGCCGCTGGCCGACGAAACCATGGCAAAAGCGCAAGAGGTGGACGCGGTTCTGCTGGGCGCCGTGGGTGGCCCGAAATATGACGACCTGGATTTCTCGGTCAAACCGGAACGCGGCCTCCTGCGCCTGCGCAAGGAAATGGACCTCTATTCCAACCTGCGCCCGGCGCAGTGCTTTGACGCGCTGGCCGATTTCTCCTCACTGAAAAAAGACATCGTGTCCGGCCTCGACATCATGATCGTGCGCGAACTGACCTCGGGTGTGTATTTCGGTGAACCGCGCGGCATTTTCGAAGAAAACGGCGAGCGTGTGGGCATCAACACCCAGCGTTACACCGAGGCCGAGATCGAACGCGGCGCCCGTTCGGCGTTTGAACTGGCGATGAAACGCGACAAGCGCCTGTGCTCGATGGAAAAAGCCAATGTGATGGAATCGGGCATCCTGTGGCGCGAAGTTGTGACCCGCGTCAGCAAAGAATACCCCGAGGTGGAACTGAGCCACATGTATGCCGACAATGGTGCGATGCAGCTGGTGCGCGCGCCCAAGCAGTTTGACGTGATCTATACCGACAACCTGTTTGGCGACATCCTCTCGGATTGTGCCGCCATGCTGACCGGTTCGCTGGGCATGTTGCCCTCCGCCTCGCTGGGCGCGCCGATGGCCAATGGCCGTCCGAAAGCCCTTTATGAGCCGGTGCACGGCTCGGCCCCGGACATCGCAGGTGAAGGCAAAGCCAACCCCTGCGCCTGTATCCTCAGCTTTGCCATGGCGCTGCGCTACAGCTTTGACATGGGCGAAGAGGCGGATCGTCTGGAAGCAGCGGTCGAGAAGGTGCTCGCCGATGGGGTGCGCACCGGGGACCTTCTGAACGAACAGGGCGTGAAGCCGGTTTCGACCTCGGAGATGGGCGACGCGGTAATCGCGGCCCTGAACGCCAGCCTTTGATCTGAAGCGTTTCGCTTTGGTCCTGAAAAGTGATGAAACGGCCCGCCTTCCCGCGGGTCGTTTTCATTTTGCGATCGGGACAGGGGGTTTCTGCCCCTTCCCACGGCCCCCATGCATTTTGGGGCTTGCAGCGCCCGCGTATTGAGGCTATTTCGCACGCCACGGTCGGGCTGTAGCGCAGCCTGGTAGCGCACCTGCTTCGGGAGCAGGGGGTCGGAGGTTCGAATCCTCTCAGCCCGACCAATTCAGCAAAGGCCCCGCTTCGGGGCCTTTTGTTTTTTCCCAACATCCTGGCTAAAACGTTTCGATTTCAACCCCGATTTCGGATCGCCCCCGGCGTGGTGCCAAACCAACGCTGAAAGGCGCGGAAAAACGCGCTGGGTTCCGCATAGCCCACCCGTCCGGCAATCTCTGCCACCGGCAGATCGGTCTTTTTCAAAAGCGACAGGGCCAGGTTGCGGCGACGCTCCTCCTTGATTTCACCAAAGCTCTGCCCCGCGTCTTTCAGGCGCCGATGCAGGGTCGAGGTGGACAGACCCAGCCGCTGCGCGATCTCATCCACACCGGGCCAGCCCCCGACCTCTCCCAGTGACAGCTCTGCCACCACCCGCGCCTTGATCCCGTCCCCATGGCGATAGCCGGACAGGAACGCGGTGGGGGCGGATTTCAAAAACACCTTCAGCGCCCGGTCCGAGCGGTTGATCGGTTTGCGCAGATATTTGCGCTCAAATTCCAGGCGGGCCACGGGGGCGGAAAACGCCACCGGCACGCCAAAGAAATCCCCGTAATCATTGGTGCCTTCCGGGGCTGCACAGGGGAACTGGATGCGTTGGATCGGGATCCGCTCTCCGATCAGCCAGCAGTTCAGCGCATGCAGGATGGTAAAATAAAGCCGGTAGGCAAAGGCCGATTTCGGCGCGCCTTCTTCGCGCAGTGTCACCTCGGCATGTCGCCCCTCAACAGAAAGTGTCCCGGCCGGGTCCTCCAGCACCACCGTCAGAAAACGCAACGCACGGGCCACCGCCACCTCAAGGGTCGGCGCGTGGCGGGTTGCGTGGCCAAGCAGGGTAAAACTGCCCGGCCGCATCGGGCGGGCGGCAAGGCCAAAGAACTCATCGCGCATGCGAAAGGACAGCTCCAGCCAGATCTGACCGAACTGGTCCGGGGTCAGGTGGTGCAGGTCCTGTTCGGGGATACCCAGATCCTGGATCAGCGCACCCATATCCACCCCCGCCAGACGGCCACATTCAATTGCTTCCGCTGCAAATGCTGCGGGGATCGGGGCGCTGGACATCTGCGCAGGCGGTGGTGACAGCATGGGGGTGGGCATCACAAACCTTATGGCATTTCAGGTCAAATTTCTGAAACATGGTGGCATCGTGTGCGAGTGATTTCAACTTTAGGATCGCCGCAGAGAATCACTTTGATCGGGACCGCAACACGCCCGGACAGATCAGGCCGGACAGATCAGGAGAGACAAACATGCTTGACGAAACCCAATCCGCCATCCGCGACATGGCCGCGCAATTCGCCCGCGAACGCCTGTGGCCCGGCGCCGAGGAACGCGACCGCACCAAGGCCTTTCCCCGCACGGAACTGGACGAAATGGGTGAGCTGGGCTTTCTCGGGATGCTGGTGCCGGAAGAATATGGCGGGATTGAACTGGACGCGGTGACCTATGCCAGCGTGGTCGAGGAAGTGGCCGCCGGTGACGGCGCCTGTTCGACCATCCTGTCGGTGCACAGCTCGGTCGGCTGCGGCCCGATCGTGAAATACGGCACCGAGGCCCAGAAACAGAAATACCTGCCGAAGCTGGCCTCGGGCGAATGGATCGGCGGCTTTGCCCTGACCGAACCGCAAGCAGGCTCGGACGCCTCGAAACTGCGCACCACGGCGGTGCGGGACGGGGATCATTACGTGCTGAACGGCGCCAAGCAATTCATCACCTCGGGCAAGAACGGCAAGGTGATCATCGTCTTCGCCGTGACCGACAAAGACGCCGGATCGAAAGGCATCAGCGCCTTTATCGTGGAAACCGACATGCCGGGGTATGAGGTCGTCCGGGTCGAGGAAAAGCTGGGGCTGCATTCCTCGGACACCTGCCAGTTGTCGTTTGAAAACATGCGGGTGCCGGCCGAAAACCTGTTGGGTCAGGAAGGCGAAGGCTACAAGATCGCCCTGGCCAATCTGGAAGGTGGACGCATCGGCATCGCCTCACAGGCGGTGGGCATGGCCCGCAAGGCGCTGGAATGCGCCTTGGAATATGCGCAGGAACGCAAGGCGTTCGGCAAGGAGATCGCCCAGCATCAGGCCGTTGGGTTCCGGTTGGCTGACATGGCCACCAAGGTCGAAGCGGCCCGCCAGTTGGTGCATCTGGCCGCAGCCCGCCGCGATGCGGGCCTGCCCGCTCTGCGCGAAGCCTCGATGGCGAAACTCTTTGCCACCGAAATGGCCGAGGAAGTGTGCTCAGCCGCGATTCAGACCTTCGGCGGCTATGGCTATCTGCGCGATTATCCGGTCGAGCGCATCTATCGCGACGTGCGCGTATCGCAGATCTATGAAGGCACCAGCGACATTCAGCGCCTTGTGATTTCCCGCGACCTGATCGCCAATCCCGGCCCACGCTGAAGCATTTTTTCAGGAGGGGGCGGCCCGTCTGCCCTCTTTTTTCCCTGTGTTCCTCTGCCCCGCGTTCCGAACTGTCCCGGCCCAGGATCGGCCCAAGATCGTCTGCGCAGTATGCGTTGCGGAACAAACATGTGTTTCAGGTTTTTCCCGAAACGCTGTAGGCATAACGCATCCCAGCAAGGAGCCCCCGGATGACCGAGCGTTTTGCCCGCACCCCCGAACCGCCCTACTACGCGGTGATTTTCACAAATCAGCTCAGCAAAGATGATGCGGGCTATGCCGAAATGGGCGATCGCATGTATGCGCTGGCGCTGGAAGAACCCGGTTGCCTGGGCGCGGAAAGCACCCGCGACACAGCCAGTTTCGGCATCACCGTCTCCTATTGGGACAGCGAAGACAGCATCCGCGCCTGGAAAGCCAATGCCAAACACCTCGTGGCCCAGACATTGGGGCTGGAGCGGTGGTACAGCCATTTCGAACTGCGCGTGGCAAAGGTTGAACGGGCCTATGCAGGACCGGAGGGGCGCAGCCTGCCCCAAAGCTGAAACCGCGCTTCAAAGCTGGTGAAATTGGCTGTAGCATCGCCGCATGACCCGGCTTTTGATTGTCTATCATTCCCGCACCGGCGGCAGTCAGCAGATGGCACAGGCCGCCTGTCAGGCCGCCCGTGACGAGGTGGAGGTGGTGCTGAAACCAGCCCATGAGGCCGGCCCGGACGACCTCATGGCGGCTGATGGCTATCTCTTCTGCGCGCCCGAAAACCTCGCCGCCATTTCCGGCGAGATGAAAGAGTTTTTTGACCGCTGCTATTACCCGGTGCTGGGCCGGATCGAAGGGCGGCCATATGCGCTGATGGTCTGTGCCGGATCAGATGGCGAAAACGCGTTGCGGCAAATGGCGCGCATTGCAACCGGGTGGCGGCTCAAAGAGGTTCAGCCGGGGCTGATCATCGGCACCCACGCCCAGACGCCTGAGAAAATCCTTGCGCAAAAAACCATTTCCGACACAGATCTGGAACAATGTCGTGCATTGGGTCTAGGGCTGGGCGCGGGGCTGGCCATGGGAATATTCTGACCTTTTTTCGGCGTTGGAAGCAGCCCAACCGCCCCCGTCAGGAAAATGCCATTTCCCCTCAACAAAGGCTGGATTTAGCGCCAACAATGCTTCAGAAGGGGGCAGTTTGTCGCGGCTCCAAGCGGGGCACAGACCCTGTATCGCGCACATATCACCCATTGAAGAAGTGAGGGGAAGATGACTGATACAACCGACGTTCGCGGGGCAAACGACCTGTCGAACACTGAATATTCCTTTGGCGCAAAACAGGCGCTGATCGGCGCGCAAATGCTGTTCGTGGCCTTTGGGGCCCTTGTGCTGGTGCCGCTTCTGACCGGGCTGGACCCGAGCGTGGCGCTGTTCACGGCGGGGCTTGGTACGCTGATTTTCCAGATCACCACCCGTGGCAAGGTGCCGGTCTTCCTGGCCTCATCCTTCGCCTTTATCGCACCGATCATTTATGGGGTGCAGACCTGGGGCATGGCTGCCACCACCGGGGGGCTAGCGGCCGCCGGTCTGCTTTATGTCGCACTCAGCTTTGCGATCCGCATTTTTGGCAGTGATTTCCTGCACAAGCTGCTGCCGCCGGTTGTGGTTGGTCCGGTGATCATGGTGATCGGCCTGTCGCTGGCGCCGGTTGCGGTCAACATGTCCACCGGTGTGGCCGGGGATGCGCAGATCGTGCCCAAGGGCATTGCCCTGATCCTTGCCGCGGTCTCGCTTGGGGCGACCATGATCACCGCCATTCTCGGCCGTGGCATCATGCGTGTGGTGCCGATCATTGTCGGTGTGATTGCGGGTTACGTCACCGCGCTCATCATCGGGGCGATCACCGGGGAAAGCCTGATCAACACCGCGCCCCTGGCAGGTGCCGCCTGGTTTGCGGTGCCGGGTTTCGTCGCGCCCGAGTTCAACCTTGCGGCCATCCTGTTCATCCTGCCCGTGGCCATCGCCCCTGCGATTGAGCATTTCGGCGATATCCTCGCAATCGGATCGGTCACCAAAAAGGATTACATTGAGAACCCCGGCATCCAGAACACCATGCTGGGCGATGGCCTTGCCACCACAGCGGCGGGCCTGCTGGGCGGTCCCCCCAACACCACCTATTCCGAAGTGACCGGCGCCGTGACCCTGACCCGCGCCTTCAACCCGGCGATCATGACCTGGGCCGCCATCTTTGCCATCGCACTGTCATTTGTGGGCAAGCTGGGCGGCGCACTTGGCACCATCCCGATGCCCGTCATGGGCGGCATCATGATCCTGCTCTTTGGGATGGTCACCGTCGTGGGCCTGACGGTTCTGATCCGCCTGGGCGATCATCTGCAGGACGCGCGCAACATGGTGATTGTCTCGACCGTGCTGATCATCGGCATCGGTGGGCTGACGCTGGAATTCGGAGATGGCTTCACCCTGGCCGGCATTGGCCTGTCCGGTGTGGCCGGGCTGGTCCTGAACCTGTTCCTGCCCCGTCAGAAACCCGAATAATCACAGCAATATCCAAAACCAGAACGCGCGCCCAACCGGCGCGCGTTTTCTTTTGTCTTCTTTTGTCCGAAACAGGAAACCCCCGGCACTTACCCGTAATTCTTCCGGCGCGACATCTTCCCGATCCCCGGATTCATTGAATTGGTGGGGTCGACGGATTTGTAAAACGCCGCAAGATCGGGTTTGGCCGGGTAAAGATGCCCCACGTTATGCTCCGCCGGGTATTCCGCCCCGCGCGCATCCAGGATCTTCAGCATCGCCGCTTTCAGCGCCTTGGGATCAGCCCCCTTTTTCACGATGTAATCCTGATGCAGCACATGACACATGAAATGGCCGTAATAGAGCTTGCTCACAAGCTGGTCGGAAATCTCGGCGGGCAGTTCTTCAAACCAGTCCCGGTCATTGCGGCGCAGAGCGATATCAAGCGCAAGGATGTCTTCGACCTCATCGCGATGCACATTCATATATCGCACCGCAGCCCCGGCAGCGGCAAAGCGGTGCAACCCGGCCATCTTGGCCTCACGCGGGTCACATTCGAAATAGTCCAGCCGCCCTTGCCCGGACATCTCCGCCAGCAGCGCCTGCGCCTCTTCAATGCCGCCATCGCGCATTTTCAGGATCAGGTGGTGGGGATACTGACCACGAAAATCACGCATCCGCGCAGGCAGGATATCCGGCCAGATCCGGGCAAGCATCTGCATGACCTTATCGGTGAAGTTTGCCATCCCCGGCACATTCGCCAGCCGCGCATCCACCGCGCCCTTCATGGCAAAGAACATCGGCAAGCGATCGGTGCCCAGCTTGTCGATCATCACCATCGTGTCCTTGCCGTAACGATCCGAGAGGTCAAACACCTCTTCATGCATGTATTCAGCCGACACCGGCAGCGTGTCGAAATCGGCCAGGATCCGGCGGCGCAGCTCTGTCAGGGCGGCGGTGTCCTTGGTGCCGACATAGAAGGTCCGCTCATCCGCATTCATCGGATAGGTATCGAGCCGCACGGCAAACACGGCAAGTTTCCCGGCACAGCCCGCGGCCTCGTAAAGGCGGGACTTGTCGGCGTTGAACCGCGCCGGTGTGTCCGCCTCCACATTCCGCACCCGGCGGGCATAATCCGTGTCCGACGCTTTGCGGTTGGAGCTTTCCAGATCCGCGGCAGAATAATCCCCCTGTTCCAACCGGGTCAGGATCTCTTCCGGGGTTTTGCCTAGGTTGATGCCCAGATGGTTGACCAGCTCCAGCCGCCCCTCTTCGGTAATGCGGGCAAAAAGGGAGAGCTCAGTATAGGACGGGCCGCGCTCAACCAGCGAGCCACCGGAATTGTTGCACACACCCCCCACCACGGACGCCCCGATGCAGGAGGAGCCTATCACCGAATGGGGCTGGCGGTTGAGCGGGGCGAGCAGTTTTTCCAGCGCAAACAAGGTGGAGCCCGGAAAGGAAATCACCTGCGTGCCATCCTTGATCAGCTGCAACCGATCCATGCGGCGCGTGTTGATCAAGACCACCTCGCGGTCATAGCGGCCCTTTGGAGTCGACCCTTCGGTCAGGCCCGTATTGGCCGCCTGCATGATCACGATCTTGTCTTCCGCCACGCAGGCCTCTAGCACGTTCCACTGTTCAAGCAGCGTGCCCGGCTGCACCACTGCCAGCGCCTCGCCCTCTCCTGAGCGAAACCCCTTGCGAAAACGTGCGGTGCGGCGCGCACCTGTGAGCACATGCCGGCGCCCACAGATTTTTTGCAATTGCGCGATGAGGTCCTGATCGGTCATGGTTCCACCTTTTCTTAATAGGCGACCGATGGCAACCAGGTTGCAAGCGCGGGCCAGAGGAAGACCAGCATCAGGCCCAAGAGCTGCAAGAGCACGAAGGGAATGATGCCCTTATAGATATCGGTCAGCTTGATTTTTGGCGGGCAGACCCCCTTGAGGTAAAAGAGCGCAAACCCAACCGGCGGCGTGAGGAACGAGGTCTGAAGCGTCACGGCCACAAGTATCACGAACCACACGAGGGCCGGTTCATCAATCGCCCAAATCCGGGGATATCCAGACCCAGCGCATTCACGATCGGGCGCATCAAAGGCAGCACAATCAGGGTGATCTCGATCCAGTCCAGGACAAACCTCAAAAGGAAGACGATGAAGAGGATCAGGAAGACCGTGCCATTGGCACCCAGCCCCGCGCCGTGGATCATATCTTCGATCAGCGCGTCGCCCCCCGGTTCGCGCAGCACATAGCTGAACACGGTTGCGCCAAGGAAAATCGCGAAGATATAGGCGGTGGTGTTGACGGTGGCCTTCAGCACATTCACCAGTTTGCGCAGCGTAAGCTTGCGATAACCAAGCGCCAGAAGGGTCGCGCCCAAGGCCCCCACGCCAGAAGCTTCGGTCGGCATGGTCAGGCCCGCAAAGATCGAGCCCAGCACGACGAGGATCAGGCCCAGCGTTGGCAGGACCGCAATCAACACATCTTTCACAGCGGCCCAGTCAGGGCGGGTTGCCCCCCTCGGGCACCGGGGCCACGTCGCGTTTGATCAGGGCGATCACGAAAATATAGGTCAGGTACAGCCCGCCGATGATCACACCGGGGAAGACGGCTGCCATGAACAGATCCCCCACCGACAGCGCCATCTGATCCGCCATGATCACCAGCATGATCGAGGGCGGGATGAGGATGCCCAGCGTGCCCGAGGCAGACACCACACCGGCCGCAAGGCTGGGCGAATATTTCTGCTCCATCATCGACGGCAGCGACAGAACACCCAGCAGCACAACGGAGGCGCCGATAATGCCGGTCGAGGCTGCAAGGATGATGTCGATCACCACATTGCCGATCCCTTTGACCGTCTTGTCGATGGCAACGGCAGCAACCTGCGTGTCACGATCCTCATCGTTCCAGGATGTGCTCATACACATCAATCAGATCCAGATCGGGATCATTCGGGGCGGGAATATTCTGGGTCACGTTCTGGGCCATGGGGCGTCCTCCTCAGAAACTTGCGCGCAAATGGCACGGCTCACAGGATGGAAAGGTCACAAACAAATGCGGAAAAAGGGGCGCGGCCTGAACGTGCCGCGCTAAGGTGTGGGGGCAGGTAGGCCACCGCCCCCCATTTGCCTTATTGGCGCAAGAATGGGTTACTTGCGCGGGAGGAAGGCATCTTCAACCCGGGCCTGGTCATACATTTCCTGATACAGGGTCATGCCGTTGCCATAGTAAAGCCACGCCATATATTCACCCGCTTCGGGGCCGAAGGGAACGGCCGAAAACAGCGGTGCGGCCGGGATCTTGCCGGCCCAGTGACCTGCGGTGGTGTAACCCGAATTGATCTTGCCCAAGCTGACCGCATCAAGGATTTCAAACGGCGGCACCAGCTTGCCCGGCTCATACACTTTCATCTTGAGCGAACCGCCCGACATGAGCTGCAGCTGTTCGGCCACACGCGGAATGGGCGATCCCAGGCCGGGCAGAGCGGTCGAGAACGCGATCGGGGTTTTCAACAGAAGTTTGTCAGCGGCTTCCGCAATCGGTGCGGTCAGCATGGTGGCGGCAATTGCCACCGATGTCAGGGTCTTTTTCATGTGTATCTCCTCCAAGATGCAAGCAGACCGCCTCCACGGCTGCCCTGTGCCATCGGGCACCCCTAAATTGGTTAATATTATTTACCATTAATTTATGTCAGCAAATTAATTTGCCAGCAAACCTTTTGACCCTATCCACGGCTCATGCCGGCCGGGTGGAAGACGAACCGGGAAATCCCCAAAAACCGATCCGCATCAGCGCATTGAAGCAAGAATTGCCGCAGGAATTTCCCCCAACTTTCCTTTGAGATCCGAGGCAAAAGCGGTAAAGATAAATGACAACCGGCACAGTTCAGGGGATGCAGGACATGGGGGATACAAGCCCGTTTGAGCAGGTGGGGCACGAATCGATTGCCGAAGCCGTGATGCACCAGATCGAGCAGATGATCGTCGACGGCATCCTGAAAGAAGGGCGCAAACTGCCCTCGGAACGTGAACTGGCCGAGGCGATGGGCGTCTCTCGTCCGAAGCTGCGCGAGGCATTGCAGACGCTGGAAAATCGCGGACTGGTCCATGTGCGCCATGGCGAAGGCACCTTCATCGCCACCCTTTCAGGCCGCGCCATGTCCCCTGCCATGCTGGCCCTTTATGCCCGCCATGGCAGCGCCTTTTACGACTATCTGGAATATCGCTCGGAACAGGAGGCGTTTGCCAGCCGCCTTGCCGCTGAACGCGCCACCTCCTCTGACAAGGAACGTCTGAAGGATATCATGAACGATCTTCAGGCCGCGTGGGAAACCGGCGATGCCGAGGCCTCAAGCGAGGCCGATCTCGCGCTGCATGTGGCGGTGGTGGATGCCAGCCAGAACACCACGCTGATCCACATGATGGGCTCAATCTACGACCTCACCCGACAGGGGATTTTCTACAATCGCAAATTCCTGCGCACGACGGACGGGAGCGGACGGATGCTTCTGGATCAGCACCGCGAGATTGTGCATTCCATTCTGGACGGCGACCCGGACCGCGCGGAAAAGGCAGCGCGCGACCATCTGAAATTCGTGGAAACCAGCTTTCGCCTCGGTCAGGAGCAAAAGCTGCGCGAAGAGCGTGCCGCCAAGAGACGGCAACTGTCGCGGGACTGACGTTTGGAAACGGGAACATGCCGCTGCTGGCGGTGACAAAGCTGTCTTTGGGTGCTAATTCAGCGGCGCCTCAGACCCAACCGGGCCTGTTGGCACGACGGAATGAACCTGAACAAAGGGGCGGGGCGCACATTGGCACAGGATGTCAAATATGTCTTTGATCTGGACGGCACCCTGACACGGGTGGAAACCCTGCCGTTGATCGCGCGCCATTTCCATATTGAGGAAGAGATTGCCGAGCTGACCGAACGCACCATTCGCGGCCACATTCCGTTTGAAGACAGCTTTCTGAAACGGGTTGGGATCCTCGGGCTGTTTCCCGTGAATGAGGTGGATCAGCTGCTGGCGGATATCCCTTTGTTCGAGGGGCTGCTTGAGTTCATTCAGCGCCGGCAAAGTGACTGCATCGTCGCCACGGGCAATCTGGATGTCTGGATTTCCACCCTGCTCATGCGCTTTGGCTGCCAGGTCCACAGCTCGTGCGGGCAGGTTGTTGATGGCAAGGTGTCGGGCGTCACACATATCCTGCGCAAGGCCGATGTCGTGGCGGATTTGCAGGCCCGCGGCAATTATGTGGTTTTTGTGGGCGACGGGGACAATGATGCCGGGGCAATGCGCCTGGCAGACCTGTCAATTGCCTGTGGGCTCGTGCATGAACCAGCCGAAGCGGTGATTGCCGCCGCTGATCACATCGCATATCGCGAGACACGGCTGCTTGACCTGCTGGCAGACATTACCACCCCGGCCTGACCCTAAAGAAAAAGAGGGCCGCAGCCCCCTTTTCCCATCCGGATCAGCCGTCTTTGTTCAGCTCTTTCGCGTGCAGCCAATCGGCGTGTTTGGGCGCCTTTTTGGTCACGGACCATTCGTTCAGCATGTCCCATTTCACCTCATCCATGCGCTTCAGCATGGCTTCTTCTTCCGGGTCCGGACAGGCCAGTTCGACACGATGCCCGTTCGGGTCGAAGAAATAGATCGAGTGGAAGATCGAATGATCAGTCACGCCGAGCACTTCAACACCATTTGCTTCCAGATGCTCTTTGAACTCGATCAGCGTGGCGCGATCTTTCACCTTGAAGGCGATATGCTGCACCCAGATCGGCGTATTCAGATCCCGGCCCATCTCCGCTTTTGTCGGCAGCTCAAAAAAGGCAAGCACATTGCCCATCCCCGCATCCAGGAAGATGTGCATATAGGGGTCGGGTTCATGGGTCGAGGGCACATGGTCTTCGGCAATCGCCAGAATGAAATCCATGTTCAGCATTTTTCCATACCATTCCACGGTCTCTTTGGCGTCTTTGCAGCGATAGGCAACGTGGTGGATCTGTTCGATTTTCATGGGTGCGGTCTCCTCTCCCGGCGGCCATTCTTAACGGGTGCACTATCGGGATCCATGTGGCGCCTGTCAAGTTCATTTCATTTGCAACGAATGATTCGGCCATTCTGCAGAATTAACAGATCCTACTTCGCGCTACGCGACAGCAGCCCCAAAACCCCAGTGATTAAAAACAGAACGACGTTCGTCGAAACGCTGCAAGAAATATCAATGTCGTGGGCGTTTCGGGGCAAACATGTGTCTCAAGTTTATCCCGAAACGCTTTAATATCTGCCCCCTTAACAAGTCGATACTGGCGCCCCCCGACCGTGTATCTCGCTGTCATTTATTCAAATTGTGGATCAAATCCGTTTCCCGTTGCTCAAAGGATTGCATCATTTCCTCCTGTTTCTCCAAGTTTCAAGCTAGCGGCACCTTAAAAAAGGAAAAGGGAGAGCGATCACATGGGGCACCGCCCCAAACCGCCCCCTGATGCTCGAACGCATCCCGGCTACCGAAGGGTTCAAAGGGTACGAAATCGACGTGATTACCGAGCTGGCCAAGGATCTTGAAGTTGAGCTGGAATTTGTTCCAACCGACTGGAAGACGCTGGTGAATGAGATTGTCGCAGGCAAATATCACATGACCGGATCCGCTTCGATCTCCCCCTCCCGGATGAAAGTGGCGGAGTTCTCTATCGCCTTATATCTCGCTGCAGATCGGGCCTTACACAACCAAAGACAAGCTGGGCCGGTTCACAGATTTCGCCTCGATCAACGCACCGGACGTGAAAGTGGCAACCACCCTGGGCACCTCATTTGAGAAAATGGTGCGGGACTGGTTCCCAAACGCAGATATCAAGGTGGTCGAGGCCCCGGCACGCGGGTATCAGGAAGTGATCTCTGGCCGGGCTGACGTCTTCATCACCTCAAATATCGAAGGCGCCACGCTGACCGAGAAATTCCCCCAGATCCGCCGGATGGAGGTCGACGCCCCCGCGCGCCCAACACCGATCGCCATGATCCTGCCGCAGGCTGGTCAGGTCTGGATCAACTATGTGAACAACTGGATCAAGCTGAAACAGGAAAAGGGGTTCTTTGCGGCCACCGCCGCCAAATGGGCCTTCAGTAAAAAACGCATAAAATCTGCGCTGCGAAACGGGGGCTTCGGCCTCCGGTTTTCTTGCACACATCAATTGGATCCAAAATCCACTTGACGAAACCACCCCGTCATGCGCCCATGACCCACGATCATATGAAGGACTGCTGATGGACTACTCCGCCCGCCTGACCCGCCTGCACCATAAAATGCATGACACCGGAACCGACTTGGTGGCCGTGGGGCCAACCAGCCACCTGGCCTGGCTGACCGGGCTGGATCCGCACGGGGATGAGCGCCCGGTGCTGTTGCTGATCACACAGGATCAGGCCGAGTTTCTGATGCCTGCCCTCAATGCCGACAGCGTGCGCCAGCACACCGCGCTGCCCTTCACCACCTGGAAAGACGCTGATGGACCGCACGGCGCACTGGAGGATATCCTCACCCGCCTCACCCTACCCGCCCGGCCGAAACTGGCTCTGGACGAAATGATGCGCTCCGACTTCTCCTTCCTGCTTCTGGACAAGCTGCCGGGGGCCACGCACGGTTTTATGCAAGACACAATCGGTGCGCTGCGAAAGATCAAGGAACCCGCCGAATATGATGCGCTGAAAGCAAGTCACCTTGTCAACGACATCGCTCTGACCCGCGCCTTTGACGGGCTGCAAGACGGGATGAGCGAAGAGGACGTGGCCGCGATCATTGCCGCCACCTACGCCGAACATGGCGCAGAGGTCGAGTTCATCAACGTGGCCTTCGGCCCCAACGGCGCCTTCCCCCACCACCACACTGGCCCAACCACACTCAGCCAAGAGATGGCCGTGCAGATTGATTGCGGGTGCCGCCACATGGGATATCCCGCCGACAACACCAGATGCGGCTGGTTCGGCACACCAACCGATCACTACAAAGAGATTTTTGCCATCGTCGAACAGGCTGTCAAAGCCGGATTGGCCGCAGCCAGACCCGGCGCAACCTCGGGCGACGTCGACAAGGCCGCACGGGACGTGATCATTGCCGCAGGTTACGGCAAAACCCTCGCGGCCCGCGTTGGCCACGGGCTGGGGCTTGATCTGCATGAAAAGCCCGACATCGTGTCAAACTCAGATGTCGTGCTCGAAGAAGGCAATGTCTTTTCGATTGAACCCGGTATCTACCTTCTTGATCAGTTCGGCATCCGCCTTGAAGAGATTGTAATCCTGCGCGCCACCGGCCCCGAGGTTTTTTCCAACCTCCCCCGCGACATGATCATCCGCAGCTGAGCCATCTTTCTTCTTGCCAGAAATACTTCGGGGTGAGCCGCGCAAGCGGCGAGGGGCAGCGTCCCTCAGGCTCACGAAGTGAGCCACCAAAAGCGCGCTGGAACGTAAGTAAAAGCGCCCTCTACCCCACCCGTTGCGCCCGCGCCTTTTCTCCCTACGGTCGACAGGCTTTGGGGTGGCTCAAACCTGCGGTTTGAGCCTGTGCCTCCGGCGGAGGTATTTGGGGCAAGAAAAAAGGGCGCCGGTTGGCACCCCTTTCACTTTAGGTCGCACCGTTCTCCGGGTGGAAACAGGCAAACCGATGTGCGCCATCACTCATATCCGGGCGTGAGGCACGACAGTTTTCCGTGGCCTTCCAGCAACGTGGGTTAAAGGCACAGCCAACGGGCACATTGAGCGGTGAGGGCAGCTCTCCCTCCAGTTTGATCCGCTCCTGTCGGCGGGTCGGATCGGCCATGGGGGTCGCGGACAAAAGTGCCTTGGTATAGGGGTGGCGCGGATTTTCGAACACTTCTTCCTTGGCGCCTTGCTCCACCGGTTTGCCCAGATACATCACGATCACATCATCTGCGAAATGACGCACCACTGAGAGGTCGTGGCTGATGAAAAGGTAGGCCAGGTTGAACTTGTCCTGCAGATCGGTGAGCAGGTTCAGAACCTGCGACTGGATCGAAAGGTCCAGAGCCGAGACAGGTTCATCAAGGACCAGGATTTCCGGCTCAAGCATCAGCGCCCGGGCCACTGCGATCCGCTGCCGTTGTCCGCCCGAGAACATATGCGGGTAGCGGTTGAAATGCTCGGGGCGCAGCCCCACCAGTTCCACCATTTCCCGTGCCCGGCGTTCGCGCTCTTCAGCGGAGACCTCCGGGCGGTTCAAAAGCAGCGGTTCCATCAGGATCTTGCCGATGGTCTGTCGTGGATTGAGCGAACCGTAGGGGTTCTGGAACACGATCTGCACCTTGGCGCGCAGCACCTTATCGCGCAGTTCATCACCGGGCTGGATGTCCTGCCCGTCAATGGAAAATGACCCCGAGGTCGGTGTGTCGATCATGGTCACAAGGTTGGCGAGGGTGGATTTCCCACACCCACTTTCCCCCACCACGGCAAGGGTGCGGCCGGGCACCAGCTCAAAGCTGGCGCCATCCAGCGCGCGCACGGTGTGGGGTTGCCCAAACAGGCCAGATTTCACCTCGAAATGGCGGCGCAGGTCGGTTGCGGTCAGGATCGGGGCGCTCATGCCGGGACCTCCTTGATTTCTTGTGGTTCACCCTGCTCAAGCGGGCGGTGACACAGGGCCTTGCCCAGATCCGCATGGGCCGCGACCGGCGGTTTGGTGCGGCACAGGTCATCGGTAAAGGCGCAACGGGGCGAGAACAGGCAGCCCTGCGGGCGGTCAAACTGCCCCGGCACCACCCCCGGAATGGTCGGCAGATGCCGCCCGGTGGCCCGTTCCGGCAGGGCCGCAAGCAGGGCCGCCGTATAGGGGTGATGCGGGTTGGCAAAGAGTGCGTTCACCTCCTGCTCTTCCACCCGCTGGCCGGCATATTGCACGCTGACACGTTCCACGGTTTCCGCAACCACACCCATGTCATGGGTGATCAGAATGAGCGCCATGCCCTCGGTCTTTTGCAGGTCGATGAGCAGGTCAAGGATCTGCGCCTGGATGGTCACATCAAGCGCGGTGGTTGGTTCATCCGCGATCAACAGCTTGGGTTTGCACGCGAGCGCCATGGCGATCATCACCCGCTGGCTCATCCCCCCCGAGAGCTGGTGCGGGAACACGTTCAGGCGCTTCTTCGGGTCGGGGATGCCGACTTGCTCCATCAGCTCCACCGCGCGGGTTTGCCGTTCAGCCCGGCTCAGATCGGTGTGCTGGCGCAGCACCTCTTTGATCTGAAAGCCAACCGTATAGCAGGGGTTCAAGGATGACATCGGTTCCTGGAAAATCATCGACACATCTTTGCCGATGATCTTGCGGCGCGCTTTCGGTGACAGGGTCAGAAGGTCCTTTCCATCAAACTCCATCTTGTCGGCAGTGATATTGGCGGTCCAGGGCAGCAACCCCATCATGGCGAGCATCGACACGGACTTACCGGAGCCGCTTTCGCCCACAATGGCAACCAATTCGCCTGCATCCACAGTCATGTCGACGCTGTCCACCGCACGGAAAGGCCCGTTTGCGGTGCGAAACTCGACAGTGAGGTTCTTAATCTCGAGAAGGCTCATGCGTCAGCTCCGTTTCAGCTTGGGATCAAGCGCATCGCGCAGCCCGTCGCCCATCAGGTTGATGGCCAGAACGGACACGAGGATGCAGACACCGGGCAGGGTGACCACCCACCAGGCACGCAGGATGAACTCTCGCGCCTCGGCAAGCATGGTGCCCCATTCCGGCGTGGGGGGCTGCGCACCCATGCCAAGGAAGCCCAGGGCCGCCGCGTCCAGAATGGCGGTTGAGAACGACAACGCAGCCTGCACGATGATCGGCGCCAGACAATTGGGCAGCACGGTCACGAACATGGTGCGCAGACGACCTGCGCCTGCCACTTTGGCAGCGGTCACGTAATCCTTGGTGCGTTCCGAGATAACCGCAGCGCGGGTCAGGCGCACGAAATGCGGCTGCAGAACCAGCGCGATGGCGATCATGGCGTTGATCAGGGACGGCCCAAGAATGGCCACCAGCACCAGCGCCAGAAGCAGCGACGGGAAGGACAGGATGATGTCCATCAGGCGCATGATCAGCGTATCGACCCATTTCGGTGCAAAGCCCGAGATCACGCCGATGATCACCCCGAAGAATGAGGCGATCGACACAACAATCACACCGATGAAGAACGAGAACCGTGCGCCGTGCAGCAGGCGCGACAGCATATCGCGGCCAAGCGGATCGGTGCCCAGAAGGAACTCGGCTGATCCGCCTTCCTGCCAGAATGGCGGCTGCAACAGGTGGTCACGGAACTGTTCGTTCGGGGCATAGGGGGCAATCAGCGGGGCAATCAGGGCGATGATGAAAAACGCCATGAACACATACATGCCGATCACGGCACCCCGGTTTTCGCGGAAATAGCTCCAGAACTCGCGAAGAGGGCTGGGCGGCTGCATCGTTTGGGTTGCGGAGGTATCGGTCATCTCGCTCAGCCCTTTCTGATTTTCGGGTTGATCCAGCCGTAGAGCACATCCACGGTCAGGTTCACGATCATGATGATGGACGCAATCAGCAAAAGCCCGCCCTGCACCACCTGGTAGTCACGGCGGAAAATACTGTCGACCATCCATTTGCCGATGCCCGGCCAGGAAAAGATCGTTTCAGTCAGGATCGCACCGGCAAGAAGCGTGCCGACCAGAAGGCCGATCACGGTCACGACAGGAATAAGCGCATTTCGCAGCGCGTGCTGGCCGTTCACCCGCAAGGGTGACAACCCCTTGGCCTTGGCAGTGCGCACATAGTCTTCTCCCAGCACTTCCAGCATGGCCGACCGTGTCTGGCGCGCAATCACGGCCAGCGGGATGGTGGCCAGCACAATGGTCGGCAGGATCAGGTGGCTCACGGCGGAGGCAAACGCACCTTTCTGTCCCGACAGGAAACTGTCGATCAGCATGAAGCCGGTCACTTCGTCAAAGAAGTACAGGAACGAGATCCGCCCTGAAACAGGCGTCCAGCCCAGACCGGAGGAAAACACGATGATGAGCAGCAGCGCCCACCAGAAAATTGGCATGGAATACCCGATCAGCGCACCGGTCATCAGTGCCTGATCAAAGAACTTGCCCCGGTTGACCGCTGCAATCACACCTGCCGGAATGCCCACCACAATGGCCAGAATGATCGCACAGATCGACAGTTCCAGCGTTGCCGGGAACAGCGCAAAGAACTCGGACACAACAGGTTTCTTGGTCACGAAAGACGTGCCCAGATCGCCCTGCATGACGCCCCAGAGATAGTCGACATATTGTCGCCAGATCGGTTGATCGAAACCGAACTGTTTGACCAGCTCAGCATAACGTTCTTCGCCGACACCCCGTTCCCCTGCCAAAAGCAGGATCGGGTCTCCGGGAAGCAGGCGGATGAAAAGGAAAGAGACGATCGTCACCCCGATGAACGTGGGCACGAAGGTCAGCAGTCTGCGCAGCAGAAAGGACAGCATGGTTGTGGCTCGCTTGAACTGGCGAGGCCGGGCGCATGATGCGCCCGGCCCTTATTTCGTTGAAAAACTTATTATTTTTCGAGACTTACACCGTAGAAGATGTGACCACCCAGCGGGTCGATCTTATAGCCTTTAACTTCATTGCGCAGCGGCATGTGCACGATCGAGTGTGCGATGGTTGCCCAGGGCGCTTCACGCTTGAACACAACCTGCGCTTCTTCATAAAGCGCGGTGCGCTTGGCCGGATCGCTTTCCTGCTTGGCCTGTTCGATCAGCGACTGGAACTCATCGTTACACCATTGCGCGCGGTTCGAGCCACCTACACCGTCACAGCCCAGCAGAACGGCCAGGAAGTTGTCGGGGTCGCCGTTGTCACCGGTCCAGCCCAGCAGAACGGCACCGTCACGGTCCTTGTCTTTCGAACGCGACAGGTATTCACCCCATTCGTAAGACACAACCTCGGCCTGCACACCAACCTTGCTGAAATCTTCCTGGATCAGCTCAGCCATGCGACGGGCATTTGGGTTATAGGGACGCTGCACCGGCATCGCCCAGATCTTCATCGACAGATCGCTTACACCGGCGGCTGCCAGCATCTCTTTCGATTTCACCGGATCATAGGGATCGTCAACGATCGCGTCATTATAGGACCAGATCGTCGGCGGGATCGGGTTCTTGGCGATTTTACCGGCACCCTGGAACACCACGTCAATGATGGCCTGCTTGTTGATCGCCATGTTCAGCGCCTTGCGCACTTCCGGCTTGTCAAACGGCGCAACCAGCGCGTTGTACGCCAGATAGCCCACGTTCAGGCCCTCCTGCTCGGTCAGATTGATGTCAGCATCCGCACGCATGGCGTCAATGTCAGCCGGGTTCGGGTAAGGCATGACGTGGCATTCGCCCGCTTTCAGCTTTTGATACCGCACAGCCGCATCCGGGGTGATCGCAAAGATCAGGTTGTCCACATCCGCCTTGCCGCGGAAGAAGTCCGGGTTGGCGGCATAGCGCACCACGGCGTCTTTCTGATAGCCCACAAACTGGAACGGACCGGTGCCCACCGGCTGCTGGTTCAGGTTCTCAGGCGTGCCAGCGGCCAGCATCGCATCTGCATATTCTTTCGAAACGATCGACGCGAAATCCATGGCCAGGTTCGAAACCATCGGCGCTTCGGGGCGCGTCAGCACGAATTTCACAGTCATGTCGTCGACTTTTACGATCTCTTTGATCAGCGACGGCATCGACATGCCGTTGAAATATTCCCAGGTGCCACCCGACACTTTGTTATACGGGTTCGCTTCGTCACTTTGGCGTTCAAACGTGAAGATCACGTCGTCAGCATTCATGTCACGGGTCGGGGTGAAGTAGGGGGTGGAGTGGAATTTCACACCCGAACGCAGGTGGAACGTATATTCCAGACCATCCTCGGAAACGTCCCAGCTCTCGGCCAGTCCGGGGATCACATTGGTGGTGCCGGTTTCAAATTCGGTCAGACGGTTATAGATCGCCTTTGATGACGCATCAAACGTGGTGCCCGAGGTGTAAAGTGCTGCGTCAAAGCCTTCCGGTGAGCCTTCCGAACAATAGACCAGCGTACCACCAGCCAGGGCTGTCGACGCAGTCATGATTGCGGCTGCAGCAAAGCCGGCCAGCGTGAATTGTTTTTTCATGAGTTCCTCCCAATCAGGTCTACGCGCCAAACGGCGCGGAATGGGGGCAGCTTATGAGGAAGATTAACGCAAATCAACACTGATATATCAGCAAAATATTTGCGGTGTTAACATGCGCTTACGCAATATTGTTACCGCCGCCATGGGGTATTTTGATCTTTTAACAAACCACTCACCAAAAAGTGATTCACTTAATCTAACGGAAAGGTCTTCAAAATTGCGGCGTTACTGATATATTAGTGACACGCCAACATGCGGCCAGCAGCCGGAATCAACCCCATGTCCAACCCGCCCAATCTTGCCGCCCAGGCCTATCTCGCGATCGAGGAACGGATCGTGACGTTGGTGCTGGAACCCGGATCGCTGATTTCCGAACGCAGTCTGATTGACATGATCGGGCTGGGCCGCACCCCCGTGCGCGAGGCGATGCAACGGCTGTCCTGGGAAGGGCTGATCGAAGTGCGCCCGCGGGCCGGGATCAAAATTGCCGATATTCGCGCCGAAGATTGCGCCAAGGTCACGGAATTGCGGCAGGTGCTGGAACCACGGCTGGCCCGGTCGGCCGCGCGTTTCGCCACCCCCAATCTGCTGGATGACATTCAACAGTACCGGCAAATGATGCTGGACAGCCTGCCAGATCAGGATGCCTCACTTTACCTCAAAGCGGATAAAGGGTTTGACGAGGCCCTGATGGGCGCGGCCGAAAACCCCTATCTGACCAATATCCTGGCCCCCCTGCAAACCCATTCGCGCCGCTTCTGGTTTCGCTATTTCTCCCGCGACAGCATGGAGCGTCTGGCACAGGGCCATATTGCGGTCATGGATGCGGTTCTGACCCGCGATGACCTGCGCGCCTTCCAGCAAATGGAAACCCTGATGGGTGTCGTGGCCAGCCACGCTCAGGCGTTAAAAGATTGATTTTGCAAGCCTCTTTCAGCTGAGAAGCCAATTTGAAAATTTTGATCTGCGTCAATTCACCGATACACTTCACACGTTAAGATATTCCTCTAACCTCAAGGAATACCCCATGCGCGAAAAGCCCACCAACACCCTGGCGTCACTTCCGTTCTTTTCCCAGTTGTCCCCCCATGTACGCGCCTGCCTGATCAAGAAATCCACCATCCGCAGCCATAAGCGCGGAGAGCTTATCGCCCTGCAAGGCGATCTGAACCCCACGTTGAAAATTGTGATCTCTGGCTGGGTCAAGCTTTACCGCCTTATCCAAAGCGGAGAAGAGGCAACCTTGGCGATGCTGAAACATGGTGAAAGTTTTGATGAGGTGCCCGCCCTGTCCTCAAGCGCCGCCTTTCAATCCTCGGAAGCAATCACCGACTGCTCGGTGCTGCATCTCGACCCCAGCGCAATCTGCACCTGCAAGAATGCCTTTGCGGAACTGCATCTTGCTGTGCTGCGGGCCGCACATGATCACGCCCATGGCATGATCCACCATATCGAGCAGCTGAAAGGCCAGACCGGGGCACAACGCCTGTCCGGTTTCCTGCTGGACCTGATCGGCGCGAATGATGGCGGAGAAGAGCTGACCCTGCCCTTTGGCAAAAAGGTTCTGGCCAGCAAGCTCGGCATGAAACCGGAAAGCCTGTCGCGCGCATTTCGCCAGCTAAAACCCTTCGGGGTGGCCAGCCAGGATCGGAAAGTGCATCTGGGCAATGTGGCAGGTCTGCGAAACTTCTTTCAGGAATGTGCCTGATCCGTTTGCCCATTGAAGGCTGACCTGAGCCAAACAAAAAGCCCCGGCCAGTTCGACCGGGGCTTTGATATGTCCTGAGTATCGGATCAGGCGGTTTCGTCGTCCGAGGAGCCGTCACCCTCTTCCGCGTCACCCTCACCGTCTTCCGTATCGCCATCGGCGACCTCTTCGGCGGCTTTCTCCTGCAACTCCTGATATTCCCCTTCGAGCCGCTCCATCTGGCCATCGACCCAGTCCCGCATCTCGTCGGTCACATCGGCATCCGTCACGGTTTTGTTGCCGGTTGCATTCAGACCATCCACGATGGCCTGATCAAGGGAGGCATCAAGCTCGGCTGCCTGCTCTTCCTGAGCAGCCTTGGCGGCTTCCAGTTCTGCCTCTGTAGTTTCAATTGCCGCCTGCGCGTCTTCCCAACCTTGCCGGGCCTCTTCATAGGCTGCCATCGCGTCATTGTAAGCCGCTTCATCTTCATAGGCACCGGCATCAGGTGCCACCGGCTCTTCGATATCCTTCATCCGCTCCAGCTCGGCTTCCATCTCTTCGATCTCGGCTTGCTGCTCCATATAGGCGGCCTTGGCCTCAAGATAGTCGCGGAACCCTGCCATCTTGGGATCAGAGCTGTTCATAAGCCCATTGATGTTGCGGTTGAGCGAATTGAGCCCCCCCAGCTGCGCGCGAATGTTCTTGGGCTTAACGGCGGGTCGGACAGAAGATTTTGGGGCCGTTTTACGGGGGGCTTTTGTCGCCGCCTTGGGTGCGGGCGCGCCAGAAGATTTTGCGCCGCCGGATTTGGAACCTTTTGCGCTCCAGTCCTTGCGACCGCCACCTTTACCACCGCGATCTTTGCCATCACGATCCTTGCCACCGCGGTCACCACGGTCGCCGCGGTCACCACCACCGCCGCCACCATTGCCACCGCCATTACCGTTCTTGGCATGGGCCGCTCCGATTTGTGCGGTGGATCCATCCAATGTGTCTGACACCAGTTCGGGTGCCATCAGTCCAACTGCGGACAGAACCATTACTCCGACAATACCTTTCAGGGGGCGCATACGTCTTTCCTCCGATTCGCATCTTTGGAACTGTTTTGTCATAAAAATAGGGCATGCTTGAGGCACCCCCAGCCTTTCGGATAGGTCTTGGCGAAGCTCTGCCGATTGCCGGCCATTCCCTACCGTTTTTCGCTGATACGGGTTTTCGAACGACCTGCGGGAAAATTGGATCCAACATGCAATTTTCACCCTCCAACTCTCTTCATCTGAGCGAAGCAACCTGCTAGCCTCTCTGAAAACGTGAGGGAACATGCAGCTCAAGTCAGTCGATCCAGTTGATATCTCCAAAACGGCCTCTGCCGCCTCGATCATCTTCAACGCGTTGAAGAAGGCGATCATCGAAGGGGATCTGGAGGAAGGGGCGCCGCTGCGCCAGGATGAGATTGCCCGCATGTTCAACACGTCCCGCATACCGGTGCGCGAAGCGATCTCACGGCTGGAAGAACACGGGCTGGTCAAGTCGCAGCGTTATAAGGGGGCGGTGGTCTCTGGCCTCTCAGCGGAGGAAGCGGACGAGATCTTCGATTACCGGTCCCTGCTTGAACCCCATGTGATCCGCGCAGCCGTGCCCAACATGACCCCGGCCATTCTGACCAAGGCCCGCGCCTATCTTGAGGCATTTGCCAAATCGGAAGATCCGATGGAATGGGGCAACCTGAACCGGCAGTTCCACGCAACACTCTATAATGCATCCGGCCTGAGCTTTCATCTGGAGGCCATCGAGAGCGCGCTGGACCGGATTGACCGATATCTGCGCGCGCAACTGGTTCTGAGCGACGGCATGATCCGCGCCAATGATGAGCATATCCGCATTCTGGCCGCCTGCGAACGGGGCGACGCGGACACCGCCGCAGAGCTGACCCGCCAGCACATCCTCGGATCCAAAGACAGCCTGCTGAAGAACCTCAGCAAGTTGTAACGCATCTATTGCCCCAACATGGCCCCGGCAAAGGGTGGGGTTTTCAGTAGCACGGTAAAGCTGGTCGCCCCATTGATGCTGAGGACACGAAATTGTGGTGCCCCCCAGTAAGCAGCCTCCTCTCCTTTTTCTTTGCAGGTTAGCGATGAAAACCTTGTGACGTGTCGCCGGATATCACACGGCGAAGTCTGATCTGTAGCTGTCATTTCGATTTTCACATCCGTTTCGGTTTCGCGGGTAACAAAAATCCGAATTGCATGACTTGGCTTGTCACTCAGCGTAACACGTTCGTATAAAATCATAGCCCGATCCTGTAGACACATGGGCAGGTATGATACCTCAGCCGTTTCGCCCACCAAAATATCGGAAAGAAAACGGCTGCCATCCAGACGTTGAATGTCCTTTCTCTCCATATCCACCACAAAGCCCCCTTCTGCACCGGCAGCGGTCGGCAGAAATAGCCCGGACATGAGGACCGCAATGATCGCAAAGGACCGCATGAATACCTCTTTCATTTCAATACACCGTCACCATGACGGGGTATTGGTTAATTCGAGGTTTCACCATTCAAAGGAAGTGCGATGCACGGGCGGGGTGGCCGTCAGGCAGGTGCAGAAATACGGGTGGTCAACTGCCCTAGCCCGTCAATCTCGACCCGGCAGACATCCCCCGGCACAAGCTGCCCGACCCCTGCCGGCGTGCCGGTCATGATCAGATCCCCCGGCTGCAATCTCACCATCTCCGACAAAAACGAAATCACGTCAGACACCGACCAGATCATGTCCGAGAGGTCTGCCTCCTGCCGGGTTTCGCCATTCACGCTCAGGGCGATGCGCCCCAATAGGGGATGCTGTCCGCCCTTTACCGGATGGACCGGGCCGATCGGCGCAGAGAGGTCAAACCCTTTCGCCATGTCCCATGGGCGCCCCATTTCCTTCGCCACCGCCTGCAAATCGCGGCGGGTCAGGTCGTTACCGATGGCGTAGCCGAACACATGCTCCAGCGCGGTGCCGGACGGGATATTTGCCCCGCCCTGCCCAATCGCCACCACCAGCTCGGCCTCGAAATGCAGGGTCTTCGTGGCGGGCGGATAGGGGATGTCCACCCCGTCGCCCACCAGAGCATCCGCGGGTTTCGAAAAGAAAAACGGCGGTTCACGCTTGGGGTCATGGCCCATCTCGCGCGCATGGGCGGCGTAGTTGCGGCCCACACAAAAGATACGCCGCACAGGGAATTGATCCTCGGTCCCGACAACAGGCAGCGCAGGGCGCGGCGACGGGGCAAACACCCAACTCATTTCAGAAACACCTTGCCTTTCATCGTCTCGGCAATCGGGGCCCCCATCAACGACAACACGGTGGGGGCAAGCTGGGTCTGGCACAGGATTTCGCTGTCATCCGCCACCTCGGCATCCCCGAAATAATAAAGCGCCACGTCCTGCTGAACATCCTCATGACCGCCATGATGCCCGCGATCCGACTGGCCGTGATCAGCGGTGACAATGATGTCATAGCCCAGATCACGCCAACGCCGGATGAACGGCGCCATCTGCTCATCGAGGGCAAAACAGCCATGATCCATCTCATGACATTCATGGCCAAAACGATGCCCCATACTGTCAAGGGTGCAGGTGTGCAGGATGCCGTAGTCAATGCCCTTACGCTCACACAGCATGGTCAGCGTGGCAAACAGGTCGGTGTCGGCGGGCGTGGTCTGGTTGATCAGGTTATAGCCGGTCATGGTGTGGAACCGGCCATGGTTGATCGTGTCGCTTTCCGGCTCATCATACTCAATGTCGCGCACCACGTCGAAGGGCGCACGGTTGAAGAACTCGGACCAGAAAGAATGGGTCACCGCCCCGGTCACGCCCCCCGCCTTGCGCACCTGAGAAAAGATATCATCGTGGGACAGGCGAAACACATTGTTGTTGCCGGTGCAGCCATGTTCCTGCGGGGTCACACCGGTATGGATCGACGCATAGCAACTGGCCGAGGTCGAAGGCAGCACCGCGCGCATTGTAAAGCGCTTCGCCTCGCCTGACTGCGCCCAGCCTTCCATATTGCCAAACAGCTTGAGCCAATTGCGAAGCGGAACCCCGTCGATGATGAGCAGCAGAAGTTTTCTATCCATATCAACGCCTTTCCCATTGCGCATTTCGTTCCGGTCAGATTGGGCGGTGGTGTCGCTGATTTATGTAACAGACACGCCAAAAGCCGGTCGGTTTTGACCATTCCAAAAGAAAACCGGGGGCAGCGGTCGGACGCCCCCGGTCGATTTTCACCCGATCAACTGACCCACAGATCAGTTCCCGGCGCTTTCCATCTTGCGATGGGAAATCACCTCTTCCAGCCAGCCCAGACGCATTTCCGGCACCGAGCTGAGCAGCAGGTCGGTGTAGTCGTCAAACGGCGGGCTGAGCACCTCGGCCTTGGTGCCATAGCGCACCACCTTGCCCTGATACATCACCGCAATACTGTCGGCGATCGCCTTGACGGTCGCCAGGTCATGGGTGATGAACAGATAGGCCACATCCTCAATTTTCTGAAGGTTTTCCAGAAGCTTGAGGATGCCGTCCGCAACCAGCGGATCCAGCGCCGAGGTCACCTCGTCACAGATGATCACCTTGGGTTTGGCGGCCAGCGCGCGGGCAATGCAGACACGCTGCTTCTGCCCGCCCGACAGTTCCGCCGGGTAGCGATCCATAAAGGCTTCGCCCAGTTCGATCTCGTCCAGAAGCTCAATGATCCGCTTGCGCTTTTCCTTGCCCTTCATGCCGAAATAGAACTCCAGCGGACGACCGATGATGGTGCCGACGGTCTGACGCGGGTTCATCGCCACATCCGCCATCTGATAGATCATCTGCAACTCGCGCAGGTCCTCGCGCGAGCGCCCTTCCAGATCCGATGACAGTTCGCGACCATCAAAGATGATCCTGCCATCACGCGGCGGCAGAAGGCCGGTGATCACCCGGGCGGTGGTGGATTTGCCCGAGCCACTTTCGCCCACAACCGCAAGGGTCTGGCCGGGATGCAGATCCATCACCACATTGTGCAGCACGTCGAAACTGGTGCCCTTGTAGCGCGCGGTCACATTCTCAACCCGCAACACAGGATTATCCGTGGGCGGTTTGCCCTCATGCTGGGTCGAGCGCACCGACACGAGGTCACGGGTATACTCTTCCTGCGGGTTGTTGATGATCTGATCGGTGGTGCCATGTTCCACCATGTCACCCATCTTGAGCACCATGATTTCATCTGCCACCTGCGCCACAACAGCCAGATCGTGGGTGATGTAGAGCGCGGCAACGCCGGTGTCCCGGATCGCGTCCTTGATCGCCATCAGCACGTCGATCTGCGTGGTCACATCCAGCGCCGTGGTGGGTTCGTCGAACACCACCAGATCCGGTTCCGGGCACAGGGCCAACGCGGTCATGCAGCGTTGCAGCTGACCACCCGACACCTGGTGCGGATAGCGGTCCCCGATATTTTCGGGATCCGGCAGACCAAGCTTGCTGAACAGCTCCACCGCGCGGGCTTCGGCGTCCTTTTTCGAGAACTTGCCCGCGTGAAGGGACGCTTCAACCACCTGCTCCATGATCTTCTTGGCCGGATTGAAGCTCGCCGCCGCAGATTGCGACACATAGGTCACTTCAAGCCCACGCAGCTTGCGCAGATCGCGAAGATTGGTGTGCAGGATTTCCCGCCCATTGACCCAAACCTCGCCGCCGGTGATCTCAACCCCACCACGGCCATACGCCATCGAGGCGAGGCCAATGGTGGATTTGCCAGCGCCACTTTCCCCGATCAGGCCAAGCACCTTGCCCTTCTCCAGCTCAAATGACACGCCATGCACGATCTCGATATCCTGGGGCTTTTCACCCGGCGGATAAATCCGTGCCCCGATCTTCAGGTCTTTGACTTTCAGAAGTGTCTCGCTCATCCGCGGCCCCCTTTCAGGCTGGTGGTGCGGTTGAGCACCCAGTCGGCCACAAGGTTCACGGAAATCGCAAGCGTGGCGATGGCGACGGCAGGCACAAGGGCTGCCGGGATGCCATAGACAATCCCGTCTTTGTTTTCTTTCACGATGCCGCCCCAGTCCGCATTTGGCGGTTGCACGCCAAGGCCAAGGAACGACAGGGTCGAGACAAACAGAACGGCGAAGATGAAGCGCAGCCCCATTTCGGCCACGAGCGGAGACAACGCGTTGGGCAGGATTTCACGGAAGATGATCCAGCGATTACCCTCGCCGCGCAGCTTGGCCGCTTCGACGAAATCCATCACATTGATATCCACCGCAACGGCACGCGCCAGGCGATAGACACGGGTGGAATCCAGCAGACCCATCACGACAATCAGGATCGGCAGGGTCACCGGCATCACGGACAGCACCACAAGGGCAAAGATCAGCGTCGGGATCGACATGATCAGGTCAACGAAACGCGACAGAACCTGGTCAATCCAGCCTCCGATCACAGCCGCGCTAAAGCCCAGAATCGACCCGGTGACAAAGCTGAGGATGGTGGCGGCGGTTGCGATGAAAATCGTCGTCTGCCCACCATAGATCATCCGCGTCAGCAGATCGCGACCGATGTTGTCAGTGCCAAGCAAATGTTCAGCCGAGGCAGGTTCCCAGACATCCCCCACAATCTCGGTCATGGAATAGGGCGCAATCCAATGGGCGAAGATCGCCATGAAGAAATAGAGCCCGGTGAAAAACAGGCCAATCAAGGCCGCAGGAGGTATTCTCATCATTTCGGATGCCTCAGCCTTGGATTTGCCAGAATGGACACGATGTCAGCCACCATGTTGAGCCCGATATAGACGGCGGCGAAGATCAGGCCACAGGCCTGCACAACCGGCACGTCACGTTTGGCCACATGGTCCACGAGGTATTGGCCCATGCCCGGATAGACAAAAACCACCTCGACCACGACAACACCAACAACCAGATAGGCCAGGTTCAGCATCACCACGTTCACAACCGGCGCAATCGCGTTCGGAAACGCATGGCGCGCAATCACCTGAAAGCTGGTCAAACCCTTCAGTTCCGCCGTTTCGATATAGGCAGACTGCATCACGTTCAGGATCGCGGCGCGGGTCATACGCATCATATGTGCCAGAACCACCATGGTCAGAACGGTCACCGGCAACGCAATGGCCGAAAGCTTTTCGCCCAGCGACATGCTGTCATAGATCGTCGAGACGGTCGGAGCCCAGCCCAGCTTTACCCCGACATAGAACATCAGCACGTAACCGATCAGAAACTCGGGCACCGAAATCGAGGCGAGCGTTACCGCCGAGATCAGCTTGTCCGGCCAGCGTTCACGATAGCGCACCGCCAGAAGGCCAAGGAAAATGGCCAGCGGCACGGCCACGACAGCGGCCCAGAACGCAAGGAACAGGGTGTTCTTCAGGCGTCCGCCCAGACTGTCGGCAATGTCACGCCCGTTGGTCAGCGCGGTCCCAAGGTCCCCCTGCATCACGCCGAACAGCCAGTTGAAATATCGTTGAGTTGCGGGAACATCCATGCCGAGTTCCTTGCGCAGGTTGGCAAGGCTTTCCGGCGTGGCGGCCTGCCCCAGAATGCTCTGGGCCACGTCGCCTGGCAGGATCGTGGTGCCGACAAAAATCAGCACCGACGCCGCAAGAAGAAGCAGGGTGCTCAGCGCCAAGCGCTGAGCCACCAGTTTTAAGATGGGATGCATGTGGGGTCCTTATGCATCCAGCCAGCATTTGACGGGCGCATACATATTCATCAGGAAATTGTTTGGGTCATCCTCATACCCCATAACCTGCTTTGACACGCCGTCCACGAAATCGTTGAACATCGGAGCAATCAGGCCGCTTTCGTCACGCACCAGCTGGCCCATACGCGAATACATCGCCTTGCGCTTGACCGGATCCAACTCGCCCCGCGCCTTGATCAGCAGATCATCGAACTCTGCGTTGTTGAAGCGGGTGTCGTTCCAGTCCGCCTGCGAGTGGTAAGCGGTGGTGTACATCTGATCCTGCACCGGGCGACCCGACCAGTAAGACGCACAGAACGGTTTGTTGTTCCAGACTTCCGACCAGTAACCATCCGACGGTTCACGCTTGATTTCCAGCGGGATACCGGCGGCAGCGGCAGATTGCTGGAACAGCTGGGCGGCATCGACCGCGCCTGCAAAGGCGGCATCCGACACACGCAGGATGATCGGCGAACCATCATGGCCGGACTTTTTGTAAAGCTCGGCGGCCATTTCCGGGTCGTATTTGCGTTGCTCAATCGTATCGTCAAACAGCGGGTAAGATGCGTTGATAGGCATATCATTTCCAACAGACCCAAAGCCGCGCAGGATCTTTTCAACCATTTCCTCGCGGTTGATCGCGTATTTCAACGCCATACGCAGGTCTTTGTTGTCAAACGGTGCGGTGTTCGAATGCATGATGAACACATAGTGGGCGCGACCGGCAACATTGCGCACTTCTAGGTTCGGCGCACGGTTCAGCAGGCTGGCCACTTTCGGATCCACCCCGTTGACCATGTGCACCTGCCCCGATTGCAGGGCGGACATACGGGCGGTGTTGTCGTTGACGACCAGCACCTCAACTTCATCCACATGGCCGCGGGTGTCATCCCAGTAGTTCGGGTTTTTCTTGAAGGCGTGGCGCACGCCCGGTTCATCCACCTCGACCATGTAAGGGCCGGTGCCGACACCTGCGGTCGGATTGTCGAACCCACCGTCCGGCTGCACAACCAGGTGCCAATCCGCCATCAGATAGGGCAGGTCAGCGGTCGGGTTTTCCATTTTTACGACAAAGTCGTTGCCATCAACGCTCAGGCTTTCGATGCCTTGCAGCACGCCCAGCGCACCGGATTTGGATTCTTCATTGGCGTGGCGCTCAACAGTGCGCTTGAGGTCTTCGGCGGTCATGGTCTTACCATTATGGAATTCCACACCCTCACGGGCCGTGAAACGCCACTCGCGCGCATCCGTTGAGCTTTCAATGCTTTCGGCCAGGCGCAGCTCGATCTCACCCGTGGCTGAGACATCCACGATCTGGTCACCATAAAGGCGCAGGTTCATACCGGGAACCTGAGTGGCCGCGACGGCCGGATCAAGCGTGTTGGTGCTTTCACCCCCCAAACTACCGACCTTCATGGTGCCGCCTTTCTTTGGCCCCTCGGCAAGCGCAGCGGTAGACAGCATCGACCCGGCTGCGGCAGCAGAAACGCCAAGCGCAGAAGCACGCCCCATAAAATCACGGCGCGACATCTTTCGTTGAGCCACGCGTTTGGACAGGTATTCGAGTTCGTTGGACATTTATTTCTCCCTAGATCGAGGTCAGTTCGACCTACATGTTTTTCTTGCTGTCTGATCAAAACTTTGCTCAGAAGTTAGCGAATGACAAGGGTCGTAACCGACTAGCGATGTCATTTATACGACACAGCGGTGATTGTTCGCGACAAACACCCGCTGCGCAATAAAAAAGACCGGGAGAGCGCCCGGTCTTTTCATTAATTTCTCGTGTGATCTCAGAAATTCAGAGAGATATCCCTGTGATAGGCTGTGCAAGACGCCATCGCGAGCGCCTGATCGCGGGTAAATCTGGGCTGCAAACGCACACCCAGAGTGCCCCGAATCCCCTCGAGATAGGCTTCAATCCCGGGGCGCAATTTGGCCTCGGCATCCTGACGCCACGTCAGCTGCGCCTCATAGGCTTTCAGCGCCTTTTCGTATTCGGCCAGGGCTTTTTCGCGATCCGGGGTCTTGGATTTCAGCGCATTGCGGACTTTGCCAAGCGCCTTTTTCACATCACCTGCCCCTTCCACGTCACCAACCCGCTTTGCGAAGTCTTTCACAACCCCTTCCCCTTCCTTCTCAGGCAGGGTTTCGATGCTTTGGCGCAGGGCCAGCAGATCCACGTGCAGCTTGGCGTAGGCCGCATTGGCGTCAAGCACCGCCAGCACCTCCTCCGGCCCCTCGTAAGAGGCATCCGCAGCGCGACGATAAAGCGACCGCGCCTTGTTTTCGGCCTGTGTCAGCTTTAGGAACTCAGCCTGTTTTTCGGCCCATTCCGCAGGGATGGTTGCGCGCAGCGCATCAGCCTCGGCAACCAGCAGGTCCAGTTGAGATTGCAGTTTCGCCCGCTTCTGTGCCTCACTGTCGTCCCGCATACGGCTGATCGTGGTTTCAAGGTCCCGCACATGTGCTTCGATATTACGGATCTGTTTCTCAACAGCACGCACCTCTCCATGCATCGGGCGATAGGCGGGGGCGGCCTCCTGAACCGTCGCCGCAGCGTCAAACGCTTCGTTCAGCTTCGCCACCGCCAGATCGGCCTGATCAAACCCTTCGGTCAGATCCTTGGCGAGGGATTTGGGCAGGACTGACAGATCCATTCCACGCGCCAGCTTGATGGCATCCCGCGTGGCGCTGCTTTCCGCCAATTGCTGCCCGACATAATCTTCCAGACAAAGCTGCAGTTTCGGGTTGCGCGGCGGCGGGCTGCTTTCGGAAAGAAAACTCACCCGGTTCGGCAGGTAATTCACCAGCGGCGGATACAGCCCGACGATGGCCAGGGCCGAGATCTGCAGCAGGATGAAGGCAATCACGCCCTTGTACATCTGCACCGTTTTCACCACCGCAGGCGCCACGCCGCGCAGATAGAAAAGCGCAAACCCGAAGGGCGGCGTGAGGAAACTGGTCTGGATGTTCAGGCCAATCATCACACCCAGCCAAACAGCCGTGATGTTTGCCGAGGGATCCGCCAGCAGGATCGGCGCCACGATCGGCACCACCACCACGGCAATCTCGATGAAATCGAGGAAGAACCCCAGAATGAAGATCACAAGCATCACGATGATGAACTGCGTCCAGAACCCACCCGGCAGACCCAGCAGGAACTCCTTCACCAGATCTTCGCCCCCGAAGGCCCGGAAGGCGGCGGTCAGCATTGCGGCCCCCAAAAGGATGATAAACACGAGCGAGGTGGTTTTTGCCGTTTCCAGCATCACCCCCTGCAACGTGTTGTCGATCTTGAAGATGCGGAAACCTGACCAGACCAGCGCAACCAGCAACAGCACCGTGGCCATAACACCCAGCGCGATTCCCAGACGGTCGGTCCCGTCCTCGATCGACTTCACATTCATGTCGAAATTGGCAAGGGCAACGCCGACAAGAACCATCGCCGCAATTGCCAGAAACGCAGGGTAGTATAGCGTCTTGCCCCCTTTGGGCAGACGATAGCTTGCCATGATCATCGCACCAGCTGCCCCGATCGCCCCAGCCTGGTTCACAGTGGCAATCCCGGCAATGATCGAGCCCAGAACCAGAAAGATCAGCGCCAGTGGCGGCACCAGGGTGATGGCCACGTTTTTGACAAAGCCCAGGTCGTATTTGCCCTCGTAAGGCACCGCCGGGGCCTGTTTCGGACGCAGAATTGCGAAGATCAGGATATAGGCCATGTAAAGCCCAACCAGCAACATGCCCGGCACAAAGGCCCCAAGGAACATCTCACCGGCTGAGGTGGACGCGACGTCGAACACGGACGGCATCGACAGCTCGCCGGTGGCATCCTTGTGCAGCAGTTTGCGCGCGGTTGAGGCCTGATCCGTGGCCGAGGCCAGCTGGTCTGCCAGAATGATCAGCACAATCGACGGCGGGATGATCTGCCCCAACGTGCCCGAGGCGGCGATGGTCCCGGTTGCCAGAGGTGAAGAATAGTTGTTGCGCAGCATCGCAGGCAGGGAAATCAACCCCATCGCCACCACGGTGGCGCCGACGATACCCGTGGTGGCCGCCAAAAGCGCCCCCACGAAAACAACCGAAATTCCCAGCCCCCCCGGCACCGGGCCAAACAGCTGCGCCATGGTGACCAGAAGGTCTTCGGCGATCTTGGACCGCTGCAGCATGATGCCCATGAAGATGAACAGCGGAATGGCAATCAGCGTGTCCCGCTCAACCTCCCAGTAAACCCCCCTGAGGTTTGTCACCCCCGCAGAAAGCCACTGACTGGGGCCACCAGAATGGAAATAGGCGTCAGTCGAGCCTGCAAAGATGTAACCGGCACCTGCCGCCAGCCCGATGGTGATGATCGCGGCACCGGGCAACGCAAAGGCCACCGGATAACCCGAGCCAAGAGCCGCAGCCATGATCAGGATAAGAAGGGCGAGGAAATAGAGTTCCATATTCTGTTATCCTCTTAATGTGCCGCCGGAGCGACTTCCCGGTGGCCGGGTTCATCGCGTTTATCCGCAACGGCCTCAAGGAAATAGCTGACGAATTGGATCAGCATGGTGATGGCAAAAATGCCCAGAAAGGCCGCCATCTGGTATTTGATGAACATCCCCACGGCCCCGGCCTGCGAGATCTCGAAATTGACAACCGGGCTGTTGATGATCGAGGTTTTGCCGCTGAGCCCGACCATGAGGATAACCCATGTCGTCGACATGCCCAGCACGATCGAGCCGAACGCGTTGACAAAGCCGCGGGTGGTGCGGCCGAAACCGGCATAAAGCACGTCAACCCGCACATGCCCCTCTTCAAACAGCGTATAGGCCGAAGCGAACAGGAACAGCGCCGCATACCAATAGCGCACGAGGTCCCCCATCAGCGCCTGCTCATAGGAGAAGACAAAGCGCGACAGCACAATGATCAGCTCAGCCATTACAATCATCAGCGCAAGCCATGTGAAGCCCAGCGTGCGGGTGAATGCCGCCATGACAAACCCCGCGATCAGCAGCGGGATGTGGATATAGGGGGCCACCCAGCGGGATTTGGCAAAGAGCTTGGTGGTGTCTTGCGAAAAGAAAATCTCCAGCAGACCTTCAACCCGCATGAAGGCGATCGCACTGTCGGCCACACCGATGAACAGAACCGACCAGAAACAGGCGCGGATCAGATAGACATTGAACCGGTGGATTGCCATGGCGTCCCACCTGAGGGACGTGGCGCGACGGCCCAGAACGTAAACGGCCGCCAGCGCAATCGACACCAGATAAACCGCCATGTTCACCCAGGCCCCGGCGGCACCATTTCCCGTCAGGACCTGTCTGGCCCCGGGCAGCCCAAAGCCGACCTCAAGCGCGTTATTGACCAGAAAGGCAAACAGGAACCCCAGCATGCCCCATGCAAACAGGCGCGCGGCAATGGCAGGTTCTCCGGTCCGTGGAATGTCAGTGAAATCCGTCACGATATGCTCCCCTCAAACGCGCGCAGGCACAGGGCCGCCGCACGATTGCAAAGAGCGGGACCGAAGCCCCGCTCTCGTATTTTCAACCCGATCGCCTATCAGACGAGGCCCAGCACGCGGTTGCGCTGGTTCGCATAGCCGATTTCGAAATTGGCGTTCATGGTGCCCATCTCACGCAGCTTGGACTGGAACGAGTCATCGACACGCGCAGCGAGGTCCGAATGGTCGCGGGTTTCTTCGAACACTTCCGCAGAAGCTTCACCAAAGCTGTCCCAGACTTCGTCGTTGAAGTTGCGGATCTGCACACCCTGCTCATCCACCAGCTTGGCCAGATACTCACCGTTCTTGGCGATGTTTTCTTCGTAAGCGGCTGCGTTTTCTTCCATACAGGCCGCTTCGATCACGGCTTTTTCCCAGTCGGACAGACCTTCGAACCAAGACTTGTTCATCGAAAAGGCCAGACCGCCACCCGGCTCGTGCATACCTGCGGTATAATAGAATTTGGCGGCTTCGTAGAACTTCATGAAATAGTCATTGAACGGACCCACCCATTCGGTTGCATCAATGGCACCAGAAACGAGGTTTTCATAGATCTGCGACCCCGGCAGCGACACGGTTGAAGCGCCCAGTTTCGACATCACCTGACCGCCAAGGCCCGGAATACGCATCTTCAGCCCCTTCAGATCATCAGCGCTTTCGATTTCCCTGTTAAACCAGCCGCCGGCCTGGGTGCCGGTCGAACCTGCTGCAAAGGCTTTCAGACCAAATTCACCCGACACTTCATCCCAAAGCTCCTGGCCGCCGCCGAACTTGATCCAGGCGTTCCATTCCGGGTTGGTCATGCCAAACGGCACCGAGGTGAAATAGGCAAAGGCAGGGTGTTTGCCGGTGAAGTAATATTCGGCGCCGATATAGGCCTGCGCGTTGCCAGAGGCCACTTCGTCAAACACATCAAATGCGCCCACGCGCTCACCCGAGGCGAAATATTCCACATTCAGGGCGCCATCCGACAGCTGTGCAATACGCGCAGCGAGGCGCTGCGCCGAAATACCCAGGCCCGGGAAGTCCCGCGGCCAGGTCGACACGATGGTCAGGGTTTTACCACTTTGCGCCAGTGCCGGCGTCGCCAGCGCGGTTGCACCTGCGCCCAGCGCGGCGCCTGTCAGAAACTTACGGCGTTCCATATGAAAATTCCTCCTCCGAGATCTTCAGTTCATTTTATAGTCAATTGCAGCCAATCCCGTAGATCTGTCCGAAACCAGCCATATTGCCACGGCCATTACTAAGGAAGTCAGTCCAGATTTCAATTGATAAATTACAGATCTGGTAAGGTGGCTTTACCACCTCACCCCACACTCCATGATTGGAGGCGCAACCGCTTTGTTTTTCTGGCCCAGGCCTTTTCCACCGCCAAACGCCAGAAAGTTGACGGAACGGCCACTTTTGCCGCCAATCCCGCTGACCCCGGCTTGGCAGCAGCTTTATTTCTCCTATTGGATATTTCATTAAATGAACTATATTGACGGAATTGCAGATCGACAGAGGCACAGATGGGTTCCCGCAGCGACGACCGTATCCACATGCACCAGGCCGACCCGCAGCTTGAACCAGAGTTTCGGGCCTTCATGGGCATCATGGCATTTCACTCTTTTCTGGAAAACCAGATGTGCGACCACCATCCGGGGGCGGAACTGACAAAGCTGCAATCCAGCATTATCGTGCGGCTGAAAGCCCCCAAACGCCTTGGCCAGCTGGCCCGTGAAACCAGCTCGCTCCCCTCGACCATGACCGCCGCCGCAGATCAGATGGAGCGGATGGGCCTGGTCAGCCGCCAGCGCGATCCGAACGACCGGCGCGCATGGCTGCTGGCCCTCACCGAGACCGGACAGCATCTGCGTCAGGAATACACCCGCCTGTCGCGCCTCCTGCTGCAGGACCTTCTGCATCTTGATGATGCGGAACTTGAAACGCTTGCCCGGATCGGCACCAAATTACACACCAACATTCAGTATGTGGTGCAAAATCCTCAGCTGATTGATGAGCTTGACACCTCTTCCCTAGAAAGAACCCCAGCATGACATTTTTGAAACCCGTTCTGGCAACGGCCACATTTGCCCTTGGCCTGTCCTTCACCCCGGCTTTTGCCCAAGACCCGATCAAACCGGTCAAGCTGATGACCGTGGTTGAGGGCAGCGCCGATCTTGACCGCATCTTTTTTGGCAAGGTGGTGGCCCGTCAGACCATTGATCTGTCCTTTCAGGTGGGGGGGCAAATCATCGACTTCCCGGTGATCGAAGGGGATGTCATCAAACAGGGCTCACTGATTGCACAGCTGGATCAGGAGCAATATGCGCTTGCTTTGGAAAAAGCGGTTTTGCAGAAGGATCAGGCCGACCGCACCCTGACCCGGCTGGAAAAGCTGCGCGGCCAGACCGTCAGCCAGGTGGCGCTGGATGATGCCGCCACCCAGGCCAAGCTGGCCGATGTGGCCGTTCGCAAAGCAGAGTTCGATCTAGAACACACCACCCTGGTTGCGCCGTTCGACGCGCTGGTGGCTGAACGCAATGTCGGGAATTTCGTCACCACGGCGGCAGGCACCCCGGTTGTGCGCCTGCACGACATGAGCGAAATTCGCATCGACATTGATGTGCCGGAAATCCTGTTTCAGAAGGCCAGCGGCGACAAGAACGTCCGCCTGACGGCACGCTTTCCCGCCAATGACACCGCGTATCCTCTGGTATTGCGAGAGTTCAACGCAGATGCATCAGGGGTGGGGCAGTCCTACCGGCTGACGCTTGGGATGAAGGCCCCTGTCGGGTTGCGGATCCTGCCGGGGTCCTCGGCGAAAGTGATTGCCCATGCAGAAACCGATGATCGTGAAATCATCGTGCCGGTCACCGCAATCGTGACCAATTCGGACAAATCCCTTTCGGTGATGACATATACGGAAACCGAAACCGGGTCCGGAATTGTGCACAAAACCCCCATTCAGGCCACCCCTGCTGAAAACGGCAATATGATTGTTACCTCGGGGCTGGCGCCCGGCCAGACCATCGTTGCCGCCGGGGCCGGACAGGTGCCCGATGGAGAAGCCGTGCGCCCCTTTACCGGCTATTCGAACTAGGAACATCCCATGGTCAATATTGCTAAAGCATCCATCGACAAGCCGCTTTACACCTGGCTTGTCATCCTGACCATGCTGCTTGGCGGCATCTACGGGTTCTTCAACCTTGGGCGGCTGGAAGATCCGGCCTTCACCATCAAACAGGCGGTGGTCATTACCCAATATCCCGGCGCAAGCGCCGAACAGGTCGCCACAGAGGTGTCAGAGCCTTTGGAAAGCGCCATCCAGAAAATGGAAGAGGTGGATAAGATCACCTCGGACAACCAGCCCGGCATTTCCCGCATCGACGTCGAGATCCGCGACACGTTCAAGGCCGATGAACTGCCTGCGATCTGGACCCGGCTGCGCGCCCGGGTCGGGGATGCGGCACGTGGCCTGCCTCAGGGGGTCTCTACCCCGATGGTCAATGACAGCTTCGGTGATGTGTTCGGACTGTATTTTGCGGTCACCGCACCGGGGTTTTCTGACGCGGAATTACATGAGCTGGGCACATTTCTGCGACGGGAGCTTCTGACTGTTGACGGGGTGGCCGATGTTGATGTCTCCGGGCTTCCTGAAGAGGTGATCTATGTCGAACCCAACATGACGCTGACCTCCAATCAGGGCATCCCCCCCAATGCGATCAACGGCGCGCTGAGTGATGCCAACTCGGTTGCGTCCGCAGGGGCGATCAGCGGCCCGACCAATCGAACCCGGCTTGAGACGCCGGAAGGCTCCGATACGGTCTCGGCCATTGCCGAACTGAGCGTGGGGGTGAATGGGGAGCTTCTGAACCTCGTCGATTTTGCGGATGTGACACGCACACGAGACGCCAATCCGTCCCAGATCATCCGCTTCAACGGGCAGGACAGCTTCACCCTTGCCGTGGCCGGGCTGGAAACCGAAGACATCGTGAAGGTGGGGCACAAGGTTGACGCCAAGCTGGCGGAACTGGATGCGGACATCCCCTATGGTGTCGAACTGCACCCGATTTACCAACAGCATCTGGTGGTCGAACAGGCCTCCAACGACTTTCTGGTCAACCTTGCCATGTCGGTGGGTATCGTGATTGTGGTTCTGGGCCTGTTCATGGGCTGGCGGGCGGCGATCGTGATCGGCACCACGCTGCTGCTGACCGTGGTGGGCACCATCATGTTCATGTGGCTCTTTTCCATCGAGATGGAACGGATTTCGCTGGGCGCCCTGATCATTGCGATGGGGATGCTGGTCGACAACGCCATTGTGGTGGCCGAGGGGATGCAGATCTCGATGCTGCGCGGGCGCAATTCGCGTCAGGCCGCAGACGATGCCGCCAGGAAAACGCAGATCCCTCTTCTGGGGGCCACCGTGATTGGCATCATGGCCTTTTCCGGCATCGGCCTGTCCCCGGACAGCACGGGCGAGTTTCTGTTCTCACTCTTTGCCGTGATCGGCATTTCGCTCATGCTGAGCTGGGTGCTGGCCCTGACCGTAACCCCCTATCTGGGCCATCTTCTGTTCAAACACGGAAATCAGAACGCGGATGACGCCTTTTCCGGCCCGTTTTTCCGCATCTACAAGGCGTCACTTGACTGGGCGCTCAGCCTGAGATGGCTGGTGGTCGCCGGTCTGATTGCCGTAACTGTCATCTGCTATGCGGGTTTTGGGCTGGTGAAACAGCAGTTCTTCCCCAATTCCAACACGCCGCTGTTCTTTGTCCGTTACCAGCTGCCACAGGGCAGTTCGATCCAGAAAACCTCGGACGATCTGAAGGTCATGGAGGACTGGCTGCTGGCGCAGGACGAGGTGGTCTCGGTTGCCTCTTATGCAGGTCAGGGGGCGACACGTTTCATGCTCACCTATGATGCCGGGAAATCCAATCCGGGCTACGGGCACCTGATCATCCGCACCGACAGCATCGCCGAGATCCCCCCGTTGCGCCAACGGCTGGAAACCTTCGGCGCGGAAACCTTCCCCGAAGGGGAATTCCGGGTTGAACGGCTGATCTTTGGCCCTGGCGGCGGTGCCCCCATTCAGGTGCGCCTGTCCGGGAGTGACCCCGAAATGCTGCGCCACCTGGCCGAGCAGACCGCACAGGTGATGCGTGACGCCTCTGACAACCTGCTGAACATGCGTATCGACTGGCGCGAACAGGAACTGACCATCACCCCGATCTATGCCACCAACCGGGCACAATCTGCGGGCGTCAGCCGCGATGACATCGCACAGGCCCTGGCCTTTTCAACCGACGGGGTGCGCGCGGGCACCTATCGTGAACGCGAACGGCTGATCCCGATCATTTCACGCAGGCCCGCAGATGGCGAATACAACCTGAACAACCAACTGGTCTATTCTTCGGTCAAAGGGGGGTATCTGCCGATTGAGCAGGTCACGGACGGGTTCGAGCTTCGGGTCGAGAACACCCAGTTCAACCGCTGGAACCGCGTGCCGACCATCACGGTTGGGGCCGACATCCCTGCCGACCTGACCGCCGCATCGGTTCATAGCGAAATCCGCGCCGCGGTTGAGGCCATGGATCTGCCGATTGGCTATTCGATGGAGTGGGGCGGCGAGTTTGAGAACTCTTCGAAGGCCAATGAAAGCCTTGGCAAGCAACTGCCGATCAGCCTGCTGATCATGGTGATGATCTCGATCCTTCTGTTCAACGCGATCCGCCAGCCGATCATCATCTGGCTTCTGGTGCCGATGTCGGTAAACGGGGTGGTGATTGGCCTTCTTGGCACCGGGCTTCCCTTTACCTTCACCGCGCTTCTGGGCCTGCTCAGCCTGTCGGGCATGCTGATCAAGAACGGCATTGTTCTGGTGGAAGAGATTGATCTGGTGCGCAAAGACGGGGTGCCCATGCGCAAGGCCATCATCGACGCCTCGGCCTCGCGGGTGCGCCCGGTGGCATTGGCGGCAATCACCACGATCCTCGGCATGGTGCCGCTTTTGGGGGATGCGTTCTTTGTGTCGATGGCGATCACAATCATGGGCGGGCTTGCCTTCGCCTCGGTGCTCACGCTGGTCGCAGCCCCGGTGTTTTATTACATCTTTTTCAAGCGCGGCGAAAAACGGGAGCGGGAACTGGAAGGGCTCGCCACCTGACCCCAACATGACCACAGAAAAACGACCCCGCCTCATGGGGTCGTTTTCACTCCCACCCCAAGGCCACTCCAGCCCGACCACCATGGGGCCTTGACCCGGACGGGGTGCGCCTCCTATTGCGACAGAAGCGACCACCTTACCCGTTCGGAGAGCCCCCATGAGCGACAACAGCCTGCCCACCGAAAGTGCCATGGGCTTTTTCGAACGCTACCTGACCCTTTGGATCGCGATGGCAATGGCAGGTGGCATTGCACTGGGCGCCATCGCCCCCGGCCTTGTCGGAATTGTGGCGGGTGCGGAACTGGCCTCGATCAATCTTGTGGTCGCCGTGCTGATCTGGGCGATGGTCTATCCGATGATGGTTGGTGTCGATTTCGGGGCCGTGGCCGGCGTGGCCCGCCAGCCGAAAGGGCTGATCGTGACCCTTGTGGTCAACTGGCTGGTCAAACCCTTCACCATGGCCCTGATGGCGGTGCTGTTTTTCGATTATGTCTTTGCGCCGTGGATCACCCCCGAAGACGCCGCCCAGTATACGGCCGGGCTGATCTTACTGGGGGCCGCCCCCTGCACGGCAATGGTATTTGTCTGGTCACAGCTCACCCGCGGCGACGCCACCTACACGCTGGTGCAGGTTTCCGTGAATGACCTGATCATGGTGGTGGCCTTTGCCCCGATCGTGGCATTTTTGCTGGGCGTGACCGAAATCACGGTCCCCTGGCAGACCCTGGTTCTGGCCACGGTACTTTACGTGGTACTGCCACTGATCGCGGGGCTGCTCACCCGCCGGGCGTTGGGATCTGAAGAAGCGATCAGCCGTTTCATTGCCCGCGTGAAACCGATTTCCATCATCGGGCTGATTGCCACCGTGGTCATCCTGTTTGGCCTGCAGGGAGAGGTGATCTTGTCACGCCCTCTGGTCATCGGGCTGATCGCCGTGCCGATCCTGATCCAGAGCTATGGCATCTTTGCCCTGGCCTATGGCGCCGCTTATGCGCTGAAAGTGCCGCACCGCATTGCCGCCCCCTGTGCCATGATCGGCACGTCAAATTTCTTTGAACTGGCGGTGGCCGTTGCAATCAGCCTGTTTGGCCTGCATTCCGGGGCGGCCCTAGCCACGGTGGTCGGTGTGCTGGTTGAAGTGCCGGTGATGCTGTCACTGGTGGGATTTGCCAATCGAACCCGCGCCCGGTTTGCCTGACATCAGACCGACAATGTTGCCGCCACAGCGCGTTTCCAACGGGCGTATTTTGCCTCCCGTTCCTGGCTGGACATCACCGGGGTGAACCTCTTCTCCAACGCCCACTCCCGAGCAAATCCCGCCTGATCCGGGTAGATGCCCGCCTTCATACCCGCAAGCCATGCAACCCCCAGAGCGGTGGTTTCCAGCACCTCCGGCCGATCCACGGGGGCGCCGATAATATCGGACAGGAACTGCATCGACCAGTCCGACGCACTCATCCCGCCATCCACGCGCAGCACCTGATCACCGCCATCGCCGCTCCAGTCTGCCACCATGGCCTGCATCAGATCGCGGGTCTGATACCCCACGCTTTCCAGCGCCGCCCTGGACAGTTCCGCCGCCCCGGAATTCCGGGTCAACCCGTAGACCGCACCGCGACAATCAGCGTTCCAATAGGGCGCACCAAGCCCGACAAAAGCCGGCACCAGCACCACGTCCTGCGCCGGGTCTGCCGCCTCAGCCAATGCCTGCGTGTCGCCCGCTTGGCCAATCAGCTTCACCCCGTCGCGCAGCCATTGCACCACCGCGCCGGCCACAAAAATCGACCCTTCCAGCGCATAAGTTGGCTTTCCATCAAGCTGATAGGCAATGGTGGTCAGCAGGCGGTTCCCGGAGCGGACCGGCGTTTCCCCGGTGTTCAGAAACGCAAAACATCCGGTGCCATAGGTGGATTTCATCATCCCCGGTTCAAAACAGGCCTGCCCCACGGTCGCGGCCTGCTGGTCCCCCGCCACACCAAGGATCGGCAAGGCGGCCCCCAGCAAAGCGGAGTCAGTGACACCAAACGCATCCGCGCAATCCTTGACCTCGGGCAACATGCCCATCGGAATATTCAGAAGCGCGCAGATAGTCTTGCTCCACCGCCCTTTGTGGATATCGTAAAGCAGTGTCCGCGCGGCATTGGTGGCATCTGTGGCATGGCTTTTGCCACCGGTCAGCTTCCAGATCAGATAGCAATCCACCGTGCCAAACAGAAGCTCACCTGCTTCTGCCCTTGCCCGCGCACCATCAACATTGTCCAGGATCCACGCCAGCTTGGTGGCCGAGAAATAGGGATCCAGCAGCAGGCCGGTGCGCCCTGTCACCATCTCCTCATGGCCGGCCTCACGCAGGGTCTGGCACAGAGCCGAGGTGCGCCGATCCTGCCAGACAATGGCGTTATAGACGGGTGCGCCGGTGATCCGGTCCCACACCAAGGTGGTTTCGCGCTGGTTGGTGATCCCGATCGCCGCAACATCCGCTGCGGGAACGGCCGCCGTGTCCAAAGCCTCACGGCAGGTTGTCAGAGTGCTCTCCCACAGGTCTGCCGGATCATGTTCCACCCAGCCGGATGCGGGATAATGCTGTGGGAATTCCTGTTGCGCCACAGCCTGCACACGCATCGCCTGATCAAACACAATGGCACGCGAGGAGGTGGTGCCCTGATCAATCGCCAGAATATGTGACATGGGGACCTCGACTGTTTTCTGTTGTTCCTTATGGGTTTACACCGGGCGGGATATTTTCCCAAACTCTGATTTCATCCGCTCTGCGCGGGCGTTGCCAGATAGGTTTCCATCCAGTTCCGGAGCCGGGAGATCTCATCTTCACTTAAACGCAGGCCAAGTTTGTTGCGGCGCCAGATCACGTCTTCCGCGCTGCGTGCAAACTCTTTGCGGATCAGCCATGTCACCTCACGCGCCGTCAGGGTTGCGCCGAAATCCTCACCCAGCTGATCTGCGCGGATGGCATTGCCCAAAACCTGCCACGCCTCAGTGCCGTAGGCCCGGATCAGGCGCCGCGCCCAGAAGGCGGACAGGAACGTGTATTCCGCACGCAGCAGCTCGACCAGCCGATCCACCTGATCGATGGCAAAACCCCCTCCCGGCAAGGCCACACCTGCGGTCCACTTGCCGGGAAGTCCCGCAAAATGCGGGGCAAGCTTCTCCATCGCCGCCTCTGCCAGCCTGCGATAGGTGGTGATCTTGCCACCAAACACATTCAGAACCGGCACGCCCTCTGCATCATCCAGCGTCAGAACATAGTCGCGCGTGGCCGCAGTGGCGCTTGATGCCCCATCATCATAAAGCGGGCGCACGCCGGAATAGGTCCAGACAATGTCATCGCGCGTCACAGAGCGTTCGAAATACTGCGAGGCAAAGCTGCACAGATAGTCCTGCTCGGCCTCGGTGCAGACCGGGCGCGTGTCCGGATCCGGGTGATCCTGATCCGTGGTGCCAATCAGGGTAAAGTCGGTCTCATAGGGAATTGCGAAAATGATCCGCCCGTCCTGCCCCTGAAAGAAATAGCATTTGTCATGGTCAAACAGACGTTTGGTCACGATATGGCTGCCCCGCACCAGGCGTACGTTTTCGCGCGAGGGCACATGGATGCGCGACTGGATCACGTCCCCGACCCATGGGCCACCCGCATTGACCAGAGCACGCGCTTTTTGAACACGGGTTTGCCCGGTGACCCCATCGCGCAAGGTCACGGCCCAATGCGGTCCGTCTCGCATCGCGGAAACAACTTCGGTGCGCACCAGAATCTGCGCCCCACGCGCTTCGGCATCCCGGGCATTCAGGACCACCAGACGGGCATCCTCAACCCAGCAATCGGAATATTCAAACGCCTTAGCAAAGCGGTGCTGAAGCGGTTTGCCTTCAGGCGCCCGGCGCAGGTTGATCGAGGTGGTGCCCGGCAGGATTTTGCGTCCTCCAAGATGGTCATACAGGAACAGGCCCATCCGGATCAGCCAGCCGGGCCGCCGCCCCTTCATCCACGGCATCCCGATGCGCAGCAGCCGGGACACCGGTGTTTCCGCATCAAAACGCATATCGTCATGATAAGGCAGCACAAAACGCATCGGCCAGGAGATATGCGGCATCGCCCTGAGCAGGATTTCGCGCTCAATCAGCGCCTCGCGCACCAGACGCAGTTCAAAATATTCCAGATAGCGCAGCCCGCCATGAAACAGCTTTGTTGACGCCGAGGACGTGGCGGAGGCCAGATCGTTTTTTTCGGCCAGCATCACGGACAAACCCCGTCCAGCAGCGTCGCGGGCAATCCCGGCCCCGTTGATGCCGCCCCCGATGACAAAAAGGTCGCAGATCTCAGGCGTGGGAGAGTTGGGGGAAGAACTGGCCAAGGGGGCTCCTGCGATGCCGTTATTTCATATGCCTTAAACCCTAACACCGAGATTGTGCGATTCTCCACTTCTTTTTTCGTTTTTCTTCGCTTTTTACGCTTTTCGCTCGTTATCGGTGATAATCGTGCCGGCTTTCTCAAAATATGCCGGAAACTCAGGCGGGTTGAAACAATCCGAACAATCCCGCACAATGCGCCAGCTCTTCCCTTCACCAAAGGTGCCCCCATGTCCCTCTCATTTCGCCAGACGGATATTCTTGAAATCGCCAAGACCGATGGGCGGGTTACGGTGGAAGGGCTGGCCGCCCGGTTTGATGTGACCGTCCAGACCATTCGCCGCGATCTGAGCGAGCTTGCTGACGCGGGCAAACTGGAACGCGTGCATGGGGGGGCAGTGCTGAGTTCGGGTGTGTCCAATATCGGATATGCGGATCGGAGGGGCCTGCATGAAACCGCGAAGGCCGATATTGCCCGGGCCTGCGCCGAGGCGATCCCGGACGGGGCATCCGTTTTCCTGAACATCGGCACCACCACCGAGGCGGTTGCGCAAGAGCTGCTGTCGCATCGGGATCTTCTGGTGGTCACAAACAATCTGAACGTTGCCCAAATACTGGCCGCCAATCCCCAATGTGAGATCATTGTGGCCGGCGGGGTGCTGCGCCGCACCGACGCGGGGCTGGTGGGAAATCTGACCATCGCCGCAATCGAGCAGTTCAAATTCGATTACACCGTGACCAGTTGTTCGGCGCTGGACACGGAGGGCGACATGATGGATTTCGACCTGCAGGAAGTGAATGTGAGCCGGGTGATTCTATCGAAGGCGCGCCGCTCCTTCCTAGTGGCGGATCATTCGAAATTCCATCGCAGCGCCCCCGCCCGGATCGCCTCCCTGCAGGAGATCGACACCTTCTTTACCGATCAGCCCGTCACAGAACTGCTTGCTGCGTGTTGTGCCGACTGGCACACGGAGATCCGGGTCTGCACGGCGTGAGCCTTACGATCATCCTGACCGTAAGCATTGCCTTGCAGCGGGTGGAAACGCTACCCTTCAAAGGCACCAGCTAAAGCCGTTTCTACTTATTGTTAGATCACAATGAGTAAGTGGCAACGCCTATGCCTTCTTGGTGTTTCGACTTTTCCCTATCTCAGGTTAAAGTCGAAACGCTTTAATCTCGAAATGCTTTGCCGGAGGCCCCATGCCACAAAAGATCAAAGCCGTCATATTCGACGCCTACGGCACCCTGTTTGATGTCTTTTCAATCGCCAAACTTGCAGAGGATCTGTTTCCGGGAAAAGGGCAGGAGATGGCGCAAATCTGGCGCGACAAGCAGATCGAATACACACGGCTGCGCACCCTTAGCAACCGCCATGCGGACTTTCGGAAGGTAACGCAGGATGCGCTGGTCTATACCTGTGCGCTGCTTGATCTGGACCTGGCAACCGACGCAAGAAACCAGCTGATGGGGCAATATGACAGGCTGGCGGCTTTCACCGAAAACAGATCCGTGCTTTTGGAGCTGAAGGCAGAAGGCATACCGCTTGCCATCCTGTCGAACGGCACAGCTGACATGCTGCAACGGGTGACGCAGAATGCCGGGTTTTCAGACCTGTTCGACCATGTGCTGAGCGTCGAGAGTGTCGGCAGGTTCAAGACAGCCCCGGAAACCTATCAACTGGGGCCGGATGCGTTCGACCTGCCTGCAGAGAACATATTGTTTGTATCCTCGAATTGCTGGGATGCCTGTGGCGCAACCTGGTTTGGGTATCAGACGATCTGGCTGAACCGGTACGGCCTGCCCCTTGAGCAGCTGGATGTCACGCCCCATCATACCGGCGCGTCCCTGAAGGATGTGGCCGAAATCGTTGCGAACCAAAGCTAAAGCGTTTCGAGATTAACTTGAGACACAAGTTGATTTCGAAACGCCCGCAACATCAGTAGGTTTCGAGCGTTTCGCCTCAGTATTGTGTCTCAATAATAAGTCGAAACACTTTAAGGCAAGGCCGTTTCCCCTGCCTCAGGTCAGGTCCAAAACGCTTTAGCCTTCGCCTTTGCAACACGGGTCACCCGCTCACCCTCTCGGCTGTTCAGCAGATCCTTCAACGGCACGGGATGCTCAAACAGATAGCCCTGACCAAAATCAGCGCCAATCTGTGCCAGAAAGGCGCATTGGTTTTCTGTTTCGATCCCTTCAGCGACAACTTGCACATTAAGGCGATGGGCCATTTCGACCATTGATCGACACAGGGTTTCGGCCGTGTTGTTCCCGGACAGATCCCGTACGAAGGCCTGGTCAATCTTGAGATAGTCGATCTTGTATTTGAGGAAATGGAAAAGCGAGGAATACCCCTTGCCAAAATCATCCAGCGCAAGCTGGAAACCTGCCCGCTGCAGGGTGTCCAGCTTGTCCACCAACGGGCCTTGCGTTTCCAGCAAAGCGTTTTCGGTGATCTCGATGATGAACCCATCCCCCCTCTGTCCACTTTCCTCCAGCCTTTGCAGCCAGCTCTGGAAACCCTTCACGGAAGAGATCAACTGCAGCGGGGAAACATTGATGCTGATCTGAAACGCGGGCCCAAAGCAGCGACGCAATAATGGCAAAGCTTCGCAGCATTGCTCAAACACCAGTTCCCCCAGCCGGTCGATCAATCCCGCTTCTTCGGCCAGCGGTATGAACTGCGCAGGCGGCACCTGTCCAAGTGAGTCGCTGTGCCATCTCAACAGGGCTTCCGCCTTGCAGGTCTTTCCGGTTTTCAAATCAATGATCGGCTGAAAATGGACATCCATCTGCTTGTTGCGCACCGCCTTTTGCAATGCGGACACAAGGTTCATCTTTTCCACTACCGCACGGCGCATTTCGGAGCTGAAGGGAACCGCCCGGTTCCGTCCACCAGACTTGGCAACATACATCGCCTGATCCGCGGCCGAGATCAGATCTTCTGCGGTGACCGCATCCGTCGGATAGCGCGCAATGCCCAGGCTACCGGTCAGATGCACCACGTCTTTCTCAATCCCGAACGGGATCGCAACCTCTTCGAGCAAGGTTTCGACAATTTGCGCCTGCTCGGCGATGTGGTTTTGATCAAGCACCACAATGAACTCATCCCCTCCATAGCGCGCAATTGTCACCCCCTGCGCCAAACAGTTGCGCAGCCGGTCGGAAACGCGCTTCAACACCTGATCCCCGGCCGCATGACCCAACCGGTCATTGACCTGCTTCAACCCGTCGAGATCCAAGAACAGGAGCGCAATTTCCTTGCGGCCCGCGCTGGCGGCCCGGATCACATCCTCAAGATATTCGCCCAGCGCCGCACGGTTCAGCAGGCCGGTCAACACATCGATATGCGCCTGCTTCCAAATCGTTTCATTTGCCTTCTTCTGAGCGGTCATGTCTCGCACCAGAATGACATAGCGATAAGGGGAATTCGTCTTGTCGAAAATGGCGTTGATCGTCAACCAGACCGGAATGGATCGCCCGGCACGACACAGGATCTGCACCTCACCCCCCCAACCTTTTCCCCCGACCCTGGCACGAGCAAACCCATTGCGCAGCTTGCGCCGCATCGGGGCGGGCAAGAGTGACCGTAAATTGCGGCCAATCAGGGCCTTGTCATCCTGCCCAACCAGCCTTGTCAATGCCGGGTTGGTTGTCAGAATATGGTGCGCGGCATCGGTAACAATCATGCCTTCCGAGCTGCTTTCATACACCATTGCGGCAAGGCGCATTGCCTCCTCTGCATTGCGCCGATTGGTAATATTGCGCATGATGAGGATGGTTTCCCGCCCCCCGTGAACAGGACAGGCGCGTGCCTCGAAATGGCGTGCCTCTCCGTTGATATCCAGGCTGTAATCCCAACTGACCATATCCTGGCTTTGCTGGTGCCTTTCGATGTTTTCCCGAAACTTCTGTGCTGCCTCCGACGGTAGAAGATCCTTCATATTCCGGCCCAGAAACTCCTCTGGCGGAAACAGGAGGTCATCATGTTCCCGGGCCCTGCAATCCAGCACCACGTAATTCCGATCCAGACGGAAATAAAGATCAGGCAGGGCATCCAGAACGGCTTCAAGCTGTTCCTGACGCATGTGTTCCGCCTTCTCTGCCGCAAGACGCCCCCCTTTTGCCTTTGCAAATTCCGCACTCAGAAAGCCAAACTCCTCCACATTGGCAGAGCGCGAGGTGCGAGGGGACCACACCGCGTCATTCTCGACTTCCTGTTTCAGGCCCCGCGGCGGGGGTAATATTGCCCGCTGCGTCACGTACCTGACCAGCCAAAGAAAGCCCCCACCAAAGCCCAAAAACAGGGCCAGACTGAGGAACGCCCGCCAGTTGGCAGCGGCAAGTGCTGCATCAATTGGCAGCCCTACACCCACATACAGCACGGCCCCCGCATCATCCTCAAACACGCGTTCATGACGAAACAGGCGGCGCAGACCATCAGGCCCTGCGACAATGCCATTCTTCTCGGTCCCGCTCTGCCCCTGCCCCACCTCGGGCGGCAGTTGGGCTTGCCCCAATACCTCCCCGCGTCGGGGCGCAAGGGCCACAACGCGTTGCGCCTCCTCAACCACATAGGAAATAACACCCTTCGGCGCGGTCAGCTGATCGAGCTGCTGCGCCCATCGCTTCGGTGATGCCACCGCAACCACCACGCCAGCAACGGGCCCATCCGCCCCGTCCGGCTGGATCGGGTGCGCAAAGGTCATGTCTGGCAATCCCGCCGCCCGCTCCCCTCGCATCATGGACACCGAGAAACGGCGCTGGTCCCGGGCCTGACGAAAATAGGGCCGATCCTGCACATTGACAGCACGGGGCAGCGCAGTGGCATTGCATAAAAGCTCCCCATCCGCGCGCGCCACCGCAAGGTTGACATAGGTCGGGTTCAGATCAACCACCTCAGCAAGGAATGCTGAGCATTGCTGGGCATCCTGCACCTGTGGGGAGCGCGCCAGCCGCATCAGAAACTGCCGCGCTTCATCCATGAACTGCTTTTGCTCCAACGCCAATGCGCCAGCAGTCCGCTCTGCCTCTTCACCAATCCCGATCAGGACCTCTCGACGTTCAAAAAAGGCCTGCAGAACAACCAGAACCACCGTGGGCAAAGCCAACAGCAACAGAACGGATCTGAGGCGGGCATGGAGCGTTTTCATTGTAAATTATACTCAAAAACTTTGAACAATCCTAAAAGCTGCTCCAAACAACGCAACCCAAGATTTAAATCCCTTAGCGAACGCACGGGGAGTGGCGCATCATAGACACGGGGCATGTGCCAGTCAGAACAGGGTTGAAAAGAAGGCCAGCCGCCCACCGATACATGATCGGTAGCGGCCTCATTTTGCACCTAGATGCAATCAGACGGCTGGCAGTATGTGCGGCGCCCCCATGACCGTTCCTTCACGGGACATTGCACATGATCGTTCCCGGTGTCTGCTAACCTCACCCAAAGACAGCAGGATTGGAAACGAAGAGGCCGCATTCCGTGTTTGCGATGACAAACGCGCCCCGAAGGACGGAAAATGCGTCGGCGCCAGCCGGACAAGGGACGCAGCCAGCTGGCGCCTGACCCACGAACCTGCCGGGAATACTCGATTTCGCGAATGACGTGTGGGAGGTCGAAATCGCAGGAGAGAGTGGCAAGACGGGGTGTTCGAGATGAAAGAAGCGGGGACAATGGGCAGATGTCGTCGGCACCGGGAAAATCCCCGGAGCGATCCACGTGCCTTTGGGGTGACCCCATCAATTCCTCCTTACTGAAGGCCGCAAGACTTCACCCCGCGGCCAGTGTAAACCTGCCTGTAGCATGACGAGCTTTCCCCGGTGCGTTCTTAACGAAAGTCAAGATTGTCGCAGTTCCTGCAATTTTTTTGATCGGGGGAAATCGACGGAAAGCTGGCATCATACCTGCACTCTGTCGGAAAAATGACGGACCCGTTCACACATGTTACCCGCGCGCGTAACGCGATCCGGTTAATTGACCAGGTTTGCGATCAATGCCGGGCTGCGCACGAAAGTTCAAATTTTCGTTAGCATCGTTGACAAATGTCAAGACTCACCAAGGCCCCACCGCCCATCTTTCCCCCAGCCTTACCAAGCAAACGGAGAGTGATCATGTCACTTGGAATCACCAACAAAACACGCCACACGCTAGGGATCGGTTTCGCAATCCTGCTCGGCAGCGTCGCTCTGCCGGCTGTTGCCGAAGGTCCGACCCTGAGCGAGGAAGCATTTGAAGCTTCGAAACAACTCTACTTTGAACGTTGCGCCGGTTGTCACGGCGTTCTGCGCAAAGGCGCCACCGGTAAAAGCCTTGAGCCGGTTGTGAAGAAAAAGAACGCCGACGGCACCGAGACCATCAGCGGCACGCTGAAACTGGGTCAGGAGCGCCTGGAGAAAATCATCTCTTGGGGAACCGAAGGCGGCATGAACAACTTCTCGGACATCATGTCTGAGCAGGAAATCAAGGACATGGCGACCTACATCCAGATGGATCCGCCGAAGCCGCCAGAAATGTCGCTTGCTCAGATGAAACAGACCCGCAAGGTCTATGTCGAAGAGGCTGACTACCCGACCGAGCCGCTGCACGGCCGCAACTGGGAAAACTTCTTCGTTGTCATCGAGCGTGACGTAGGCACGGTGGCCGTGATCGACGGCGACACCAAAGAAGTTCTGGCACACATCCCGACCGGTTATGCTGTGCACGTGATGAAAGCCTCTGAGCACCACAAGCTGGAAGAGCCGGAAAACCCGGGCCGTTTCTGGTACACCATGGGCCGCGATGGCAAGATGACCAAGATCGACCTCTGGCAGACGCCGGACAAGATGCTGGTTTCGGAAGTCAAGATCGCATACGACGCACGTGACGTGGCAGTTTCCGGCGACGGTAAATACGTGATCGGTGGCGCTTACTGGCCTCCGCACTTCGCCATCGTTGATGCCATGACCATGGAACCGCTGAAAGTTGTTTCGACCCGCGGTGTGAACGTTGACGGTGACTATGTGGAAGAAGCCCGCGTGGCAGCCATCTACACCACCCCCAACGAACCAACCTGGATCGTTGCCGTGAAAGAGCTGGGCCAGCTGTGGCAAGTTGACTACTCGGACCTGGACAACCTGCGCATCGACAAGATCGACTCAGCCAAGTTCCTGCACGACGGCTTCTTCGATCCAACAGGTCGTTACTTCCAGATCGCTGCGAACGCATCGAACAAAATGGTTGTTGTCGACACCAAAGAGCGCAAGCTTGAGGCCATGATCGACGTTGCTGCCCTGCCGCACCCCGGCCCGGGCGCCAACTGGAACGACCCGAACTGCGGCCCGGTGGCTGCGACCACCCACCTCGGCGCAGGTACTGTGACCGTCTGGGGCAACGACCCCAAAGGCACCCCGGACAAAGCTTGGAAAACCTGTTACGAGGTTGAAACCGACGGCCCGGGCCTGTTCGTCCGGACGCACCCGAACTCGGATTACATCTGGGCTGACCAGACCAAAACTCCGGATCTCGAAGTGCAGCAATCGGTTCAGGTCATCTCGAAAGAGACTGGTGAGATCGTGAAAACGATCCAGATTACCGAAGAAGAAGGCAACGTTGCTGTTCACTTCGAATTCAACAAGGACGGCACCGAAGTGTGGGTTTCGAAATGGAACCGCGCAACTTCAAAAGAGCCGAATGGCGAAATGGTCATCTATGACGCCAAAACTCTGGAAGAGATCGGTCGCGTGAAAGGGCTGTATGCTCCGACCGGTAAGTTCAACGTCTACAACCGTTCGAACCACGTGACCTAAGTCAAGACATCGCCCCCATGGGCGAGCCGATAAAGGGGCGGGCACCACGCCCGCCCCTTTTTTTTGGCGCCCCTCACGCGCCCAACAAAACCAAACACAGCCAAACGGAGCGGGGACATGACCCAGACCAACGGTGCTGAACCGAAAAAGCCAATTTGGCGACGCTATTTCCTTTGGGGAATGCCCGTTGCCGGAATCGCCGGTGTCTTTGTCGCCGGGATCATCTTCTGGGGTGGTTTCAACACCGCCATGGAAGCAACCAACACCATGCCATTCTGCATCTCGTGCCACGAGATGGAGGATTACGTTTATGAAGAATACAAAGGCACGATCCACGATGTGAACCGATCGGGCGTCGGCGCGGTCTGTTCCGACTGTCACGTGCCAAAAGACTGGACCCACAAGATCATCCGCAAGATCAAAGCCTCGAAAGAGGTTTGGGGCAAGCTGACCGGCACAATCTCGACCCCCGAGAAGTTTGATGCCAAACGCCTGCATCTGGCGATGAACGAATGGGAGCGGATGAAGGCCACCGACTCGCGCGAATGCCGCAACTGTCACGATTTCGAATCGATGATGCCGGAATTCCAGCGGCCGCGGGCACGCCAACAGCACTTGAACGCCATGTCCACGGGTCAAACCTGTATCGACTGCCACAAGGGCATCGCACACAGGAACATTCGTGACCGGGCCGAAGATGAATATCTCGAAGTTCTCGAGGCTCCGAACCCGGATTTCATCCGTGAAATTCCGAAGGAGTATATGGAGAGCCTTGCACGGGTGGAAGCCAAGGAAGCCGCCGAAGCAGAAGCAGCAAAGGCCGCGAAAGCAGCCGAACAAGAGGCCTTGCAGGCGCGAATCGCTGCGGCGGTTGATGCAGCAGTGGCTGAAGAGCGCGCGCTGGCGGCAGGGGAAGCCCCGGCAGCAGTTAGCGGTGGCGCAGATGTGGCCCCCGGCATTGACTGGGCCGCTGTCCCTTCGACCGACCTAACCCTGTTCTATCCTGGCCAAGCCTCGTTTGAATGGGTGCAGAACGGTAAACAGCACGGCGGCGCACGCCCGCTGACCCAGGGTGGCGACCAATGCACCACCTGCCACGCTAAAGAACTTGACGCGATCGGCGGCAAGATCGTCGCTGGCGGTGGCGGCAAGCAAGATGAGCTGGAACCGACCCCGATCCCGGGCAAGCCGGGTACCATCAGCGCAACCTTGAAAGCGGCCCATGATGCGGACAACATGTATATCCAACTCAGCTGGGCAGATACAGGTCACAACCCCGCCCCCTTCGTGGATGGTGGCAAAATGGACCCGGAAAATCAGGTCAAAGTGGCAATGATGATCTCTGGTGACAGTGTCGAAATGGGCAACCAGGTCGGCTGTTGGGCCACCTGCCACGCAGACAACACCTACATGCCGTTTGATCCGGGCGCAGATGCGATTGCCGCCAATGATACGGTGGCCGCTCAGCTGCAAGCTCAGGGGTCGATCACCAAATATCTGTCGCAAACCCGCACCAAGATCGAGATCAAGGGGCGTCGCGGCAAGGCACAAGGTGGCTGGGACCAGCTGAAGTCGCCGGAAGAGATCGAGCAGATGCTGGCAGATGGAACCTTTATGGACCTGATGCGCGTCTATGCCGACGGCTCTGCCTCAAACGGCTATCTTCTGGACCGCCGGGTGCAAAATGGCGGTGAGATCACCGCCTCTGCCAACCTGTCCGGCGGTATGTGGACCGTCACCTTCGCCCGTCCGCTGGCCGGTGCCGTAGGCGACGTGGCTCTGGAAGCAGGCAAAACCTACACGGTTGGCTTTGCCATCCATGACGACTTTGCCGCAGCGCGCTTCCACCATGTCACGCTGAACACCACCATGGCCCTGGACAACGCAGACGCCCAGATCAACGTGGCTGGACAATAACCCCCAGAGGGTTGGCCGGATCCCCCTCCGGCCAGCAACCGGGCCTCGCATCACGCGGGGCCCGTTTTGTTTGATACCTCCCAGAAACCTGTATAGATTTGCACTCGAACTTCTCTGTGCGTTCCCACAGATCAACGTGTTCTATGATGCGAAGACGACCCACCCAGCGGCTTTTCATCACCCACAGGAGAACAATGATGCAGATGACGAAATCCCTACCGATCCTATTGCTGACCTGTCTGGCCGCGGCCCCGACCTGGGCCAAGGAAAAGGACATGACAAAGATCTGCGGCGAAGCCGAAGAGCGATACGTCGAACTGTTTGGCCATCCTTCTTCCGAAGAAGAAGGGGTGACGGTTGTGAAGATGTATAAATACAGCTTCTGCCCGGTTGACCTGACTGTGCCGCTCGGAACCACCGTGCGCTGGGTCAATGTGGACAAACGCACCAGCCATTCGGTGATCGTGAAAGGCTCCGGCGAACCGGAAAGCGACCGCGCCTTTCCAGAAGAGTTCCTTGAATTCACCTTCCTGACCGACGGCCCGCAGGAGATTCTTTGCGGCCCCCATTGGGAAACCCGGGACATGATTGGCCGCATCACCGTTGACACATCCGGCAATTGAGCCGGTTTTGGGGAAATATTTTCACCGTTAACAAGCCCAGCCGCCCAAAAACCGGGCCACCTTAACACATGTCAAGGAATCACACCGACGAGCCGTTAATTCTGTGATCATAAAGCCTGGCCCTCAAAGGCTCCGTTCTCATCGCTGCCCCTCACCCCCACCCACAGGCAGCCATGTCGCCAAACCGGAGAGGGTCCGGCGTCCAGCCATCCATAGGACGAGCGAGACCAGATATGACGGGTAAAGTATATCTCATCGGCGCGGGGCCCGGCGACCCGGAGCTAATGACAATGAAGGCCGTGCGCCTGCTGCAAGAGGCGGATGTCGTGGTCTATGACCGGCTGGTCTCAGACGAAATCATCGCCATGTCTCCGAAACAGGCCAAGATGATTTTCGTTGGAAAATCTGCCCATAATCACCCGGTGCCCCAAGACGAAATCAACGCCATTCTCGTGCGTGAGGCCAAGGCGGGCAACAAGGTGGCCCGGATCAAAGGCGGCGACCCGCTGATCTTCGGGCGCGGGTCTGAAGAGGCGGCAGACCTGGCCGCTGAGGGTGTGGAATGCGAATATGTTCCGGGGATCACCGCAGCGCAGGGCGCCGCATCTATTTCCGGCGTGCCGCTGACCCATCGCGATCTGGCGACGGGTGTGCAATATGTTACGGGCCACCGCGCCCGCGATGAAAAACTCGACCTGGACTGGAAACGTCTGGCCGATCCGATGACCACGCTGGTGGTCTATATGGGCGTGGCCAATATTGGTCAGATCGCCGTTGGTCTCATGACCGAAGGGCTGGATCCCGCCACCCCGGTTTTTGCGATTTCCCGCGCCACCACACCTGATGAACGCCGCATGGTATCCACGCTGAACCGGGTGGCACAGGATGCCCGTGACGCCGGCCTGAAGCCCCCTACCCTGTTCATCATCGGGCGCGTGGTCTCACTTTATCAATCCGAACAGGTGGAGCCCGAAGGGATCTCTGCCAATGGCTAATGCGCTGCCCCCTCTCTCCCTACTGCCCGCAATGGCGATTGCGGCATTGGCAGCGCTTACCCCCCCGGTCGCATTGGCTGGCAGTGCCGGTGCGGATCGGGGGCTGAATACCGAAGAGCTGAAGCGCCTGGTGCACCAGGACTGCGGGTCCTGTCACGGGCTGACGCTCAAAGGGGGGCTTGGCCCCGATATCCGTCCGGAAAACCTCACCCATTACGACCCGGACATTCTGGAAATGCTGATCCTTGACGGGATCCCGGACACGGCGATGCCGCCATGGCGCCCCCTCATCACCCAAGAGGAAGCCCAGTGGATCGCCCTTTACCTTTTAAACGGAGACGCGCAATGAAACCGTTCCGCACCGCGCTCGCACTTTCGCTTTTGATGACCACCACGGCGCTGGCCGAAACCAGGACCATCGCCACCGGCGATCTGGGGCTGGTGATCGAGCGCGCCAAGGGGTCGGTGGTTCTGGTCGATCAGTCCGACCGCGCCGCCCTTGCCCGGATCGAAGGGCTGGGCGACCTCAGCCACGCATCAATGGTGTATTCGCCTGATGAGCGTTATGCCTATGTGTTTGGACGTGACGGGGGTCTGACCAAGGTCGATATCGTCGAGCGCAAAGTGGCCAACCGCGTTGTTCAGGGGGGCAATTCGATCGGCGGCGCCATCTCTGACGATGGTAAGCTCGTAGCGGTGTCAAACTATGAACCCGGCGGCGTGAAGATCTTTGACGCGGACACGCTGGACCTCGTTGCCGATATTCCCACCGGGTCGAAAACCATTGGCCTTGTGGATGCGCCGGGTCGCCGCTTCGTCTTTACCATGTGGGACACCGGGGAGACCTGGATTGCCGATATGTCGGCCGTGGCCACGGGGGGCGAAGTCCAGATCACCAAGATCCCCGATATGGGCAAAAACCCCTATGATGCACTGATCACTGCCAATGGCCGCACCTATATCACCGGATTGTTTGGGGAGGACGGGCTGACTGCGCTGGACCTTTGGGATGAGACACCCGAACCGATCCGGGTCTTGCCAAATTATGGCCGCGGACAAGAAGAAATGCCCGTCTATAAAATGCCCCACCTGGAAGGCTGGGCGCATACCGGCGCCGAGTTTGTGCTGCCTGCTGTGGGCCACCACGAGGTTCTTTGGGTCGATGCAAACACGCTTGAAGAAACTGCGCGCACCAAAACCTATGGCCAGCCTGTGTTCGCGATGGCGCGCCCCGATGGACGGCAGGTTTGGGTGAACTTTGCCCACCCGCTGAATGACACGATCCAGGTGATCGACAGCGTCTCGAAAGAGGTCATTCACGAATTCAAACCCGGCCCCGCCGTGCTGCATATGGAATTCACCCCGCGCGGTAATGAAATCTGGATCTCGGTGCGCGATGAGAACAAGGTCAAGATCTACGACACGCGCACGTTTGAGCTGTTGCGCGAAATTGAAGCCGACAGCCCCTCAGGCATTTTCTTTACCGCCCGCGCCCACCGCACGGGGCTGTGACCCGTGGACCATTTTGATGACATTGACCGCGCCCTCTTGGACGGGTGGCAACGGGAGTTTCCCCTCTCGCACCGCCCGTTTCAGACCATTGGCAGCGCGTTGGGCATTGGCGAAGATACCGTTATGAGCCGATATGCACGCCTGCTTGATGACGGGCAGATCAGCCGGATCGGGGCCACCTGCGCACCCAACACTGTTTCGGCCTCGACACTTGCCGCCGTGGCAGCACCCGAAGACCAGATCGAAGAGATCGCCGCCCTGATCAATGAAGAAGACGGCGTGAATCACTCCTATCTGCGCGAAGATACCTGGAACATCTGGTTTGTCATGACCGGCCCGGATCGCACAGATGTGGACGCGGCACTGGAGCGGATCAGTGAACGCACCGGGCTGCGGGTGCTTGACCTGCGGCTGGTGCGCCCGTTCAACATCGACCTTGGCTTCAAACTGACCGGCAAGGGCGAGGCCATGCCGCCCGCCCGCAAGGTGGACCGCTCTGTTTTGACAGAAGGCGACCGGCCGATCATGGCGGCGCTGTCCTCGGGTATGCCCCTCTCTGCGACCCCCTATATCGACCTTGCCACCGAACTGGACCGGGACGAAGAGGATCTTCTTGCGCGCATCCGCATCCTGCAAGACGCCCGGCTTATCTCACGCCTGGGAGTGATCGTGCGCCACCGCAAGCTGGGCTGGTCCTCAAACGCAATGGTGGTCTGGGATGTGGACGCAGATCAGATCGGGACCATCGGCCCCAAACTGGCGGCACAAAAAGGCGTGACGCTCTGCTATGAGCGCCGCCCGGTGGCGGACGTCTGGCCCTGGCGCCTTTACACCATGTTCCACGCAAAATCCCGCGAAGTGGCGCTGGAAAATATTGAAAGGGCGGCCAGCCTGCCCGAGCTTTCCGGCACAGACCGCAAGGTGCTCTTTTCCACCCGCTGCTTCAAACAGAAAGGGGCGCTGATCGACCGTGCCCGCAATACGGAGGTCCCCGCATGACTTTGGACCAGATTGACCGCCAGATCATCAACGCACTGCAAGATGACCTGCCCATGACCCACCGCCCGTTTCAGCCGCTGGCTGAAAAGCTGGGCATCACCGAGGCCGAGCTTCTGGACCGGATCCGCACCATGAAAGATGCCGGTGTTCTGACCCGCTTTGGCCCGTTCTTTGATGCCGCCGCCATGGGGGGGGCCTTCTGCCTTTGCGCCATGGCCGTGCCCGAGGACAAATTTGAAGCGGTCCTAACAAAGGTCAATGCACATCCCGAGGTGGCGCATAATTATGAACGCAAGCATTCGCTGAACATGTGGTTTGTTCTGGCCTGCGAAACGCCGGAAGGCATCGGCCAGATCGCGGATGTGATCGAAGGGGAAACCGGGCTGACGGTCCACCAATTCCCCAAACTGCAGGAATTCTACATTGGCTTTCGGGTGGCGGCATGACTATCGACACAACAGACCGCAAGATCATTGAGGTAACCCAGTCGGGTCTGCCGCTCTCGCCCACGCCCTATGCTGACCTGGGGGCCATCCTTGGACTTGGCGAAGACGAAATCATGCAGCGGATCACCGCGATGAAGGACAGCGGCGTGATCCGTCGCATTGCCGCGGCCCCCAATCACTACAAGCTGGGGATGACCGCAAACGGGATGAGCGTCTGGGACGTGGCCGATGATCAACTGACTAAGCTGGGGCAGAAAATTGGCGCGCTTCCTTACGTGACCCATTGCTATGAACGCCCCCGGGCGCTGCCCGACTGGCCCTATAACCTGTTTGCCATGATCCATGGGGAAACCGCAGGCGAAGTGGAAGAGAAACGCGCCGAAATCACCAGCATTCTGGGCGACGCGCTGCGCGGCAAAGACATTCTCTATTCCACCCGCATTTTGAAAAAGACGGGGCTTCGGCTTCGTAAGAAAGGGTGAGCCAATGTTCCGCCTGACCGAATATATGAACCAACTTGTCAATCCGACCCCAGTGCGCCAGCGCCGCGGATCGGGAATGGTAAAACCGGTGGTGATCTGGAACCTGACCCGCCGGTGTAACCTGCGGTGTCGTCACTGCTATACCGTGTCGGCGGATGTGAATTTCCCCGGCGAGCTTGATGAAGCGCAGGCCATGAACGTGCTGGACGACCTGGGGGATTTCAAGGTCCCTGCGCTGATCCTTTCAGGCGGCGAGCCTCTCGACAGCCCCTATCTGTTCCCACTGGCGAAAGCCGCGCGGGACAAGGTGCGTGTGCTGGCGCTGTCGACAAACGGCACCAAGATTTTTGGCGAAACCGCCGACAAGGTGGCCGAAATCGGCTTTGACTATGTGGGCATTTCCATCGACGGGATCGGCGAGACAAATGACTGGTTCCGCGGCGTGAACGGCGCCTATGATGCCGCCGTGCGCGGTGTGCGCGAGCTGAAGAAGCGCGGCGTGAAGGTGGGGCTGCGCTTTTGCCTGACCGAAGGCACCCAGCACCACCTGCCGGATCTGCTGAAGCTTTGTGACGACGAAGGCGTGGACAAGTTTTACCTCTCGCACCTGGTTTACGCCGGGCGGGGCGACAAGCACCGTGGCGAAGATGCGCATCACCAGATGACCCGCAAAGGGCTGGACATGCTGCTGGAACGCGCCTGGCAGGCTGTGTCAGAAGACAAGCCGCTGGACATCGTAACCGGCAATAATGACGCCGATGCGGGCTATTTCCTGCAATGGGCGGAGGAGCGATTTGACGCCGACAAGGTGGCCAATCTGCGCGAACACCTGACCGCCTGGGGGGGGAACTCCTCTGGTCTGGGCGTCGCCAATATCGACTATCTGGGATATGTGCACCCCGACACCTACTGGTCCGATTACACCATTGGGAATGTGAAGAAGAAGAAGTTTTCCGAATGGTGGACCAGCGATGACCAGATGCTGGCCACATTGCGCACCCGCCCGCGTCCGCTCAAGGGACGTTGCGGCGCGTGCAAGATCAAGGACATCTGCGGCGGCAACACCCGCATTCGCGCCCTGCAGGTGACCGGTGACCCCTGGGCCGAGGACCCCGCCTGTTACCTTACAAATGACGAGATCGGCGTGGCCGATGCCGAACGTCTTGAAACCACTCCGTTCCGAGGAAAGAGCAATGACCCGAAACATCAGTTCTTTTAAACGCTCACGCGCATGGCTGGTCGGTCTCGGGGCATTGGTGCTGAGTGGCACCGCAAGCGCCGATCCGGTCGCGGATTACAAGGAATACTGTGCCGATTGCCATCTGGAAAACCGTCTTGGCGCCGCTGGCCCCGCCTTGATCCCGGAAACGCTCAAGCGCATGAGGGGACCAAAAATCGAAGCGGTCATCCGCGAAGGACGCGTTGCCACCCAGATGCCCGGTTTTGGCGACGACCTGTCGGATGAGCAGATCAAGGCGCTGGCGGAATACCTCAAATCTCCGCTGGATAAGATCCCGCCCTGGGGCAAAGCCGAGATCATGGCAAGCCGCGTGATGAACGAAGACTACGTGGCCGCCCCTGCGCCGGTCTGGAAATCCGATCCGATGAACATCACGCTGGTGGTGGAAACCGGTGATCACCATGTGTCGGTTCTGGATGGCGATACCTTTGAACGACTTGATCGTTTCGCCACACCTTTCGCCGTGCATGGCGGACCGAAATTCAGCCCGGATGGACATTATGTTTTCATCATGTCGCGCGATGGCTGGGTGCAGAAATATGACATCTGGTCTTTGCAGGAGGTTGGCCGGGTTCGGGCGGGCCTGAACAGTCGCAACATCGCCATGTCAGGCGATGGGAAATGGCTTGCGGTGGCCAGTTATCTGCCCAATTCACTGACCATCCTGTCGACCGAAGACCTGTCAGTGGCCGAAGTGCATGAGGTCGTGGGCAAGGATGGAACCCCTTCACGCGTGTCTGCCGTCTATCAGGCGCCCCCCCGCGAAAGTTTCGTTCTAGCACTGAAGGACGTGCCGGAAATCTGGGAAGTGTCCTATGCAGAATACCCGGACATGAACTATTTTGCCGGCGGGCTTGCCCATGACTGGAAGATCGAAGGCCCGGCTCCACAGGAAACCAAATTTCCGATCCGCCGGATCACCACACCGGATTTCCTGGATGATTTCTTCTTTGACCAATCTTACGAATACGTGATGGGCGCATCGCGCGAAGGGACCGGCGGGTTGGTGATTGATCTGGTGATTGGCCAGAAAGTCGCTGATCTTGACCTGCCGGGGATGCCGCATCTCGGATCTGGCATCACGTGGAAACGCGGGGACCGAACCGTGATGGCCACCCCGCATCTACGAGATGGAACCGTGTCTGTCATCGATATGGAAAGCTGGGAGACCGTGAAGCAGATCAAGACGGAAGGGCCCGGGTTCTTCATGCGCAGCCATGAAAACTCGCCTTATGTCTGGGCGGATGTGTTCTTTGGCCCCAACAAGGACAAGATGCATATCATCGACAAGGAAACGCTTGAGATCGTCAAAACGCTTCAACCTGTCCCCGGCGCGACCGTGGCCCATGTTGAGTTCACCAAGGATGGCAGCCACGCGCTGGTATCAGTTTGGGAAGACAAAGGCGAAGTATTGATCTATGACGCAAAGACGCTGGAAATCGTAAACCGCCTGCCTATGCGCAAACCATCAGGGAAATATAATGTCTGGAACAAAATCACCTTCTCCGAAGGCACCAGCCACTGATGAAGACCAAGCACCGATCGAGGCGCTGATCGTTTCACACGGCCAGCCCTCGGACCCGGAACCGGCGGAAGAGGCGCTGGCGGAATATGCAGCCGTTATCCAGGCGGCTCTCCCGGATCATGTGATCCGTTCGGCCACTTTGGCAGCCCCCGGAAAGCTGGAGGCGCAGCTTGCACAAATGGAAGATGGGGGGGTCATTTACCCCCTTTTCATGGCAGATGGCTGGTTCGTGCGCACCGCTCTGATCAAACGGATTTCAGAAGCAGCGCTTGGGATTTTGGTCAGCATCATGCCCCCCTATGGTCTGGCTTCGTCCCTGCCCAAAATGGCTGCGGAAAATGTCCGCAAAGAACTGGCGGCAACCGGATCTGACAAGTTGCTGGTGGTGGCGCATGGGTCAGCATTTGGTGACGCCCCTGCCGCCTCGGCCCGCCTGTTCACAGACCGGCTTCAGGCCGAATTGCCAGACCTCACAATCGAACTTGGCTTTCTAGAACAGGAACCGTCGATCGGCGACAAGGCCAAAGCCCTTGGACCCGGTGCAATCTGTTTGCCTTTCTTCGCCATGAAGGGTGACCATGTGCGATTGGATGTTCCCGCAGCATTGAAGATGGGAGGGTTTGAGGGAACCATCATGCCATCCATCAGCCATATCGACGGTGCCGAGCAAATTGCCATCGACGCCTTGAGACTGGCACTTTCCAAGCGACGCCGCGGTTAAAAAACAGCGCCAGAAACTCCGCTCTTCCTAAACGCATTTGGTATCTTGTACGCTGTCCCCCAGACCGTTTCCGGTTTGTGGGACAGCCATGACAGGTCCGCCTTCACGCTGCCCGTCCCCCCCCTAGAAACAGGATCGCCGCTTCGGTCCGGTTGCGCACGCCAAGCTTGTTGATCACGTGGTGGATATGAAGCTTGATGGTATGCTCGGACAGATCAAGCTCGGTTGCGATGGTTTTGTTGGGCTTGCCCTCGGACACAAGAGCCAGAACCTCCCGTTCCCTTTCGGTCAACTCGGAAAGACCGGCATCAGCATGTGCGATCCGCAGACTGTCTTCCGGTCCGCCGGACATATCCGCCACCATCTCAACCGGAATGAATTTCCCGCCACATAGCAGCAGGCGCAGAACTGACAGCCAGATGTCAAACTGCAACCCCATGGGCAAATAGCTGACCTCGCATTGATCCCCCTGCCCGGATAGTTTCTGAAAAACGGAAACCGCCAGCTTGGCATCCCGATAGCCGAGGACAACCTGACAAGTTGCTTCCGGCTCTTGGAACATTTCCAGAAGATCACCCAGTTGGCCGGCAAGGGCTTCTTCCACGATGACCGCAATCAGGTTTCCCTGGGCAGCTTTGGAAGTCCTGAAATCAGCGATCGTATCATATCGTTTGAACGCAACCCCTTCAAATTCGATATTGGCAATCCGAATAATCTGGTCAGAGAAACTCAGTGAACTCCCGACAAAAGCAACGCTTGGTTGGGTTGCTTCCTCTGAAACGTAATCTTTCGACGCAAACGCGCTATTCTCCCCACGAAACATATACCATCTCCCTAAAATCGTTTGACAGCAGCGACTTCTTGACAGGGCCCGCCCTGCCTCGAAATATCGATTGGCCTTAAAATGGCTAAGATACTTAACAATAATTAATAGTTTAGACGGTGATATGCGTTCGACAACTTGTCTAAAAGGTTAGTTTAAAAAGGCTACCTTTTGCAAAATACCAGTTCATTTGATTAGTATGGATATCCTGTCAGGGGGTTATTTATTCATAATTTCATATACTTGTATGGAGCATTCCCTCAACAACAGGCAAAGCACCATTGAGGATACTGACAAAGGGCAACTGATTCTTTCCAACCCCTCTCAAACCCGCGTTTCAACAGGTATTGCTCGATTCTACGCCCCCCGAAAAACCTGCAATCAAGGGGCTTTGCCAAATCCATGCATACGTTGTGACCATTGATACGCCACCATCAACCCCTTCATCCGTGGCAGAAGCAAAAGCGACGAAACAACCGCGATCGCCGAAAGCCAAAGGGCAAAAAACAGCGGTTCAGGTTTGAACTGCGTGTAGATGAAGTGCAGGGCAAACCCCAAAATGTGGCCAACAATCAGGATGGTCAGATAGGCCGGGCCATCGTCCGCACGCTGGTGGAACAATTCCTCACCGCATTCTGCACATTGGTCATTCACCTTGAGATAGGAATGCAACAGCTTACCCTTGCCACAATTCGGACAGCGCAGCCGCAACCCTTTGGCAACCGCCGGCTTCCAGGGGCGCTCATTGTCTGCGGCCATTTCGCAATCCATCGTCAAATTCCTTTCGCAAGGCACACCGTACCATCAGCTCACCCGATTTTTCTTAACGTGTTTTGTTTTTTCTGCCAAAACAATTTCTTCGCATCCACCGCACCGAAAGCCGCAGCGTTACATTTTGCGAAACCGGGCTCAGCGGTCTAAACCGATCACACAATCCATGAGGACCGAGATGAGCGACAAACTCCTATTCGAACAGGACGGCCATGTGGCGACCCTGACCCTGAACGCCCCGGAAACCCGTAACGCCCTGACCGATCAGGAAATGATGGATGCCATTGTCAGAGCCATGGCGAAAATCAACGGGGACATGTCGATCCGATGCGCAATTCTGACAGGCGCAGGCAAGGCGTTTTCCTCAGGCGGCAACCTCAAAGACATGCGGGATCGCAGTTCAATCTTTGCGGGCAACGCGTTGGAGATCCGCAACGCCTATAAATCGGGCATCCAGAAAGTGGCCCGTGCGGTCTGGGATTGCGAAGTGCCCATGATCGCCGCGGTGAACGGACCGGCCTATGGGGCGGGCTGCGATCTGACCTGCATGTGCGACATCCGTTTGTGCTCGGACAACGCCGTCTTTGCCGAGAATTTTGCCCGCGTTGGCCTGATTGCCGGAGATGGAGGGGCATGGTTGCTGCCCAGACAAATCGGGCTATCCCGCGCGGCGGAAATGACATTTACCGGGGAACCTATCTCAGCCCAGCTTGCGGCGGAATGGGGGCTGGTCAGCAAGGTGACCACCGCCGAGGACCTTCTGCCCAAAGCCAGGTCTCTGGCCCAGCGCATCGCCTATAACCCTCCGCAGCAACTCCGTCTGAACAAACGCCTTTTACGCGAGGGGATGAACCTGCGTCTGGATCAATTGCTGGAACTGGCCGCCATCTATCAAGGGGAATGCCACCAGACAGAAGACCATGAAGAAGCCGTCAACGCCCTGCTGGAGCGGCGCCCGGCCGTCTTCAAAGGTCAGTAAATGCGCCCGCTCCTCTATTCCTTTCGACGTTGCCCCTATGCCATCCGCGCCCGCCTCGCGATTGCCAGCGCCGGCATCCAGGTCGAGCTGCGTGAAATCCTCTTGCGTGAGAAACCCCCTGCATTTCTGGCCAAGTCGCCCAGCGCCACGGTCCCCTGTCTGGTCACGGAAGACGGGGTGATTGACGAAAGCCTGGACATTATGAAATGGGCTTTGGATCAGTCAGACCCGGAAGGTCTGCTGCAAATGCCACAGGAGGGTCACCCCCTGATTGCCCGGTTTGACGGCCCCTTCAAAAAGGCACTGGATCATACAAAATATGCCGTGCGGCACCCGGATCGCGACCCGGAGGCAGAGCGCGCACGCGCCATGGAAATCATCGATGAGCTGACCGAGTCGCTGGAAAAAAATACCTGGCTGTTTGGCGCCACCCCAAGTTTGGCGGATTTTGCGATCCTGCCGTTTCTGCGCCAGTTCGCCATGATCGACAAACCGCGCTTTGATCGCGAAGCAGACGCCCCGACGCGGGAATGGCTGGACAGTTTCATCAATAGTCAGCGCCTTTTCAACGTGATGACCAAGCATACCCCCTGGAAAGAAGGCGACCCTGTGCTGCTGTTTCCCTCCATTTCCAACTGAAGACCCGTTGCGCAGCCCACCTACCGTACGCTGCTTTGCCCTGAACTTAACAATCTGGTGACGATACTCCCTTCGATTTTCCGCAATTCGAGGGTGCTATGTCCTTTTCCGCCAACTTGTCCCTGCCATATATTCAAGCCTCACAAGCCCAAAAGCATGTCACCCATAATGAGGGGATGCGCCGACTGGATGCCGTCGTTCAACTGAGCGTAACCAGCGCAAGCTCTGCCACGCCACCCGGTTCACCCGTTAACGGGCAACGTTTTATCATTCCCTCAGGCGCCACTGGTGATTGGGCCGGACAAACCGGCAACATCGCGGTTTTCGAAGAAAATGCCTGGGTCTTCCTGCCTCCGGCTGTGGGCTGGATCTCATTCGTGGAAGATACAGCCAAACCGCAGGTTTTTGATGGTGCAAACTGGGTTGAGCTGAGCACCACACCAGACACCCAAAACCTGCCGCTGGTCGGTGTCAACGCCACCGCCGACCCCTCTAACCGCCTGTCCGTTTCATCCCCGGCGTCGCTGTTCAACAACGAAGGCAACGGCCACCAGATCAAAGTGAATAAGGCCTCAAGCGGAGACACCGCCAGTCTCCTGTTCCAGACCAACTGGTCGGGCCGCGCAGAAATGGGCACAACCGGGTCTGACAATTTTGAGATCAAGGTCAGCGCGGATGGCAGTTCGTTTCACCAGGCCCTTGTCGCGGACAGCGCCACAGGATCCATCAGCTTTCCCTCTGGGGTAAGCGGCCTTGCCCCAGCCGCGCTGACCGGCGATCTGATCACCTCTGGATATGCCCTGGCACGCGGCACCGATCTGGTGACAAACGGCGGATGTGGGCTTGGCAATGCCTACAATTTCCCAGCAGAGCTGGTTTTTGACGCGCAAACCGCCCCGGATCTGCGCGGCGCAGTCTGCTTTACCGGTCATCATGTCGGACCAATTGCGATGAACGAACTGATCCCTGTTGATCCGAACCGCGCCTATCGCCTTGGGGCTTATGTTCGACAAGAAAGCGTGGCGGGTGACTGGTCCGGCTATTCCGAGGGCGAACGACACCAGCAATATATGGGCCTGACATGTCTGGATGCCGACCAGAACGTGATCGAAAGCAAACATCACATGCGCTATTATCATGGCGGCACCGACAGCCTGACCACTCTGGCCGCACCGCTCCAGCCGGGCGACACCACCATCACCCTGACAAATTCCGCCGGATGGAATGAAAGCAGCGCAGATGCCAACCAGCAGGGGGTGATTATTTTCGGCTACAAGGACAGCGACGGTCGGGGATATGCGCATTACTCTCGTCTTGTTGAAGCTGGTCTGTTTGATCTGGGACAGGTCAATAAAACCACCCATGTCGTCACACTGAACCAGCCGCTGCCCGCAAGCCTGGGCAACCCCGACGATCCTTCGGGGATCTGGCCCGCGGGCACGTCAATTGCCAATAGCGGTATTGGCAACGACAAGAACGTGGTTCTGGAGGGAGATTATATCCCGGCGATGGACAGCTGGTATGACGCATCTGCCCATATTGGCGGTATTGACACATCTGGAACAAACGCCCCCTTCAACTTCGCCCCCGGCACCGCCTATGTGCGCGTGTTCTGGCAGGCCAACTACTCCAACCGTTCGGGCGGGTTTGCGGGACACCCCGACACCGGCGCGGCCCATAAGGTCTGGTTCGCAGGGGTGTCGATGCAGCCAGTGCCGCTTGCAGCCATGAGTGCCGCCGCCAACGGGTCAGTTGACCTTAAAATTCCTGTCAGTGATTTCGGTTCCGGAGCTGTGTCTTTGGCAACCGCTACGCGGCAGATCGAAGCCGTTTGATCCAGAAAACGATTTGGGGGTCGCCAGAAACGCGGCCCCCATTTTTCCTTGCGCTGCTAGATCGATTTTTTTTTCAAAAGGGACTTGATGACTTCGGCTCTTCCCATTGCGGTGCGGGCAGCCGCCATTCTGTCTTCCCGCTCCGCACTGAGTTTCGCCAGCTCGATATTCCGGGCTTTTATCTTGGTCTGTACCCAGGCGTTCCATCGCTCATCCTGACCAGCATATTGAGCAAGGTCTGGCATCTCGGTCTGACCTAATTCATGAACACGTCTTTCCTGATCCCGCCTTACCTTCTGGTTTTCAGCCTGCAGGGCGCCAATCTGCTGGGCCACCGTTTGAAGGTCCGCCAGTTTGAGATCGAGGATCATGTTCGACACCTCGCCAAGTTGCTGAAGTTGCTTCTTCATTTGCGACCTCCAAAGGCACGGGCCCGTTTGCGCATCGCTTCTGCAAACCGGACTGCCGCCGCAACAGCCTGGTACTGCTCCGGCAAAATCTCTTGTCCAATTTCGACCGAAGCATGTATCGCGCGCGCTGTTGGCGGATCCCGATGGATCGGCACCCCTGCCTCTTGCGCAACTTCACGAATGCGCGCCGCAATCTCATCCACCCCTTTGGCAACACAGACAGGCGCTTCACCGGGCAGACGAGACCACCTTAGCGCAATGGCATAATGGGTCGGGTTCACAATCACGACATCCGCATCAGGCACATCCGCCAGCATCTGGTTCATCGCTATTTCATACCCCTTCTGCCGACGCTGCCCTTTCACATGTGGATCACCTTCATTCTGCTTGACCTCATCCATCAGCTCTTTATGCGACATCCGGTTCTTGCGAAGATGTTCCTGCCACTGCCACAGGTAGTCCACACCGCCGATTGCCAGCATGACCACACAAACCAATGCAAAAAACTGCATCGACAGGTCAAGCAAAGTGGCTGTTGCCATCGCAGGCGTCAGGTAAAGCGTCCCGACAATCTGCGGCAGCTTCGCAAAGAGGAAAACCCCGAGAATGACCGAATAGATCAATAGCTTGGTGAAGCTCTTCGCGAACTCAAACAGCCCGTTGCGCCCAAACTTGTTTTTCGCGTTGGATAGTGGCGAGACCTTTGAAAGCTTTGGTTTGAGTTTTTCTGGAGCCACAACAAAACTTCTGGTGGCAATGGTCAGAAGTATTGCCGCCAACGCAGGTATTGCAAACCACGGCGCCATGTTTCGTGAGACACCCAATAGCAACGTGCCAATGCCGGTGGGGCCGCCGCCATTGAACAGATCAATCGAAAAGGTATCGGCGCGCGCAAGCAGGTTTGCCAGGAAAGTTCCCAATGCCTCCAAACTACGCGCGCCAAGCGCAGCACCTACAATCAACACGCCCCCAAAAGCGGCAGTTGTCGTGAGGTCCTGAGAACGCGGCACCTCGCCGCGTTTGCGGGCATCATCCAGTTTCTTCTGTGTCGCCTCGTGTTGCTTATCGTCGTCTTCACCATCTGCCATCACGGTTCCCCAAATGGCCGGTCAAGAAACGCAACCAAGGCATCCACCCATAAGGGCAGCAAAAGCGGCGCACAAATAAACAGCAAAATCAGGCCGCCCGCCGTAATTGCTGGCGCCCCAACAAACGCCACCATCAACTGGGGCATCGCGCGGTTTATGACACCCAGCGCCACGTTGTAGATCAACGATGCAATCAGGAAGGGGGCCGCCAATGTGAAGGCCAAACCGAAAATCCGGGCAACAAGATCCAGGGCCCATTGACTGAGAATATCGCCCGCAACGAACTGCCCCGCCGGCATGACTTCATAAGACAGGATGAACAATTCAGCCAACCGCACATGCAGGCCCAGCATCACCGCAAGGGCCAGACCAGAAATCAGCAACACATAGCCAATCGCAGGCTGAGGATCCGAGTTTGCCCCCCCAAAGATCTGCGCCAAAGACGTGGATTGCGCCGCCATACTGCCCGCAATTTGCAGCGCCAGAATAAACAGGCGCACCGCTCCGCCCAGAACCAGCCCGGCGATCGGCTCTGAAAAAACCATTACACTGGCACGCATGGGATCGGAAAGCGCGGTTTCAACCTGCAAGGCACTGGCAGGTGCCACAATCAAGGTAAAGGCAAACCCCAGAAAGAGCCGCACGCGTTCTGGAACTGATCGTTCACCAAAGGCTGGCAAAAGCGCCATTGCGGCACCCACGCGCAAGAACACAAAAAAACCAACAATCAGTGCAGATTGCCCAAACCCCAACAGCTCTGCCAATTGAAAACTCACACTGGCACCATTCCCACCAGCGACGGGCGGGCCTCAGTACCGATCTCCTCAAAAGACAGGACCGGGTTGGCAATTCCTTTTGCCACCATGACGGTTTTCAAAAAACGTCTGCGGCGGGTGGACGTCACCAGGGCAGGATAGATCCCGGTTTCTCCTGCCTTGGCAATACGGTCAGCGATTGAGGAGGCAAGCCGATTGAACTCATCCGGAGGCAAGGCAACATCCTGTGGTCCACGGTCACTCTCAATCTGATAGGTCGAGAAACGCTCCTCCCATTCCGGGGCAAGCTGCACGAGGGGAATGGTACCATCTGGGCGTTTCAACTCTGAGACCAATTGAAACCCGAGGCGATGCCGGACATGTTCACAAATGCCCTCAGGAGTTGGCAACATCGGACGGGCCTCGGCAATGCTTTCCAGGATCAACGGCAAGTTTCGAATGGAAACCCGCTCTTCCAGCAGCAGGCGCAGGACTGATAGCAGGAGATCCAAGGGTACTTTTTCCGGCACAAGCTCATCCAGAAGCCGCCTGTTGGCTTCGGCCCGCACGGGATCGGACAGGTTGACAAATTCATCCATCAACCGTCGCAACGCCCTGAGCGTGAGCAGCCGCGGGAAGTTGCGTTTGATCACTTCCAGAAGATGTGTCGCCAGCACCTCTGTCGGGCTGACAATAGTGCCCCCCTGCAAGGCGGCATCTTCCTGATCATCAGCATTGATCCACCTTGCAGGCGCACCATAAACCGGCTCGCGCACATCATCCCCGTCAGGAAGATCAATTTCGGTCCCGCTAAGGATCATCAGGACCCTGTCCATTTCCAGACGATCGGTAGCCTGGACAACGCCTTGAATTTTAATAACATACCCTCCCGGCTGGAGGGATCCGTCATCTGTCAGGCGAATTTCGGGTAGGATAAGCCCAAAAGTACCGGCCACATGGCTTCGCATATTGTTGATCCGGGCATCCAGGCCAGTCGCAGGATCAAGCACCATCGGGATGAGATCGGGAGCGAACGCTACATGGATGTCGTCAAGATCAAGAATATCACCGATGCTCTCTTCTTTTTTCTCTTCAGCCTCAAGCACCTCTTCAGACTGGATCTTTTGCGCCTTTTCAAGTTGTTTACGGTTGGCAACCCAGGCAGCAATGCCTAGCGCAATCGCCCCGGAAACAAACGGCAAAAACGGCAACCCTGGCACAAGGGCAAACAATGCCATCAAAACGGCAACCGTTCCCAAGGCAGCAGGGTAACCACCCAACTGCGAAAAAAGGGCGAGATCGGTGGAGCCTGTCGCCCCACCCCGCGCCAAGAGCAGGGCCGAGGCAATGGAAATGATCACGGCGGGGATCTGACTGACCAGCCCATCACCAACCGTCAAGATTGCATAGGTTTCAAACGCGCGCCCCAGATCCATGCCATGGATCGCCACTCCGATTACCAAACCCATCACGATGTTCAGAAGGGTGATCAGCAGGCCGGCAATGGCATCCCCCTTCACAAATTTTGACGCGCCATCCAATGATCCAAAAAACGTGGTTTCTGCCTGTTCTTTTTCCCGGCGCGCCTTGGCTTCAGCGTGGTCGATTGCCCCGGCGGACATATCGCTATCAATGGCCAACTGTTTGCCGGGCATTCCATCCAATGCAAACCGCGCCCCGACCTCAGCCATACGGGTTGCGCCTTTGGTGATGACAATGAAATTAACGATCAGGAGAACACAGAAAACCACCAGCCCGAGAAGCACACTTCCGCCCATGACGAAATTGGCAAACCCTTCGATCACATCACCAGCAGCGGAGGTCCCGGTGTGCCCTTGACCAATAATTAGTTTGGTCGATGAGACATTCATCGAAAGGCGTAACATCAACGAGGCCAGAAGGACGGTGGGAAATGCGGAAAAATCCAAAGGCCGCTCGATAAACAGGGTCACCGTGAACATCAAGATGGCCAAGGCAAATGACGTGGCCAGCCCGATATCCAATACCCAAGCGGGCATTGGCAAAATCATCATTACGATGATAGCCATCAAAGCCAATGCAAGCAAAATGGTGGGTTTGAAAATCTCCGACAGGCTAAAGGTCATGATTGGTTACCCGTTACCGTTTGAGAAAAAGGGCCTGATCATCCCCCGACCGGCTGGCACCAGAGAACCGAGTGATTTTGTGCCAGTTCCTGTTTGCAAAAGTGGGAAATTATTGACGCGCGGCGCCAATGACAATTCCGGGATAGGCGTGGTTTCTACGGTTGGATCTCCCGCATCTGCGAGAGCCAGAACTGGTGGGTTTTTGTCCTGCTCCGCAAACCGAGACCGAAACTTTGAAAACCGTGCTTTATACTTATCTGCGTATTTGGGAGTGCGCGAGTGATAAGCACCTGCCGCATCCCGCCAATTTCCTTTTTCCACGAAGAGATCATTGAGAAATTTCGCCGCATATAACCCATTGGCCAGCGGATCAAACATCTCCTCCAAAGAGCTAAAATTCTGGTGATGCCATTTGTAATTTATCTGGAAACACCCGACGTCAAAGCTACGCGCACCTCGCTTAAAGTGCTTGAAAACATAGGATTTGGCCTCATCTTCAGTGTCAAACCAAACCCCTTTTCCCTCCATGTTGACCGTCCAGGGCCATGGTCGCATCGCCCCCCCCTTTTTTCGGCCTGTTTCCGTTAGGGCGATTGCCTTCAGAACAGAAATGGGAACGCCGGTTTGCGCTGATGCAGCAGCAGCAATCTGGTCACAAATGTAAGAGTCATCCCCCTCAGCATGAGCCTGTAAAGCGCTGAAAGCAAACAGGAACGCAGCCTTGCCGACAACATTTCCAAAGGAATTTTTGGCCTTTTTGAGGCTATTGACACTTCTTGTCATTTTACGCGCACTTCTTGCCGATGTTGGTTAACCCCAACCTAGCGATCATGTATTTACAAAACGTAATCACATTAGGGATGTGGCAATTCCGTGAGCAGATTTTCGATTGTTGTCCGCATCGCGGCACTTTCCGTCAAAATACTGGCATTGCGTGCCAGCGAGCCCACGTTTTGATCCACATCTTGTGTCGAAGACGCAGAAATAAGGCGCCCCATGTCTTTCAACGCCACAGGACCAGACTGTGAAAGGCCGTCCCAATCACCCCCACGCAGTTCTGCTTTGACCTGCTTTTCAGTTTCTCCCAGGGTTCGATATATTTCTGCCGCCGCGTCAAAATCACCCGAAACTTCCCATGCTTGTGCGCGCAACAGGTTTGCCTCCGGCGTTTCCAGCCCAGCCAGATAACCAAGTGCCACCTCAGACTTACCCTCCAATAGTGCAATAGTTGCGTAAACCAACCGGCGTGAAGGATCGGGAACCACGGTTGCCGTGTCCAAGAGGGCTCTCGCCTGTGACGAAAACCCCAAGTCAGACAACCGGGCAGACAGAGATGTTTTCAGGCCTTCATCAAGGAAACCCAAGGCTGAAGACGCTCCTGAAACATATCTTAAGAACTGGGCATCCGAGCCGTTCTTCTCCAGCTTTGAAAACACGAATTGTTGCAGGTTCCCAAGCTTTTCGTCGTCAAAGAGGTTTGCTTTTTGAGCCATTTTCATCTGGACAAAAGCTTCATTAAAATCAGACGCCATGACCCGCGCTCTGATCTCTGCGGATTTCAGGTCAGCACCCAGGGGCAGGTCTCTTTGTTCGAAAGCATAAGTGGAGAGAATTTCCAAAAATCTTTCGGGGACAGGCTGGTCCTGAGTAATGCGGGAGTTGACAAATTCTAAGGCTGCAACCGGAGCTATATCTGAATCGTCATTAACAAGTTGCGTGAGCGTATGTTCAGCATTTTCAAACGCCCCAGATTGCAACTCGAGACGCGCCTCCAATAGGTTGAAACTTGGGCCATGGTCCCCTTCAGCACGATCCAGGAGATTGCGCAGAGCGTTGGCAGTACCCGCATCCCCAAATGCCAGGAATTTTTGTGCCAAGTCTGGGCCAAGGTGGCGGCGCAAATGCAAAGGCAATTCGGAAAATGACAAAATAATGGCTTTTTGATTAATCTCTTGCCCCGGACGAAACTCCGGTTGTGCAAGAGCAGCCCACAGAGCTGTTTTGCCGTCACAGCCCATTTGTGGTGCGAATTCACGAAAATTCGCCGATTTGTGCCAGTCCATGACTTCTGCAATCTGTTGAATAATCTCCGGCCGCCCCACGGCCTGAGGAAACTCGCGTGCAAGGAGCATCGCCTCAGCACCAAATGTCAGATACAGTTGGTGGCGAATATAGGCATTCAACATGTCGGGGTTTGGTTGATCAAACTCTCCTAATATTAAAGATGCGTATTTTGCGAGTTCCGCGCCATTTCTGACATCTCCGCCCCAGGTTGCTATATCGTATTCGGTATCGGGGATGCAGGCAAAACCCTCTTGGGTAGACAGGACTTCCGACTTCCGCAGGCTCGTTTCTCGGTCGATAGAGGTTTGCACAGCGATGTGATCATTGGCATCAATTGTCGGAACCGGTTGCAGGTCTGGAACCGGGGCGGTCTCATCTGGTTCCTGAGCTTTGATTGGGTGCGTTATTCTATCCACTTCTGCTTCCAGTGTTGAAAGATTGGCATCAACCAAACCTTGGGCGGCAGCGCGCCCAATTTGCTCTATCAGAGCAAGCTCGGTCTGCGTCACTCGTTCTTCGGAAGACACCACTTCACTCTGATCATCACGAGCGTATTCACCGGGCAAGAGCGGTTTCTCCTGCTCTGAACCTCCCTGTGTTTCTTCCAGTTTCTCATTCTCGGGTTGCAGATATTTGGCCAGATCCGACTGAGGTCTGGGAAACAAAGGCAGGCCTAACCGGGCGATCGCGCTATTTTCTGTCCCGGGAGAAACCTGCAGTGGCAGCTGATCCAGAAATGCTTCATATTTGGCACTCTCATCTCCCGGTTTTCCGGATCGGATATCGACAACAATTTGCCCCCCATAGGCGATGAAAACATCTGCGTAGCATTGACAATCAATGTCCAGAAACAGCGTGCCACTCCCCCGGTCTTCGAGGTTTTTGATGCGTGATCGGGGGATCAAATTGAATGCCCGTGACAAATCAAAACCAACGTCATCAGTGGCCAACCTAAGCTCATACCCCCCGGGCACACGGCCGAATTTCCAACCCGAAGGTTGCTGGGTATAGACCACAAGACGTGTGAATTGATCATGCTCACCTGACCGAACGGCCAAATCTCGAGCAATGCCGGGCTGTGCCGTCAACAACACGATCATCAGTACCCAAAGTCGTTTCATCACGCCGCCGCTTTCTTGACTTCCTTCAACGCTTCTTCAAGCTCCGAGTAGCTTGGGCGACAATGACCTGGGGTGTTCTGGCGTCCGACTTCGATACAAATATTAACTGAGTGATTGTAGAGATTCGCAACAAGCACCTCGCGGATCAGTTGGTAGAAGTGGGCATCCTCTTCCACCACAGTTTTAACCTTCGAGGAAAACGGCGCCACAAGCCCATAAGCGAGAAACACCCCCAGAAATGTTCCAACAAGCGCGCCCCCAATCATTTTCCCAAGGATCTCAGGTGGCTGATCAATGGAACCCATGGTTTTAATAACCCCCAAAACCGCCGCCACGATCCCCAGCGCAGGCAACCCATCCGCAACCGACTGCAAAGCATGACTGCCGTGCAATGCGTGGTGCAAATTCGCCTCCATTCGCTTTTCAAGCACCTCTTCCACCTGATGCGGGTCATCATAATTCATGGATGCCGATCTCAGCGTGTCGCAGATAAGTTCGATGGCCTCCTTGTCACCCAGGATTTTGGGGTAACGGTTGAAGATGGCGCTTTCCTCAGGGTTTTCGATATGCTCTTCCAGTGCAACTGCATTCTGGCGGGCCTGGCGGATCAGTTCGAAAAGCAGGCACAGCAGATCTCGGTAATCCTCATGTGCCCATTGTGGTCCTTTGAAAACCTTTCCGACATCTTTGAGCGTATGTTTGATCGCCGGCACATCATTTGAGATAACAAAAGCACCAGCCGCCGCCCCCCCAATCATGGTAAATTCAAAGGGTAGGGATTTCAGAATAATCCCCATTTTTCCGCCGGCGGCCAAATAACCACCGAACACCATGATAAAAATCAGGGCAATGCCAATGATACCAATCATTCAACTGTCTCCACAAAACTGGTCCCGACACCGAGAACATGGCAAACGTCCATTAAAAAACCGTGCTCAGATCTTAGTTGGTTGGGACATTTGAGTTACGCCCTGCCAAAATAACGCTGATGGCATATGATTTTTGAGGGTCCAGCCCGGCCATGATCTGTGCCGCGACCTCGGACCTCATACGACCTAAGAAACCTGCCGCAAACTGAGGATCCATTTGCGAAAACAGTGGGATAGCTTGCTTGGGTTTCATGTTTTCATAGACTTGTGTCAACTGGGTCAGATCCCTTTCGGCAGCACCATCTGCCAAGGCCATTGTCGATTTCAAAGCTTCCTCAGCATCCACAAGAACCGACATTTTCTTTTCAATCTGCTCTTCAGCCGCCTTCAAAACCTGCAGTCGGCTTTCGAGGTTTCTTTCCCGCTCTTCCAAAACGGTTTCCCGCTCCCGCAGAAGCCCCAGGACCTGCGCGATATCCTCTTCCGTCTCGCAAGTTTCGCCCCCGTTATCGTCATGGGCAACCTTTCCCGCGAGCACACCAACTTCCTTGGCAACCGCAACCCCATGCTCGCCAAGACGCAGCATCCCGGACGACAGGAACAAAACAGCAATTACCCATAAAACACCTCGGCCCGCCGCTTTCTTTCGCTGGGGGGGCATGGAGGCCGCCTTTTTATTTCGACCAAACATCACTCTGCGGCCTCCATGCGGTTCTGGCGATGACTTAAAAACATCGGAATGTCAGATGCCCTGGGCTCAGGTGTAGGGGCTGGTTCCGGTTCGACAGATGAGGTTTGTGCAGCTGGGGGCGTCACGTCAGGCAGGTCATGAAGACTTGCCATCATAAGCTCAAGTTTACGCGACGCAGCCTCGGCCCGTTGGGTCAAATCGGACAGCTGAGCGGCACTTGCACCTGCAGCCAATCGCGCTTTTTCCAGGGTTTTTGTCATATCATCCACCTGCGCGGACAATACGGCAACCGCCCCCCCCATCCCGTTCTGCAGATTGTTAAACCGCTTCAGACGACGGGCCAGGACGATGCAATAGACTGCCGCACCAATCGCACCAGCCGCCAAAAGTACATCTGCTATAAGGTCCATTTCTTGTCCCTCCGGAAATCAGTTCAAAACAAACTCGAGAATCAGCAGGTCTCGCACCCGCCCTTCTCCTGTTACAAGTTGGATGCGCCGCAACATCTGGGCGCGTAATTTGACAAGCATGCTGGGGTCTTCCAGGTCAGACATCTCAACCGCCCTGAGATAGGTGTTGAGAACATCCAGCACCCTGGGACGCACTTGAACCACATCTTCGGCATAAGCTGGATCCACCTCGAGGGAGCCACGAAATCTCAGGTGTTTGTTGCTTCCGGATGTTCCAAGGGAAATGACCAGCGGATCCAGTTCGACATAAGATACGCTGGGAAGGTCGAGCACCATCTCCGCCTCTTCGACCATCTCTTCCTCAGTGGAAGGGGCGAGAATCATGCCGGAATAAACGGCAAAAAACCCACCACCTCCCAGCACAAGTGAAAGGATCAGCCCAATAATCAGGCCCTTTTTGGATTTTTTCTTCGGCGCATCTTCTTCGCCTTCTACCGGTTCTTCAGCTTCTGCCATCTCATCACCAGATTTATTTTCTACGAATCGTTATAGACCGGCGGGCACTAACCGATTGTTAAGGCTGGTCGTAGAAAACTGTTGGCATGACGGGGGCAGAAGCCCGCTCGAAGAAGGAGTTACGTCTTGCAACAGATCCAAACTGTCTGGTCTGCACTGGACATGCGTAAAAAAGTGATTGTCGTTCTGGCGACGTTGGCAATGTTTGCTGCCGTGCTTGGCATTTCTCGTATGGCCAGCAAGCCGTCGATGAGTCTTTTATACGCAGGGCTGGAACCGGGGGCTGCTGGTGAAGTGATCAAGGCGTTAGAGGCACAGTCCGCCAGCTTTGAGGTCCGCAACGGCGCAATCTATGTCAATGCCTCTCAACGTGACGGGTTACGAATGACCCTCGCCAGCGAAGGGTTGCCGTCAAATTCTGCCAAAGGATATGAGTTGCTTGATGGGTTGTCCGGCTTTGGGACGACCTCTCAGATGTTTGATGCCGCCTATTGGCGTGCAAAAGAAGGCGAACTGGCACGGACCATCGTCTCCAGCCCCTTTGTCCAAAGCGCGCGGGTTCACATCGCTCAATCTGTCCAACAGGGTTTGCGGAGGCGCGCAAAACCAACCGGGTCGGTGACCCTGAGCGGCACGTCCGGCACAATTTCTTCGGCACAGGCAAAGGCATTCAAATATCTTGTTTCATCTGCGGTGCCGGGCATGTCCCCGGAAGATGTTTCCATCATCGACAGCCGGGGGGGGTTGATCACTGCAGGGGATGACATCGAAACCGCACAATCCTCTCTCGGAAATCGCGCAGAAGAAATAAAGGCCAATATTCAACACCTCCTGGAAGCACGCGTGGGCCTTGGGAATGCGGTGGTTGAACTGAGCCTGGAAACGGCGACAGAACGCGAATCGATACTGGAAAAAACATTCGACCCCAACAGCCGCGTCGCGATTTCCACTGAGACCCAGGAAAATTCCAGTCAGAGTTCTGACAACGGGAATGGCAGCGTGACCGTTGCATCCAACCTTCCAGACGGGGAGGGCAGCGCGGGGGCCTCATCCTCAACCCAGAACAGTGAGACACGGGAGAGGATCAATTATGAGGTGTCAGAAACAACCCGTGAGATCATCCGCACCCCAGGCGCCACCAAACGCATAACCGTGGCCGTTCTGGTCGATGGGTTGCGTAGCGTAAATGAGGCGGGTGAAACAATCTGGCAACCGCGCTCGGAGGAAGAACTGAACAGCCTGCGTGACCTGGTGGCCTCTGCCATTGGCTTTGATCAGTCCCGCGGCGATACGATTACCATTAAAACCATGGAGTTTGAGCAGGTTTCGGAGGCGGGCACTGAGGTGACGTCGTCCTTGATGCAAGGTGTCGAATTTGACCTTATGTCCATCATTCAACTTGCCGTTCTGGCAGTTGTGGCCCTCATTCTCGGGCTGTTTGTGATCAGGCCGATCCTTGCCAATTCAAAGGGTGCGCTGGAGAATACACCCTCAGCGGGCGCCCTGCCCGGCCCCCAGATGGCCGGAGGTCAACAGCCCTCTCCTGCGGCAGAAGCCTCATCGGACATGCTGGCTCCCGCCCCAATTCAGTTCAATACCGATTTTTCGGATATGCCGTCGCTGTCGGGTGAAATTGATGACGGGGAATTTTCGGCGCCACAAATGGCGACAGTTTCGGACATCGGCTTCGACGAAGACCCGCTTGGCGGGTCCGATGATCCGGTTAAACGCCTGCGTAATCTGATCGAAGAGCGGCAAAGTGAAACCCTCGAAATTCTTCGGGGCTGGATGGATGAGGAGACTGTCTGATGCCGCCGATTTTTCCGCTCCAAGATTTCGACACGCCCCTTTCCAGTCCGCAGCCAATCAATCCGACATCCTCACCTGCTGCAACCCCAACAGCAGCAGATCTGGAAAAGGCGCGGCTGGAAGGATATGAAGTGGGCTATCAGGCTGGATGGGATGATGCCATCCGAGCAGGTGACGAAAATAAGTCCCAGATCAGTGCCGAGTTTGCACGCAACTTGCAGGATCTCGGCTTTACCTTTCACGAGGCTCGAAGCCATGTCATGAAATCGCTGGAACCCCTTTTGGCCAACATGGTCGAGAAGGTCCTTCCCAGCCTTGTCTCAGACACAATCGGCCATGCAATCATAGAAGAAATCCTGCCGCTGGCCGCAGATGCGGCAGACTCCCCCATGCAGGTCGTCATTTACCCTGGTGGGCGGGACATGCTCGAAGCATTGCTGTCGCAAAATACCCCGGTCCCAATAGAACTTGTTGAAGAGGAGACACTGGCCGAAGGGCAGGTCTATATCCGCATGGGGGCCACTGAAAAACAGATCGACCTGAGCGGTGCCATACACCGGATCGGGGAGGCAGTTTCGGGTCTGTATCAAATCAACGAAAAGGCAAAACAAAATGGCTGATGACACTCAGAATGCAGCTCAGACGAGCCCCTTCACCCAGGTGCCTATTGAAATCATGATTTCTGTCGGCAAAGCCCGACCAACAGTGCACGAATTGCTGCGACTGAAAACCGACAGCATCCTGCAACTGGACAAAAAGCTGGAAGATCCGGTTGAGCTTTATGTCGGGGACAAGTTGATAGCCCGTGGCGAGTTGGAAGAGGTTGGCGGCGAAGGGTCGGGCCAGCTTGCGGTCCGGTTGACGGAAGTTGCCGATCTCTCAACCGGTCTCTGACGATGATCTCTACTCAAATCAATCACAAAGGATTCGCATGTGCTGTCCTGTTAACCATGATGCTGGTGCTTCCAACATCATTGTCCGCACAGGACATCGCCATCAACCTTGGCGACGATGGATCGCTTGCAACCCGTTCCATCCAACTGATGCTCCTCATCACATTGCTCAGTCTGGTTCCCGGACTGGCAATCATGGTCACCTGTTTCCCGTTCATCGTGACCGTTCTGTCAATTCTGCGTCAGGCCATCGGGTTGCAGCAGTCCCCCCCCAACATGCTGATCATCAGCCTGGCCCTTTTCCTGACTTACTTTGTGATGGAACCGGTGTTCAACGAAGCCTGGCGCCTTGGGGCGGAACCCTACACAAAGGGTGAAATGGCTTTGGAACCCGCATTCAATGCCGCGCTGGAACCCTTTCGCGTTTTCATGGCAAATCGGATCGACCCCGAAACGTTCCAACATCTTGCTTCGCTGCGCCCTGATGAAACGGGAGAGCTGGCGGCCTCATCCCCCTTGTCGATACTTGTGCCGTCCTTCCTTCTGTCCGAAGTGGAACGCGCTTTTCAGATCGGTTTTCTGGTGTTTCTACCGTTCCTCATCATTGACCTGGTTGTCGCGGCCATCTTGATGTCAATGGGGATGATGATGGTGCCGCCGGCCATCGTGTCCCTGCCGTTCAAACTTGCCTTTTTTGTCGTAGCCGATGGTTGGACACTGATTTCCGGGGCGCTGGTCCGAAGTTACTTCTGATACGTCAAACCTGCACGGGGCTTGTCTGCGGCTCCAGATGCAGCGCCTGACCCTCATATGGCATTGCTGCAATCGCCGCATCGTCCAGTTCCACCCCCAACCCCGGAGAGCTGGGCGGAATGACATAGCCGTCCTGCCAAACGATCCCCCCCAAGATCACATCGGTATAGGGCGCGTCAAAACGCCCGATACTTTCCAAAATCAGAAAATTGGGACTACAGGTCGCTATCTGGATATTCGCCGCAGCCACCACGGGGCCACAATACAGGTGAGGTGCAATCTGGGCCTGTCGGGTCTCTGCCATTGCGGCAATTTTCTTTGCTTCAAGGATGCCGCCAACACGCCCCAGGTTCATCTGAAGGATTGACGCAGCCCCTGCTTCCAGCAGTCGAGCAAATTCATGCTTGCTGCAAAGGCGCTCCCCCGCCGCAATCGGAACGGAGATAAAACGCGCCACTTCGGCCATGTCAGCTGGGTTTTCCGGGGGGACAGGCTCTTCGAACCAGAGCGGATCATAGGTTTCCAACCGCCGCGCCAACCGCTTGGCTCCCGACACGGTAAACTGCCCATGGGTTCCAAAGAGCAGGTCTGCGCGCATCCCCACCGCTTCACGGATCCGTCTGCAAAACATCTCACTCCGCTCAAGATCTTCCAGCCGGGGCTGGCGGCCATCATAAATCGTATACGGGCCAGCGGGATCAAACTTAACCGCCGTAAATCCCTGCTCGACCATCTCCAGCGCGGCTTCGGCCGCAAGATCAGGATCGTTATAGACATTGGGCTGGGTCTCATCCGGGTAAACATCCCCTTCCGGTGGGTAAAGATAGGTATAGCTGCGCAACCTGTCATATATCTTCCCGCCGAGGAGTTCATAGACCGGCTTGTCAGCGGCCTTGCCTATGATGTCCCAACAGGCCATCTCCAGCCCACTGAGAACCCCCATAACGGTGATGTCCGGGCGGGCCGAGTAGCCAGCGCCATATGCTGATCGCCACATGTGCTCAATATGATGTGGATCGGACCCATGGAAGTGACGCCCGAACATGTCCCGCGCCATGGCCGCACAGAGGTCAGGACCAAAAGTTGCGTTATAAATCTCACCCACACCGGTCACACCACATCTGGTGGTCAGGCGCAGCAGGATAAAATAGCGCCCCCCATGGCGCGGCGGCGGGTTCCCCACGACAAAGGTTTCAATTTTATCAAGCTGCATGGTTCATTCCTCTCTGCGGCACAGGTCGCGAAAAATCAGCTCAGACGCCCGATATGCCAGCATCATGGTCGGCGCATTGGTGTTGCCCGACGTGATGTTTGGAAAGGCCGAGGCATCAACCACCCGCAAACCGCGCAAACCACGCACCCGCAGGCGATGGTCCAGCACAGACACGCCATCATCCTTACCCATTGCACAGGTTCCACAGGGGTGAAACACCGTGCCGGCCCGTTGCCGGAAGTTCTCCAGCATCTCCTGTTCCGTCATCGTCAGCAGGTCCGGTTCGTGCCTGGTCTTGATGACTGTTTTCATCGCCCGCGTGTGCGCCAGGGTCTTCAGAAGGAGCGAGGCCAGAATGGCGTCAGTCACATCGTGCGGGGTTGAGAGGGAACAGGGCGATATCCGGGGCGGAGATCGGGGGTCGGCAGAGGTGATCTGGATATGTCCGCGGCTGGTCGGACGACAGGGCTGCACCGACAGAATAAACCCCGGATCACGGCCCATCTTCGGCTTGCCGTTCTCAGGGATCGAATAGGTGGCCGGATTACAATAAAGCTGAAATGTGGATGGCCCGGCCCCCGATCTGTCCCGGATATATCCCCCCACCTGATTGACCGGCACGCTCAGCGCACCACCACGCGTCAGGGCATATTGCAGCGCCGCAATGCCCAGCCCCCAAAATGATCCAAGACGGTTGTTGAGCGTCGGTTTGGTCGCGGCAAAATGATGGGTGATCGCCAGATGATCCTGCAACCCGGCCCCCACGCCGGGATGGTCTTTCACAACATCAACACCAACCCTTTGCAAAAGCTCACCGGGTCCGATGCCGGAAAGCTGCAGCAACTGGGGCGAATTGATTGCCCCTGCACTCAGGATCACGCTGGCACGCGCGCGCGCAAACTGGCGCTGGCCTTTCGAGAGAAAATAAACGCCGTTCGCCCGACCTTCCCTTACCGAAATACGTTCAACCATGGCGCCGGAAATGACCCTGACATTCTGCCGTTTTCGGGCGGGTTTGAGAAAGGCATCCACCGCCGACCAGCGCCTGCCTTTCCACACCGAGCTTCGATACCGCCCCACTCCCTCCGTTTCGATCTCATTCATGTCATCAACAACCGGCCAGCCCATTTCCTTTGCCGCCTGCAGGAAATGGTTGCTGAAAGGATGCATGTCCCGGCTGAGGTCGGATACGAAAACCGGCCCCGCCCCGGTCACGAGGAGCTGCCCGTTCTGGTCCCGGGTCACACGGGTTTCCATCAGGTCATAGCTGCGGCGGACCGTGTCCCAGCCCCACCCCACAGCACCAGCCTGTTCCCAATCTGCAAAATCCCGCGGCAGCCCCCGCACATAGGCCATGGCATTGATTGAGCCGGACCCGCCAATCACCCGCCCACGCGGCCAGTAAGCCTGACGCCCGGCAAGGCCCGGATCAGCCGAAGCCACATATCCCCAGTTCAAACGAGGATCAGCAAATGTCCGCGCATATCCCACCGGCAGTTTGATCCAGGGATTGCGCGCCTCTCCGCCCGCTTCCAGAACAAGCACGCTGAGCGCCCCCTCGGCACTGAGGCGCTCCGCCAGAACGCATCCCGCGCTGCCGGCACCGACAATGACAACATCAAATTCCATTCCCCAAAACCATTTGGCTGGCGTCAAGATCATGAGAAGCCAAGCAAAGCCACAATTCAAACAATGGTTTTGACGCCTTTGTCTAAACTATATTTAATGCTTTTATTCCAAACTCAGGCAACAGCATGACCACACTCCCGCATATGATCTGGTTGCGTAGCTTCGAAGCCGCCGCCCGTCTTGGCAGTTTTACCAGTGCCGCGCAGGAGCTGAACCTTACCCCGGCTGCGATCAGCCAACAAATCAGGTTGCTGGAACAACATCTTGGTGCCCCCCTGTTCACCCGCCTGCCCCGCGGTGTTGCCCTGACCGATATTGGTCACGCCTATGCACAACCGATCCGCAAATCCTTTACCGACATGCAGGAGGCAACAAATGGGTTATTTGCCCGGCCTGCCAAACGTCCGCTCCGCATACGGGCCTCAATCAGCTTTGCCACACTGATCCTTGCCCCGCGCCTTGGCGCGTTTCAAAAACACCACCCGGATATCGACCTACAAGTCAGCACAAGCGTCTGGACGCCAGCTGCGGGCAAAGAACCGGTGGATCTGGAAATTCGCTATGGTCACGGGGATTGGGCCGAACGGGACATCCGGCCACTTGGGCATCGGTTCGGGATCCTGGTCTGCACCCCGGACCTGGCGCGCGGCCTCGACCCCGCCGAAGGGTTTGACAAACTGGCTGAACGGGCCATTCACATCATCGGATCAGAAACCGACTGGGGGCAGATGGCGACCCTGCTGGGACGGCCCTACCCACACACCCCACGAATCATGAAAGTTGATAGTTCACTGATGGCCCTTCAGGTTCTGACCACCGGGTCAGGGGCGGTTATTGTCGCCGAAGATTTTGCCCGTGACTTTCTGGACCGGGGGCACGTCATCTGCCCATTGCCCCACCGTCTGCCACTGAGCCGCAGCTTTTATGCCGTTGCGCCAGATCACAACAACACAAACCCTGACGTTCAGGCTTTCTGTGGCTGGTTGCTTCAATCAATCAACCCAGACGAATCCCCAGATAATCTGACCTGAATTTTCGCAATCCCCCCTGTAAATCGCGCAGCCACCCCCGTTTCTTTTGACATTTTCAGAACCCAAAACAAAAAGCTTGCCCCCAGAAGCCCCAACCAGGATCCGGTGCAACACCTGACATTACGTTAAGAACACATCCCTTTTTATTTCACAGTTAAAGGAATTTACAAAATTCACATTTGAAATGGAAATAAATTTACCAAAAAACTGTTGCTACACATCGAGTTACGACAGTATTTTCCGCGATAAGAGGGCTGTATTTGCAAAGTAAATCACTTTGCGCGCAAATACAGAAAGAGAGATTACCGGAGGAGACCATGTCCTTGGACGACGTTACAAAGCAAGTATTTGCACCAAATTCGGATTTCGTTGCTAACGCCCATGTCGATGCAGCCAAATATGACGAGATGTATGCCGCATCAGTCAATGACCCGGACGCCTTCTGGGGCGAGCACGGCAAGCGCATCGACTGGATCAAACCATTTTCGGTTGTAAAGAACACAAGCTACGCGCCGGGCAATGTCTCGATCAAATGGTTTGAGGACGGCACGCTGAACGTCTCGGCCAACTGTATTGATCGCCACCTGGAAACCCGTGGCGACCAGACCGCGATCATCTTTGAGCCGGATGAGCCGACCGAAGAAGCCCAACATATCACCTATCGCGAGCTGCACGGACATGTCAGCCGGATGGCCAATATCCTCAAGGATCTTGGCGTGAGCAAAGGGGACCGGGTGATCCTGTATCTTCCGATGATACCCGAAGCTGCCTATGCGATGCTGGCCTGTGCCCGGATCGGCGCAATCCACTCGATCGTCTTCGCCGGCTTCTCGCCTGACGCGCTGGCCGCCCGGATTGATGGCTGCGAAGCCAAGCTGGTCATTACCGCAGATTTCGCACCGCGCGGCGGCCGCAAGACCCCCCTCAAAGCCAATGCCGACCTTGCCCTGGATCACGCTGAAAATAACCCGCAGATGCTGGTGGTGCGCCGCACCGGTGGCGACGTGACCTGGGTTGATGGCCGTGACCACGATTACAACGCGCTGGTGGAAACCGCATCCGCCGATTGCCCGCCTGCGGAAATGAATGCCGAAGATCCGCTGTTCATCCTCTACACCTCGGGCTCAACCGGCCAGCCGAAAGGCGTTGTGCATTGCTCGGGCGGCTATCTTGTCTGGGCCTCGATGACCCACGAGATCACCTTTGACTACCATGATGGTGACATCTACTGGTGTACCGCTGATGTGGGCTGGGTGACCGGTCACAGCTATATCGTCTATGGCCCGCTGGCCAATGGTGCGACCACCGTGATGTTCGAAGGCACGCCGACCTATCCAGACGCAAGCCGCTTCTGGCAGGTTTGTGAAAAGCACAAGGTCAACCAGTTCTACACCGCACCGACCGCGCTGCGCGCGCTGATGGGTCAAGGCAACGAGTTTGTCGAGAAATGCGACCTGAGCGACCTGAAGGTGCTGGGCACCGTGGGCGAACCGATCAACCCTGAAGCCTGGACCTGGTATCACGAGGTCGTCGGCAAGGGGAACTGCCCGATCGTTGACACCTGGTGGCAGACCGAAACCGGTGGTCACATGATGACCCCGCTGCCGGGCGCACATGCCGCCAAGCCGGGCGCCGCGATGAAACCGTTCTTCGGTGTGCAGCCGGTGGTTCTGGAACCCACATCGGGCGAAGAAATCCACGAATACCCGACCGAGGGCGTTCTGTGCATGAAAGACAGCTGGCCGGGCCAGATGCGCACCGTCTGGGGTGATCATGAACGGTTCGAGAAGACCTATTTCTCGGACTACAAGAACTATTATTTCGCAGGTGATGGCTGCCGCCGTGACGGCGATGGTGACTACTGGATCACCGGTCGTGTGGATGACGTGATCAACGTGTCCGGCCACCGTATGGGCACCGCCGAGGTGGAAAGCGCGCTGGTGGCACATAAGGCCGTGGCCGAGGCTGCCGTGGTTGGCTATCCGCATGACATCAAGGGTCAGGGCATCTATTGCTACGTCACCCTGATGAACGGGGTCGAGCCGACCGAAGAACTGCGTAAGGAACTGCGCACCTGGGTGCGCACCGAGATCGGCCCGATCGCCAGCCCCGACCTGATCCAGTGGGCTCCGGGCCTGCCGAAAACCCGGTCCGGCAAGATCATGCGCCGTATTCTGCGCAAGATTGCCGAGAACGATTACGGCGCGCTGGGTGACACCTCGACCCTTGCCGACCCGACTGTGGTTGACGAGTTGATCGACAACCGCATGAACAAGGATTGATCAGATGGACGGCATGAATACCCAATCCGCCGCTCCTGTCCTGATCCTGCTCGGCCCCCCCGGGGCCGGCAAAGGCACACAAGCACGGATGCTTGAGGAAAAATATGGTCTGGTGCAGCTGTCGACCGGTGATCTTCTGCGGGCCGCTGTGGCTGCGGGCACCGATGCGGGCAAGGCTGCAAAAACCGTTATGGAAGCAGGTGAACTGGTTTCCGACGAGATCGTCATCAATATCCTGCGCGACCGGCTGGGCGAAGCCGATTGCGCCAAAGGTGTGATCCTGGATGGTTTCCCGCGCACAACGGTTCAGGCAGAAGCGCTGGACGCGCTGCTGTCGGAAACCGGGCAGCGTATCAACGCAGCCATCAGCCTTGAAGTGAACGATGACGACATGGTCACGCGCATTTCCGGCCGCTACACCTGCGCAGGGTGCGGCGAAGGCTATCACGACACATTCAAGCAGCCCACCAAAGACGGTGTCTGCGACAAATGCGGCGGCACGGAGATGAAACGCCGGGCCGACGATAATGCCGAAACCGTGGCAAGCCGCCTGACGGCCTACCACGCACAAACGGCACCGCTGGTTGCGTATTATGACGCGGCCAACTGCCTGCAAAAAGTCGATGCCATGGGAGCAATCGACGAAATCGCGGGCACCCTGAGCGAGATTGTCACAACGGCAACACGCTAAGGGAAACGGGCGATATCAGGAGGATATCGCTTTTCTGAACGGAGAAGAGGGAGGAGGCTTCATGTCTGACAACTCATCCAACAACGCGTATTGGAAAGCCAATATTCGCATCATTCAGGTCAGCCTCGTAATCTGGGCGCTGGTCTCTTTCGGGTTCGGCATCCTGCTGCGCCCAATGCTGAGCGGCATTGCCGTCGGCGGAACTGATCTGGGCTTCTGGTTCGCCCAGCAGGGTTCGATCCTTGTGTTCCTGGCACTGATCTTTTTCTACGCCTGGCGCATGAACAAACTCGACGCCGAACACGGCGTGGACGAATAAGAGGGATAGAGGGACACATGGATCAGTTTGTACTCAACTGGATCTTTATCGGTGCAAGCTTTGCGCTTTACATCGGTATTGCAGTATGGGCCCGCGCGGGCTCGACATCTGAATTCTATGCGGCTGGCCAGGGGGTTCACCCCGTCGTCAACGGCATGGCAACCGGCGCTGACTGGATGTCAGCGGCATCATTCATCTCGATGGCGGGTCTGATCGCCTTCACCGGCTATGACAACTCGTCCTTCCTGATGGGTTGGACCGGCGGCTACGTGCTGCTTGCCCTGATGCTGGCGCCTTACCTGCGCAAGTTCGGCAAGTTCACCGTGTCGGAATTCATTGGTGATCGCTTCTATTCGCCCACCGCACGTCTGGTGGCCGTGATCTGTCTGATCGTGGCATCGACCACTTACGTGATCGGCCAGATGACCGGCGTTGGCGTGGCCTTTGGCCGCTTCCTGGAAGTGGACAACACCACCGGCCTTCTGATCGGTGCCGCTGTTGTGTTCGCCTATGCCGTGTTTGGCGGCATGAAGGGTGTGACCTACACTCAGGTGGCGCAATACTGCGTTCTGATCATCGCCTACACCATCCCGGCGATCTTCATCTCGCTGCAGCTGACCGGCAACCCGATCCCGGCCCTGGGCCTGTTCGGCGACCACGCTGCTTCGGGTGAACCGCTTCTGATGAAGCTGGACCAGATCGTGACCGAGCTGGGCTTCAAGGAATATACCGCCCACCATGCTGACACGCTGAACATGGTTCTGTTCACCCTGTCGCTGATGATCGGTACCGCTGGCCTGCCGCACGTGATCATGCGCTTCTTCACCGTTCCCACCGTATCGTCGGCCCGTTGGTCGGCTGGTTGGACCCTGGTGTTCATCGCGCTGCTCTATCTGACCGCTCCGGCTGTTGGGGCCATGGCACGCCTGAACATTTCGGACATGATGTGGCCGAACGGCACCTCGTCTGAGCCTGTTTCGGTTGAGATGATGGAAACCGACGAGCGTTATGCGTGGATGGCAACCTGGCAGAAGACGGGTCTTCTGAACTGGGAAGACAAAAACGGCGACGGCAAAATTGCCTATTTCAACGACAAGAACCCCGAGAAGGTTGCCGCAATGGAAGCCGCTGGCCTGGGTAGCGAAAACGAACTGGTCAAGTTCAACCGCGACATCCTGGTTCTGGCCAACCCGGAAATCGCCAACCTGCCGGGTTGGGTGATTGCTCTGGTGGCTGCCGGTGGTCTGGCTGCTGCTCTGTCGACCGCTGCGGGCCTTCTGCTCGCAATCTCGTCGGCCGTGTCGCATGACCTTATCAAAGGTGCGATCAGCCCGAACATTTCGGAAAAAGGCGAGTTGATGTCGGCGCGTATTGCCATGGCTGTGGCCATCGCGGTTGCAACCTATCTGGGTCTGAACCCTCCGGGCTTCGCTGCTCAAACCGTGGCTCTGGCCTTCGGTCTGGCCGCGGCCTCGATCTTCCCGGCTCTGATGATGGGGATCTTCACCAAGGTGAACAACAAAGGCGCCGTGGCTGGCATGCTGGCCGGTCTGGTTGTGACCCTGATCTACATCTTCCTGCACAAAGGCTGGTTCTTCATCCCGGGCACCGCTTCGTTCTCGGATGCTGACCCGCTCTTGGGCACCATCAAGTCGACCTCGTTTGGTGCTGTTGGTGCGATGATCAACTTCATCGTGGCCTTCCTGGTATCGAAATCGTCGGAAGCCATTCCGGCCGAAATCAACGAACTGGTGGAAAACGTCCGCATCCCGAAAGGGGCAGGCGCTGCAGCTGCAGACCACTAAAAACTACGTCGAAGGCCGCCTCTTGGGGCGGCCTTCTTCCCTTTTGCCCCAAAGGATGTAAACCTTTGCTGGCAACAAGAATTTCAAAGGCTGACCCATGCCGCTTTCTCCTGATCAGATCCACCGTTTCCTGAAATCCGTACACCCCTATGACAGCCTCCCGGCTGAGGCCCTGCAGTCGCTTGTGCCCGCCATGGTGGCGCGCTCCTATGCCAAGGACGAAGTCATCTATGATGTCGGGGACACTCTGAGCGGGATCTACATCATCCATGAAGGCGACGTCGAAGTCCGGGATGAAAATGGTGTGCTGATCAGCCACCTGCACCTGCGAAACTCATTTGGTGAGCGCGGGCTTTTGCGTGATGGACAGGCTGTGACCCGCGCCATGGCGGAAAGCGACAGCACGCTGCTTCTGCTGCCCACGGGAACGTTTTGGGACCTGCACGCTGCCCACACGTCAGTCCGCCGCTTCTTTGACCGCAATCGTGGACAGAAAGATGAGCCGAACAACCTGTCCACCGTCACGGTTGAAAGCCTGATGGCCCCGAACCCGATCACCTGCGCCCCGGATCAAAGCATTCAGGCGGTGGCGCGGAAAATGGGCGAACACAAGATTTCCTCGGTCTGTGTTCTTGATGACCAGACCCTCACCGGCATCGTCACCACCCGCGATATTGCCCATCGCGTGGTCGCCGAGGCCCGTGACATTTCCGGCCCCGTGTCCGATATCATGGCGCAGAACCCGATCACCCTCAGCCCCAACGCCATCGGATCGGATGTTCTGCACCTGATGATGGAAAAACGCGTGGGCCATGTGCCGATTGTCGAAGCGGACAAACTGGTGGGGATCGTCACCCAGACCGACCTGACCCGGTTCCAAACCGTCAGCTCTGCCGAACTGGTGCGCGAGATTGCTGTGGCCCACTCTGCTGAGGACATGAAGCACATCACCGCCCGCATCCCGCGGCTGCTGGTTCAGCTGGTTGGGTCGGGCCTGTCGCATCAGATTGTGACCCGGCTGATCACCGATGTGGCGGACACCGTCACCAGACGTCTGCTGACGCTGGTCGAAGACACGCTGGGCCCTCCTCCTGTGCCGTATCTCTGGCTTGCCTGCGGCAGTCAGGGGCGTCAGGAGCAGACAGGGGTCAGCGATCAGGACAATTGCATGATCCTGCATGACGACGCGACAGAGGCGGACCGCGACGGCTATTTCACCCAACTCGCCCGGTTTGTCTGTGATGGTCTGGACACCTGCGGGTATGTCTATTGTCCGGGCGATATGATGGCGACCAATCCGCGCTGGTGTCAGCCATTGTCCGTGTGGAAAAGCTATTTCACCGGGTGGATCAACAAACCCGACCCGGAGGCACAGATGCTTGCCTCGGTGATGTTCGATCTGCGTGCAATCGGCGGTGATAATACGCTGTTTGATGGTCTTCAGAAAACAACATTGGAGCTGGCCGCCAAGAACTCGATCTTCGTGGCACATATGATTTCGAACAGCCTGAAACACACGCCCCCCCTTGGCCTGTTGCGGGGGTTTGCCACGATCCGCTCGGGAGAGCACAAGAACCAGCTGGATCTGAAACATAATGGTGTTGTGCCGGTTGTCGATCTGGGGCGGATCTATGCGCTTCAGGGAAAGCTGAGCGAAGTGAACACGCGCGCACGGCTGGAGGCGGCCCAGCGCGCAGGGGTGCTGAGCTCCTCTGGCGGCAGTGACCTGCTGGATGCCTATGACCTGATTGCCGACACCCGGCTGGAACATCAGGCCGCACAGATCCGGGCCGGCGATGCCCCTGACAATTTCCTCACCCCATCTGACCTTTCAGATTTCGAGCGCAGCCACCTTCGGGATGCATTTGTGGTGGTGAAATCACTGCAAAGCTCAATCGGGCATGGCCGGGGCACACTTGGATAAAATGCAAGGACGGACAGAAACGCATGTTTTTTGAATCAATCGCCACCGTGTTTGCCGGTCTTGCCATGGCCGGGATTGTGATGGCCGTGAACCATACAATTCGCGGACGACTGCCGAAATGGGTCATGCCCGTTGCCGCGGGGGGGGCGATGCTCGCCGCAACCATCGCAAATGAATATGCCTGGTATGGGCGCACGGTGGACTCGCTGCCGGAGGGGCTGACGGTCATCATGGAGAGCGAAAACCGGGTGGCCTATCGCCCCTGGACCTATGTCGCGCCCTTTGTCGACCGCTTTGTCGTCGTGGACACATTTTCCGAACGCACCCATCCCGACCAGCCCAACCTGCGTGTGGTCGATACCCTGTTTCTTGGCCGATGGTCGGCGCCGAACAAGGTCTCTGTCCTGATTGATTGTGCCGCCAATACCCGTGCACCGCTGAGTGACGCGATCACAATTGGTGATGACGGAAGCATCAGAGGCGTTGACTGGGTTTCGGTCGACATAACGGACCCGCTCCTGTCCAATATCTGCCGCAAAGGAGGCTGATCCATGAAAACGCTTCACCGCCTGTCACTACGTTTCAGGAATTTCCTGTTCTTCGCGTTTCTGGCCCTGGCGGTGATCATGGCAACCTTTGGGGCACTTTATCTGGGCTATCGGCGGGCAGACGAGTTTGGCACCGCCTCGGCCTTTACCTTTGCAGGCGTCGTCGCCCTGTTTTCGCAATTGGCCATCATCACGGGGATATGGTTCCTGTTTGATGAGAACATCGCCCGCCCGATTGAACGTCTGGCCGCCAATCTGCGCGCAAAAGTTCACGCCAAGGCGGGCGGTATCGACAAACATGACGGGCGCTATCTTGGCGATCTGGTCGAAGCCACGGAAAGCGTCACCAGACAGCTCTCGACCTCGACCATGGATCAGGCCAGTGCGGTGGCCCATGAAACGGCCCGCCTGAATGCGGACAAGGCCAGGCTGACCGCGCTTCTGTCAGAAATTCCCGTGGCCATGGTGCTGGTCAACCCCAACCACCAAATTGTTCTGTATGACAGCCAGGCGGCAGGCATCCTCTCCCAGGTTTCCCCGCCCCGCCTGAACGCCTCGATCTTTGAGTATTTCCAGAAAGGTCCCTTTATGGAGGCCTATGAGAAGATGCTAGAAACCGGCAAAGAGCAGGGTTTCTCGGATCGTTCCGCGCATTTCCAGTTTCATTTTGACGTGCGGATCAAACCGCTCGACAGCGGTGATGGATACATGCTGGTGATTGACGACACCCACGCCGATTTCGCGCCAGACGCGGCCCGTCCGGTGGTGTTCGACTTTGAACTCATGCAGTCCGAAGCCACAGGCGATCTGTGGACAGCCAACCTGAACGATCTGACCTTTGTGGTGTTCGATACCGAAACCACCGGGTTGCAGCCACACAAGGATGAGATCGTGCAGATCGGGGCGGTGCGCGTGATGAAGTCCAAAATTGTCCCCGGCGAGCAGATTGACATGCTGGTTGATCCAGAGCGCCCAATTCCGGCAGCGTCAACAAAGGTGCATGGGATCAGCGACGCAATGGTCACCGGGGCGCCCACCGTGATTCCGGCCATAAAAAAGCTCTACAGCTTTGCGTCAGGTGCCGTTCTGGTCGCCCATAACGCCCCGTTTGACATGGCCTTTTTGCACAATCATGAAAAGGAAGCGGGGCTGGACTGGAACCACCCGATCCTCGACACGGTTCTTCTGTCTGCGGTTCTGTTCGGACGCACGGAAGTCCACACGCTGGATGCCTTGTGCGATCGTCTGGATGTGGTCATCCCGCCCGAACTGCGTCACACCGCCTTGGGCGATGCCCATGCCACGGCAGAGGTCCTGTGCAAGATGCTGGCGATGCTGCAATCTCGTGGTGTTGCCACCCTCGCCGAGGCCGTGGCAGAGGCGAAAACGCATTCGCGCCTCCTGAAGGATCTGAACTGATCTCGAATGGTATCTGCCCGGGGCCTTCACGCCACAGGACAGGTGAATTGGTATGGTTGTTTGGTTGGGTTTTGGCGCTTTCTGGGCCACCCTTTCAGCGGTAGCGTCATGGGGTCTTTGTGCCTTCGAGGTTTCCCATGTCCCGACAAACCGATACCCTCTCCCTCCCCAGCGTCTGCCCATTGGACTGCCCGGACACCTGCAGCCTGTCAGCCAGGGTTCAGGGGGGCCAACTGCTTGGGGTCAAAGGATCAAAGGCAAATCCCTATACGGATGGCGTGATCTGCAACAAGGTGGCACGGTATTATCCCGAATTCGTGCATGGAAAAGCGCGCCTGACCCGCCCGTTACGGCGCGTGGGGGCGCGTGGCGAGGGCAGGTTTGAACCGATCAGCTGGGACACGGCGCTTGACCTGATCCATGACGGTTTTACGAAAGCCATCACCCGCCATGGCCCGGAAACCATTCTGCCCTTCAACTATGCCGGCCCCCATGGCGAGCTTGCCGGAGGCTCAATGGACCGGCGGTTCTTTTATCATATGGGCGCCACCTTGCTGAACCGCGGCCCCCTGTGTGGCGGCGTGCGTGGCGGGGCCTATGCCAGCCTGTTTGGCAACGCCCCCGGAATGCCGCCGGAACAAGTGCTGCATTCCGATCTGGTTCTGGTCTGGGGCAACAATGTCACGGTGTCGAACCTGCACCTTGCGCCCGTGTTGAAAAAGATGCGGGCAATTGGCGGCAAACTGGTGGTCATTGACCCCAAGCGGACCAAAATCGCCGAACAAAGTGACCTGCACATCCAGATCCGACCAAATACCGATGTCGTCTTTGCCATGGCCCTGGCCGCCGAATTGGAGCGTCAGGCAGCGCTGGATGTCGATTTCATCGCGCAATGGGTGGAGGGGGGCGACCGCTATCTGGCGCAGGCCCGCACCTATTCGGTCGAGAGGATGGAAGAGATCTGTGGCATTCCTGCCCATGAGTTTCAAACCATCATCGACATGATAAAAGCCGCGCAAAACATGGCTTGCGCGCTTGGCAATGGCATTGAGCGGGGGCGGTCGGGTGGCTCGGGCCTTCGCGCCGCCATGGCCCTGAATGCGCTGACCGGCCATCACGGTCGCCTGGGGGCCGGGGTTGTTGCCAAGTCAGGCCTCGCGACACCCAAAAACCAAAGCCGCCTGCACGGGGACCATCTGCTGAAACCCGGCACACGGGTGCTCAATATCGTTGATCTGGGCGCTGCCCTGCAGGACAGGACGCTCGCCCCGCCAATCACCGCTGCAATGATCTACAATCACAACCCGGTTGCGACACATCCCGATCAGTCCAACCTTATCAAGGGCCTCATGCGCGAAGATCTGTTTCTGGCCGGGTGTGACGTGACCATGACCGACAGCATGGCCCTGTGTGATGTCATCCTTCCTGCCGCCACACATTTCGAACATGACGATCTGTTCGGCGCATATGGGCAAAACTACCTGCAACGGGCGGAGCCGGTCATCCCCCCGGTCGGGGAAGCCCTGCCAAACACCGAGATTTTCAGGCGGCTTGCAGCCCGTTTTGGCTATGATGACCCGGTTTTCAAGGCCAGCGACCAACAGTTGATGGATGAGGCTCTCCTCTCGGAACACCCGCAGCTTCAGGGCACAAAGGGCAGCGCCCTTCCGACCGACCGCGCTCTTGAAATGCGCACAAATGCTGGGGACGACATGATCATGTGCCAGACGGTCACGCCGCAAACCGCCTCTGGCAAGATTGAACTGTTCAGCCGGGATCTTGAGGATCGGTTCGGTTTTGGCGTGCCACGGCATGACCCATGCCAGCAAGATCTTCCATTTGTGTTGATCAGCCCAAGTTCGGACAAGCGCACCAACTCCACCTTTGGTGGGCTGGATGCCTCACGCGGGCCCGAGCAGGTCGAAATGCATCCATCCGACGCCGCACAGCGCGGGTTGCAAGACGGAGAACTGCTGAGCGTATTCAACCATCGGGCAGAGGTCACGCTGACCCTGAAACTGACAGATGCCACGCTTCCCGGAGTGCTTTATTCCCCCAAGGGCACCTGGCGTGCCACGTCGCAAACGGGCCTGACCGTCAACGCCCTGATCCCGGCCGATCAGCGCACCGATATCGAAGATGGGGCCTGCTATCACGAAACCTATGTTGATGTCCGGCGGTCGGAACGTGCCGGGTAAAGCCGCCCCCGGTTCAAACCGAAGGCCCTGCAAGTTTGCGCGAAGTTTGGTTTGATCCTAAAGTGTTTCGACTTTTACCTGAGGCAGGGAAAGGTCGAAGCGCCGCAAGAGATATCAATGTCATGGGCGTTTCGGAAGAAAAACATGTGTGTCAAGTTTATCCCGAAACGCTTTATTATCACGAAGTAGATGATACCAACGGACCAATATGCAAGACACAACCTGGTTAGGGTTCGCATTAGACCGCAGTTCCAAAACACCGGTCTTTGAACAAATCTGCGCAGAAATCCGCAGGCGCGCCATTTCCGGTGCCCTGGTGGAAGGAACCGCCCTTCCGCCGACCCGCGCGTTTGCAACCGAGTTGGGAGTGTCCCGTTCAACCGTTGTGACCGCATATGAACAACTGATCGCTGAGGGGTATATCAGCAGCCGACAGGGGTCTGCCTATCGCGTCTGCGCGTTGGGGGAGGTTGAGCTGAGCCGGGCCACACCCACCGCACCATCCAACCCGCATCATGTTCCGCCGCCCGCTCCGCCGGTCACACAATCCACGCGCACCCCCATGCCATTTGAAGCCGGTCAGCCGGACATGCGCCTGTTTCCACACCGACACTGGGCCAAAGCGGTGGCGCGTGTCTGTCGTGCAAATCCCGAAGCGATGCTGCTGGGCGGGGATCGCTTTGGCAATCACGACTTGCGCACGGCCATCGCAGCACATGTTTCGGAATGGCGGGGCATCGAAGCCTCTCCTGACCAGATTTTCATAACCGCCGGCTCAACCGACGCGCTGGAAATCTGCCTGCGCACCCTGACCTCACGAGGGGACAAGATCGGGCTGGAAAGTCCGGGCTACCCGCCCCTGCGCCATTTTGCTTATGAACACGGGCTCTCCATACAGAACCTTCCGCTGGATGATCAGGGCGCTCAACTGCCTGACCTTGATCCCCCTGCCCGCCTGGCCGTTTTGACCCCCTCCCATCAATATCCCCTTGGAGGGGCCATGTCGCCACAACGTCGGCTTGCCTTTCTGTCCTGGGCCAAAGCCGCCGATTCCTGGATTATCGAAGACGATTATGACAGTGAATTCCGCTATGCAGGGCGACCAATACCAGCAATGGCCGGGTTCGATTGCCTGAACCGCACGATCTATATCGGCAGTTTTTCAAAGATCTTCTCAAACACTTTGCGCCTTGGCTACGTCATCTCTCCGAACGAGCTGCTTCCGAAATTTCGCGAAACCCTAAGGCGGTTTGGACACCACGCCAGCTATATGCCCCAACAGGCGCTTGCAGATTTCATGACAACGGGAGAGTTCTATCGGCACTTGCGACGTGTTCGGCGCACATATGGCGAACGTCGGCAGTTCCTTCTGGAGCGCCTGCGCCGGGACTTCTCGGGCTTTGGGTCATTTTCAGATCATCATGCCGGGATGCAGATTGTTTTGCACCTGAGGCCCGAACTCAAGGACCGCGTTATTGCAAAATGCGCTGAGGAAAAGGGGGTTAAGGTTCAGGCATTGTCCGCATATGTGGCTGAACAGTGCGACCTCAATGGCCTGATCCTGGGGTTCTGCGGCTGCTGTGAACAGGAAATGGCCCCGGCATTGGAATATTTGCTGTCCTGCCTTGCGGAAAGCATGCCGCCTGAACACATCACACCAGCAGCTCTCCGCCCCTGACCCCCAAAACAAAAAAGGCCGCTCAAAGAGCGACCTTCTTATGTCTGACCTGTGTCAGTTTTGGTTGCGGGAGTAGGATTTGAACCTACGACCTTCAGGTTATGAGCCTGACGAGCTACCGGGCTGCTCCATCCCGCGACAGTGAGGCTGATATACGCCCACACGTCCGGAACCACAAGGGGGTATGGCAAAAAACTGTCATATTTCTTTCACAGCCAGCAGAAGGGTGACAAATCAGGACATTTGCCCTAACTCTCTGTTTTGAAAGGACGCTCTCATGGATGGTACTTTAGCGGTTGTGTTTCTACTGACGGGGTTGATTGATATGGCAGTCAATTACTGTGACCGGGGTTGCATGAGCGCTGTTTGGAGCGGCGTGCGCCACACTGTGTCTGCTGGCCAATTGGTATTTGAGGCGGATGTGATCGGGCAGGAAGCCTATTATCGACTGGATGCACCTGTCTCTTTCGGTCCCTTCCGACCCGCAGTTGGCCTGTCAGTAGATACCCATGGGGATCTCTGGATCGGCGCCGGGGCGGTCAATGAGTTTACAACCGCAGAAGGCCACGCCTATGCCGAGCTTAGCTTCATGCCCGGCCGTTGGATCCGGGGTGAAACCGGTCCTATCCTCGGTTACCCGTTGGAATTCCGATCCGGCCTGGAGGCCGGTATCTATCGGGAAAACGGTGACCGTGTTGGTGTGTCCCTCGATCACCGCTCAAACGGTGGCCTGGGCCGCCCGAACCCTGGGCTTGAGACCGTTCTGATGCGGTATTCCCGGCAGTTGCAATAAGGATGAAGTTCATCGGCTGGAAAGAATCGCTCTGAACCTGAGACCTCGGGAATGCCTTGTCTGACCAGACCTACTCAACACTCCGATCCAGTTGCATTGTCAGTTACTTCGTCAAAAATTTCCTTCCACCGCGCTTTAAATGCAGCCGGACTGAAATTTTCGAATTGCTTCAGGCTATTTATCGAAAAGGTCTCATATTGCCCTTGAACCTTCTCAATTAGCCCAGCCACAACCTCTGGATCAAAGGTCTCCCCCACAAATCCATTATATCCATCTTTTATGAGTACCCTTGCGTTTGCAAAAGAGTTTTTGCCGATCACAACTGGCACCGCTTGGCTCAACGCTTCAACTACAGAGATGGGGAATCCCTCAAAATCGCTGGTCATTAGGAAAATATCTATTTTCCGGAGCGCCGACTTAACATCGCGTGTCGCCCCAAGGAAGCTCACATTGCGACGTTTGTCTGCTTCCGCCGTCAGCCAATCCTGGTCAACACCCATGCCGTAAATAATGAAATCGCACTGCGGCATCACGTCTGCAACTTGCAAAAACAAGTCTAGCCGCTTGCTGTGATTATCAACCCGACAAATAGTTCCAATTGTCGGTCTTCCGGTCAATTTTCGGGGTTGTTCGGCAGCATCAATTTCAACGGTGTTACCGAAAGCTCCAATCGTGGTTATCGGAATACCATATAGGGCTGAGGTCGTTTCTATATAATCTTCCGATAGGCATAAATACTTAGCGCAAAGCCGAGCCTTTGTTATGCGCTCGCCTCTATTTTTTCCAAAATAATTCTTGTGGCTGTCCACATGGCTTGGTGCACTATGCGCAACGAAGATAACTTGATTATTACGGAAAAAATCTATGCCGAACTTATCAAAATCACAGGGAGCATTAAATATTACGATCGCGCCCCTAAGCTGTTTCAAGCGGTCAACATGCGTCACCCTATCTTTCCGCCACAGGTTGCGCGGAGAAATTCTTTTGAGATGGCTTTTAATTATATACTTGGTCGGGAAATCAAACTCCCGCTGCTTTGCTTCTCTGAAGGCGTAACACTGGACTTCCGGAAATTCTCGCCTCAAAATCCTAGAGAAGGTCTCTGTCCCTCCGATCCCCTTGGGATCAATGCCAAAATTTTATATTTTCCTTTTGCTCATCACCTTGATCCATCCCTGAACGCCATTCCCTTCGGCATGCCGTCTAACTGATATGTGTGATAGGGAATAATCGTTTAACGATTGACCTCAAAGAGTCTAAGGAAATGGGTCGCGCTCCCCCCGAGCCACTTATCTTTTTCTCTTGAAAGGTATTCAGTTTGCCCGCTTTCGTTAGTGAGTATGGGCTGCCAGCTTCACTGAATTGAGTATAAGCTTTTCCCAACATAAAACGCCCTTCGCTTTTGGGCGAAGGGCGTTTTTGTTTTTTGAGATCGTTATGAGAGAATTTGGATTTTTACTAGGTTTGGCGGTGACCTACTCTCCCACGTCTTAAGACGCAGTACCATTGGCGCGACAGTGCTTAACGGCCGGGTTCGGGATGGGACCGGGTGTTTCACTTGTGCTATGACCACCAAACCGAGTAAAAATCCAATTTTTGTCCAAGTCAGTACACTGGTGTGTATGCTTTTGATTTATCAGTATGAGCTCTACCGCTTTGCTACTTGAGCGCGGTTAGGTTTGCTTTCTACTGGATCAAATCAAGCCTATCGGACCATTAGTACCGGTCAACTGAGCATGTTACCATGCTTACATCTCCGGCCTATCGACGTGGTAGTCTTCCACGGTCCTCAGGGATACCTTGTTTTGAGGGGGGCTTCCCGCTTAGATGCCTTCAGCGGTTATCCTTTCCGATCATAGCTACCCAGCACTGCCGTTGGCACGACAACTGGTCCACCAGTGGATCGTTCACCCCGGTCCTCTCGTACTAGGGGCAACTCCTCTCAAGTATCCTACACCCACGGCAGATAGGGACCGAACTGTCTCACGACGTTCTAAACCCAGCTCACGTACCTCTTTAAATGGCGAACAGCCATACCCTTGGGACCTGCTCCAGCCCCAGGATGAGATGAGCCGACATCGAGGTGCCAAACACTGCCGTCGATATGGACTCTTGGGCAGTATCAGCCTGTTATCCCCGGCGTACCTTTTATCCGTTGAGCGATGGCCCTTCCACTCGGGACCACCGGATCACTATGGCCGTCTTTCGACTCTGCTCGACTTGTCAGTCTCGCAGTCAGGCTGGCTTCTGCCATTGCACTCAACGAGCGATTTCCGACCGCTCTGAGCCAACCTTCGCGCGCCTCCGTTACGCTTTAGGAGGCGACCGCCCCAGTCAAACTACCCACCACGCAGGGTCCCGGATCCGGATAACGGACCGCGGTTAGACATCAAGCAGAACAAGGGTGGTATCTCAAAGGAGGCTCCACAGGAACTGGCGTCCCTGCTTCGAAGCCCACCACCTATTCTGCACATGTTGTGCCTGATGCCAGTGCGAAGCTGTAGTAAAGGTGCACGGGGTCTTTCCGTCTAACCGCGGGAAGCCTGCATCTTGACAGGCAATTCAATTTCGCTGAGTCGATGTTGGAGACAGCGGGGAAGTCGTTACGCCATTCGTGCAGGTCGGAACTTACCCGACAAGGAATTTCGCTACCTTAGGACCGTTATAGTTACGGCCGCCGTTTACCGGGGCTTCAATTCGGTGCTTGCACACCTCCTTTTAACCTTCCGGCACCGGGCAGGCGTCAGACCCTATACGTCGTCTTGCGACTTCGCAGAGCCCTGTGTTTTTAGTAAACAGTCGCCACCCCCTGGTTTGTGCCCCCAGTCAATACTTGCGTAGAAACTGGGCCTCCTTCTCGCGAACTTACGGAGGTATTTTGCCGAGTTCCTTCAACATCGTTCTCTCAAGCGCCTTGGTATACTCTACCTATCCACCTGTGTCGGTTTAGGGTACGGTCTCATGAAGGGCTATTTCCAGGAACCTCTAAGCTGCCCATTCAATCCAATAAGGATGAACAACCTTCGAGATCCGTCACTTCCTTCTGGCCCAGGAATATTAACCTGGTTCCCATCGGCTACGCCTTTCGGCCTCGCCTTAGGGGCCGGCTTACCCTGCTCAGATTAGCTTTAAGCAGGAACCCTTGGATTTTCGGCGAGGGGGTCTCTCACCCCCTTTGTCGCTACTCATGTCATCATTCTCGCTAGTGATCTCTCCACCGGATCCCTCACAGGCCGGCTTCACTGAAAGCTCCGATCCTCCAATGACCCCGAAGGATCTAAGGAGGAATGGAACTATGTCACACTACGCTCTGCTACCGCGTGCATAAATGCACACCCTAAGCTTCGGCTCATGGCTTGAGCCCCGGTACATCTTCGCCGCAAGACAACTTATTTAGACCAGTGAGCTGTTACGCTATCTTTAAAGGATGGCTGCTTCTAAGCCAACCTCCTGGTTGTTTTGGTCGTCTCACCTGCTTTCCCACTTAGCCATGAATTAGGGGCCTTAGCTGTAGGTCAGGGTTGTTTCCCTCTCCACAACGGACGTTAGCATCCGCTGTGTG
>NZ_LKBA01000025.1:0-127500 GCF_001307765.1 Aliiroseovarius crassostreae
GGCTCTGTTGCAAACATTTTATTGAGCCGCAATGACCCTCTCGCTGGACGGAGTCAGGCTGCGAGTTGCTGTTCGAGCCAGGTCATGGTCTCTGACATAACACATGGTCCGACACCGAAGGCGCGTTCGATCATGCGTTTTTCGCCGATGGGATCGCGGGTCAGGTTGAAGGCGCGGCCCTGGCCTTTTCGCAATGCGCGCATCACTTCAAATCCCTTGATCGTGGCGTAGGCGGTTTTCATCGTTTTGAAGCCCCGGACCGGCTTGATCAGCTGCTTGAGCTTACCGTGATCGGCCTCGATGACGTTGTTCAGATACTTGACCTGGCGGTGTTCGACGTCCTTTGGGCACTTACCCTCTTTCTTCAATTCGCGGATCGCCTGGGTGTAGCATCCAGCCTTGTCGGTGTTGATTTTGGACGGTTTTTCCCAACCTTTGCAGGCACGAATAGCCTTGCCCAGAAAGCATTTGGCGGCTTTGGCATTGCGTGTCGAGGACAAATAAAAGTCGATCGTGTTGCCCAGCTTATCGACCGCCCGGTACAGATATGTCCACTTGCCGCGCACCTTGATATACGTCTCGTCAACGCGCCAGCTATCCGACATCGGCCGCCGCCACTGCCAGCGCATCCGCCGTTCCATGTCCGGGGCATATCGTTGCACCCAGCGGTAAATGGTCGAATGATCAACCCGCTGTCGAGGCAGGACTATTTCAGCAGCCTGCTAAGCATTTCAGCTTTCCCTGCCTCAGGTAGGACCTGGCCACGTCAGGCCCCGAACACCGACGCCCGGTGATCGCGCAGGTAGATCCTGAGCCAGGGCGTAAAGACCTCCGGTGTCCGGGCAATATCCGTGTCTAACTCAGCCGGATCAGCCCAGCGCGTGGCCTGAACTTCCTCCGGGTTCAGATCAATCTTCGGCAGGGTGTCACAGCGGATCACAAAAAGGTCGACCACCTCATGTTCGATCAACCCGCCCCCGACATCCGCCCGATATTCAAGCTGCTCTACCCAGACCGGATCAAGCCCGGTGATCCCCAGCTCTTCCCTCAGACGCCGAATGGCACAATCCTGCGGATCTTCCCCCCAATGCGGGTGGGTGCAGCAACTGTTCGCCCAGAGGTTCGGCGTGTGATATTTCCCGGCTGCGCGCTGCTGCAACAGCACCTTGCCCTTGTGCAGAATAAACACCGACACCGCCTTGTGGCGCATCGCTTTCACATGCGCCTCCAGCTTGTCGACCGGGGTCAGGGTGCCATCCACCCAAGTGGGGATCTTCGTGTTCATGTCCGACCTTTAGCGATTTTGCCCCGCTCCGAAAACCCCTTCTCCTTGGACTTGACCACATCGGTTGTGCCTGCCTGAGCAAGGTGCTAGGCATCTTTCCAACCAAATTCTTAAGGAGATCCCCATGGCCGAGGAACAAAAAGCCCCCGTGCCGCCCAAGATGCAAATCCTGGGCCAGTTCATCCGCGACATGTCGTTTGAAAACATCCTGGCCCAAAAGGGTGTCGAAGGCGAAGTGCAACCCGAAATCAGTGTCGAAGTGTCGCTGGATGCGCAAAAACGCCCAGCCGATCACCAGTATGAAATCACCACGAAATTCACCGTGGGTTCACGCAACAAGAACGGCGGTCAGCAGCTTTTCCTGCTCGAGCTGGAATATGGCGGCATTTTCCACGTGGAAAACGTGCCGGACGAACAGCTGCACCCGTTCTTGATGATCGAATGCCCGCGTATGCTGTTCCCCTTCGTGCGGCGCATCGTTTCTGACGTGACCCGCGATGGTGGCTTCCCGCCGCTTAACCTGGATACCGTTGATTTCCTTGCCCTTTATCGCGCAGAAATCGAACGTCGCGCCGCGGCAGAAGCAGCAACCGCCACGCAGAACTGATCCTTCCGGGGATCAGCTCTCCGACAGTTTTTTCCAAAGCGCGTCGTCGCCCAGCTTGTTAATAAACTCGGCATGGGCGGCGGCTTCTGCGTCACTGATCCGCGAAGGAAGCGGGCTTGGGCGTGCGGTTGGGCGCCAATTATCAGCCACATCCTCGTTTGATGCACTGCCGGGTCCACCCGCCAGAACCAGATCCGGCTGTCGCCCACCAATCAGCTCCAGATACACTTCTGCCAGAATTTCACTGTCAAGAAGCGCGCCGTGCAGGGTTCGGTTCGAGTTGTCGATCCCGAAGCGACGGCAGAGCGCATCCAGTGAGGCAGGCGCACCGGGGAACTTTTTGCGCGCAATCGCAAGCGTATCAAGCGCCCGCTCCCAGGGCAGTTCCGCAAGCCCCATCCATTTCAGTTCGGCATTCAGGAATTTCATGTCGAACGCCGCGTTGTGAATGACCAGACGCGCGTCCCCGATGAACTCCACAAATGCCTGTCCGACTTCTTTGAAGACAGGCTTGTCTTTCAAAATCACTTCACCGGGCGCGGCAGGGCGGGGTGTTGGCAAAAGATCAGGCCCAATCCCATGCACGCCAAATGCCTCTTCCGGCATGCCGCGTTCCGGGTTGATATATTGATGATAGGTGCGTCCCGTGGGCATGTGGTTGATCAGCTCCAGACACCCGATTTCCACAATCCGGTCGCCGGAGTTTGGATCAAACCCCGTGGTTTCAGTATCAAGAACGATCTCACGCATTCAGCTTCTCCCGAATATGGGCCAGAACTTCCTCTACAGCCGCCTTGGCACCATCCAGAGTTTCGGTCGGAATGATCACGTCAGCCCGGGCACGTTTTTCTGAATCAGACACTTGTTTGGCAAGAATAGTCTCGAATTGTTGCTGGCTCATCGTGCCGCGCTCCATCACGCGGGCGCGTTGCAGATCAGCCGGTGCCGACACGACAACCACCAGATCCACATGTTCATGTGCCCCGATTTCAAACAGAAGCGGCATGTCCAGAAGCACGATATCCGCGCCCGAATCTGCCAGAAATTGCGCCCGATCTTCGGCGACCAGCGGATGCACAATCTGTTCAAGCTGTTTGAGGGCCGTTGCCTCGCGTCCGATCCAGTCCTTGAGCACATCCCGGTCAACCACCCCGTCAATGATCGCCTCGGGGCAAATGGATCTGATCGGTTCAACCGCAGCGCCACCGGCGCCGTAAATCCGATGCACCGCCGCATCCGCATCCCAGATCGGAATCCCATAGGCGTGAAACATTTTGGCCGTGGTGGATTTCCCCATACCGATCGAGCCGGTCAAACCTATGATAAACGGCGCGCTCATTGTGCCAGCACTGCGCGGCGCAGCTCCTCAGTCACTTCGGGTCGTGTGCCGAACCAACGCTCGAACCCCGGCACCGCCTGGTGCAACAACATGCCAAGACCATCAACAATCTGGCACCCGGCTGCTTCGGCAGTCTGCAACAACGGTGTTTTTAGCGGGGTATAGACAATATCGGTCACGACCTGTCCGGGTTTCAGCCCGTCAAGTGGCACCCTCAGCTCCGGTTTTCCAACCATCCCCAGAGAAGTGGTGTTCACAACGGTCAGGGCTTCTTCAATCATATTGCCGGCCTGCACCCAATCCACCACGGTGACGCGGGCGCCAAACTCGGACCGCAGCGCATCGGCGCGGGTGCGGGTGCGGTTTGACAGGAAGATTTCCGGCACCCCCACTTCCAAAAGCGAGGCGATCACGGCGCGCGACGCCCCACCAGCCCCCAGAACGGCGGCCGGGCCGGACCTTGGATTCCATCCTGTCGTGCCCTGACGCAGATTTTCGATAAATCCGTACCCATCCGTGTTATCGGCGTGAATTTTTCCGTCTTTGCGGAAAATCAACGTATTTGCGGCCCCCATCAAAGCCGCCCGATCGGTCACCAGATCAGCCAGCTTCAGCACCTCTTCCTTATGAGGAATGGTCACGTTGCAGCCGACAAAGCCAGCCTTGGGGAGGGTGCGAATGACCTCTTCCAGATCCTTCACCTCAACCCGCATCGGCACATAATGCCCGGGCAAGCCCATTGTTTTCAGCCAATAGCCATGAAGGCGCGGCGACAGGGAATGTTCGATCGGATTCCCGATCACCCCGGCCAGCGGAATACGACGTTCGCTCATATCATCACCTCTTCTCGTTCGATCAGATATGACAGGAGTTCCGTCAGCGGCAAACCCAGCACATTGAAATAATCACCTTCCACGCTGGAAAAGAGGCGCACCCCTTCTTCTTCCAGCTTATAGGCCCCAACCGAATGACGGATGCTGTCCCAGTTCCGCGCCACATAGTCCTGAATATACCCTGCGCTGAGGTCGCGCATTTTCATACGCACCAACCCCACGTGACGCCAGAGGGGCTTGCCATCCTGATACAGCACGGCAGCAGAGAGAAGGCGGTGAGTTTTTCCAGACATTTCAATAAGTTGAGAAATTGCGTCCTCTTGCGTGGATGGTTTTGACATCACCTCTCCGCCCAGATCAGCCACCTGATCACATCCCAACACCAGTGCGTTTCGGTGTTTTTCACTGATCTTCCGGGCTTTGAACTCGGCCAGGGCATCCGCAAGGTCGCGCGAATGGGCGCCCTCCGCTTTCAGTGACATTTTAATCATATCTTCATCAATTCGTGCGGGAATAACCTCAAAGCTCAGACCTGCATTGCGCAGGAGTGTTGCCCGAATTTCGGAGCCTGATGCGAGGATGAATTGTGTTGCCATGGGAAAACCCTGTGGAAAAACTCTGTTTGTTCCGGTGTTTGCATCCGGGGGTAACTGACCCCTCCCTCTGCACCTGCGGATAGTTCCTCAGTTCCTACGTCATAATCCGCAGATCTTCCACTGTTGAGAAGTTTTCCACGGGAAAAACAAATTGGCCAACAGGCTGGCTTTCATCCGCCGAGTTATCCCCAGCCGGCCGGTCCCGAATCTGCTATGAAAACTTGGCAAGTTGAAACTTGTCCACGATCAAAGAGCAAACTTGTCCACCTGTGTAAAAGGGCCGGGAAAACCCAATAATCCCCATTATCCACAGACCCTACTTAATCATCATCTTTTCTTTTAAATATTTATTATTTTAAGAAGGGAAAAACGGGCGGGTCAGAAAGGCAGGCATAACATGGGTGACATTCTTTCGGATTGGTATTTCTGGACCAAATCCTTACATATCGTCTCCGTCATTGCCTGGATGGCTGGCCTGTTTTATCTGCCCCGCTTGTTTGTCTATCACGCAGAAGTAGTCGGATCGGGCAATGAAACCGATGATCTGTTCCAGATTATGGAAAGGCGGCTTTTGAAGGCGATCATGAATCCTGCGATGATTTCGACCTGGATTTTTGGTTTGAGCCTTGTGGCCACCCCTGGTGTGGTGGACTGGAGCGACCTCTGGCCCTGGCTCAAAGGCGGGTCCGTGCTTGGGATGACATGGTTTCATATGTGGCTGGCAGCCCGGCGCAAGGAATTCGCCGCAGGCACCAATCGTCTGCCCGGGCGGCGCTATCGCATGATGAACGAGCTACCCACGCTTCTGATGCTCCTGATCGTCTTCTCAGTGGTGTTCAAATACTGAGATCCCTCCGAATTTCTTGACTCACCGGCCCCCTTTAGCCTATGTGGCAGACAAGCAGGCCGTCCGGCCAATGCATCTTCACGACTGCACATCTGTTCCAACGACGCTTTAATGCGTATCGCAAGGCTATTCCCATGTCCGAAAACCGTCTGAATCTGGCTGATCTGAAGGCCAAAAGCCCAAAAGAGCTTGTGGCAATGGCCGAAGAGCTCGAAATCGAAAACGCTTCGACCATGCGCAAGGGCGAGATGATGTTCTCGATTCTCAAGGAACTGGCCGAAGAAGAGTGGATCATCGGTGGTGATGGTGTGCTTGAGGTGGTTCAGGACGGGTTCGGTTTCCTGCGCTCAACCGAAGCCAACTATCTGCCGGGCCCGGATGACATTTATGTTTCGCCTACGGTGATCCGCCAGTATTCACTGCGCACCGGCGATACAATCGAAGGCATCATTCAGGCCCCCGGCGAGAACGAGAATTATTTCGCAATTACCGAAGTGGAAAAGATCAACTTTGGCGACCCGGAAGCGGCAAAACACAAGGTGGCCTTTGATAACCTGACGCCGCTTTACCCGGATGAGCGTCTGAAGATGGAAATTGAAGATCCGACTACCAAAGACCGTTCGGCCCGGATTATCGATCTTGTCTCACCGATCGGTAAAGGTCAGCGGTCGCTGATCGTGGCGCCGCCGCGGACCGGTAAAACCGTGCTGCTGCAAAACATCGCCCATTCGATCGAAGCCAACCACCCGGAATGCTACCTGATTGTGTTGCTGATTGACGAACGTCCAGAAGAGGTGACCGACATGCAGCGCTCCGTGAAAGGCGAGGTTGTCTCCTCGACCTTTGATGAACCTGCATCGCGTCACGTGGCGGTCGCTGAAATGGTGATCGAAAAGGCGAAACGTCTGGTTGAACATAAGCGTGACGTGGTGATCCTGCTCGACTCGATCACCCGCCTCGGCCGCGCCTTCAACACCACGGTGCCGTCATCGGGCAAGGTTCTGACCGGTGGTGTGGATGCCAACGCGCTGCAACGCCCGAAACGCTTCTTTGGTGCTGCCCGGAATATCGAAGAAGGTGGGTCGCTGACTATCATCTCCACCGCGCTGATCGACACCGGGTCGCGGATGGATGAAGTGATCTTTGAAGAGTTTAAAGGCACCGGCAACTCGGAAATCGTGCTGGATCGCAAAGTGGCTGACAAACGTGTCTTCCCGGCAATTGACATCCTGAAATCCGGCACGCGGAAAGAGGATCTTTTGGTGGATGCCAAGGACCTGCAGAAAACCTATGTTCTGCGCCGTATCCTGAACCCGATGGGCACCACGGATGCAATTGAGTTCCTGATTTCAAAATTGAAGCAGACCAAGTCGAATAGTGAATTCTTCGACTCGATGAACGCTTAATTATTATGAATTAACAATGGCTTAGATATGGATACAATCTTTGCATTGGCATCTGCTCGCGGTAAGGCGGGCGTCGCGGTGGTCCGGATATCCGGGCCACAAGCGTTTCTGGCCGCCGAAACTCTGGCGGGATCAGTGCCAGAACCGCGCAAGGCAGGGCTGCGCCGGCTGACCGCTCTGGATGGCACCTATCTCGATCAAACCTTGGTGATTTGCTTTGAACACGGGGCCAGCTTTACCGGTGAAGATGTTGTTGAACTCCAGTTGCATGGATCAACCGCCGTGGTTCGGGCTGTGCTGGAAGAGCTTGGAAAGTTCGAAAACCTCCGCATGGCTGAACCGGGGGAGTTCACCCGTCGTGCGCTGGAAAATGAACAGCTGGACTTGGCGCAGGTGGAAGGGCTTGCCGATCTTCTGGACGCCGAAACAGAGGCGCAGCGCAAGCAGGCGCTGAATGTGCTGTCCGGCGCGTTAGGAGAGATTGCCGAAAGCTGGCGCTGGGATCTGATCCGCGCTGCGGCTTTGCTGGAAGCCACAATTGATTTCGCAGATGAGGAGGTGCCAGAAGATGTATCTCCCGAAGTTGATGATCTTTTGTCCGGTGTCATGCAAAGTCTGGGGCGCGAAGTTGATGGTGCAAAGATTGCGGAACGTATTCGAGACGGGTTTGAAATCGCCATTATCGGCCCGCCAAATGCCGGAAAGTCTACGCTTCTGAACGCTCTGGCCGGTCGTGATGCGGCAATCACATCAGAAGTGGCCGGGACAACCCGGGACGTGATTGAGGTCCGCATGGATTTGGCCGGGCTTCCGGTCACGCTTTTGGACACGGCTGGTATTCGTGAAAGCTCTGATCAGGTGGAAGCCATCGGCATTGATCGTGCGGTAAGTCGCGCGGCTTCGGCCGATCTTCGTATTTTCCTTCTGGACCAACCTGAGGCGAAACTGGGGATTAACCCCACGGAGGGTGACATCGTCGCCCTTGGAAAGGCTGATCTGACCGATGGTGAGGGGTTTCGGATCTCGGGAAAAACGGGGCAGGGGATTGACCTCTTGATCGAAAAGATCACGTCTATTCTGGAAGACCGGGTGCAGTCCGCTGGAATTGCAACCCGTGAGAGGCATCGCCAGGAAATGCTGCGTGCTTTCGACGCTTTGGGGCGTGCTCGAATCGAGATAGAGTTTGGACAGGACCGTGCCGAACTGGCCGCGGAAGAATTGCGGAGCGCCGTTCGGGCTTTGGATGGCCTTGTTGGACGTGTGGATGTCGAAATGGTTCTCGATGAGATCTTTTCGAGCTTTTGTCTGGGTAAGTAGATCCTTGGGATTGGGAAAGGAGTGTTTCACGTGAAACATTCGAAATTCGATGTGATTGTGGTTGGCGGTGGCCATGCGGGCGCAGATGCGGCTCATGCCTCTGCACGCATGGGGGCAAACACCGCTCTGATCACTCTGAAAAAAGAAGATCTTGGGGTGATGTCCTGCAATCCCGCAATTGGTGGGTTGGGGAAAGGGCATCTGGTTCGGGAAATTGATGCGCTCGACGGATTGATGGGGCGTGTTGCTGATAAGGCAGGGATCCAGTTTCGCTTATTGAATCGCCGGAAAGGGCCTGCGGTGCAGGGGCCGCGTACACAGGCGGATCGGGCAATTTATCGACGCGAAATGCAGGCGGAAATTGCGACGACGCAAAACTTGACCCTGATTGAGGGGGAGGTTGCTGATTTTCTGATGGACCGCGCGCAGGTCAAGGGCGTTGTTCTGGCTGATGGGGCGGAAATATCCGCAGGCGCAGTCATACTTACCACGGGCACATTTCTGCGTGGTGTTATTCATATTGGAGATGTGCAGAAGCAGGGTGGCCGCATGGGGGATCGGCCCTCGATTCGTTTGGCGGAACGGATGGAACAGTTTGATCTGCCCCTTGGTCGCCTGAAAACTGGGACACCACCGCGCCTGGACACTAGGACAATCGACTGGTCGATTTTAGAATCCCAGCCAGCTGATGATGATCCTTCCATGTTCTCCTTTCTGAACAGCGCGCCATTTGCACGACAAATTTCATGCGGTATCACCCATACGAATGAGAAAACCCACGAAATCATTAGGGAAAATCTGGATCGTTCTGCGATGTATGGGGGGCACATCGACGGCGTTGGGCCGCGGTATTGCCCATCAATTGAAGATAAAATTGTCAGGTTCTCCGATAAGAGCTCTCACCAGATCTTTCTCGAACCGGAAGGCTTGGATGATATTGCGGTTTATCCAAACGGTATTAGCACCTCTTTGCCCGAAGATGTGCAGCAGGAATATGTGCGATCTATTGTTGGTCTCGAAAACGTCACCATCCTCCAGCTGGGATATGCGATCGAGTATGACTATGTTGATCCCCGCTCGCTGACTGAAACTTTGCAGGTCCGAAATGTTCAAGGCCTTTATCTTGCAGGCCAAATCAATGGGACAACCGGATATGAAGAGGCTGCTGCACAAGGTTTGGTAGCGGGTTTGAATGCAGCTGCAGAAGTTCTGGGGCGTGAAAAGATCCTGTTCTCCAGGTCCAGTTCTTACATCGGGGTCATGGTTGATGATCTTATAACGCGCGGCGTTACAGAACCCTACCGCATGTTTACGTCTCGGGCTGAATTCCGGCTTTCTCTGCGCGCTGACAACGCTGATCAGCGCTTGACGCCAGTCGGCATTGAGATCGGATGTGTTGGAGATGTCCGGAAAGCGCGGTTCCTAAAGAAGCAAGAGGAACTGGAAAGTGCCCGCAATATCCTGATGGAAAAGACCTTTACACCACAAGATCTTGAAGGTTCCAGTTTCCAGGTTCGCAAGGATGGGACAAGAAGAAGTGCGTTCACGCTGCTTTCCTTTCCCAAGGTGAGTTTTGACGATGTTTTGAACCTCGATCCTGCATTTGAAACCATCTTGCCTGAAATCCGTGATCAGATCGCAAAAGATGCGCTTTATTCCAACTATCTGGAACGACAAGAAAAAGATGTTGCCGCAATTAAACGCGATGAGGCACAGGAAATTCCAGAGAATTTCGAATTCCAGGGGATGGATGGTCTTTCAAATGAACTTGCGGCGAAGCTCACAGCGGCCCAACCAAGAAATCTTGCCCAGGCAGCGCGTGTTGAGGGGATGACACCAGCAGCGTTGACACTTTTGTTGGCAAAACTACGCAAGGCAGAGCGTTCAAAAAAGGGTGTAGCGTGACAGATACCAAATTTTTCTCACGGAAGTTCGATGTTTCACGTGAAACATTGGAACGGTTGAAGATCTACGCGAGTCTACTCAAAAAATGGAATCCGGCCATTAATCTGGTTGCGCCTTCGACTATCAATGACCTGTGGGAGCGGCATTTCCTCGATTCTGCACAGGTGTTTTCCGCTCTTCCTCAGGATGCAACGAAATGGTGCGACGTAGGAACGGGTGGGGGGTTTCCCGGCCTTATCGTTGCAATGCTTGCCCAGGAAAAGGCGCCTGAACTACAGATAACATGTATTGAAAGTGATCTTCGAAAGGCAACGTTCTTGCGAACCGTTTTGCGTGAGACCGGCGTTAAGGCGAAAGTGCTTTCAGAACGAATTGAAAGTGCCGAACCGCAGGGCGCTGACGTGTTTTCCGCGCGTGCCCTCGCGTCACTTGATAAGCTACTGGAATTTTCGGAACGGCATTTGTCACCGGATGGCATCTGTGTGTTCCAAAAAGGCGTCAGATATCAGGAAGAAGTTGAAGAAGCCCTTGAAAACTGGTCATTTCAATTGGATAAAATACCAAGCGTTACAAATTCAGACGCAGTCATTTTGAAAATTGGAGCGATCAAACGTGCTTGACCTTACTTGTCCTGCAGGGACCAAGATTATCGCTGTTACCAATCAAAAAGGCGGCGTGGGTAAGACAACGACAACTATCAATCTGGGTGCCGCGCTGGCTGAACTTGGGCGAAATGTTCTCTTGGTTGACCTGGATCCGCAGGGAAATGCGTCAACAGGTCTGGGGATCGAGCTGGCCGATCGCGCTTTGACCACATATGATGTGTTAATAGAAGAGGCACCACTTTCAAACGTTATTGTTGAAACCGCCATAAAAGGTTTGTGGATTGCACCGGCGACCACAGATCTTTCTTCAGCAGATATTGAGCTGGTTTCGAATGAAAAACGCAGCCACTTGCTTCATGATGCGCTGCGTACACAAGATGTTGAGGGGTTTGACTATGTGCTTATTGACTGTCCTCCCTCTCTCAATCTTTTGACCGTGAATGCCATGGTGGCCGCACACAGCGTTTTGGTGCCGCTGCAAAGCGAGTTTTTTGCGCTTGAGGGGCTGTCTCAGCTGATGCTGAGTGTTCGAGAGGTGCGCCAGTCCGCAAATCCGGATCTTCGGATCGAAGGAATTGTTCTCACAATGTATGATGCCAGGAACAACCTGTCCCGTCAGGTAGAGGTCGATGCGCGCGACAACCTCGGAGAGTTGGTTTTCGACACCATTATTCCGAGAAATGTAAGGGTCAGCGAAGCTCCATCCTTCGCCTTGCCTGTGCTGTCTTACGATCCGCACTCTAAAGGTAGCCAGGCATATCGCGACTTGGCAGCAGAACTTGACGGCAGGAAATAGGAGGCAAAAATGGCAAATAAAGCAAAAAGCCGGGGTTTGGGGCGTGGTCTATCCGCATTGATGGCAGATGTAACGCCGGAACCGGTCGCCCAAACAGGTGCAGCTGCCGTTCGGAAAGCTGATCAGATGATGCCGATTGAAAAGGTTCATCCCAATCCGGATCAGCCGCGCCGCACATTTACCCAAGATCAATTGGATGATCTGGCTGCCTCGGTAAAGGAAAAAGGGGTCATCCAACCTCTGATCGTTCGCCCTGATCCAAAAGATGACGGCACCTATGAAATTGTCGCGGGTGAGCGGCGCTGGCGGGCGTCGCAGATGGCTCAGCTGCACGAGATTCCGGTTATTATTCGGACATATACCGATACTGAGGCGCTCGAAGTTGCCATTATCGAGAATATTCAGCGCGCTGATCTGAACGCCATCGAAGAAGCTGCAGGATATCGCGACTTGATGGATCGCTTTGGCCATACGCAGGAAAAAGTGTCAGAGGCGCTCGGAAAAAGCCGATCCCATATCGCCAATTTGCTCCGCCTTTTGAACCTGCCCGCTGATGTGCAGGAGTTTGTGCGTGACGGGAAACTGACGGCTGGTCATGCACGAACGCTTGTCACGGCGGAAGATCCCCTGACCTTGGCGAAGCAGATCATCGCAAAAGGGCTGTCGGTGCGCGAGGCAGAACGTCTGGCGAAGAAACCGAAGGGAGAGGCCAAACCGGTTGCGCGCCCGAAATCTGACAAGGATGCGGATACAAAGGCGCTGGAGGGTGATCTCTCTGCCACTTTGGGAATGAAGGTTTCCATTGACCACAAACCGGGCACCGAAGGGGGCGTGGTGACCATTCGCTACCAAAACCTTGATGAACTGGACGATATCTGCGGAATTCTGGGGGCGTAACCCGGAAATCAGTCCGGCAAAATCTCTCGAAGTATCGCATTCAACACAGGGCGGCCATCCTCGGTCGCCCTTAGTGTTTTCTGCGTGACCGAAATCAAGCCCATCTCAGATAAGTCTTTGATTTTATTTCGATTAAGAGATGTCTTGAATTGTTGGGACAGGCGGTCCAGATCCACGCCCTCGGTGGTGCGTAACCCCATCAAAAGGTATTCTGCTACCTGCTCTTCTAAAGGAAGAGGTGCTCTCTCGCGCTTGTCAGCGTCCCCCAGGGCGTTCTCCAACCATTTGCTCGGCGAGAGAGGGGTTTCTGTTGCCCATCTGTTCTGCCCAAAAGACAGCCGACCATGGGCCCCGGGACCGATCCCGACCCAATCCCCTGACCGCCAATAGATCAGGTTGTGTCGGCTTTCCTCACCGGGACGAGCGTGGTTGGAAACTTCATAGGCCGGAAGCCCCGCAGCGGCTGTGGCTTCCTGTGTATGGAAAAACATGTCAACCGCCAGATCCTCCTCTGGCAGGCCCGACAGTTTGCCTGCATCAAACCGTGCACCAAACGCGGTGCCGGGTTCGATGGTCAGCTGATAAAGCGAAAGATGATCCGGGTCGAAGCTCAGCGCGCGGTCCAGTTCGGCCTGCCACTGGGGCAGGGTCTGATCCTGCCGCGCATAGATCAGATCAAAATTGACCCGCGAAAAATGCTGCCGGGCGATCTCCAGCGCGCGCAGACCTTCGTCAACACTATGCAATCGTCCGAGTTTGCGAAGGTCGTCATCATTCAATGCCTGAAACCCCATCGAGACACGGTTGACGCCCGCCTCGCGATAGCCTGCGAAATTCCCGGCCTCGATCGAGGTCGGGTTGGCCTCCAGCGTGATTTCGATATTGTTTGCAAAGGTCCAAAGGTCAGAGGCTTTGTCGATGATCGCCGCCACTGTGGCGGGGTCCATCAGGCTTGGGGTGCCGCCGCCGAAATAGATCGAAGACAAAACCCGGCCCGGTGTCTCGGCCCCGTACCGGTCCAGATCTTTCAGATAGGCAGCCAACCATTGCGATTGGTCAATCTGCGCCGATACGTGGCTGTTGAAATCGCAATAGGGGCATTTCGAGGCGCAAAACGGCCAGTGGACATAAAGTCCGAATCCAGCCGTTTGCCAATTCTCAGGCAAAGCTGCCTGCCACGAGTTTCGCGAAAGCATCTGCGCGATGGCTCATTTCGTGTTTTTGGGCCGGATCCATTTCACCAAAGGTGATGTCATGGCCATTGGGCACAAAGATCGGGTCATAGCCGAACCCCTGGTCGCCGCGCATGGGCCAGGTCAGAGATCCTTCAACTTTGCCCTCGAACAGCTCGTCATGGCCGTCGGGCCAGGCGAGGCAGAGCGTGCAGCAAAACCGTGCGGTGCGGGGCAGGGGGGCGTTTTTCTCTTCCAGAAGGCGCCAGGTTTTTTCCATCGCCATCGGAAAATCCCGACCATTTCCGGTTTCGGCCCAATCGGCGGTATAGACGCCGGGGGCGCCGTCCAGCGCGTCGACCATGATCCCGCTGTCATCGGACAGGGCAGGCAAACCCGTTGATTTTGCAGCAAAATGCGCCTTGATCCGAGCATTTCCGGCAAAGCTGTCTTCGGTCTCTTCCGGCTCTTCCAATCCGTGATCGGCGGCTGAAGTGACGGTGACCCCAAAGGGGGCCAGCAAAGCTGCGATTTCGCGCAGCTTGCCTTTGTTGTGGCTGGCAATGACCAGTTCTTTTCCGTCAAACTTGCGGGTCACTTGGTGGCCTCAATTGCAGCCGCGGCCAGTTCCGCCCCGCCTTTTTCGGCCAGATCCATCAACTGGTTCATCTGATCACGGTTGAAGGTTGCGCCCTCGGCCGACATCTGCACTTCGATCAGCTTGGCTCCGGACATGACAAAATTGCCATCCACGCCGGCCACGGAATCTTCGGGGTAGTCCAGATCGAGCACGGGCTGGCCGGCATATATGCCGCAGGACACGGCGGTGACCGGATCGCCAAGCGGATCGGTGGAAATGTCGCCAGCTTTCAAAAGCTTGTTCACCGCAAGACGAAGCGCAATCCAGCCCCCGGTGATTGAGGCGCACCGCGTGCCGCCATCCGCCTGAATCACGTCACAATCGACGGTGATCTGACGCTCTCCCAACCCGACCAGATCGACACCTGCGCGCAGAGAGCGGCCGATAAGTCGTTGAATTTCCACGGTCCGGCCTTGCTGTTTGCCGCTTGCGGCCTCACGGCGCATCCGTGATCCGGTGGAACGGGGCAGCATCCCGTATTCGGCGGTGACCCAGCCTTTGCCGGAGTTGCGCAGGAACGGGGGCACACGCTCTTCCAATGAGGCGGTGCAGAGCACATGGGTGTCGCCCACGCGGATCATGCACGACCCTTCTGCGTGTTTTGTGACCCCGGTCTCGATTGAAATCGAGCGCATTTGATCTAAATTTCTACCAGACGGGCGCATGGCATTCCCCTTTATTTAAAACCTATAGGCGTGATACCCATGGGGCTGGTAGAAAGGCAAGGCATTAGCGCATGGAAGACGGATCTGACCTGATCAAAGACATGAATACCCGCTCGCGCGAGGTGTTCCGCTGTCTTGTGGAAAGCTATTTGGAAACCGGGGATCCGGTTGGGTCACGCACATTGACCCGCGCCATGACCGAGAAAGTGTCAGCGGCGACCATTCGCAACGTGATGCAGGACCTCGAATTTATGGGGCTTCTGAATTCCCCCCATGTGTCAGCCGGTCGGGTGCCCACGGATCTGGGGCTGCGGTTGTTTGTGGATGGGTTGCTTGAAGTGTCCAACCTTGATCACAGTGACCGGGAAAAGATTGATGCCACGGTTGGGAATGTGCCCGGCGATGTGGGCACGATGATGGATCGGGTGGGGCAGGCGCTGTCGGGGATCACTGCGGGCGCCAGCCTGGTTCTGACGCCAAAACATGAGGCGCCGATCAAGCATATCGAATTTGTGTCACTTGGCGCGGATCGCGCCCTTGTGGTGCTGGTTTTTGCCGATGGTCAGGTGGAGAACCGGGTGTTCACCCCGCCTGCGGGCCAGACGCCGTCCTCCCTGCGTGAGGCGGCCAATTTCCTCAATGCAATTGCCGAGGGGCGCACCATTACCGAGTTGCGCGGCGATATGGGGGATGAGATTGCACGCCGCCGGGCAGAGCTGAACACATTGGCGCAGGAGCTGATTGACGGCGGGGTGGCACTGTGGGCCGATCAGGGGGGGCAGAACGAGCGGCTGATTGTGCGGGGCCGGTCGAATCTCCTGTCGGGCACCGAAGAAGAAGCCGATCTTGCGCGTATTCGCACCCTGTTTGACGACCTCGAACGCAAGCGCGACATCGCCGATTTCCTTGAACTGGCGGATCAGGGTGACGGGGTGCGCATTTTTATTGGGTCGGAGAACAAACTTTTTTCACTTTCGGGTAGCTCTTTGGTGGTTTCCCCTTATATGAACGCTGATCGAAAGATTATTGGTGCCGTGGGGGTGATTGGACCGACCCGGCTGAATTACGGACGGATCGTGCCGATCGTGGATTACACGGCGCAACTGGTTGGCAAAATGATCTCGGATCGAGGATAGAAGATGACCGACGTGAAAAAGACACCGGCGGAAGACGTGGAAGCCGCCATTCAGGAATTGATGACCGAGCAGGCCGGTGATGAGCCGATGTCGCTGGACGATCTGGCCAATGAGCTGCCGCCGAGCGAAGAGATCCTGGCGCTGCAAGCTGAGCGTGACGAGTATAAAGACCGGTTCATGCGCGCCCTGGCGGATGCGGAAAATGCCCGCAAACGGTCTGATCGGGACCGTCGCGAGGCTGAGAATTACGGCGGATCAAAGCTGGCCCGTGATATGCTGCCCGTCTTTGACAATATGAAACGCGCGGTGGAAGCGGCCTCGAAAGTGGACAATGAAGCGTCCAAACCGCTGATCGAAGGGATCGAACTGACCATGCGTTCGCTTCTGGGCATTTTTGAAAAACATGGCATCCGTCTGGTCTCTCCGGAAGTGGGGGACAAGTTTGACCCGGAACAGCATGAGGCGATGTTCGAAGCCCCGGTGCCGGGCACCAAGGCGGGGGATGTGATCCAGGTGATGGCGGAAGGGTTCATGATCCATGACCGCCTGCTGCGTCCGGCCCAGGTGGGTGTGTCCTCGACCCCGGCTTGAATTTTCCCCTCAACAGGGGCGATAAAACCGCGTATGAAACTCCCGTCATTGACGGGAGTTTTCTTTTGCGCATCCTTCTTTCCCTCCTCTTTCTTGTCTGGGCCAATATTGCCCAGGCGCAGAATTATCCCGCCTATTCAGATCTTTACGTAAATGACTTTGCTGCCATCCTCTCACCTCAAGAGGCGGATCGCCTGCGCGCCACGCTTGAGGAACTGCGCGAAAAACGCGGGGTAGAGTTTACGCTTGTCACTCTCAAAAGCCTCGCAGATCACGCCTATGACGGCCCGATTGAACCCTTTGCCACCGGACTGTTCAATGCCTGGGGCGTTGGCGATGCGACCCGAAATGATGGGGTGATGATGCTGGTTGTGCGTGACGATCGGGTGATGCGGATCGAAGTCGGCTCGGGCTATGGAACAGACATGAACGGGCCAATGCAGCGGGTGATCGACCATACGATCCTGCCCGAATTTCGCGATGGGGATTACGTGAACGGGATCTTGTCCGGTGTCGATGAGGCGATTTATGAAATCACGGGTGTCTATCCCGGAGATTACGATGCCCCCCGGTATCAGCTGGTGGCAAAACAGGGGTTGCGGCAGGTGAAACGGTATTGGCCGCTGTCACTTGCGGGCCTTGGTGCCTTTTTGTTTGCCGCCTGGCGGTTCCTGCGCCGCCGCGCCCCCCGCCGTTGCCCCAATGACGGGACGTGGATGATCTGGCTGAGTGAGACTGATGATGATGCGTATCTGATCAAAGGGCAGCTTACAGAAGAACGGCTGAAAACCGCGGATTACGACGTCTGGCTTTGTCCGGCCTGTGACAATGCGCATGTGATCCGTCGCAAGAAGTGGTTCACCTCTTACAGCCGCTGCCCACGATGTGATTTTCACACATTGAAGACGGACACCACCACGTTGGAAAGCGCCACGCGACAGTCAACCGGGCGGGCACGGGATGACTTTTCCTGCGCGCAATGCGGCGAAAGCTGGAGCGCGACACGGACTTTGCCAAGGATCACATCCAGCCGCTCCTCCTCGTCCTCATCTGGTGGATTTGGTGGGGGCAGTTCCAGCGGGGGTGGTGCGTCCGGCCGCTGGTAGCTGGGGGTCGTTGTCCCCCAGACCCCCTAAAACGTTTCGGGATAAACCCGTGACACATGGTTATTCCGAAACGCTTTAAGGTATTTTGGGCAAGAAAAAAGGATCAGTCCTTTAACAACTCGCGCAGGTCATAGACCAGGTTCAGGGCTTCGCGCGGCGTGAGGCTGTCGGGCAGAACCTCCCGCAATGCGTCTTCGACCCTGGATGGCGCTGTTTTCACCGGCGCAGGCGCGGGTGGAGTGGCGGCAAACAGCGGCAGATCGTCAATCATCGCTTTGGCACCCTCACCATCGCGCTCACCCTTCTCAAGCGCCTCAAGCACAACGTTGGCGCGGGCAATCACCGCTTCGGGCAGCCCGGCGAGTTTGGCCACCTGCACCCCGTAAGACCGGTCAGCAGCGCCTTTTTTCACCTCATGCAGGAAAATCACCTCGCCTTCCCATTCCTTGACCGAAATCGTCGCGTTTTCAACGCCGGTCAGCTTGTCCGCAAGCTGGGTCATTTCGTGGTAATGGGTGGCAAACAGGGCGCGGCTGCGGTTTGTTTCGTGCAGATGCTCCAGCGTGGCCCAGGCGATTGAAAGGCCGTCATAGGTGGCGGTGCCGCGGCCGATTTCATCGAGGATGACAAGCGCGCGGTCATCGGCCTGGTTCAGGATGGCGGCGGTTTCCACCATCTCGACCATGAAGGTTGACCGCCCCCGGGCCAGATCATCCGAGGCCCCAACCCGGCTGAACAGTTGTGAAACAATGCCGATATGGGCGGATTTTGCGGGAACGAAGCTCCCGGTTTGGGCCAGAAGCGCAATCAGGGCGTTTTGGCGCAGAAATGTCGATTTACCCGCCATGTTGGGGCCGGTCAGCAGCCAGATATGGGCGTGGTCATTGCCGTTTGAGAGGGAGCAATCATTGGCGATAAACGGCTCACCGGTTTTGCGCAGGGCGGCTTCGACCACCGGGTGGCGTCCGCCGGTGATTTCGAATTTACGGCTGTCATCCACATGCGGCATGGCCCATCCCTCGGCGCGCGCAAGATCGGCAAACCCGGTGGCAAGGTCGATTTCCGCGAGCGCCCGGGCGGTGTCGGCAATGGCGGCAGCGCGGTCCAGAACCTCTCGTGTCAGGCTGGAATAGAGACGTTTTTCGATCTCCAGCGCCCGACTTCCCGCGTTGTGGATCTTGGTTTCCAGCTCGCTCAGCGCGACGGTGGTAAAGCGCACGGCATTGGCGGTGGTCTGGCGGTGGATGAAGGTCTCGGACAGTGGTGGGTTCAGCATCTTGTCCGCATGGGTGGCGGTGGTTTCGATGAAGTATCCCAGCACGTTGTTATGTTTGATCTTGAGCGAGCTGACCCCGGCAATCTGCGCGTATTCAGCCTGCATCCCGGCGATCACACCCCGGCCCTCATCCCGCAATTTGCGGGCTTCGTCCAGATCCTCGTCATAACCGGGGGCGATGAAACCGCCATCGCGGGCGAGGAGAGGGGGATCAGCCACCAGCGCCTCTTCCAGAAGGGATAGCAATGTATCGTGGCCCAGGAGCTTTTCCCCGGCCACCATCAGCCGTTCGGGGATCGCTTCGGCATTGGCGATCTGTTCAGACAGGTCAATAGCGGCGCCCAGCCCGCCGCGGATTGCGGCCAGATCTCGGGGGCCACCCCGGTCCAGCCCCAACCGGGACAGGGCCCGATCCATATCGGGGGTTTTGCGCAAAGACTCGCGCAGATCTTCGGAAATGCGGGACTGTTCCACCAGAAATGACACGGTTTCAAGGCGGGCGTGGATTTCGGAAAGGTTGCGTGACGGAGAGGAAATGCGCCGCTCCAGCAGCCGCCCCCCGCCGGCGGTTACCGTGCGGTCCACCACTGACAAAAGCGATCCCTGGCGGCCGCCGGACATCGCATGGGTCAGTTCCAGATTGCGCCGCGTGGCGGCGTCGATTTGCAGCGTGCCATGGGACAATTCGCGCACCGGCGGGCGCAGCAGCGGCAATTTGCCTTTCTGGGTGATTTCCAGATATTCGACAATGGCGCCCATGGCGGCAATTTCTACACGGGTAAAGCTGCCAAATGCCTCCAGTGAACCGACGGCGTATAGTTCTTTCAGGCGCTTTTCCGCGCCAGTGCTGTCAAAAGCGGCCTGTCCGAGCGGGGTGGGGGCTGCCCCGGATTCAGTGACTATTCCATCAAGATCATACATGATCTGGTCGGGGAGAACGACCTCACGCGGGGCCAGTCGGGCCAGTTCCGGTGACAGGCGCATACGCGAGCAGGGCATGACGTGGAACGCGCCGGTTGAAATATCGACCCAGGCAATTGCGCCATCCTCGCGGATCTCGGCAAAGGCGGCGAGGAAATTGTGCCGACGCGCGTCCAGCAGGCTTTCTTCGGTAAGGGTGCCGGGGGTTACAAGGCGCACCACATCCCGTTTCACCACGGATTTCGCGCCGCGCTTCTTGGCCTCGGCCGGGTTTTCCAACTGTTCGCAAACCGCAACACGAAACCCTTTGCGGATCAGCGTCAGCAGATACCCTTCGGCGGAATGCACCGGCACGCCACACATGGGAATATCCTTGCCCAGATGCTTGCCGCGTTTGGTCAGGGCAATATCCAGCGCCTCGGCGGCGGCGATGGCATCGTCAAAGAACAGCTCGTAAAAATCGCCCATACGATAGAACAGGAGCGCATCGGGATAGCCTTCCTTGATGTCGAGGAATTGCGCCATCATCGGTGTTACTTTGGCAGTTTTGTCGCTCACGTCGCTGGGATCCTTGATCTGGTCTGCATTGAGGTGGGTTTGGTTGATAAAACCAGAAAACACGGGGGCTGGAAAACCGGTTTTCCGGGATATTTCCCAGTGTCAGGTGTTTTTCCGCCGAGAGACCCAGTTCCAGCTGGACTGGCACATCTCCTCCAATCCCCGCTGCGCGGTAAAGCCCAGAAGTTCACGGGCCCTGGAAGGGTCGGCATAGACGCTTGCCACATCTCCGGCGCGACGAGGGGCGATCCGGTGGGGCAGGGGTTTTCCCGCGGCGGCCTCATAGGCGCGCAGCATATCCATCACCGAATATCCCGTGCCGGTGCCGATATTTACCGTGTGGCTCTGGTCTGTTTCCAGCAAGGATTTGACCGACAGAACATGGCCCTGCGCAAGATCCATCACGTGGATATAATCGCGCACACCGGTGCCATCGGGCGTGTCGTAATCATCGCCAAAGATTGACAGTTCGGCCAGTTCGCCGGTGGCGACCTTGGCGATATAGGGCATCAGGTTGTTGGGCGTGTCATTCGGATCTTCACCAATCAGCGCGCTGTCATGGGCGCCGGCGGGATTGAAATAGCGCAGGATCCCAAAGGTCCATTTGTCATCAGAGGCGGCGATCTGGTTCAGCGACTGCTCACAAGCCAGTTTGGTAAAGCCATAGGGGTTGGTAAAACCGAGATCGGCGGTTTCGGTGACGGGCAGCTGGTTGGGCTGGCCATAAACCGTCGCCGAGGAGGAAAACACCAGTCGCCCACATCCGGCACGCTCCATCGCGCGCAGCAGCGCGTAAAGCCCGGCAATATTGGTGTTCATGTATTCCAGCGGGATCTGGCCGCTTTCGCCCACGGCCTTGAGGGCGGCAAAGTGAATGGCGGCGTCGATCTTGTGCTTGGCAAAGATACGATCCAGCAGCCCTTCATCCAGCACGTCACCCGTATAGCAGGTGACCGGCGCGCCGGTGATCGTTTCAAGCCGGTCGATCACATCTGGCCGTGCGTTTGAGAAATTATCCAGAATGACAATATCAAAGCCAGCCCTTGCAAGCTCGACATAGGTATGAGAGCCAATGAAACCTGCGCCGCCCGTCAACAAAATCGTCTGTGTCACGTGTCGCTCCTGATGAAAGGTTTGGCCAAGATATAAATCATCGTCCTGTGAAAGGCACGGACGGAATTTTGTGCGGTAGGGGGCTGTTATATCCGTAAATGATTTTCTGAATGTTGCGTCACGGCGGGGATGAATTTTCGACTATTGCGCAAAAACTCCCGAATTGAGTTATAAAATGCTCAAATGAGGTTGAGCCTGCGCACGACCCCCTGTAAGGGAGGAGGGTCTGTCTGTCGCAGGGAAAGGGCCAAGAGGAATGGCAAAACAACGCATCACCGATGAAGAGGCTCTGGCCTTTCACATCTACCCGACACCGGGCAAGTTCGAGGTCACGCCATCGGTGCCAATGACCACGCAGCGCGATCTGTCGCTGGCCTATTCGCCGGGGGTTGCCGTGCCATGTGAGGCCATCGCAGCAGACCCGTCGACCGCGTATGATTACACCAACAAGGGCAATCTGGTGGCGGTGATTTCCAACGGTACAGCGGTGCTTGGATTGGGGAATTTGGGTGCGTTAGGGTCTAAACCGGTGATGGAAGGCAAGGCGGTCCTGTTCAAACGGTTTGCCGATGTGAACTCGATCGACATTGAGTTGGACACCGAAGACCCGGATGAGTTTATCAATGCGGTCAAGCTGATGGGGCCGACCTTCGGGGGCATCAACCTTGAGGATATCAAGGCGCCGGAATGCTTCATCATCGAACAGAAGCTGAAAGAGGTCATGGACATTCCGGTGTTCCACGACGACCAGCATGGCACGGCGGTGATCTGTGCGGCGGGGCTTTTGAATGCGCTGCACCTCAGCGGCAAGAAGATCGAAGACTGCAAGATCGTTCTGAACGGCGCGGGGGCCGCCGGGATCGCGTGTATCGAACTGATCAAATCCATGGGCGCGCGGCATGAAAACTGCATCGTCTGCGACACCAAGGGTGTGATTTATCAGGGCCGAACCGATGGCATGAACCAGTGGAAATCGGCCCATGCGGTGAACACCGATCTGCGCACGCTCGAAGAGGCGATGGAGGGTGCGGATGTGTTCCTTGGCGTGTCGGTCAAGGGGGCCGTGACGCAGGATATGGTGAAATCCATGGCCGACAACCCGGTCATTTTCGCCATGGCCAACCCGGATCCGGAAATCACGCCGGAAGAGGCGCATGAGGTGCGCAATGACGCCATTGTTGCCACCGGCCGTTCGGATTACCCGAACCAGGTGAACAACGTTCTGGGCTTTCCCTACCTCTTCCGCGGCGCGCTTGATATCCACGCCCGCGCCATCAATGACGAGATGAAAATCGCCTGCGCTCAGGCCCTTGCCGAACTGGCCCGCGAAGATGTGCCGGATGAAGTGGCGATGGCCTATGGCACCAAGCTGACCTTTGGCCGCGACTATATTATCCCGACCCCGTTTGATCCGCGCCTGATCTATACCATTCCCCCCGCCGTGGCGAAGGCCGGTATGGACACCGGGGTGGCACGCCGCCCGATCATCGACATGGAAAGCTATGCGCTGAACCTGAAATCGCGCATGGATCCCACCGCCTCCATTCTGCGCGGCATCACCGCTCGCGCCCGCAAGAACCAGGCCACGATGATCTTTGCCGAAGGGGATGATCCGCAGGTGCTCCGGGCTGCCGTGCAATATCAGCGTAACGGGTATGGTCGTGCGCTGGTGGTGGGGCGTCAGGAAAATGTGCGCGAGAAGCTGGAAGCCGAGGGTCTGGGGGATGCAGTCCGCGAATTGCGTGTGGTGAACGCCGCCAACACGGAAAACCTCGGGCTTTACAAAGACTTCCTCTATGAGCGCCTACAGCGTCAGGGCTTTGACCGCCACGATGTGCATCGCATCGCGGCGCGGGATCGCCACGTGTTTGCGTCGCTGATGCTGCAGCATGGTCATGGCGATGGCCTGATCACGGGCGCCACGCGCAAATCGGCATATGTGCTGGACCGGATCAACCATGTATTTGATGCCCGCGCCAGTGACGGAGCGGTCGGTGTCACCGCCGTTCTGCACAAGGGCCGTATCGTGCTGATGGCTGATACGCTGGTGCATGAATGGCCCGAAACCGAAGATCTGGCCAATATCGCAGAGCGTGCCGCCGCCGTGGCGCGGGGCCTTGGGCTTGAACCCCGCGTCGCGTTTGTCAGCTTCTCGACCTTCGGCTACCCAATCTCGGAACGTGCGCAGAAACTGCATGAAGCACCGGCAATTCTGGATCAGCGCGGCGTTGATTTCGAATATGATGGTGAGATGACTGCAGATGTGGCGCTGAACCCGGATGTGATGAAGCATTACCCGTTCTGCCGCCTGTCCGGGCCCGCCAACGTGCTGGTGGTTCCCGCCCGCCACTCTGCCTCGATTTCGGTCAAGATGATGCAGGAACTGGCAGGTGCCACGGTGATTGGCCCGATCCTGTCTGGCGTCGACAAACCGATCCAGATCTGTTCGACCAACTCCACGTCAAATGACATCCTGAACATGGCGGTTCTTGCCGCGGCACGTCTGGGCGAAAGGTAAAAACAGGCTCTGATCCTGCCTGAAACCGGCCCTTTCTCAGGGGCCGGTTTTTCTGTGCATATTTGCAATTTCTCTCTGCATTCACGAATGTTGAGCGCCCGATCCGCACCCCCATATACTCATTGCAGCATAAAGGAGCGGATCATGGGCCAGCTTGTGAACGGGAAATGGGAAGATGTCTGGTATGACACCAAATCCACCAAGGGGAAATTCAGGCGAAGCGAGGCGCAGTTTCGCAACTGGATCACCCGTGACGGATCCGCCGGACCAAGCGGAAAAGACGGTTTTAAGGCGGAACAGGGTCGATATCACCTCTTTGTCTCGCTGGCGTGCCCCTGGGCGCACCGCACGCTGATCTTTCGCAAGCTGAAGGGGTTGGAGGGGTTGATCGACGTCACCGTGGTCTCTCCGGATATGTTGTCAAACGGATGGGAGTTTGACCCGGATAGCGGTGGTGATCCACTTTTCGGCCATGCCTACCTCCACCAGCTCTATACGCAGGCCATCCCGAACTACTCGGGCCGGGTCACGGTGCCGGTGCTATGGGACAAGCAGACCCAGATGGTGGTCAGCAATGAAAGCTCGGAAATCATCCGTATGTTCAATTCCGCCTTTGACGAGATCACCGGAAACACGCTCGATTTCTATCCCGAAACCCTTCGGGACCAGATCGATGAGGGGAATGAGTTTGTCTATTCCAGCATCAATAACGGGGTCTACAAATGCGGGTTCGCAACGACGCAAGAGGCCTATGAACACGCATTTGACGCTTTGTTTGCAGCCCTGGACCAGATCGAAGATCGCCTGTCCCGACATCGTTACCTCGTTGGAAATACGTTGACCGAGGGGGACTGGCGCCTGTTTCCCACCCTGATCCGCTTTGATGCGGTCTATCATGGTCACTTTAAGACAAACCTGAAACGGATCGAGGATTACCCCAACATTTCCAATTATTTACGTGATTTGTATCAGCATTCGGGTGTCGCAGACACCGTGGATTTCCACCAGATCAAGCGGCATTACTATGCCAGTCATGAGACGATCAATCCGACTCGGATTGTGCCCAAAGGACCGGCGCAGGACTTCACCCGCCCCCATGACCGGACCCGGTTTGAGGTCGGGGTTTGACCGCAACGAGGAGCACCCCAAAAGCGTTTCGAAAAAGCACCTGTTTCATGTTTGCCCCGAAACGCCCTAAGCTGACCCATGTCCTACATTCTCACCCATTGGCGGGGGCTTTGGCGCGCCTTCTGGATCAATGGGGTGGTGTTGCGCGCCCTTGTCCTGCTTGGATTTGGTGCGCTGGGGGCGATCGCCCCGCTGGCTGTGTCTCTTGTGGCGGTTCTGGTGGGCGCCGATCTGCTGTTCCTGATCTGGCAATCTATCGGCTACTTCTGAAGTGCAGAGCGGAATTTGCCTGAATTAGGGTCTGTTTTGCCACTTTGGGCGGGGATGATCGCCTTGATCATCGCGGTTTTTGCCTCGCTGTCGCACTGGTGGGCGCTGGCCTTGCAGACAACCCCGTTCCTGTCTGATGAACCGTATTCGGAGATGCGCAACCGGCATTATGCAGCGCAATATAACCTGTTTTCTGAGGGGGAGGTGGTGCAGTTGACCGGTGTGATCGCCCTGGGCGCAACCCGAGATTTGCGGGACCTCTTACAGACCCACCCGGATGTGACCCGGATCAATCTGGCCCGAATGAGATCTGGTTTCCCGATTTGGAGAAGCTGGAAGCGGCGGGGTTGTGACGAAATCGCCCTGAACTGGCCGGGGAAATGTTTAAACTTTTGATATTTGGGTCGCGAAAACTTTAAACTTCCGGCTTTCGACAGCTTCAAAAGTTTCATGTTTCAGAAATGAAAAACCCCGCCTGAGGGGCGGGGTTTTCCGTGTTCTGCGGGATCGAACTTAGCCGATGATCGCGTTCAGCGTGGCCGAGGGGCGCATCACTTTTGCTTTCAGCTCAACCGACGGGCGGAAGTAGCCACCGATGTTAGCCGCTGGACCCTGGGCCGCAGCAAGCTCGGCCAGGATCGCTTCTTCGCCCTCAGCCAGTGCTTTTGCAACCGGGGCAAACTCAGCCGCCAGATCCGCGTCATCGCCTTGTGCCGCAAGGGCTTCGGCCCAGTAGCGGGCGAACCAGTAGTGGCTGTCGCGGTTGTCGGGCTGACCCACTTTGCGCGAGGGCGACTTGTTGTTGTCCAGAATGCCTTGGGTTGCGGCCTCGGCAGCGGCACCCAGGACACCGGCTTTGGCGTTGCCCTTCACATCCGCGAGGAAGTTCAGGCTTTCACCCAGCGCACAGAACTCACCCATCGAGTCCCAACGCAGGTGGTTCTCTTCAACCAGCTGTTGCACGTGTTTCGGGGCCGATCCACCAGCGCCGGTTTCAAACAGACCGCCGCCTTTCATCAGCTTCACGATCGACAGCATCTTGGCCGAGGTGCCCAGTTCCAGGATCGGGAACAGGTCGGTCAGATAGTCACGCAGAACGTTGCCGGTGATGGCGATGCTATCGTTACCTGCAGTGATCGTTTTCAGCGACTGGGCAGTGGCTTCGCGCGGGGCCATGATCTGGAAAAGATCAGCTTTTCCAGCAGCTTCCAGTGCCGGGGTCACATATTTGATCAGCTCGGCGTCATGGGCGCGATTTGCGTCCAGCCAGAAGATCGCTTCCGATCCGGTTAGGCGCTGACGGTCGAGGGCCAGCTCAATCCAGTTCTCGATCGGAGCCTTTTTCACGGTGCAGGCGCGCCAGATGTCACCGGCTTCCACGTCATGCGAATGCAGGATGTCACCATTGGCGGTGACCACGCGGATGGTGCCGTCTGCGGGCGCCTCGAACGTGGTCGGGTGCGAGCCGTATTCTTCCGCTTTCTGTGCCATCAGGCCAACGTTTGCCACCGAACCCGCGGTCGTCACGTCCAGCGCGCCGTTGGCTTTGAAGAAGTTGATGGTTTCATCATAGACGGTGGCATAGCAGCGGTCGGGGATCACGCAATTGGTGTCGCCCTTGTTGCCAGCCTCATCCCAGCCTTTACCGCCAGCGCGGATCACGGCGGGCATCGAGGCGTCGATGATCACGTCCGAAGGCACGTGCAGGTTGGTGATGCCTTTGTCCGAGTCGACCATATACATCGACGGACGGTCCAGCGCGGTGATTTCCGCGTTGATCTCGTCTGCGTTGTCCAAGCTGTTGATGGCATCCAGAACCGCACCCAGACCCGAGTTCGGCGACCCGCCGGCAGCAGCAATCGCGGCACCGTGCTTGTCCCAAACCGGACCCAGCCATGCTTTGACAGCGTGGCCGAAGATGATCGGGTCGGACACTTTCATCATCGTCGCTTTCATGTGAAGCGAGAACATGGTGCCGTCTTTCTTGGTGTCTTCGATGGCGTCTGCCAGGAACGCACCCAAGGCCTTCGCCGACATGAAGGTCGCATCCGCGATGGTGCCTTCTTCCAGCGCCCAGCCGTCTTTCAAAACGGTGACAGCGCCGTCTTTTCCGACGAACTCGATCTTCGCATCCCCTGCCTGCGCAGCGGTGATGGTGGCGGAAACTTCGTTTGCATAGAAGTCGTTACCCGGCATCGAGGACACTTTGGTTTTGCTGTCCGATGCCCATTCCCCCATCGAATGCGGGTTGTTCTGAGCGTAGTTCTTCACGGCTTTGGCAGCGCGGCGGTCCGAGTTGCCTTCGCGCAGAACCGGGTTCACGGCAGAACCTTTGATCGCGTCGTAACGTGCGCGGATGGCTTTTTCTTCGTCGGTCTTCGGCTCTTCCGGGTAGTTCGGAATGTTGTAACCCTGCGATTGCAATTCTTCGACGGCGGCAACCAGCTGCGGCACCGAGGCCGAGATATTCGGCAGTTTGATCACGTTGGCGTCCGGGGTTTTCACCAGCTCGCCCAGGGCAGCCAGATCGTCCGACTGGCGCTGTTCAGCGGTCAGGTTTTCCGGGAAGGTGGCAATGATACGACCCGCGAGCGAGATGTCCGGGGTGCCCACGGTGATGTCGGCGCTTGATACGAATTTACGGATGATCGGAAGGAAGGAGGCCGAGGCCAGCTCCGGCGCTTCGTCTACAATGGTATACAGAATATCTGGCTGCGATGTGTCGGTCATGTCAGAACACCCCTTTTTTCGCTGAAAGGATCACCGCCGGGCACCTGCCCAAAGCTGGTGAGATGTGAGATTTCCCCCCTCCCTTACACAAATTGTGTGAAGAAAAAAAGGGGCGTAGCGCTATCAGCGCAGTGAAAAAAGGCCGCAGCTTGTGCTACGGCCTTCCGGTTCGATCAAAGCCGGTCAATGATGGCCTGAGCGATGGTCATCGTGGTGCCGGTGCCGCCCAGATCCGGGGTCACGCGATCTTTGGCCTGCACGGTTTCGATCACCGCTTTCTTCAGGCGCTGGGCGTCGTCGGTTTTGCCGACATGTTCCAGCATCAGACCTGCGGCCATCAGAAAGGCGCAGGGGTTTGCTTTTTGCTGGCCCGCAATATCCGGGGCCGAACCATGCACAGCCTCGAAAATGGCGGCATCTGTGCCGATATTGGCGCCAGGGGCAAGGCCAAGCCCGCCTACCAGACCGGCGGCGAGGTCGGACAGGATGTCACCGAAGAGGTTGGTGGTGACAATCACGTCAAATGCATCCGGATACATCACCATCTGCATGGCACAGGCATCAACAATGCGTTCGTCCCAGGCCACACGGTCTTCATATTCCTTGGCGATCTTGCGGGCTTCTTCCAGAAACATGCCCGAGAGCAGTTTCAGGATGTTGGCCTTATGCACGATCGAGACCTTCTTGCGCCCATTGGCCAAGGCGTATTCAAACGCGGCGCGGGTGATGCGCTGGGCACCCTCTTTGGTGTTGTAACCGGTTGAAAAGACTTTGCCTTCCGGGTCGCCATTGTGTTCCATATAGCCTTCGTCCGAGATGTAATACCCTTCCAGGTTCTCGCGAAAGATCACCATGTCCACATTGTCGAACCGACCGTCGAGTTTGATGGTCTTAGTGGGGCGGACATTGGCATAGAGGTTGAACGCCTGACGCAGCTGCAGGTTGATCGACTTGAAGCCGCCGCCCACCGGTGTGGTCAGCGGGCCTTTGAGGGCCAGTTTGGTGTGCCGGATGCTGTCGATTGTGGCCTGCGGCAGCGGTTCGCCCGCCGCGTCAATGCCAGCCATGCCAGCCTGCTGAACGTCCCACTTGAAGGGCGCGCCCATGTGATCGAGGATGGCGGTGACAGCTTCGGTGATTTCGGGTCCGATCCCATCTCCGGGGATCAGGGTGGCGTCGATTTGGGTCGTCATGGCGGAAACTCCCTGCTTGTGACTTACCGTTTGGCCTATGGATTCTGCTGGTTCATATAGTCGGTATACAATAGAATACAATAGAAAACTAACATTCCTAAATGTGAATAGTATTGGGGTTTTAAGTGCGGTCGCCCCGGTTCTCTCTTGCGTAAACATCAGGAAATTATAGGGTTTTCTCAAGGGGATCTTGCCATGAGCATCTTTAATCTCGGGTCGATTAATATCGACAATTTTTACCAGCTGCCGCATCTTCCGGGGGCTGGCGAAACGATTGGTGCCACACAGCACGCGATTTCGCTGGGGGGAAAGGGGGCCAATCAATCCGTGGCGGCCAGCCTTGCGGGTTGCCCTGTGCATCATATCGGCGCCATCGGATCCGATGGGCATTGGTGTCGCGCGGCGTTGGAGCGGCGCGGTGTGGATGTGCGTGATATTGAGGTGACAGAAGGGGCAACCGGACACGCCAATATCTGCATTGATCCTGATGGTGAGAATATGATCGTGCTGATGCCCGGTGCCAATTATGCGCTGAGCTGGGATTTCGTGCGCTCGGCGCTGGACAAGATGACGGCGCAGGACCTGCTGGTCTTGCAGAACGAGACCACCCTGGTGCTTGAGGCTGCCAGGTTTGCGCGCGGTCGGGGTGCAAAGGTGATCTATTCTGCGGCACCCTTTGACGCATCCGCCGTGCGTGAGGTGCTGCCGTATTGCGATCTTCTGGTGATGAATGAGGTTGAGGCAACCCAGCTTTCTGCCGCGCTGGGTGTTGGGTTGCACGAGATTGACGTGCTTGCTTTGCTGGTCACCAAAGGGGCAGAGGGTGCGATCTGGCGGGACCAAGATACCGGGCGGGAGCTCCACGCCCCTGCCTTCAAGGTGCAGCCCGTGGATACGACCGGGGCTGGGGATTGTTTTATTGGTTACGTGGCCGCAGGGCTGGATCAGAAATTGCCTTTGGAACAGGTGTTGCACCGGGCGTCTGCCGCAGCCGCCCTTCAGGTCACCCGTAAAGGCACCGCCGAGGTGATGCCGGCGGCAAAAGAGGTGGCCGCGTTTTTGAAGGCACGCGCTTAGGGGGCTGACCCTAACCCAAGAGCTTGGCCAGCTGCATTGCGGTGGTCATATCTCCCGACAGCTTGATCTTGCCCATCATGACCGCTGTCATCGGGTTGAGCTTGCCGGTCAGCAGTTTCTGCAGGTTCTCGGTGGACAGGCGCAGGGTGCAGTCCGTGTCACGGTTTTCGGTGCTGGCGGCGTTTTCGGCCAGCACAATCACCCCATCCTCGCCGCAGTCAAATTTCAAAGACCCGTTAAAGCTGCGCCCTTCGAGGCCGGATTGTATCCCCTCGGCAAGTTTTTGCAGTGGCATGTCAGTTCCTCCCGTTTGTCTCTCGATAGAAAGACGATCCCGGGTCTGGCAAGCATGACCAAAGGGGAGGTAGGGCGCGCCGGGCAATTTCCGGGCGCTGTTATCAGGAATATCAGGCCCGGCTCAATATTTCGATCGTGCGGGCGCAGGGTTGTCCCGCGTAATGAACCTCTAACACCTGTCGGAACATGTCCGGCGCGTCCGGGACGGCAGCAAACAGCGTCATGCAGGAGCGCAGCTTCTGTGCATCCACAGCCCCCAGGATCTCAACCGGATCCGTGCCCGCATGTTCCAGCAACAGGGATGCCGCAACAATCAGGCGCCGTTTCAGTTCATCATGCGCCAGATAGGCGGTGGCCTCGTTCAGATCCTCCAGCCCATAAAGCTGCGACATGTCGGATCTGCCCAGTTCGGCCAGTTGCGGAAAGACGAACCACATCCAGTGGCTGGTCTTTTTTCCCGCCTGCAGTTCGCTCAGGACATCGCTCCACACGGTGTCCTGAGCTTCGATGAACATGTCCAGCTCATCGTCGATATCCTCGTCGTCGTAGCTCACTTGCCAACGCGACGGTTGCGATCGGCAATCAGCTTCAGGCGCAGGGCGTTCAGCTGAATGAACCCGGCCGCATCGGTCTGATCATAGGCGCCCATGTCTTCTTCAAAGGTCACATGTGCCTCGGAATAGAGCGAGTGATCCGACCAGCGGCCAACCACGCGGGCCAGACCCTTGTAGAGTTTCATGCGCACAGTGCCGGTGACATGTTCCTGCGACAGGTCAATCGCCGCCTGCAGCATTTCGCGTTCGGGCGAATACCAGTATCCGTTATAGATCAGTTCGGCGTAACGCGGCATCAGCTCATCTTTCAGATGCATAGCGCCACGGTCCATGGTGATCGATTCGATGCCGCGATGGGCATCGAGCAGGATGGTGCCGCCGGGGGTTTCATAGATCCCGCGCGATTTCATACCCACATAGCGGCCTTCGACCAGATCCAGACGACCGATGCCGTGCTTGCGGCCATATTCGTTCAGTTCGGTCAGGATGGTTGCCGGCGACATTTTCACGCCATTGATACCAACGGCATCGCCTTTTTCGAACTCGATCTCGATGAATTCGGGGGTGTCCGGTGCATCTTCGGGATGCACGGTGCGCTGGTAGACATAGTCCGGTGCGTCCTCGGCCGGGTCTTCCAGAACTTTACCTTCCGACGAGGTGTGCAACAGGTTCGCATCAACCGAGAAAGGGGCCTCGCCACGTTTGTCCTTGGCCACCGGGATCTGGTGCTGCTCGGCAAATTCCAAGAGCTTGGTGCGCGAGCCCAGATCCCATTCACGCCAGGGCGCGATCACGACGATTTCCGGGTTCAGCGCATAGGCCGCCAGTTCGAACCGAACCTGATCGTTGCCCTTGCCGGTTGCCCCGTGCGACACGGCGTCGGCCCCGTGTTCGGCGGCAATTTCAACCAGACGCTTGGAAATCAGCGGGCGCGCGATCGAGGTGCCCAGCAGGTAAAGCCCTTCATATTGCGCATTGGCACGGAACATCGGGAACACGAAATCGCGCACAAATTCTTCGCGCAGATCTTCGATATGAATATTTTCCGGCTTGATGCCCAGCATCTCGGCCTTTTTGCGGGCCGGTTCCAGCTCTTCGCCCTGACCCAGGTCAGCGGTGAAGGTGACCACTTCGCACCCATACTCGGTTTGCAACCATTTCAGGATGATTGAGGTATCGAGACCACCGGAATAGGCCAGCACAACTTTCTTGGGTGCCTTTTGCGGTGCAGTGTTGGACGAAATCATCATATTCCCTTTCACGAGCGTGTCCCCGCGCGCTTATCCCGTTTTTGCCCGGGGGGCAAGTATTGCAGGGCCATCCCGTCCTTGCTTTGATCGGCTTTCCGTGATTTTAGGAGGGCAACGCACGTATTGATTGAAAGGTGTTGGTATGTCTGGTCTGGATATCTTGAAACATTCCTGGAGAATGGTGTGGCGCAACAAGGCAGATGCTGCGCGGATTTCCGTGGTGTTGCTGCTGTTGTCCATGGTTGTTGGGTTTGCGATCAATTTGGCATTGGTGTCTTCTGAGGAATTCATTTTCTCAATTGGGCCAGTCGGCTTAGCCCTGATGCAAGTGCTTCAGAACGCATTCACTGTTGTGATTGGGGGATGGATGGCTGTGGCGTGGCATCGATTTGTGCTTTTGAATGAAACCCCAACAGGTTGGTTGCCGTCATGGCATGGGTCCGAGGTTATGCTTTACTCACTTTGGATCATTTTGATGGGGATCGGGATTTTGATTGCGCTTATCCCGGTGTTTGCCGCCTTTGTTCCGATCATCATGCAAATTGAAACCGAAGCTGCCCCCAATATGGGAATGGCCTTTGTTGTTTCCGTCATTGCAGTCGTTTTTGTGACATTCCTGATGATCGCAATGATGCGCCTGTCGCCGGTTCTGGTCTCGCGCGCCCTTGGGCAAAACCTAAGTCTGAAACAGGCTTGGCGCGCGACGGGCGGATCCAGCAAGCTGATCTTCGGTGTGTTCTTCTGGCTGTTTCTGATTGCCACCGGGATTGTAGTTTTGGTTGGGATATTTGTCGCAATTTTGTCGGCCGCTAACCTGTGGGTGTTGCTGGCCGGGCTGGGAGTTCCTGCGTATTTCTTTGGAGTGTGGCTGATGACATTGTTGCAAATCAGCATCATGACCACGATCTACGGTGTTTATGTCGAAGGGCGAGAGCTGCCGTAATCAGGGGGAAAACTGGCGTAAACAACCTTGCCAAGAGCCTGCCCTTGGGTCAGACATTTCAGATGAGCGATTTTCTGAGAAAAGCCCGCGTGGCAGAACAGCAGATGCGGGCGCTGTTCCCCGCGACGCCCTTGCAGCGTAATGACCATCTGTCGGCCATCTATGATGCCGATATCTGGTTGAAGCGCGAAGACCTCAGCCCCGTGCGCAGTTACAAGATCCGCGGTGCGCTGAATGCAATGGGCAAGGCGCTTGCGAAAAATCCAGATCAGGACGTGTTTGTCTGTGCTTCTGCGGGCAATCACGCGCAGGGCGTGGCGTTTGTGTCGCGTCATTTCGGCGTCAAGGGCGTGATCTTCATGCCGGTCACTACCCCGCAGCAGAAAATTCAGAAGACCCAGATTTTTGGGGGAGACTCGATCGAGATCCGCCTTGTTGGCGACTATTTCGACGATACGCTTGCGGCTGCGCAGGGGTATTGTGACAAGGTCGGGGGGCATTTCCTGTCACCCTTCGATGATAAGGATGTGATCGAGGGGCAGGCCAGCGTCGCGGCTGAAATCTCCGCCCAGCTGGGGCGCAACCCGGATGTGGTTGTCCTGCCTGTGGGCGGTGGCGGCCTATCTGCCGGGATCACCAGATATCTGGCGGAAGTGGCCCCGGAAACCGTGCTGCATTATGTTGAGCCCGCCGGGGGGGCATCGCTTGCGGCTGCGATTGCGCAGGGGCAACCGGTCACTCTCGATCGGGTTGATAATTTCGTGGATGGGGCGGCTGTGGCACGGATTGGGGCGCAACCCTTTGACGTGCTGCGGGATGTGCCATCCGTGCAGGTCCATGGGGTGCCCGAGGATCGGATCTGCACAACCATGCTTGATATGTTGAACGTGGAAGGGGTGGTGCTGGAGCCGGCCGGCGCATTGTCCGTAGATGTGTTGAAGGATCTGCGGGACGAGATCCGGGGCAAGACGGTGGTTTGCGTGACCTCTGGGGGCAACTTTGATTTTGAACGCCTGCCAGAGGTGAAAGAGCGCGCTCAGCGGTATTCCGGGCTGAAAAAATACTTCCTGCTCCGTCTGCCCCAGCGTCCCGGCGCGCTTAAGGATTTCCTGCAAATCCTGGGACCAGACGACAACATTGCGCGTTTTGAGTATATGAAGAAGTCCGCCCGGAATTTCGGTTCGGTTTTGATTGGGATCGAAACCACGGTGCCTGAGAATTTTGACGCGTTGTGTGATGCGCTCGATCAGAAGGGCTTTGCCTATTCCGATATCACCGATGATGAAATGCTGGCTGAGTTTGTCATTTAAACGAAACGCTGATTTCAATGCGCGGTGAACACCTCTTTTGAGGCGAAATACGTATCGAAGACCGGTGTGAGATCAACATCGGCTGCCATGCCGCGGGCTGCCATCTGTTCGCCGTCTCCGCATAGTTTTGACAGGGCGTCAAAGCCCAGGTTCACGGCAGAGCTTTTCAGGAAATGCAGGTCCTGTTCATATTGTGAGGGGTCGGGGTTGTTGCGCAACCGGTCGATGACCTCATCCACCTCCATCAGGAACATCTCTGCAACCTCGGCAAAATCTTCTTCGCCGATCTCTGCTTTCAATTCCGCGACGCGATCCCAGCTAATCATACTGCCCTCATAAGAAATAAATCGTTGATACTGCGCCTTGAATAGCCGGTGATGATTAAGCTGGGGTTAGTGTGACAGTAAATTTCCTGAGAATTTTAAATTTAAACCGCCGTTAAATCTCCGGGGGCTATGGCTGAGGGAATGTAAGCGACTCGCTTTGGCGATGAAGGGTAACACGTGGCAAAATCTGCTATAAATCCAGATATGATCAACTCTGCTGTCAGAGATGGCGCAGCCTTGGGAGAGGCTGTGGTCAACACTGTCCTGGTCGTGGATGACAGCCGTGCGCAGCGGATGATTGTAAGCTCAACCCTGAAACGTCAGGGGTTTACCGTTGTTGAAGCCGGATCCGGTGAGGAAGCGCTGGAGAAGATTGCCACGGAAGATATCGACCTGATCCTGTCTGACTGGATGATGCCGGGCATGGATGGTCTGGAGCTTTGTCAGGCGTTTCGTGCGATGGAGAGAGACAAGTATGGCTACTTCATCCTTCTGACGTCCAAAAGCGAAAAGGGTGCGGTGGCGCAGGGGCTGGATGTCGGGGCGGATGATTTCCTGAATAAACCCGTCAATGCTGAGGAGTTGCGGGCCCGGATCAATGCTGGTGGCCGGATCATGTCCATGGAGCGGGAGCTGCAGGAAAAGAACAGGCTGGTCAACGCAACCCTTACTGAAATCCAGGCGATTTACGACTCCATTGATCGGGACCTGATCGAGGCGCGCAACATGCAGCAATCTTTGGTGCGTGAACGGTTTCGTGATTTTGGGTCCTCTGAGATCAGCCTGCTGTTGCAGCCTTGTGGGCATGTGGGCGGTGATCTTGTCGGGATGTTTCAGGCTGATGAGAATACCGTCGCAATTTACTCGATTGATGTTTCAGGCCACGGGATTGCCTCTGCGCTTCTGACGGCCCGTCTTGCATCCTATTTGTCGGATGGATCCCCTGAGCAGAATATCACCATGGCCGCGGGCCTGCGGGGGAAATTGCGCCTGCGTGACCCGGAAGAAGTGGCGTATCTGCTCAATACCATGATGCTGGAGGATATGCCTACCGAGCATTACTTCACCATGATTCTTGCCTATCTCGACCTGAATACAGGTGTGTTGACGCTCACCCAATGCGGCCATCCAAATCCCGTGCTGCTGCGCGCAGATGGCAGTGTGGAATATGTTGGGCAGGGCGGCTTGCCGATCGGGTTGATCCGGGGAAGCAGCTATGAGCGTTTCGAAATTGCTCTCGCACCGGGGGACCGGCTCATTTTCTATTCGGATGGGTTTACCGAAGCGGAGAATGAGAAGGACCAGATGCTAGAGGAAGAGGGGTTCGAAAGAATGATCTCACGCAATGCCTCATTGAAAGGACAGCTGTTTCTGGATGGGCTGGTGTGGGAGCTGGATAATTTCTGCGGCAGCCGGGAATTTGGTGACGACTTGTCGATGGCAGTGATTGAGTTCAAGGGCCAAACGCGTTGATGCTTGTGGGGCTGGTGAAATAAATCGCGCGCTCCCTCTTTGCCCAACGGTTGCCGCGACCATATAGACGCGGTATGCAAACGAATTGCCGAAAGCTCAGCCGTGGATAGCCCGATGACACTAGGAAACCTGATTGCCTGGGATGATACCATCCTGCCCTTCCAACTGGACAATTGTGACGTACGGGGACGTGTGCTGCGTCTGGATGGTGTGCTTGACACGATCCTGTCGCAACATGACTACCCCCCGGCAATCGAGGCATTGGTGGCTGAGGCAGCGATGCTGACCGCGATGATCGGTCAAACCATCAAATTGCGCTGGAAACTGTCCCTTCAGATCCGGGGGGATGGGCCCGCCCGCCTGATCGCCACAGATTACTATGCCCCCGCGAAAGAGGGTGAACCGGCGATGATCCGCGCCTATGCCAGCTTTGATGAAGAGCGCCTGTCGCATGAGGCACCTTCTTTTGGGCAGATCGGCAAGGGCTTTTTTGCGGTGCTGATTGACCAGGGTGATGGCCATAAACCCTATACTGGCATGACCCCGCTGGTGGGCAGTTCCCTGTCTGACTGCGCGCAGACCTATTTTGCGCAATCGGAACAATTGCCGACCCGTTTCCATCTGACGTTTGGCAAATCCACCTGGGCCGGTGGTCAGGAAAGCTGGCGCGCAGGAGGTGTCATGCTGCAGCATATGCCAAAGGCGGGCTCTCACGTGTCGCCAGATGGCGGTTCAGGCAAAGACGGTCTTCTGGTTGCCGACGATCTGGTCACTGAGGACAACAAGGAAAACTGGAACCGCGCCAATATCCTGCTGTCGTCGGTGGAAGAGCTGGAGCTGATTGGGCCGTCCGTTGCGCCGACTGATTTGCTGACCCGTCTGTTCCACGAAGAAGCACCGCGGATTTTCGAGTCGCAGGCGATCCGCTTTGGTTGCACCTGTTCCGAAGATCGTGTCCGTGAAAGCCTGTCGATCTACTCTGAAAAAGACATTGCCTACATGACCACGGAAGAAGGGCGCGTGACCGCTGATTGTCAATTCTGTGGTGCGCATTATGATCTTGATCCAAAGACTGTCGGCAAAGATGCCAAAGGACCAGATGGTGACGTCAGAGATTGATCGCATTCGGACTGCTTTGGGCCACTCTGGTGGCGGCAGTTCCGATTTTGACCTCAACCCGGATATCAGACCACCTACGGGGCGCAGCTTGCGCCCCGCTGCCGTTCTGGTGCCATTGATTCATGAGCAGGGCGCGTTGCGACTGATCCTGACCAAACGTGCCTCTCACCTCAAACATCACCCCGGTCAAATCGCTTTTCCCGGCGGAAAGATCGATGCTGAGGATAATTCACCCGCCGCCGCGGCCCTGCGGGAAGCCTGGGAGGAAATCGGCCTGCCGCGTGATGCGGTAGAGCTGATTGGCGAGCTGCCCCCCCATGAAACCGTCACCTCCTACACCGTGACCCCCATCCTCGGGCTTGTCACCCGACCATTTGAGGTGGTGCCAGAGCGGGGTGAGGTCGAAGAGGTTTTCACGGTTCCGTTCGAACATGTCTCTAACCTTGCGAAATATATGAAACAGGGCCGGATCTGGCAGGGGCGCATCCGGTATTATGAAACCGTTCCATTTGGCCCCTATTACATCTGGGGGGCAACGGCGCGTATGTTGCGTGCGCTTGCGGAAAGGTTGGCTTTATGACCCGGTTGCAAGGGGATTGGTTTCGGTCTGCACCCGTACAACAGCTCGCCCACATCTTTTCCAGCGCAGGATTTGCGCTGCATTTTGTCGGGGGCTGTGTGCGCAATGACCTGATGGGAGAGCCGATTTCCGATCTTGATCTGTCCACCAATGCCCTGCCGGATCAAGTGTTGAAACTGGCCGGGTCGGCCGGTCTGAAGGCGGTGCCGACCGGCATTGAGCATGGCACCATTACCGTGGTGGTTGACGGCGAAGGTTTTGAAATCACCACCTATCGAAAAGACGTGGAAACGGATGGTCGCCGGGCCGTGGTTGCTTTTGCCAGCACGATGGAAGAAGACGCGCATCGCCGCGATTTCACCATGAATGCGCTTTATGCAGATGCTGAAGGACGGGTGATTGACCCGCTTGGCGGATTGCCCGACCTTCTGGCGCGCCGCGTGCGGTTCATTGACAATGCTGGGCAGCGTATCCGCGAAGATTACCTGCGCATTCTACGATTTTTCCGGTTTCATGCCTGGTATGGCGATGTGGCGGAAGGGCCAGATGCTGAGGCGCTGTCGGCGATTGCAGAGAATCTGGGCGGGTTAGGGGCTTTGTCCAAGGAACGAGTTGGTGCGGAAATGCGTAAACTTCTGTCCGCGCCGGATCCCGCCCCTTCTGTCGCATTAATGTCAAGTTGCGGTGTGTTAGGGTCTGTATTGCCCGGGGCGGATGCAACCTATCTTGCTGTTCTTGTGCATCTGGAAGGGAACAGGGCACCAGATCCAATGCGCCGCCTCGCAATCCTTGGAGGGGAGGTCCCAGAGGATCGTCTGCGGCTGTCGCGCAAAGAGGCACGCCGGTACGCTGTTTTGCGTGACCAGATGGGGGCATCGACGTCCCTGTCGGAACTGGCTTATCGGGATGGGGCTGACATAGCACATGACGTGGCCTTGCTGCGCGCCGCAATGATGGGGCAGGCTCTTTTGCCGGATACGGAAAACCTAATATCACGGGGCGCCCGTGCCGTGTTTCCCGTCAAGCCCGCAGATCTGATGCCGGACTATACGGGGCCAGAACTGGGCGCACACATCAAAACCCTTGAAGCGCGTTGGATAGCATCGGGTTTTACACTCACCCGCGAGGAGCTGTTGAAATGAGCACCACTTCCCATCTGATCGAACGTTTGGGCCACCTTGGGGACGGCATCGCTGCCGGACCGATTTTTGCCGCCCGCACCCTGCCGGGGGAAGAGGTGAGTGGAGAGGTGCAGGGCGACCGGATTGAAGCCCCGCGCATTGTGACGCCCTCACCAAGTCGGGTCAAAGCCCCTTGTCCACATTACAACAGCTGCGGGGGCTGTGCGTTGATGCATGCCTCGGATCCATTTGTGGCGGAATGGAAGATGGATGTGGTGCGAAATGCCCTGTCTGCGCACGGGTTAGAGACTGATATCCGCCCGATTGTTACCTCGCCGGAGCGTTCGCGCCGCCGTGCAACCCTGTCAGTCCGGCGCGGCAAGAAGGGCGTGGTTGCCGGATTTCATGGCCGGCGCTCGGGTGTGATTTCAGCAATTCACGACTGTCGGTTGCTGTCCCCAACGCTGCTTGCGCAGCTTCCCGCGATCGAGGCGCTGGCGAGGACGGGAGGGTCACGCAAGGGCGAACTTTCTGTCAATCTGGTGGAAACGCTGGGTGGGGTGGATGTCTCTGTCACGGGTGGAAAGTCACTGGACCGCAGGTTAGAGACTGATCTTGCCCAGGTATTGCATGAATTTGGCCTTGCCCGCCTGACATGGGATGGCGAAGTCATCGCGAGTGAATCTCTACCCCTGCAGCAATTCGGAGCGGCGCGGGTGGCCCCTCCTCCCGGTGCGTTCCTGCAGGCGACCCTGGAAGGTGAGCGGGCGCTGGTTGAGGCGGTTGAGGAGGCCATTCCGCAGGCTGCATCCATTGTGGATCTGTTTGCGGGTGCGGGCACATTGAGCCTGCCCCTTGCGGGCCGCGCCCGGATCCATGCGGTGGAAGGGATCGAGGCGATGATGAAGGCCCTGGATACGGGATGGCGGCGGGCCTCCGGGTTGAAACAGGTCACCACAGAAACCCGCGATCTGTTTCGCCGTCCCCTTTTGCTTGATGAGCTCAATCGCTTTGACGCTATCGTGATTGACCCACCCAGAGCAGGCGCCATTGCGCAGGTGAGGGAAATGGCACAATGCGAGGTTTCTCAGGTGGCCATGGTCTCATGCAACCCGGTCAGTTTTGCCCGGGATGCACAGATCTTGGTCGCGTCGGGATATCAGTTGGCCTGGGTGCGTCCGGTTGATCAGTTCCGTTGGTCACCCCATGTTGAACTGGCGGCGTCTTTTCGCAGGATCTGAGCGAGATAGCCCCCGAAGGCTGCATTGATATTGCCCAAAGGTGGGGGAATGCGGTATGGCAAGGGAAAACACCCGGGCAATTACAGGCAACACCCATGCGATTGATCTTTGCCGTTCTGGCAGCCGTTGGCCTGATGGGAACGGCGTCTTGCGGAGCAAAAACCAAAACTCTTCGCCACTATGATGGGCCAGAAGTGACCCAGATTGTGGTGTCGAAGAGCAATCGGAAACTATATCTATTGCACAAACGGGACGTTCTGAAATCCTATGAGATTGACCTGGGCTTTACCCCAGCGGGTGACAAGCAGTTTCAGGGGGATGGGAAGACTCCGGAAGGCCGGTATCACATCAACCGCAGAAATGCGCGCAGCACGTTTCACCTCAGCCTTGGGATTTCTTACCCAAACGCCCGAGACATTGCCTATGCAAAATCCCAGGGGCGGGATCCTGGCGGTGATATCTTTATTCATGGCGGGCCACGCAAAGGGATTGACCCCGAGGGGGCGGACTGGACCGCTGGCTGCATTTCCGTTTCGAACCGTGAGATCGAAGAGATCTGGGTGATGGTCAATGATGGCACGGTGATTGACATCCTGCCATGACGCAGGACCGATGCCCGCCAAATGAAAAAGCCGCCCTGTCACCAGCGCGGCTTTCATTTTGCCTTGGTGAGATCTCTACCACCAAATGGCCCAAAAGCCCTAAAGCGGTTCGGGATAAACTTGAGACACGCGGTTATTCCGAAACGCCCACGACATCGAGACCTCTTGCAGCGCTTCGGTTTTGCCCTGTGTCAGGTTAAAACCGAAACGCTTTATTCCGCCAGTTTCTCTTCAATCGTGGCGGCAAAATCCTCGTAAGACATGTTCGAGTATTTTTCGCCGCCGATTATAAAGGTCGGGGTGGCGCGGATCTCATCTGCGGTGGCGTTCTGCTGGTAAGCTGCCACCAGGCTCTGGGCAAAGCTCTCGTCGGTCAGGCAGGTTTCCATTTCTTCATTGGTCATCCCTGCGGTGCGCCCGATCTTGCGCAGATTGTCGAGGATGGTGGCCGGATCCCCCTCGCCAATCCAGTCCTTCTGACCCGAATAAATCATGTCGGTCATGCCATAATACCGGGTTTCCCCTGCGCATTGGGCAATCATGCCGGCCCAAAGACCGAAGCGGTCAAAATAGACCTCGCGGTGAATGAACTTCACCTTGCCGGTGTCGATATAGTCCTTTTTCAGCTTCTTGAAGCTTTCGGCGTGCCAGTTGGCGCAATGCGGGCAGGTGTAGGATGCGTATTCAATCACGGTCACCGGGGCGTCTTCGTTCCCCAACACGATATCCTTGGCGGGTATGACGTCCGCGTCCTGCGCCACGGCCATGGAAATGCCCGGAAGGGAAGATTGGTTTTGGGATGTGAAAAAAGCACCACCTGCGACAGCGATGGCGGCAGCGGCAATTATGGGGAGGAAACGGTTCATCGGGTCTCAGCCTTTTGGTTTCTGTTTTCTGTGTATATTCTGGCCCAGTGTCTCTAACGCAGCGCGCAGACCCTCATCCCCGATATCAGCGGTTGAGTTTCTGATCTGATTTTTGACGTCTGGATCGAGCGTTTTCTTAGCGGGCGGGGCTGGGGTGAATTGTGCCTGCCCCTCTGCAAATCCGGTGGCTGCGGTCTGGGTAATGCGAATGCGGGAAATGGCGTTGTAACCGTAACAGCTGTTGACGCGCGTGCGCAGTTGTTCCTTCTGCATCTCAAGCATCGGCGCCTGCGCCCCGGTGGTCAAAACGGTCAGGGTCGCCCCCATGCCGCCGCGCCCGTAAGACACATCCACAGGTCGGGCAATTGCCGAAACCTCCTGGCCGACAATCTCGGCCCAATGGGTCAGTATCCGCGTCACTGAAAACCCGCGCGCTTCACCCGCCTTGCGAATACGGGCGGTGAGCAGGCTCGATGTGCGTTCGAACCCGCGTCTGCGTCGTTTTTCTGTGACGGATTTGGTCACGGCTGGCAACTTTCTCATTTGTCTTTATTTTAGGTGCTTAAACATGCAATGCCAGCGGAAAGCAAACAAGGGGGGGGCACGGATGTGTGACGTGGTTGAGGGTGAGCCGAAACCTGCCGTTCTTCTGGCGTGGTATGACCGCCATGCGCGGGTTCTCCCGTGGCGGGTTGGTCCACAGGATCGTGCAGCCGGGGTGGTGCCAGACCCCTACCCGGTTTGGCTTTCGGAGATTATGCTGCAGCAAACCACCGTGGCGGCGGTGAAATCCTATTTTCTCCGTTTCATGACCCTGTGGCCAACCGTGCAGGATCTGGCTGGTGCGCAGGATGAACGGGTGATGGGGGAATGGGCTGGGCTTGGCTATTACGCCCGCGCGCGAAACCTGCTGAAATGCGCCAGAGTCGTGGCTGAGCGAGGGGGGGAATTTCCCCAAACGCGGGCAGAGTTGGAGGCGCTTCCCGGTATTGGCCCCTATACCTCTGCCGCGATTTCGGCGATCGCGTTTGACCAGCCGGATGTGGTGGTTGATGGCAATGTTGAACGGGTGATGGCGCGCGTGTTTGAGATCACCACCCCTCTGCCGGATGCCAAGCCAGAGATGAAGGCCGCGGCCGCACGGCTTACCTCTGATCAGCGCCCGGGTGATTATGCGCAGGCGGTGATGGATCTGGGGGCCACCATTTGCACCCCCAAAAACCCCGCCTGCGGCATTTGCCCCTGGCGAGAAACATGTCAGGCACGGTGTTCCGGTCTGGCCTCAGATCTGCCCCGAAAGCGAAAGAAACCCCCGAAACCAACACGTTACGGCATTGCTTACCTTGCGCGGCGTGAAGATGGCGCCTGGTTGGTGGAGCGCCGACCAGAAAAGGGTCTTTTGGGGGGAATGCTGGGCTGGCCGGGGGCCGAGTGGGGAGAAGCGCCATTGGAAGATCCGCCCCTGTCTGGGGATTGGTATGCCCCCGGTGCGCAAGTGCGGCATACATTTACGCATTTTCATCTGCACCTTTCCCTGCGGGTGGCGGATGTGCCGATGGGTGCTCAACCACAGCGGGGGGAATTTCAACACCTGCACCCAGCGGACCTGCCTACCGTCATGCGAAAGGCTTATGATCTTGTTCAGCGCGATGGCGCTGCCAAGTCGCGCTCGTCCTCCTGAAATCAATGACCGGTGCGCTGCACCACGACACCGACAGTTTGCAGCATCAGTTTCAGGTCATAGCCAAGCGAATGTTGCTCAAGATAGGACTGATCGAAATGGATACGATCCAGAAAATCTGAGCGCCCCCGCGCCGCCACCTGCCAGGGGCCGGTGATACCGGGGCGAAGGGAGAAATAAGCTGTTCCACCTGCATCCCGATAAAGTGGCTCCTGACTGGCCATGAAAGGGCGTGGTCCGACAAAGCTCATATCGCCCAAAAGGACATTGAAGATCTGCGGCAGTTCATCAAGGCTGGTTGCGCGCAGAAAGCGCCCGATAGGGGTAATGCGCGGATCATTTTCCAACTTCTGCTTTTCGCGCCATTCGCGGGCAATTCCCGTGTCCAGGGCGCATAGTTCTTTCAGCCGCTGTTCGGCGTCTTGGACCATGGTCCGCAATTTCCAGCAGCGAAACCGCTGGCCTTTCAGGCCGATCCGTTCCTGCGAGTAAAGCCCCGGTCCACCATCCTGCCGGATCAACAGAATGAAAAGCGCAATGACCGGTGCGAGAACTGGCAGCAGGAAAAGCGCCACTAGAATGTCGAAACCTCTTTTCCCAATCGCACGATAGGGTTTGAGAACACCCCCCTGTGATGCGACTTCGCGCTGATTGTCATGCGATTTTTTGTAGCCGAAGTCTTTCACAAGATGACCCTGGAGTTGAAAAGGAGACTTGGAACTTAGACAGGAAGCACGATTAATTGGTTGCTTAATAGTTAAACTCAAAAAAGTATTAACAAAACGTTAAAGATGATTAAAATTATATAAATATGCCTTCTGGTTGTGTTTGTAATGTTTCCCCCACGTTTAGTGCAGATTTTAAGTTATTGAATTTGGTATGATTATTTGCGCGTCTCTTCAGAATCTTCTGGTGGACGCAAAAATCTGAGATGTCTTTTTCCATTTTCCCAATCAAAGAGTCTCCGCCTCTCAACAAACCCCAAATTAGGGATTTCGCCGTGCTGCGATGCTTGTGCTTGAAATCGTTCAGGCGTAAGCCTTGTGCAATGAAAGAGGAACGTGCCATGGTCCCCGCTCAGACAGTTGCCAGTTTTCGGCGTGCTGCCCCGTTTGGAATATCAATCCTGCTGCCCTTGCTGGTCTGGGTATCGGCAACACAGGGAGGGTGGTTTCTTTTGTTGCCGCCGCTGGGAACCTGGTGGTTATATACCGGTCTCGACGCGCTTCTGGGGCGCAATACCGAAAACCCCGACCCTGAAACGCCGGACGATCAATTGCTCTGGTATCGCCTGATCACGATGATCTGGTTTCCCATCCAACTGGTGCTGATTTACGGAATGCTGGCCTATGTGATCGAAGCGGACCACCTGTCTGTGGCTGAGAAATTCGGGGTGTTCTTTGGTGTTGGGGTGCTGTCAGGCACCATCGGCATCGTGTACAGCCACGAATTGATGCATCAGTCCAATAGGTTGGAGCGCTGGCTGGCTGACCTGTTACTTGCCACCGTCCTTTATAGCCATTTCAGAACCGAACATCTGCTGGTCCATCACCCGCATGTGGGCACCACCCGAGACGCGGTGACAGCAAAATATAACGAAGGGTTCCACAGGTTCTTTTTCAGGGTTCTGCGGGAAAGCCCACGATCAGCCTGGGCTGCGGAAAAAGCGATGCTTGCGCGCCGCAACCTATCGGTCTGGAATGCCAGAAATCCGTTCTGGAGGTATGCCATCCTGCAGGCGCTTGCCCTTTTGCTGGCTGTCCTTGTCGGCGGCGCGCTGGGCGTGGCCCTTTTCCTGTTCCAGGCGCTGGTTGCGGTCTGGCAGCTCGAACTGACCAACTATGTGGAGCATTATGGCCTGACCCGCCGCCATCTGGGAGAGGGAAAATACGAACCCGTGCGCCCACATCATTCGTGGAATGCCGACCACAAGGCAACCAACTGGCTGTTTATCAACCTGCAACGCCATTCGGACCATCATTACAAACCCGCGCGCCGTTTCCCGCTTCTGCAGACCTATCCCGATGACGTGGCACCACAATTGCCCTTTGGCTATGTGGTTATGACGATGATGGCGATGGTCCCTCCGCTTTGGCGCCGCCGCATGAACCCACGTGTGCGCGCCTGGCGCAAAAGATATTACCCGGACATCGAGGATTGGACCCCTTACAAACGTGGTGACCTGCCGCCGCCGGTGATCCGCTAGAGTGCACTCCGGGCCTCTTTTTCTTGCTGGAAATACCTCGGGGTGAGCCTCGAAGAGGCGAGGGGCAGCGCCCCTTTTCTGACATGTAAAAAAAGCCCCGCTCACAAGGAGCGGGGCAAGTTATGTGTGCCGTGGATTTTGCCACAGCACGGCGGTACATCGTTATCCGGGCGCCCGAAAGCGCGCCCGAGTTATTCTTGTTTTCTTGGGAAATGGTGGCGTCAGACCATCTCGGCACGCACTTGCTGGCGCAAGACGTCGATCGGGGCTTTCTTGCCATCCTGTTTGAAGTGCCAGTAGGTCCAGCCATTGCAGCTCGGCGCACTTTCCAGTGCCGCGCCAACCTGGTGGATTGATCCACGGGCATCGCCGGAAATCAGCGTGCCGTCTGCGCGCACCTTGGCGGTCTTGCCGCGCGGGCTGGTCAGCACCTCGCCTGGGCGCAACATACCACGCTCAACCAGCTGGCCGAAGGGCACGCGTGGTTCCGCGCGTTTGGATTGGGTGGTCTGCAGCGCTTCCTTGTCGAATTTCCGCACTTTGGAAATCCGCTTTGCGGCCACTTTTCGATAGGCTTCTTCGCGCTCGATGCCGATGAAATCCCGACCAAGCATCTTGGCCACGGCGCCAGTGGTGCCGGTGCCGAAGAACGGATCGAGAATCACATCACCGGGATTGGTCGAGCCAACCAGAACGCGATGAAGCAGGCTTTCGGGTTTCTGGGTCGGATGGGCCTTGTCGCCGTTTTCGTCCTTCAGGCGTTCGTGCCCGGTGCAGATCGGCAGCACCCAGTCAGAGCGCATCTGGATGCCTTCATTCAGGGCCTTCAGGGCCTCGTAATTGAAGGTGTATTTCGCACCTTCCGATTTCGACGCCCAGATCATTGTCTCATGGGCGTTGGTAAAGCGTTTGCCGCGGAAGTTCGGCATCGGGTTTGATTTGCGCCAGACCACATCGTTCAGGATCCAATAGCCCTGGTTCTGCAGCTCGGCCCCCATGCGAAACACATTGTGGTAGGATCCGATCACCCAGATCGCACCATTGGGTTTCAGCACGCGGCGGGCCGCCTTCAGCCAGGCGCGGGTAAATTTGTCATAGGCTTTGAAACTGTCAAACTGGTCCCAATGATCATCAACCGCATCCACCTTGGAATTGTCGGGGCGATGCAGCTCGCCTTTTAATTGCAAATTATAGGGGGGATCGGCGAAAATCAGGTCAACGGAGTTTTCTGGAAGACTGTTCATCACCTCGATGCAGTCACCCGCCAATATCTCATTGAGTGGCAGCTCGAGAGCCGCCTTTGCTTTGGTTTTGGTTGTCATTTCTGCCTCATGTACCGGCGCTATTTGCGCTCTTTAGACGGCGCATTTTTGCGCTCATTCATTACCGTCTAAGATGAGGCCTTGTGGATAACGGGTCAATTTCTTTTTTGAATCAGCCCATTACATTTTTCTGTTGATACAAGATGTTGTGGATAGGTTTAAACGAACGCCTATGATGTGGGGTTATCCCCAGATTGGATAACCCCTCTTTGTGGATTTTCGATGGGTAGCCTGCGTTTGTTTCCCATCCGTATCCGGGAAACTGTTGCGCCAAATCCACCATGATGCGATCGCGGGTGACCTTCGCCACGATGGATGCGGCGGCTATCGACACGGACCGACTGTCGCCTTTAACGAGAGTTTCGTTCGGTATTGTCAGTCCCTTGGGTGCCATGTTGCCGTCGATCAACAGGTGATCGGCCGGGGTGGACAGGCCCGCAACCGCGCGTTCCATCGCCAGGTGGCTGGCGTAAAGAATGTTCAGCTCATCAATCTCTTCGACCGTGGCATGGGCAATCGACACATCCGCCAGGGTCAGAATCTCCGCAAACAGCGCCTCGCGCTTTTTGGCGGTCAGCTTTTTACTGTCATTCAGCCCGTCGGGAATATGGTCCGGGTCGAGAATGACAGCGGCAGCCGTCACCGGACCTGCCAGCGGGCCACGGCCCACCTCGTCCACACCGGCAACGCGGCAAAACCCGCGCCCGTGGGCGGCAAGTTCGAAACTATAGTCGGGAATTGTCTTGGTCATGGGGATGGCGTGACCGATCTCATGGGATTTCGCAAGAAAAAAGGCAGAGACCAAGGTCTCTGCCAGTTGCACATGACCGGAAAGGGGGGTCATGCGAAGGCGACGGAATGGATGGTTGGTCGCCTTCCTTGCCAAATGGATCAGCGGCGTTTGCGATAGCCGGCTTCGCGCAGGCACCGGGGCTGATACACCTTGCGCGAGACCCAGACGCCGTTCTTGTTCTTCACCACAACCGTGTCCCGGCAGGCCTTGGGCAGCGAACGCACGTGGTTGTAGCGCTTTTTCAGGCAATTCCGCCCCCAATAGCGTTTCTTGCCGAACTGGGTTTTGAAGCTGCGCAGGCATTGGCTCGGAAGCGTGTATTTCGGATCCCTGCGGTATCTGTCGTCATAGCGGTCACGATCAACAGAGGGGCGCCGGCGATCATCGTTATTGTCGTTTGAGATCACCGCACCAACCACGGCCAACCCAAGCAGGGCGGCAATCAATGCGCCAATCTCATCATCATTGTCACGAGATCCGGCAAATGACGGCGCGAGAGAGGCCGGGTTCAGACTGAGGGCGGCAACCAACAGGGGCATCATCAGGAAGCGGTTGACTGAGGGCAGGGCAATTCGGGTCATGGGGGGCTCCTTATCGGGGTCAGTGGATCTTCGGGGGCATCTTGAAAGGATGCATGTGTCATGACCCAAGCCTGCCCGGAGCGCGGCGGGACAAGCCATATCGGTGAATGGTTATCGGATAACGGGGTGCGATTATCCTGTTTGATATTGAATATCCCATAAGGTCCGCGCATGGTTTCGGCATGAAACAGATCCTCTATTCCCTCGCTCTTGTGGCCATGGCATTTCCGGCTCAGGCCGCGTGTTATGTCGATTACAAAGCCAAACGGGATGACCCGTTGAAACTGCATTATGGTGTGATGGAGCTGCCGGATAGCGCCTGCACCAACAGCTCGAATGCGCGCGAACAGGTGGCTGCGCGCCTGGCCCGCCATGGATGGGTGCTTTTGAATGTGGTATCGCAGTTTGACACGGATGGGCTTGCGGAAAGGAAAGACAGTGCCGGACAATATTTCCTTCGCTACTGAGGCGCGCAAAGGGGCCTCCCCCATGGTTTTGGCCGGGGTTGCGGCAATTGTTGCAATTCTGTTGATGGCGGCCGTGTTCCTGTTTCTGAGCCTGCCGGATGCCAACGCCTTCAATGCGCGGGTTGAGCGGATTTTTATCGAAAATGACAATCTGACCTCAGGGGCCGAAATCAAGCTTCTGGAAATTCTGGCCCAGTCGGGCACGGCTTTTTCCGACACGCTGACAAGCTATCGTATGGTGATCTTTGTCCTGCTGCTCTTTGCCTCTGCCATGCTGATCGCGGCGCTGGTCTTCCTGGTTACAATTATCGGGCTTAATCGCCGGATGGGGGAAATTGAACGGGCTGGCATCCAGGTCAATTCGCTTCTGATTTCGCGTGAAGAGCGCACGGTTTATCTGAACAATATGGAATTGAAACTGACCGAGGCGGCGATTGAAACCCTGTCTGCGCTTGCCGAGGCGCGCATGGACGATGATGTTTTATCGGGGTCTGAGCTGGAAGGGCTGATTTCGGGGCGTGACGCTGCGGATTGTGATGAGGCCGCCGGGGCCACCCGGATCAAGCGGCTGCGTGACGCCATGGGCAACCAGATGATGAGCGAGCTATTGGTCAAGACCATTGCGCGGCGCGGCTACATGCTGTCGATCGACAAGGATGTCATCCAGATGGTCTGACAGACGGTCTGACGGGGCCTGCGCTTATTGCAAACGCTATCCAAGCGATTCCCCTGATCTGGCCTTTGGGCCTTTTACGGACGGCGGGTCCCCCTGCCGTCCGTTTTTTTGTGCGTTTCGGAGATAGGGGTGGATATCTTGTAGGTTGTATTTAATTATAGAAATATCATGCTTAGGACGAGTGTTGCGTTTGGATCTTCCGACCGGTGACATTGGTTCGAGGCTGTCTTGATGGGCTTTCGGCAAGGAGGTCTGAATGCAGATCGTTCCGGTGTTGTTATGTGGTGGGTCGGGCACACGCCTCTGGCCGCTTTCCAGGAAATCTTACCCCAAGCAGTTTTCCCGGCTGATGGGGCAGACATCACTGCTGCAAATGTCGGTCCAGCGCCTGACCGGGCCGCAATTTGCAAGTCCTGTGGTGCTGACCAATTCGGATTTCCGCTTTATCGTCACTGAGCAACTGGTTGAGGTCGGGGTGGATCCCGGCGCAATCCTGATCGAACCTGACGGCCGCAACACCGCTCCGGCGGTTCTGGCGGCGGCCATATTGCTGCACAAAGAGAACCCGGATGCGCTGATGCTGGTGGCCCCGTCGGATCATGTCATTCCGGATACCGACGCGTTTCAGGCGGCAATTGAAGCAGGGGTAGAGGGGGCCATGCGCGGCAAGCTGGTCACCTTCGGAATCAAACCGACCCACGCGGAAACCGGTTATGGCTATCTCGAACTGCCACAGGTGCCGGGGGACTGTGCCCGGCTGTCGGATCTGACGGCATTTGTGGAAAAGCCCGATGTGACCAAGGCAGAAGACATGCTGGCAGATGGGCGGTTTCTCTGGAATGCCGGGATTTTCCTGTTCACAGTTTCCACCATTCTCGAAGCCTATCGCCTGCACGCCCCCGATCTGATTGCGCCGGTTCAGGCCGCAGTGGAGGAGGGAGAGCCGGATCTGGGCTTTTTGCGTCTCGATCCCACCGCCTGGTCCGAGGTCAGAGATATTTCGATCGACTATGCGGTGATGGAGCGGGCGGACAATCTGGCTGTTGTGCCCTTTTCTGCCGGTTGGAGTGATCTTGGTGGCTGGGATGCAGTCATGCGGGAATGTGAGGCGGACGAATATGGTGTGGTGACACATGGCAATGCTGACGCAATCGACTGCCGTGCCAGCCTGCTGCGGTCCGAAGATGATGCGCTGGAACTGGTCGGGATCGGACTGGACAACATCATTGCGGTTGCCATGCCGGATGCGGTTCTGGTGGCTGACCGATCACGGGGACAGGATGTGAAAGAGGTGGTCACTCTGCTGAAGCAAAAGGGCGCGGTTCAGGCTGAGCAGTTTCCGATGGATCACCGCCCCTGGGGGCATTTCCAAAGCCTCGCCCAGGGGGATCGGTTCCAGGTGAAACGGATTGTGGTCAAGCCGGGCGCCTCGCTCAGCCTGCAATCGCATCACCATCGGGCCGAGCACTGGATTGTGGTGCAGGGCACCGCGCAGGTCACAATCGGCAATCAGGTCCAGCTGGTGACGGAGAACCAGTCGGTCTATATCCCGCTGGGGGTCAGGCATCGGATGGAAAACCCAGGCAAGGTGCCGATGACCCTGATCGAAGTGCAGACCGGGGCCTATCTGGGTGAGGACGATATTCAGCGCTTTGATGATGTTTATGCCCGCGGGCAGGGGGCGAGGGGCTGAGCTTTGGCCCAGGATCTGGACATGACGCATTCCGTTTTTTACCCCATGCCCTGTTTCAAAGCCTACGATATTCGGGGCCGGTTGGGGGAAGAGCTGAATGAGCTGCTGGCCGAGCGCATTGCCCGCGCCTTTGTACAGGTCCTGCAGGCCAAAAAGGTTGTGTTGGGCCATGACCCGCGGGCGTCCTCCTCGGCGCTGTCTGATGCTGTTGTCAGAGGGTTGATGCGGGCGGGTGTCACAGTTGTCGATCTGGGGCTTTGCGGCACCGAAGAGGTATATTTCGGCACGGACTTCCACAATGCAGATGGTGGGATCTGTGTGACCGCGTCGCATAATCCGATGGATTATAACGGGATGAAGATGGTCAAGGCGGGGGCCGCGCCGCTGGATCCGCAGAAGGAGTTCGCCCGGATCAAAACCCTTGCAGAACGAGGGGAGTTTCCCGCCGACTTCTCCGGTGGGCGCCACGATGCCTCGCAGGCAGAGCTCACCCGGGCGGCTTATGTGCAAAAGGTGCTGTCCTTCATCGATATCTCGCAGCTTGCGCCGATGAACGTGGTGGTCAATGCGGGCAATGGGGCGGCCGGGCCCAGTTTCGATGCAATTGCCACGGCCATGAGTGATGCGAGGGCACCGGTCCGGTTTCACCGGATGCATCACCAGCCCGATGGCCGCTTTCCAAACGGCATCCCCAACCCGCTTTTGCCTGAGAACCAGCCGGTCACCGCGCAGGAGGTTTTGGCGCAGGGGGCGGATCTGGGAATTGCCTGGGACGGCGACTTTGACCGCTGCTTTCTGTTTGACCATGAAGGCCAGTTTGTGCCGGGGGAATATGTGGTTGGGCTGTTGGCTGAAAGCTTTCTGAGCAAAGACCCTGACGCAATGATTGTGCATGACCCGCGTGTGATCTGGAACACACAGGATCTGGTGAACGCCGCCGGAGGGCAGGCGATCATGGCCCGAACCGGTCATGCTTTTGTCAAACAGGTGATGCGGGACACGGGCGCGATCTATGGCGGTGAGATGTCCGCCCACCACTATTTTCGTGACTTCATGGCCGGTGACAGCGGTATGATCCCATGGTTGCTGGTGATTGAACTTCTGTCCCGAAAATCTGTCCCGCTCGCTGATCTGATCCGCGCACGGCGGGCGGCCTTCCCGTCATCGGGAGAGATCAATTTCCGGGTGGAAAACGCCGATCAGGCGCTTGCCTCCGTGGAACAGGTCCTTGGGTCCCGTGCGACCATGCGGGATGATACCGACGGGATGAGCCTTGATTTCGGGGCGTGGCGGCTCAATCTGCGTCGGTCAAACACGGAACCTCTTTTGAGGTTAAATGTAGAAACCCGTGGTGATTTGTCGTTATTGGCCGAGAAGGTGGACTTGCTGCGCCAACTGTTGTCTTCATAAGGCGTTTCGGGATAAACGGCAGCACATGTTTATTCTGAAACGCCCATGACATAGATATCTCTGACAGTGTTTTAACTTTTCCCTGTCTTTGGTTAAAGTCGAAACGCTTTAGGGGCTGCTGGTGGCGGGCTACTGACGCATTAGAACGGTTTAGGATCCAGATTATGAAGATTGCGGTTGCGGGTATTGGCTATGTTGGGCTGTCAAACGCGGTGCTGTTGGCGCAGAATTGCGAAGTGGTGGCGGTGGATATCTCACCCGAGCGAGTGGCCATGCTGAATGCGCGGCAATGCCCGATTGTGGATGCGGAACTGGAAGAGTTTCTGGCGCACAGACCTTTAGACCTCAGCGCGACCGTTGACCCTATCGAAGCCTATCGGGATGCGGATTTCGTCATTATTGCCACGCCAACCAATTACGACCCCAAGGATAATTACTTCGATACCAGCTCAATCGAAGCTGTCGTGCGGGATGTGATTGCGGTGAACCGGCGTGCGACGATCGTGATCAAGTCGACAATTCCCGTGGGCTATGTCGAACGGATACGGGAAGAACTGAAGACGGATCAGGTGATCTTTTCCCCCGAGTTCCTGCGGGAGGGACGCGCGCTTTATGACAACCTTCACCCCTCGCGGATCATCGTGGGGGAACGGTCAGAGCGGGCGGCGCGTTTTGCTGAGCTTCTGTTGCAGGGCGCGGTGAAGAAAGATGTGCCGGTCCTGTTCGTGGATGCGCGCGAAGCTGAAGCGATCAAGCTGTTTGCCAATACCTATCTTGCCATGCGGGTGGCCTATTTCAACGAGTTGGACAGCTATGCCATCGCCGGGGGGATGGATACACGCCAGATTATTGATGGTGTGTCCTTGGATCCCCGGATTGGCGGGCATTACAACAACCCGTCTTTTGGCTATGGGGGCTATTGCCTGCCAAAGGATACCAAACAGCTCCTGGCGAACTATTCCGAAGTGCCGCAAAGCCTGATCCGCGCAATTGTCGACGCCAACCGCACCCGCAAGGATTTCCTGGCAGAGCAGATCCTGCAAAAAGAGCCCAAAGTGGTTGGGGTCTATCGTCTGGTGATGAAAGCTGGCAGCGACAATTTCCGCCAGTCCTCAATCCAGGGGGTCATGAAGCGGATCAAGGCCAAGGGGATTGAGGTCATCGTTTATGAACCGGTGCTGGAGGATGAAACCTTTTTCGGCTCCCGCGTTGTCCGGGATCTTGATGCGTTCAAAAATGAGGCAGATGTGGTGCTTGCCAACCGGATGACGGATGACATTCGCGATGTCGAGGACAAGGTGTTCACCCGCGATCTGTTCGGTGCCGACTGACCCTGCCCGGAGGGTGTTTCGGGTTCAGCCCGCACCCGGTATGACGCGCAGCGCCAGACTGCCGGTATGCGGGCTGATCCACTGTCGGGATTGAACAATCCCGCCGCGCTGCCGGTCCAGCCAATACAGGTTTTTCAGTGTGGTATCGCCGTTTGTGCAATCAGCTACCATCAGGTCAGTCCGGGCCGTATAGGGCCCCAGATCAACCGACCGGGTGCCGCGGTTGCTCAGGCGGCAACGAAACGTGCTGAAGCTGGTTTCATCATTGGCACTGAGATGGGTCAGGTAAAGCTCTGTCACGGTGTTCCGGCGTGACAGGATTGCGGGAAGAAGGTGGGAAATGTCGGCGGACATCAGGTCCCCTCCCAAACCACGCGTGGCCAGTACCAGCCCCTCTTTCATGCCCAAAGACACCCCGTCCCCTGATATCCAGGTCTCTTCGCCCCGGATATTTACCTGCTGGCGCAGAAATTGCGCATAGGCGCCCGGACGATTTTCAACCGATACGACATAGGCGGGCGCGCCGGTTTTGGCGAGGGTGACAAACTCTGGATTGGGGTCAGGCAATGTGTTGCGCTGCCAGATCCCGGCCATCAGGGCCTGTTGCTGCGGATCTGAAGAGCAGGCCGTCAGCACCAGCACTGCCAAACTGAGCAGGCGGGAAATATGGGTCAATCTCATCTCCAGAACCTTCCCCATCCATCTTCCAGTTCCGTCACATGACTGTCGCGGATCAGATCATACAGACGGTTTCGAACCTCCAGCCGGGCGCCGCCGTCGCGCTGAACCGGCCTTATGGTTGTCGAAAACCCGCTGCGGGCGGGGGCGCCCGCCAGCCAGGTGATCGGGATGTCAAAGCGGATCCCCTTGTCGAACGACCCTTCGCCAAACGTATCGAACGGCACATCGGTCAGGGTGAAAAACGCCCCCACCCTGAACCCGTTGTTGAATTCGCGATCAAATGAAACCGTCGCACCCCAGTCCCCGGCCAGATAGCGCCCGGCATCCAGCTGCCCCAGATAACCGCCGCCAAAATCATAATAGGCGGAAACGTGGCCAGTCACGACGTCACGGCGCTGAAACCCGAACAGCTGATCGAAATTGCGTTGCCGCGCATAGTTGATCTCGGCCCCAAGGGCGAGCGGACCTTCGACGGGTTTCCACAAGACCTCACCCGAGAGACCACCATACATGGTTTCAAAATACCCTGCGCTCAGCCGGCCATACAGCTCGGGGCCCGGATGGAAAAAATACTCGCCGGTCAGATGCTTGATCTGCAGGTCGGATTGCTTGGCATATTCGGTGATGTCGGTGCGCACATGGGGCAGTTGCGAGTTCGATGGCCTTGTGCTGGTGTTCAGGTTGCCAAAGGCCCGCTGTCGCAGGGCGCCGGAAAAGACCAGCCCGCGCACGGGTTCGAACGAGGCAAAGGCCTGCAGCCCCAGATCCGCGCGCACGGGATTGTCCGGGTCAAACAGTTCCGGCTCCAGATAGGGGGTGAGGGACCAGTCAAACAGGGGATAGGTTTCCGTGACGGGCGGGATGGCCTTGCTGTCGGCCTCAGAAATGGTGGTGCGGGCAAAGCTCTTCCACGCCCCGTCGAGATCATATTCCAGCGCTTCCAGATCCTGTCGTCTCAGGCTGCTGCGGGACAGGGCCATGCCGTGACGCACGAGTTCGATGTGAAAGGTGGTGATGGAAGAGGGCAGGGTGTTGGCAGCCACGCGCGCCGCGCGCCCCAGCGCCTGTGATGCGGTGCGGTAGCGGGTGTTGATCAGGCGCAGCGTGGCCTCGGACCCTGAAAGGGACACCCCTTCCAGGATCAACCCCTGATCGCGAAGCGCCTGTGTCAGGAGGGCTTTCCCCTGATCTGCGCTGTGACCATCCCAACCCTTTGTCCGGCGAAATGCGGCAGGGATGATCGTGGGCGGGGCCGCCTCGATCCCTCCGGGAATGGTGGCGCGCTTTGGGTCGGTGATGAAACTTGCCGAAATGCCAATTTCAGACCCGTGCAGGAGATAGGCGGACAGATTGGCATATCGAGAGCTGTAGGTCAGGCCGAAATTAAATGGGGTTTGGTGTGTGAACCCGGCATTTGCACCTTCAACCTCATAGGCATCCGAGGAATATTCTGCCTTCAGGGTCAGGTTTGGGGTGATCTTGTAAGACAGTCCGCCAAAAAGTGCGGCATCGCCCCGGAACCATTGGTCAAAGTCCAGCTGGCCGGTGTCTCGGCCATGTGAAAGGGCGTTTTCCGAGCGGGATTTGAACCTGTTTGAAAAAACAGAAAGCGGATTTTGAAACCCGCCATAACTGCCGAGGCGCCCCCACCCGATCCCACCAGTAACAGCCAGCCGATGGTCCAGAAAATGTTTGGTGCCCGCGATGAATTCGGAGGCATAGGCCCCGGTGCCGCCAAAATCGCGCAATCCGATTACGATCGAGGGCCAGTTCAGGCTCTCTTCCGTGAGCAGGTAACCGACATCAAAGCTGCGGTCGTAACGGGCGCTGCCATTGCCATCAAAACTGTCAATGATGGCGTATCGGAATGTGCCGTAGAGTCGGGGTGTCAGTTGAAAGGTCAGGTTGTAGCGCTGGCTGCCATCATGCCGTGAGATCGAGCTGATCAATGCCCCGTCGGAGAGCATCTCGCCTGTGGGCATGTCGATCAGTCCGGGCGTGCCGAATGTCGAAATGGGCACCGTTGCCGGCACCTCGGCAAGGGCGCTTGTGGACAGCCCCACCAGGATCAAACCCGCTTCAGCTATGGCGCGACTTATGCTCACGACCTCTTCCCGGTTTGCCGCGCGGATTTCAGGCCGCAGCAGATGGTGAAACACGTTCCGGCCCAATTATGCGAGACCTGTCCGCGTCTTGGCTATGATGTGATTTGCTTGCGTTCAGGTATTTGTAACCTGAAAGAATTCCGTCCTACAATCTTGGATTGTGGCGGCCGTGAGTTTCCCGTTTGCAAAGGCGCCGGTGTCGACAGAGATTACCCCGGCCTGAATGGTGGGGGTGGTCACAACCCGATGGCCCCGCACCACCCAGATCCCATCCTGGCGTGGTCTTTTTCCAAATTCCGGGTGCCCCCATGTCAGGGCGCGGGTGGGTTGCGCGGAGATGGGGCGTGTGGGATCCGCGCCTGCGTGAACAACGGCGATGTTTCCTTCGTGCCACATGCGCCTCAACCCGCGAAGCCAGGCCTCTAACCCGTCCGGCATGGCGTCACGCAAAGCCTGCTGCATGTGACGTAATGTGCGCTCATCGGTGCTTTGGCGAAGACCGGACAGCCCAAAGCTCGCCATGGTCTGCAGCCCGCCAAATTGCAGCCAGCGGCTGCCGGCTTTCACGGGGTGATCCAGGAAATCGAGCATCATCTCCTCGTGGTTTCCCATGAGGAATATGCTGTCAGGGCGCCGTTGCTCCAGCTCTCTGAGGCAGGACAGGACATCGGCGCTATGGTCGCCGCGATCAATATAGTCACCGACAAAAATGCGGCGGGTGGTGGGCTTTTCCCGGTCCAGAAAGGTCAGCATTTTTTCGAGGCAGGAAATCTGCCCGTGTATGTCACCAATCACCGAAATGGGGGTCTCAGGCTGCGGCGGGGCGCCTGAAAATTCAGCATCGGTCCCGGAGGAGCGGCGGTTCCTGAGCAGGTTTCCAAACATCCGAATGCCCCTGAGTGATGCCCCTAAAGCAGGCATGTATCGCAAGGTGCAACCTGCCTGCTGGGATACAATAGGCGTTCCCGTGCCGGTTGTGAAATCCGAATTATGTTGCGTGTTGCCTGCAGGCGCGGAACAGAACGGTCGGTTTCAGAATTGGTAAAGGCGCATTGATAGGTCCTTTGTCTCGCAACATCGTCACTGCGACGAGTTTGTTGTGATTGGATGAACTCCGAACAAAAGGAAATACACATGTCAGACCCTTTCAAGAGCCGTTCGCCCGGTTTGAATGGCCCCGCCACCGATCTTCTGCCCGTTGTGCCTTCGGACAGTGTGGACCTTGATACGGTTGCCATTGCGTTGCTGGTTGAAACCGGAGGCACCGTCAGTTTCGTGACCCAGTCTGGTGCCGTGCGGACCGTGACGCTGGGGGATCAGACCATTCTTCCGGTTGGCACACGTCGGGTGAACGCAACCGGAACGACCGCTTCGGGCATTCACGCCTTTATCGTCGGGTGAAACATGCTTGGGCTTGATTTCAGCATTGCATCCCTGGCGATGAGGCGGAAACGCTCTGCGTTTTCTCCAAGTTCGATCGCCGGGCTTGTCGCCTGGTATGACCCAAGCGACCAAACGAGTTTGTTTCAGGACATCGCGATGACGATCCCGGTCACCCAGTCAGGTGATCCGGTTGCCGTGATGTTGGACAAGAGCGGCAATGGCCACCACATGACCCAGCCTACCAGTGCCTCTCGCCCGGTTTACCAGACGGATGGGACGCATCATTGGCTATGGGCAGATGGGGCGGATGACTTCCTGGCCGCCCCCCCGATGATTTCCGATTATGATTTTACCATGCTGGCAGCGGTTGAGGCGATGGCAGCCAATGGCGGCATTGTCACCCTGCATGCCAGCAGCAGCCGATACTGGAGCCTGCATACCGGTGCAGTTGATGCAAACACGGTTTACCGCGCCCTTGATCGACAGGGGGCAGCCACCACGCTCTCTGTTTCCAAGACGGTTGCAACCGCACCGGTGATTGTGCTGGGTCAATGGGTGGCCAATCAGGTTTCCCTGTCCGTTGACGGATCGCCTTTTGTCTCAGCGGCCACCAGTGGGGCGGCAAATGATGCGATTAACCTGCGGCTGTTTTCGTTCCGCGACGGCAATCATACCGGCGGCAAACTCCATGGTGTCGCCGTATATGAGCGGTCGCTGGATGCAGGGGAACGCGCCGCGCTGGTGTCTGCGTTCGCGCATCAACAAGGCCGGTCGCTTTAAAGCGTCTCCAGTTATTGCTGGATCACGGTAATAACTGGAGGCGTCCAGCATCCTTTCGCGATGCGTGGCGGGTATCTGTCGCCAAGCCGGGAAGGGATTAGCCGGGTAAGTGTCTCGACAGGGCTTGGAGCAGGGACTAATTTGGGGGGCAGGAAGTATAAGGCTGATCAATGTCCCCCCCTCCCCGTTCCCTTTCAGACCTCCCCCTGTCCGAAGAGGTCATGGCCAGACGGGACGCCCCCTGTTTTCCGTTGCGCCACCGCCTGCTGCGCCTTGTCTGGATGATCGTGTGGAGGCTGTTTGCCTCATGGACCCCGCCGCAACTGGCGGGGTGGCGGCGATTCCTGCTGCGCGCTTTCGGGGCAAAGATCCATCCGACCGCCATGGTGCGCGGAGGGGCCAAGATCTGGTATCCGCCAAATCTGGAAATGGCCGCCTTTTCCATGATGGCGGGCGGTGTAAACTGTTACAACATGGAAAGAATAGCTCTGGGTGAGGGGGCCATTGTCTCGCAGGGGGCCTATCTGTGTGGCGGAACACATGATTACACGCTGGCCACACGTCCGTTGGTTACGCGTCCGATAACAATCGGTGCACATGTCTGGGTCGCGTCAGAGGCGTTCATTGGGCCCGGCGTAACGGTTCCGGAAGGGTGCGTGATTGCAGCACGCGCTGTTGTCAGCGGAAAGCTGTCCCCCTGGGGGGTATATGCCGGCAACCCCGCAGTTCGGATCAGGGACAGGGTGTTTGATGTGTCTGCATAGGCTGGATTTGAAAGGCACCTCACCTTTTGTGGTCAGGGATCGACGGGGCGCCGTGACCATGAGGGCGCAACGCGGTGACTGGCGGCAGACCCAACCCGCATGGTGCCCCTGTCTGGTGCGCCCGTGCGTCTGGAGCGTGGGCCGGGCATGATCGTTTCGCATGAGAAGAACCTGATCTATTGCCGCTTGCCGAAATCAGCGAGTACCAGTTTTTCCGCCGCTCTCGCGCCGTTTGCCGATCCGTTTCCCCGCAGTTTTCCGGCCCGTATGCTGCGCAGGATCGGGCTTGAAGCGATGCATCCCCGGCTGTTCGATTTTCGCCACCACAGTCATCTAAGCTTGATGGGCGCGCGAGAGGTTCTGCCTGAACCGTCGTTCCGGCAGGCCATGAAACTGACCGTTGTGCGCCACCCGGTAAGCTGGGTTTATTCCTACTACACGCACCTCCTGCGCGACAGTTTCCCGGCGGAATATGCCGCGGGTTTTCATGAGGTGCGTGCGGCCCGGTCCTTTGATTATTTTCTCGATTGGCTCACCGAAAGGCCCCGGCGCCCGATTTCAACGCAATTGATTGACGAGAACGGCAATTACCTCGTGGATGCGGTGGTGCGTTGTGAAAATCTGGCAGAGGAGGCAGCGACATATCTCGCCCCGCACGGGATCCGTGTTTCGGTTTCGGTTCTGAATGCCGGAAACTATCAGCCCCCCACGTTCTCTTCTTCGCAGATCGAAAAGATAGTCGCGTTGTATCAAGGGGATATGGCGGCGTTTGGGTATGGGGAAAACGGGGCGCTCATACAGCCGGATCTCAGGCCCAATGCCGCCACCCGGCAGGTTGCATCCGACCTCGGTCGGGCGGGGCTTGCGCATTATGACTGCTGGAAGCCGTTTTCATCGCCGCCGCAACAGGGCTGATCAGCGCCGAGCGCCTCGTCAATCTGATCTTGCAGATCCGCATAGGCGCTTTTGACGGAAAACAGCCGTTCATAGGTGGGGCGTGCGGCCTGTGCCATGGCCTGACGGTCCTGATCGGGCAGGCTAAGAAAACGCGTCAGCATCTCTTTGGTGCCCTGCAGGCTGTCCTCGCAGACCAGACCGACGCCATTTTCTGAAACCTGCCGATGAATATTGACCTTGTCGGAAATCAGAACCGGGGTGCCGGCTGACAGGGCTTCGGCAACCACTTGTCCAAAGTTCTCCTGATGAGAGGGCAGGACAAAGGCCGTTGCCTCGGCAAACAGGGTCTGCTTTTCGATCCCGGCAACCTGCCCGGTCCAGAAAACCCGCCCGTCCAGACCAAGGGATGCAGCCTGCGCCTTCAGCTGATCGGCATAGCTGTTCTTGTCCGGACCTGCGATGATCAGGTCAATGTCGGGGAAGGTGTGGGCGATTTCTGCAAAGGCGGTGAGGAGCGTGTCTACGGCCTTTTTCGGGTGAATGCGGCTGAGAAAGAGAAGGCAGCGGCGAGAGCTGTCGCGCCCGGGCAGGCCGGGTATTTGCACCGGTCGTGGCTGCGTGATCTTCTGATCCGCTGCACAATAACGCACGGCAATACCGGAATAGTCATGATGGCCCCAAAAGGCATTTTGCGCGAGGGTCTGCTCCTCCTCGCAGGTGAACAGAACCTTTGCCGCACCGCTCAGCATACGCCCCTGCCACAAAAGCCAATAGACCTGTTTGATCAGGTGCTTGACCGGTTTTATGCGTCGAAAATAGGGGTCCAGCATCCCATGAGGGTAAAGCAGCCAGGGCACCGCGTTGCGGCGCAGGGGGTTGTATCCCCCGATACTGGAAAAGTTCCAAAGACCATGCACAATTGCGACATCACAGGACGGGCAATGTTCAGTCACGGCCCGCTCGATCCCGCGGCGAGAGTTTGGCGCCGTCACAATGGGAAATGGGAACGCCGCAACCCAGTCTGCGTTGGGTGGATCGGTTGAGATGAAAAGAGAGCTGTGCCCGTGGGTTTCCCGCTCACGTGCCATGTTGAGGGCAAAAGCCAGCGGCCCGCCTTGGTTGGGGTTTACGGATGCGATGAGGTGCAGAACCTTCATGAGCGTGCCCCGAAACTGTCGGGGCGCTGGGCATATGCGTCCAGATAGGTCTGATAGAGCTGCGTCGCGCGTGCAAGGTCGCGGCGAAATCCGGCATTGGTTTCGATCAGCAGCTCCAGCTCCGCGGCCAGCTTTCGCTTGATGTCGTCGCGCAGCGGGGTGGGTTTGGCGTGATAGCCCAGAACGCGCTCGGACCGGCCTGCGGGCAAGGAGGTGGCAAACTGGGTTCCGAACCGTCTGTTCACATCGGAGATGAGGGGGGCAACCGATTGCGTCACCTCTTCAAAGGGCGCGATCACCACATGGGAAAGCTGAGGTCGCAATGTGTCGTAAAAGGTCAGCCAGGCTTTCAGGGCGTCTTCGAATGTTTCGCCATTGCGGCCAGCATTCTCGCGGTTTTGCGCCTCGACCCTAAGTGCGCGAAGCGACAGGATGGCGGATTTCGGGTCCCGGATCAGCACCACGCAGGGCACACCCAGCCGGATCCCTTCAAGCAGTTGCGCCACATGATGCAGGTGATGGGCGACGCGGATGCCCGGTTCCTGCCGGTCGATGAACGCGTGGGTGGTGGCGCTGTTGGCCGAGCGCGGAAATCCCTCGATCACGATATCGGTCTGCGGCCCGACACATCGCGCATTCATCCGGCCTGCCATCCGGCGCAGCGCAAAATACAGCCGGGGGGAACGGGTTGACCAGATGATCAGTTTATAGCGGAGACGGTGCAGTGACATGTTGGGGAAACCTGTGGAACCTCACGTTGGTTTGGCAGAAGGGGGCGTGTGCCGGGCGAAAATGAAATCCACGCTGGCGGCGATGGTGATGATCAGGGCAAACCCAAGCTGAAACTGAAACGCCCCGATCAGGGTGGACAGGTCAAACAGAAGGGGTGTTGCGGACACCCAAAGGATGAATAGGGGGATCTGCAGGATGTTGAAGCGGATCCAGCCGCGACTGCCAACCAGATTTCTATAGGTGGTCGCCAGCCGCATCGCCACGGACACGCCGACTGCCCAGATCACCTCGGTTTGCAGGCCCGCGTAGTTTTCCCCAATCAGCCACAGAACCGCATGGGGGTAGAGATAGGTCAGGACAATGAAACCCAGCCCGGGCAGGGCGGACAGGAGTGTCAGCCCGAAAAGAAGCGTGGCAAGATTGCCTGTTGCCCGCGTATAGATCGGGATCAGGAAAGCGGTGGTAAACATCGTGACGGGCACCAGGATCTGCCCGATACGCCCCAAGGCACCGAAACTTGCGACCTCGGTCCCGGTTCCGAAAATAGTGAGTAAAACCAATATGATCTGCGCCTGAAGCACCATGTAGATCTCAACCGGCAATTGCTGTCTCACACTGGTTTTCAGGGCTGAGATGTCCTCAGGCCGGGCCGCCGCGCCCTGAAGCGGGGCAATCTTTGCCACCCATTTTCGGATCAATGGGATGCGGGCAAGGGCGGTGGCAGCACTCAGGCAAATTGCGGGAAGGACGCTCAGGCCATTGAGAAGGAACAGAAGGCCCGCCCCGGCAAGGCGCAGGGCGGCGAGGCTGGTATCAAGCAGTTGCACGCGTGTTGTCTGATGGGCGTGAAACAGCACCTGATCCACCAGCCGGGTCTGCATATCCGCCCACCAGATCACGCAAAGCAGGGTGCAAAGCCCGATGATCTCGCCGGAGGAGGCCCCGTTTTTGTGCAGGAGCCAGCCAGCCACCACCAGAACCGGGGGCAGGGTCCAAAGCGACACTCTTCGCCGGATCTGCAAAACGGCCACCACGGCCTGTGCGGTCCGCTCCCTGTCGGGCCAGACTTTCCCCAGAATGGCGGCAAAACCATAATGCGCGCCGCCTTTGGTCAGTATGTTCGTGGCGCTGATTAGGGTGATCATCACGGTGAACAGGGCATAGTCGGGCACAGACAGCCAGCGGGCCAGGAACAGGCCCGTCAGGGCCGCGATCCCCTGTGCCCCGGCGCTTCCGGTCAGGAATGTCAGCGCGCGGGGAGTGTGGTGCAGGATCTTGCGGGCGGGGGCCATCATGCGGAACGTCCCCGTTCTTTGAGGGCCTGAGCATAGAGGTCGATCATTCTTTGCCCATAGACATCCCATCCGCCCAGCCGGGTGATCGAGTGCAGGGCGGCCTTGGACATTGCGCGCTGCCGGGTGGGGTCGGTGGCCAGTTCTTCCAGCCTCTCTGCAATGAATTCAGGCGAGCGGATCGGCACGACATAACCGTTTTCACCATCGGTCACGATGTCTGCCGCGCCTGTATGGTGTGAGACAATCACCGGACAGCCACAGGCCATCGCCTCTCCCACCACCATGCCAAACCCGTCCTCGATGCTTGGCATCACCATGACATGGGCGCGGGACATGTGATGTTTGAGCTGGTCATGCGGCACGTGGCCAAGGCGGTTGATCGTGGGGTGAGGCAGGCGTGCGCCCAGCAGGGCTTCGACCTGCGGATCGACCTGCCCGATGAGCGTCAGCCGCTTGTTCGCAATATTGGCGGCTTCGAAACCCGCAAGCAGATCCATCGCGCCCTTGCGCAGGGACAGGCCGCCCACAAACACGACCTCAAACCGCTCTGCGCTGGGCTTGCCTGCCGGGTGGAACCGGTCAAAATTTACGCCATATGGCACAATCGCGATTTTTTGCGCGTCGATCCCTTCTGCCAGAAACGAGCGTTTTGCCATTTCAGACGCCACCACGATCAGGTCGGCCCGGTGATATTCCTCGATCTCGCGCGCATAGGTCCGGGGGCGCGGGCGGGCGGGCAGGCCAAACCGGGCATTCTCCTCGTTCAGCAGCCTTTCGCGCCAGGCCATATGCGCACAGCCCCGGTCGCAGATATAGAGCATACCGCGCTTTTGGGCGGCGGCCCCGCTGAGCAGCCCGACCCCTTCATGGCCCACGAAAATATCGCTGTCGGGCAGGGTGCGGGCCACGTAGTGATCCAGCGTGACCACGGAAAGCTGGTGCAGGCGGTCCAGCATCGCTGCGGGAACCTGAAAGGGCAGAACCCGCGTTCCCATCAGAATGGGCCGCACATAGGGAAAGCGCGTCACCCGTGATTTCGACACCCCTTCGCGGGCCAGTTTCGACCAGGGAAACCCGCTGTAGATCCGGTTCAGAACCCCGTGGCGTTCAAGCTCTCGGGCCAGCGGAAACATGTGGAACCGGCCGATGGTTGAAAGGGTGACTTTCATCGGCCACCTCGCGCGGTCAGGCTCTGCTTTGCCAATGCCAGCATCAGGCCGACGGACACCCAGTTGATCGAAACCATCTGATTTTGCATCGAAATCTGCGCCGTCAGCAGCATCGGCCCGACAAAACCCCAGAATATGAGCGCAGACCCGTCCCCGGTTTGACGATTGACGCGCAGGGCGTAGTGGAAAAGCCAGATGACCAGCCAGGTTCTGAGCGCCAGCATGAGCGCGCCCAGCGGCGGGCCAAACTCGAAAATGAACCGCTGCCATTCCATTTCGCCATTGATGAACCCGCGCGTGACACCGACGGCGGCGCGGGCTGCATTGGTGCCGGACCCGATGCCGGTGCCCAGAAGGGGGGCCTCGTCCAGCGCGTAAAACCCATCCGTGATCATCGAGGTTGCCCGCAAGATGGGGGAGCCTTCATTGGCTGATGCGTTGATCTGGCGTTGGGTCATCGAGGCGAAAGCCTGGGGAAAGACCACGACAAACATGGTCACAAACACCGCGGCAAACAGGGTGACGGTCACCAGCCGCTTCAAGGCCACCCTTGCGCGCCGGGCGGTGAGGCCGGCAAAGATATAGGCCAGCACGATCAGGAGCAGATAGGCAAAATAGGTGCGCCCCCCGCTGAGTGCCCCCATCGTGATCGCCGACATCGCCCCGAGGAACAGGGTGATCGGGCCGATCCGAAATCTCTTGCGCTGATCAAGGGCCACAAGGCTGAGGCCGGTCATCATCGCCGCGAAGTAGTTCTGCCCCAGCACAAAGGTGAACGGCCCATAGGGTCGGATGATCCCCTCGATCACCACAAACCGGCTGTCGATATCATCGGTGATCCCCTTGTTGATCGGGCTTGCAACCGGTGACAGGAACTGAAGCATGACCAGGACGGCAACCGGCACCGAGACCCAGAGCAGAAAGACGAGGATACGACGGATCTGACCCTCGTCCAGCACCTGCCACATGATAAAGGCAAGCGGGATGTAGAGCACGAAATACCGAATGGCCAGAAGCGGCACGATCAGCGGGTATTGCCAATACATATTCTGTGCAAAGGCCAGAACCGTGATGAAGAATGCATAGATCAGAAACGGGCGTATCCAGCGGGTATCGGGGATAAACGCTTTCAGATAGCTCCAGTAGATCAGGAAAAGCAGGGGCTCGCGGAGGAATGCGATCGGCCGGTGATAGGAACTCAGCACCCATTTGCGCAAGATACCTTCGACAAGGAGGGCTGCGAAAAACAGGATCACCAGATTGCCCATCCAGCGCAGTTTTGCCGGGTCGGGCCGCGGGGATGCGTGCCGAAACTCTGTCGATATGTCACTCATCACCCGCGCCAAGTCACCCGTGCTCCGGTTGGGCAATCAGCTGTGCGACATTGGCTTGCAGCCTATCCGTGGTGTAGTTTTGCAGGAGTTTTTCAGCGCCTTTTTGGCCCATTTTTGCGGCCAGTGCGGGATCTTCGAACAGGCGTTGCATGGCCCGGGCAAGGGCGGGGCTGTCTTGGGGGTCGATGGCAAATCCATCCACGCCATCGGTCACAACCTCGGGTGCGGCGCCGTGGATGGAACAGATCACCGGCAGCAGATGGCTCCAGGCCTCCAGATAGACAATGCCGAACCCTTCCTTGGACGAGGGCAGGACAAATAGGGTTGCGTCGCGGTAAAGCCTTTGCAGCTCTGTATCGCTTACCCGCCCCGCAAATGTGACCCGATCCGCCACGCCCAGTGTCTGCGCAAGGGTCTGAAGGTCAGGTTTCAAGGGCCCGTCACCGACAAGGACCAGCCTGGTGTGGTCCAGATATGAGGGCAGCTCGGCCATGGCGCGGATGATCTGATCCAGATGTTTGCTCCGATCATGCGGATCCATGCGGCTGACTGCCAGCGCGAAGGCCGGGGCCGTGGGGGTGTGCTGTGCATCCACCTTGGCATCCACCGTGTTGGGAAAGATCGTGAACTGCCGGTCGTCCAGACCAAATTCCCGCATCATCACGGATTTCGTATAGGTGCTTACACAGGCAATCCGGTCGGGGCAGCGCAACAGCCTCGGTTCATACCAGCGCGCCGGGCGAATGGCCGGATCGTTCCAGACCTCAACCCCATGGGCCATCAGGATCAGGGTGATGCGGGGCCGTATGGCTTTCACCACCCCCCCGATCCAGAGCAGATTCAGGTGCCCGATCATAAGCACATCTGCGGAGAGCGCCCTTGTGAAGGAGCGAAGGACATATCGCAGTTTCCCATTGCCAAAAGCGGTGGAAACCTCGCGGAGGTCATCGGGAATATCCGCCGGCAGGTCCCGGATGAAATGCGCCTCCAGCCGGTCTTTCCCCACCGCGCTGAGCAAAGCACGCACAAGGCGCTGATTGAACCGCTGAATGCCGCCGACACGCCCAAAACTTTGCAGCCCAAGAAAGACGACCCTGGGCGGCGCAAGTGGGGATGGCTTTTTATCCCCGGACATGATGGCCTCCTTTCGGCGGCAAAGTGGCGCATAGGGGTGGGGGCAACCCAACACCTCCGGGGGTAACGCCTGAAATTTTTGGATCCGGGGCCATTGCGCGCTCTTACCCCTCCAGACTGACCGGAAGATCCAGCCCGTGCTCTTTCAGCAAAGCGGTGCGCCGCGCGGCTTTCAGATCCTCCTCGACCATCTCGGCACACATTTCCTGTGCGGTGATTTTTGGCTCCCATCCCAGTTTTGCCTTTGCCTTGCTCGGGTCGCCCAAAAGGGTCTCGACCTCAGCAGGGCGGAAATAGCGCGGGTCGATGCGCAGGATCACATCCCCCACCCTGAGGGCCGGGGCCTTGTTGCTGGTAATGGCGGCCACGGCGGCGATCTCATCCACGCCCGTGCCCGAGAATGCCAGTTCCAGCCCAAGTTCGCGGGCGCTCCAGCGGATGAAGTCACGCACCGAATGCTGCACGCCGGTGGCAATCACGAAATCCTCGGCCACCTCCTGTTGCAGCATCATCCACTGCATCCGCACAAAATCCCTGCTGTGTCCCCAGTCGCGCCGCGCGTCGATATTGCCCATGTAAAGGCAGGGCTCCAGCCCCATTGCGATATTGGACAATCCGCGGGTGATCTTGCGCGTGACGAAGGTTTCGCCGCGCCGCGGGCTTTCGTGGTTGAAGAGGATGCCGTTACAGGCATAGATCCCATAGCTTTCGCGGTAATTCACCGTGATCCAGTAGGCATACATCTTGGCCACTGCATAGGGTGAGCGCGGGTGGAACGGAGTGGTCTCGCGCTGTGGGGTTTCCTGCACCAGCCCATACAGTTCGGAGGTGGAGGCCTGATAAAAGCGGGTCTTTTGCTCCATGCCCAGGAAACGGATTGCCTCCAGCAGGCGCAGGGTGCCCATCGCGTCCACATCCGCCGTGTATTCAGGGGCCTCGAATGAAACGGCCACATGGGATTGCGCCCCGAGATTGTAAACCTCGTCCGGTTCAATGTCGCGCAGCAACCGGGTCAGGTTCGATGTGTCCGTCAGATCCCCGTAATGCAGTTTCAGACGTGCCCTGTCATTGTGTGGGTCTTCGTAAATGTGGTCAATGCGCTGGGTGTTGAAGGACGACGCCCGGCGCTTGATCCCATGCACTTCATATCCTTTTTCCAAAAGAAATTCAGCAAGATAGGATCCGTCCTGACCGGTGATCCCGGTGATGAGTGCCTTTTTCATGTCAATTCGTCTCGGGGTGTGTTGGGGGGTCGGTCGGGTGTTGGGAAGAGTGCGGGTGAGTTTGGATCAGATCCTGCAGGGCGTTTTCCAGCCCATCCAGAATGGCCTGCATGTTCCAGTGATCCAGCGCGTGTTGGCGGGCGGTTTTGCCCATCTGCGCCCGAAGGTCAGGCCGGTCCAGCAGGGTTTCGATCGCCTTTGCAAAGGCCGGCGCATCCCCCGGCGGGGTGACTTCGCCTGCCCCTTTGATCTCTTGCGCCAGGGCGCTGTCTGGCTGCGTGGTGGCCAGAACGGGACGTCCCGAGGCCAGCATGTTGGTCAGTTTTGACGGCAGCACCAGCTCTTCCACCGCTTCGATCTGGGGCAGCAGGTGCAGGTCGGCCATGCCTAGCGCATCGCTGAGTTTCTCAAGCGGTTGCAGCGGCAGAAAGCGGATATTGTCCAAATCGGCCGCGCGTTGCTGCAGCTCTCTCAGAAAGGTCCCTTCGCCGCAGATCACAAAGATCAGATCCCGGCGATTTTGCAGCAGGCGTGCGGTGTCGGGAATGATCTCCAACCCTTGTTTCGCGGCAATGCTGCCCGAATAATACGCAACAAACCGATGCTTGATCCCCAGCGCCTCCCGCATCGGAGATGGCCCTTCGAGCACCGATACGCGGGCAATATTGGCCCAGTTGCGCAGCTCATATGTTTTTGCCCCCGACACGCCCTTTTCACGCAGCTTCTCTAGCATCGGCTGAGAGATTGTGCTGATCCGGTCAAACCGGCGCAGGACCCAGCGTTCGAACCTCAGGGTCAGCCGCCCCAGATGGCTGTTGGGGGAAAAGACATTGGTGGCAAAGGCGGCCTCCACTTCGAAATCCTGAATATGCAGCCAAAGTTTGGCCCCGGTCAGTCGGGCCACCGCCCAGCCGGTGACGGCTGAGACCAGCGATGGGGCCACGACAAACAGGATATCGGGCCGCTCCCTGAATGCAGACCATCCCACGCGAGGCGTCGCGGAGAGTGCGAAACTCAGATAATGCAGGATACGGGCCAGGCCGGAAGGGCGGGTCGGCACGTAAAGGGGGCAGTGGGTGATGCGCAGACCGTCACGGGGCGTTTTGGTGTGATAAGACCAGCGCGGCCAACCGGCGGGATGCTTCCACTGCGGATAATAGGGATGCGCGGTGGTCACCGCCACCTGATGCCCGCGCGAAACAAGGTTTTCCGCCAGCCCGGTTGTGTAGACCGCTGTGCCAATGGTCTCGGGATCGTAATTGAGGCCCAGGATATGAATTTTCATGCGCAGCTGACCTTTCCGGGCGCAAAGCCCCGGTAGGCCGCCTTCAGGGGATCAGGGTCCGAATAAGAGAAGAGCAAAGCGGGCTCGCTTTCTTTTTAGTCAAAAACAGAAAAACGAATACCGGACTAGAATAGAGGTTAAACCAGCGCTGGTCTTATGACAATGGGGCGCTGGGCTGGAAAGCGGGGGCAATCTGTCCATGGGTCCGTATGAAAACTGGTGGAAGTACATTCTCTTGCAGAGCATTCCCCCCAGCCTGCCCTTTGTGCGCATTCTCTTGTGGTGTTTCTTTCCGAGATGTCCTGTAAGACTGGATGCAATCTGTGGGAGAGTTGGCATGAGCAGGCGGATCTATGTGGCGGGGCATCGCGGGATGGTTGGAGGGGCGATCCTGCGGGCTCTGGACGCACGTCAGGCGGCAGGAGAGGACATCACGCTGATCACGCGCAGCTCGGCCGAGCTTGACCTGACCAATCAGGCGGATGTGGAACGCTTCATGCACGATGCGCGCCCGGACGAGGTGATCCTGGCGGCTGCAAAAGTGGGCGGCATTTTGGCCAACAACAGCTATCCGGCGCAGTTCATTTATGAAAACCTGATGATCGAATGCAACGTGATCCACGCAGCCTATCGGGCCGGGGTGGACAGGCTGTTGCAGCTGGGGTCGTCCTGTATCTACCCTCGTATGGCCGAACAGCCGATGCGGGAAGAGGCGTTGCTGACCGGGGTTCTGGAGCCGACCAATGAACCTTACGCCATTGCAAAAATTGCCGGGATCAAGCTGTGTGAAAGCTATAATCGGCAATATGGCGTGGATTATCGCTCGGTCATGCCGACCAACCTTTATGGACCCGGTGATAATTTCCACCCGGAAAACGCCCATGTGCTTCCGGCGCTGATCCGCCGTTTTCACGAGGCGGTGGTGCGCGGGGAGGATCAGGTCACCATCTGGGGCTCCGGTCACCCCAGGCGTGAGTTCTTGCACGTGGATGACATGGCATCCGCGTCTCTTTTCGTGATGGATCTGGCGACAGAGGCCTATCAGCGTGAAACCGGTCCGATGCTGAGCCACATCAATCTTGGCACCGGCAAGGATGTGACAATCCGGGCGCTGGCAGAAATGGTGGCTGAGGTGACAGGGTTCAAAGGCACGTTGGTCTTTGATACCAGCAAGCCTGACGGAACGCCGCGAAAGCTGATGGATGCCAGCCGCCTGTCGCGGTTGGGCTGGCAGGCGTCCATCCCGCTGAATGACGGGATCATGTCCACCTATCAATGGTTTCTGGCGCAGCCCCCCGCAGGGCTGCGATCAAAATAGCCGGGGCCTTGGAGCGTTTCCACATTTGGCGGAGTTCAAATTCCCTGCCTCTCGCTGCGCTCGAACGGGATTTTGAACACGCGCCTGTTTCAACGTTTTGTGGAAGCGCTTTAACGGCACCGGGCCACGCCCAGACGGATCAGCTCGCGCCCTTTCAGACGGGAAATGCCAGAAATTCTGGTGGCGGGCCTTGTGGATATACCAGGTTTTGACCAAGGCCGGGTAATGTGACGCAATCAGGTTGGACCATTCGTCAAACTCGGCTGCGCTCAGCCGGGCGCCAAACCGGAATGGGCCATGAAAGCCAAAGGTTGTTTCGGGTGAGACGCAGACATTGCCGGCGCCAAGAAACATGGTGCAGCTCGACATGCAGATGCTGCCGCGAATTTCCACGCTTTGGCCCAGCCGGTTGATGCGCTGGGCATGTGCCGTGAAAAAGTTCCAAACATTGTATCACCTCACGTGATTGATGAGGTGTCCTCACCTCACACACCGACCCTCATCGGTGTGGCAAGGAGTAGAGCAGGGAAACGCCCGCAACATCAGTAGGTTTCGAGCGTTTCGCCTTATCATTGTGTCTCAACAATAAGTCGAAACACTTTAAGAAAGAATTGATCGAGCGGGCAGGGTGAGAGGGAGATCGGAGGAAAGACCTTCGCATCCTACTGAAAATATTATGACTTTATAAACCACGTGAAGGGGTCTTGCCCCGCACAGCGGTCAGTTGTTCACGGCATTTGCCCCGATGCTGATCAGACTGGGAGAGATCTGGTCGATGGTGCGGCTCCAGCGTGTCACGGGTTGTTCTGCCACAAAAATCACGTCATTCGGGCGCAGCTCAAAGCGGGCGGCCAGCGCCAGATTTGCGGCGTTGCGAAGGTCAAGCTGCCAGGCGGTCAGGGCGTTGAACTCCATCGGATCATGTGATCCCCGCAACACGTAAACATGGCGTGGATCAGCGGTTTTGATGGACAGGCCGTTTGCGCCTTTGAAAATCGCATCCGCCAGGCTGGCCTGACGGCCGAGGGGCAGATCCATGCGGCCTTGTGATTTCACCTCGCCGGTAAGATACACATAATCGCGGTCAACCGCGTCCAGACGGACCTTGTCCAGATAGGTGCGACGCTGCTCCTCCAGCTCGTTGCGGCGCAGGGCAATCTCGGTGGTCAGGTTGCTGAGGGCGGCGCCGCGGCTGGCTTGTCGAAACTCAGCCAGCTGAATTTGCTGCCGGAAATAGGCTTCGGCCTGATCAAGGTCGTATCTGTCATCTACAAACAGGCTGTCACCGGCCAGAAGCGGAAGCTCCCCCAGCCGCGCATCGGCAAAGAGCTGTTCGAGCGGGATCTGGTAGATGGTTCCGTCCCGATACAGTCGAACCGAACTGTATTCAGGCGTTCGTGTCGTGGCCCCCCCGACCTGCGCCAGAGCTTCCTTCAGCCGCAGTGGGGACAGGGTGATCGGCAGCACGCCGGGTTTGGCCACAGCGCCGCCAAGGGAGACTTTCTTTGAGTTGAACTCGGTGATTTCCAGGCTGAAAGTCGGGTCGATCTGGGCTTTGACAAGACGTTGAAACAAGAGGGCCTCAGCGTCCTGCAAGGTGAGGCCCGCAATCTCGACCCGGCCGATATCGGCAATGGCGATGCTGCCATCATCCTGAACCGTATAGCCCTGCCGACTGTTCTGGGCGGCCAGAAGGCCGGTCAGCTGCTCCACCGATGTGCCGGTGGGGGTGGCCAGCAGAACCACATCCCCGACACCAATTCGGTAGGGGGCGGGTTTGCGGGCCGGGGGCAGGCGTGTTTCCAGTGCGTCTGGCCGGGTTGGGGCCGCATGGATCGGGGCCGGGGCCGGGCCGCCGCCGTATAAAGAACCGGCAGTCCCCGCACTGGAATGAAAGGCCGCGGGCAGTTCGCGGGGTGTATAGGGGGATCGGTTGGCCAGAAGAACATTCTGCGCCGTGATCGGCAGGACGCGTACTTTGTTGCCATCTGCCGTGCCTTCAACCACGCGTGAACTGTGATAGGCCGCACCGCAAGAGGAGAGCAATCCAATCGCCAGCAGAATAGACAAGTGTTTCCGCATCTCTCTTCCTTTCACACGCAGCTTGGGAGAAGTGGTAATACAAGTCAAAGGGCAATATCCATGATTGATTTCAGCTTGTGGGATGCGGGCGTCGCTGGGGCCGATGTAGGTGACGCAGCGGAAATTCAGCAAGGCGCCGATCAGCCTGTGGTGACCGGCGGATGGGGCCGATCATGGCGTGTGGGATCAGTTATTGACCGTTGAGGTGGTCGAAGTTGTGGCCCCTCCCCCTCCTGCGGCCAGTGCAACTGCCCCGACCGCACCCAATGCCGGTGCAATCCTGAAGAAAACGTTCTGAACCTCCCCGGCAGGGGGCAGGTTCACCACCTCATCCGCAGGCCCCTTATGGGCGGTAGGCGTGCAATCAGGGGTTTCAGCCGGGCAGGGAACCCCGTCCGGTGCGGGCGCTTGCTGGGCTGTGGCCAGGCTGGCAGAGAGCGCCAGCGAGAGGGTCAGGAGGAAAGAAGCAATACGCATGGTGACCTGCTGTCTCTGATCAAAGCAAACCCGATCGGGCGCCCTGAGCTGCATGAATGGGGCTACATTGCGCCGCGAAGCAACGTTGCGGCAAAGTACCTAAAAAACACGACTTGGCCCACTATAACGTGATGCAATTCCAGAATTGCAATAATTCACGCCCCCACACGCCCTGATCGCTTCACCCTCTGTCGCGGTTCATGGTCAAAGGGGTGGTTAGTTGGTGTAATAGCTGTTGCCATAGGCCCCGTAGCGCCCCTGGCCATATCGCTTCATCTTCTTTCCGTCGATCTGGTTCAGAACCAGCCCGCCAACCGGTTGACCGACGGATGAGAGCATCCGAAGGGCATCTTTGATCTGCTCTTTCGGGGTCTGATCCCACCGCACGGTGAACAGGATCAGATCGACAGAAGGGGCGATCACTCTTGCGTCCGGCACCACGAGGACCGGGGGGGTATCGATAAGGATATGGTCGTATGTGCTGCGTGCCAGCTCAAGGAAATCGCGGAATTTCTGCGAAGACAACACATCCGCCGCATTCACCTCACCCGGTTCGCCGATCAGGATATCGGCCTGAAGGGCGGGGTCTTTGATGATTGCCTCCTCCAGCGTGGATGCCCCCGAAAGAACGCTGAGCAGACCCACCGGTGCCCCGCGGTCCAGATAGTCACTGAACACGAGGCGGCGCATGTCGCCCTCAACCAAAAGCACCTTCTTCCCCATGCCCACAAGGTTCTGTGCCAGGGCGAAAGAGATGGTGGTTTTCCCCTCGTCGGGCAGGGATGAGGTGGACAGGATAACCTGTGGCGGCGCGTCAAGGTTGGACAGCAGGACAGAGGTGCGCAGGTTGCGAATGGCTTCCGCTGCGGCTGAACTGGGGCGGTTTTTCAGATAGGTCACGGCCTCCCGGCGGGATTTTGTCGGCAAAAGCGGGATTTGCCCCATCACGGACAGGCCGGTTTCAAGCTCCAGCTCAGATGCGGTGCGAAAACTGTTCCGGGTCGCGTTTCGGATCACCGCGCCGCCCGTGCCAAGCAACAGGCCAAGCACAGCAGACATGACCAATATCAGGGATTTCTTCGGCTCAGACGGAAGGTTTGGAACCACCGCGTTTGACAGGATCCGACTGTCCGCCTGCTGGATCCCCTCCTGTGCCGAGTTTTCTTTCAGCCGGCTCAGGAAATATTCATAAAGCAGCCGGTTTGCCTCCGCCTCACGGGTCAGGTGCTGCAACTCGATCAGATCGTCGGATTGGGTTGCGATGCGCTGCTCCAGCTCGGTTATGCCCTTGCCCAGCGCCTCGGCCTGGGCCTGGATCCGCTGGGACTGAAGCGTTGCGCGCGACAAAATGAGGTCAAACCGCTGATCAAATCCGTCGCTTGCGCCCTCGGTCTGGAAAAGGCGGGTCAGGCGGGCATCCCCGGCCTGCTCGGATTTCTCCTGCGCGGGGGCCGTGATCAAAGAGCGCAGAAGATTGGTCCGCCCGCTTGCCTCATCCATTTCGCCCTGAAGGGTCTCGGCGCGGTTTCGCATGTCCTTCAATTGGCGATCCAGCGCCAGAACGGTTTCCCGGCTGACCACATCGGTGCGCGCGGTAAACGCGGCCACTCTGGCTTCGGCATCTTCCAGCTGGATTTTCAAATCCGCCACCCGCTGGCTCAGCCAGTCGGAGGCCTCTTTCGTGGCGTCGAATTTCACATCCATCTGATAGAGGATGTATTGCCTTGCGATCTGATCTGCCAATGCGGCGGATTTGGCACCGCTTTCCGTCTCGACCGTGATTTGCAGCACGTCGGTCTTGGGCAGGTTATGGGCCCGCATGGCCGCAAGCAGCGCATTGATGGCGCGCCGTTCAGCGGCGGCCGGGCTGTTGTCGACGGGGGCACTGCCAAACAGCCAGCCCCTCACGCGGGCCGTCAGGCCGGGTGATTGCAGGGCATCGTTGAATTCCGGGTCCTGCGTCAGGTTCTCCGCAAAGACCACCCGTTGCAGCAGGCGGCGACTTTTCAGCACTTCCACCTCGGTGTTGATCTCTTGCGTGCTGGACCCGAGGCTGGGCAGAGAGCCCCCCAGATCCACCAGTTGTCGCCCGGATGTGTCAAGCAACAGGACGCTGGTGGCGCGGTATTTCGGTGTTGCAATCTGGTAGGCATAGGTGGCGCCCAGCGCGACACATAAAAGGGTCACCGCCGCGATCAGCCGTTTCTGTCGCCACAGGGATCGGAACATCTCACCCAGATCAGCAAATTCCTCCGCACCGCTGGCAGGGGGGGCACCTGTGATATTATGGACTGTCTTGTTCATCCCGCATCCCGACTGCATGATCATGTGTCCGGCGTCGCAAGGCGGGTCATGCCTGTAAGGCTCAATGCCCGTCAGCCTTGCCCGGTGCAGCCAGATACTGCTTCTTCTCTAAACGACCTTGCGATGTTTCGAAAGAAAGTTTTGCAACCAAGGGATGCTCTTCCCTGTCTTGGGGCCTTCAGGAGGTCAGGCAAATCGCCTGCCCCCCCCACGGGATCTGCCGGGTATTTGCGATAAGGGAAGAGACGCTGGCGACCCCGGCAGGATTCGAACCTGCAACCTGCCCCTTAGGAGGGGGCTGCTCTATCCAGTTGAGCCACGGGGCCGCGTTGGTGCCTGCCAGTCGTCTAATCTGCGGGGCACGGGATGTCTAGCGTCGCTTCAGTGTCTCGCCGGGTTCGATCTTGGGGGCAAGTTCCACCCGTTCGCCACCGGCAACTCCCCCGTCCTGGGCGCGCTCGGCGATGATTCTTGCAGCGGCACGCCCGATTTCAAGCCTGCAGGCATCCATCGTGGCCAGTCGGCGCGGCAGCCCCTCCAGCAACTCCACCCCGTTAAAGCCCGCAAGCCCCAGTTTGCCCGGCACGTCGATGCCTTTGTCGAGGCAGTAAAGCAGCCCGCCGGCGCCGATCATGTCATTGGAATAATACAGAAAATCCAGATCGGGGGAGCGGGTCAGAATGGTTTCGGTCATCTCGCGTCCCTTGGCCAGAGCGGATCCGCCCTCATAAAACTCCTGATCCATGATCTCGATGCCCTCTTTCGCCAGCGCCTCGGTGAAGCCTTCAAACCGTTTGCGGGCGCGGTGATCCAGCGGCATCTTGGTGCCGAGAAAACCGATATTGCGATAGCCTGCCTTGAGGATCGCCTTGGCCATCATCCGGCCAGCGCGGCGATGTGAAATGCCGACACAGGCGTCGATGGCGGGCCCGTCCGTATCCATGATTTCCACCACTGGAATTCCTGCCGCGCGCAGCATCGCCTTGGCGTTTTCGCTGTGTTCCAACCCTGCGATGATCACGCCGGAGGGGCGCCAGGACAACATCTCGTAAAGCACTTTTTCTTCGCGCTCCGGGTCATATTTGGTCACGCCGAACACCGGCTGCAAAGGGGTTTCATCCAGCACCTGATTGATGCCCGTCAGCACTTCGGGAAACACCATATTCGACAGCGACGGGATGATCACCGCAACCAGATTTACCCGTTGTGAGGCCAGTGCGCCGGCAATTTTATTGGGCACGTAGCCCAGTTCCTTTGCCGCGGCGAGGACCTTTTCCCGCGTGGCCTGACTGACATCCCCGCGATTGCGCAACACCCGGCTGACCGTCATCTCACTGACGCCAGAGGCTTCGGAAACGTCGCGCAGGGTCAGGGGGCGGCGGTTTGCGGAAGGGGCGGGGGAGGTCTTCGGATCAGTCAAAGCAGGCACCTTTCTCAAATTCGGTGCCTATAGTGTTAGCGTCTGATATCTGATCCGCAAAGCCAAATTTTATTGAATGTTAGTTCTAACAAAACCTTACTGGATCTGATCAAAGTAACCCTGCGACAAGGGCGTGGTGAATGTCGGGGTTCCCGGCCACCAGCCCATTGATCATCGGGGTCGGATTGTTGAAACGCACCAGCCCCGCGCGGCGGTCGCTCACATCGCCGCCAGCTTCTTCGACAATCAGGTTTCCAGCGGCAATGTCCCATTCCCAAGTGCCGCGCAGGCTCATCATTGCATCAAACCGCCCCTCGGCCACCAAAGCCAGACGATACGCAAGGGATGAACGGAAGGCGCGGGTTACCGGCGGGGCCTTGGCCCCTTTCCAGAACCACGGGTCCAGGTTGGGTTTGGCGGCAAGCACGGTGGCACCGTCAATATCATGCCGGTCGGAAACGCGCAGGGGCGTGCCGTTCAGCGTGGCCCCCTTGCCCCGTTCGGCAGCATAAAGCTTGTCGGCGGCGGGCAGGTAAACCACTGCGGCCTGCACAATTCCGCCCTTGGCCACGGCCAGCGAATGGGACCAGTGATAGGCCCCTTCGATAAAGGCGCGCGTGCCGTCGATCGGATCGACGATAAACACATGCTCGGCATCAAGCCGCGCCTTGTCATCCTCGGTCTCCTCGGACAGCCACGCGTAATTGCGCGCTGCCAGCAATTCGCCATGCAGCATGCGGTCAACGGCAAGGTCGGCTTCGGTCACCGGCCCCTGATCCCCCTCCTTGTGCCAGACCTCCGGGTCGTCCTGAAAGAACCCCAATGAGATCTCGCCCGCCGCCCGTGCCGCATTTATCAGAAGGTCGAGGTCGCCCACTTACGCCCCCGCAAGTGTCATGCCATCCACCAGCAGGCTGGGCACCAGACGGCTCAGATGCGGTTCGGCGTCATTGGCAGGCACGAGGGTGCGCAGCATCTCGATCAGGTTGCCCGCGATGGTGCATTCATTGACCGGATAGGCAATCTCGCCGTTTTCCACCCAGAACCCGGACGCCCCGCGCGAATAATCCCCTGTGGTCGGGTTGATGGTTGATCCGATCATCGAGGTGACAATCAGCCCGGTCCCCATCTCGCGGATCAGGTCTTCGCGGCTTTGTGGGCCCTGTGTCAGGGCCACGTTGGAAATCGACGGGCCGGGCGGTGAGGAGGTGCCGCGCGACGCACTTGCCGTGCTCTCCATCCCAAGCTTGTCTGCCGTGGCCAGATCCAGCGTCCAGCCGGTCAGCACGCCCGCGTCAATGATCTTGCGGCGGCGGGTCGCCAACCCTTCGCCGTCAAAGGGCCGCGACCCGGTGATCCGGGGGCGCAGCGGGTCTTCGATCAGGTCAAGCCCAGCGGGTAGCACCTCTTTGCCCAGCAGATCCCGCGCCCAGCTGGACCCGCGCGCGATCATCGCCCCATTGGTGGCGGCAAGCAGATGCCCGATCAGCGAGGCCGAGACGCGTTCGTCATACAGCACCGGAAAAGCACCCGTGGGGGGCTTCTTTGCCCCGGCCATGGCAACGGTGCGTTCCCCCGCCTTGGTGCCGATGTCTTCGGGAGAGGGAAGGTCGGCCTGAAACACTCGCATTTCCCCGGCATAGTCCCGTTCCATATTGGCGCCTTCCCCGGTGATTGCCACCACCGAGGTACCCCGGTTGGTGCGCCCATAGCCACCGGAAAACCCGTTTGAGGTCATCAGGTGGAACTGGTGCCGCCCATACCCACCCGAGGCCGACGACACCTGCGTCACCCCCTTCACGGCAAGCGCTGCCGCCTCCGCCTCTGCCGCATCGCGTTCAAGCGCCGCCGGGTCCGGTTCATCGGATGGATCCGCCAGTTCCAGCGCGGCCAGATCCCATTCCTTTGCAAGTTCATCGGCCCGTGCCAGCCGGATATGCGGATCTTCGGGGGCCTCTTTTGCCATCGCCACCGCGCGTTCGGCCATCGCCGCGATCGTTTCGGCGGACGTGTCCGAGGCCGAGACGATGGCCTGCCGCTGGCCGATCAGGACCCGCAGGCCAATATCCACCCCCTCTGAACGCTCTGCATGTTCCAGCTTGCCGCCCAGCACGTCGATGGACACCGAGGTGCCATCCACCGCCAGCGCATCCGCCTGATCGGCGCCCGCGCGCCTTGCCGCGGCGAGCAGCTGTTCGGTCAGGGTCTCAAGCTTGGAATTGTCCGTGTCGGGCCGGGTCATGGGCGCTCCTTCATTTGCTTCTCATTCAGGTAAACGCTGGGCCGGTGTCTCGCAAGGGCCACGATGCGGGCGGCGGTCATCATCCCGTCTGGCCACGCTTTGGTGACTGGGTTACTCTTAAGGCAAAGAAGGGGGGCAACATGTTGGATATGACCGGAAAAACCGTTCTGATCACCGGTGCAAGCCGTGGGATCGGGGAAGCAAGCGCCCATATTTTTGCGGGGGCGGGGGCCAATGTCGTGCTGACCGCGCGCGGGGCGGCCCAGATCAGCGCCATTGCCAAGGCAATTGGCGAAGAGCGCGCGCTTGCCGTGCCCTGTGACGTGTCGAAATGGGCAGATGTCAAGGCGGTCGTGGATGCGGGTATGAAGAAGTTTGGCCGCATCGACGTGCTGATCAACAATGCCGGTGTGATTGAGCCGATTGGCCCAATGATGACCAGCGACCCGGCCGAATGGGGCCATGTGATCGATGTGAACCTCAAGGGGGTCTATTACGGCATGCGCGCCGTGATGCCGATCATGGCGGCACAGGGGGGTGGCTCGGTGCTGACCATCAGCTCGGGTGCGGCCCATAATGCGCTTGAAGGCTGGGCCCATTACTGTGCCTCCAAGGCGGGGGTGCATATGATGACCAAGGCGCTGCACAAGGAAGGGGCCGGCAAGGGCATCCGTGCCATCGGCCTGTCGCCCGGCACCGTGGCCACACAGATGCAACGCGAGATCAAATCCTCGGGCATCAACGCCGTGGCGCAGCTCAAATGGGATGACCACATCCCACCCGAATGGGTGGCGCGTGCGCTTTTGTGGATGTGTTCTGAAGATGCGGATGAGTTCAAAGGCGAGGAAATCTCGCTGCGCGACGTCTCGATCCGCCAACGTGCAAAGGTATTTGGATGATCAACCTGACCAAGGATGACGGGGTCTGGACGGTGACAATCAACCGCCCGGACAAGGCAAACTCGCTGACCAAGGCGATGCTGGAAGAGCTGGCCGCAATTGCACAGCAGGCAGCGGGTGACGCCCGCGTGCTGGTTCTGACCGGTGAGGGCAAAGTGTTCTCGGCCGGTGCCGATCTGGACGAGGCGCGCGCAGGCCTTGCAACTGACGATGTCTGGGAACGTCTCTCCGGGGCCATCGCCAATGCGCCTTGCCTGACCATTGCAGCGTTGAACGGAACGCTGGCCGGTGGGGCCATGGGCATGGCGCTGGCCTGCGATATCCGGATCGCGGTGCCCTCGGCCAAGTTCTTCTACCCGGTGATGAAATTGGGCTACCTGCCGCAACCTTCCGATCCAGGCCGTATGGCGGCGCTTGTTGGTCCCGCCCGAGCCAAGATGATCCTTATGGCGGGGCAGAAAATTCTTGCGGATGAAGCCCTCTCATGGGGCTTGATTGATCGCATTGTCGAAGGTCCCGAGCTCATGATCGCAGCCCTTGACCTGGCTGATCATGCCCGCGGCCAAAGCCCGGATCACGTCGCTGCCATGAAGGCCATGGTGCCTGCCTGATCCAAGCCACTGCGTGTCGGTTTCCGGGATGCCTCCGGCGGGAGTATTGGTGCCAAGAAGAAAGCAGGCGCCCTTCTTCTTGGCACCAATCCTCCGGGGTGAGCGCAGAGCGCGAGGGGCAGAGCCCCTGAAGTGCTTCGGTCATCCCTTGCTTCAGGTGAGAGCCGAGGTGCTTTCACAGGCTCACGAAGTGAGCCACCAACAGCGCGCCTGAGCGTGCGCGAAGGCGCCCCTTGTCCCTACCTTTGCTGGGGGGCTTTGGCCACCGCCTCATAAGCAGGGGGGCGTTTTGGATTAAACGCTTTAGGCGCCGGAGGGGGTTGGCATCCGGTGGGATGGCCCGACCCCATAATGGGGAAATCGGATCAGGGGCCTTGTTCTTGCCCGCCAAAGGGCTATCAACCTGTCTAAATTCGATGCAGTCTGATCACGAGTATGAGCGCAAGAGGTGAGGGATGGAAGACCAACCGGAAATCGTACAAAAAATCTGGGGATATCTGGAACCGGTATGGGAGGTTGTGCAGGGGTGGATCCTGTCTCCGGCTGCCTGGTCGCAATTTGCATTGCTGATCGCGGCATTTCTGGCGGCCCGTTATGCGAATGGCAAGCTGACCCCGCTCATCCTGAAATACCTCACTCCGAAAGAGGGGCGGAGCGACATTTTTGCCAAGGTGATGAAGTTTTCGCTTCTGTTCCTGCCCCTGATGATGCCGCTTCTGGCCTTTGCGTTCACCGGGATTGGTGAGGCGGTCACCCGTTCGATTTTCGGGTCCGGCGCGGTGATTGCGCTGGGCAAGCGCATCTTTCTGTTCCTGGCCGTGCGCGCCTTTGCCCGTGAAATCCTGGCTGACCCGTTCCTGAAACTGCTTGGCAAATATGTTCTGATCCCGGTCGCAGCGCTTTACATGATCGGTCTGCTGGATCCGGCGATGGCCTGGCTCGACAATGCGGTGGTGCCGCTGGGCAACATGAGCTTCTCGCTGCTATTCGCAATTCGCTTTGCGGTGGTGGGGGGGATCATCTTCTGGTTTGGTCGCTGGTCGAATGATCAGTCCGCTCAACTGATCAAGCAGCAAGAAGACATGCGCCCCGCCACGCGGGAACTTGCGGCCAAAGCTGCCGAGATCGCCATTTTTGGTGCGGCTTTCCTGGTCTTGATGAATATCATGGGGGTGAACCTCACCTCGCTCGCCGTCTTGGGGGGCGCAATTGGTGTGGGGCTGGGCTTTGGCCTGCAACAGATTGCGTCGAACTTTATCTCTGGTGTGATCTTGCTGATCGAGGGGCAGGCCACGGTCGGCGACTATGTTGAACTTGATGGCGGTGAGGCGGGCACCATTGTGAAAATGACCGCCCGCGCAGCCATTCTGGAAACCTTCGACGGGCGCTGGATTGTGGTGCCCAATGAGCACTTCATCACCACCCGCGTGGTGAATTTTTCCGATGCCGGCAGCGCCAACCGGTACGAGGCGCCTTTCTCGGTCAGCTATGACAGTGATGTCGAACAGGTGGCCGCACTGGTGGAAAACGCGGTGGGGGAGCTTGACTTCGTGCTTACCGATACGCCCGAACACATGCCCGATTGCGAGCTGCGCGCCTTTGGTGACAACGGGATCGAGTTTGCGTTGGAGTTCTGGGTGGAAGGCATTGACGACGGGCGCAACAAGTTTACCCCGCGTGTGATGGTGCAGATCTGGAAAACGCTCAAGGAAAACAACATCGAAATCCCGTTCCCGCAACGGGTGGTGCAGTTCAGGGATGGCGTGAAAGACGGGTCGCTGCCCGCGTGAAAACCGCATGTGTCATAGGGGCAGGCCCGGCTGGCCTGATGGCGGCGGGGGAACTGGCGCGCGCCGGTGTCAGGGTCACTTTGGCTGAGGCCAAACCTTCCCCCGCGCGCAAGTTCCTGATGGCGGGAAAATCCGGGCTGAACCTGACCAAAGATGAACCGCTGGAACAGTTCCTTGCCAATTATTCCGGGTCTGAGAGGATCCGCGACATTACCGCAGGTTTTGGGCCAGAGGCGGTGATGGGCTGGGCGCGCGGCCTGGGGCAGGAGGTGTTCACCGGCTCCTCCGGTCGCGTGTTTCCAAAGGTGATGAAAGCGTCCCCCCTGTTGCGCGCCTGGATGGCGGAACTCGGGGAGCTGGGGGTGCAGCTCAGAACCCGTTGGCGCTGGATGGGCTGGGAAGAGGAGGCCCTGATCTTTGACACGCCGGACGGGCGCGTCATTGACCGCCCCGATGCCACGGTCCTCGCCTTGGGTGGGGCCAGTTGGCGGCGGCTTGGGTCCGATGCGGCCTGGGTGCCCTGGCTGGTGCAGAAAGGTCTTACCCTTGCCCCGTTCCAGCCCAGCAATGTCGGGCTTGTGGTGCAATGGTCCGACCATATGCAGAAACATTTCGGTCGTCCGATCAAACCGGCCAGACTAACTGCCGGGGCGCATTCCGTTCGGGGCGAGTTTGTGATCTCGTCGCGGGGGCTGGAAGGCAGTGCGATCTATGCGATGTCGCGCGCCCTGCGGAAGGGGGCGGCGCTGTTCGTGGATCTCGTGCCGGAACGGGATGTTGCGGATGTGGCCGCCCGCCTGGGCCGTGCGCGCGGCAAGGCAACGCTGACCAACCATCTGCGCAAACAGTTGAAACTCGGCCCGGCCCAGATCGCGCTTTTACAGGAATTTGCCCGCCCGTTGCCGCAGGCTCCTGAACAGCTGGCTTCGCTGATCAAGGCGGTTCCGATTCGCCATGAGGGGCCGCGCCCGCTGGATGAAGCAATTTCCGTGGCCGGTGGTCTGCGGTTTGAGGAGCTTGATCAAGGCCTGATGATCCGTGCCCTGCCGGGGGTTTTTGCCTGTGGTGAGATGCTTGATTGGGATGCCCCGACGGGGGGCTATCTTCTGACCGCGTGCATGGCCACAGGGCGTCATGCCGGTCGCGCCGCCGCGGATTATCTGAACAGGTAGGCAGGCAGGGGGCGCCTTCGCCTACGCTTCGGCGCGCTACCGACGACCGCCCAGCATGGCGAGGCGAATCAAGGTCCGTTCCATCAGCGCCAATTGCGGTGCTTTTTGCGATGACCGAAGAGTGAGGTCGGTTTCAATCAGTGCTTCAAGAGCTTTTTCAAGGCGATGGGTGCCCCAGTTTTGGGCCTGTCGCACCATTCGGTCGCGGTTCTTGAAGTGCACGGGCGGGCGCAGGCGCCCAATGCCCTGTGCGGCCCCTCCGGGATCGGAGCTTGCGGCATGGAGGGCGCGGAAATGGCGGGTGGCCCCGATGCACAGGGCAACGGGCTGGGTGCCCTGTGCCTGCAGTTTCGACAGGACAGGGCCGATTTCAGTGGTTTTACCTTCGGCTACGATATGCAGCAGCGTGTCCAGTTCAGCTTCGGTTGACGCGGGCGCCATGGCCAGCACGTCGTCCGGGGTAACGGGGGTTGGGTCCGACAGCTTGTAGAGCGCCAGTTTTTCGACGGTCTGGCGAAAATCGCCCGGATCCAGATCGCGCGACAGACCGATCAGGTCATTCATCGCCTCCCGGTCGACCTCTCCCAACCCGGCACGCTTGAAATCGGCTTCGATCTCTTCGCGGGTAGGGGGATCGTCGTAAATACCGGCGGCGTAGGCATTGGGGTGGGTTTCAAAGAGTTTGCGCAGCTTTCCTTTGGGTTTCAGAGAGCCGGCGGTGATCACCACCTGAGCATCTCCCTCCTGCCAGTCCTCCAGCGCCTTTGTCACGATATCCCCCACCAGGTCGGTGGCGTCTTCCACAAAGGCAACGCGCGGACCGGGGAAAAAGCTTTGTGCCTTGATCGCATCGGACAGCATGGCGGGATCTTTGCGCAGTTCGCTTGCGGGGATGCGGGTCAGGCGCATTTCCTCTTCCCCCTGCGGCCCAATCAGCGCGGCAATCAGCTCTTGCCGTTTCAGGGCCACCCGCATCGGGTCAGTGCCGAAGATCAGAACGCCGGTGCGATGGGGCTCGGGCTTGGTGAAATACCGCGCCGCATCACGAGGAGAGAGCTTCATGCCCCCCAACCTGTAAAGCTGGCCATCAGGCGTGTGGTGATCATGTCCGCCATCGACACCATCAGGCGGCGATAGGCATCACGTTCCACCGTCGCGGTGGACACGGTTGACCCTTCAGAGGAATAGGTGGTGAAGTTGGAAACCGCCCCTTTGGTCACCACGGCCCCGCTGGCGCGTTCGGTCACCGTATAGGCCACCGTGCCCTGCACCTGGGTGCGCGTGATCTCCTGCGTGGCAGTCACCCCCATGTCCTGGGTCTGCGTGGCGATCTTGTAGCTGAGCAGATATGGCCCATCAAATGTGCGCCCCAGCCGGCTTTCCAGCGCCTTCACCAGCTCATAGCCTTCGCGCGTGTCTGGGCTGGCAAAGCTGATCACCCCGCGCAACCCTTCGCCGGTGCCGCCCGGCCCATAGACCGGGGTGAACCCGCAGGCCGCAACGCCACCTGCGAGGAGAACTGACAAAAATGCGCGGCGATCAGACAACCACATTCACGATACGTCCCGGAACAACGATGACTTTCTTGGGGGCCTTACCATCCAGTGCCCTGATCACAGCATCCTCGGCCAGCGCAAGTTTTTCAACCTCGGCTTTGTCCATGTCCTTGGGCACGCTGATTTCCGCACGGCGCTTGCCGTTGATCTGAATGGGCAGGGTCACGGTGTCTTCGATCAGCATGGCCTCGTCTGCGACGGGCCAGGCGGCCTGTGCGACCAGACCAACACCACCCAGCATCGACCAGACCTCTTCCGACAGGTGCGGGGTCATCGGGCTCATCAGCTGCGCCATGGTGCGCATGGCCTGCTTTTGTGCGCGCCCGCCCGCGCTTGATTTCGAGATTGTGTTCTGGAAGGCGTAAAGCTTGGCGATGGCGGCGTTGAAGCCGAAGCTTTCAATGCCCATGGTCACGTCATGGATGGCCTTGTGCATGGCGCGAATGAGGTCTTCGTCATTCCCGTCTGCATCGTCCATATCCGCGATCTTCACCGCAGAAGCATAGACGCGGCTGAGGAACTTGGCGGCAGCTTCTGCGCCCGATGCGGTCCATTCCACGTCGCGTTCGGGCGGGCTGTCGGACAGGACAAACCAGCGCGCGGTGTCGGCCCCGAAGGCCGAGATGATGTTCACCGGGTCGACCACGTTGTTTTTCGATTTCGACATTTTGGCCGAGGGGATCACGTCGACCTTCTCGCCGGTCTCTTTCACCACCATCGCCCCGTCGCGCTCCTCGACCTCTTCGGGGTAGTGGTAAATCGCGCGACCGTTTTCATCGGTGCGCTCGGCGTTTTTGTAGATCGCGTGGGTCACCATGCCTTGGGTGAACAGCGCGTTGAACGGTTCCTTCGCGCTGTCCGGCAGATGGCCGCAGATGTTCATCGCGCGGGCAAAGAAGCGCGAATAGAGCAGGTGCAGGATCGCGTGTTCAATGCCGCCGATATACTGGTCGACATTCATCCAATAGGAGGCCTCTTCCAGATCGGTCGGCGTGGCCGCACCGGGAGAGGTGAAGCGCGCGTAATACCACGAGCTGTCCACAAACGTGTCCATCGTGTCGGTTTCACGCTTGGCAGGCTTGCCGCAGGAGGGGCAAGCGCAGTCGCGCCATGTCGGGTGACGATCCAGCGGGTTGCCGGGGATGTCGAAGGATACGTCCTCGGGCAGTTTGACCGGCAGGTTTTCTTTCTTCTCGGGCACCACGCCGCAATTGTCGCAATGCACCACGGGGATCGGGCAGCCCCAGTAACGTTGACGCGAAAGCCCCCAGTCGCGCAGGCGGAACTTCTCGACACCTGTGCCCCAGCCGGCCTCTTCGGCGAATTTCACCGTGGCGTCGATCGCTTCCTCGCCAGTGGTCTCATCAAGCCCGGCGAAGTGGTTGACCCATTTCACCTTTTCGGTTTTCGGCGGCACGAAAGCTTCGTTTTCTACGGGTGCGGGGTTTTCCAGAGACAGGAATGTGTCGACGACCGGCAGGTTGTATTTGCGGCAGAAGTCCAAATCGCGCTGGTCATGGGCCGGGCAAGCGAAAATCGCGCCGGTGCCATAATCCATCAGAATGAAGTTTGCGATCCAGACCGGCAGCTCCCAATCCGGGTTCAGCGGGTGTTTCACGCGGATGCCGGTGTCATAACCCAGCTTCTCGGCGGTCTCGATGGCTTCGGCGGTGGTGCCGCCCTTGCGCATTTCGACAAGCTGCGCGGCGACCTCGGGGTTTTCGGCCTCAAGCGCCTTGGAAATCGGATGATCGGGCGAGATGCCGACGAAGCTGGCACCCATCAGCGTGTCCGGTCGCGTTGTATAGACCTCGATCCCGTCGCCGCCATCCGTGCGTTCAAAGCTGAATTGCAGACCCTGCGAACGGCCAATCCAGTTGGCCTGCATGGTGCGCACTTTCTCGGGCCAGTTGTCCAAGCTATCCAGCGCGTCCAGCAGCTCGCCCGAGTAATCGGAGATCTTGAAGAACCATTGGGTCAGCTCACGACGTTCCACCGGCGCGCCGGATCGCCAGCCGCAACCGTCGATGACCTGCTCGTTGGCCAGAACCGTCATGTCGACCGGGTCCCAGTTCACCGTGGCATTCTTGCGGTAAACGAGGCCCTTCTCCATGAAGTCGATGAACATTGCCTGCTGCTGGCCGTAATATTCCGGGTCACAGGTGGCAAATTCGCGGCTCCAGTCAATCGACAGACCCAGCGGGCGCATCTGGCCCTTCATGGTGGCAATGTTGTCGTAGGTCCATGTGCTGGGATGGCCGCCTTGCGCCATCGCCGCGTTTTCAGCAGGCATCCCGAACGCGTCCCACCCCATCGGATGCAGCACCGAATAGCCGCAAGAGGACTTGTAGCGCGCAATCACGTCCCCCATCGTATAGTTGCGCACATGGCCCATATGGATACGGCCCGACGGGTAGGGGAACATCTCAAGCACATAATATTTCGGCTTGGATTCATCGCGCCTGGCGGTGAAAATCCCGGCCTCATCCCAGGCCTTTTGCCATTTCGGTTCGATGTCGGCGGCGGTATAGCGGCTCATCCAGTGACCTTTCGCATTCATTTCGCGCAAATTCTTTCCGGTGATAAGCGGCACACGCGGCGGCGTCCAGCCTTCTTGCCCTATTCAAGGGGGAGGTGGTGCGATAATCTGATGTAAAGCAAACCCCATTATCAGTAACGCGCAGTGGTTTTCAGGCAGGCTCAGATGAAACTTCTCTTCATTCACCAGAATTTTCCGGGGCAATTTGTGCATCTGGCACCTGAACTGGTCCGTCAGGGCCATGACTGCGTGGCGCTGACCCTGCGGGTGAAAGAGGCGCGGGTCTGGAAAGGGGTGAAGGTGCTGCCCTATCAGCTCAATGTGCCGAAAAATGCCACCCAGCCGCACCCCTGGCTGACCAACACCAACACCCACCTCATTCGCGCGCACAGCTTTTTCAAAGCCGCGCTGCGCCTGCGGGATCAGGGGTTCAACCCGGATGTGATCGTGGCCCATCCGGGCTGGGGCGAATCCCTTTTTGTCAAAGATGTCTGGCCCGACGCGCGGCTGGGCCTGTTTTGCGAATTTTACAACGGTCCCGAACATGCCGCGTTTGAAGGAGAGGTCACGGCAGACGACGTGCTGCGCCTCAGGATGAAAAACATCACCAACCACCTGCATTTCGCGATCGGCGATGCAGGGCTCTCCCCCACCCGATTTCAGGCCGACAGTTTTCCCGCCGCATTCCGCGACAAGATCCACGTGATCCATGATGGCATCCGCACCGACCAGCTGGTGTGCGATGAAACCGTTACCTTCCAGGCCGAAAATACCCCACACCTGACCCGTCAGGATGAGGTGATCACTTTCGTCAACCGCAACCTCGAACCCTATCGCGGCTACCACATCTTCATGCGCGCCCTGCCGCAGATCCTGCGCGACCGGCCCAAGGCACAGGTGCTGATCACAGGCGGGGATGACACCTCTTATGGCGCCCCCCCACCCGAGGGGCAGACCTGGAAACAGATCTATATTGACGAGGTGCGGGACCAGATTTCCGACGCGGACTGGGCGCGCGTGCACTTTCTGGGCCGTATCCCCTATGACCAGTTCACCAGAATGCTCCAGGTCAGCCGGGTGCATGTCTACCTGACCTACCCGTTTGTGCTCAGCTGGTCCCTGCTCGAAGCCATGTCGGTTGAGGCCGCCATTGTCGCCAGCCGCACGGAACCGGTGGAGGAAGTGCTGCAGGATGGCAAATCCGCGCGGTTGTTCGACTTTCACAACCCGCAGGGCCTGGCCGACAATATCATCACCCTGCTCAATGACCCGGATCAGCGCGCCCGCCTCGGTCAGGCCGCCCGGGCCGAGGTTGTCGAAAATTACGACCTCCTGACCATCTGCCAGCCGCGCCTGATCAACTGGATCCAGCACCTATATGATATGCCCGCCAACCCACCAGCACATGTCGCCCGCTAAAGCGTTTCGGCATTTCCCTTTGCCAGCCCAAACCCGAAGCACCTCAAACCATCCCCTCTTCCTCTTGCTGAAAATATCCCGGGGTGAGCGGGCTTGTCCCGCGAGGGGCAGCGCCCCTGATCGACCGACCGAAACACGTTCATGCGGGCCAATCACACGGGTCACAAAAAAACGCGCCCCAATGAATAGGGCGCGCTCCTGTTCAGAATTGTAAACCTCCGCGCCTGCGCAAAGGTCAGACAGCCTTGGGGTCAGGACCTTAAAGCTTGCTGTCTGCCACCCGCAGCTGACGGGCGCGGGTCAGAATCGCATCTTCGATCTGCCGCATCGCACTCGCGCTGGCCGGACCGCCGCGCGTATACATGGCAACCGTCAACGACCGCGCATCAAGCGCCGGGTCCTTCACATAAACCGTGGCCTTATAGCTTGAACCGCTGCCGGGCGGGCGACCGTAATCAAACACGATGATGCCTGTGAACGGGTCAGCTGCCTTGACCGGCATGAAATCCAGAACTTCCAGCGCCGCGTTCCAGATATACTTGTTGACCTCAACCGTGGTGTTCGGATCATCCACATTGGCAAACAGACTCCAGGCCGTTTCCCGCTCTTGGGCTTTTTCCGGCGCATGGCGCAGCCCGTCCTGCTTGGCCCCGGTCTTGCCCGACCCGCCAAAGATATTGCCAGATCCGATAGATCCGTTGCCGCCCCCACATGCCGACAATGCGACCAAGGCGACCAAAGATACACCAAGAATAGATTTCCGCAGGTTGCTCATCAAAACGCCCCGTTCCTGTAAAGTCTCTTTTTGTTAGTATATAAGCCCCCTTGGGCGAGCAAGCGTTTTCCCCGGAAACAGCGCGCCAGCCCCGGCGTCATTCTGCTCAGCTGATTCCATTTTTGGAAACCTGCCGGCCAATCCGGGCCAAACGGCGTTTCCACCGGTTTATTTCCGATTGTTTCAGGCATTTCCGGCGTGGCGTGAGGAAACTGTGGCAAAGAAGCACCAACACTCCGACCAAACCACCCATCGCGGGTCACCGTGCTTGCAATGACCGCCGGGAAGGGGAAAAACACGCTCATACTCAATTCGGATCCCCCGTTTTGAGGTGCACTCTTAAAAAAATATCATGAGGGAAACCGAAATGAAAAAGATCCTTATTGCTACGACCGCACTCGTTGCAACCACTGGCTACGCCGCTGCCGACATCAACCTGTCGGGTGCTGCTGCTGCTGGTTTCCAATACTTCGACACCGACATCGTCGAAGAAAAAGTGGTCACTCACTTTGACTACACCCTGACCATCGCAATGTCGGGTGAAACCGACGGTGGCCTGACCTTCGGTACCGACCTGACCATTACCGGCTCCGATACGGGTACTCTGAACGGTGGCGACCTGGTTGCTTACATCGAAGGCGGCTTCGGCAAGTTCTCGGCTGGTAACGTTGGTTCGGCTGTTGACGCAACCCTCGGCCTGGGCGATCTGGGCTTCGACGGTCTGGGCACCGACAATGTTGCTGAAACGCTTGTTGATTACAACGACCAAGGTAGCCTGATGTACAAAGGCACCTTCGGCGATTTCGCTGTGGCTGCTTCGTACAACATGTCGGTTGACGGCCTCGACCCGAACGTCGGTGACAAGGCAAACGAATTCTCGATCGCAGCCACCTACAACATGGGCGACTACGACTTCGGTCTGGGTTATGACGAGCGCGGCGACACGTTCACCGTGAAAGCTGGCGCAAACGTTTCCGGCTTCGACATCGACGCTCTGTTCTCGAAGGGTGAAGTGGTTGCTAACACTAAAGTCAAATTTGCCGGTATGGTGCTCGACACTACTCTGGCGGACACTGACGTAACCGCTTGGGGTCTGACCGCTGGCTACACCATGGGTGCAACCACCGTGACCGCTGCTTACTCGAATGCTGACTTCGATGGCGCCGAACTCGACATCTACGGTGTAGGCGTTGCCTATGACCTGGGTGGCGGCGCTAAAGTTAAAGGCGGCGTTGCATCGGTTGGCTTTGATGGTGGCGATCGCACCACCGTTGCTGACCTCGGCATCACCATGTCGTTCTAATCCTCACGGATTATTACGAGGGAAGAGCGGGCCTTGTGCCCGCTCTTTTCTTTTGGGAGATGTGGAAAAACAGATACACACATGAGGTCCCCCATGCCCCTTGCTGACATTCAGGCCCGCATCACCAAAGAAGAAACCCGCCTTGGCCGCGCCCCCGGTTCGACCCGGCTGATCGCCGTGTCAAAGGTCCAGCCGCTTGATCGCGTGGTTGCGGTGCTCGACCAGGGGCACCGGGTCTTTGGCGAAAACAAGGTGCAGGAAGCCGCCGGGAAATGGCCGGATCTGAAAGCGCGATATGACGGGGTCGAACTGCACCTCATCGGTCCGCTGCAAACCAACAAGACACGACAGGCCATGGATCTGTTCGACGTGATCCATTCCGTCGACCGCCCGAAACTCGCCAAGACCATCGCGCGAATCGCCGGGGAAACAGGGCGCTGCCCGCGTCTGATGATCCAGGTGAATACCGGCGAAGAAGACCAAAAAGCCGGGGTGCTGCCCGCCGAGGCCGATGCATTCATCGCCGAATGCCGCGCGCTTGGCTTGCCTGTTGAGGGATTGATGTGCATCCCGCCCGCCAACGAAGAGCCCAGCCTGCATTTCGCCCTGCTCGCCAAAATCGCCGCGCGCAATGACCTGCCGGAACTGTCCATGGGCATGAGCGGTGATTTCGAACGCGCCATCGGCCAGGGGGCCACCTATGTGCGGGTCGGCTCCGCCATTTTTGGCGAACGCGACAGCCACGCCTGATCCCCTCTTTTTCTGGTCCTCAATATCCCGGGGTGAGCGGCAAAGCCGCGAGGGGCAGCGCCCCTTTCAGGTTCACCAACAGCGCGCCGAAGCAAAAGCGCAGGCGCCCCGGGTGCAGGTCGCCCATGACTGGAAAACATATCTTACCGCACAAGGATGCGGCTATCCGCCTGCCAGCGGGCAAGGATCCAGCTAAGGTCGTTCGCCGCAAAAGCAATGCAGCCCGCTGTTGGAAACCGCGGACGACGCCAGTTATGCACAAACAGGGCAGACCCCTTTCCCGGCACGGCGTCAGGCCAGTTCTGATCCGAAATCAGGCAAACATCATAAAGCGGGGCCGCCATGCGAAGCTGTTCATGGCTGTGCGAATAGCGCAAAGCGCGGACCGGGTGATTGTAATTCGAATCATCAGGATCATCTGACCAAAGGTCCCACGGACCGATCGGACGCAAAGGCAGGGGGCAGGCCGGTCGCGCGCGCCGATCCGCCCGATAGAGGCCGGCCGCAAGCTCCCAGATCCCGCGCGGTGTGGCGCCATCCCCCTCCCGCTTGTCATCGGTCATACCGCCACGCCCGATGGAGCAGGGAATGCTGCGCCCCATGAACCGTGCGCCCCAGCGGGTGACCAGCATGTCATGCCGACGTGGCAGCAGGCGCGTCACAGGATATGCCCGGATTTGCGCGCCTTGGTGGCGAGGTAAGCGGCGTTATGTGCCCCTTCTCCCACTTTCAGCGGCACACGCTCGCTCACCTCGATCCCGGTGGCCTGCATCATCTCAACTTTGCGCGGGTTGTTGGTCATCAGCCGCACGGCAGAAAATCCCATGGTCTTGAGGATCTCTGACCCGATGCCGAAATTGCGCTCGTCATCCTCGAACCCCAGCCGGTGGTTGGCTTCGACCGTGTCAAACCCCTGATCCTGCAACGAATAGGCGCGCATCTTGTTGGCAAGCCCAATGCCGCGCCCTTCCTGGTTGAGGTAAAGCAGCACCCCGGCGCCGGCGTCCCCCATCCGGCGCAAGGCAGTGTTCAGCTGCGGGCCGCAGTCACATTTCAGACTGCCCAGAACGTCACCGGTAAAACAGGCGGAATGCAGCCGTGCCAGAACCGGTTTATCGCGCGGCGGGCGCCCGATTTCGATTGCGTAATGTTCCTCGCGCCCGTCTACGGGGCGGAAAATATGCAGACGTCCCGCTTCTGAGGCCGCCATCGGCAGGCGTGCATGAACAATGGGCATAAGGTTCAGCGCCGCCACATGATCATCGGTGAGCTTCAGCACGGTGAGAAGATGGGTGCGGGCCAGCTCTTCAGCCTCTTCAATCTCGACCACCAACGCGGCGGGCAGGAGCTGTGCGGATTTTGTCAGGGCCACGGCCTGCGCCTCAAGCCCGTCCTCGCCACCACGTTTTGTATTGAGCGGGCCCTTCATCGGGTGGGTCAGGTCGTCGGCCGGGTCGGCAATGGCGGCGATCCAGCGGGTGTCCGCATCCTCCGGCAGCGTCACACGGGCAACCTTGTCAGAATAGGCGCGGGCCTTGAGCGTCTCGGCGCGGCGAGTGGTGATCGCCAGCACCGGATCGCCCAACCCACGCAATTCGCGCAGGCGGGCGCTGGCCAGTGTCTCGGCCGCCGCGGCAATGACGGCGCGGCCATTTTGCATGAGCACCACCGGCACCCCCATGCGCAGATCGGCACGGGCGCGGGCAATCAATTCGTTCAGATCCGGGATCAGGTCCGCAAAACGGGTCATGGGGCACTCCTTGCGCCCATATTTAGGGGCTTGGCGGGATAAGGGAAACGGCTTTTCAAGGTTTTTGCATCAGATTGCCGGGGCGGGACGCAATGAATTGAAACATTTCCCACGAAATTATCGCCCCCTGGACACGAGGGCGTGAAGGATCTGTTGCAATGCTTGTCAAACCCGTGTGTGGGGCACATGTCTTGGGAAACGCAATCGTGATTGCTGCCGTGATCGGCCCAACAAAAAGGGAGAGCGAAATGTCGAACCTGAAGAAGATCCTGCTGGTGGATGATGATGAGGACCTGCGCGAGGCGCTCGCAGAACAGCTTTTGATGACGGAAGAGTTCGACGTGTTCGAGGCGGGCAATGGCGCCGAGGCGATCGTGAAGGCGAAAGAGGCGATCTATGAGCTGGTGATTCTCGATGTGGGGCTGCCGGACACCGATGGGCGAGAGCTGTGCCGGGTGATGCGCAAGCAGGGGGTGAAATGTCCGGTGGTTATGCTGACCGGCCATGATACCGATGCTGACACCATTCTGGGGCTGGATGCCGGTGCCAATGATTACGTGACCAAACCGTTCAAATTCCCGGTGCTTCTGGCGCGTATCCGCGCCCAGCTGCGCCAGCATGAACAATCCGAAGATGCCGTGTTCCAGCTTGGGCCGTATACGTTCAAACCTGCCACGAAAATGCTGATCACCGAGGATGATCGCAAGATCCGCCTGACGGAAAAAGAAACCAACATCTTGAAATTTCTCTATCGCGCCACAGATGGTGTAGTGCCCCGTGATGTGCTGTTGCACGAGGTCTGGGGCTATAATGCGGGTGTGACCACGCACACGCTTGAGACACATATCTACCGGCTGCGCCAGAAGATCGAACCCGATCCCTCGAATGCGCGCATTCTGGTGACCGAAAGCGGTGGCTATCGCCTGAACGGCTGATTTGCCTCCCAAAACCTCCCCCGTGCCGGGGCGTGCATTTCTGTTGATCGGATATGCATAACGGCACATCCTCCCTGTCAGACTGCCCGGGCCTTCGTGCCCGGGCTTTTTTTTCGTCGGGCCATTTGTGGTATTGTTGGCGGCGGAGGATTTTCAGATGTCTATTGAACTGACCAAAGTGCGCCAGCCTGATGAGATTACCGCGGTGCGGGCGCTGGCTGGGATCAGGTGTTGAACAATGTTCCCACGCCATAAGCCAGCGCCGCGGCGGCCCCTCCGATCAACAGCGTTTCCCCGGCCGAGCGCCACCAAGGGCTAAGTGACCAGTGGCTTTTCAGCGCGCCGATGGCAAAGAAGCTCGCCATGGTCATCCAGGCAGAAAGGGTAAAAGCCCCCTCCAGCCGGAAGATGAATGGCAGAAGCGGGACCATGCCCGCGACCAGAAATGCCAGAAAGGTTGTGGTGGCAGAGCGCAGGGGATTGGGATCCAGCCCGCCCAGCCCATATTCCCCTTCCATCATCAGGGTGATCCAGCGGTCCCGGTTTTGGGTGACCGCATCGGTCGCCTCGTCCAGAATGTGGTCCGACAGGCCCTTCTGGGCCAGAATCTCGCGCACCTCGCGCCATTCGCCCTCGGGATTGGTGGCGATGTGATGCTCTTCGATCTTGCGCAGGCGGCGATAATTGTCCTGTTCCGCCTTGGAGCCGGAATAGGCGGCGGCGGCCATGGAAAACCCATCGGCCAGCACATTGGCCAGCCCGAGGATCACGATGATGAGGGGGGACAGCCCGGCACCCGCCACACCGGCCACAACGGCAAAGGTCGTGACGGATCCGTCAATGGCGCCATAAACCGCATCGCGCAGAACGCCGCGCCCGGGTGGGGCGCCTATGCGGGCGGCGATTTCCTGTGGGCTGTGGCCATGCTCTGACATGCGGCACCTCTTTTGCGTCCAGTCTGAGGGGCCGCGCCGCCACGTGCCTTAAGGCAGATCAAGCAGGGCGGGATTGTTGTGTCCGCGCGGCGTCACTCCTCCGGCCTCACCGCCTCATCCCCCATCAGGTAGCGGGGGCCGGCGCCCTTATCCGCCGCCACGTCATCGGGGTTATAGAGCGCGCAGCGATCCAGCGAGAGGCAGCCGCAGCCGATGCAGCCGTCGAGCTTGTCTCTGAGACGCGTGAGAGCGGCGATTTGTTCGTCCAGTTCGGCGCGGAAATCTTGCGAGATTACGGTCCAATCCTTGGCCGTGGGGGTGCGATTTTTCGGCAACCGGCCCAGCACCTCGCGGATACGGTCTAGCGAAAAGCCGAATTTCTGCGCGATCATCACGAAGCTCAGACGCCGAATATCTGACCGCAGAAACCGCCGCTGCCCACCCGCATTGCGTTCCGGGGCAACCAGCCCCTGGGTTTCATAATAGCGGATCGCGGACACGGCGAGCCCGGTGCGGTTGGCCAATGTGCCGATCGAAATCTCGTTCCTGCGCTCCATGAGGGTCTCCGAAAGAAATAGCTTGAGCTAAAGTTAGCTTTAGGAATTATCAACCGAGTCGCAACGAAAAAAGGAGGCCAAAATGGCAAATCTAGAGCATGTGAATGTGACCGTATCCGACCCCAAAGCAACCGCCGCATGGCTGGGCGCGGTGTTTGGCTGGACCACCCGGTGGGAAGGCGACGCGATGTCGGGCGGATACACCGCGCATGTGGGCGACGAGGGGTCATATGTGGCGCTCTACACGCCCAATATCGCGATGAAGGATCCGCAGCATTCCTATACGACACGCGCTGGCCTGAACCATGTGGGGGTGGTTGTGGACGACATCGACGCGACCGAGGCGCGGGTGAAGGCCGCAGGGTTCACCCCGCACAACCACGCAGATTATGAACCGGGTAAACGGTTCTATTTCGACGATCATGATGGCGTGGAATGGGAAGTGGTGTCGTATAATTGATGAAATGGGGGCGGGGGAAACTCGCCCCTGTTCACCCTATGTCTCGCGGTGTAGGGTCGCACCAAACGCGCGAACCCGGAGGACGCCATGAGCTTTACCCTTGCCACCTGGAACATCAACTCGGTCCGCCTGCGCGAACCAATTGTGCTGAAACTGCTGGAGGAAGAAGCGCCGGATGTGCTGTGCCTGCAGGAATGCAAAAGCCCGGTTGACAAGATCCCGCTCGAAGGCTTCAGGGCGCTGGGCTACACCCACATGGTGGCGCGGGGGCAGAAGGGATATAACGGTGTCGCCATCCTGTCGCGCCTGCCGATGGTCGAGGCCGAAAGCTTTGACTTTGCCGATCTTGGTCATGCGCGCCACATTGCGGGGCAGCTGGAAAATGGGGTCACGATCCACAATTTCTATGTCCCGGCGGGCGGCGATGTGCCGGATCGCGAGGTGAACGAGAAGTTTGGCCAGAAGCTTGATTACCTCGCAGAGATGCGGGACCATTTCGGGCGTGAGAAACCGCAGAAGTCGATCCTTGTAGGCGATCTGAACATCGCCCCGCGTGAAGATGATGTCTGGTCGCACAAGCAGCTTTTGAAGGTGGTCAGTCACACGCCGGTTGAGGTTGAGGCGCTGGGCGACGTGCAGGAGGCCGCAGGATGGATCGACATCACCCGGCAGGATATCCCCGAAGGGCAGCTTTATTCCTGGTGGTCCTATCGGGCGCGAGACTGGGAAGCGGCGGATAAAGGGCGCAGGCTGGACCATGTCTGGGCCACGCCGGATATTTCCAATGCCGGGCACGGATCGCGGGTGTTGCGGGATGCGCGTGGCTGGGAAAAACCTTCGGATCACGCCCCTGTTTTTGCGAGCTTTGATCTGTAAGGGGCGCTGCCCCTCGCCTCTTCGAGGCTCACCCCGAGGTATTTTCAGCAAGAAAAAAGCCCGGTTCCGGGGGTGGCCCTTGCATGGCGTGTGGGGTTGCGCCATCTAAGGAGCAACGCAAGACCGTTTATCGGAACATAAGGATGCATTGTCATGGAACTTGACCTCGGCCAAACTGCCGCCCCTGCTGCTGATCTGATCAAGGACGGTTCTGAAGCCACCTTCATGCAGGACGTGGTTGAGGCCTCAAAAGAGGTGCCGGTGATTGTTGATTTCTGGGCGCCCTGGTGTGGCCCATGCAAGCAGTTGGGACCGGCATTGGAAGCGGCTGTGACGGCTGCCAAGGGTCGGGTGCGGATGATCAAGATCAACGTGGATGAGAACCAGATGATCGCCGGGCAATTGCGGGTGCAGTCCATTCCGACCGTATATGCGTTCTGGCAGGGCCAGCCTGCGGATGGGTTTCAGGGTGCCCTGCCGCCGAGCGAGATTACCGCGTTTGTGAACCGGGTGGCTGATCTTGGCGGGGATGGCGGTCTTTCTGAAGCGATTGAGGCGGCGGAGGAGATGCTGGAGGCGGGCGCTGTGGAAGATGCGGCCCAGACCTTTGCGGCAATCCTTGAGGAGGATCCGAACTCGGCCGCTGCCTTTGCTGGGCTGGCGCGGGCGCAGATTGCCCTTGGCCAGTTGGATCAGGCGGAGGCGGTGTTGAATGGCGCCCCGGCTGAGATTTCATCGGCCCCAGACATCGAAGCGGTGCGGGCGCAGATTGAACTGGCCCGGCAGGCTGAGGATGCGGGGCCGGTGGCCGAGCTGCGGGCGCGGGTGGATGCCAATGAGGATGATCACCAGGCGCGGTTTGATCTGGCGGTGGCGCTGAGTGCCGCTGGAGACAGTGCCTCGGCTGTAACCGAGCTTTTGGAGCTTTTCCGTCGCGATCGTGACTGGAATGAGGGGGCGGCCAAGGCCCAGCTGTTGATGATTTTTGAAGCGCTTGCCGCGAATGATCCCGTGGCCCTGAACGGGCGGCGCAAACTGGCGTCAATGATCTTGGTGTAATCGCCTTCACGGGGTAGGGTAGGGTATGATCACCGCTGCTGACCTGCCCGACACTGTGCCGATCTTCCCGCTTGCGGGGGCGCTTTTGCTGCCGCGCGGTCGTCTTCCCCTGCATATTTTCGAGCCACGCTATCTGGCGATGTTTGAGGATGCGCTGAAGACGCGGGAGAGGTTGATTGGCATGGTCCAGCCGCAGGGCGAGGCGCTGCACGGGATTGGCTGTGCCGGGCGGATCACATCGTTTACCGAAACCGAAGATGGGCGTTACATGGTGACGCTGACAGGGGTGTCGCGGTTTCGTCTGATTGGGGTGCAGGACGGGTTCACCCCCTACAAATATGCGCGCGTCAATTGGACCTGTTTTGATCGCGATCTTGGCAAGCCTGAACGGGACCCCCGGATGAAGCGCCCCGCTTTTCTTGACCTGCTGGCGCGCTATTTTGCGCTGGAAGAGTTGCAATCGGACTGGGAAAGTCTGAAAGAGGCGGAAGATGAGCTTCTGATCAACGCCCTGGCCACGCTTTGCCCGTTTGGCCCCGAAGACAAACAGGCGCTTCTTGAGGCACCATCGCTGACCACCCGCCGCGAGACCCTCGAGGCGCTAATGGAAATCGCCCTGCGCAGCAGGGAAGGAGATGAGACCCTGCAATGACTGATCAGAAATCCGCCCCCCAGGTTGACCGCCACATGATCGAAGCCCTGGTTTGTCCGGTCACCCAGACCACGCTGAGCTATGACGCTGAGGCGCAGGAGCTGATCTCAAAAGCCGCCAAAATCGCCTTTCCGATCCGTGACGGGATTCCGGTGATGCTGGTGGATGAGGCGCGCAAACTGGAGGGGTGAGGGGTGTTTTTATTCGGTGAAAGTGGCATTGTATTATGTTTATTTTTCCGCCTTTCCCTCAATTATTCCTAAAATACCGGACCTCAAAGCAAACGGACAGGTGTCTGCTTGACATCGGTCCCGGTGATCTTATCGGCCCGCGCAATGATCGCGACAAAGAACATGTGCGTCTTTATCGCCGTCTGTCGCGGTTGATAAATAATGGCGGGTTGGGCAGGCTGGGTCCTTCGGATCCGTTTGTTTTGGAATTGCAACGTTTTCACAAGGCGAAAAGCAACGATCCGCAGTCCTGCGATACCATGAGAGCTCGTGTGCGGGCAGCTAGTAAGCATGACTTGATTGGTGGTTTCATTGCCCCCATCCTGTGTGACCCGCAGTTCGGCGATGTGCCCTGTGCTGATTGTCAGGAAATACTTCAACGCGTTGATTGGGTGGAAGAAGTAGCCCGGAAATTCCATGCGGGCACAGCCATTGCGGATGATTTCGTTCGAGTGCCGTGGGTTTCATTGGGTGCTCAGGCGATTTCGCAAAAGAACGCGCCACTTGAGCGGCGTATAGAACGTTTGGTGGCTTTGGATGTTGTTTTATACCTGTGGGTGGTTGCCCTTCTGGGGAGCCATGGAGCTTGGAAGACTGCCAACATCAGTGGTTATATTCCTGATCATTTTGGCGATCTGGGGAAGAGATGGGTTCGGGAGTTGGAGTGTTTTGCCAAATTTACGCGCCGCGAGGAGGCGCCGCGGATGGGGCGGCCTGCGCGGTTCAGGTTCATTGCAACCTTTCTGGTCAGCGGAGATGCTAATGGCGGGCCGATGGAAACACTTGCTGACGAACTCAGCGAAATTGAGCGGGGGCAGAAACGGTTGACTGCGCGGATTCTTGATCGGCATCACCTACTCCTTGAAGGGGCACTTCAGGCATATTGCAGAAATAACCCGAAGGAAAAAATCGCCCCTGCAGCATTCGCCAACATCAGTTCCTTGATCGGTTCGGTGTTGGGCTTTCTGCAGTTTGCTCACGCGGTTGGCTTGGCGGAGATCAGGCAAGAACACCCGTCGGCGGATCTTGATACTGCGTTTGATGCGGGATTGGCCTGCTGGCCTGAACTGGTCAAATTTGCGCGGTTTTGAGAAACCATGGCGGCAGTTAGAGCCGCCGCCATAGTCGTGTACGAATTTACTTTTTTGACTTGGCAGTCACTTGCCCTTTGGGACTCCGTTGGAGCGCCCGCCACCGCTGGGTTTTCCTGTGGTCGACGGCCAGCCGCTGCCATTGCCTTGCCCTTTACCTTTGCCCATCTGATATCTCCTTTATGTGGGGTTGATATCGTAGGAATAGTGTCATCACAGGCTGGGATACCCGGGCAAACCGGGACAAAACGAGCAGATTTCTGCGACTTACTGCTCGTGGATACCCCCTAAATCTGCCGCCCCTGCAACAGTTTTGGCAGATCCCCCGTTAGCCCTGCCGCCTCGCGGATGAAACCACGGCGCAGGCCGGGGAAGGCGTTGACCACCCCCAGTCCAATGTCGCGGGTGGCGCGCAGGATTGGGTTGTCGTTTGAAAACAGTCGGTTGGTCAGCTCGGTTGCGCCCACCATCTGCATCACGTCCCAGCGCCGCCATTGCTGATACCGTTCCAGAACGTCGATCCGGCCGATATCTTCGCCGCGACGCCGCGCCAGTGCCAGCACTTCCGCCAGCGTCGCCACGTCCTTCAACCCCGCATTCAGGCCCTGCCCGGCAATCGGGTGCATCCCATGTGCTGCGTCCCCCACCAGCGCCAGACGGTCAGACACAAACGCCTCGGCCACGGTCAGGTTCAAGGGATAGGTGAAGCGTTTCCCGGCCAGACCGATCTCCCCCAGGAACGACCCGAAGCGCGGGCGCAGCTCGTCCAGATAGCCCGCGTCATCCAGCCCCTGAATGCGCGCTGCTTCTTCATGGCTTTCGGTCCAGACGATGGAGCTTTGATTGCCCGGAAGTGGCAGGATGGCCAGCGGACCGGGGGGCATGAAAAACTGGTGTGCCGCGCCGTTATGCGGCAGCGCGTGGTCCACGGCGCAGACCAGAGAGGTCTGACCGTAATCATGGCCCCAGCGTTTGATCCCCGCCCGTTCACAAGTGCCCGAGCGCCGCCCGTCACAGCCCACCACAATCTGACCGGTAAGTGTTTTGCCCGACCCCAGTGTCAGCGTGACGGAGGCAGGTCCCACCTTTTGCGTCACCACAGTTTCCTGATCAATCAGGGTGATCTTGGGATGCGCTTCGACCGCGTCCAGAAAGGCGCGAGACAGAAACCGGTCCTCGACCATATAGCCCATCGGGCCTTCGTCGATCTCGGCATGGTCAAATTCCAGCACAAACGGGCCGGGGCCTTCGCCCGCGCGCCCGTCCGAGATGCGGATATCCAGAAGCGGCTGGGAATGTGCGGCCACCCTGGGCCAGACGCCAATCGCCGAAAGCAGGCGTTGAGAGGCAAGGGCCAGCGCATAGCCGCGCCCGTCGAAATCATCCGCCCCGCGCGCGCCCTTGGGCATCGCATCCACGATGGTGACGTCAAAGCCGCAATCCGCCAGCGCCAGCCCCAGCGCCGGGCCATTCAGCCCGCCACCCACGATCAGAATATCAGCATCCAGTTTCATGCCCCCTTTCTCGCGCGATTACGGGGGATTGTCCATGTGCGATCCTGCCGCTACCGTCCTCGCGGATATGAGGAGAATGTCATGAGCCGTGCGTGGTTGAAAATGTCTGTGGGGGATCTGGGGCGCGGTATTGGCGCGGGGCAGATCGACCCGGTGGATCTGGTCAGCAGCTATTTCGAGGCGATCCGCGCGCACCCCTTTGCCGACCGGATCTATGCCCGCCTGACCGAGGGTCGCGCGATGGCCGAGGCGAAAGCGGCCCGTCTGCGCGCCAAGTCCGGCCAGCGTCTGGGGCTGGTCGATGGCGTTCCGATCTCGTGGAAAGACCTGTTTGACACGGCGGGGGTCGCGACCGAGGCCGGGTCGGCGCTCCTGAAAAACCGCATCCCAACCGAGGATGCCGAGGTCTTGAAAAACGCCACCGCGCAGGGGCTGGTCTGCCTTGGCAAAACCCATATGAGCGAGCTGGCGTTCTCGGGCCTGGGCCTCAACCCGGTCACGGCCACCTCACCTTGCGTGAATGATCCTGACGCCGTGTCGGGCGGGTCCTCGTCCGGCGCGGCCACCTCGGTCGCCTTTGATCTGGCCCCTTGCGGGATCGGGTCGGACACCGGCGGGTCGGTGCGCATCCCGTCTGCGTGGAACGATCTGGTTGGGCTGAAAACCACCTCTGGCCGCCTGTCGCTGAAAGGCGTGGTGCCGCTGGTCAAAAGCTTCGACACGGTGGGGCCGCTTTGTCGCAATGTGGAAGACGCCGCTTTGATGCTGGCCGCGCTTGAGGGGGGCAGGCAAGCTGACCTGCGCGGGGCCACGCTTTCCGGCGCCCGGCTTATGGTCTTGGAAAACGGGCTGGACAATGCCCGCGACGCCCCGCGCGCAGGCTTTGAAAACGCAATTGGGCGGCTGCGCGACCATGGCGCCGACATCACCTGCGCCCATCTGCCCGTGGTGGAAAAGGCGCTGGCCCTGTCCGGCGTGCTGTTCACGACCGAAGCCTATGGCACCTGGAAAGACCAGATCGAAGCGCAGCCCGACCTGATATTTCCAGAAATCCGTGACCGGTTCCGCTCTGGCGGGCAGTTTTCGGGGGTGGAGTTCGTGCAGGCCTGGCAGGCGCTTGAGCAGATGCGCGCGCAGTTCCACGCGCAAACCGCAGGCTTTGACGCCGTGGTCCTGCCGACCTCAACCATCCTGCCACCCAACATGCAGCGCCTGCTGACCGACAGTGACTATTACGTCGAAGAAAACCTCTGGGCGCTCAGAAATACCCGCATCGGCAACCTGATGGGCAGCTGTGGCCTGACGCTGCCGACCGGAGTGCCGTCTACGGGGATCATGTTCCTGGGAGAGCCGATGGCGGAAGAACGTCTGTTAAGGTTGGGGGCCGCGGCGGAAAAGGCGCTGGGGTAGAAAAACTGGTTTTGAACCCAGATTGACAGAGGCTGTGCATCGTAAGGCGGCCGCTATGCCGGGGAGTGGAGTTTGCAAAGTTAGCGCTGAAGCGATATGAAGCCTTCCAGTCGTTGGGCGCGGTCGCCTAAATACCCCCACCGTTTTCAATCAAACTCCTAGGGAATTCTATGCCCTCTTACTGCAGCTTTTTGGTCTTTAGGCCAGACGAAATAGAACTTGTGCTGTCAATATGCGAGCGCGCCGACATCAAGGTCAGCGCAATCACTGATCCTTCAGCCCGATTTCGGTTTTCAACTAGAGGAATGTCTGAGGTATCTCAGGCGAGCGCCTTGAAACTGAATTTCCTCGGTGAGCTTGGCAAACTACTCATTTTGGAGGAGAGCGAATGCACCACAGATAATTTTATCCAGTTGGTTTGCGCTTCGAATATAGTGCTTGAAGGTTTTCCTGACAAAGGAACGTCTGCCACATGTGGATTTCCTTTGGACGATGACCCGGACGAAAGAGAGAAGCAGTTTGAAAATGTGTTTCGTTCGGTTGGATTTTTCGAACGTTTCATTTGGCGTGAAACACTACCGTCGGCTGTAGCACTTGCAGCACATGCTTGGGGGGAGAAGAAGCTGATCTATGCGATTCACAAACTTGCTCACTCCTATGAAACTGAAAGTGTTACACCTCATTCCATGCACCCGAGGTATGGACAAGCATTTGAAAAGCACACGGATGAGTTTGCATCCCACGTCAGATCTTCGATCGCCATCAATCTTGCTTATTCGGCAATCGAAGAGCTCGGTCTTACAGTCCAGGCGAGCAGTAAAAAACGTAGGTTCTTACCCGGCGCAAATAACGAATGGAATCCAAAGGTATTGGAACCTTTTGTAGGGCGTCTGAGCAAAAGCAATATCGAACGTGATGCTACAATCGAGTGGGTCACACGTGGTGCGGCTACAGAGCTTCAGGTGTTTTCTGAGATTGGCGAGGCCTCTGAGTTTTCGGATGGAGAGAAGATTCGAGACAGCATGGTTTCACTACCTTATGCTATTCAGTTCTGTGAGTATTTGCGGAACCAGTTGACCGCACATTCCTTTAAGGAAGGAACGGAATGTCTTGGCCCATACGAGGTGTACAACTGTCAGAATGTAGCAAGATTTCTTCTTCTGAAACGATGCGAAATGTTCAATGTCCGGACCAAGGATTTGAAAAACAGATTTTAGAGCTATCGTCCAGATCTAGGTCCGCTCCGGGCTGATAGCGGTTCTGAGAGGCTATTTTGCGCACGACCGCCCCACCTCGCGCGGCCACCTTTGTGCCAACACTCTCCCTCCCCCACTGACCAAAAAACCACACCTTCCTGCCGCAACGCGCGAAAATAATGGGGTTTTTCTGGACCGCGGCAAATTTGCGGCCTATTGTGGATAAAAACGGGGCGACATGATCCCGATATCTGAGGCAGAAAAAAGACGTTCCAAATGACGTTTCCCGAGCGGTATTCCGGCTTGCCAGCCTATGCATTCCCGCGCCTGCGCGCGCTTCTGGATCATCTCGATCCGGGGGGTGATGTGGTGCATATGACCATTGGCGAACCCAAACACGCCTTCCCCGATTGGGTGATGGGCATCATCAATGAACACGCCCATGAATTTGGGCGCTACCCGACCAATGAGGGCACGCCCGAGCTGCTTTCGGCGATCTCGGGGTTTTTGAAACGTCGGTATGGCGTGGACATGCCCGAGGCGCAGATCATGGCGCTCAACGGCACCCGCGAAGGGTTGCACAACGCGCTTCTGGCGCTCTGCCCCGAGGAAACCTCGCGCGGGCAGCAGCCGATTGTGCTGACGCCGAACCCGTTTTATCAGGTCTATGCCGTGGCCGCGCGCAGCGTCGGGGCAGAGCCGATGTTCGTGCATGCCACCGCGGCCACCGGCCATCTGCCGGATTACACCAGCCTGCCACCCGAGGTGCTGAACCGGGTCGAAGTGGCCTATATCTGTTCGCCCGCCAACCCGCAGGGCGCGGTGGCGGATCGCGATTACTGGGCCAATCTGATCCAGCTGGCGGAGAAGTTCGATTTCAAGATTTTCGCGGATGAATGTTATTCCGAGATCTACCGTGACACACCGCCCGCCGGTGCCATGGCTGTGGCGCAGGAAGGGGGGGCGGATCCTGAAAGGGTGACGATTTTCCATTCCCTTTCAAAGCGTTCCAACCTGCCGGGGCTGCGTTCGGGTTTTGTCGCCTCCGGGCCGGAAAGCATCGTGCGGATGCGTCGCCTGCGCAATTATGCGGGCGCTCCGATCCCGTTGCCGCTGCAGCGCGTGTCGGAACGGGCATGGTCTGATGACGTGCATGTGGCCGAGAATCGCGCGCTGTATCAGGAGAAATATACCATCGCGGATGAGGTGTTTTCCGGTGTGCCCGGATACATGTCGCCCGAGGCGGGGTTCTTCCTCTGGCTGCCGGTCGAGGATGGAGAGGCGGCGGCCGTGAAGCTTTGGCAAGAGACCGGCGTGCGGGTCCTCCCCGGCGCTTACCTGTCGCGCGAAGTGGACGGGTTCAACCCCGGCAAAGGGTATATCCGGGCCGCGATGGTGGCCCCAAAAGAAGAAATGCGGCGCGGGCTGATCCAGCTTCGTGACTGTCTCTATACGTGAGGTTTGGCGAAATGGCGTTTCAGGTGAAACAACGAGATCCGATCTTTGACAGCACCACCCAGGCGGTGATCGAAAAGCGTGGCAAGGAACTGATCGGCATCGGGTTGATGGTGGCCGGGATTGTCATCGCCTTTATCCTGGGCAGCTACTCGCCCGAGGATCCGGGCTGGATGTCGGCAACCGATGCGCCCGCGAAAAATGCGCTGGGGCTGGTGGGGGCGTTCATTGCCTCACCGCTGTCGGTGATTTCTGGTCTGGGTGCCTGGGTTCTGCCGGTGATCCTCGTGGTTTGGGGGGGGCGTTTTGCATTCCACATGGGCAGCGAACGGGCCGTTTCGCGGGGGATTTTCGCCCCGATTGCCGTCGCGGTTGCTGCTGTTTACGCCTCAACCCTGGTGCCGGGGCCCGAGTGGACCCACAGCTTCGGACTGGGCGGTCTGTTTGGGGATACGGTTCTGGGCGCGTTCCTGGCGGCCCTGCCGGTCACCACCGGGGCCGGGCTGAAGCTGATGTCAATTGTGTCCGCATGCGCCACTCTGGTCGTGCTGGGCTATGCGCTGGGCCTGAACAAGGCTGAGGCAAGCCGGATTGGCCACTTCCTGCTGTTTGGCCTGATCATGAGCTATGCTGGCGTGATGTCGCTCTTGGGCCGTGGTGCCAAAGGGGCCGCAAAGGGTGCCGCCATGGGCGCATCGGTGACTGCAAAGGGGCTTTACGCGCGCCATCAGGCTCGCAAAATGGCCCGCGCTGAAGAACGTGAGCTCGTCGAAGCGGCAGAAGACAGCCTGATTGAGGATGAAGATTTCGCCGCCCCGCCGCCCCTGCGGGCCGCACGCGTGCGCCGCCCTGAACCCCATATGCAACCGGCCCATATTGAGCCGCCGATGAGCGCAGCCGCGCTGTCGCAGGACCCGGATCTGCTGATGGCAGCCCCCGCGCCGGAACCGGTGCAGAAACCCGGCCTTCTGGCGGCAATCATGCGCCGTGCACAGCCGACCCCCCCGCCGGAACTGGTGGAAAACCCCGCCTTTGAAGGTGAGATCCCCGAAGGCCTGGGCGGTGAGGATCGTATCAAGGCCAAGGTGGCCAATGCGTTGAAAAACCGCGCCCGCCATGCCCCGATCCCCCGCGCCCCCGGTGCCATGCGCAATGAGCCGCCGCTGGAACGCGCCGTGGCGCGCCACCGTCGCAAGCCCGATCCGATGATCCTTGACACCACGCCCGAAGCCCCGATGGTTGAGGCCCCGCTGATGGATGATCCCATGGCGGAGTATGAGGCGATGTCGATGGCAATGCCGCATGACAGCATGCCCGCCGCCATTCCTGTCGCCCCCGCCCCGCAAATGACCGAGGAAGAGGACGATCTGGTGGTGGAAAACCTGATGGATGCGCCTGCGGACGTGCCGCGCGTCTACACCCCACCCCAGGCCGGGTTCTCGACACCTGCCAAAAAGGTGGTTCAGCACAATACCCGCAAACCCGCGCAGCCCTCGACACAGGCCAAGGCCGAAGCCCAGCCCAGCCTGAAATTCGACGACAACCGCCCGGAATTCGAAGTTCCGCCACTGGGCCTGCTCACCGATCCGGTCACCATCGACCGCCATCACCTGTCTGACGAGGCGCTTGAGGAAAACGCGCGGATGCTGGAAACGGTGCTGGATGATTATGGCGTCAAAGGTGAGATCGTTTCGGTTCGCCCCGGCCCCGTGGTCACCATGTATGAGCTGGAACCGGCGCCGGGCCTCAAGGCCAGCCGGGTGATTGGCCTGGCGGATGACATCGCGCGCTCGATGTCCGCGCTGTCGGCCCGTGTGTCCACCGTGCCAGGCCGCAGCGTGATCGGCATCGAACTGCCCAATGACAACCGCGAAAAAGTGGTCCTGCGTGAGATCCTCTCGACCCGTGATTTCGGTGACGCCAACATGCGTCTGCCGCTGGCGCTGGGCAAGGATATCGGCGGTGACCCCATCGTCGCGAACCTCGCCAAAATGCCCCACCTGCTGATCGCGGGCACCACCGGGTCCGGGAAATCCGTGGCGATCAACACCATGATCCTGTCGCTGCTTTACCGCCTGACACCGGAAGAATGCCGGATGATCATGATCGACCCGAAAATGCTGGAACTTTCCGTCTATGACGGCATCCCGCACCTCCTGTCCCCGGTTGTGACCGACCCGAAAAAGGCCGTGGTCGCGCTCAAATGGGTGGTGGGCGAGATGGAAGATCGCTACCGCAAAATGTCCAAGATGGGTGTGCGCAATATCGAAGGTTACAACGGCCGTGTCGCCGACACGCTGGCCAAAGGCGAGATGTTCGAGCGCACAGTGCAGACCGGTTTTGACGATGAGACCGGCGAGCCGATCTTTGAAAGCGAGGAATTCGCGCCGCAGAAAATCCCCTATATCGTGGTGATCGTCGATGAGATGGCCGACCTGATGATGGTGGCGGGTAAGGAAATTGAGGCGTGTATCCAACGACTTGCGCAGATGGCGCGGGCGTCCGGTATCCACCTGATCATGGCCACTCAGCGCCCGTCCGTGGACGTGATCACCGGCACGATCAAGGCCAACTTCCCCACCCGGATTTCCTTCCAGGTGACGTCGAAAATCGACAGCCGCACCATTCTGGGCGAACAGGGCGCCGAACAGCTCCTTGGTATGGGGGACATGCTTTACATGGCGGGTGGCGCGCGCATCACCCGTGTGCATGGCCCCTTTGTGTCGGATGAAGAGGTTGAGGAAATTGTCACCTATCTGAAATCCTACGGCCCGCCCGACTATATCGGCGGCGTGGTCGATGGGCCCGATGACGACAAGGCCGACAATATCGACGCGGTGCTTGGCCTGAACACCGGTGGGAATACCAATGGCGAAGATGCACTTTACGATCAGGCGGTGGCGATTGTGATCAAGGATCGCAAATGCTCGACCTCCTATATCCAGCGCAAACTGGGCATCGGGTACAACAAGGCCGCACGCCTGGTTGAACAGATGGAGGACGAAGGTCTTGTGTCGGCGTCCAACCATGTGGGCAAGCGTGAGATCCTGATCCCGGAGCAGCAATAACGGGTCGTTCAAAAACAACTAAAGATTAATCTAAAGCACCGAACGTAGAGGGCGGAAAAGATCCCCGCGACTCGCGTCGCGCATTTCTGAGGCAGAGACATGATTCAAAGACGTTACACCAGCGACCGCATGAGCAAGATCGTCAAGCATAAAGGGGTGGTTTACCTCTGTGGCCAAGTCGGCAATCGCGGCGACAGCGTGGCGGACCAGACCCGCGAATGCCTGCAGCGGGTTGAGGCGCTGCTGGAAGAGGCAGGGTCGTCGACCAAACAGATGCTGCAGGCGATCATCTGGCTGGATGATATGAAAGACTTCGACGAGATGAATGCGGTCTGGGACAATTGGGTGCCCAAGGGCCACGCGCCCGCGCGCGCCTGCGGATCGGCCCATCTTGCCAGTCCGGATCTCAAGGTTGAGGTGATCATCACCGCCGCTTACGACGAGTGATTTCCTGCGCCGTGGCCCCCTTGTCGCGGCGCAAAACTTTAAAGTTCCGGTATTTCACCGTCAGAAACTTTAAACTTCGCCCATTGAAGACCTTAAAAACTTTAAAGTTTCACGGTGCTGCGGCCCTGACTGGCCGTATCCGAATTTCCCCCGTGATGACGTGGCATGACACGCGCATGTTATCGCCTATCACGCGAGGTTCGGGGTTAAATCCTCTGTGGAAAAGGGGCAAACTGGTCCCGAACAGAAGGTAGGATATATGAACGCTTTTCGTATGATGATTGCCGCCGCCGGGGTGATGCTCAGCGCGGCGCCGGCTCTGGCCGAGAAACTTTCGCTGAAGGAAATCTCAAGCTATCTCAATGGGTTGCAGACCGCCCAGGCGCAGTTCACCCAGTTGAATGGTGATGGGACGCTGTCCACCGGGACGTTTTATATCAAACGGCCGGGGAAAGCCCGGTTTGAATATAACCCGCCGGAAAAGGCTCTTGTCGTGGTGGGGAGCCAGCAAGTTGCTGTTTTTGATGGAAAATCCAATGCTGGCCCGTCGCAATATCCGCTCAGCCGCACGCCGCTTTCGGTGATCCTCGCCAAGACCGTTGACCTGTCGCGCGCCAAGATGGTGACGGGGCACAGCTATGATGGCACCGCCACAACCATCACCGCACAGGACCCGGACAACCCGCAATATGGCAATATCAAACTGATGTTCACATCCAACCCGACAGAGCTGCGCCAATGGATCATCACCGATGATAGCGGCACTGAAACGACGGTGATACTTGGGGAGTTGAACAAGGGGGGCGATCTGCCCAATAAACTGTTTTCGATCAGTCAGGAGATCAGAAAAAGACAATAAATCAATAGATTAAAGTGTTTCGCCTCATTATTGTGTCTCAATAATAAGGCGAAACACTTTAACGGCCCCTTCCGGTATGGGTGGGGCCGGATCCTGCTTTACCGGCCGCAGCTCAGCAATTGCGAACGATACATGTAAGAGCGGTCCTGAACGCGGTTGGCCACGTTCAAAAGCCAAGTCTTCCTATTATGGCTGCCGCGTAGATACCCGGTGCGCCCTTCGTGATAGGCCAGATACTGTCCACGCGCGTCCGATAGGGGAATCCCGGTAACCTGCGTGGTTTCTGTCATGTACCAGCCGATGAAATCCGTGGCATCGCGAATGTCCGTGCGCTTGGCGCCGCGCCCCCCTTCTGCCCGCTGATATTCCTTCCAGGTGGCATCCAGAGCCTGCGCATAGCCATAGGCCGAGCTCTGTCGCCCCATTGGCAAGACGCCCAGAACATATTTCACCGGGGTGCGGGCATCGGCCACGAATTTTGATTCCTGATGGATCACGGCCATCTGCACATGCACCGGAACCCCCCATTTTCGCTGGGCTTTTTTCATCGCCCGATAAATTTTGGGCTTCTGTTTGATAATACTGCACGCGTTGTCCAGGTTGCGTGGTGCCTTTGATCCGCCGCCGCCACAGGCTGCGAGGACGCCTAAAATAAGGCCGCTGATGACTACGGTGCGAAGAAAGCTGCTCATCTGCCTAACTCGCTATTGTTTGTTATTGGTCCCAGCATACACGGTTTGCAAAGGCTTGAAAACGGACCAACTGATCACAAATGAGGGGGTCGAGTGATGATGCGCAAGGCAGTTCGAAGGAGAGGCGAAAAGTTGCTACCTGCTGATGAAGGACAATTTGTTTCTAATATTTCGGGCCTCCATGCATGGACGCTCAGGTGTTAACGCGGTAGTAACGGACATAGGGGCTAAAAGATGTTGAAGACACACGCGAAATATCACCTGGGCCAAATTGTGCGCCACCGCAAACATCCGTTTCGCGGGGTGATTTTTGATGTCGATGCCATGTTTTCGAACACCGAGGAGTGGTATGACGCCATCCCTGAGGACAGCCGCCCCTCAAAAGATCAGCCCTTCTATCACCTGCTCGCCGAAAACGATCAGAGCTATTATGTGGCTTACGTGTCCGAACAGAACCTGATTGCGGATTATTCCGGAGAGCCGGTGAGCCACCCTGATCTGCCTGATATGTTTGGTGAATTTGAGGACGGGCAATACCCGCTGCATTTTCAACTGAACTGATCCTAAACCCTTTTGTTTTTAATCAGTAACCGATGGCGCACCCATCTTTTCTATGATCTGATGCCCCCATCAGGACGCCCCTTTGATGGTCGATCCTAATGGCCTGTCCACCACCGATCGGGACCTCTGGGATTTCAACACGGTGTCCCATTTCAACCAATCTGGCGGCCACAGTATCCGGGTAAGCCCGCTCCAGCTTCAATATGTTTCCGTCGGCAAATGCCCGCGGACCATCAATGGCGGATTGAATATCCATGCCATAATCCACCAGATTGCTGAGGAAACGGGCATGTCCCGTGGGTTGGTAGGCGCCCCCCATGACACCAAAGGGCAGAATGACTTTCCCATGCTGGCGAATCATCCCCGGGATAATCGTGTGCATCGGGCGCTTTCCACCATTTGCTTCGTTCGGATGACCGGGAATCAGGTTGAAACCTGCGCCCCGATTTTGAAACAGAATGCCGAACCTATCTGATGCCAGCCCGGATCCGAAGCTGTGGAAAATCGAATAGATCAGCGAAACAGACATCAGATTCTGATCGACCACCGTGAGGTAAACAGTGTCTTTGTGAACCGCTTCAGAAACCCTAGCGGCTGAGTGCAGAGCCTTTGCCGGGTGAATGCGAGCGGCAAGTTTTTCGGCGGTTTCGTTGGAAATCATGTGGTCCAGCCGTGTGGACAGGGACGGGTCGGCGATAAAGCGATCCCTGGCGTCATAGGCCAGTTTGGCCACTTCGGCCTCAATATGGATGCGGGCCGCACCTTCTGCGCGCAGATCCGGAAGATTGAAACACTCCAACATCTTGGCCATGAGAATCGCGGTTGCGCCTTGCCCATTGGGGGGGTGCTCAACCAGCTCAGTTCCCTTGTAAAAACCGGAGATCGGATCTGTATAGAAACTTGCCGTTTCGGCAAAATCCTGCATCTTGTGGGGTCCCCCGAGCGCGCGCAGGCTATCCACCATGTCTTGCGCCACCTCGCCGGTGTAGAAGCCGTCCCGTCCTTGTTGCGCAATGCGACGCAAAACTGCGGCCTGCTTTGGGGCGCGAAACAGGTCGCCGGGCAAAGGGGGGTGCCCGGATTTGAGATAAAAGCTCGCGGCGGCCCCTTGCAAGATATTGCTTCGGGCGGCGATGCCCCAGTCGAATGCTACGCGCGGCGCCACCGGGACACCTTGTTCGGCGTATTGAATTGCGGGGGCGAGGATATGCTCAAGTCCGAGTTTGCCCCAATCCGCTGACAGGCGACAAAAGGCGTCGATGGCGCCCGGAATAGTGACGGATTTGGCGTCGTGCAGGGGCATGGCCTTGTGGCCTGACTGACGCAAGGTTTCTGCCCCCAAACCCGCTGGCGCCTTGCCTGAGCCGTTCAGGGCAATGATCTCATCAGAATTTGGGGGAGACAAAAGTGCAAAACAGTCGCCACCGATTCCAGCCATAGCGGGTTCGCAGATCCCAAGTAGAAAGGCTGCGGCCAAGGCTGCGTCCATCGCATTTCCCCCGGCTTTCAAGATGTCGAGTGCTGTCTGGGCCGCAAGAGGGTGGGATGTTGCACAGATTGCGTTGGGGGCAAAAATAGGGGAGCGTCCTGGCAAATGAAAATCGCGCAAGTTCAAACCTCAACACGGTTGGTTACGGGGAGGATAGCGTGATCTTACTGATCATTGCCGGGATTTCAAACCGTGTTGAACCAGCGCGATAGTCTTGATTGGAAAATGCGTTGAGTAGTTCCCCGACGCCGCGAACTGGGTGGGGGCTGTGATTTGCGGCATCGGGGCAAGCTCTTACGCTACCAGATCACGTTGTCATTTGTTTTTGTCTGCAAAAGGGTGGAATTGGGGCGATTTGGGGGCGGGTGTGTAAGTTTCTAAATGCAGTTAATCAATTTGAATGCAGAAGCGTCCTGAGACACAGAGAAAACGCCCTCGAAAGAAATGGGAGCGTTTGGACGACCCATTTGTACACAGGTCAGTTTTAGGACAGGCTGTTCTCCAGTGGAATGGAGCAGGTCATCTTGTTCTGGGAGTCACGACGATCATAGCTTAGGTTTTGTGTTAACTCGCGAATGAGAAACCACCCGAAACCACCTTCGGGTAGATTGTTATCCATCTGCTCAAGATCATAAGGTTCACCCTTCGGCAGTTCACCGTTCGGCATCGGGTGCCCGTCATCCAGAACACTGATCCACAGGTCACCGCCTTGTCGGTGCAAATTGACCTCAATTACGCCTGAAAGGTCGCGATAGGCGTGTTCCACCACGTTGTTCAGGGCTTCAGCCAAGACAATTTCCAAGGTGCCCTGGATGTCATCACGGATACCAAGAGTTTCCAACTGGTCCCTTATAGATTGCAAGGCGTCGCGCACGGCCAACGCGTCACCAGGAAAAACCAAGTTCAGCCCGGAATGTGCGGCCGCTGTGGTGCCAGAATTGATATCGCGTGCGTGGCCCATGAATGACAGGCTTTCAAACTGCATTTTCCATGCCGCCATCCAAGGCAGATTGCAGGTTGGCATGGATGGTGAAAACAGTGTCCATTCGGGTCAGTCGAAACACCCGTGTGACGGTTTGCGACAGGCAGGCCAGTTCAAGTTTGGAGTCTGCGTCCACTTGTTTAAGGGAGGCCACGACGGCACCTAGTCCGCTGGAATCAATGAATTCGACCTTTGTCATGTCCAGAATGTTGCGCTTTGGACCTCCATCGGTCAGCTCTCGCATCTTGTCTTTGAACGCAATTGCGATCGCTGCATCAATACGACTTTCGCCCATGGTGATGACACGGGTTTGGCCGAAATCTTCAAAGGTCAGTTGCACGTCAAATCTCCTTACGGTGTGGGTTCACTCTCTCATACGCCGCACAAACCCGTTTGGATCTCTTTGTTACGGCGGGTCACTTTCGAATGAGACTAGACGTGGATCGTTACCATTCGGTAAGCGGAAGGCAGGAATTTCAAGGAATTGGAGAGGGCCATGAAGAATGTTGTGATTGCCGGGGCATCTCGTACCCCGATGGGGGGCTTTCAGGGGGCTTTCACCGGTGTGACCGCGTCTGAGCTGGGCGGTGCCGCGATCAAGGCCGCTCTTGAAGACGCAGGTGCCAAGCCGAACCAGATCGAAGAGCTGCTGATGGGCTGTGTGCTGCCCGCCGGCCAGGGGCAGGCCCCTGCGCGTCAGGCCGGTTTTGCCGCCGGGCTTGGTCAGGACGTGCCTGCGACAACTCTGAACAAGATGTGCGGCTCCGGCATGAAGACCACGATGATTGCCTTTGATCAGGTGGCCCTCGGAGCCACCGACATCATGGTTGCCGGCGGCATGGAGAGCATGACCGAAGCACCCTACATCCTGCCCAAAATGCGCGGCGGGGCCCGCATTGGTCATGGCGCTGTGGTGGACCACATGTTCCTTGATGGCCTGGAAGATGCCTATGACAAGGGCCGCTTGATGGGCACCTTTGCCGAGGACTGCGCCGAGAAGTTTCAGTTCACCCGCGAGGCGCAGGATGAATATGCGCTGAAATCGCTGTCAAACGCTCTGGGGGCACAGAAATCCGGGGCGTTTGAGGGCGAGATTGCTCCGGTTTCCATCAAGACCCGCAAGGGCGAAGTTGTCGTCAGCGAAGACGAACAGCCCGGCAATGCCCGGCCCGAAAAAATCCCGGCGCTGAAGCCTGCATTCAGGAAAGATGGAACGGTCACCGCAGCCAACGCATCGTCGATTTCCGACGGGGCCGCGGCGCTGGTTGTCGCGTCAGAGGAGGCGGCGCAGGCCGCGGGTCTCAAAATTCGTGCGCGTATTGTTGGCCATGCCAGCCACGCTCAGGAACCGGGCTGGTTCACTACCGCGCCTGTGCCTGCGGCGCAAAAATTGCTCGACCGCCTGGGGTGGAAAGCGGAAGATGTGGACCTGTGGGAAGTGAACGAAGCTTTTGCCGTGGTGCCGATGGCGTTCATGCATGAATTTGGGCTGTCTCGCGACAAGGTCAACGTGAATGGCGGCGCCTGCGCGCTGGGCCACCCGATTGGCGCCTCTGGTACGCGCATTATCGTGACGCTTCTGAACGCGATGGAGAAACGCGGGTTGAAACGGGGCGTTGCCGCAATCTGCATCGGGGGCGGCGAAGGCACTGCAATTGCAATTGAACGCGACTGATCGCTGATCTTATAAGGGAAAGGGCGCGGCATGGTTCCGCGCCCTTTTTGCTGCAAAGTCAGGAGCCCCCATGCCCCGTGTCAATTATACCGACCTCGCTAAAACCATCGCGTCTCTGACCGAAGGCGAAACCGATGACGTGGCGCTGATGGCAACGGTGACGTGTGAACTGCACCACGCGGATGACCGGTTCGACTGGACCGGGTTTTACCGTGTGACAGAACCGGGAGTGTTGAAGATCGGGCCTTACCAGGGTGGTCACGGCTGTCTCACGATCCCATTTTCGCGCGGTGTTTGCGGTGCGGCCGCGCGCACCGGAGAGGTGCAGCTGGTGCCTGATGTCGATGCCTTTCCCGGTCACATCGCCTGTGCCAGCTCAACCCGATCGGAACTGGTCCTGCCGGTTCACAACCGTACGGGGGATGTCATCGCTGTGCTTGATATCGACAGCAACCAGCCTGCGGCCTTTACCGAGGAGGACGCAGAGAAACTCTCTCAAATCCTCGCTGCCACCTTCGCGCGCCGACCGCCCCTTTTTCTTGCTGAAAATACCTCGGGGTGAGCGCGCAAGCGCGAGGGGCAGCGCCCCTTGATGGGCTGTATAAAACTCCTCCCCCCATCGTTGATGTCAGACCACCAACACGGGGGAAAGCTGTCGGACCTGTTTCGAATGCGACGGATTGAATGTCGTGTTTTTGTTTGCATAAGGCCCCTATTCACGCCATCGTGAAAAAAAACATGAAAATTTCACGCCTCATTTCATATTGGCGTCAAGCCTGAAGGGAATTGTCCCGCCGGGCCAAAGGAAAGGGCACGACGTGCTGCAAACCGATCCGACAAAACCACAAAGCCTCGGGGCTGATCTGCGCGCGCTTCGCAAGCAGCGCAGCCTGACCTTGACCGAGCTGGCAGAGCGACTGGGTCGTTCCGTGGGGTGGCTCAGTCAGGTGGAGCGTGACATGTCGGATCCTTCGATTTCCGACCTGCGCGCCATTGCCAAAGCTTTGGGCGTGCCAATGTCCCTCTTGTTTGCCCATGCCTCGGCACCGGCAGAGGAAAAGGGATATGTGGTGCGAGAGGGAAGCCGCCGTCCGATGGGATCCGGCGATGAGGGGCTGCGCGAAGAGCTTCTGTCGCCGGACCTGACCGATGATTTTGAAATGGTGCACTCCACGTTCGCCCCGAAATCTGCGATGCAGACCCCGGCCAATCGACCCACGCAGGAGGTAGGTTACATCATCTCCGGCAGGCTTGATCTGGTGATTGGTGGGCGATCCTTCACCGTGGGGCCCGGGGACAGTTTTCGCATCAAGCATGAACCCTATGAATGGGCCAATCCCTATGACGAACCGGCGGTGGCGATCTGGGTGATCGCGCCGCCAGTCTATTGACGGAGCCAGAGATGCTGAATGGAAGTTGCCTGTGCGGTGCGGTGTCGTTTGAAATTTCTGGGCCTTTGCGCCCGGTCTATGCCTGTCATTGTCAGCAGTGTCGCAAGACATCCGGTCATTTCTGGGCGGCGACCTCGGTTCCTGACGATGCTCTGACATTTGCCAAGACTGACGGGTTGGCATGGTACCAATCCAGCCCGAACACCAAGCGTGGTTTCTGTAATCAATGCGGATCAAGCCTGTTTTGGGTGCCGGAAGGCGAGGGGCGTACCGTGGTTGCGGCCGGGTCGTTGGATGGTGAAACCGGGCTGACCACGAAGGCGCATGTCTTCGTCGCGGACAAGGGCGACTACTATGGCATCGAAGAACAGATGCCACAGTTTGATCAGTTCAAAGGAGATGAAAGTGCTTAACGGAAGTTGCCTGTGTGGGGCCATCACCTTTTCAACCGATGCCAAACCTAAAGGGGCCTCGATGTGTCATTGCTCGCAATGCCGCAAACAGTCGGGCGGGATCTGGTCGTCTGCTCAGGTGCCTGTGCAGGAGATCACCATTACCGGCCCTGTGAGCTGGTATCAGGCCAGCCCGCAGGCCAATCGCGGTTCCTGTCCCACATGCGGTGCCTTCCTGTTCTGGCAGGGCGTCGGTGAGGACAATATCAGCGTCTCACTTGGTGCCGTGGATGGTCCGACCGGGCTTGTGCTCGAGAAACATATCTTTGTGGCCGACAAGGGGGATTACTACCAGATCGCCGATGGCTTGCCGCAGGAGGATCAATAATGCTGGAGACGCTTTTTGCCATGGATCCATGGGTGATCATCACCTTTATCGGGGCGTCGATCATCCTTTATATCACCCCCGGCCCCGACATGATGTTCATCATTGCATCGTCGATCAAAGGCGGGGCAAAGGCCGGGGTGATGGCCACCGCCGGGATCATCCTGGGCGTATTTTGCCACGTCATTCTGGCGGCAGCCGGGCTGGCGGTGCTGATCGCGGCCTCGCCCATCGCGCTCGATGTGATCCGATACGCCGGCGCTGGGTATCTGGCGTGGCTCGCCTGGAGCAGCTGGCGATCGGTTGAACCCGCATCAAAGCGTGAAGGGCGGGCGGATCTGTGGCGCGCATTCCGCCGGGGGTTTGTCACCAATATCCTCAATGTGAAGGTGATCCTCTTTATCCTCGCCTTCCTGCCGCAATTCATCCGTCCCGAGGTCGGCCCCGAATGGCATCAGATCGTGATCCTTGGCGTGATCCTGGCCATTGGCGGTTTCATTGCCGACGCGTTGATCGGGGTCTTCGCTGGTCTGGCTGCCGACCGTATCCGCCGCTCCACCCGCCTCATGAACCGCATTTCCGCCGTGATTTTCGGCGCGCTGGCCGCCCGACTGGTCCTCAACTGAACACAGAAACACAGAACACTCGCATCACAGGGAGACTGCAATGCCTGACTTTCCAACCAAAGCCCGCGTTGTCATCATTGGCGGCGGTGTCGTCGGTGCCTCGACGCTGTATCACCTCGGCCTGAAAGGCTGGACCGATTGTGTGTTGCTTGAAAAGAATGAGCTGACGGCAGGGTCCACCTGGCACGCCGCGGGCAATGTGCCGACCTTCTCGACCTCATGGGCGATCATGAACATGCAGCGTTACTCGACCGAGCTGTATGCCCGTCTGGGCGAAGAGGTCGATTATCCGATGAACTATCACCAGACCGGCTCGATCCGTTTGGCCCACACCAAGGAACGGATGCAGGAATTTGAACGCGCCTGTTCGATGGGGCGCTATCAAGGGATCGAGATGGAGATCTGGACGCCGGAACAGGCAAAAGAGAAATACCCCTTCCTTGAGATCCATGATCTGGCCGGTGTCCTTTGGGACCCGTCGGATGGCGACATTGACCCGGCGCAGGTGACCCAGGCCCTTGCAAAAGGCGCGCGCGACATGGGCCAGAAGATCCTGCGCTTCACCCCGGCCACGGGCGTCACCCAGAAGGAAGACAAGACATGGATTGTGCATACCGAAAAGGGTGACATTGACTGTGATTACGTGGTCAACGCGGCGGGGTATTATGCTCAGCGTGTGGGTGAGATGTTCAAGCCCTATGGCGGGCGCACCGTGCCGATGATGGTGATGGAGCATCAGTATCTCTTGACCGAACAGATCCCCGAGATCGAGGCCCACACCAAAAAGACCGGCAAGAAGCTTCCCCTGATCCGCGATGTGGACGTGTCATACTATCTGCGTCAGGAAAAGCACGGCTATAACCTTGGCCCCTATGAACCGAACTGCAAGGCGCATTGGTTGGGCGAAGACAAGATGCCAGATGATTTCAGCTTCCAGCTCTGGCAGCAGGATCTGGACCGGATCGAGGATATCGTCGTCGACGCCATGGCCCGCGTGCCGCTGATGGAGACCTCGGGCGTGTCCAGCGTGATCAACGGCCCGATCCCCTACGCCCCCGACGGTTTGCCCCTGATGGGTCCGATGCCGGGTGTTGAGAACGCGTTCGAGGCCTGTGTCTTCACCTTCGGCATCGCGCAAGGCGGTGGCGCCGGTAAGGTCATGGCAGAATGGATTGTCGATGGCGCGACCGAGTGGGATATGTGGGCGGTCGATCCGCGCCGCTATACCGACTACACCGATCAGGACTATTGCGACCAGAAAGGGATGGAGGTCTACGGCAACGAATACGCCATGCATTTCCCCCATCATGAATGGCCCGCCGCGCGCGACAAGAAACTGTCGCCGGTCCACGCGAAGGTCAAGGAGCTGGGCGGCGTCATGGGGGCCTATAATGGCTGGGAGCGCGCCAATTGGTTCGCGCAGCCAGGCGATGACACCTCACTTGAGGCAACCCACACCTGGGGTCGCTCCGGCCCGTGGGAGAGCCGCATCAAGGAAGAATGCGAAGCGGTGCGCGATGGTGTCGGTGTGCTCGATCTGCCGGGTTTCTCGCGTTTCAACCTTGAAGGCGAAGGCGCGGCAGAATTCCTGCGGACCCGCATCACCGGGGCGCTTCCGAAAGCGGGCCGCATGAACCTTGTCTATTTCGCCGATGACCGGGGGCGGATCCTGACCGAAATGTCCTGCATGCGTCACGGCGAAGATCATTTCACCATGATCACCGCAGCGTCTGCCCAGTGGCATGACTTTGAGGTGCTGAAAAAGGGCCTGCCCACCGGTGTTTCGCTGACAGATCATTCGACCGAATTTGGCACGATGATCGTCACCGGCCCCCAAACCCGCGAGATGTTCGAGGCAATTGGTACTGAGGCGGATCTATCGCTGGGATGGCTCACCCATCAGGACGCCACAGTGGCCGGCACCCCCTGTCGTTTGGTCCGTGTCTCCTTCGCCGGCGAACTGGGCTGGGAGGTGCATTGCACCAACGCAAACCAACCCGCGATCTATGACGCCCTGCTGGGTGCGGGCGCCAAACCCTTCGGCATGTATGCACTCGACAGCCTGCGACTGGAGAAAGGCTACCGCACCTGGAAGGGCGATCTGTCGACCGATTACTCGATGTTCGAAGGCGGGCTGGAGCGGTTTGTGCGCCTCGACAAGCCGCAGGATTTCCCGGGCAAAGCCGCGCTTCTGGCGGAAAAGCAGCAAGGGTCGAAAAAGCGCTTTGTCACCATGGTGGTGGACGCAGGCGACTGTGATGCGCCTTATATGTCCTGCGTCTGGTCCGGGGATGAGATCGTCGGTGAAACCACGTCTGGCGGTTGGGGCTATCGTGTGAACAAGTCGATTGCCTACGGCATGGTGCGCCCGGAACTGGCCACCCCCGGCACCGAACTTGAGGTCGAGATCTACGGCGAGAAATTCCGCGCCGTGGTCCAACCAGACCAACCGCTTTGGGATCCTGACAATACCCGGATCCGCGCCTGACCGGCAAAGCCGCGTCCTTCCCCCTTTTTCTTGCCTGAAATACCTCGGGGGGAGGGCGCAGTCCGGGGGGCAGCGCCCCCTTCCAGACAGGAGGACATTCATGACCGATCCGGCAAAGAGCGTGCCCGTGCATGTCGACATCCTCATTGCAGATGATTTTGTTCTGACCGAACTGACCGCCGTGGTCGAGGTGATGCGCCTGAGCAATCGGGTGACCGCGAAAAAGGCTTTCAGCTGGACGTTTCGCGCCCGCACCCCCGGTCCCGTGCGATGTCGGGCCGAGGCGACCGTCATGGCTGAGGCGATCCCCGAGAAACCCCGGGCGGACTATCTTTTTGTCATTGGTAATTCAAACCCGGATCACCCGGACCTGTCCATCAAATCGGTGATCAAATCCTACATGTGGTCCGGGGCCAAGTTGGTGCTTCTGGCCGAGGCCGCCAGTCGCTATATTGCCGAGACCGGTGAGCAGGGCAAACACCACACGACCCATTGGGAAAACCGCGCTGTCCTGAATGAGCGGGGCACGCCGGGAAGCGGCTCTTATGCGCTGGCGGCGGATGACGGACGCCTGATCACCAGTGCGGGTATGGGGTCGACCTTTGATCTGGCGCTCTCCCTTCTGGGGCAGCATGTCTCTGCGGCTGCGATCACCACGGTGTCGGATATCCTGCTGCATGAAAACATCCGTGCGCTCACCAGTCTGCAACCCTTTGGCGGCAAGCAATTGTCCGTCACCGGCAACAAGGCGTTGGATCAATGTATCGAACTGATGCAGGCCAATCTGGATGAGCCTTTGCGCATTTCCGAACTGGTGGACCTGCTGGGGATCTCGGAACGGTCTCTCGAACGCCATTTCCGGGCCCATTTCGATATCACCCCCAATGCGTATTACCGTGAGCTGCGGCTCAACCATGCCAATACGCTCCTGCTCAATACCCGCATGTGTGTGCGGGATGTGGGGCTGGCCTGTGGGTTTCCAAACGGGTTCTCCTCGCTCTTTCACCGCCATTTCGGCGTGACCCCAACCGCGTGGCGCAGGCAGGGGGATGGATTGCGGATCTATGTCTGATAGCCGACAAATCTGGCGGAAATCAGATATAATGAACACAGGACCCGTGCCACTCTCATCCGGCAACGCGAAATGCGACTCTGGTGTTTGTCTTTGATTGGAGGGAAGACATGAGCAATCTGCCGCAAAAGGCCCGTGTGGTTATTATTGGGGGAGGGGTGATTGGCTGCTCGGTGGCCTATCACCTGACCAAGAAAGGCTGGAAAGACGTTGTGCTGCTGGAACGCAAGCAACTGACGTCGGGCACCACCTGGCATGCGGCCGGCCTGATTGCCCAGCTGCGCGCGACGGCCAATATGACCAAGCTCGCGAAATATTCGCAGGAACTTTACGGATCACTGGAAGAAGAAACCGGTGTCGCCACCGGGTTCAAACGCTGCGGGTCGATCACGGTGACCCTGACCGAAGAGCGCCGCGAAGAGATCTACCGCCAGGCCGCCATGGCGCGCGCCTTTGGGGTTGAGGTCGAAGAGATCTCAGCCGCGCGGGTGAAAGAGATGTATCCGCATCTGAATGTCGAGGATGTGAAAGGGGCGGTCTACCTGCCAAAAGACGGGCAGGGTGACCCCGCCAATATCGCACTGGCGCTGGCCAAGGGCGCGCGCCAGCGGGGCGGCATCGTCAAGGAACGCATCAAGGTCACGGATGTGACCAAAGAGGGTCGTCTCGTTACCGGTGTCGACTGGGTGTCGGATGATGGCACGGAAAGCGGCCATATTGAATGTGACATGGTGGTGAACTGCGCGGGCATGTGGGGCCATCAGGTGGGCCGCATGACCGGCACCAATGTGCCGCTTCATGCCTGTGAACATTTCTATATCGTGACCGAAGCCATTGACGGGCTGACGCAACTGCCAGTGCTGCGGGTGCCGGATGAATGTGCCTATTACAAAGAAGACGCGGGTAAAATGTTGTTGGGGGCATTTGAACCAAATGCCAAACCTTGGGCGATGGATGGCATCCCCGACACGTTTGAATTTGACCAGCTGCCAGAGGATTTCGATCATTTTGAGCCGATTCTGGAAAATGCTTGCAATCGGATGCCGATGCTGGCTGAGGCGGGGATCCACACTTTCTTCAACGGCCCCGAAAGTTTCACTCCCGATGATGCCTATCACCTTGGCCTTGCGCCGGAGATGGACAATGTCTGGGTCGCCGCCGGCTTTAACTCGATCGGCATCCAGTCCGCCGGTGGGGCGGGTCATGCGCTGGCCGAGTGGATGGATACGGGCGAGAAACCGTTTGATCTGGGGGACGTGGATATCAGCCGGATGCAGCCCTTTCAGGGTAATAAGACATATCTTTATGAGCGTTCGAAGGAAACGCTGGGCCTGCTTTATGCCGATCACTTCCCCTATCGGCAAAAGGCCACCGCGCGCGGTGTGCGTCGCACGCCGTTCCATCACCATCTGAAGGAGCAGGGCGCTGTCTTTGGTGAGCTGGCCGGGTGGGAACGCGCCAACTGGTTTGCCAGCGAAGGTCAGGAGCGGGAATACCAGTATTCCTGGAAGCGCCAGAACTGGTTTGAGAACTCCGCCGCTGAACACCACGCCGTGCGCGAAAATGTTGGCATGTATGACATGTCGTCTTTTGGCAAAATCCGCGTCGAAGGCCCGGATGCGGAACGGTTCCTGAATTATGTGGGGGGCGGCGATTACGCGGTGCCCAACGGCAAGATCGTCTATACCCAGTTCCTGAACCGCAAAGGTGGGATCGAGGCCGACGTGACTGTGACCCGCCTGACGGAAACCGCCTATCTCGTGGTCACACCTGCGGCGACCCGTCTGGCGGATCAGACCTGGATGGAACGCCACAAAGGTGACTTCAACGTGGTGATCACCGATGTGACCGCGGGCGAAGGCGTGCTGGCGATCATGGGGCCGAATGCGCGCAAACTGCTCGAGAAGGTCTCTCCCAACGACTTCACCAACGCCACCAACCCGTTTGGCACCGCGCAAGAGATCGAGATCGGCATGGGTCTCGCCCGTGCGCATCGCGTGACCTATGTGGGGGAACTCGGGTGGGAGCTATATGCCTCCGCCGACATGGCCGGACACATGTTCGAAACCCTCTGGGAGGCCGGGCAGGATCTGGGTCTGAAACTGTGCGGCATGCATATGATGGACAGTTGCCGGATCGAAAAGGGCTATCGCCATTTTGGCCACGACATCACCTGTGAGGATCACGTGGTCGATGCGGGGCTGGGGTTTGCGGTGAAAACCGACAAGGGCTGTGACTTCATCGGTCGTGACGCCGTTATCGCGCGTAAAGAAACCGGGCCCAAGTCCCGTCTGGTGCAGTTCAAACTGACCGATGCCGAACCGCTGCTGTTCCACAATGAACCGATCCTGCGCGATGGCGAATATGTGGGTTATCTCAGCTCGGGCAATTACGGCCACATGCTTGGTGGCGCCATTGGTCTTGGCTATGTGCCCTGCGAAGGTGAGAAAGCAGCCGACGTGCTTGCCTCAAGCTATGAGATCGACGTCTGTGGTGTGAAGGTGAAGGCAGAGGCGTCTTTGAAACCGATGTATGATCCCAAGTCGGAACGCGTGAAGGTCTGATGAGGGGCGTAGACGGGGGCGTTCTGGTTTCAACCTGATGCGGGAAAGGCGAAACGCCTGAACGACCACAGGAGGGCACCCTGTCGGGTGTCCTTTTCTTTCGGCATCTCCCGTGTCGCCCGGCTTTGACCTTTACCGGGTGCTCGGGGCCTGTCTGCCAGGCATCACGCTTCCTGATGAATGACGTCACAGAAATCACTTCGCACAATAAGCTCTTCTTTGTCATAGATACCGGGTAAGTTCTGCGGAAAGGATGCAGCATGGCGCAGATGAAGGACAATGTGGACACCCCGCGCGGGCTGGCCTTTGTGATTGCGGCCTATGTGCTGTGGGGGTTCTTGCCGCTTTACATGAAGGCGCTGTCCCATGTGCTTCCGGCAGAGGTCGTGGTGCATCGGGTGATCTGGTCCGTCCCGGTGGCCGGTGCGGTTCTGATCGTGATGGGGCGCACGCGAGAGCTGCGCGAAGCGTTTGCCCATCCGCGCATGCTGGCACAGGCGGCGCTGACGGCGGCGCTGATCTCGGTGAACTGGGGCATTTATATCTGGTCGATTGCAAATGGGCAGGCGTTGGAGGCCGCGCTGGGCTATTACATCAACCCGCTCTTTTCGATCTTCCTTGGGGCGGTGCTGCTGGGGGAGCGGTTGAACCGGGTTCAGATGATTGCCATCAGCTTTGCCGCGGCGGCAGTGGTGATCCTGACGCTGGAGGCCGGTCGCCTGCCCCTGGTGGCGGTTGGCCTTATGATCACTTGGGGCTTTTATGCCTATTTCAAAAAATCCCTGCCAATCGGTCCCAATCAGGGGTTTTTGCTTGAGGTGCTGATCCTGACCCCCTTTGCGCTGGCCTATATGGCATATCTCGGGGCTACCGGTGAGGGGGTCTTCCTGAACGACGCTCCGACAACCCTTCTGTTGCTGGCTGCCGGTGTGGTCACCGCCGTGCCGCTGCTGCTTTATGCAAATGGGGCAAAAGGAGTGCGCATGAGCACGGTCGGCATTCTTCAATATATCGCCCCCACCATGATCTTCCTGATTGCGGTCTTCCACTTCGGCGAACCCCTCTCGGGAATGCGCCTGTTCGCCTTTCCGCTGATCTGGTTGGCCCTGGTCATCTACACCGTCCCAATGCTGCGATCCCTGAAGCGGAGCTGAGGCTCTTCCTGTTCGTTTGTGATTCTTGAAGTTCTGGCCTTTGTTCGGCGATTCCTTGGTTTTTTGCGCGTAGGTATGAGGTTTTTCCCGGTTCACTGGCTTTGTTTTGAGTTTTTTTGGAGTTTTTTGAGAGTTTGTTTTGTTGTGCGGTGTTGTTTTGGTCTTTTGGGTTATGGGGAGTCGCGCCCGGTTTTGTGTTTTGTGTTGTTTTTGTCTTGGGGAAAGGGTGTGTCTTGTGTTGGGGGCGGGGTGTATTGGGGTAGGTGTGTCTTTTTAAGGCGTTGATTTCATTTAATATTTGTTCTTTTTTTGATTTTTAGCGAGAAAAGTCAAAAAAGGGGTTGCGGGTATTTGGTTTAAGACTTAGAACCCCCTTCACCGGCGGCGCTGAGGCGCACGATGGGGCGCGAGACGGAGCGGACGAGATGATCGGAAGTGATGTTTAGCGGGAAAAATTCGAGGCAGATTGATCGGGTTGCGCCAAAGAGATGCGGTGCTTCCGGTGGATTTTGTCTCTGGGATCTGGTTTAACTTGGTTCCGCGCTCTTTGACATTGATGGTATCTGAAGA
>NZ_LKBA01000025.1:130000-133486 GCF_001307765.1 Aliiroseovarius crassostreae
AAGAAGGCTGTTTTAAGTCCCTTTCCTCGGACTTTCTACGGTATCCCGGCTGAAACGATAGTGTTGTCCAAGTCAAGTACACTAACCAAGGTCTGAGAGATCAGATCTTATGTGCTCTTTGATCTTGGTGATTGACCGACATCAATCGCCAAATCGTCCTCAAGTAGCCGCAAGGCGGTAGGACATTCAAAGAGCGCGGGAAAGTATGCTTTTGGTCCAGATTGCCCGCGAGGGTAAGAGGTCAGATGAACAAAAGGTCTGTCTTCTTCTGGATCAAATCAAGCGCGAGAAGGGCGTTTGGTGAATGCCTTGGCAGTAAGAGGCGATGAAGGACGTGATACTCTGCGATAAGCGATGGTAAGGCGAGAATAGCCGTAATAGCCATCGATCTCCGAATGGGGGAACCCACCTGACAGTTCATTATAATAACTTCGGTTATTTATAGTGTTCTGAAACAGGGACTTAAGACCTGAATACATAGGGTTTTAAGAGCAAACCCGGGGAACTGAAACATCTAAGTACCCGGAGGAAAGGAAATCAATTGATACTCCCCTAGTAGCGGCGAGCGAACGGGGACCAGCCGAGCCTTGAGTGTGGATAGAATGGTCTGGAAAGGCCAACCATAGTGGGTGACAGTCCCGTATATGAAGCATGATAGGACGTATTAAGTAGGGCGGAACACGTGAAATTCTGTCTGAAGATCGGAGGACCACCTTCGAAGGCTAAGTACTCCTTACTGACCGATAGCGAACCAGTACCGTGAGGGAAAGGTGAAAAGCACCCCGACGAGGGGAGTGAAACAGTACCTGAAACCGAACGCCTACAATCAGTCGGAGGCCCCTTGCGGGCTGACGGCGTACCTTTTGTATAATGGGTCATCGACTTGGTCTATCTAGCAAGCTTAAGCCGTTAGGTGTAGGCGTAGCGAAAGCGAGTCTTAATAGGGCGAATGAGTTAGGTGGATCAGACCCGAAACCGAGTGATCTAGGCATGGCCAGGTTGAAGGTGCGGTAACACGCACTGGAGGACCGAACCCACATCTGTTGAAAAAGATCGGGATGAGCTGTGCCTAGGGGTGAAAGGCCAATCAAACTCGGAGATAGCTGGTTCTCTGCGAAATCTATTTAGGTAGAGCGTCATACGAATACTCCCGGGGGTAGAGCACTGAATGGGTAATGGGGGCCCACAGCCTTACTGATCCTAATCAAACTCCGAATACCGGGAAGTACTATATGGCAGACACACAGCGGATGCTAACGTCCGTTGTGGAGAGGGAAACAACCCTGACCTACAGCTAAGGCCCCTAATTCATGGCTAAGTGGGAAAGCAGGTGAGACGACCAAAACAACCAGGAGGTTGGCTTAGAAGCAGCCATCCTTTAAAGATAGCGTAACAGCTCACTGGTCTAAATAAGTTGTCTTGCGGCGAAGATGTACCGGGGCTCAAGCCATGAGCCGAAGCTTAGGGTGTGCATTTATGCACGCGGTAGCAGAGCGTAGTGTGACATAGTTCCATTCCTCCTTAGATCCTTCGGGGTCATTGGAGGATCGGAGCTTTCAGTGAAGCCGGCCTGTGAGGGATCCGGTGGAGAGATCACTAGCGAGAATGATGACATGAGTAGCGACAAAGGGGGTGAGAGACCCCCTCGCCGAAAATCCAAGGGTTCCTGCTTAAAGCTAATCTGAGCAGGGTAAGCCGGCCCCTAAGGCGAGGCCGAAAGGCGTAGCCGATGGGAACCAGGTTAATATTCCTGGGCCAGAAGGAAGTGACGGATCTCGAAGGTTGTTCATCCTTATTGGATTGAATGGGCAGCTTAGAGGTTCCTGGAAATAGCCCTTCATGAGACCGTACCCTAAACCGACACAGGTGGATAGGTAGAGTATACCAAGGCGCTTGAGAGAACGATGTTGAAGGAACTCGGCAAAATACCTCCGTAAGTTCGCGAGAAGGAGGCCCAGTTTCTACGCAAGTATTGACTGGGGGCACAAACCAGGGGGTGGCGACTGTTTACTAAAAACACAGGGCTCTGCGAAGTCGCAAGACGACGTATAGGGTCTGACGCCTGCCCGGTGCCGGAAGGTTAAAAGGAGGTGTGCAAGCACCGAATTGAAGCCCCGGTAAACGGCGGCCGTAACTATAACGGTCCTAAGGTAGCGAAATTCCTTGTCGGGTAAGTTCCGACCTGCACGAATGGCGTAACGACTTCCCCGCTGTCTCCAACATCGACTCAGCGAAATTGAATTGCCTGTCAAGATGCAGGCTTCCCGCGGTTAGACGGAAAGACCCCGTGCACCTTTACTACAGCTTCGCACTGGCATCAGGCACAACATGTGCAGAATAGGTGGTGGGCTTCGAAGCAGGGACGCCAGTTCCTGTGGAGCCTCCTTTGAGATACCACCCTTGTTCTGCTTGATGTCTAACCGCGGTCCGTTATCCGGATCCGGGACCCTGCGTGGTGGGTAGTTTGACTGGGGCGGTCGCCTCCTAAAGCGTAACGGAGGCGCGCGAAGGTTGGCTCAGAGCGGTCGGAAATCGCTCGTTGAGTGCAATGGCAGAAGCCAGCCTGACTGCGAGACTGACAAGTCGAGCAGAGTCGAAAGACGGCCATAGTGATCCGGTGGTCCCGAGTGGAAGGGCCATCGCTCAACGGATAAAAGGTACGCCGGGGATAACAGGCTGATACTGCCCAAGAGTCCATATCGACGGCAGTGTTTGGCACCTCGATGTCGGCTCATCTCATCCTGGGGCTGGAGCAGGTCCCAAGGGTATGGCTGTTCGCCATTTAAAGAGGTACGTGAGCTGGGTTTAGAACGTCGTGAGACAGTTCGGTCCCTATCTGCCGTGGGTGTAGGATACTTGAGAGGAGTTGCCCCTAGTACGAGAGGACCGGGGTGAACGATCCACTGGTGGACCAGTTGTCGTGCCAACGGCAGTGCTGGGTAGCTATGATCGGAAAGGATAACCGCTGAAGGCATCTAAGCGGGAAGCCCCCCTCAAAACAAGGTATCCCTGAGGACCGTGGAAGACTACCACGTCGATAGGCCGGAGATGTAAGCATGGTAACATGCTCAGTTGACCGGTACTAATGGTCCGATAGGCTTGATTTGATCCAGTAGAAAGCAAACCTAACCGCGCTCAAGTAGCAAAGCGGTAGAGCTCATACTGATAAATCAAAAGCATACACACCAGTGTACTGACTTGGACAAAAATTGGATTTTTACTCGGTTTGGTGGTCATAGCACAAGTGAAACACCCGGTCCCATCCCGAACCCGGCCGTTAAGCACTGTCGCGCCAATGGTACTGCGTCTTAAGACGTGGGAGAGTAGGTCACCGCCAAACCTAGTAAAAATCCAAATTCTCTCATAACGATCTCAAAAAACAAAAACGCCCTTCGCCCAAAAGCGAAGGGCGTTTTATGTTGGGAAAAGCTTATACTCAATTCAGTGAAGCTGGCAGCCCATACTCACTAACGAAAGCGGGAAGAT
>NZ_LKBA01000027.1 GCF_001307765.1 Aliiroseovarius crassostreae
ACCATCGCACCGCCCAAAGCACGACCTCACCGCTGAAATGCCGTCCTTTGAAATCACTCATGGAGCATCCCTCCTGCCTGGCGAAACTTAAAAATGGGGCCGCACGGAGAAGTTTGCAACAGAGCCCGGCTCCGTCTTGGGACGTTTATTTCCTTGAACAAGAGTGGCGCGGCTGGATGAACACAAAAGGCATGGACGCGCCAAAAAATCCTGACGCTGCCTTCCTCGGTTTTTGCCGATCATACTTTGAAAAGCACGGTCGTGCATAGCACCCCTACAGGGGTATAGCGTCACAGGGTCATACCCCTATGACGCTACTTTTCGGAATACTCGGAAACAGGCTTAAAGCCCTCGCTGGTCAACACATGGTCAACGCCAGCGATCAACAAATCATGCACCTTGCAGCCCTTCGAAAGCGCGATTTCCTTTAGCTTGTGGTTTGCTTTCGGCGGCAAATACAAGCTTGTTTTTGTGGGCTTAGGCTGCTCGGTTGTTGTATCCATTGAAACCACGGTAGCGGATTGCTTCCCCTGCCCGCTTGAAGTTTCCATATCAAGACTCTTTATCAAGGATTTTCTTGCCATGCTTCTTGCCTTCCATTTTGTTTTTCATCCACTGCCAAAGTGCCCGCATTTCTTCGGCAGCTTTACCTTCAGGTTCGTATTCTGTGACGCCTAGGCTTTCGGCAAAGGCGTCACCATATGCGACCCTTTGAACAATCCACGGCAACGCCAAAACACCCCACATTTCCAGCGCGCTTGCAGCTTCCTGCGCACGTGGGTTGTTAGGCGGCTCTGTTGCAAACTTCTCCGTGCGGCCCCATTTTTAAGTTTCGCCAGGCAGGAGGGATGCTCCATGAGTGATTTCAAAGGACGGCATTTCAGCGGTGAGGTCGTGCTTTGGGCGGTGCGATGGTATTGCCGCTACGGGATCAGTTATCGCGATCTTGAGACGATGATGGCGGAGCGC